>CAVSPB010000001.1:0-351148 GCA_963729745.1 uncultured Gammaproteobacteria bacterium
TCCAGGCGAAGACCCGATCGGCCGCCGGATCCGATTCGTGACGCGAGAACCGGCGCCGAATCAGCCCACGCCTCCATGGCGCACGATCGTCGGCATCTCTCCAACGATTCGGCACAGTGAGACGAGGCAGGTCGAATTGAATCCGGTCGTGTATGTCCCATACCGGCAGGAACCGCCGGCAGGCGCGTCGTTGCTCGTGCGTAGCCAGTTGCCGCCGGCTTCGCTGGTCGATTCGCTGAGACGGGCGGTACAAGCCGTCGACGAGGACCAGCCCGTGTTCACGATTCAAACGCTCGATCAGATGCTCAACGAGGATCGCTGGCCGTTCCGCGTGTTTGGCGTGATGTTCGGAGTCTTCGCCATCATCGCGCTCGTGCTCTCTTCGGTCGGCCTCTATGCAGTGATGGCGTACTCGGTCACGCAACGAACATCGGAGATCGGCCTGCGCATGGCGCTCGGCGCCCAGGCGCGCCAGGTGCGGTGGATGGTCCTCAAGCTCGGGCTCGTCCAGCTCGCGGTCGGGCTGTCGATCGGCCTTGCTGGCGCGGTGTTGTTGAGCCGGCTGATGGAGGGGATGCTGGTCGGCGTCACCTCGAGCGATCCGGTGACGTTCGCACTGATCACGTCGCTGCTGACGCTGGTCTCAATCGCGGCCTGCCTGCTGCCGGCGCGACGGGCGACGCTGGTCGATCCGCTTACCGCGCTCCGTGCGGATTGACACCACGGACGGAATCCGGACAACACGGACAACACGGACAACACAGACGACGGATCTCAATCCGTGTGCTGATCCGCTGGCGCGTGGCCCAGGGCCCACGCGTCGACGAGCCGAGACCACCAGAAAGTAAGAACGCATGCTAGGTTCGTGGCGGGTTCTTTCTTTCTGGCGGTCTCGGCTCGTCGACCATCCGCGCGAAGCGCGGTGGCCAGCGGAGCGGCCCGCGTTTTCCGTGGCGAGCTGTCTGTGTCGACGGCAGGCCGTAGGCGCTACTTGAGGCTCTTGATATAGAGGATGACCGACTCGATCTGCTGCTCGGTCAGGACGCCGGCGAAGCTCGGCATGCCCATGCCGGTTCGATTGAACCCGGTGACGACCTTCGCCGCGGGCTCGCAGGATCGATTCCCGCAGGTAGGCCTCGTCGGCGGTGACCCTGACGAGCCCGTCCGAAAACGTGCGGTCGGAGCCGTACAGGCCCTTGAAGTTCGGGCCAAGCTTCGAGATCTGCCGACTGCCTCTCTCGCATGGCACGCGATGCAGCCGTAGAGCTCGTAGACGCGGCGGCCTTCCTCGACGCTGACGGGCGCCGGCCGCGGCGGGCGGCTCGGTCCTGCGGCGACGAGATCGACGGTCAGGTCGCCGAAGCCCTCGGCCTCCGGATCGAACGTCGGCAGTTCGTAGGGCGTGAAGTAGGCGCTGTCCTGGAAACCGCGCCGCCGGCGGTCGCGAGCGACCAGCCGACGCGCATCTGCATCACCGGCTTCATGTCCGGCACAGCCGACGAAGACGCTGCGCCCGTCCTTCGAGAGATAGGCGCTGCTCGGCGCGAGCCGATCGCTGCCCGGCGTGCCGTCGGCCTTGAGCTGCGGCGAGCCGTACTGGTAGGTGCGCATGTAGTGCCAGCTCGTGAGCGAGTAGTTGTCCGGATCGGCGGCCTTCGTCGCGTCGAGCGCGACGTCGAAGCGCAGCAGCACGCCCTTGTCCATCGGCACGACTTCGCGCGGCAGCGTCGACGCCGCGCCGGTGTAGCGCACGCGGCCGAGGCCCGCGAGGCGCTGTGGCGGTCGTGCCCCAGCCGAGAATCTGGAAGCCCGCGAGGTAGAGCTGGCCGTCCGCCGGGTTCACCGAGCCGTTGAGCGGCGGGAACTCGAACGCGCGCGTGATGCTGACGACGGCCGCCTGCGGCTTGGCGCCGCGGTTGTTGAGCAGCACGCGGAAGAGCTCGGGGTTGTTGAAGCCGATGTGCACGAGCGCGTCGTTGAGCGGGCCCATCTTCGCGCCGAACAGCCACACCTGCGACATCGCCGACGCGTTCACCGCGTGCGGAATCCACGTCAGCGGGTCGGCGATCGGCGCCGGGTAGACCTCGCGCGGCAGCTTGTCGCTCAGGAAGCCGTAGAACTGCCGGTCGCGGACGATGTGCAGCGGCGTGCTCGGGATGTAGTGGCCCTGCTGATCGCTCGCCGTGACGAGGCCGGTGCGGACGTTGACGCCGATGTTGCGGCTGCCGGAATCCGTAGCCGAGCACCGTCGCGCGTGCGGCCGTCGGCCGAGATGCGCAGCACGCTGCCGTTGTGCTTGCCGATCGTCGTCGCCTCCTGGCCGCCCTTGGCGATGACGAACTCGCCGCCGGGCGCGAGCCGCAGCGTGCTGGGGAACTCGCGCGTGTCGGCGGTCTGCGCGAAGGCGTTCGAGAACAGCTCGTGGACGTCGGCCTCGCCGTCGCCGTTGGTGTCGCGCAGGCGCCAGATGCCGTTGCGGTCGAAGACGTAGATCTGCTCGTCGCGGATCGCGAGCGTCATCGGCTCGTGCAGGCCGGAGGCGAAGCGCCTCCAGCGTGACGGTCCGGCCGGCTTCGCGCAGGCCGCGGACCATCCACACGTCGCCGTCGAGCGTGACGACGACGCCGGTGCCGTCCTTCAGGAACTGGATGTCGCCGGGGCGCACGTTGCGGCGCCACGGATTGTCGAGCGGCAGCGCGATGTCGTCCACGACGTAGGCGTCCTTCGCGGTCGACATGCGTGACGCGTGGTCGTGACTTCCTGCGGCCAGCGCGGCGGCGGCGCGGCGGCTGGAATGGCCTGCGAACGCGACGGTCGTCGGCGCGGGCCCGTCGCTCAACGCGACGCAGAACTCGATCGGCTCGGCGTGCGGTGCGGACTTCACGCGCCGCACGCGGGCTCGCCGGCTGCGCCGCTCGCCGCGAGTCGACGTCGAGACCGGCGCGACGCGCGTGCCGCGGCAGAGCGACACGATCCGTCCCTGCGCCTTGAACCCGAGCACCAGCCACAGCGGCTCGGCCGACGGGCCCGACGTCGAAGCTGCCGCACGATCGCCGACCGGCCGCTCCTCTCGGACGACGGTCATCCACTCGCGCACGTCCGCGCCGCCGACGGTGTACTCGAGCACGACGCCACCGCCGGACCAGGCGGACGGCCGTGAAGCGGCCCAGCGCGTCGGGCAGCGGTCCGCGGCCGACTTCTTCGGACTCGGCGCCGGCTCGCGCGGATCGTCGAGCGACGGGCGCGCACCGGTCTGCCATCCGGGGTAGATGCCGTTGGCCAGCCAGACTGTGCCGTCAGGCTCGGGCGGGGATTGTCCGCCCGGCGTCTTGCGATCGGGCTCGTGATACGAGCCGGGCGCCAGCGCCTTCGGCGTCACGCCGTTGCCGCGCCAGATCGCCGCGACGCGCAGCAGGTCGGTATCGAAGCCGACCCAGTGGTCGCGGCCGAGATTCAGGATCGAGCCCGCGCGGCGTGAGGTTCCTCGCCGGGAATCCGGGCCCGGCGCGGCCCGCGTCGAGCACCGACGAGAAGAACGGAAAGTCAGGTTCGACCCACTCGGCCCATGGGCTGGCTGCGGGAGCAGCGGACGGTTGCTGGACCGCGCTTCCGCGGGACACCAGCCCGTACATCAACACCAACATCGTCAGAATGGTGGCCGCCCGCCAGGATTTCATCGGCGCCATTCTATAATCGACCGCCGTGCCCCGACAGCCCGCAGCCGTTATCTCGCGACGGTCGCTACTCAAGGCGGCGGGAGCCATGTGTGCGGCGCCCGTGGCCACGCTGGCCGCCTGTCGCCGCGCGTCTGCTCCGGCCGTGCGCCGCATCGCGTCCCACCGACATCCGCATCGTCGAGGTCGACCACGAGTTCGAGGAGTTCCGCTACCGCGCGCCGTACCAGTTCGGCGGCCGGTCGGTCGATCGCGTCACGCTCCTCAACGTCAACTGCCGCGTGCGCACGCGGCGACGGGCGGGAAGGCGCTGGGGCTTCGGGTCGATGACGCTCGGCAACGCCTGGGCGTTTCCCGCGGCGTCGCAGGACGCCGGGCTCGGCGCGATGAAGGCGCTGGCCGACGACGCTCGCAGCCGCTGACGGCGGCGTGCGACGAGACGGGCCATCCGATCGATCTCTTCCGCGTGCTCGAGCCGGAGTATCTGCGCGCCGCCGCGACGTGTCGCGCGCGCGCGGCGCTGCCCGGTGCCCGATCCCGAAGCTCTGCACGCTCGTCGTCGCCAGCGCCTTCGACGCCGCCCTGCACGACGCCTACGGCAAGGCGTTCGGCCTGAGCTGCTACGAGACCTACGGCCCGCGTTCATGACGCCGCGACCTGTCGCGCGACCTCGGCGCCGAGTTCAAGGGCGAGTACCTCGATCGCTACGTCCCGTCCGCGCCGCAGCCGCGCGATGCCGCTGTACCACTCGGTCGGCGCGAGCGATCCGCTCGAGGCCGCCGACGTCCGCGACGCCGGATCGACGACGGCCTGCCCGAGACGCTCGAGGAGTGGATCCCGCGCGACGGCCTGATCCGCTTCAAGATCAAGCTCAACGGCGACAACCTCGACGGCGACGTCGAGCGCGTCGTGCGCATCGATCGCGTCGTCGACGCGCGCGCAGGCCGGCGCGCGGCGTGACCGACTGGAAGTACTCTGCTCGACTTCAACGAGGGCTGTCCCGAACGTCGCGTACCTGCTCGAGTTCCTGCGGCGCGTCCGCGAGGCGACGCCGACGCGGCTTCGAGCGCATCCACTACATCGAGCAGCCGACCGCGCGCGACCTGCAGAAGGATCGCGCCAACGTCATGCACGAGGCGGCGAAGCTGCGGCCGGTCGTCATCGACGAGTCGCTGACCGACCTGGAGAGCCTGCTGCTCGCGCGCGAGATGGGCTACACCGGCGTCGCGCTCAAGGCGTGCAAGGGGCAGAGCCAGGCGATGCTGATGGCGGCGGCGGCGCAGAAGTTCGGGATGTTCCTGTGCGTGCAGGACCTGACCTGCCCGGGCGCGTCGCTGATCCACTCGGCCGGCATCGCCGCGCGCGTGCCCGGCAACGCCGGCATCGAGGCCAACGCGCGCCAGTTCGTGCCGAGCGCCAACGCGCCGTGGGAGGCGCGGTTCCCGGGCTGTTCACGCATCCGCGACGGCATGATGCAGACCGGCCAGCTGACCGGGCCCGGGCTCGGGGCGGTGCCGCCGCGCGTGGGGTGAACGGCACGCAATTCCGAGCAGGAACGTCGACGCGACCGACGGGCTACGTCACGATGGCCACGATGGTACGATGGTCACGATGACAGAAGCCTAAGGATCATCGTGCTCATCGTTCCATCGTGGTCCATCGTGATGAGATCGTGAACCCGTTCCGCGTTGATGCCTGGGAGCCACTATGTTCACTCGACGTGAGTTGATCCACACCGCCGGCCAGACCGCGCTGGTGGCGGCCGCTAGACCGCGACGTTCGCCGGCGGCCCAGTCGCCGCGCTGTTCTGTCTGTTCTCGAAGCACCTGCCCGAGCTCGATTGGAGCGATCTCGGGCGCGCGGTCAAGGACGCCGGGTTCGACGGCGTGGACCTGACCGTGCGGCCGGGCGGGCACGTGCTGCCGGAGCGTGCGGCTGACGACCTGCCGCGCGCGATCGAGGCCATCAGATCGCAGGGCCTGGCGGTGCCGATGATCACGACCGAGCTGACGTCGGCGAGCGTGCCGCTCGCGCGGCCGCTGCTCCAGGCGGCCGCGCGCAGCGGCGTGCGCTGCTTCAAGACGGGCTACTGGCGGTACTCGTCCTCGCCCGACGTGCGCGGCGCAGGTCGCCGAAACGGGGAAGGCGCTCAACGGCCTGGCCGCGCTCGCGCGCGACTGCGGCATCGAGATGGGGTTCCACAATCACGAGGGCTACATCGGCGCCGCGCTGTGGGACATCGCGCCGGCGATGGATCGGCTCGAGCCGCGGTGGGCCGGCTACTACTTCGATCCGCGCCACGCGGTGGCCGAGGGCGGCGGCGGCGCCTGGAAGGCCGCGACGCATCTGGTGGCGCCGCGGCTGAAGATGATGGCGGTCAAGGACTGCGTCTGGGAGAAGTCGCCGAAGGGCTGGGAGATCGAGAACTGTCCGCTCGGCGAAGGGCAGGTCGACTGGGCGTTTGTCGGCACGGCGCTGGCGATGCCAAGTTCGGCGGTCCGATCTCGATTCACCTCGAGTACGAGATCCCGTCCGGCACGACGCAGACGCTGGCCGCGGCGCGGCGCGACCTGGCATTCGCGCGGCGCGTCTGGCGTAGAGGTTCCGTAGGACCGTCTCACTGAAGCTCAGGAGATTGTTCACGAGTTGCCTCTGGAAACCGAGAGAGAAGATGTCTGCCACGGTGACCAGGAATCACGCGAGCTGACTCGTCTGTTTCCGCAGCATCGTCGTGGCCATCGATCATCGGCGCATCGTGGTTCAATCGTGATCCGCCGTTGTACAGCTTACACGGATGCCAAAGCGAGCGAAGCTCCCCAAGATTATCCGCAGGCGGTCGAAGCTGCACGGCTTCGGCGTCTTCGCCGCCGAACCCATCACCAAGAACACGCGCATCATCGACTACGCCGGTGAGCTCTTCGGAACAGCGGAGCGAGGCGCGCGAGGCGCGCTACCTGGCCGAAGGGTGCATCTGGGTCTTCGTGTCAACCGCGCGTGGAGCCGGGACGCGGCGGTCGGCGGCAACATCGCGCGGTTCATCAACCACGCCTGCAAGCCGAACTGCTGGTTCGAGGTCGTGGACACGACGATCTGGATTCGCGCGTCGCGCTCCATCGCAGCCGGTGAGGAACTGACCTACGACTACCGGACGGAGGGCGACCAGACGATCCGCTGCCGTTGCCGCCCCGGCTGCAAGACCCTGCTAAAGATCCGCGAGATCGCGTCTGGTGAGCGCCGGTCCGCGAGACCCGCGTCCCGTGAATAAGCAGATCCGCGTGATCCGCGTCCCGTGGGAATAACAGATCCGCGTGATCCGCGTCTCGTGGGAAAACGATCCGCGTTTCATGTGCTCGGCGTGTCGGGCCGCGGCCTCGTGGTCGACGCTGCAAGCATCTGCGCCAGCAGATCGCTGCCGCGCGGCACGAGCGTGATCGCGCGCCTCGCCCTCGAGGAGCTTCTGGGTCTCGAGGATCTCGAACAGCGCGCGCCTCGATCTCCGGGTCCTCGCTGATCCGGTTGAGCGCCTCGCCGACGATCTGCGGGCGGATGGCCGCGGCCTTGGCGAACTCGATCGCCGCCTGCGCGCTCGGCGGTGCTGGTGATGATGCTCACCTGGTTCGCGCCGTCCTGCTTGATGGCCGAGGTCACCTGGCGCAGCCGGTTCACCACCTTCTCCTCGATCTGCTGGATCATGCCGACGTCGCGGAAGTGGACCTTGCGGATGTAGACCGAGCCGAGCTTGTAGCCCCACTCGTGCGACTTCGGCGAGACTTCGTCGCGCACGGTCTGGCTCATCGCGTGGCGGTTCTCCAGCATCGTCGGCGAGCGGCATGTTGCTCAGGCAGCGCACCGTGGCGTTGCTGACGTTGGCGCGCAGCGAGCCGCGCGGGTCGGTGTTCTTGAACAGGTAGGCGACCGGGATCGCTGATGAACATCTCGTACCAGATGCCGATGCCCATCGGCGCGCCTTCCTCGGAGTTGACCGGCTGGCTGCGCAGGTATTCCTGGTCGAGCCGCATGTCGAGCACGTGGCAGCTGCCCGAGCCAGTTGACGATGAACGCGCGCCAGCCCGAGCTTGAGCGGCAGGAAGTGCAGGCCCGGCTCGTCGAGTGATCGCCGAGCACCTTGCCGAACAGCACGTAGACGTGGCAGCGTGCGCTCCTCGACGATGGCGTACAGGCCGAACAGCCGCGCGATGCCGAGCAAGATCGGGCACGACGATGAAGCAGCGCGAAGAACGTGACGAGCGGCGGCGATGAGGAAGTTCATCATGTTGCGACCTCCACGAAGACCTGCTGCGGCCTTGTCGAACAGCGCCAGCCGCACGTTGCGCAGGTAGGCGCGCGAGCGCGCCCGGGCCGCTGCTGCTTCAGCTCGCGCAGCTGCGTCGGCCAGCGCGATCGAGCGGCTCGACCTCGGCCTGGGCCTTGCAGCGTCTCGATCTCCACCGCGCGCCTCGACTGCACGATCTTCTGGTCGGCGCGCGGCCTGCGCCAGGCTGATGTCGCGACGAGACCTGGTTGTGCGCGGTGTTGATGGCCGCCAGCGCCGACTCCACCTCCGGCGGCGGGTCGATGCCGGTGATCAGCGAGGCGTCGAGCACCATGCCGTAGCGCGCCGCGGACGAGCGGCACTCCTGGTCCATGTGCTCGTTCAGGTCGCGCAGGTTCTTGCGCAGGTCGTTGATCGAGATGCCGATGCACGGTCGCCGCGTCGGCGGCTGGCGCGCGCGCGTCCGCGGCCGGCGCTGCGGCGGGCGCTTCGAAGTTGGCGATGCGCTCGCGCAGGACCGAGACGAAGTAGCCCATCACGTGGACGATCGGCTTCTTCACGCCGAACAGGTAGGCGTAGAGGTTCTGCTCGGCGACGCGGTAGCGGATCTGGCCGGTAGGCCGGTGTTGAGCTGGTCCTTGGTGACCGCCTCGAGCACGTGCCGCCGTGGTTGGCCTGGGCATCTCGGGGTCGAACGCCATGTTCACCGTCCGGTGGCGATCGAGACCTTGTGGACCTTCTCCCACGGCCACTTGAAATACGGGCCGCCGGGCGGGATCACGCGGACCTGCGGGTAGCGCGTAGCGCTCCCGCTCCTCGGGCCGGAGTCCTCGGCGATCGGATCGTCGAGCGTGGTCGCGTGCGCCGAGCCGCTGCGGCGCGGCCGAAGCTCGTCTTCACCGCGCGCTCGTTCTGATCGACGGTGTAGAGGCCCGCCAGACCGATAGCGGACAAGAACCAGGCGACGAATCCGAAGACGATGCCCAAGTCACGACATTGAGATGCTCCTTCAACTAATCGCATGCCGAATCCCGAGGGGCCGCGCAGGTGGGGGTAGTCTTTCACAATGAGAGCTGGCTGTGCGGTAACGGGCTCAGGGCTCAGCAGGGCTTAGGGCTCAAGGCTCAGGCAAGAGCTTTCAGATAGCACATGCAACTGAACCAGGTAACGCGGCAGGCAGCGGCCATTGCCATTTGCCAGGACCGGCTACGCCCGAAACCGCGGCCACGCCGGCGACGGCGGCAGCCGTGTTCCGCATGAAGTTCCTGCGCGTTATCCCGTGATTCTCATTCGAATCCTGAGCCGGCATGACATCTCCTCCGAGCCAACGATTTCGACCACGTGATCATGTGGTACAGCTTGTCAATCTGTGACGATTCGATCTTCCCGTCCCACGCGGCCACCGCGTACCGGAGCACAAAGGGCTTGTCCGCCGTCAGCTTGAGCGGTTCCTTGTATAGGTTCAACGTAGCGGACATGTAGGCGAACGCATTCGCCATCGTAAACCACGTCGCCGGACCTCTGACGTTATCCGGATGACCGAAGGCCGCCACCGTCACGGGTTTCCCCTCGGGCGCGGCGGAATAGGCGCACCACGCGGCGGGCACGTTCCGCTCGTCGCCGCGCACGACCTCTCCCGGGTATTTTTCGCTCGCATTGGTGAGCTGCCATTGCGTCCATGGACTGCGGAAAACGCAGCGCCGAGGCCGTAGTAGTGCGAACCCCAGAGATCGACCGACTCCTTGCCCGAGGGCGCGGATAGCTGTGATTCCCACGTCAGAAGCGATACCGGCGGGTTCCGCCTTCTCGACTTCGAGCACTAACACCGTGCGCTGTTCATTCAGCAGCACCGCCCCTTTGGGGTCCTCCCATGCAATCGCTCCGGTGAAGCCCGTGCGTTGCAACCCGTCCTTTGCGATCGCGTTAAAAGTTCCAAGGATTTCTGGACCTCATGTCCTGAATCTGGGTCGGCTCAAAAGCTCACTCCGTTCACGGCAAGGGCAAACATGAGGCCATGATGATGAGCGTGGTTCGGGAACGTCATCCCGCAAGACGTTAAACCCCGAAGGCGAGAAGAACTGTTGAACGTAAGGTTTGAAAAATGGGACCTTCTCGCTCAGATATATTTAACACGGGCCGGTCCGTCGCGTGTGACCGATACCGCGCCGTCATCCTTCTTGATCTCCATGGAAGCCGCATGCCCCGTCGATGACCACAAGACCATCGCGAGCACCGGGATCGCGAAACGCAACAATGTGCACGTACCCGTCATCCACGTTCTCCTTCGCGGTCTGCGCAATCCGCGGCGCGGCCTTCGATGACGCGGACCAGACGTTGGATTGTCAGAGATACTATTTGCCTGATGGGCGTCGATGTGACCTTGTCCCAATCGGTGGCCTCCAACGCCTCCTTGAGCCGGTCGAGTTCCGCCCGCATTTCCTGGACGATCCGGCTGGTCGATTCCAGATCCGCGTCCTGTGCGCGGCCTGTTCCATCTTGTGGGCCACGGCGCTTGCGCGCATCCCGCCCAGCGCCGCCGGCGCGCCCTTGATTGAGTGCGCCAGCCGTCGCGCTTCCTCTTGCTGTCCCGCCGCGATGGCCTGATCCAGCTCTTCCACTTCGGGCGGCACGTTATTGAGGAAAACCGTCGTGATGCGTTTCAATATCTTCGCATTGCCGCCCGTGACGTTCCAGTCACCTTGGCCATGTTAAGGACCGGCAGTTCAGGCGCTTCCCCGTGCGGGAATTTGGGACGCGTTTCACGAACTCGCCGCCTCCGTGTGGGGCGTCCCGGCCGCTGGCGCGCTCATCCGGTTCGGAAATATCTGCCGGTTCTTCCGCGCGGAACCATCGGAGGACGGCATCCATGACCGTGTCCGGGGTGACCGGTTTCGCGATGTAGTCGTCCATGCCGGCCTCGATGCATCGCTCCCATTCCCTTGCCACGGAAGCCGTCACGGCGATAATGGCGGCGCTCCCGTTGCCTTCGACGCTTCCGGCATCGTCGCGGCGGCAAAGCCCATCTTCAATCTGGCAATCCATGAGTATCACGTCATAGGAACTGCGCCATGGCCACCGCTTCCTCGCCGGTGCCTGCGATATCCACGTTGCAGCCGAGGTACTTCAAGATCTCGATGGCGACCTCTTGATTTACCGGGTTGTCCTCGGCAACCAGAATCTTGGCATGGATGAACCGTTCGCGGATCGACGGCTGCGCCTTGTGCGGCTCGCGCGTTTCCGCGTTTGCGCGTGCCGGAATGATGACCGATCCGTTCACCGCGCGAGTGCGCCGTCCACACACACGCGAGCGCGTCGCGGAAGTCACCTGCCGCAGCGGGCCGCTCAGATACGAGCGAAGCCCAGGTCCGCCATGCGCATGGCGTCGCCGCGCTGACCCGCGGGCGTCAGCAGCACGAACGCGGTTTCGCGGATTGCGGAGTCCAAATTCATCGTCCACAAGCTTTCCGCCGTCCGCCATCGCGGTGTGCTGCGTGACAAGCGTCAGCTTGAAAGGGTCGCCTTCCTCTTGTCCTCCGCGCAGGACCGTGACGGCCTCATAGCCCGACGAGACGATCGCCCCTCGCAGGCCAAGGCTCGATACTTGCTCGAACAACACGCGCTGGCTTATCGCGTTGTCGTCGGCGATAAGCGTGCGCACCCGGGCCAGATCGATCCACTCGGAGGACGGCGGGGCCGGCGCCTCCCGGTTGACGCCGAGCGCGAGCGTAACCCCGACCGCATCTGCATCACCACGCTCCGGACGCCTATACGGCCTCCCATGAGCTGCACGAGCTGATTGATCGTCAGTCTGAATCCGGTTCCACCATACTCCCGCGAGGTTGACGCGTCGCCTTGCGCGAACTGAGAGAAGATTCTGCGGCAATTTGTCCTCGGGGATGCCGATGCCGGTGTCTTCCACAGTAATGCGCATCATGGCCTGCGAACGGTTCACGCCGAGGCATTCCGGTGTTCACCAGGATGTGCCCCTTGTGCGTAAACTTGATCGGCGTTGCCGATGAGATTCATGAGAACCTGCCGAAGCGGCCCGCGTCGCCGATGAGACGGCGCGGCGCATTGGGGGCATACCGCAACGCATCAACGCCAGACCCTTTTCCTCGGCGTTCGCGGACAGGAGTTCGACGACGTCGCCCATGGCCACCTCGAGATCGAAGGGATTCTGGCTCGATGTTCAAGCGGCCCGCCTCGATTCTCGAGAAATTTAGAACGTCTCCGATGATGGCTCGAACAGGGATGCTCCAACTGCGCATTGCTCTACGGTTGCACGCTGGTCCGCCGCAAGACTGTTGCAGTACACTCTTCACAATACCAATCTGTTGATGCGTTGTTCCAGGGCGGCCATTCTCGTGCCTGATGTTCGCCAGGAATTCGCTTTTCGCCCGGCTCGCCTTCTCGGCGGCCTGTTTCGCCAGTTGAAGCTCCCGCTCCGCCCGTTGACGTTCGACGATTCCCTGCTGGAGCTCGCGCGTGCGCTCCGCAACCCGCTTCTCGATGCTGTCGAAGGCCTGCCGCAGAGCCTCTTCCCATTCACGGATCTGCGCCAGAACGTCGCTGAGTTGCGAATAAAGGAATCCGACTTCGCCGTCCGTTGCTTCATGCACCTGACGCGAATAGTGCTGCATATCCTCGATAATGGCTTCGAACTGGGTGTTGCGCCGCTCGTAACACTTCGGACACAACCGGCGGCGGTGCGGCGTCTCGCGGGTTGTGCGTCCGGCACACCAGCTTCCCGCACACCTTGCATTTTACGGCGCACTCCTCACACAGCATCGCCCGGTATTCACATATTCGATAGGACTCCGGATTCGCAGAACCAACACTCCATCTTGACCCCTTCCGCGAGGGCGAGCAAGAAAAACCCCGCTCACACTCCTGCAACGCTGGAACGGTAACGTCACATGACCCGTCAGGCGCTCTTACCGCGTTTGCTTCCGACCCAGTTTCCAGCACGGACTGCCAGGCAGGAACGCAGAACTGCACAACGACCGGAATCCGCACCCCGCCGCTGTACTCCACGCAGCCACGAGTCCCGCAACAGGACGCTGCACCGATCATGACCTATCATGAACACAAGACTGTGCGGACAAACCAACCCGATCAAAATAGCCGTAGCGTAGTATTGCTTCTTCCCGCCGGAATGTCAATACCAGCCAAGCACAACAGGAACCCCGGGGCTGAACCCTAAGGAGCCTCTATCCCAGGAGGTGAAAGCCGCTTTTTTTTGAGGCGGACAGGTCTTTTCAACACAATGCACCCATGCGCGGGCGCACTGGGGTGCGTTCCGCGGGGGAACCGAGAATTCAGGGCTTGCGGCGTTGCCGTGTTAGGAGCCTCCAGCCATGATGACCTCGAAAGAGCGAATGATGCGGGCGTCTGCTGGGAGAAGCCGGACCGTTTGCCGGTCACCATCCACCAGTGGCAGCAATACCATCTCGACACGTACATGGACGGTATGAGCGCTCGCCGCATTCAAGCACGGGTATGGACGCGGCGATCCAGTACTTCGAGGCCATGGGCCAGTTCTGGATTCCCGAGCGCCGAGAAGTACGTCGTCCAGTCCCCAGTGGCTGAAGGAGATCAAGGTCGTCATCCGACGACCCCTCAACAAGGTGCTGCATCACACCATCACCACGCCCGAAGGCCGCTCGACCTACAAGACCGGCGGCAATCCGACGACGACGTGGATCACCGAGTATCTGATCAAGCGGCACGAGGACGTCGAGCTCATCGACAAATACATGCCCGTGGCAGATCGATGACAAAGGCGGACGTCGCGGCCGAGTACGACGCGTGGCGACGCGGGCATCCTGCGCGGCTTCGTCTGGGGCGATCAGGCCGGCTGCTGGCAGCACGCCTGCTGCCTGATGGACACGCCGATCTGATCCTCGAGGCCATCGACAACCCCGACTGGGTCGCATCGGCTCATGCAGATCCTGCTGGACAAGAAGCTGCGGTTCATCGAGGAGTCGCTGAAGGGCGCCAAGTTCGACCTGATCGAGACCGGCGGCGGCTCCGCCAGCGACACGGTGATCTCGCCGAAGCTGCACAGCGAGTTCTGTCTGCCCTATGACCGCGAGATGCACGATGCGCTCCACGACGCTCGGCACATGGCGACGTACCACACCTGCGGCGGCATGATGCACATCCTGGACTTGATCGTCGCCAACGGGACCGACGCCTCCGAGACGCTCGTCGCCGCCCGGCGTCGGCGGCAACATCACCGAGCCGTGAGAGGTCCGCGAGAGTACGCCGGCAAGCGTCGCGATGATCGGCGGCATGGACCAGTTCAACATCCTCACCGACGGCACGGCCGAGCAGATCCGCGCGAGGTCCACCGGCTCTTCGAGGGCTTCGGCCGGACGGCGGCTACATCTGCTCCGCCTCCGACCACTTCTTCGAGACGCCGCCCGAGAAACCTCCGCGCTTCGCCCGTGCAGCGATGGAATGCACCTATTGAGCCAAAGGCGTGCCGGGAAGGAGTCACAGATGAAGCAAGAAGACAAGCCGCCGGAACTTCTTCACTGGGGCCGCCGCGGCCGAGTTCCGCCGTGTTGACGCCAGCGTTTCGCGCCGCGGCCCAAGCCGTGCCGCCCACCGGCCCCCGCCGCAATGTCATCTTCATCCTGATCGACGATCAGCGGTTCGACGCGATGGGCTTCATGGGCCACCCATTCCTCAAGACGCCGAATCTGGACGCGCTGGCGCAGAACGGCATCGTCTTTGACAACACGTTTGTGACGACCTCTGTTCGCCGAGCCGCGCATCATTTACGGGGCTTATGCGCACCGGCACGGCGTCCTCGACAACAACACGCTGTTGCCTCAGGATTTGACGATGTTCCCGCAATTGCTCCGGCAGAGCGGGTACAACACGGCCTTCATCGGCAAGTGGCACATGGGCGGCTCCACCGACGCACCTCAACCGGGTTTTCACGATTTGGGTCTCGTTCCGCGGACAGGGCGTCTACAGGAATCCCCACTCAATGTGAACGGGGAGGCCGTCGAACGCGAAGGTTACATCACCGATTCGTTGACCGATTACGCGGAGGAGTTCCTCGGCCGGACGCACGAGAAGCCGTTCTTTCTCTATCTCTCCCACAAGGCGGTCCACGGGGAGTTCGTTGCCGCGGAGAGACACAAGGGATGCTACGCGAACGCCAAGTATCCGCATCCGGATTCGATGGCCGATACGGAGGGGACTATTGCGGCAAGCCGGGCTGGGTGCGCGCGCAGCGCAATAGCTGGCACGGCGTCGAAGGCATGTACAACAAGACGACGGACTTCTACACGTTCGCCCGACCGCCGCCGAGACCATGCGCGCGGTGGACGACAGTGTCGGGCGTGTCGTCGAGGCGCTGCGCGCCCGCGGGCTCTTGGATTCCACGTTGATACTCTATACCTCCGACAACGGATTCCGATTCGGCGAGCACGGCCTCATCTACAAGCGCACCATGTACGAACCCTCGATCCGCGTGCCGCTCATCGCGCATTGTCCGGAGTGGTCGAAACAGGCGCAGCGCCGCAAGGAAATGATCACCAACCTCGACGTCGCTCTGACGATCCTCGAAGCTGCCGGAGCGTCTGTTCCGGATTTCGCGACAGGCCCGCTCCGAAATCGCCTGCGCGGCGAATCCGTGCCCTGCGCCAAGCATTCCTTTACGAGTACTTCTGGGAACGCTCTTTTCCCTCAACCCCGACCGTCCTCGGCGTGCGCACCGATCGGCACAAGTTGCGCAGAGATGATGCACCGGAATTGCTATGAACTGTAACTACATCCAGCAAGACCCCAACGAGACGGGCACCCCGCCAACCTCCAGACGACCGAGGCGGCCCCCTCGAAGGCCTCATCCGCCAGAAGGCAAACCCGGATTCGAGCAATTGCTCAACGACCTGCAGGCTGCTTCATCAGCTCTGCAAGAGACCGGTTGCCGCGCCGAACCCACCTGGACGGCATCGAGCGTGATCCCCTTCACCGGCGTTCGGTTTTGACGTACCGGTTTGAGATCTGCCGATTGGGAGGCCTAGTAGTCGGCATTCTCCGCGTGGAGACGATGTAGTGCGACGAGCAATATGCTGAGCGAAGCAAAAAAAAAAAAAAAAAAAAAAAGGTGCTGACGAGGGGGGGGGGGGGTCAAATTGCTGCAGGTGGCGTTGTGGAATTGAGGAGACGAAAAGGTAAGAGGTGTCGCCCCTGCGGCTGCCGTGATCGTGCTATGGTCTGTGTCCGCCTTTGCTGCGATCGTGGACGAACGTATGTGGTGTGATTCGGCTGCTCTGGGAGGCGGCCAAGGCGATGACATATTGGCGCTGTATGTACTGTTATCCTGTTGGTGATAGCCCGACCCAGACCGAGCACATGCTGCCGCACCTGCTGCTGGTGGCGCGCTGCGCCGATGGGCACGTGGGGCCGGGGGTCACGTGTGCCACCTGCCATCACGCCGCCAATTACGACATTGCCGGTGTGCCGGGACACACGGATTGGCATCTCGCGCCGCTGTCGATGGGATGGCAGGGGCGCTCGCTGCCGCAGATCTGCGAGCAGATCAAGGATCGCGCGCGCAACGGCGGCCGCGACATGGCGGCCCTCGTCCGGCATATGGCCGAGGACTCGCTCGTCGGCTGGGCGTGGTCGCCCGGTGCCGGCCGCGCACCCGCGCCGGGCAGGGCAGGCGGAGTTCGGCGCGCTGGTGCGGGCCTGGGCCGCCGCCGGCGGCGACTGCCCGCCGCCGTGAGACCGCGTCGAGGATTGTGGAGAGACTTCGATGATTGCGTTCTGGCCGCGGTCTAATCCGGATGCTTCTTGCCCAGATACTGGAAGATCGTCTGGTCCCACCAATCGGTCTCGGTCTCCTCCAGCAGCGCGCCGTTGATCACTCGGTGTAAAGGCGTGCTGAGCTTGGGCAAGGCGATGGCGTACGGCCGCCGCGCTCCAGGACGATCTCCAGCACGCGCAGCTTCGAGGAGAAGTCCTGCACCACGAGCCAGGTCAGCAACGGCTTGTCGTAGACGAATGCGTCGAGATCGTTGGCTTCCAACGCCTTCAGGCCGTCGACCGCGGTGGGAAACGTCTGATGTGAAATGCGCTCGCGGTCGAGGTAGGTGACCGTCGGGGAATTCGCCACCGCGCCGACGCGGACGTGCCGCAGGTCATTGGTGTCGTGCACGATCCCCTGCATCTCACGCTGGGTCAAAGCCGAGGTCACACCGGCCGTGAACACCGCCACTGCGATCACCGAAGCGATCATCCAGCCGATCGCGACGAGACGGCCCGGCAGCGTCGCCGGCGCCTGTTGGCCCGCGCCGGCCTGCGTCATCGCGGTCGCTGACCACCAGACGCCGGTGCCCAGGCCTCGCGCACCGCCGCTGAAATGTTCGGTCTTGCGCCTTTCCAGCAGCCAAGTATACCAGATTTATGATGCACATTGCGAGGCCGGAGCAGCATCGCTACCGCCTGCAGAAAGCCAAGCGAAAAGAGGGTACGGAAGATGGCACGCCAGCGCGGTTCGCCGGTCGGTACCGCGCGGCCAACGCCGCGGTGTAGTAGGGCAGGGTGAAATCCACGGCCCGCTCGCGCTGCGCCGTGATGGTGATCGCGGCGATCCCGGCATCGAACGTGCCCTTGACGACCCCATCGAGGATTCCCTCGATTTGTCTTTTGTTCCGCGAACCGGTAGCGCACATGCAGGCGCTCGGCGATGCGGTGCCAGAGAGCGATGCTGATGCGGCGCCAGCTCCCGTCCTTCCGCTTCATCACGAACGGGGGTACTTCCCTGGTTCCGATCACCAGCTCCTGATCGGGCAGCGGCGGATCGACCGGCGTTGCCGGTTGCGCATGGGCGCGCAGGCAAGCAAGCGCGAGCATCAGCAGAACGACAATGGCTTGCAACCGGTTCACCCTCATCAAGTCCTCTCGGAAGCCGACAAACTCGCTTGCCGGCTTGGTTCCTGGCTCCTGCGCCACAGCCTTCTCGTCCGGCGCCGGGCGACAGCGCTTCAAGCGCTTGAAGCGCTTAGGTCGAACGAACCTGGCCGGCGCCACGTTGCCTATCTAAGATAAAATGTCAGAGTTCGTTACACGTCGGTGCTCCACAAAACAGGATGGTCAGATGAATGAGCTCAGCGTTCACGCCGGCGCGACGGAGACCGCCCTGCCGGCCGATCTCCGCTGGCCGGGCGGCAAGCGATTGGCGGTGTTCTTTCGTTGCGCATTCGAAGGCTGGTCGGACGGTCATTGGCCCGGCGTTGGCCCGATGGGAAATCCGCTCAAACCCGGCGTTCCCGCACTGCAACGCCATCGGCTTTGCAGAGTATGGCCACCGGCGTGGGATCTTCCGCGTGCTTGATACGCTGGCACGCGAGAACGTCAAGGCGACCATGATCGTCTCGGGGATCATGGCGGAGCGCCATGCCGAGATTGTTCGCCGGATATCGGAAGCGGGACACGACATCGTGGCCCATTCCTACGCCATGGACGTGATCCCGATCTATCTCAACGAGGACGAGGAGCGGGCCAATATCCGGCGCACGGTCGATCTGATTGCGCGTGCAACCGGCAAGCGCCCGACCGGATGGATCAGTCCGCGTGGCACCCCGAGCCCGCGACCGGTCGGCTGCTGGCGGAGGAGGGGTTCGAGTGGCACGGTGATTCTCTTGAACGACGACCTGCCGTACTTCGTGCATTTCAAGGCGGGCACGGTGGTCTCGTTTTAGGGCAACATGGAATGCAACGACCTGCCGCTCTATATGCGCCACGGCAACCCTCCGCGGGTCATGCTGGAGATTTTCCAGGACTGGCTCGATTACGCGCGCAAATATGAACAGGGCGCCTCCCGGATCGATCCGACCATCCATTCCCATGTATTCGGCCGCCCGGTGGGCATGTCGGTGTTCCAGCGAATGATCGACGTCGCGAAGCAGGCGGACGACATCTGGATCGGAGACGCGCTCCGAGGCGGTGAAGTACATCTTGGCGCAGCAGAACGGCGCGTCTGCGCGCGCGGCGCTCTAGCTCCGCATACGACAGCGGCAAGAAAATCGAGGAGGGATGACCATGCATGGTCTGCGTTTTGTATGAGCACCTTGTATCTGGCTGTCCTGACCCAGACCAACTGCGCCGCGCAACAATTTCCGAGCAATACCTGAACCAGTAAAAACACGTATTGCTCCAGTAGTAGGGGTGAGCGTAGGGACGTCGGGCCGTAGGCTGCGCGGTGGGCACGTAGCTGTTTTGATTGCTTCCTGTCGCCAGTTCCTGGGCGGTGCGGCGTGCACGTGTGACCGACGCCGACCTGAGTTCTTGCGCAATGGATGCGAGCTGGGCGCCTTGCAGTTTTCCGTGCGCCGCGGCGACATTGGCGTACCCGTTGAGATCCTCGTCCGTCGCCTCGCGCAGCCACGCCTGCGCCCGGTTCAAGCGCCGCAGGCGGATCTAGGCCGGCCTCCAGGTGCAGATCGTAGAATTTCGCCATCAGCAATGCGGTGGCCGCGTCCGACACCGGCCAAAGTGTGCCGAGCACGCCGGCGGCGCCAAGCGCCGTGAAGGTGGCGGGCAAACCGATGAACTCGTCGGGGCTGTTGGTGATGTCGTAGAGACCCGTTTCGCAGGCGGAGAGCACGACGAGCCGCGGGCGGCCCAGGCCCTCGGCTTCGAGCAGGCTTCCCACGCTCAGCGGCACCGCGTCGTGCATCAGGAGAGCCGACTGGCGCGCGTCCGTCCACGAGAAGCCGCCATGCGTTGCGAAATGCCAGTAGGTCTTGCCCTTGAGGCCGGCAAGGACGCCGTCGGGGGTCGCCGCCGCCCCCTCGAGGACGGTGCGGTCGGCACTGGCGAAGTGGGAGGCGACAAACGCGACCTCTTTCTCGGTGCCGGGCAGGTCGCCGGTCGGGTTGACGACGGCGGCAAGCGTCGCCCGCTTGGAGCTGGCGACGAGATCATCTCCCGCAGTGAGCGCTTCGAGGCTTGGCGCATAGACGATCTGTGTAGTCGTCGGCGAACCGGCGTTTGCTGGCCGGATCCTGCGCGAGGCCAAGTGGCAGGATGCCGAGCCAGCCCGACGGCAGCCACACGAGCCGCGTGCCGCGCTTGACCCCGCGTTCCTTGAGAGCTGCATCGAGCTTGCCGCCGAAAAGGCGCCAAAGCTCAGGTCCGATGCGGTCGATGCCGGCGATCCATTCCGGCCAGCGCCGTTCGGCGTCGGGCCCCTCCAGGTAGTTGACGAAATAGGCGCCGATCCAGCCGGTGTTTGGCGCGTCCTTGGGCCCGACGAGCAGCTCGGCGAGGCTGCTTCGTGTTGAGCGCCGGCACGTCGAGGACCGTGAGTCCGTTGCCGGCTTTGGTCGGGGCCGACGATCAGGAGCCTGCCACCGAAATCGGTTACCACCGGCATGACGACCGTGCCGCCGGCAGCGGCGATGCGGCGCGCCTCGGCAAGCGCGGGAGCGTCCGTCCCCCGCCTTTGCCGCCGCGGTCAACGAGGGCAAACAGCTCGCGGCGAAGGCCGATCAGCTTTGTCGATGGCCGCCACGCGCTCGGTTCCTTGCGCCGCATCGGCCGCCTCTTGACTGGCGCGTATCGCCTCTCGCAGATCGTCGAGCCGGCGGCGTTGATCGGCGGGAAGATCGATCGTCTGCAGTTTCAGCGCGACGGCGAGCAGCCGCGCGCGCCCTTCGTTGGCGAGCTCAAACGCCTTTTCCGTCTCGCCCCGCTGCAGAGCGGCGTAGGCAGACTCGGCAAACAGCGGCCCGGCGTCGGCGATGAGCGCCCGCGCCTCCGCTTCCGAAACCCCCTGGCCGAACAGCAGCAGGAACGCTTCGCGCGCGCTGGCGTGGATGGGCGCAACGAGCGTCCATTCGCCGGATTCCATGAGCACGCGGCCGAGCAGCCGCGACGTGCGCAAATGATCGAGCGGTGCGGCATCGCGGGTAAACACGGTGAGAGCCTGCCTTGAAGCTCGCGACCGCCTTCTGCCGGTTGCTGGCCCGCTCTCCGCGAACGCGGTCGGCATACGTCTTTCCCAGGTTGTGCTGAGCTTGGGCCCATAGCTGCGGCGTCGCATCGCGCGTGAACACGGTGAGAGCCGCCTGCAGACACGCGATGGCCTTCTCCTGATTGTCGGCGACGTCTCCCCGCATGCGGCCCAGATAGGCGATGGCGAGGTTGTTCTGGGCCTGCGCCCACTGCTCGGGCCGATCGCCGGCGACCGAGTAGAACTCGCCGACGGAGTTGTCACCCACCAACAGGCAACTCGGGTACTTCCAGGTGATCGCCGAGCCCGTCTCGACCTGGGTCCAGGAGATCTTGGAGTTGACGCCGAGGCACTTGCCGCGCTTGGTCACGAAGTTGTAGATCCCGCCCTTGCCGTCCTTGTCGCCCGGATACCAGTTCTGCACCGTCGAGTACTTGATCTGCGCGTTGTCGTGGGCCACCAGCTCGACCACCGCGGCGTGGAGCTGGTTCTCGTCGCGGATCGGCGCGGTGCAGCCTTCGAGGTAGCTCACGGTCGAGCCCTCCTCGGCGATGATCAGCGTCCGCTCGAACTGGCCGGTGTTGGCGGAGTTGATCCGGAAGTAGGTCGACAGCTCCATCGGGCAGCGCACGCCCTTCGGGATGTAGCAGAACGAGCCGTCGGAGAAGACCGCGGAGTTGAGCGCCGCGAAGTAGTTGTCGGTCACCGGAACGACCGAGCCCAGGTACTTGCGCACCAGATCCGGATGCTTCTGCACGGCCTCTGAGAAGGAGCAGAAGATCACGCCGACCTCTTCGAGCTTGCCCTTGAAGGTGGTCGCCACCGACACGGAGTCGAAGACGGCATCGACCGCGACGCCGGCGAGCTTGGCACGTTCGCGGAGCGGGATGCCGAGCTTCTCGTACGTCTCGAGCAGCTTCGGGATCCACCTCCTCGAGGCTCTTCGGAGCCGTCCTTCTTCTGCTTCGGCGCCGAGTAGTAGACGATCGACTGGTAGTCGATCGGCGGGTAGTGGACGTTCGGCCACTTCGGCTCCGTCATCGTGAGCCAGTGGCGGTAGGCCTTGAGGCGCCACTCGAGCAGGAACTCCGGTTCGTTCTTCTTCTTCGAGATGAGCCGAACGACGTCTTCGCTGAGCCCCGGGGCGATCGTTTCCGACTCGATGTCGGTGACGAAGCCCGCCGCGTATTCCTTGTTCGCAAGTTCTTGGGCTGAAGTGACTTCGGAGCTCATCGCTTCTCCCGGTTCCGCATCGCCATTCAATCCTATCGGAATCTATACGAAATAGTCAAGTTAGCCGGCCGGTCAGAAATCGATCCAGGTCCCGGCGCCGGAGCTGGAGCGCGTTCTCGTGAATCCGGTGGGCCGCGGCGACGTCCTCGACCGCAAGTCCGAGCGACTTGAAGACCGTGATCTCGTCCGGCGCGCGTCGCCCCGGGTGAACGCCCGTGAGCACCTCGCCCAGCTCCGCCTGGATGTGAGCGTCGGTGATCGCCCCTTCGGCCTTTGGGATCAGGAAGTCGCCGGCTTCGTGGAGCGCCGACTCACGCCGGTCGACGAAGAGCCGCGCCGCGACGATCGCCGGCGTGTCGAGTTCGCGAGCAGTGGGGAGGCTCGCGCCGACCGCGTTGACGTGCGCGCCCGCGCGCCAGCCAATCGCCGCGCAGCACGGGCTCTCGCGAGAGGCGGTCACGGTGCAGACGAGGTCCGCGCCGAGCACGGCCTCCCGCGCGCTCCCGGCCGCCTCCACCCGAATCCCGAACCGCTCCGAAGCGTGCTCGGCGAAACGCGCCACGCGCGCCGGATCGCGGCTCCACACGCGCACCCGCCGCAAGCGCCGCGCCTCGGCCATGGCCTCGAGGTGGGTGAGCGCTTGAACGCCGGTGCCCAGGATCGCGAGGTCGCCGGCATCCTCCCGGGCGAGAGCCCGCGTCGCCACGCCCGACACGGCCGCGGTCCGGATCGCCGTGATCGAGCTCGCGTCCATCACGGCCAGCAGCCGCCCGCGCTCGGCCTCGAAGAGCAGCACCGCGCCCTGGTGCGAGTCGAGCTCGGTGCCGTGGTTGCCGGGAAAGACCGTGATCGCCTTGAGACCGATCGCCCCGTTCCCTGTGAGCACCGCCGGCATCGTGGCGAAAGCGCCTTGCCCGCCCGGCAGCAAGAGCACCTGCCGCAGCGGCAGGATGGCCTCGCCGCGCGCCAGGCCCTGGAGCGCTGCGGCCATGACATCCATGCACTCCCGCATCGGCAGGAGCCTGGGCACTTCCGACTTCTGGACCACGAGGATCTGCACGCTGCGCCATGTTATAACTCTGATTCCCTCAAGCCCGCGCGTCAAGGAGCGCCGATGTCCGAGTCGGTTCAGGATTTCATCAACAAGAAGAACTACTCGAAGGCCGTCGACCTCCTGAAGGCGCAGCTCAAGACGCGGCCGAGGGACCACCGGCTCCGCCTGCAACTCGCCGACGTGCTCGTCTCGGCAAATCGCGGCAAGGAAGCCGGGCCGATCCTGATGGGCCTCGCGGACGAGCATGCCAAGACGGCTTCGCGGCCAAGGCCATCGCGATCCTGAAGCGCATCGAGAAGATCGAGCCGGGTCGGCGCGACGTCGAGGAGCGGCTCGCGCACCTGCTCAAGGAAAAGACCAAGCAGTCGCCCTCGGCCTCGCGTCCCGTGGCGGCCGCGCCGGCCTTCGAGCTGGGGCTCGAGGAGTTCGACCCGTCGTCGGACCCGATGGCCGGCGCGGAAGCGCCGGCGCCCGAGGACGCTGGGCTTCGAGGCGCCGCCCGCGGAGCCCGCCGGCCCTGGGCCTCGAGGCGACGCCCGCGAGCTGGCGCCGGAGCCCGAGCCGGTGCTCGAGGCCTTGCCGGAACCGGAGCCCGTGCTGGAAGCGATTCCGAGCTGCCCGTCGCGTCGAGCCCGAGATCGACGAGGACATGGCCTTCGTGGCCGCGGGCGAGGAGGAACCAGCCGCAGGCCGACGCGATGCTCTCGACGCCGCTCTTCGCCGGCTTCTCCGAGACGGATCTGGCCGCGGTCATTCACGGCCTCGAGCTGCTGACCTTCGAGCCCGGCGACATCCTGGTGGCCGAGGGCGCGCCGGGCGACAGCCTCTTCATCCTCAGCACCGGCAGCGTCAAGTGCTACGTCCGGAACCCGAAGGGCCACTACATGAAGGTCCACACCCTGAAGGAAGGTGACTTCTTCGGCGAGATCTCGGTGCTCACCGGCAAGCCCCGCACCGCGACGCTCGTCGCGGGCGAGTACTGCGAGGTCCTCGAGCTGAACAAGGCCAACCTCGACGCGATCACGAAGACCCACCCGCAGGTCCGCAAGGTGCTGAAGGACTTTCACGAGCAGCGCGCCCAGAGCACGATCAAGGCCATGATCAAGAACAAGGGAAGTAGGCCGCCCTGCGCGGCCTCGCCGTTGTGTTGCTCTGCGCCTTGTTTCCCGTCTCGGGCGGAGCGCCAAGTGCTCGCATGCGTGGCTTCTGCTGGGAGGGCGGGCCGCGCGTCGATGCGGCCGCGGTGGCCCCGCTCGCGGCGGCCGGCGCCGACTGGATTTCGCAGACGCCGTTTGGTTTCTCGCCCGCTCTGGAGGCGCCCGAAGTGATCCTGGCCAGCGGGCACCGCGCGTTCTGGGGCGAGAGCGACGAGGGCCTGGCCGAGACCGCTCGCCTGGCGCGCGCCCGCGGCATCAAGACGCTCCTGAAGCCGCATCTCTGGGTCCGGGGTGGAGAGTGGGTCGGCGGCCTCGAGATGAAGAGCGAGGACGACTGGCGGCGGTGGTTCGCCTCCTACGAGAGCTTCATCGTCCACTATGCGACGCTCGCTGAGCGCGAGAAGATGGAGGCCTTCGCCGTCGGCACGGAGCTGCCGAAGGTCTCACTCCGCGAACAGGACTGGCGGCGCGTCATCGCCCGCGTTCGCGAGGTCTACCACGGGCCGCTCACGTACTGCGCCAACTGGCAGGAAGCCGACACGGTCGCATTCTGGGACGCCCTCGACTTCGTGGGCGTGCAGGCGTACTTCCCGCTGCCCACTTTGGACGGAGCGCCGCTCGCCCAAATCCACGCCGCCTGGGATCCGATCGTCAAGCGACTCGAGGCGCTCGCGAAGCGCACCGGCAAGCCCATCGTCTTCACCGAGGTCGGCTACAAGAGCCAGGCCGGCGGCCTTGCCCAGCCGTGGCAATGGTCGAACCGGGGCGCCGTGGACCTGGCCCTGCAGCGCGATGCGTTTCAGGCCATGTTCGACAGCGTCTGGGACAAGCCGTGGTTCGGGGGGACGTTCGTCTGGAAATGGCATCCGCTGCTGGGCGCACCCGCGGCGCCGCCCGACCGGCACGCCTCAGACTTCACGCCTCAAGGCAAACCGGCGCTCGAAGTGATCCGGAGGTTTTACACGAAACCCATCGAGAATCGGGGGCGGGCACGTAAGCACCCCCCCGCGCCCTTCGGGCTCCCCCCCAGGTCGCTCGGGCCGAAGTGAATTCGGCCCTCGCTGCCCACGGCTTCTGTTGCTAGCCGCCAGAGTCAGCGGCTTCGGCCAGGGGCGAGGGCGGCGTGGCGTCGTCGAGGGCTGTCGAGGTAGCCCTCGGGCAGCGCCACCTTCTGGGTGCCGCCCGCCTTGCCGCGCGGCACGCGCATCGCCTCGGGCGGGAAGGGCAGCGCAGCGGTCGACCTCGGCGAGGATCGCCTCGAGCTCCGCGAGGCTCTTCACGCGCATCAGCCGCTCGCGCAGCGGGGCGCCGCCGCGAAAGCCCTTGGTGTACCAGGTACTGTGCTTGCGAAAGGCCCGCATCGCGGTCTCCTCGCCCAGCCACGCCGCCAGCAGCCGCGCGTGCTCGAGCATCACGTCGACGATGCCGCCGAGGTCCGGCGGGTTCTGCGGGCTCGCGTCCGGCGAAGACGTCGGCCAGGTCGCGGAACAGCCAGGGCCGGCCGAGGCAGCCGCGGCCGACGACCACGCCGTCGCAGCCGGTGCTGCGCATCATGCGCAGCGCGTCCTCGGCCTCCCAGATGTCGCCGTTGCCGAGCACCGGGATCGTGCGTGACCGCCTGCTTCAGCCGCGCGATCGCGTCCCAGTCGGCCTGCGCCGTCGTAGAGCTGCGCCGCGGTGCGGGCGTGCAGCGCCACGGCGGCGCAGCCCTCGTCCTCGGCCGATGCGGCCCGCGTCGAGGTAGGTGAGGTGGTCGTCGTCGATGCCCATGCGGAACTTGATCGTCACCGGCACCGCGCCCGCCGCCGCCACCGCGGCGCGCACGATGTTGCGCAGCAGGCGCGGCTTGAGCGGGATCGCCGCGCCGCCGCCCTTGCGCGTGACCTTGCGCACCGGGCAGCCGAAGTTCATGTCGATGTGGTCGACGCTGCCCTCGCCGACGAGCAGCCGCACGGCCTCGCCGACGTAGTGCGGGATCGACGCCGTAGAGCTGGAGGCTGCGGGGCGTCTCGTCCGGGCGCGAAGCTCGGCGAGCAGCAGCGTCTTGCGGTTGCCCTCGACGAGCGCGCGCGCCGTGATCATCTCGCTCACGTAGAGCCCGGCGCCGAAGCGCCGGCACAGGGTGCGGAACGGCGGGTTCGTGACGCCCGCCATCGGCGCCAGCACGACCGGCGGCCAGACCTGGAGCGGCCCGATCGCGAAGCGGCGGGAACTCGCCCGGCGCCGCGGGCGCCACGTCGCGGTTCACCGCGCTGCGGTAGATCGCGTCCATGAACCGTCAATGATGACACGGGCCGCCGCGCCGCCGCAGCGGATGGCTCGGGCCCCAGCGCCTTCCCACCTGTGGCGCCCAAGCGGCTGGACGCCGCGTTCTTCGGCGCCGCCCTGCCCCGTGATCACTCCTCGCGGAGCAGGCGGGTCGGGTCGAGCCGCGCCGCAGTTTACGGCTACCCGGAGCGAAGCAGTAATGCGAAGCCGTGCGCTACGAAGTGCCGGCCGGGATCGACGAGCTACTTCTTCTTGGCGCGATAGCGAACGTGAGGGAGCTTTTCGAAATCCGCATCTTGCGTCCAGACCAAGGCGCCGAGGGCACGCGCGGTGCCGTAGACGATGCTGTCGGCCATCGGCAGCCCGAGCTCAACGCCGAGTCGACCCGCGTCGCATGCGACCGCCGCATCCAACTCGATGACAGCTCCTTGCCTCTGCATGGCTGCGGTGGCCCGCATTGCGGCATCGAGCCCGATCTGTTGGAGCATGCGGCGGAACACCTCGGCGATGCAGATCGTGGGCACAGCCAGGTTCTTCTCGTCGACGATCGCCGTTGCGAAGAAGCGCGCGTTAGGGCCGTCGGCGAAGTACTCGAGCCAGGCGCTCGAGTCGAACGACGTTCACACGCGATCCTGTCCCTCGGAACGTCAGTCTCGATGCCGCGAGCGAAGCCCCGGAGCTTCTGGATAGGCTCCGCTGGGACCATCTGCGATCCGGCCCTGGTGACGAAACACGACCAGCCCGGCCCGCCCTGAGCCCCAGAGACTCACGGACTTCCTTCGGAATCACGACCTGAAACTTGGGTGAGACGCGGACCGTGGGACGCCATGCGCCAGCGTAGCACGACTTGTCGATCGATCCGAGAAGACGTCGTGGCGCAGCTCTTGACGGCGGACGCGCCGCGGGCGTACGTTGCCTTGCCATGAAGAGAGCCCATCCGCTTCCGCGTCAACGGCCGGCCGGTCTCCCTCGACACCGACGACGACCGCACGCTGCTCTGGGTGCTGCGCACCGACCTCGGGCTCACCGGCACGAAGTACGGCTGCGGCGCCGGGCTCTGCGGGTCCTGCACGGTGGTCGTCGACGGCAAGGCCGTGCGCTCCTGCCAGGCCTCGCTCAAGGACGTCGCAGGGCAAGGACGTCACGACGATCGAGGGGCTGGCCCGCGGCGGCGAGCTGCACCCGCTCCAGCAGGCGTTCGTCGAGCACGGCGGCTTCCAGTGCGGCTACTGCACGCCGGGGATGATCATGAACGCCTACGCGCTGCTCCTCGCAGCACCCGCAGCCCTCGCGCGAGGCGATCGTCGACGGCGATGGAGGACAACCTCTGCCGCTGCGGCGCCCACCAGCGGATCCTCGCGGCCATCGAAGCCGCGTCGCGCGACGGCAGGAGGCCGGCCATGAGCGCCGCCCTCGAGCTCGACCGCCGCTCGTTCCTCGAAGCTCCTCGGCGGCGGCATCGTCGTCGTCGTCAGCCTCGGCCCCGAGGCGCTCGTCGCGCAGCAGCGGCGCCGCGGCTATCCCGACCGACTTCAACGCCTACCTCCGGATCGGCGAGGACGGCCGCGTCACCGTCTTCTCCGGGAAGATCGAGATGGGCCAGGGCGTCATGACCTCGCTGGCCCAGATGGCCGCCGAGGAGCTGGGCGTCGCCCTCGAGTCGATCGACATGGTCATGGGCGACACCGACCGCTGCCCCTGGGACATGGGGACGTTCGGCTCGCTGACCACGCGCATGTTCGGGCCCGCGCTGCGCGCGGCGGCGGCCGAGGCGCGGCCGGTCCTGCTGCAGCTCGCCTCGGAGCAGCTCGGCGTGCCGAAGGACCGGCTCGTCGTCGAGAACGGCGTCGTCTCGGTGAAGGGCGAGCCGAGCGCGCAAGGTGAGCTACGGCGAGCTCGCGCAAGGGCCAGGCGATCGCGCGCACGCTGGACGAGAAGGCGGTGCTGCGCTCGGTCTCGCGAGTTCACGGTGATGGGCCGCTCGCCGCAGCGCCTCGACGGCGCGGACAAGGTCACCGGGCGCCGCGAAGTACGCCGGCCGACATCCGCCTGCCCGGCATGCTGCTACGCGCAGGATCCTGCGTCCGCCCGCCCACGGCGCGACGCTCGTCAAGGTCGACACGTCCGACGGCCGCGAAGGCGGCCGGCGTCACGGTCGTCAACCAGGACGGCCTGGTCGCCGTGCTGCACGCCGATCCCGAGGCGGCCGAGGCGGCCCTCGGCGCGCGTCAAGGCCGAGTGGACGACGCCGCCGCCGGGCGCCGACCAGGACGGCATCTTCGACGAGCTCCTGGCCAAGGCGCCGGCGCCGGAGGTGAAGGAGACCGAGGGAGACGTGGCCGCGGCCCGCGCCGCGGCGGCGCGCCGCTTCGAGCAGCACCTACCACAAGGGCTACGTCGCCCACGCGCCGATGGAGCCCCACGCGGCGCTCGCCGACGTTCGAGGACGGCAAGGCCACGGTCTGGGCCTCGACCCAGACGCCGTTCCCGACCGCGCGACCGGCTCGCGCAGGTGCTCGGGCTCGACCCGAAGAGCGTCCGCGTGATCACGCCCTACGTCGGCGGCGGCTTCGGCGGCAAGAGCGCCGGCCGCCAGGCCGAGGAGGCGGCGCGGCTCGCGAAGATCACCGGGCAAGCCGGTGCAGGTGGCCTGGACCCGCGCCGAGGAGTTCTTCTACGACACCTTCGATCCGGCCTGCGATCGTGAAGATCGCCTCGGCCGTCGACGCGGCGGGCAAGATCACGCTCTGGGACTACGACGTCTACTTCGCCGGCGACCGCGGCGCGGAGCTCTTCTACGACGTCCCGAACGTCCGCATGCGGGTCTTCGGCGGCTGGAGGGGCGCCGGCGTCGAGCGCGCACCGCTTCGGCGTCGGCCCCTGGCGCGCGCCCGGCGCGAACATGAACGTCTTCGCGCGCGAGTCGCACATCGACGTCATGGCCGCGGCGGCGGGCATCGACCCGCTCGAGTTCCGGCTGCGCAACATCGAGCGACGAGCGCATGCGGCGCGTGCTGCAGGAGGCGGCCGCAGGCAAGTTCGGCTGGAAGCCGGCGCCGGCGCCGAGCGGACGCGGCTGCGGCGTCGCCTGCGGCATCGACGCCGGGACCTACGTCGCCCTGATGGCCGAGGTGAAGGTCGACCGCGAGCGCGGGGCGGTGAAGGTCGAGCGCGTCGTCTGCGCGCAGGACATGGGCGTCGTCGTCAACCCCGACGGGCGCGACGATGCAGGTCGAGGGCTGCATCACGATGGGCCTCGGCTACGTGCTCACGCGAGGAGCTGCGCTTCCAGCGGCGGGCAGATCCTCGACGAGAACTTCGACACCTACGAGCTGCCGCGCTTCTCGTGGCTGCCCGCGGATCGAGACGGTGCTCGTGAAGAACGACGACGCTCGACGCCGCAGGGAGGCGGCGAGCCGGCGATCGTGCCCATGGGCGGCGGCGATCGCCAACGCGGTGTTCGACGCGACGGGCGCGCGGGTCATCCGGCTGCCGATCACGCGGGAGCGACTGAAGCTGGCGCTGACTTGACGCCGGCCGCCGTTAACCAGCGGGTTGCGGATACAGGTTGAGCGAGACGATGCCGCCGTTCTGGCCGTCAGTCGCTTGTTTGGCTTTCTTGGGTTCCCGCGTTGCGCTTTGCCATGATTGAGATTGCTTTGGCTATTCTGGAATAGGCGGCAGACTTCTGACCTTCGTCTGCGACCTTGCGACAGGCGCTGATCAGGTCCGAGACCAGCCGGTCATCCACGTCGAGCGCGCCTTCGTACTCGGTCCGATTCCGCATGTCGTGGCACTTCGACAGGACTCGCCAGACCTCCGGCCCGAGGCCGAGCGTGTCCGGCAGTACCTGAAACACGATGTACCGCTTCGATGGCCGGAACCCGCGGTGCCGAAGCGCCGCCAGGCAGAGTGCGTGAGCGGCGCTGTAGGCGAGATCGAACCTGCTGTCCAGCGAGTTCGCCTCGTTCTCCGCGTCCTTCAGCCGCGCCAGACCCGAACGGACGAGACCTGCAAACTCCTTCGCGTCGGGAGGTTCCTTTGCGAGGACGTTGCCCGGACCTGCGAGGCGCTCAAGCGGCGACGGGGAGGTCATCTTCCGATCCAATCACCCAGAGTTTCGGCTGCTCGAGCACCCGCGTCACGAACGCGTTTTCTGTCCGGGCGCGCTTTGAGAACTCGGCGGCCGTGTACACCGTGGGGTTGACCTTCCGACCCACGGTGCGCGTGACTCGCTCAAGAGCCCCGAATACTTCGCCATAAGTGAGGCTGTCGCTAATGATCATCAGGTCGATGTCGCTTGCCGCTTGGTCGGTCGCCTTGGCCACGGAACCGTACACGAAGGCCGCGCGAATGGCCGACGACAAGGGTTTCAGGGCATCGCGCAGAGGCTCCGCGAGACCGACCGTTTTCAGCACGATACTGCGCAGTTCGGAAAACAGCGGTGACGCCGCGTTGGCCTGGTAGTGCTTCTGATGGCCGATCCGTCGCGCCGACGATCAGCCCGCTTTCCTCCAGCCGCGCAAGTTCGCGCTGCGCCGCTCCGGATCCCGTGCCCGCGTCCCGAATCAGCTCCGAGGCATAGAAGCTCCGCTCGGGCTGGCCAAAAAGCACACCCAGGACGCGCTGCTGTGTCTTGGTGAACAGCGCATCCGCCAGGCTTTTTCGGCCTGACGACGCGAACGTGGCCTTCGTACCCAATATGGGCATAATCATGCCCGATTTGGGCATATCAGTCAAAGGCAAGGACGCACCTCGAGACCCAAGTGGGATCCGAACTTCTCGACCGAATCGGCAGAACACGGCTCCGGCGTTCGTCAAAGAGATCAACCCGCTGCGACCCTCGCCTGCTGGAACAGCTCAGGTGGCATCGGCAGTTCGCAGGCGCCAAGTGATCGCGATCGGGCGTTCGCTCGAGTGGGTGACATAGTCGGCTGGGCCCAGGAACACGTAGGGCTGCGCGTGGCCGTCCTCGTGCCTCGTCTCGCGCACGAACAAGAGGATGTGGGTGCGACAGCTCCCGGTGGCGCAGGTAGCGTTGGCCAGTCTTGCTCGCCACGCTGGTGGTCGACTGGCTCTCCCAGTGGAACAGCTCCGGCGAGATGGCGTAGTCACGGTAGCGTGTCGTGGGCGAGTAGTGCTTCTCGGTCTTCTGCAGGGTGACGAAGAATAGGTCGCTCTTCGTCGCGTTGTCGAACGTCACGCCTTCGCGGATACCGTGCGGCCGCTCCGGCGTCATGAGGCCGAAGGCGGAGAGGAACGTCGTCGCGCCGGTACCTGCAATGGACTGGCGAGCGGCACGGGGGCGTCCCAGCCGAGGACCTTCTCTAATGGAGTGGGCACGAGCCGTGCCCGATCTTCGAGGATTGGCAGCAGTTCAAGTAACTCGAGGCGGATCGCGGGGTGTTCCCAAAGGGCGATCAGGGAAGCAGCGAGGGGTCGCTGCGATGCCTTCCCGCTCCAGAGCGCGAAGTGGAGGGCGGTCACGACGCGCTGTTCCCGTGCCGACAGCGTCTCCACTGCGGGCGGGTCCGCTCGTTCCAGTTTGGACCGCAGGCTTGCCAGCCACTCCGGGTCGTCGAGATGGAGCAGGCGGCCGACAGGCTCCGGCTGAGCGCGCTCTCGGCCGGGCCGGGCTCGTCGATCGGGTGGCCCGCTGCTCGCAGCAGGCCAGTCCAGGACCAGCCTCGGCGCCGGTAGACGTCCTCGAGCTCGAGGCCCGTCGCGTCGAGGAAGCCCGCCAGGGTCGCTGTCCGGGATCGGCAGGCGCTCGCACCTCGTCGACCAGGCCCGCGAACCGAGCGACGAGGGACGGCCTCGCGGAGGTTGTCGAGGACGTAGGCTCGGGCGACGCGGTCGAGCTGGATCGAGCAGCCGGCCGGGAGGAACGGGAAGCCTTCGCTGCGATCTGGCTGCGTCAAGCTTCCCGCGGGTGGCGCCGGTGAGGGCGCGGAAGCGCAGGTCGAAGCGGAAGCGGCTGTGCTGCTGGCCGATGAAGTCGAGGACCGTGCAGGCAGTCCTTGCCCTCGGTCAGGCGCAGGCCGCGGCCGAGCTGCTGCAGGAAGACGGTCGCGCTCTCGGTGGGGCGGAGGAAGAGGACGCGTGTCGATCTCGGGGACGTCGACGCCCTCGTTGAACAGGTCGACGGCGAACAGCGCGTTGATCTCACGCTCGCCTGCAGGAGGTCCGCAGGCCCTCGTCGCGCTCGCTCGCTGCGGTGTCGGCCGAGACGGCCACGCGCCGGGATGCCGGCCTCGTTGAAGCGCGCGCGCCATGAACTGGGCGTGCGCGACGCTGACGCAGAAGCCGAGGGCGCGCATGCTGCCGCGTCGAGGACGCGGTCGCGCAGGGCCTTGCAGGACGCAGGTCCAGCCCACGGTCGTTGCCGGTGTAGAGGTTCTCGAGCTCGGCCAGCGTCGTAGCCGCCCCGCGTCCAGCGCAGTCGGACAGGTCGAGTCCGTCGTGGACGCCGAAGTACTGGAACGGGCCAGGAGGCCGCGCTCGAGGGCCTCCCAGAGGCGCAGCTCGGCGGCGATGCGGCCGTCGAACCAGTCGACGACGCTGTCGCCGTCGGTGCGCTCGGGCGTCGCGGTGAGGCCGAGCAGCTCCGCGGGCTGGAGGTGGTCGAGGAGGCGTTCGGTACGTCGGGGCCGGCGGCGTGGTGGAACTCGTCGACGATCACGACGTCGAAGCCGTCGGGCGGGATGCGGTCGAGGTCCGCATGCGTGAGGCGCCTGGACGAGGCGAAGACGTGGCGGCCCTGCTCGGCCGCTGGCCACCGACGTAGAGCTCGCCGAAGGCGCCGTCGCGCAGGACGCTCGCGGAAGACGTCGCAGGCTCTGGTCAGGATCTCCTCGCGGTGGGCGACGAACAGCAGGCCGCGGCGGACTGCCGTCCTTGGCGAGGCGCCGGTAGTCGAGGGCGGCGACGACGGTCTTGCCGGTGCCGGTGGCGGCGACCACCAGGTTGCGGTGGCGGCCGTGGCGCTCGCGCTCGGCCCGAGCTTGTCGAGGATCTCGCTCCTGGAAGGGGTACGGGCGCAGCTCGAAGGCTGGGGAGCAGCGTCGGGCCGTTGCCCGCCCCGCGCCTGGGCGAGCGCCTCGTCGAACCGTCTGGTCGTCGCGTCCGGGCGTCGTAGGGCTCGAACTCGCGCGTCCTCCCAGTAGCTGTCGAAGGTGGCGCGGAACTTGTCGAGCACGTCGGGGTCTCGGCCTGGCCGAGGCCGGACGTTCCACTCCAGGCCGTCGAGCAGCGCCGCGGTGCGAGAGGTTCGAGGAGCCGACGTAGGCGGTCGAGAAGCCGGTCTCGCGGTGGAAGAGCCAGGCCTTGGCGTGCAGGCGCGTGGTGCGGGTGTCGTAGGAGACCTTCACCTCGGCGCCGAGGTCCGGCCAGGAGGTCGAGGGCGCGGCGCTCGGTGGCGCCGATGTAGGTGGTGGTGAGGACGCGGAGCGGCTCGCCCTCGTTCCAGGTGGCTGACGCAGCGACCGCTTCGAGGAGGCGGAGGCCGTTCCACTTGATGAAGGCGCAGAGCAGGTCGATGCGGTCGGCGGAGGCGATCTCGCTCTGGAGGACTGGCCGAGGCCCGGCTCGCCGCGAGCGTTGACGAGCAGGTCTCCCTGACTCAATGGGATTCCGGGCCTTGGGGGCGCCTTTGGCTCGGCGAGTCCTTGCGTCTGGATGAGAGCCGAGAGCAGCTCGGCGGGCTCCTTGAGCCGATCGTCGTCTACCACGCCACCGTCGACTTTGATGAGCTGTTCGAGGAGTCGGCGTACGAGCTCGAGCTGGCGCTCTTCCGCGTCCTTGCCGGTGTGAGCCCGGAGGGAAAGGCGCAGCAGCTCGGCTACGTAGCGTGCCAGGAGTCGCGGGCGGTCGGTGCTGTCAGGCGGCTCCGTCCGGGCCGACCATTGTCGCGAGTCCAGCCCTCGCAGCTCACGCTCGAGGGCGAGGTCGATCAAGCGTTCGTACAGACCCGGCGCGAGCGGCTTTGACATCCGCGAGGAGTGTACGGCGTCGACCGGTCCAAAAACTAGCTGCGCTCACGCGCACGGTCCGTTACTGGCTGGGGTAACTCTCCACCGGCGGGCAGACGCAAATCAGGTTGCGGTCGCCGTAGGTGTTGTCGATCCGCGCGACCGCGAGCCAGAACTTGTGCGCCTTGACCCAGGGCGCGGGGAACGCAGCCTGCTCGCGGGGATACGGGCGATCCCACGTCGACGCCGTGACCGCGTGCATCGTGTGCGGTGCGTGCTTCAGGGGGTTGTTCGCGCGGTCGATGCGGCCGTGCTCGACCGCGCGGATCTCCTCGCGGATCGCGATCATCGCGTCGCAGAGGCGGTCCAGCTCTGCCTTGGGCTCGCTCTCGGTCGGCTCGATCATCAGCGTGCCCGCGACCGGGAACGACATCGTCGGCGCGTGGAAGCCGTAGTCCATCAGCCGCTTCGCGATGTCGTCCACCTCGACGCCCGCGGCCTTGAACGGCCGGCAGTCGAGGATGAACTCGTGCGCGCAGCGCCCCTTCGCCCCGGCGTACAGCACCGGGTAGTGCTTCTCGAGGCGCTTCATCACGTAGTTCGCGTTGAGGATCGCGATCTCGGTCGCCGCCTTCAGCCCGTCCGCGCCCATGAGCGCGATGTAGACCCACGAGATCACCAAGATGCTGGGCGAGCCGTAGGGCGCCGCCGAGACCGTGCCGAGCGACTGCTTGCCGCCGAGGCCGGTGACGGGATGGCCCGGCAGGAACGGCGCCAGGTGCGACGCGACGCCGATAGATCACGTCCATGAACCGCCAACGATGACACGGCCTTTGCGTGACCGCGTCGGGTGTGGCTCAGCCAGGCAGGTCGGTGATCACCGAGGCCAGCACTGCCGCAAACGACAACACGAGTCCGGCCACGGCCATCAGCACGTGGTCGCCGCGCTCGGGTTCGAGCGGGTCGAGGATGCGGGCGGTGAGGTAGCCGCCCGCGAGGCCGCCCAGGTGCGCCCAGTTGTCGATGCCGGGGATCATGAAGCCCATCACCAGCCCGCCCAGCGCCCAGCCCCGCGCCGCTTCGGCGATCATCCGGCTGCCGCCGCGGCGGCCGTAGTAGAGAATCGCCCCGATCAGCCCGAAGATGGCGGCCGAGGCTCCGATCGTGAAGCCGGCTCCCGTCAGGAAGGGAATCCGCGGCAAGAAGGCGCCGGCCAGGCTGCTCGCCAGAAAGCCGGTCACGCCCGCGACGAGGTAGAGGATCACCGTCCGCGCCGGGCCGTAGAGATGAGCCGTCAGCGGAACCAGGTTCCGCACCGACATCATGTTGAAGACGATGTGCAGCAGGCCGCCGTGGAGCCAGCTCGCCGAGAGCGGCGTCCACCAGCGGCCATAACGGAACACCGGCACCGCCCCGCTGGCGCCGAATCGAAACAGGCTGCGCAAGCCTGGCGACAAGAGTCCCAGCAGCCCGCCGCCACCGATCGTGTCCGGGCTCGCCACGAGCGTCGCGAGATACAGGGCTCCGCAGCAGAAGAGCACCAGTTGCACGAAGCCCATGTCGTCGCCGGTGTTCCTGAGCAGGGCCGCGAAGCCCCAGAGTCCGGGCCGCGTCCGGCCGCAACTGAGACAGCGATCGTCGTTGACGCCTACGAGCTGGCCACAGGAGGGGCACAGCACCGAGCCTTCGCGCTTCCGGCCGAACATTGAGAGCGCATCCTAGTCGAATAGGCTTCGTCTTCGGGTGCGGGTCAGCGTGTGGGCCGTGTATAGGGGTCTTCGTTCAGAGCCCGAGCGAGTGACGCAACTTCCGGCTGACAGCGACGAGATCCGCTGTCGTCAAGGACCCCAGCCCTCCGTTCGATCATCCCGCGCAACTTGGTTCCCGACTCGTCCGAGAACACGAAGCCGACCAAGACGAGTCCCCGCGCCTAGGCGCGGTCATAGGCGGAATCGCTCGCGTTGTCCCACAGCTCCGCGAGGACGGGGTCGGTCTGCGCGTTGAGTGTCAGCAGTCCTTCGGAGGCCAACCGCAAGCCACGGCGCGTCTCCGGCGGCAGATCCACACTGACGCGGGTACGCCTAACCGATGACGTGCCGCCTCGAGCCATGCTGCCTCCTACCCGCAGCAGTATGGCACATTGGCGTCATGGTGGCTTGGTGCCGCCGCCCCCTCGCCCGGAGTTCCTAGTCGAAGAGACTGGGTCCGCGTTCGAGCGCCAGCAAGCGCCGCTTCACGTCCAGGCCGCCGCCGTAGCCCGTGAGCTTGCCGGTGGCGCCGATCACGCGATGACACGGGATCACGATGGCGATCGGGTTCTTGCCGTTGGCGAGGCCCACGGCCCGTGCCGCGTTCGGATCGCCGAGGCGCCGCGCCAGCTCCCCGTACGAGCGCGTCTCACCGTAGGGGATTTCGAGCAGGGCGTCCCAGACCCGGTGTTGGAACGGAGTGCCCGTCGTCGCGAGGCGCAGCTCGAAACGGCGCAGGCGACCCGCGAAGTAAGCCTCGAGCTGGCTCCGGGCTTCGCGAAAGGCTTTGCGGTTCTCTTGCCAGTCGGGCGGAGTGCCAGGCGGCCTGCGTCCACGCTGGAACTCGAGGATCGCGAGAGCGCCGTCCTCGCCCGCCAGCAGCAGCGGGCCGACCGGGCTGTCGGTGAGGCAGTAGTTCATTGCTTGCATTCGCCCCGAATCTCGCTCCATCTTATGTCGAGCTCACGCGGGGCATCGTTCAACACGCTTGAGCTAGAATCCCTGACCGGAGGCTCCCAGCATGCCCAAGTTCCGTAACGCGAGCGCCATCGCTCTTGTGTCGCTGACCGCCTGCGCGGCGCCGCGCTCGCCTGCGAAGGTGACTCGGTTGGTGGACTTGTACCGGCCAGAGGTTGCTGAGGGCGGCGCCAAAGCTCCTGACCGACCGCTGCCCCGGACCGAGTGGCGGTTCGACGCTCCGATAGCGGCCGCCGCGCCGGCCACGCGCGGCTGGGACGCCGCAAGCGCCATCGCGGGCCTCGCGGTGCGGGACGGGCGGCTCGAGGGAAAGGCGATTGGAGAGGTTCCCCTCCTGCACGTGGAGCGCACCCAGGGCCTCGAGGACCACGACCAGCTCCACGAGGTGCAGATCCGGCTCCGCGTCTCAGCGGGAGCGAACGTCGCGGTGAGCTTCGAAGAAGGCGAGAAGCTGGACGTCAAGGAGACCCTGGAGCAGAGGCGCGTGTGGGGCTGGTCGATCACGAGCCCGCTCGTGCCCGGCCCCGAGCTGCGGACCTACACACTGCGCAGTTCGCTTCCCGTGACGGCCTCCGAGATCCGGCACGTGCTCGTGCGGCCGACCGACTCCCCCGGCGCAAGCTTCGCGATCGAGTCCGTGCGGCTCGTCTTCCGCAAGGAGCACCTGGCGTCGATCGCATCAGGCCCGTCGTGGCAGGGCCTCTCCGAGGTGTACCGCGAAACCCTCGTCTCGCGCTCGCCGGAGACGCTTCGCTTCGGCCTCCGGCTTCCCTCGCACCCATGGCTCGATCTGGCCCTGGGCACGATCGAGGACGGCCCGGTGACGTTCCGGGTAGGCCGCGCGACAGGGGACGCGGCAAGAGGTCGTGTTGCTCGAGAAGACCGTGACGCGGCCACACCGTTGGGAGACGGCGCCCCTGGATCTGGCGGCGTTCGCGAGGACAAGCGGTCGACCTGACGCTCTCGGCCAGCGCTGCGGCGCCCGGCACGCTCGCCTTCTGGGGGGCGCCCACGATGCGCAGCCGTGGAGAGGGCTCCCTCCTGCGGCAGCGGCGAAGCCGCCACAGGGCGTGATCCTGATCTGGGCCGACACCCTGCGCCGCGATCACTCTCGGCCTACGGTTACGCACGCCCGACGACGCCCGTGCTCGACCGCCTTGCCCGCGAGGGCACGCTGTTCCGCGACGTGGTCGGGCAGGCCTCGTGGACCAAGGTGGCGACTCCGTCCTTGCTGACGTCGCTCTACCCCACGACGCACGGAGTCAAGGAGTTCGCCGACCGCATCCCGAGCTCGGCCACTACCCTGGCCGAGGTGTATCCGGGAGGCCGGCTACGCCACCGTGTCGTATCTCGTCGATCCTGTTCACCGGCCGCTTCACGAACCTGCACCAGGGCTTCGAAGAGGTGCACGAGGACGGCTCGCTGCCCGACCGCAAGTCGAACAAGACGGCGCGGGAGTACGTGGACCGCCTGCTTCCCTGGCTGCGGGCGCACAAGGACGTGCCCTTCTTCGTCTTCCTCCACGTCGCCGACCCTCACGATCCCTATCGGCCCTACGCGCCCTACGACACGCTCTGGGCGGAGCCGGCGAAGCGCGAAGAGCCACGAGCGCGACGCCAAGCACGTCAAGACGTTCATCGCCGACCCCTGCTCCGGGAGTTCGGGATGCCCTCGTGGGCCGAGCTGGAGAAGGCGCGCCTCGATCCCAAGGCCTACGTTGCGCAGGACCGCGACTGGTACGACGGCTCGATCCGCGCCATGGACGCCGAGATCGGCCGGCTCGTCGGAGGGGCTGCAAGGCCTGGGCCTCGACCGACGGACGCTCCTCGTCTTCACCTCCGACCACGGCGAGGAGTTCCTCGATCACGGCCGCATGTTCCACGGGCAGAGCGTCTACGGCGAGCTGACCAACATGTCGCTGATCCTGCGCCAGCCGGGAAGCGTGCCGGCCGGAGCGGTTGTGGAGAACACAGTGCAGACGATCGACGTCATGCCGACACTTCTCGAGATGGGCGGCCTGCCTGTGCCGCGCGAGGCCCAGGGCCGGAGCCTCGTCCCGCTGTTCCTGCGGCGAGGCGCGGCGGGCAGCGTACGCGCGGACTCCGGGCCGGCCGGCTGGACCGATCGGCCGGCCGTGTCGGAAAAGGCGCTCATCACGAACGTGGGCGGCCCGCCGCCACGGGCACCGAATCCGTCGCGATCATCTCCGGCGACTGGAAGCTGATCCACAACACCGGCCGGCCGCCGGGCGATCCCGAGTACGAGCTCTACGACCATCGTCACGACCCGCTCGATCAGACCGACGTTTCGTTGGAGCAGCCCGAGGTGGTGCAGCGCCTGGCCCTGGAGCTCCAGGCCTGGAAGCAGAAAGCCCAGGCGGTCCGGCTGAAGCCCGACACGGAAGCGGAGAGCACGATGAGTGCCGAAGACCTGGAGCGGCTGCGTAGCCTCGGCTACATTCAGTGAGACCTCGAACGATCAGGTCGGCGGAGGCGGTTGACGTCCCCGGGCCCGCCGGGGGACTCCGGCTCCTCAGGGAGGTCGAGCATGGATGAGGCGACGCTGGGTACGTTGAAGCAGCTCCTCACCGGTCAGAGAGTGTTGTCACTGGCCGTGCTGGTCGACAACGCGCCGGTCATCGGGATGCTCCCGTTCGCGACCGCCCCCGACTTCGGCGGCGTGATCGTGCACGCCTCCGGGCTGGCCCGGCACACCAAAGGGCTCGGCGAGGGCGCTCCTTTCGAAGTCCTGATCCACGCCGCCGACACCCCCGACGCGGATCCCCTGCGGCTCCCACGGGTCACCCTGCGCGGCCATGTCGGCCTGCTGGCTCGCGGGAGCGACGCCTATGCCGAGGACGAGCGCACCTACCTCGAACGCTTCCCCTCCGCCTCGACCACGATGACGCTCGGCGATTTCCGGCTGTACCGTCTGGCCATCGAGAGCGGCCGGCTGGTGGCGGGCTTCGCCCAGGCTTTCAACCTCTCGCAGGACACGCTACACAAGCTCCGCGCCTGAGCCCATGATTACTCCGCGCGGTCGGATCGCTCCTGGCTGGCCTGGGCGCGGATGAAACCGCCGACGAGAACACCCGCCACACCGGACACGATCTCGCCGGCCGTCCACCACCACGGGATCTGCGGCGGTGAAGAGAAGAGGAGCCCCAGGCCAAGCGCCGCCAGCAAGCCCGCGAGCGCAGCGGCGTGCGCCATCTCGGCGCGGCGCGCCAGGCGCGCGCAGGTGTGGCCGCCGACGATGGCGAAGGCGAAGCTGTAGGCGAGGTTGAGCGCGTACCAGCCGAGCCCCGGAAGCTTGGGCGGCCCTCCCGGCTGGCCGAACACGTCCGGGACCACGACGCTCAACAGCGTGCTCGCGGCCATGACCAGGAAGGCCATGAACACGTAGCCGGCGAGCACGGCGAGAATGCTGCGTCCCAGGGGCGCTACTCGCCGCTGGGCGCGACCGTCCGCGCGAGCTCGGCCGGGACGAACTCGGCTCTTCACCGCCTTCGAGATCATGGCCGGGGGCAGCAGGCCCTGGGCCAGCAGGAAGTCGTGGTAGCGCTGGCGATCGAAGCGCTTGCCCAGCGCCATCTCGGTCTCGGCCTTGAGCTGCATCCAGCGCAGGTAGCCGTAGAAGTACGACGTGGCCTGGCCCGGCGCCCGGAACGTGTAGCGCTCGACTTCCTGCTTCGCCATCGCCTCGGAGAGCACGACCTCTTCCATCAGGAAGCGCGTGGCCGCCTCGGGCGTGATGCGGCCCGCCTGGAGATCGGGATCGAGGAAGGCGCGCGCCGCGCGCAGCAGGCGATGCTGCAGCGCGATCAGCTGGCCGTCGAGGGGCTCGTACGGCTTCGTCTCGGCCTCGGCGTAGAGCGCCCAGCCCTCGATGTTCACGCTGTTCGCGGCGAACAGCGCCCGCGCCGTCGAGACGCCCTTCTCGATGATCGCCGCGAACTGCAGCTCGTGGCCGGGCCGGCCCTCGTGGACGGTGAGCGTCCACGAGGCCGCGTCGAAGGTGAAGTCGTCGAAGCCCTTGACTCGCTCTTGCCGTCCTTGCCCAGCGGTGGGAACGCGCAGCGGCAGCACGAACTCGCCCATCTCGCCGGTGTTGCCGACGAGGCGCGGCGGCCGCATGTTGGGCGCCGGGCACGGCGGCGCTCTCGGCGTCGCTCGCCAGGCGGATGCGCGCGGCGCGCGTCGGCAGCGTCACGATGCCCTCGCGCCGGATGATCTCCTCGAGGTCGCGCATGCGCTTCTGGTAGAGCGGCAGGATCGCGTCGCCCGACGAGCTGGTTCTTCTTCAGCTCGCGGATCACGTCGCGGTAGTCGGTGACCGTGAAGCCCTTCTCGCTTGCGCGACGAGCGGCGCCAGCGTGCGCATCTCGTTGCGGATCTCCATGAACGCGACGCGGGCCCGGTCGGCCAGCGTGTCGGGAGGGATGTCGACGCCGAACTGCTTGAGCGAGAAGGCATACAGCTCCGGGCGGCAGGCGGTAGTCGGCGCGGGCCCGGGGCAGGATCTCGGCCCTGACGAAGGCGCTGTAGTCGGCGAGCTGCTGCTTGAGCCGGGCGTGAGCGGCCTGGTAGCCCGCGAGCTTGTACTTCTCGAAGAGCTCCGCGATGCCGTCGACGTAGGTGGCGCTGTTCTCGAGGTGCCGCTCGACCTCGCCCCTGAACGGCCCGATCAGGCCCGGCTTCGCCGAGCGACTCGCGCATGCGGTCCTGGGCGAGCGTCGCGATGGGCGTCGTGCCGGGCTCGAGCCCCGCGTACTTGCGGAGCCGCACCAGGGCCGCGGCGCGGCGCGCCGCGGGAACCTGGTCGTCGAGGAGCGCGCGAATGCCCTGGAAGACCGTGAGCGGGACGTCGAAGTAGGCGACCTCGAGCCTGTCGCTGAGGTCGTGGCCTTCGATGTCGTCCTTGACCGATTGCATCAGGATCTCGAGATCCTGCCGGACGTTCGGATCGGTCTCCGCGCCGAGTCGGGCCTCGAGCTTCGCCCTGGGCTGCGACGAGGGCGGCCTGCAGGCGCGCGCTGAGTCCCGGCTTCAGGTCGAGGACCTCGGCGTCGAGCCCGTCGAGGCCGGCGCGGCCGGCCGCTTCCGGCGCGAAGGCCGCCGTGGCCTGGAGTAGGAGGCGGGCGTTTTCATCGCTCTTCGCGATCCAGGCGGGTTCGGCTCGAGCCGGCGGCGGGGCGGGCGCTTGCGCCTGGGCCGTGGGCGTGAGGCCGAGGCTTGCGCAGAGCAAGACGACGTCGAGACGTTGGGTCATCTGAATTTGCTCCTGAGCAAAGGCGTGCGCAGCTACTGTCCAATCCCCTGAATGAACGAGCCCGACTAGAATAGTCCCTTCTCATGCTCGATCGAGAGGCGCTCGGCTGGACTCCCGAGCTCGAAGCCGCCTACGCGCCGTTCGCGGCCGAGGGCCTGGTGCCGGCGCGCGTGGCCTCGGAGCATCAGCACCTCTACACGCTGTTCACCGATGTCGGAGAGCGTCTGGCTCGCGTCACCGGCAAGCTGCGCTACGAGGCTACCGGCCGCGCCGACTTCCCGGCCGTCGGCGACTGGGTGGTCGTGAAGCTCGGCCTCGAGGGCGACGACCGCGACACGATCCGCGCGATCCTGCCCCGCCGCAGCAAGTTCTCGCGCAAGGCGGCGGGCGACACGGCCGAAGAGCAGATCGTGGCGGCCAACGTCGACATCGTGCTGCTGGTCATGGGCCTCGACGGCGACTACAACCCGCGCCGCCTGGAGCGCTACCTGAGCGTGGCGCGAGACAGCGGTGCAACGCCGGTGGTGCTGCTCAGCAAGGCCGATCTGTGCGACGACGCGCAGGCGCGGGTGCGCGAGATCGAGGCGCTCGGTGCGCCCGTCCGGCTCGTGAGCGCCAAGAGCGGCGAGGGCGTCGAGGCGCTCGACGCCTGGCTCGTCCCGGGTCGCACGGTGGCCCTGCTCGGCTCGTCGGGCGTCGGCAAGTCGACGCTCATCAACCGGCTGCTCGGCGAGGATCGCCTGCGCACGCACGCCGTGCGCGAGTCGGACGATCGCGGCCGGCACACCACCTCGAACCGCCAGCTCCTGATGTTGCCGGGCGGCGCACTGGTGATCGACACGCCAGGCATGCGCGAGCTGCAGCTCTGGGACGTCGGCACCGGCGTCGTGGCTTCGTTCGACGACATCGCGGAGCTCTCCTCGCGCTGTCGCTTCTCGAACTGCCAGCATGCGGCCGAGCCCGGCTGCAGCCGTTGCGGCAGCCGTGGCGGCGGGCAGCCTCGAGGCCGGCCGGCTCGAGAGCTGGCGCAAGCTCCAGGCCGAGCTCGCGCACGTCGCCGTGATGCAAGACCAGCGCGCGCAGATCGAGGAGAAGAGGCGGTGGAAGACGATCCACAAGGCGGCGCGCAAACACAAGCCGCGGAGCTGAACCGAAGAAGCCCCGCCCGCCAGGCCGCGACGACGCGGCTGTTTCTTCGCCTCCTCGGTCTCGTCTACATCACCGCCTTTGCCTCGCTAGCGCTCCAGGTCGAGGGTCTCGTCGGTAGCCGTGGCATCGTGCCCGCGTCGGAATTCCTGAGCTGGGCTCGCTCGCAGACGGGGGCCGAGCGCTACTGGCTGGTCCCGACGCTGTTCTGGATGGACGCGAGCGACAGCGGCACTGCTGCTCGTGAGCTGGGGCGGGGTCGCCCTGGCGGCCCTGCTCGCCTGTGGCATAGCACCCGCTGCCGTTCTGGCGCTGCTCTGGGCCTGCTATCTCTCGCTCGTCAGCGTCGGGAACGTCTTCCTGGGCTATCAGTGGGACGCGCTCTTGCTCGAGACCGGCTTTCTCGCGATCTTCGTCGCGCCCCGTTGCGGCTACGCCTTCGGTCAGGGCAGGAGCCGCCCTTGATCGGTCTCTGGCTGCTGCGCTGGCTCCTGTTCCGGCTCACCTTCGCCTCGGGTGTCGTCAAGCTCGCGAGCGGCGATCCCACGTGGCGCAGCCTTTCGGCGCTGCTCGTTCACTACGAGACGCAGCCGCTGCCCACGCTGGGTCGGGTGGTACGCGCATCAGCTCCCCGCCTGGTTCCAGAAGCTCTCGTGCGGCGTGATGTTCGCGATCGAGCTGCTCGTGCCGTGGCTGATCTTCGGGCCACGGCGCGCGCGGCTCGCCGCCTTCTTGCCGCTCGTCGGCTCTTCAAGTCCTGATCGCGCTCACCGGCAACTACGCCTTCTTCAACCTGCTCACGCTCGCGCTCTGCGTCCTGTTGCTGGACGACGCGGCGCTGCCGTGGCGGCCGCGCGCCTGAGGCCGTCGACGCGCCAGCGCGCTGGCCCCGCTTCGTCCTGGTTCCCGTGGCGGCCGTCGTCGGCCTGGTGTCGCTCGCGATCTTCACGTCGAGCTGCGGCCTCGGACCTGCCCTGGCCGCGGCGCCGTCGTCGCGCTCTACCGAGTGGCGGCGCCGTTTCGGGTCGTGAGCGGCTATGGCCTGTTCGCCGTGATGACGACGTCCCGCGCCGGAGATCGTGGTCGAAGGCAGCGACGATGGCGCGAGCTGGAAGGCGTACGGGTTTCGCTAGAAGCCCGGCGATCTCGCGCGAGCGCCCCGCTTCGTCGCTCCGCACCAGCCGCGCCTGGACTGGCAGATGTGGTTCGCCGCGCTCGGCCGCTGCGAGCAGAATCCCTGGTTCGAGCGCTTTCTCGAGCGCCTGCGCGAGGGCTCGCCGCCGGTCCTTGGACTGCTGGCGACGAATCCGTTCCCCGACCATCCGCCGCGCTACACCCGGGCCCTCGTCTTCGACTACCGCTTCACGGATTCAAACGCCAGACGAGACACCGGGGCCTGGTGGAGACGAGAGCTCAAGGGGCCGTACTGCAAAGAGTCACCGGAAGTTCAGTGAAGCGGCTCGGCGGTCAGCAGCGTAGCGCCCGATTCACTCGGGCGCGAAGCGGCTGGGGGGAGCCCGAAGGGCGCGGGGGGTGCATCGGCTCCGTACCCCCCCGAATTGCTTACGGCGCGTCCACCCGCTTGAAGCCCTGCACCGGCCAGCGGTTGACCTCGGCGCGCATCGCGTGGAGCGTGAGATCGAGGTGCAGCGGCGTCACCGAGGCGCGCTTCTCGCGCAGCACCACGTTGCAGTCGCTGCCCGGGATGTCCTCGTGCTGGTACTCGTTGCCGCCGATCCAGTAGTACTTGCGGCCGCGCGGGTCGGTCTTCTCGACGATCTCGCCGCCGTAGCTGTGCTTGCCGAGGCGCGTCACCACGTAGCCGTCGGGCTCGACGCCGCCGGGGACGTTCACGTTCAGCAGCATGCCGTGGGGGAGCGTCTGCGTGAGGGCCGCCGCCACCAGCTCGCGCGCGAAGCGGGCCGCGGGACCGAAGTCGAAACTGCCGCGCGCAGCGAGGCTGAAGGCGATCGCCGGCACGCCCATCAGCGACGCCTCCATGGCCGCGGCCACGGTGCCGGAGTACGTGACGTCGTCGGCGAGGTTCGGCCCGTGATTGATGCCCGAGACCATGAGCGACGGCCGCCGGCCCTTCAGGATGTGGTTGACGCCGATCCACGAGCAGTCGGTGGGCGTGCCGTCGACGGCGTAGAAGCGCGGCGAGACCTCGCGAATGCGCAGCGGCCGATAGATCGAGATGGCGTGGGAAGCGGCGCTCTGCTCGGCCTCGGGTGCCACGACCCAGACTTCGCCCAGCGGCGTCACGGCCTCGACCAGGGCCTGGATCCCGCGGGAGGCGTAGCCGTCGTCGTTGGAGACGAGGATGCGCGGCAGCTCGGGCATCCGGGGATTCTACGCTGGTGGCCGCCCGCCTCGTCTTGACAAGCGCTGGGCGCGTAGGCACTATAGCGAAGAAAAAGCGAAATGAGTTCCGCCCTCAAATCCGCCCTCGAAGGCCTGCTGCGTGAACGCCGGCTGCAAGCCGAGGCCCCGCCGCTGCGGGGCGAACGGCGCCTCAACCCGCTGCCGACGGGTGTGGCCGCGATCGACGCGAGCCTCGGCGGGCGGCTTTCCGCGCGCGCGGCTTTCCGAGGCCACGGGTCCTCGTGTCCTCGGGGCGCACGGCGCTCGCCCTGGGCATGATGGCGCGCGTGACGGCAGCCGGCGCGCTCGCGGCCTGCGTGGATCCGGGCGATCGCCTCGATCCTGCTTCGGCGGCCAGAGCCGGCGCCGACCTGACGCGCCTGCTTTGGCTGCGAGGCGATCGCCACACGCCACGCGCCCTGGCCGAGGCCGTCTCCGCCACGGCGACGCTCGTGGGTGCGGGACTGTTCGATCTCGTGCTCCTCGATCTCGCCAGCTTTCCGGCAGGGGAGATCGGCCGGCTGCCCGGCCCCACGTGGCTCCGCCTCGCGCGCGCTGTGGAGGAAACCACCACGGCCCTCGTGCTGCTGGCCCGCGAGCACGTGGCCCAGGGTCCCGGCGGCGCGTCGCTCGTACTGCAACCGGCCGGTCCGCGTTTCGCAGGCACGGGCCCGGGGCGCCTGCTGTGCGGCCTTGGCCTCGAGGTCCGCGTTTCGCGCCACACGCTCCGCAGCGTTCACGTCGAACTGCCCGTCTTTCATTGAGGCGGCAGCCTTGTTCGGGGGACTGCATTCGACGACAGCGCTGCCTTCGCCCCGAGGCGCTCCTCGAGTTCGCGCGCGGCTTCACGCCCCGCGTCGAGGCGCCCGGTCCGACGCCGGTGCTGCTCGACCTTCACGGCTTCGGCCGCGCCTGGCCTTCGCCCGACGCTCTGGGTCGTGCGATCCTGGACGCAGCCCGTGAGCGCGCCCTCACCCTCAACCTGGCGCTCGCCTTCTCGCGCATCGCGGCTCTCGTCGTCTCCCGCGGCCGCGACGGGCTCAGCATCGTTCCTGCCGGCGAAGAAGCCCGCGCCCTGGCGCCGCTGCCACTCGCACTCCTCGATCTCGAGCCGCAGCGCCTGGAGCTTCTGGCGCGCTGGGGGCTGCGCACGATCGGCGACCTCGCGGGGCTGCCGGCCACCGGTCTGGCCGCGCGTCTTGGTCCCGATGGTCCGCGCCTGCTGCGCCGCGCGCGAGGCGAAGACGACGCGCCGCTCGTCCCGGCACTCGCCCCCGAGAGCTTCGAGATGAGCCTCGAGCTCGACTGGCCCGTGGAGGGCCTCGAACCACTCTCGTTCCTCCTGGCGCGCGTCCTCGAGCCGCTCTGCGCCGGGCTCGTCGCGCGCGGCCGCCGCGCCGCGTCGCTCACGTCCGAGCTCGGCCTCGTCGATCGCTCGGTGCATCGGCGCGTCCTCACGCCCTCGGCGCCCTCGGCCGAGGCGCGCACCTGGCGCACGCTGATCCTCCTCGCTCTCGAAGCGCATCCACCGCACGAAGCGATCCAGCGTGTCCTGGTGCGTGCGGAGCCGACGCCGTCGCGCCACGTCCAGTTCTCACTGCTCGATCCCGCGCAGCCTTCGCCCGAGCGCCTCGCCGAGACCGTGGCGCGGCTGCATGCCTGGACGAGCACCGGCCGCGGCGGCGCCGCTTCGCTGCTGGATTCACACCGGCCAGGCGCTTTTGCCCTGGGCACGTTCTCGCCCGGCCCGCTGCGGCCGCGGGCGAGCGTCGCTGCCCGGTCCACCGCGCGTCGCGCTGCGCGTCTTCCGCCCGCCGCTGCCGGCCGACGTGCTGCTCACGAAGGGCGCGCCGGCCTTCGTCGCGGCCGCGGGCGTGCGCGGCGCTGTCGTCGATTGCGCGGGGCCCTGGCGCGCCTCGGGCGACTGGTGGGACGTCGCCTGGAGCCGCGAGGAGTGGGACGTCGCCCTGGCCGCGGGCGTCTACCGGATCTTCCGCGACCGGCTGCGCGAAGCCTGGTTCGTCGAGGGCGAGCTCGACTGAGGGATCAGTCGCTGAGGCCGGGACCGAGGCGCGCCACTTCGCCGAGCGCGAAACCAAAGACGCACAGCGACCAGAACGTCGCAGGCAGCAAGCCGACGCAGCACGCCAGAATCCCGAACTGCGCGGCAAAGCTCGCGACGAGATAGAAGACGAGGGCCAGAAAATAGTTCAGCGCATTGCGGCGGATGAACGCGAAGTTGGCCTGCACCTCGAAGGCGGCCCCGAAGCGTTCGGAGAGCGCTTGGCGCGTGATGGCCGCCGGCAGGTACAGCATCAGCGCGAACATCGCGAGGATGAAGAGACCATACGCTGCAAAGAAGCCCAGGCCGGCGAGCGCGCCGAAACCCCGGGCCGCCACGTCGTTCCCGCTCGCCGAGAGACCGCCCGCCATCAGCACGAGGACGAAGCCCATGCCGAAGAGCGGGAGGAAGATGGCGAGCAGGTAGACGCTGTAAGCACCCACGGCCCGCAGGCCGGAGGAGAACAGCCCACCGAGATCGTCCCAGTCCGGCAGCGGCTGGGCCTCGCCGCGCGCCGTGCGCACAATCAGCCGCGAGAAATAGCCCGCCAGGAACACCATGCCGACCAGCAACATCGCGAGCAGCGTGAACAAGCTGCCCATGAGGACCTTCTTCACCCAGTCCGGATCATCGAACACGAAGCGGAAGGCCCGCGCAAAGTCCAGGGTGTCTTGTTTAGGTGAGGCAGCAGCGGGCGAGCTCATGGAGGGATTCTAGACCCTCGTGGGCCTTTCACAACTTGCGCTAGACTCGCGCGGCAGAGATGAAGCGCCGGACACTGGGCCTGTTGGTCGCCGCGTTGCTCGTCGCGTTCCTATTCGTCCCGAGGAAGGCGCCGCCGCCCTTGCCGCGTTCCATCGTCCTCGTGACCATCGACACGCTGCGCGCCGATCACCTGGGCAGCTATGGCTACCCGCGACCGAGCTCGCCCTTTCTGGATCGTCTCGCCCGCGAAGGCGTGGTCTTCGAGAACGCGCAGTCTTCGGCGGTGCAGACTTCAGCAGCCCACGCCTCGATCTTCACGGGGCTCTACCCATCCCAGCACGGCGTCCGGTCGAACGGGCAGGGGTTCGGCGACGCCGCCAGCTACGAGCCGCTGGCCGAGGCGCTTCGGAAGGCGGGCTACCAGACAGCAGCCGTTTCCGCCGTTGGCTTCCTCGCGCCGATGCTGCGCGGCTTCAGCGCCGTGGATCTTGCGCGGGAGCGCCGGCCGCGGCTCTACCGTCAGGCGCACGTGGTGGTGAACCGCGCCCTGGCGTGGCTCGCCGCCCGTGCGCCGCAGGAGCGAGTCTTTCTCTGGGTCCACCTCTACGAGCCGCACCTGCCGCAGCGTGCGCCAGAAGCGTGCGCGGCAGGCCTTGTGTTTCCCTCTGCCGAGGCCAAGGCCGAGTTCGCCCGAGCCATCATCGAGAAACACCGAATCGCCCCAGGGTTCTATACGACGGCAGAAGAACTGGCCGACGCCTACGCCGCCTACGACGCCGAGATTCGTTTCGCCGACCGCGAGCTGGGGCGGCTTTTCGATGCGATGAGCCAGTCGGGGCGAAACGACAACAGCCTCTGGATCGTGACCGCCGACCACGGCGAGGGCCTTGGCAACCATGCCTATGCGGGGCACGGCCAGTTGCTCTATGAGGAAGCGCTTCGTGTGCCGCTGCTCGTCTACGAAAAAGGACAGGCGAGCCGACGCATCGCCACGCTCGTTCGCGACGTGGACATCCTGCCCACGGTGCTCGAACGGGCGGGTCTAGTGTCCGCGACGACGGGGTACACGCTTCCGGGCCGTTCGCTGCTCCCGCTCATCGCCGGCGCTTCGCTTCCGGACGCACCGGCCTTTGCGCAGCGCCGCCCAGCGGGACCGAAGATGCCCGCCTGGGAGCCCGGCGAGATCTTCAGCCTACGCCTCGGAGACTGGAAGTACGTCGTGCGCACACTGGGCAAGGACGAGCTCTTCAACCTGCGGGAGGACCCCTTCGAGCTGCGCGCCCTCGAGGCGTCGTCGCCGCAGCGAGACAAACTCGGAGGCCTGGCCCGCGCCACGTTCGCGGCTGCCGAGCGCGAAGGCCGAGCCCTCGCGCCGACGGCCGTCGACCCGCAGCGGAGCGAGGAGCTGAAGGCGCTCGGCTATGTCGGGGATAGCGAATAGACGACTAGGGCCGGTCCTTGAACTGCTCGTAGAGGCGCGTGTGGCGCGTCTCGAGCGACTGCGCGACGCCGTCGATGAAGACCCGCGTCACCTGCGTGCGATGGTCCATGATGTCGCCGCTCGCGACGAACAGGTTCGCGTCCTTGCCCACCTCGAGCGAGCCCATCCGCTCCGCCACGCCGAGGATCTCGGCAGGCGAGAGCGTGATGGCACGCAGCGCCGCCTCGGCGCTGAGGCCGAAGCTGCGCGCCATGGCCGCCTCGTATGGCAGGTTGCGGCAGTTCGAGTCCGAGTCCGTGACGATCGCGAAGCGGACACCCGCCTTCGCCAGTAGCGCCGCGTTGGCATAGGCCGCGTCGTAGGGATCGGAACGCCGACGCGGCAGGCGCAACGCCTGGATCAGCACGGCGACGTCCTTCTGCTTCAGAAGCGCCGCGCAACGCCAGGCCTCGAGACCGCCGGCGATCACCAGCTTGAGGCCGCGCGCCTCGGCGAAGGCGACGGCGCCGCGGATGTCGTCCTCGTCGTCCGCCCGCAGCGTCACGCTCAGTTGGCCGCGTGCGACTGCGACCAGCGCCTCGAGCTTCGGGTCCGGCTTCGGCGCAAGGCCCTTGCCGGCGGCCGCGGCATCGAGCGCCGCGCCATACGCCTTCGCTTCCTCGAGCAGGTTGCGAAGCCGGTCGCGATCCTTCTGCTGGTTCTTCCGTTTCTCCTCGAGGCGCTCGTCGAAGTTGCGCTTCTCCGGCTCCTTGTCGGCCGGGGTGATGGCGCGCATCGGTTCGCCCGTTGGGTAGGCCATCTGCATCGAGCCCGGCGTCTTGAGCGTCAGCGCGTCCGGCGTCGTTCCCGTGAGGTGGATGACGGCGCTCTGGCCCGCAATCAGGCCGCCCTGCGGCGCCGCCTGCACGGCCGTGATGCCGTTCGCCCGCGCCATGGCAATGTGCTCGGTGTGGGCATTGAGCGCGACCCAGGCCTTGGCGTGAGGGTTGAGATCGCCGATCTCCGTGACGTCCATCGACCCGGCCACGCTGCTGATCTCGGTGAGTCCGACCTGCGAGAGCGCGTCGATCAGCCCAGGGTAGACGGTCTGGCCGGTCACGTCGATGACGGTCGCGCCGGGCGGAATCGGAACCGCCGCGCCTACGGCGGCGATCTTGCCGCCGGCCAGCACCACGATGCCGTTCTCGATCACCGGTCCCGAGACCGTGACGACGCGGCCGCCGCGGAGCACCGTCACGGGGGCCTCGGCCGCGGGCAGCGCCAGTGCGGCCAGGACGAACGCCAGCGAGAACAGGAGCTTCACTGCCCACCTCCCTGGTCCGACACCGTCGCGGCGAGCGTCGCCTTGGCGCGATCGAAGTAAACCGTGCCGTCCACGAGCGTCATCTCGACGCGCGCGTCGGGAAGGAAGGGATGGGCATCGAAGATCGCGATGTCGGCATCCTTGCCGACTTCCAGCGAGCCCACGCGCTTGTCGATGCCGAGCTGCCAGGCGGGATTGAGCGTGATCATTTTCAGCGCCTCGCTCTCGCTGACGCCGCCGTACTTCACGGCCTTCGCCGCATCCCAGTAGAGCCGGCGCGCCAGCTCCGCCGAGTCGGAGTTGAGCGAGACCGCGACACCGTGTGCGGTGAGGATCGCCGGGTTGTAGGCCGTCGCGTCGTAGGCCTCGAGCTTGTAGCCCCACCAGTCGATGAAGGTGGAGAGCCCGGCGCCGTGCTTGGCGATCTCGCTCGCGACCTTGTAGCCCTCGAGGCCGTGTTGGAAGGTGCGCACCTTGAAGCCGAACTCGTCGGCGACGCGCATCAGCATCAGGATCTCGTCGGCGCGATAGCAGTGGGAGTGGACGAGGACCTTGCCGTCGAGGATCCCGACCAGGGTCTCGAACTGCAGGTCGCGGCGCGGAGCGACAGGCTTCTCGGCATTCGCCCCGCCGGCCTTCAGCTTGGCGTCGTACTCGGCCCACTCACGCTGGTAGGCGCGTGCGGACAAAAAGGCGTCGCGCAGGGTCGCCTCGACGCCCATGCGCGTGCCGGGATAGCGGTCTTCGCCCGGAGTGCGGTAGTTCGAGCGCTTCGGGTTCTCACCCAGGGCGAACTTGATGCCGCGCGGCGCGCCCTCGAAGAGCAGCTTGTCGGGCGGCATCCCATAGCGCAGCTTGATCACGGCGTTCTGCCCGCCGATCGTGTTGCACGACCCATGCAGCACGTTCAGCGCAGTGACCCCGCCCGCCAGTTGTCGGTAGATGTCGGGATCGTACTGGTCGATGACGTCCGCGATGCGGACCTCGGCCGTGACCGAGTTCGAGCACTCGTTCACGTTGTCCTCGATGGCCGTGTGCGAGTGGGCGTCGATGATGCCGGGCATCACGTAGCGCCCGGCGGCGTCGATTACCTGCGCTCCGGCCGGAGCCTTCACGTCGGCGCCCAGTGCCGTGATCTTGCCGTGCTCGATCAAGAGCGTGCCCTTCTCGATCGTGCCTTGCGGAGAAACCGTCAGGATCATGCCGCCGACGATGGCAACGACGCCGGCCGGGGCGGTCGGCGGAACGGGCGGCGTCCAGGGCGAGAGCTTCTTCTGCTCGCTCTTGGCCTCGGCGTCGGCCTTGCCCGCGTCCTCCTTCTTCCGGGCGGCCTTCTTGTCCTCGGGGAGGCTCGTAGAGCCGGCCATCGACGAACACCATCTTGACGGTGGCTTCCTTCGTCAGCGGATCGCCGGACCAGGCGACGACGTTCGCGATCTTGCCGCGCTCGAGGCTGCCGAGACGGTCGGCGATCCCGAGCGCCTCGGCCACGCCTAGTGTCGCGGCTCTGAGGGCCGTTTCACGGGGGAGGCCGCGCTCGATCGCCTTGCGGATGCCGCCGACGTAGTCGGCGCCGCCGCCGGACGCGAATCCGAACGCGACGCCCGCTTGCGCGAGCGCCGCCGGATTGCGCTCGGCCTCGTCGATCGTCTGGCGCTCCCGTTCCTCGTCGTCGCCGCCGCTGAGCTCGGCCGCGCTCGGCGGGTCGAAGTCGACACTCACGAGCAGCGGCAGCTTCTTCGCCTTGATCAGCTCTGCAACGCGCGCCGCCTGCGGCGCGCCGGCCACCAGCACGCGGACCTTGAATTCGTCAGCGAGCGCGAGCGCGCGGCGGACGTCGTTCTCGCGCGAGGCCGTCACGACGAGCGGGAGCCGGCCCGTGACCACATCCTTCCAAGCTTCGAGGCCCGAGTCGTAGTGCGGTCGCTTCTTGCCCAGGGGAGCAGCCGTGTAGGCAGCCCACTCGTCGCGATAGTGGATCGCATTCGCCAGCGACTGTCTTGCGAGCGCCATGGTTCCCATGAGCGAGTCGGGGTAAGCGTCGGAGAGCGTCGCCATGTGCAGGTGCATCGCCGCCGGCTCGACCAGCGCCATGCCTTCGGCCTTCTCGCCGGACAGGTTGACGATGCTGCTGCGGCCCGGCAGTACGCCCTCGCCACTGATCACGAGTGCTGTCGTGATGCCGCTGTCGCGCGCCGCGAGGGCCGTGCCCGGATCGAGACTCTCGAGTGCGAGCGCCGCCGGCGTCAGGTCTCGGCGGGCGGGCCAAGAACTCTTCCCCTCACGCTTCGGCTTCGGCAGGCCGAGCTCACCGAAGCCGTCGATCAGTCCGGGAGTGAGGGTCAGGCCGGAGCCGTCGATGGCGCGCGCATCGGCGGGCGCTGACACGCCTTCGCCGAGGGTCTCGATGACGCCGTTGCGCAGCACGATCGTGGCCTGCTCCCGTACCGGGCCCGAAACCGGGGCGATTCGGGCGCGGACGATGGCGTAGACGAGGTCCTTGTCCGCGCGGGCAGGGGCGGGCGAGACGAGCAGGCTGGTGGCCAGGAGCAACAGCGGCGATCGCTTCATTCAACTCCTTGGAAGTTCACGAGCAATGACGGTCGGAGAGTATAGCCGCCCTGGCGACGCGGCCCGAACCCCTGGCGGAGCCACGGGCCGTTGTAGGATACGCTTCGGTTGTTGAAGCGCCTTCTCGCCGTCACCCTGTCTGGAGTACTCGTCTGGGCGTGTCGCAGCGCCCCGGTCCGTCCCCCCGAGATTGCCGGCGTGCCGACACCCGACACTGACGCCAAGGACCCGCTCACCGAGACCAAGGCCCCCGAGAAGGACCCGCTCGCCGTGACCAAGGCCCCCGAGGAAGTGATCGTCTCGGCCTGGGCGGAACCGTCGCACCTGCCGCCGGCCGGGGGTGTCGTACAGATCCTGGTGCGTACCACCCGTCGCGGTGGAGCGGCCTTCGCCGGTGTCGAAGTGCGTCTCAGCTCGGACGCGGGGTCGCTCTACTCCGCCGGCCGCATCCTGACGACGGACCGCTCTGGCATGACCCGCGACCAGCTCACGGCGAAGAAGACGACCGAGATCACACTCAACGCGGGCGGAACGCGTTACCGCTTCAACGTGCCCGTGCTCCCCGAATCGACGGAGTAGCCTCGTCGTGCATCTGATCCACAAGGCGCTGGGCCTTGGCTGACCGGATCGTCGACGCCCTCGCTTCGCTGCCCACGCTGCCGACCTACCTCGTGCTGATGCTGCTGTCGGCCGTGGAGAACGTGTTCCCTCCGGTGCCCGCGGACGTGGCCGTGGCGCTGGGCGCCTTTCTCGCGCAGCGCGGCGAGATCTCGGCGCCACTGCTCGGGGTGATGTGCTGGCTCGCGAACACGGCGTCGGCCGCGTGGATCTACTTTTTCGCGCGCTCCCACGGGCCCGGCTTCTTTCGCGAGGGCTGGGGACGGCGGCTGATGCCCGAGGACGACATCGCGACGATGCAGGAGGCCGTGCGGCGGCACGGCGCGCTCGGCATCTTCCTGACGCGCTTTCTTCCCGGCGTGCGCGCGGCCGTGCTGCCCTTTGCGGGCGCTTTCGGCCTTTCGCCCGCGAGGGCGCTGCTGCCCGCGGCCAGCGCCTCGGCGATCTGGTACGCGTTCCTGGTGGCGGCGGGCTCGATGCTGGGCAGCAACTGGCCGGCCGTGAAGGCCCTGGTCGGGGACGCGAACCGTGTCCTCGGGCTCTGCGCCGCGGTCGTGGTCGTCGCCTTCGGGTTGTGGTGGTGGCGAAGGAGGCGAGCGCGGTGAGACAGGGACCTCGGGAGGCGGATTCTCCGCTGCCTGCAATTCAGGGCGATGCTAGACTCCGGCCTCGCGGGGGCCCCTGATGATCGACGCTGAGCACGGCACCGACACGCTCCAGGTCCGTGGCGATCTCGAGCGCCGCTATCCGGACGTGCTCACCCCGGATGCGCTGGCTGCGCTCGCCGCTCTGGCCCGCTTCGATGCGCAGCGCGTGGCGCTGATGGCGGCCCGCCTCGAGCGCCGCGCGAGGCGGGCGCGTGACCGCCAGCGGCATCGGTTTCCTCGACCCCGCAGCGACCATCCCGGGCACCGACATCGGGGTGCGAGGACGCGCGCGAGGGCCGGTTCACGGGCAGCGAGATCCCGGCCGACCTGCGCCGGCAGTGGATCCAGGGCACGGGGCCCGCGACGCCAGGCCGAACGCGCCGCGTCGAGCAGGGCATTCGCAACGTGGCCTACGCGCTGCTCTCCGGCGCCGACGGCTGGATGTTCGACGGCGAGGACGCGCTCGGCCAGATCTCCACGATGTCGCTCGACAACCAGCGCAACCTGAAGCTCGCGCATCGACCGCGACCCGCTGTTCCTGAAGGTCGCGGAGCAGGTGGCGGCGGAGATGAACGCGTGGGCGCGGGGCTTCTTCGGCCGCGAGATCATCGCCGACTGGCGCGCGCAGCTCGACTTCACCACCGGATCTTTCCGCGCGCGCGGGCTCCACCTCGACGATCGGCACGTGCGGCACGCCGACGGCGACGGGCTTCTCGGCGTCGATCGTCGACCTGGCCCTCTACGTGGTCAACAACCAGCGCCGCCTGCGGCAGACGCGGCGCGCCGCTCGTGCTCTACCTGCCGAAGATCCAGACCGCCGAGGAGGCGGCGCTGTGGAACCGCATGCTGTCGGCGCTCGAGGCGCATCTGGCGCTTGCCCGTGGGCACGATCAAGGTCTACGTGCTGGTCGAGCAGATCGAGGCCTGCTTCCAGTTGATGGAGATCCGCGCCGCGCTCGGGCGGCACTTCGTCGGCTTCAACACCGGCCGCTGGGACTACATCAACAGCGTCTCCGACGCGATGGCCTGGGACGCGCAGTTCGTCAATCCGAACATCGACGCGATCACGATGACCTACGGCTACATGCGCAACTACGAGGACCGCGTGCGGCGCGCCGTCAACACGCCCGATCGCCGCGGGCAACTGCGCGCTGTGGCAGGGCGGCATGGAGCCCAACATCCCGGTGGGCTCGGAGCGCGGCGTCGACGAGCGGGATGAAGCGCGCGGTCGCCGGCGCCGAGCGCGAGCAGCGCGAGGGCGCCAGCGGCAAGTGGGTCGCGCACTGGAAGATGGTGCACATCGTGCGGCCGGTGTGGGAGAGGGCCGGGCAGGACAACCAGCTCGGCCGGCGCTTTCCCGCGCCTCGACCTACACCGCCGCCGACGCCGCACGGCCTGATGCTGCTGGAGCCCGCGCCGCGCACCGTGCGGGGCGCGCGCGATCTGCTGAGCGTGGCCCTGCAGTACGGCAACGCGTTCGGCCAGGGCTTCCAGGCGGCGGCGCTGAAGCCGGCCGATTTCTTCGGCAACGACGACGTCCTGTACCTGATGGAGGACATGGCGACCGGCGAGATCCGCCTGAGCATCCTCTGGGAGTGGCTGCACAAGGCGGCGCCGTTCACCGAGGGCGACGCCGCGACCGGGGTCGCGAAGGGCGACTCGTTCACGCCGCAGCTGTTCGCGCGGCTGCTCGACGAGGAGTACGCGAAGCTGCTGGCCGCGGGCAACCGCGACGTGCACGACGACTCCAAGACGACGACGCTGCCGATCGCCCGCGAGATCGTGCGGACCTACGTCAGCGAACCGCGCTCAAGCCGCCCTGGTACATCGATCTGCTCAACCTCAACCTCGAACAACCACGACCTGGTCCATGGCGCGGCGGCGGATCGACGCAGTACATGCATGCAGTTCGCGCACGGACGGGCACGCGCATCACCGCGAACCTGGACTTCGACGGCGCCGGAACCCCGTCCAAGGAGGAGCGAGCCATGAAGTCGTTCGAGTCGGAAGTCGCCGAGACCGCGAGCTGGTTCGCGCAGCCCGCGTTTCGAGGGCATCACGCGGCTGTACTCCGCGCGCCAGGTGGTCGAGCAGCGGGGCACGATCCAGGCCGACTACACCGTGGCCCGGATGGCGGCCGAGCAGTTCTACGCCCGGCTGCAGGAGCTGTTCGCGCAGCGCAAGCAGATCACCACCTTCGGCCCCTACTCGCCCGGGCCAGGCCGTGGCCCTGAAGCGGGCGGGGATCGAGGGCATCTACCTCGGCGGCTGGGCGACCTCGGCCAAGGGCTCGGTCACCGAGGATCCGGGGCCCGACCTGGCGAGCTATCCGCTGAGCCAGGTGCCGGACGAGGCGGCGCCGATCGTGCGCGCCCTGCTCACGGCCGACCGCAACCAGCGCTTCGCGCGCTCGCGCATGAGCGAGGCGCAGCGCGCCGCCACGCCCGAGGTCGACTTCCGGCCCTTCATCATCGCCGACGCCGACACCGGCCACGGCGGCGACGCCCACGTGCGCAACCTGATCCGGCGCTTCGTCGAGGTCGGGCGTGCCCGGCTACCACATCGAAGACCAGAAGCCGGGCGCCAAGAAGTGCGGGCACCAGGGCGGCAAGGTGCTGGTGCGCCGAGGACGAGCAGATCAAGCGCCTGAACGCCGCGCGCTTCCAGCTCGACGTCATGAGCGTGCCCGGCATCATCGTGGCGCGCACCGACGCCGAAGTCGGCCACGTTCCTGGAGGGGCGCGGCGACGAGCGCGACCAGCCGTTCATCCTGGGCGCCACCAACGTCGAGCTGCCGACGTACAAGGTCGGCTACCTGGCCATCCTGCAAGCAAGCTGCGCGAGCTGGGCATCGACGACGTGCGCGGGCACCTGCTGTTCAAGGTCTCGGACGGCCGAGTACGCCGAGGCCAACGCCTGGCTCGCGCGGGTGGGCGTGATGCGCGTGCATCGAGGACGATGTCGACGGCCTTCAAGCCGGCGGATGGCGCCGACCGTCGAGGCGCTGCTCGACAAGATCGAGACGCGCTACCTCGAGGCGTGGCAGGCCGAGGCCACGCTCAAGACCTACCCGCAGGCGGTGGCCGACGTGATCGCGTTCCGCGGCAACGAAGGCGAGCGCTTCGACATGAGCGCCGACGAGTGGCTGGCCTTCGCCAACCGCACCTCGTTCCACGCCGCGCGCGACGCGGGCCAAGGCGATGGGCATCAACATCATCTGGGACTGCGAGGTCGCCGAAGACGCCGGAGGGCTACTACCAGGTCCAGGGCGGGCATCGAGTACGCGATCGCGAAGTCGCTGGCCGCCGCGCCCTTCGCCGACCTGCTGTGGATGGAGACCAAGACGGCGGACCTGGCGGACGCCAAGCGCTTCGCCGAGGCGATCCACGCCGAGTTCCCGGGCAAGATGCTCGCCTACAACCTGTCGCCCTCGTTCAACTGGGACACCACCGGCATGAGCGACGAGGAGATGCGGCGCTTCCCGGAGGAGCTGGGCAAGCTCGGCTTCGTCTTCAACTTCATCACCTACGGCGGGCACCAGATCGACGGCCTGGCGGCCGAGGAGTTCGCCACGGCGCTGCGGCAGGACGGGATGCTGGCGCTGGCGCGGCTGCAGCGCAAGTTCCGGCTGGTCGACTCGCCCTACCGGACGCCGCAGACGCTGGTGGGCGGCCCGCGCGGCGACGCCGCGCTGATGGCGTCCTCGGGCGGCACCGCGGCCACCAAGGCGATGGGCAAGGGCTCGACCCAGCACCAGCACCTGGTGCAGACGGAGGTGCCGACCAAGCTGCTCGAGGAGTGGCTGGCGATCTGGACCAAGCACCACAGCTCCCGTTCGGGCTGCGCGTGATCGCTGCGCCCGCACACGGCGGGCTCCGAGCTGCTGGAGCTGAGCATCACGCCCGGCGGCGGCGAGAAGGTGGCCAACGTGATCTTCGCCACCATCGTGGACCGGCGCGGCCGCAACATCCTGTCGGTCCGCGACCAGAACACCTTCGACACCGCGCTGCGCAAGAAGCGGCTGATGACGCTGATCCACCTGTTCCTGATCCACCGCTACAAGGCGTCGTCGGTCCACTACGTCAGCCCGACCGAGGACAACCGCTACCAGGCGCAGAAGATGAAGGCCCACGGCCTGTTCAGCGACGTCCACGACGAGGTCGGCCAGATCATCGTGGCGGACGTCAGCGCGGAGAACGTCAAGGCGCTGCTCGCCGCCGACCGCGTCGAGGATCTGATCCGCCAGCGGAACGCGTAGGCCATGAAGCTGAGCTGCCTCCGCCAACTGTCCGGGACTCGGCCGGCGCCTACTGGAAAGCGCTACTTCTTGGTGAAAGCCGAGACGGTCGCACGGATGCGCGCCTGGGTCGGCTCGGAAAACCAAGCGTCGAGCCATACGCCGAGTCGCGCCGCCTCCTCGGCGCGCATGCTCGCCAGGGTCGCCTCGCGCAGGTAGCTCTTGATCCCCGCGAAGGCTGCGGGGTCTTTCTCCGCGAACTCTTCGAGCCGCGCGAGGGACGCCGCGCGGAGGCCGTCGTCGGGGGCTAGTTCGTCGGCGAGGCCCGCGGCGAGGGCCTCCTCGTCCGCGAAGTTGCGGCCGAGCAGGGCGACACGCGACAAGGCCTGGGGCGGCACGCTCGCCTTCAGGAGAACCGCCACAGACCACGGCAGGGGCACGCCAACCTTCACCTCGTTCAAACCGATCTGCGCGCCCCGGGCCAGCAGGCGCCAGTCGGCCGTGAGGGCCAGGATGCAGCCGCCGGCGATCGCGTGGCCGGAAACGGCAGCAACCAGGGGTTTCGGCAGCGCGTAAAGCGCCCAACTCATCTCGGCGAAGCGCAGCATGAAGCGCTCCATCGCCGGGCGGTCGAACTCGACCAGGCTGACGAGGTCGAGGCCCGGCGAGAACAGCTTCGGGTGGGCCGAGGCGAGCAGCACGCCCCGGACCTCGCTGTCGTCGCGCAGCTCCCGCGCTGCATCGATCAGCGCCTCGACCAGCGGCGGATCGATCGCGTTGCCGCGCGGCTTGTCGAGCGTGAGGATGCCGATGCGGCCGCGTCGGTCTATGCGAATCACGCCAGGCTGGCCCGCAGGAACCAGACGTGCTTCTCGAACTCGGTGATGACGCCGGTGAGCAGGTCCACGGTGTCGACGTCGTCCTCCGCTTCGCCCACATCGCGGGTCTCTCGCAAACCGTCGAGATACTTCTCGATCCGCTCTGCCAGGAGCTTCACGTGCTCGAGGTCCCTGACGGTGTTCGGCGGGTACTCGGGGAGCGAGGAGTGCTCCGCAACGTGGCGCGCGGTACCGTGGGCGAGCGCGCCCAGCGTGACAGCGCGCTCGGCGATGGCGTCGTTGTGATTGCCGAGGCTCACCGCGAACGTCTCGAACAGCGGGTGCAGCGCCGCGAAGTGCGGGCCCTTGATGTTCCAGTGGGCGACCTTGATCTGGCTGTGCAGGTCGAGGCCATCGGCGAGGCGGTCGTTGAGACCGTCGGCGATACGCTCTCGGACTTTTTCGGACAACGGCGTCGGGCTCTTGTACATGGTCATGGTTCTCCTTAGACGGCGATCAAGGCGCTCAGGCCTTCCTGGCCTTGCGGCCCCGCATCACGACCTGGTACTCGCGGACGTCGAACCCCGGCAGACTCTCGACCTTGCTCACCTGCACCGACTCCCACGCCACGTCATGGATCCGGCCGGAGCCCTCATCGATGAAGTGGTGATGGCGCTCCGTCTTGGGGTCGAACACGATGCGCCCCGCGGCGAGGATGAACTCACGCAGCAAGCCCTTCTTCACGAACAGGTTGAGCGTGTTGTACACGGTGGCCCTGGAGAGCATCGGGAAACCCTTCCGGACCCGCGCAAAGACCTGGTCGGCCGAGGGGTGATCCTCGGTGTCCAGGATGTAATGGGCGACCGCAACCCGCTGGGCCGAGGGCTGGATGCCGTGCTCTCGAAGCTGCCTCACCACGTCCTTCACGCCATTTACACTACGTCTAAATCTGGAATCTGTCAAGTGCTGGTCGAACTCCAGAGCGCCAGCTGGGTCGGGGGCACGGCGAAGCGGGCCGAGGCGCCCTCGCCTTCCGGGATGCAATCGAAGCCGTGCCGCTGGCGCAGGCGTTCGATCAGGCCGCGAATCCGCGCGCGATAGGAACCGCCGAGATAGACGCGGCCTTCGTAGGCGTGGCGATAGGCCTCGAGGTAACGCGGGAACTCGGCCTCGAGCCAGCGGAAGTATTTCTCCCGCGTCGGCGAGCGCAGGAACAGGAGCGTCGAGGAGAGCCGGCGGACCCCGACATCAGCGCCGCGAGAGAGCAGCGCGTCGAGATCGGCCTCACTGTCTGTGAGCGCGGGCAGCACGGGCGAAACGGAGAGCCCGGCATCGAGGCCCGCAGCGGCGAGCCGGCGCAGTACCTCGAGCCGCACCGTGGGCGGGGGAGCCCAGGGCTCGAGCCGGCGCAGCAGCGCGGTGTCGAGCGAGATGAGCGAGACGTGGATCGAGAGCCGGCCACGCTCGTGGATGCGCCGGAGCAGATCGATGTCCCGAAGGATGACTGCGCCCTTGGTCGTGATGCCAAGGCGGACGCCGCGGTGCTGGGCCACGAGCTCGAGGAAGCGCCGCGTCACGCCCTCCTGGGCCTCGCCGGGCTGGTACGGATCCGTCGCGGTGCCCAGGGCGATGCGCTCGCCGCGGCGGATGGCGCTCGCCAGCCGGCGGTTTGTTTCGCCCGGCGCGTCGCGCTTGACGTAGATCGAGGCGTGAAAGTCCTCGGCGACACTCGAGCCCAGGTACTCGTGGGTGTAGGCTGCGTAGCAGTAGCGGCAGCCCATGGTGCAACCCCGATACGGGTTCACCGTCCACTCGAAGGGCATGCTCCGCGAGTTGCAACGGTTCAGCAGCGAGCGGGTCGTCAAGGCCCGATACGTGGCGTCGCCGCGGCGCTTGAGCGTGTCGCGCCCAAGCAGCGGTGCAAGGTTCGGGGCCGGCACGCCGGGGTGAATCACTAGTTTCGCTTTTGTTTCGCTGCATGGAGAGTGTTGCGCCAACTGCGTCCCCTGTCAAGGCGGGACGTACAATCGAGGCAGAGGAGGAAGCGTGGCCGCGACCGCCCCGTCGCTCGGCGAACGTCTCGCGCGCCTGACACGCGAGGGCGAGCTCTACGAGAGGCTGCCCGAGGCTCGCGTGCGCTGCTTCGCCTGCGGCCACCGTTGCCTGATCCCACCCAGCCGCGAGGGCATCTGCCGGGTACGCTTCAACGCAGCCGGGACACTGCGCGTGCCCTGGGGCTACGCGGCGGGCCTGCAGCTCGATCCCGTCGAGAAGAAGCCGTTCTTTCACGCGCTACCAGGTGCCAAGGCGCTCTCCTTCGGGATGCTGGGCTGCGACTATCACTGCGGCTATTGCCAGAACTGGGTCACGTCGCAGGCGCTACGTGACCCGGACGCGAGCGCACCACCGCGCGAGGTGAGCCCCGTCGAGATCGTGAGTGCCGCGCTCGACGCTGGCGCGCGAATCGTGACCTCGACCTACAACGAGCCGCTGATCACGAGCGAATGGGCCGTCGCGGTGTTTCGCGAGGCGAAGGCGCGCGGCCTGCTGTGCTCGTACGTCTCCAACGGTAACGGCACGCCGGAGGTGCTCGACTACATCCGGCCCTGGGTGTCGCTCTACAAGGTCGATCTCAAGAGCTTCCGCGACCGTCACTATCGCGAGCTGGGAGGGACCCTCGAGCGGGTGCTGTGGACGATCCGCGCGCTCCACGAACAGGGCTTCTGGCTCGAGATCGTGACACAAAACGTGTCTGAGATCCGCGATGAAGTGTGCCTTGTAGTAATTTCCCCAGACCGTTGCGCGACTAAGATAATTGGCGATTCCCGTCCGCTTCCACATGATGATGTTGTCCATCACCTGATCCGACTCGAAATCACTGTGGACCGACTGAGAACCAAACGGCCCTGTCAAAACCAAACCACCACTAGGCAGAGAAGCGCCGGCCCGACTTCTGCCCTTTTTGGCGTAGTAGGTGCCGTTTCGTCTTCGACCCATAACCGACATAATCCAGTAGGCGGAAGTTGTAGGTGATAATGGAGGCGCAGCACTCAACGTAGTGGCGCCAACGATAGAACTGTATGCAGATAAATTACCTGATGTGTCGATGCCGCGGACACGATAGAGATAGAGCGTCGATGCGCTCAGTTCCGCCATCGGCATAGTTGGTGACGTTGTGGTGATGCGATCTGAACAAAATTGCTACATCCGCACCTGAACATCGCTCGACACGATATCCAGAAACAGAGACATTATCCGTGGATGCACTCCATGTCAGATTGATTTGAGATGAAGATATGGCCGATGCCATTCAAGTTATTGTGGAATTGACGGCGGCGTTGTATCTGCGGCCACGGGCTGAGTAACGGCACTGACGGTAGAGCTATAGGCAGAGACATTGCCTGCCACGTCAATAGCTCGTACACGATAGCTATAGGAGCTTGATGGCGTTAGCCCAGTATTGGAATAACTTGGCACTGAAGACGTATTGATCTGGACAAATCCGCTGCATCCCACGCCTTGACAACGCTCTAATAGGTAACCCGATAGTGCAACATCATCGTTTGAGGCCGTCCACGCGAGATCAATTCGAGATGATGAAACAACGGTAGCCGCCAGATTAGATGGCACTGATGGAGGAGTTTGTATCCAGGCTGGGAGCTTGAGTGATAGCGGTAGCCGTCGGTATCGTCCGAGAGATTCCCCGACGTATCAATCGCGCGAACTCTATAGCTGTAGGAAGTTGAAGGATTCAGTCCTGTATAGGAATCTCCAGTAGGGCCTATCTGGGCAATTTGCGCAAATCCACCCGATCCCTGCATTCGCTCCAGTCGATATCCATAAACGCCGACATTATCTGTGCTGATCGTCCAAGACAGATCAATACGCGACATAGATATGGTCGTTGCCATCTTCAGGTTGGACGGTGCGGACGGAGGCGTTGTATCTAACAGGGGGCCGGAGGAGCAGCGAATTAAACTTCATGGGTGGATATGGTTTCGATATGGTCTTGTATGGCGGATGTTACCAAAGACTGGATATGGCTCCCAAAGTTCGGATATGGGTACCTCACGTTACTGGAATTTGACTTGCCCCTTCTTGACTATCATTTCCACCGATTCCTGCAGTACCCTTCCCACTTCGCAGGTTTCCGCGTCTGGGATTTTGATGTCAACCGTTCCGGTATAGGTTCCAACCGCCAGTCCGGTTTGGTTTACGCCCACGCGCACGATATCCGGCGCTACAAAGTGCGCGATCCGAGGCTGACTTACGGTGAGATTGAGCGTCGTCGGCCCATCGAGAGTCGGCTGATTCGTGTCGCAGTCATTGAAGAGCACTTGCTTGTTCTGCGCAGCAGGTGGCTGACCTTTCCATTTGGCAGTGAATTGCATGTTTGCTTTTCCTTTTTTTTGTTGGTGTCTTAAATAATCCGTTAACTAGGCCGTATGGCAGCTTGAGAATTGCTTTGCATGCTGTCTTGAATACCGCAGGATGCGGCTGCTTCACTTGTCTTCAAGTTGCTTACGCTTCCATTCAATCCATTTGAGATTTCGCGCTCGACCATAAAGGCTCATGCCGTTATCCGGACATGCGCATTCTGGATTCGGGCACGTATACCAATCCGGACGCTGAACTTGGGGCAATAGAATCAATTCGGTACTACAGAACGGGCAAGTTATAGCCATCTAGGGGCCACTCAGAACATTGATGATGAAAGATGGAATATCGAAGACCGGCAATGCCAGGTCGCCCGTTGTATAGATATGCCCATCGACTGAGAGCCGACGGACACGCCGCGCTGACGATTGTAGCCGCCGCCGGGATGGACGTTGTTTGCGATGTTGTCCGGAGTTGTATCTGGACTTCCCACCGTGCCCGTATCCTTGAAATAGATGGTCTCGCTATTGCCCGTGGACTCGAAATAATAAGGCGTTGCCGCTGGCCAATCCGCGGATTGATAGACGTAGGCTCGATCCAGATAGACGTCCTCGCAATCGAGGACAGACCCGCGCACATCGTGTTCATGGGCAGGAGGAGAAAGCGCGTGTACATCCGCTCGGTGACCGGCAGCTGACGCCGTCGAAGCCGAGGCCGCTGAACTGATGCACCGCCTTACCGCCGAACTGCACGATGGTGCGGACACCCTGCTCGTCAAGAACGCCTTGAGCTGGTCGCGGCGCTCCGCTTCGATCTCGTAGTTCTGGAAAATGTCGTGATGCCGCGGATCGCTGTCCGGTGCCGGCGGGAGCTGCAGGGTCTTCAGGTCACGCAGCCCCGCATCGTAGCGCCGCGAATCGCGCGCCGCCGCTGAGATCCCGGTCGAAGCTCTTGAGCTTGAATCCGAGGACCGCGGCCTGCACGTTGTCCAGCCGGGAATTAGTGCCCCATGCGACGACTTCACCTTCGGAATTGCGTCCATGATCACGCAGCAACGCGAGGCGCTGCGCGATCGCATCATCGTTTGTGACGACCGCCCCTCCATCACCAAAACAGCCGAGCACTTTGGCCGGATAGAAGCTGAACGTGCCGGCGGCGCCGAACGTGCCGGCGAAGCGGCCGCGGAACCTAGATCCGAGCGCTTGCGCGGCGTCCTCGACCACGGCGAGGTTGCGGGACGTTGCCAGACGCATCAGCGCATCCATATCGGCCGTGCGCCCGTTGAGCTGCACTGGCATGATCGCCTTGGTCCGCTCCGTGATCGCACATTCGGCGGAGCTCACATCGATCATGTGGTCGGGTCCGCATTCGCACAGCACGGGCGTCGCGCCCGCGAAATGGATCGACGCGGCACTCGCGATATAGGTGTGTGCAGGGACGATGACCTCGTCGCCGGGACCGACACCGTTCGCGAGCAGGGCAAGATTGAGCGCATTCGTGCCGTCAGCAACGCCCAGGGCATGCTTGACTCCCAGGTAGGTGCGCAGAGCACTCTCGAACTCCACAAGGTCCCGCTGCAGGATGTACGCCCCGCGGCCCAGGACGTCGCGCAACATCGCCATCAACTCTTGCTCTTGCCCGGCGAACAGCGCCGGATAGTTGAAGAATGGAATCTGTCGTCGAGTCAGCATGGGATCAGGACCCTCCTCAGTTCAACGTTGCGCAGCGTTCAGGCGCGTAGGGTCGCGCAGCAGTACAAAACCTTGTGGACGCGGTCGGGCTCCTGCTGCGACAGCACAACCGGCCGCGCCGGCTCGCCCTCGTTCGCCGGAAGTTCCGCCGGCATCGGACCAGCTTGCCAACACGAATCGCTTGAGCAGGCGTTTGCCGTGCATCGTCTTCGGCATAATACCGAGCGCAACGGCGAGCCTCTTCACAGGCTGCAACACCCTTTGCCGCAAAGACACCGCGCCGACTGGCAGATACCCGAACAGCTCGAACGTCGAAACCCGTGCCGTGAAACAGCTCAGCCAGCTCCACGGCTCCGTAGTAGCGATGGCTCAACGGGCTTGGATTGAAGTCGGCGAGATCCTTGTTGGCCGTAGCGATGAGCACCCGCCCTCCCGGCCGCAGCACCCGGCGACACTCGCGCGCAAAGCCCGCTGCATCGGGAACGTAGTAGATCGCCTCGAAGAGAATTACAACGTCCTTCGAGGCATTCGCAAAAGGCAGCCGCTGCGCGTCGAATACCGATAGTTTCACGCGCTCACCGTAGTGAGCTTGCGGAATGCTCAGAATCCGGCTCGAGTAGTCTCCGCCCTCGAGAGTCCGCGCGACGCTGCCCAGAATGCCAAGTCCCTGGCCCGAGCCGCAGCCGGCCTCGACGATGTCCTTGTCGCGACAGTACTGCAGCGCCCAGTGGTACCGGTGGGCCATGCGGTCGAGTTGTTCTGTGCTGATCTCGGTCCCGGCAAGCTCGGTAACCTCGGCGAATTCGGCTGCCACGATCCTTCCAGAACCTCATCCTTGCCAAGACAAAACTAGCGAAGTTTAGCTACTCGCGCGAGCGGCGCATAGCCCCGCGGGCGCCGGGCTGCGTCGGGATGCTGTCAGCCGCCGTCAGCGTGAACTCCGTCGTGAAGTCGTGGACCAGCTTTTCGATCGAGTCAGCGTAAGCCTGATACACCCGCTGCGCCTCGAAGCGTTCTTCGAAGATTTCACCAGCGTTTCGCGCCATTTGCTGCAGGCGCGGCAGATTCGCACGCAGCGTCCGGATCGCCTCGGCAAGTGACCCGCCGTCGCCCGGACGGTAGCGCATGCCGCAGTCGCGCTCGGCCACCAAGGTGCCGAGCCGCCCTTGCAGACAGGTCAGGACCGGCAGCCCGCCGGCCATGATTCGACGGCTTTGTTGGGAATCGAAGCCTGGAAATCCGGCGTATTGCGGTAAGGCGCGAGCCCGACGCTCGCGATGCTCATCAGCGCGTGAATCCGGCTGGCATCGATCCAACCGGGCAGCACTACGTTAGGAAGATCGGCCGATTGCCGCTGCACGTACGATAACTCATCGCCTACTCCGCAGAGCACGAACTGCACTGGTTCGGCGGCGAGCGCGCGGGCTGCGTCAAACACCGGGGCCAGATCCAGGGTGCGCCCGAACACGCCGAAGAAACAGACGATGAAGTGATCGGGACGCACACCCACGCCCATACTCGCCCAGAACTCGCGCGCGCCCACCTGTTCGGGCTGCCGCAAACTGAGTCTGGGATAGCCCAGCGCGAAGGATCGCAGCGCGTGTGCAGGCGAAAGCCGGCCACGGTCCATGCCCCAGCGTACGAAATCGTCGTTGATGCCGGTCACCGCGGTCGCCTTACCGAAGATGCGGCGCGTTTGGCGAAACATCGGCGTCAATAGGAGCCGCGACAGACCTCGCAATCCCCTGGGCGCCACGTCGACGAAAATATCCGGCCAGAGATCGCGGAACGTCGAGCACGACCGGAATTTCCCAGCGCTCGGCCGCATCGACGCTGACTCGGCACAACTCGATCAGCGGCCAGGAGCTCACGATCACGTCCGGCCGCTCCCCGACGCTTTCGATGCGCCGCTGGAAAGCCCGCCCCATGTAGCGATGATCGAGGATTCGGCTCAGCGAGATTGCGCGGCGATATCCGGGCGACCAGATCAGCTCCAATGCATAGCCGGCCGCTGCCTGGTGGGACCGATCTGCCCCGGTCCGGTGCTTCTTCTGCGAGTGATTGAATGCGGCCGTCCACCAGGTTACGGCGTGCCCGCGCTGCGCCAGCGCCTCGGCGAGCAGACCTGTGCGAAACAGCCGCACGTGGCTGCCGTCGACAGGCAGCGGCTCGCCAGTCGTTACCAGCCAGATGCGCAAGGTCGCACCCTCACCATGGCGGCGTAGCGAGCGCCATCCACGAATGAATAATCGCGGTCGTTGCGTTCATCGAAGGGACGTTTATCGATAGAACGCTGCGATCTGCTCGCAGACATACTCGATCATCTGCCGGGTCATCTCCGGATAGATGGGCAGAGACAGAATCTCCTTCCCATACCGGCTCGCGATCGGAAACTCCTCCGGCTTGGCGCCGAGGTAGTCGTAGGCAGGCAGCAGCGGCAGCGGCGTCGGATAGTGAATCTGCGTGTCGATCTCTTTGCCGCTCAGATGCCGTCGCAACGCATCGCGATCCTGTGCCGCGACGACGTAGAGATGATAGACATGTGTTGCACGCGCGCGCGTCCCGGGAGTCCTGATGCCGCGTACGCCCAGCAGCAATCGCGAGTATTCTGCGGCGATCTCCTGACGTTGCTCCGTCCATCCGCCGAGATGTGGCAGCTTCGCGGACAGGAGCGAGGCTTGCATTCCGTCGAGTCGACTGTTGACACCCTCGATGAGGTGCTCGTGTTTCACCAGCGCACCGTGATTTGCAAACATCCGGCAGCGCGTCGCGAGCTCGAACGTCGTCCGACACGATCGCCCCCGCGTCGCCATACGCGCCGAGATTCTTGCCTGGATAAAAACTGTACGTGCCTGCGGCACCGAAAGTGCCTACGGCGCGCCCATCGAAGCGGGCGAGATGCGCCTGCGCACAATCCTCGATGAGATGCAGGCTCCGGCGTTTGCAGATGTCGCCGATGAGGTCCATCTGCGCGGGTTGCCCGTAGAGGTGCACGGGAATGACCGCGCGCGTGCGTGGGGTGATCCCCCGCTCGAGGGCCGCCGCGTCCAGACCATGAAATTCATCGATGTCGACGAACACGACGCGCGCGCCCGTCTGGGTCACGGCTTCGGAGGTCGCGATCCAGCTCACCGCGGGGACGATCACCTCGTCGCCTGGCCCGATGCCGAGCATCCGCAACACGATATAGATCGCATCCGTGCCGTTGGCGACGCAGACACAGTGCTTCGATCCGCTCGCCCGCGCATAGCTGTCCTCGAACACCTTCACGAACTCCCCGCCGATGAAGGCGGCGCGCTCGATTACCCGTTTCATCGCAGCGTCGAATTCGGCTTGATGCGCCACGTATTGCGCCACCAGGTCGGCGAATGGAACGCGCATCGCTAGGGCTTTTCGAGCTTGCGCAGCAGGCGCGCGGGATTGCCGGCGTAAGTGCCCGGTTCGAGCAGATTGCGGGTGACCACGGCTCCGGCACCCACGACCACTCGATCGGCGATTACCACCGGCAGTATCGTGGCATTGGAACCGATCGAGACGTTGTTGCCTACGCGCGTTGCCCGCCATTTCTTGGAATCGCCACCCGCCGGCTTGCCGTCAGCGAACAGATCGTTCACGAACATCACCCCGTGCCCGATGAAACAATCGTCTCCGATCGTTACCAGATCGCAGATGAACGAGTGCGACTGCACCTTGCAGCGGCGTCCGACGACGGCGCCGCGCTGGATTTCGACGAACGGCCCGATGAAGGTATCCGCACCGATCCGGCAACCGTAGAGATTGACTGGACGCACGATGCGCACGCCCTCGGCTAGCTCAACGTCGGTCATTCCCGCATCGGAGACGCGCGCGCCCTGGATCACCGGCACGACGCCGCCTGCCTGTCGAATGAAACGCTCACGCCCGACGCTTCACGATTGACGCCTGTTGTCGGCGCGGATGCCGAGCCGGCAGCGCTTCGGAATGAACCGTAGATCGATTTCACGTCCCGTTTCGACTGATTCATAGATCGCCGAGATGAGCTCCAGGCTCTTGCGCCCTTCGAGGCCGTCCACCAGGTGTGGCGTGTCGCTCGTGATGCAGTCCACGACGTGCTCGTAGTACGCCTGATGGCCGAATCCGTACACGTTGGGTGGGTTGACGGAATACTTCTGGAATACTTCGTCATCGCCCGTTTCCTTGCGCGAAAACTTCCAAAGACGCATTTCGTTGACCGCGAAACCGCCGATCTCGACGGCGCCACCTTCCCCGAGCATCGACAGCGAGCCCTCGATATCGGTCGGCCTCGCCGCCGTGGTCGCCTCGATGATGCCGAGCGCGCCGCTGCGAAAACGCAGAACGACCACCGCGGTATCCTCGGCCTCGATATTGACTAGGGCCGTGGTCGCCTTGGCGAACACGCTCTCCACCGGGCCCATCATCCATTCGAGCAGGTCGACGTGGTGACTGGCCTGGTTCGACAGCACACCGCCATCCAGCGCCCAAGTACCGCGCCACTGGTCCTGATCATAGTACTCCTGCGTGCGACACCATCTGACGCGAACGGTTCCGAGCACCAGCCGGCCAAACCGGCCGGCGGTGAGCGCTTCGCGCAGCTTCAGCACAGGGACGTTGAACCGGTTCTGCTTCACCACGAACAGCTTGATGCCGTTCTGATCGCAGAGTCGAATCATTTCGTCGGCGTCATCCAGCGTGAGCGCGAGCGGTTTCTCCACCACGATGTGCTTCTTGTAGGGCGCCAGCGCCACGACGCTCTCGGCGTGCAGCCCGCTGGGAGTGAGCACGACGAAGACGTCGATGGATTCCTTTTCCGCCAATTCGTGCATGTCGCAGTACCAGGGTACCCCGCACTGCTCGCCCAGCCGGCGTGCCTTGTCGACGGTAACGTCACAGACCGCGACCAGCCCGGCGCCGCGGATCTTGTTCTGCGACAAGAGTTCCGCGTGCCGCTTGGCAATCCTTCCGCAACCGACTAAGGCGAACTTGAGCAACTGACTGCAACCTTCTGCCTAGGGAGAGTTCATTCACCACGCCGCCACACGGCCGCTACGCTGGTGGCTTGCTGGATTTCAGCTCGAACGTGAATATCCACGCGAGCAGCCTAATGAGCGGAACTTTCGTCAGGGCGCGTACGATCGCGGTCGCGAAACTCGAGCTCGCGCCGCTTGCGCTCGCTCAGGTTCTCTAGCCAGGCGGCGTCGGGTATAGCATCGATCTCGGCCAGCTTTTCACCAAGCAGTGCGACGTCAACGCCCGCCGCCTGCGCGCGCGCGAGTTGACCTTCGCCGATCGACCCATTACGTAATGCGGTATTCATTAGATTCCCGTAGAAGCGCTTGTAGGTATCCTGACCGAGCTTTTTGATCAGCTCTCGGTCGCGATCGGGGTCGCATCGCCGGGTTCTCGGGTGCATCTCACTAGGCGCACGGAACCGTTCGATTTGGTCGCTTGATGGCACATGGCACCGATCAAGCGGAAATTCTAGCCCAATTTCGCGGCTACGCGATAGCCTGTGCGGCCCCCGACGCTCTTCGCGTAGCGCCGAACCGCGGTGGCCGCGGGGATGTGTTGGATACGGCTTCTGTGGTCTAATAGCGCCGTTTATTGTCGCCTGGATCGGTCGCACGCCGAGAGACGGCCGGCAAGGAGTTGGTAGGCGCTCGAATCAGGCGCCACCATTTGCTTAGGAGGCGACGGCTCGAACATGCTCACCGACGATCGCTGCCTTGTGATCGCTGAGGTGGCTCAATCGCACGACGGCAGCCTGGGAATGGCGCACGCGTTTATCGACGCCGCGGCGCGAGCGGGCGCGGACGCAATCAAGTTCCAGACCCATCTCGCTGCCGAAGAGAGCACGGCCGCCGAGCCATGGCGCGTGCATTTCAGCCCGCAAGATACGACACGCTACGAGTACTGGCGGCGCATGGAATTCACGGAGGAGCAGTGGCTTGGATTGAAGCAGCACGCGACCCGCGCCGGCCTGATGTTCCTGAGCTCACCGTTTTCACACCGGGCCGTCGAGCTACTCGGCAGAATAGGCGTTCCCGCGTGGAAGGTCGCTTCCGGCGAAGTAACGAATCTGCCCCTGCTCGATGCGATCATCGCTACCGGCTTGCCGGTGCTGCTGTCCAGCGGCATGAGCTCGTGGCGCGAGCTGGACGACGCAGTGGCCCGGGTCAAAGCGGCCGGCCGAGAACTCATCCTCATGCAATGCACCTCCGAGTATCCGTGTACCGCCGAGCACACCGGATTGAACCTGCTGGCCGAAATGCGCGGGCGTTACGGATGCCCGGTTGGTCTCTCCGACCACTCCGGAACCATCTTTGCCGGTCTGGCCGCGGCGGCGCTCGGCGCGCGCGTGATTGAAGTACACGTCGCCTTCAGCCGAGAGATGTTCGGACCTGATGTACCGTCTTCCGTCACCTTCGAGGAGCTCAAGCAACTCACCGAGGGTGTGCGTTTTGTGACTACGGCGCTCGGCAACCCTGTGGATAAGGACCAGACGGCTCGAGAGAAGGAACCCCTCCGGGCAATTTTCGGCAAGAGCATCGTCGCTGCCAGCGACCTTCAGGCAGGCACGGTATTGACCGAGAGTAATTTGGCGCTGAAGAAGCCAGGCACTGGGCTGCCGCCAGCGGCGCTTCCTCAGTTCGTCGGCCGGCGGCTGGTTCGATCGCTTAGTCGTGATCAGCAGATGACCCCCGACGATGTCGAGTGAGCCAGTGCGGCGCAGACGCGTCTGCGTAGTCCTCGTCGACCGTGCCAACTACGGGCGACTGAAACCCGTGATGCGGGCCATTAACGACCATTCCCGGTTGCAGCTGCAGGTCGTCGCCGCAGGCACAATGCCCCTCGAGCGATTCGGAAGGGCCGTCGACATCGTTCGCGAAGACGGCTTCACCGTCGACGGCCAGGTGCTGATGGAACTTGAAGGCTCGATGCCGATTACGATGGCCAAGTCGGTCGGTTTCGGAGTAATCGAGTTCGCCAGCGAATTCCAGCGGCTGGACCCGGACGTCGTCTTGATCATCGGTGATCGCTACGAGGCACTCGCAGCTGCACTCGCGGCGGCTTTCACCAACAGATGTATCCTGCACCTGCAGGGCGGAGAGGTGAGCGGCTCCATAGACGAGAGCACGCGTCACGCGATCACGAAATTCGCGCACTACCATTTTCCTGCGACGGCACGCTCCGCCGAGTACCTGGTAAAGATGGGGGAGCATCCTCGGACGATCCTCGGCGTGGGCTGCCCCAGCAGCGACATCGCGCGCACCCTCGATCGCGGGTTGACCGCCGAGGTAGTCAATACAGGCGGCAGCGGCGCGGTTATCGATGTGTCCGAGCCGTTCCTGCTGACCGTATTTCACCCCACCACCACTGAATTCGGCGATGAAACGCGGCAGATTGACGCGCTGCTCGAAGCGCTGCATGCGACGAGCCAGCCGACCGTCATGTTGTGGCCAAACATCGATGCAGGCGCCGACCACATCAGCAAGCACGTTCGGCAGTTTCGCGACCGATATCGCCCCAAGTGGCTGCGACTGTTGACCAACCTCCCGCCCGAACGGTATCTGCAGGTGCTGGCGTCGACTGCATGCGCTGTCGGCAACTCCAGCAGCTTTGTTCGCGACGCCGGCTATTTCGGAACGCCGGTCGTCCTCATCGGGGATCGCCAGAATGGCCGCGAACACGACGAGCACGTGTGGCCCGTCGGCGTCGACAAGCACACGATCCAGGCCGCAATCCGCGAGCAACTGGCGCACGGACGCTATCCGGCGTCAACAATGTACGGGGACGGCCACATCTCCGGGCGCCTCGCCGAAGCGCTGGTCGCGTTGCGGCCGTATATCCAGAAGATGTTGGCCTATGGCGCTGGCGTAAGCCCCGCTCCCTGATGACGATGCGCAAGGTCATCTTTCTCGGGCCGCCAGATCTGCAGGGCTTCGTCGCCGAGCGACTCGGCAGCGCATATGCAGTGATCGCAGCCAACGAGGAGGTCGCGGTGCGTCGTCATTTGCACGATGCAGACTTCGTGCTCGACGCCTACATGCGGGTGCGATTCAACGCCGACATGATCGCCTCTGCCTCGCGGTTGCGAGCCTTCGTTGCGGCGACAACGGGTGCAGACCATGTGGACAAGGCGTCTTTGGATGAGCGTGCCATACCGCTGCTGACCCTGCGCGGCGAAACCGAGTTGCTGCGCGAGCTCACGCCGGCAGCCGAGCTGACTTGGCTGTTGATCATGGCTTGCGCCCGCAATGTCCGCGCGGCGTTCGAAGACGTACTCGCGGGCGTCTGGGACAGGAATCGGCATCCGGGAATGATGCTCCGAGGCCGCACGCTCGGAATTATCGGCTGCGGCCGCATCGGTCAATGGGTCGCGCGCTATGCGGAAGCGTTCGGCATGCGTCGCCTCGGCTACGATCCCCATATCCTGCAGTGGCCTGCGGGCGTAGAGCGCTGCACGCTCGATCGGGTGCTGGCGGGGTCAGACGTGGTCTCCGTCCATGTGCCGCTCAACGAAAGCACGCGCGGATTGCTTGGCGAAAGAGAAATCGGCCTGATGAAGGCCGGCGCTATACTCGTCAATACTTCGCGTGGCGAGATCACGGACGAGCTCGCGATCATCAAAGCGCTCAGCCGCGATCAGCTGCGGGCCGTCGGAGTCGATGTGCTCTGCGGCGAGCCTGACGTGAACGGCCATCCCCTCTTGGAGTACGCGCGCGCGCATCCGAACGTCGTTATCACTCCCCACATCGGCGGATTCAGTCCCGACGCGGTACGCACCGTGCTCGACTTCTGTTGCTCCCGCATCGAAGCATTCGGTCAGACCTGACATGGAATCGATGCTTGCGCGCGAGCTCGTCCGGCATGGCCTGCGCGAGGCGTATGGGATCACGGGCAGCGGCGCGAGCTGGCGGCTGATTTCCGCGCTGGAGGCGCAGGGCGCGCGATACTACCCGGCGAGCCACGAAGCCGCCGCAGCGATCATGGCCGGCGCGTCCTGGCGCGCATCCGGTCGTCTGGCCGCCGCTATCGGTATTAAGGGGCCTGGCCTTGCGAACATGCTGCCTGGAATCGCGTTCAACCATTTTGAGAATCTCCCGGTTCTGAGCATTTGCGAGGCTTACGATCCGGCGACTCCGCCGTGGCGCATGCACAAGCGACTCGATCATTCGGCGCTGCTGTTTCAGGTCACCAAGGGCTCGCTAGCCCTTACAGAAGTACCCGAGCGCCTCGATCAGCTACTGTCTCTGGCGACTGAAGAGGTGCCAGGGCCGGTGCACCTGGATCTGCGCCCCGGCAGCCGCGATTCGATCTACCGGTCGGCGGATACAAGCCGAGGGCGAACCCAGCCCGAGGCAACCGTTCGCGCGCTCGAGCTGCTGAATCGCAGCCTGCAACCGATCCTGATCCTGGGCTCCATCGCCTCTCGGCGCAGCTGGAAATCCATGTTGCCGCGTGTCGACGTACCGACGTTTACCACCGCGGCGGCGAAAGGGGTTATCGACGAGAGCCGCCCGAATGCGTTGGGGGTGTTCACCGGTGATGGAAAAACGCTCTCCGCCGAGCACGACGCATTCGCTCAATGCGACCTTGTGCTCGGCCTCGGGCTGCGAAATCTCGAAGTGCTCTCCCCCCGCCACCTAGGCAGGCCTACCATCATCGTTGACGAGGTTGGTGGTTCGGTGGCGGATGGCTTCGCTGCCGACGTGCATTGCGTCACGAGCGACAGCAACGCAATCGAGGATATGCTCGCGGTGCTTTCACAGCGTTCATGGGGACAGGAGATCGCTCAAACTGCCTGGCGCAGGATCGATGCAGCATTGCCGGCCGATAGCTGGCTGCCAGCAGCTTGCTTTCACGCCCTCAACAGGCTCGCGTATGACTATTCGCTGGTGGTCGACACCGGATCGTTCTGCACCATCGCCGAACATGTCTGGCGTGCCACCCCGGGCCGCAGGTTCCTCGGCAGCAGCAACGGTCGCTTCATGGGTGGCTCGCTACCGACGGCGATAGGCGCTGCGGCGGCCTCGACCGAGCCGGTATTCTGCGTAACCGGCGACGGCGGCATGCGCATGTACGCGGCGGAAATCCGCCTGGCTGCGAGAATTGGCTTCAGAATCTGCTTCGTCCTCATGTCGGATGGCAGATTCGGGAGCATCGCCGGCACGTCCAACGACCTCGCCATGAGTCGTAACGCCGTCGACATACCGGATCGGTCGTGGCTAGCCGCGGTGGAAGGGATGGGTTGCCGGGCGCGCCTCGCGCGCGATGCGGGTGAATTCGATGCAGCGATCCGCGAATGGCAGCGGAGCGAGCCGCTGTTGATCGAATGCCGGTTTGCGCCGCAGGAGTATGCGGACATGACCCGGGAGCTGCGATGAAACCGGGAGGCGAGAAGGCCCCGAAAAGACTGCTGGTAGTTGGCACCGGCTCAGTGGGCAAACGGCATCTACGCAATTTCTCAGCGCTGGGCGCAAGAGTCTGGGCGGTGGATCCGCGCTCCGACCGTCTGGAGGAGGCCGCCGCAGAGACAACCCTGATCGGACGCTACACAAGTCTGGAGGCGGCGCTCGCAGCTCGCGAGGAATTCGACGCCGCCGTGATCTGCTCGCCACCGGCTGCACACGTCGAGCAGGCGCTCAAGTGCTTGGAGCTCCGCCTTCCATGCCTGATCGAGAAGCCGCTGGGCACTGACGTGGCGGCCGCCCGGCGCCTGCTCGAGCCGACATGCGAATCTCCTCACTCGATTCTTGGCTACACCTACCGGTGGTGGCAGCCGCTGCAGGACATGCGGCAGGCGTTGGCCGCGAACGAAATCGGCACGCCAAGACACGTGCGATGCGTCATGAGCGCCCACCTCGCTGATTGGCATCCGTGGGAACCTTATCAAGCCTTCTTCATGGCGAGCTCCGCGCTGGGTGGAGGCGCGCTGCTCGATGAGAGCCATTTCCTCGACATCATTCTCTGGTATTTCGGCCTGCCGACCGACGTGTACGCGCAAGTTGAGCACCTGAGCGAGCTGGAGATCGACACGGACGACAATGTCGATGCGTTGCTTCGCTACGAATCCGGACTACGTGTGTCGATCCACCTCGATCTCTACGGCCGGCCGCATGCGAAGTCCATCGACATCACCGGCGAGAAGGGAACCCTTTCGTGGTCTTTCGAGCCCAACGAGCTGCGGCTCGGGCAGGAAGCACTTCCGTCCTGGCAGACGCGTTCTTATACCCTCGAGCGCAACGATATGTTCCTACAGCTCGCGCGCGAGTTTCTGGCGGTACTCGATGGCACAGCGCGGCCGACATGCACGTTTCGGGACGGGTACGAAGTCCTGCGGGTGATAGAGGCCATGCGCCGCAGCTCGTCATCCGGGCGCGTCGTCAGAATGGAGGATGTGTCGTGAGCGCCACCATATCCGTCCTCGCCGTGGTGCCTGCGCGCAGCGGGAGCCAAGGCATAGCGCACAAGAACATGAGCATCGTCGGCGGCATGTCGCTGATTGCGCGCGCCGGGGAAGTATTACGTGACTGCAGCTCGATCGATCGCGCAATCATCTCGACCGACTCGCCAACATACCAGCAGGAAGGGGCTGCGCACGGGCTCGACGCCTGGTTCCTGCGTCCCCGGGAACTGAGCACGTCCTCGGCAACCGCGGTCGACACGATGGTGCATGCCTTGGAAATGGCCGAAAGCCACTATGGGCGCCGTTTCGAGATCGTTCTGATAGTCGAACCGACTTCACCGCTGCGTGAGCCAGCAGATGTCGAGGCTTGCATTGCATTGATGATATCGAGTGGCGCGGATGCGGTTGTGACCGTGAGCAGGGTCGAGAGCAAGTTTCATCCCGACAAGCTCCTGAGTGTCGAGTCAGGGCGACTGAGGTTCATGAATCCGGCTGGTGCCGAGGTAACGGCACGCCAGCAACTGCGCCAAGGCCTCTATTTCCGCAACGGTGTCTGCTACGCCCTGCGACGCGACCCGCTGCTCGCCGGCCTATGTCTATTTCCCGACCACACCTTGCCTTACGTAATCGATCGTCCGTTAGTCAACATCGACGAACCATTCGAGCTCGAGCTGGCAGAATTCCTCTTGGCGCGAAGCGCGCGTCAAGGCCGCGGCGCGAACGACTCCGCAGCGCGCCGATCATGAACGAGATCTGCCCGATCTGTGCGATCGCCCGCTGGACGCAAGCCTACGGGGGCCGAATCCGTCGGGGGCAATTCGGCGATTGGATCGTGGGCACGGTGTGGCGCTGTGAATCCTGCGGTCTCGAATACTTGCCGCCGTCGCAGAGCGACCTGAAGGGCTTCTACGAAAGCGAGGAGTACCGCAGGAGCGTCGACGCGGGCGCGGACGTAGAAACCTTCCGCAGGCTTCACGACGCCACGAGCGTGCGCTGGCTGGGCATGATCGATGGCGGGCTCCTGCGCAACGCAGTGATTGCCAACGTCGGCTGCGGTGCCGGGTCGTTTCTGGACGGCGCTGGAGGCTACGCGAGGCAAGTCGTCGCTATCGAGCCGATGCGCGAGTATCACCGCGACCTCGCGGCCCGCGGTTTCCACGTATATCCCTATGCCGGGGACGCCGCAGCGGACTGGGCTGGAAAGGTAGATGTCGCATGCTCCTTCAGCGTGCTGGAGCATGTTCCTCAGCCCGTAACGCTCCTCAAGGAAATCCGTTCCCTGCTGAAGACGAGCGGCTCCCTTTATCTCACCACTCCGAATCGCAACGACGTACTGGTACGCATTAAGGCGCCGGAGTTTGACTCATTCTTCTACAGGGCACACCACATCTATTACTTCGACGCAGTCTCCCTACGAGCCGCGGCCATCGCCGCCGGCTTCGCGAGCGCGACGGTACGTTCGATTCACAGCTATGGGCTCATGAACCTTGTCGGCTGGCTCACGCAGCGGCGCCCAACAGGTAACTCCCTCGTCAATCCCCTGGATGACAGGTTCGACGCGGCATGGCGCAAGCTCCTCGAAGAACACGACCTGGGCGACTATCTATGGCTGCACTGCATAGCCTAGCTCGGGCCGGCGTCAGCCGCCCTCAAGTTGCGCACGCGACGGGAATCAAGGCGTGAGCGCCCTTACCCTCGAAGCGCTGCGTCCGAGGCACGAACTGCCGCGTCAGCGCCTCGGCATCGCCTTGGACACGATGTGGTCCGTCAAGGACTATCTGCTTTCGGGCGCCCTCCGGTCTCTTGCGGAAGCCTTCCGTATCGTCGCATGGGTGCCGCAACCACTGCTCGCCGACAGTCGTGCGCTTCTGCGTGACATAGGACTGGAGGATGTGGAGCTGCGCGCCGCGGTGCCCTACAAGGCATCCGCAATGCTCAACGCCGTCTGCGCCCTGCAGAAGGCACTGCTCTTTGAGCGCTTCGACGTTGATACCGAAAGAGTCATGCGCACGAGGCAGGCTAGTGCGAGCGTGCGTGCGCGAAGCGCGCTGCGTCGCTTTGCCAGTCGGCCGATCCGTCTCATCTCCAAGACGGCGCTCGCTCCCCGTCTCGACGCTCCGCTGGATGCAGTCCGGCGTGGACTCACGCCCACGCGGGTCTATCGCGACGAGCTCAACCGGCTGGGTCTGGATGGCATCCTGCTCACGGACCCGGTGCGGCGCGAATTCGATGGCCTATACTACGAGGCGAAGCGCCTCGACCTGCCAGTCGCCACCCTGGTGCTCAGCTGGGACAACATTACGGCCAAGGGCCGCATTCACGCGGCCTACGACCGGATACTGGTATGGAACGAGGCAATGCGTGACGAGGTACTGCACCTCTATCCATCGTTCAATGCTCGCCACGTCATCGCGGTAGGATTCCCGCGCTTCGACGTCTATCGCCAGGCGCTACCGGAGAAATTCGAGCGCACGAACTTTTTGACCTCGCTCGGGCTCGACCCGGGCAGCCCGGTCGTACTATTCGCCAATGGGGCGACGCGCAGTTTCGGCACGCAGCCCGAGGTGATCCAGCACATCTGCGGCGCCTTGGGGAATGGCGAACTGCCGCCGCAGACGCAGTTGCTCATCAGGTGTCATCCGCACGACGACATCGCGGTATACGAGCACTTCCGCAAACATCCGCGCGTCGCGGTCTGGCCGTCGCGGGATCGCGTTCGCGAAGCCACGTTGTTCGAGCAGACTCCGCATGCTGACGAATTGCTGATCCTGGCGGCGAGCATCCGGCACAGCTCCGTATGCGTGAATCCCGGATCGACGGTCATGTTGGACGCGGCCCTCGCCGACGTGCCGATCGTCTGCGTCGCGTATGACGGGGATCAGCAGCTGCCGTACTGGCAGTCGTTTCGCTCTTGCTACGAGTACTCTCACCAGAAGGCGTTTCATCGCCAGGGGGCGACTGAGGTCTGCTTCTCCCGGGAGGAACTGCTGGCGGCCATCGGACGCTCGATCGAGGATCCGGGCCGGAAAGCGCCACAGCGCGCACAGGTCGCGGATTTCTATCTGGGCGGGACGCGCCGATCCATCCCACGCGTGCGAGAAGCGTTGTGTGGCATGATGAGCGAGCATGGCGCGCGCGTCCGCACCGGAATTGCGTGATGCCCTCTTACCCGCGCCTGCCGGCAAGTTTGCTTGCGGCGTGTGTGCTCTAGTACATGGTCTCGGCCACTGCTGACACGAATCGGCTGCACGCCCGGCCGAACGACCGCGCTGCGATAGCTCATCTCCTGCGGCGCTGGTTGCTACTCGCGATCCTTGCGGGCGCATTCACGGTCATCTTCGAGCAGGCGGGCATCGATCTCTTCGGCTACTCACAGCTGACCGGGCCACGCACTTGGTTTACGCTTTTTTTTGCGTTCCACCTTGTGACGTGCCTGTTCGCCCATGGACGCGATGACGAGGTCCTGCTGCTCGTCCTGACGCCGTTTCTGGCGCAGTCCTATCACGTATGCCTGGGGTGGGATGCGCCCGCTGGCGCGCTCAGCGTTCCTCGACTGCTGCCCTACCTGGTCCTTGTCGCGGCATTTCTCATCTCGACAGTACGGCGCAGGTATCGGCCTTCGCACGGCGAGCTGACGCTGAGCGGCACCGTGCTGGCCGTCAGCGTTGTCGCATGGCTGACCGGCTCCGAGTACACGATGGTCGGGCTGACCGTCGCTTTCCTGCTCGGCGCCTTGTTGCCGGCGTTCGCGATGTACATCGGCAGCATCGCGCAGCACCGTCCCGACCTCATGATCCAGTTTCCGGCTGGGGTAACGCTGGGGATGATCCTGTTGATGACCGGGTTCCTGGCAGCGTTCGGGCTCGGCACGACCATCGAGACCTTGAGAGGAGTCGGCGACATCGAGTCGGCCCGTGAGGTCGGGGATTTCAATTCGCTGATCCCCTATCTCCTACTGGCCTGGCCCTTCGCTGTTTCCTACCTGCGCGGACGCCATGCGTTGCTCATCGCGCTACTGTTCGTGCTATTCACGGTGGTCACCTTCGCAGGCGTCTCCAAGACGATGATGGTGCTGGCGCCGCCGCTCATGCTGCTGTCCCTGCCGGCCGCCATCCCTCGCCTGCGCCTGCGCAGCGTGCTTCTCACAATCGTCGTAATCATTGTGCTCGGATTTGCCTTGGTACGCCTGGTCCAAGCTGTCCCCGCAGGCATGTTCGTTTTCGACTTGTGGCTCGGCCGACTCGATATCGATCGAGATGCGCTGAGCGCACTCACTCTTGCGGACGTAGTCCAGCCGGTGGCGGTGGGCAGCGAGGCTTGGGACGACCGGGCCGTGCTGCGGGCGGAAGCCATGCGCATCTTCTTCGAGCATCCGCTGATCGGCACAGGTTGGGCTACGTTTCCGTTCTTGTCACTGGTACCGCAAGGCACCTCACATGCGCTCACGACCGACCTGCTGCAGCAGACCGGGCTCGTGGGCGCGTTCATCTTCTGGTGCGTGACGCTCGAAGTCTTGGCGCGATTGCTAGGCGCAGTGCGTGCGCACCACCGTGACAGACGTGTTGCGTTGATATTCTTCGTGGCTTTTCTGCTTTGGCTCGTCGCAGCTCACACGGTTGGTGCACAACTGTTCATGGCAGCAAATACCGGGTTCACCGTCAATGCCATCACCGGGCTTCTCTACGTCATGTATCTGCGCCGCGAGACGGTTAGCGCGGCGATCCTGCACAGCACTGTGCGCCCATGAAATTGACCAGCGGCTTTGTGCTGGGCGCTGGCGCGCAGGCACTCAATCTCCTTGGCGCTGTGGCGTCACGTGTTCTTCTCTGGCGACTGCTCGGCCCGCAGTCCTACGGCGGTATCGCACTCAGCCTGAATATCGTCACGGTCATATCGCGGATGTTGTCGTTGGGACTCGTGCCCGCCACGCAGCACTTCGGTGCGAAGATGTCAGCCGCGCGCGCCAACCTCGCTTTTACGGCCGTGTCACTCTCCGTGATCGTCGGTCTGGTGTTGACAGCGGGCACCTACGCCATGCTGCCTATCCTCACCCGCACCTACCTGTCCGACGACGCCATCTCGAGCATGGCGCTGGCTTGGCTTGCTTCCGCGATACTTCCTATTCTCGTCTCCGCCGTTCTGTCTTCCCTGCTGCTTTCGTGGAGCCGCTTCGCCGAATACAACATCGTGGCAGTGGTGATTGGTGTGGGGGTGCCTGTACTGCTGCTTGGTGCGAACACCGTCGCGACTCCCCCGTTGGCGGCAGTCGCCGCCCACTTGATCAGCTGGCTGGCCGCCTGTGCACTCTCATGGCACTTCGTTCGCGCGGCCCTGCGGGGCGGCCAATGGAGCTGGGATCTCGCCCGCCGCCTGCTGAAGTACGCGATGCAATGCTGGCCGACGGTGATCGTGGCTGTCGGCACGGCAAGGCTTGCGACTCTCATGGGCGTTGTGTTCGTCGGACCGCTCGAGATCGGTTACTTCATCCTTGCAATCAACGTCGCCGAAGCGCTCTTTTCGATGCTGAGCCCAGTAAGCCAGGTCCTGTTTACCCATGTCAGCGCAAATGAGGGGACGTCCTTCGGGATCGCAGCGCGCGCGCTGCGCCTGGCGGTGCTCATCTTCTCCATCGTGACGCTGCTCTACCTCGCGGTCGGCAAGCCGGTTTTCCTCTTCGTCCTGGGCGGCGACGCGCTGCCGGCCTGGCGCTTGTCGCTTATACTGCTCGCCGCCGGAATGATGCATGCACTAGCGCGGATCATGGCCAGCATCGCGGCGGGAATCGGTCGGCCGGAATTGAATCTGGTGGCGCTAGGGTCGGAGGTCGGCATCCTCATCGTGGCGATTCCCGCGCTAGCGGAACAGTACGGCATCGTCGGCCTGGCAGTCTGCAGCACGGCGGGGGCGACGGTGGCCGCACTGATCGGCACCGCACAGGTCTGCCGCATCATGAAGGTGACACCTGCCGTGTTGTGGATTGTGACGCGCGATGATGTGCTCTACTTGGGCAAGCGCCTGCAGGACACGGCTCTCGCCCTATACCGGCGACTTCGCTCAGCGAGGTAGTTTCGGAGAGAAGGACGATGCATCGATACGCGAAGCGAGGGGTGCCACGAAAATGATGGCAGTGATACTTGCGGGCGGTAAAGGGACGCGACTGCGTCCCTTTACCATGACCATTCCGAAGCCGTTGCTCCCACTGGGGGATGTGCCAATCCTCGAGCTCGTCCTGCGGCAGCTCGCCCAAGCGGGGTTTAAACGCGTCATCGTGACCTTGGGGCACATGGCGCACCTGTTCACCGCAGCGATCGGGGACGGCTCCCGCTTCGGCCTGTCCATCGAGTATTGCCCGGAGGAGGAGCCGTTGGGCACAGCCGGTCCGCTTCGCCTGGTGCGTGACCCGCAGCGGGAGATGCTCGTGATGAACGGCGACATCCTCACCACCCTGGACTATGGATTGCTTCTCGAGCATCACCGTCGCACCGTCGCCATGGCGACGATCGGGTTGCATAAGCGCCAAGTAAGAATCGACTACGGCGTGGTTGAGACAACGGCCGACGGCGCATTGGGCCGCTACATCGAAAAGCCCGTCATCGACTACCACGTCAGCATGGGCGTCAATGTCGTGTCGAGGCGCGCCCTCGAATTAATTCCGGCCGGGCAGAAATACGATATGCCGCAGCTCATGCAAGCCCTGCTGGATGCCGGCGAGCGCGTTTCATGCTACGCCACGGATTGCTACTGGCAGGACATCGGCAGGTTTGACGACTATCAACAAGCCAGCGCCGACTTCTCCACCGATCCGGAGCGCTTTCTCGGGGCGCCCAGCAAGTGAAGACGAAACGAGTCCTCGTCACCGGCGCAACCGGATTCCTCGCGAGGCATCTGATTCCCGCGCTTCAGAGCGGCGGCGCATGGTCCGTCGTCGGCATCGCCCGCTCTCACCATGCCCCTCCCTGGCTCGATCAGGACGCTTACCATTCTGTGTCGGCCGCCGACCTCGGGCAGATGGATCGTTTGATTGCCAAAGTCGCCCCCAGCGCCGTCGTGCATCTCGCGGCGCAGGTACGCGGGACCGCCTCGGAGCTGTGCCAGAACAATGTCGTCACCGTCGCCAACCTTCTGGCCATCACGCATCGTCGCCTGCCGTCGTGCCGAATGATCTTGCTGGGCAGTGCGGCAGAATACGGGTCGGGCGCGCAGTCGGCCATGCCGATCACCGAGGCAACGACGTGCACCCCCGAGGGAGCCTATGGAGTGACGAAACTCGCCGCTTCCGAGCTGGCGCTGCAGGCGTCGCGCTCCTGGCAAGCGCGCGTAAGCGTCGTTCGGCCTTTCAACATCGTCGGCGCGGGCATGCCGACGTATCTCGTGGGCGGGGCGCTGATCGAGCGGATGCACGCTGCAATACGTCACGGAGGCGGGACTCCGGTGCGTATTGGCCGGATCGATACGGAGCGGGATTTCATCGCCGTTCAGGACGTTGTCGGAGCTCTGCTCAGGCTGCTCGAAATCGACGAGGGTGGCGAGATCTATAACCTCTGCTCGGGCCGACCGACGCCGATCGGCGAATTGATGCAGATGCTGTTGCGGCTGTCCGGCCGCGACCTCAACTGGCAGATCGATCCCAGCCTGGTGCGGGTCGATGATGTGGCAGCATCGTACGGCAGCAACGCTAAAGCCAGAGCCAGATTCGGTTTCACGGCGAATGCACCCCTAGCGGACGCGATGCTCGCCGCATGGCACGCCAGCATGCACGAGCACGACGCATGAAACTGCTGACGCTGATGGGCCACGGCTCACCCTGGTCGAATGAGGTGGCCTTGTCGCTGCAGTCCATGGGGCACGAAATTCATCTTCTGGACTTCGCTACCCTTGCGAAAGGCGGGATGCCTACGAACCTCGCGGATGTCACCGATACGCTTCGCAGGTACGACAGCGTGCTGCTGATCCCACGACCCCGCTCCCAGTCCCTGCAACACCTCGCACTCATTCGCCCGCTGCGCCGTCTCGCCCGTCGCATCAGGCCGCACCTTATCCTATGTCTGTATGCTGGCCGCTTCGCACTCGCAGCCTATTTCTCGGCATGCCGCCCCTATGCCGTGTACGTTGTGGGCAGCGACGTGCTGCTCGCCGGCGCGCTGCAGAGGCAGCTGAATCGCATCACTCTGAGCGCAGCCTCGCTTGTGCTCGCGAACGGCGAGCATCTAGCGCAACAGACGCGCATTCAGGCACCGTCGGCCAAAGTCGAAAGTCTGTTGCTCGGCGTAGACGTTCGAACGGCTCAGGCCCCGGGAGCGCCTCGGGATCCCCAGGATCTTCAATCACCGGACGTTCTCGGCAACCTACAACAATGAGACCATCATCCGGGCGCTTGCCGAGCTCCCCGAAGATGTCCCGCCCTTCCAGATGATCTTCGCTTCAGGCGGCCCGCAACTCGATGCCGCGTTGTCGATCGCGGACAGAATCCTGCCCAAACGCGTGCGCGGATTCGTAGAGTTCTGGCGTGGCAATGCGCTTCGCGAGCGCATTCTGGCGGCGTTGGCGCAGAGCGACTTCTACGTCTCAATGACACGATCCGACGGAACCGCCACGTCGGTGCTGGAGGCGATGTCCTGCGGCGCCTTTCCGATCCTGTCGGACATCCCGGCGAACCGTCCGCTCGTGGACACTGCCGCCGGCATCGGCGCACTCGTGCCTGCGGACGACCCTGCCGCGCTTGCGCGCCAGCTACATGGCTGCCTGAACGACGTCGCACGCTATCGGGGAATGCAGGGCCCAATTCGCGATCGGGTCCAGTCGTTCGCGGACGCGACGGTAAATCACGCTGTCCTTGCCGAACGCTTGTCATGGGCGGCCCAGGTGCCGCGTGGACGCCCCTCATGAAGACATCGAAGCCTGCGGACGGCACGCTGAATGCATCGCAACTGGCCGCCCTGGCCACTGGCCGCGACCGCAGCCTGTTCAGCGCCGATTGCGAGCACATGCGGCCGCGGATCGCCGCGGCGCTGCGAGGAGCACGCGTGCTCGTGATCGGCGGCGCGGGGACGATCGGGGCTTCGACGGTGCGGCTCCTCGCGGGCTACGATGCCGTCGCACTCCACGTCGTGGATCACAACGAGAACAATCTCGTCGAGGTAGTCAGGCACCTGCGCGCATCGGGCCGCCCGCTCCATTGCCGTGACCTGCGGCTGCTGCCGCTCGACTTCGGCAGCCTGATCATGCGTCGATTCCTGATCGAGCAGGCAGGATACGATTTCATCCTCAACTTCGCCGCCGTGAAACACGTTCGTTCGGAAAAGGACGTGTATTCGGCGCTGCATATGCTCGACACGAACGTCGCGAAGCAGGCGCAGCTGCTGCAATGGCTTGAGGACGGCAACGCGAGGGCCCGTTACTTTTCCGTATCGACCGATAAGGCATCCAATCCGGTGAACCTCATGGGTGCCAGCAAGCGCCTGATGGAGCATGTGATCTTTTCGCGGGCATTTGACTCCGGCCAGCGCAGCACGGGCTCGGCGCGGTTCGCCAACGTAGCCTTCTCGGATGGCAGCCTGCTGCAGGGATGGCAGATGCGGCTCGCGCAGAGGCAGCCGCTTGCCGTACCGTCGGACACCCGCAGATTCTTCGTGTCGATCGAGGAAGCCGGCGAAATCTGCCTGCTCGCGGCAATCGGATTCGAGGAGGGCCAGACTGCGATTCCACGGCTCGACGCGCAGTCAGACCTGCGTCCTCTGGAAGAGGTGGCGAGGAGTTTCCTGAGAGCTTACGGCTTTGTGCCCGCGACCTACATCGAGGCGACCGCCGCACTGGGCGACATGGACCGGGAGCTCGCGAACGGCCGCTATCCTCTACTCATCACGCCTTTGGATACGGCCGGTGAAAAGCCCTTCGAGGAGTTTGTCGGACGCGGTGAGTGGATATGCGATGTCGGGCTGTCAGGCCTCCAGGCGGTGCCTTACCACGGACTCGCCTCCCCGCACCTGATCACCTCGCTCGTCGCCACGCTTCGCGAGTGGATCACATCCGCAAAACCGCAGGTGAGCAAGTCGGCGATGGTGGAACTGGTGGGGTCAGTTATCCCGGAGTTTGCTCACGCCGACGCGGCGCAGAAGCTCGACGATCGCCTCTAGCCAACCCGGTCGGCCGACGCCGCGTCGGGCCGCCGATGCCGGTCAGGCCGCGGTCGCCCGGTGCACCGGAATGGGCCGGCCGGTCGCAAAGGCCATCAGGATCCAAAGCACCGCGACGATCAAGCCGACGAACAACCCGGTGACGGTCATGGCAACGCGCCTGGGGCGAACGCGTTCGGTCGCGTCCGGAACCACCGCTGGATCGATGACCTTGAAGGCGTACTGCTCGCGGACGTTGGCAAGCATGATGGTGCGGATCTGGCTCTCGATGAGCCTGTAGATCGCCTGCTGCAACTCCACGACCTGCGTCTTGGCGAGCTCGGCATTGAGGTAGTTGATGCTGCCCTTGGCCTCTTCGACGGCTCTGCGCCGCAATTCCGAGTTCGCCATCTGGATGAGCCCGTTTGCCCACGAAGCGGCCTGTTCCTGATCGCGCCAAGTGATGGTGACCGTTACCAGGCCTGAGCGGCGATCTTCCCGGATCGACCGTATCCGGGTGACGAAGCGCTTGTATGCTTGCCCCATCGTCGGCGCGGACCTCGACTGCTTCCATTGCCTTGCGCTGGCATCCCATCGCTCCGGGAACAACACCGGCAGCAGTCCGTTGGCGGAAATGAATCGCTCCGTGATGTAACGTGACTGTAGAAATTCGACTGCCTCCTCGCGCGCCTGGCCGCCCGGTACGTTGGCACCCACCAGATTGGCAATTCCACCGAGCTGCCCCATCAGGCCCTGCAGGTTGGCCCCGGCGCCTTCGGTGCTGATGACCGGCATTACAACGCTCTTCGTTTGATACTGCGGCGTGATCAGGAATGACCAAGCGGCGCCCACGATAGAACCAGCGATGGCGAGGATCGCGACCATCCAGCGTCGCGCCCAGATCAGGCGCAACAATTGAAAGAAACTCAGCTCTTCGCGCTGCACGTCGCCGACGTCCGCTTCGCTGTTCAAGTCCATCGCACGGCTCATTCTCTTTTCACCCTTGCATCACGTCGGCTGTTCCTTCTGCGACGCCCCCGCTTCAGAAGGAATTCACCGCAGCGGCCGCAATGGCCAGGTTGTAGAGTATCTGCGTCACCGCAGTCCACAACGGCAGCGGCCGCATGCGCTCGGCATCGAGCGGCACCACCACCGTATCTCCCGGCCGGATCTCAGACGTCGAGCGACTGAACCAGCCACCTCCCTCACGCGCCTCCACGCTGCCATTGGCGCGTACGACATACACGCGTCCCTTGTCGGCCTTGTTCGTGTAACCACCGCTCAGCCCGATGTAGTCGTCGCGGGAGAACCCCTCAGCATAACGATGCGAAGTCGCATTCTGCACCTCGCCGATCACCGTGACTTCCTGCGATTGCTTCGGCACGAGCAACTGGTCGCCCTGCCTCAGAACAATGTCCTGCTTGCCGCCCGGAGCGTCCTTTAGAACACCCTCGAGATCGATCACCAGGCGTCCGACCGCATGCGAGCTCTGCAACTCGGCAAGAAGCCCCTGGCCTATCGACGCAGTCTGCGGCACCTGAGTCCCCGTTACCCCGCCTTGCAGCGCGAGTACTGCCAGATCGCGGCGCAGACGCGAGGACAGCAAGTCGAGCTGCTGCTGCTCGCGTCGCCGCAGCTCTTCGCGTGTGAACACGCCACCCTGGGGAAATGCCAGATCGGTCAAGCCGCCCGCACGACCCAGCACCGAACGCAGAGTCTCGCCGCGCTGAATCGGATAGACACCCGGGAAGCGCACTTCACCGAGAATCGTAACCGACTCCTCTTCGCGCCAGTGCGGCACTTCCTTGATGGTCAGGGTGTCGTAAGGACCCAGCGCGATGTCGGCGACCGGGTCGCCCTTGAGCACGGCCGCGAGATCGATGTCGATGAGTTCCGTCTGCCGTTGCTCGCCGTTGACCACCTGGTAGCGCGTGAGCTCGGCCTGCCCTCCATATGCCGCATCCTCGAGGCTGCCACCCGCGCGAATCAGATCGCTCACACTCATGTCCGGCTCGAGCGGATACTGACCCGGGGCGCGCACGCGCCCGCCGACGCTCACCATCTGCAGCGGCTCGGCGTGCGTCGCCTGCGATCGCAGCTCGCGGATCAGCGCGGAAACGGCACGGTCTCGCCCGGACTCCAGATCGAAGACGGTCAGTTGGTCGCGGGGCGCCAGCGGCACGTCGTCGTTCGATCCTTTCGCAGCCAACGCTGCTGCCAGATCCGCCGAGAGCACGACGAGTCGCCGATCCGGCAGCAACTCGCGCCGAATCATCACGTAATGCGTGTCTGCCTTCGGCTTGAGCTCCGCAAACGACAATACGTCACTGATGCGCAAACCCGCCCGATATTCGAGCGCGCCGGGCCGCAGCACGTGACCGTCGACGACTACGGCGTTCTCCAGGGTGTTCCGGATCGGCAGCACGCGCAGCACATCGCCGGTGCGCACCGGCATCGAGCGCACTTCGGCAGAGGTCAGGTCGACATTTACGACGATGCGCTCACCGCGGCCGTTTAGGCGCTCAAGCCGCCCCTCCCGCGCATCGGCCCTTGGCGTGAGTCCGCCCGAGAGATAGATCAGATCCGCTACGGTAGCCGTGGGGCGAATTTCGTACAGCGCCGGACGCATGACCTCGCCGTTCACGCCGGTCGTGGCCCCGACCGGCGGAATGAATACGACGTCGCCGGGGAGCAATCGGGCGTCGTTGCTGGTATCGCCATTGAGGAGGAGATCATAGAGATCGAGCGTCTTTACCGTGTTGCCGGAGCGCTTCAGCTGGACATTGCGCAGCGAGCCGATGCGGTTGATGCCGCCACCGACGAACAAGGCGTTGGTCACGGTGGACAGTCCGCTCACGGTGTAGGAACCAGGCTGAGCGACCTCGCCGAGCAGGAAAATCCGGATCGAGCGCGTCTCACCCATCTCGACGTTCGCCTGTACGCCGATCATCTGATTCCTTACGCGACTCTCGATGCTCTGCTTGACGGCCGCATAGCGCTGTCCGGCGACGGCAACCGGACCAATCTGCGGAATGCTCACGTTGCCGTCGCGCCCCACGCGGAGCACGAGCGATCTGTTGGTTGTGCCGAAGAGCTGCACACGCAACTCATCGCCGGCGCCGACGACGTAGTCGGCCGGAACCGGGACGTCGCCCACAGGCGCGAACGTAGAAGGCGCATCCGTGAACAGCTCGTAGCCGAATGGCTTGAGCGACTCGTCGCCGATCGGCTCGAGCGGCAACAACGTCACCTTGATCACGAATTCGCTGAGGTCTGGATCGGTAGCAAGCCGCTTGGCAGCCAGTTCTTCATTCAAGCCCATCATGGGCAGCGGCTCGAATCCCGGAAGCATCAGACGACCGAAGCGATCCAGTCGATAGGGATTGCCCCGCGCAATGCGTTCGCGCAGGACATCGACCCGGTTCTGCTCCACTGCCGAACGCTGCTGCCCTTGCTCGCCTCCGATACGCGGGCGCAGATCGATGATGATCGACGAGCCCTCTTCCAGCTTGGGCTTCTCCTCGATCGCCTGATCCAGACCAAGTGGCGAGAGGCGCCGGACGTCGCGACGATCGCCCTGTGCGCCCAGACCGCGCTGGCCGACCTGGTCACGGTCCGCATCTCTGCCTTCGCGCGTATCGCGCCGGGTTGTTTCGCGCGAAGTGGCATCGGCGCCTTCGCCCTGCTGCCTTGATCGCAGCAGCTCCTGCATCAGCGCTTCCTGCTGCTCGGGGGGCAGGCTCTTGAAGATCTCGAGCTGCTCCTCGGAGATTTCGGGCGTCTGCGCCGAAGCCATCCCGCACAGGCAGAGCAAGAGCGCCGTGACGATTGTTCGCAGCTTCATGTCAGAAATTCCCCAGCCACTCTGCCGTCAAACGCCAATCGTCATTGCCACTGCCGCCCGCTGCCAGCTCGCGGCGCTCGAACCCGACACCCGCGCTGAGCCACCCGCCCAGCATGGCACGCTCGTGGCGCAGATCGATGCTCTGCCAGTCGGTGGCAAGCGCCGCGATCGTCTGGTTCGGCTCGACCACCGTCGCATCGCGATTGATCTCGGCATCGCGCACCTTCAACTCCCACGACGTGCCGTCCGCGCTCACGTAGAGCGCGCCGAAGGACAGCATGCGGCTGTCGCCGTCGGTCGCATGCCCGATGCTTCTGCCGCGATATCGATAGCCCGCAGTGTAGATGCTGTTCTCGTAGGCGCAATTCAGCTGAGGTCTCTGCCTGGAGAACGAGCAGGATGTGTCGGAATACTCCAGCGTCGCGCGGTAACTGCCCTCGCCGATCGCACCCCAAAGCTCCACGCCGCCCAGGCCGAGAAACTTGCTCGGCAATCCCCCCGCCTCATCCTCGCCGATCATCTGTCCGTACACGGCGATCGGCACTTGCTGCCATGGCGACGAGAGGCGTGCGTCATAGCCCGCGAGCTGATTCCCCGGCTCCTCGTCGATGGAAAGCGTGTCGCTGCGATTGTCGCGCCCGAGGAAAAGATCCTTGAACGCGCCAAACCCGCAAATCCGTCCCTCGCCGCACCACTGCGCGCTGCGCGACAGGCCGATCTCCAGGTGCTGCCAGGGTTTGAATGTGACACGCGCGCCGAACAATCGCGCATCGTCGAAATCGGTTCGAGCGCCTTCGAGTTGCCCGAAGAAGATCGCGGCACGCCACGGGCCGAGCCATTTGAGCACGGGGAAATCGAACGCATCCGAATAGTTTCGCTCGAGTGTGATCGCCGGAACCGGCCGCGCGCTGGTCGAGAGAATGAGGCTGCCATCCCAGCCCGGACCCCACCAGCGCTCCATGTAGCCGGCCGACAGCATGAAGTTCCAGAAGCTCACGCCGAGGTAGGACCCGTCAGGCCGGAACTGCTTGTCATCGTCGGGACCGGCAACCACGGTCGCCTGCAGTTGCAGCGCCACACGGTCACCCATCCAGTCCACGCCCGCTTCGATCTCGCCATCCTCGCGCGGCGTGCTCGCAAAGCCGCGCAGCGCGTCGGGCTCGTTTGAACCCGCAATGCGTACGTGACTTTGCAGATTGCCCGTGTGCATCTCGCGGCGCACCGCGCGCTGCACCCTCAGCAACGAATCTCGCTGCGCGCCTGCAAGCCCGCCCGTACGTTCGCTATCGAGCACATCGCGCGCGATGTCGGGCCACGGCACCGGCCAGCTCGTGATCGGCCCGCGCACGATCCCCGCATCCGCCAGAACCTCCAGGTCATGACGCATGAGGGTATCGCCCGGGGCGAGCCAGGGGTCAGCGCAGGAAAGGGCCGGAAGGAGCACGATGGCAGCGATGAGCCTTCGAAGGGGCCGGTGTGGGGACCGTTGGTTGAGCGGCACTGTACGGTGGAATCTCGTGTCCTGAAGGCCGGGTTTTTGGTCGAGGTGTAGGCGCCGGCTTCGGTCGCGCACCCGGGCGGGCGGCCTGGGCGCCCCCTGCCCGAATAAGTGGCTGAAAAACGGGGCGAATTCTACGGGCCGGGTGGCCCCCGGCGCAACCGGATAAAGACCCGCGGCGGCGCTCAGCGCCCGCGTGAAGGGACCACGGCCATGCGTTCAGGTCAGGACGTTCGGACAGGTCGACCGACACGCCAGGGAGCGACGCGATTGCCGTAACCCCCGGTAGATCCGTCGAGGTCGTGTCCGCGTACTCGCCGTCACGCGGCGAGCGAAAGAAGTGCAGCTTTCCCTCGCTCAGGTCGACGATCCAGACCTCTGGTATTCCGTGACGAGCGTACAAAGGAAGCTTTATCTGGCCGTCGTACCGCCACGTCGTCATGCTGACTTCAATAACGAGGAGCGCATCGGGCGCCGCAGGATGACTTTCGCGATAGCGGTCTGCGCGCGGCCGTACGAGCGCAAGATCGGGTTGCGGCTCGGAGTATTCGCTCAGACGAACTGGCGATCGTCCGAGAACGATCGCCGCTCCGCGAACTGCGGGCACCAGCAATTCGTGCAAGAGGGCTACCACGCTCGAGTGACGGCTTCCCAGCGGGGGCACGTCGATGATCTCTCCTTCGATCAATTCCACTCGCGCATCCGGCGCGAGCAGCCCGAGTTCTCCCATGCGGTAGTACTCGTGCACGGTGATCCGATGTCGCGGCAGCCAATCTTCCACGGCCCTAACCATACGTTCCCCTGGGTGATTGCAGTCTAGTCGTCAGACGGCCGGGAATGAAGTTGCGGCAACGGCACTACCTTATTTGGGCGGTCGCCCGTGGCGACACGTGAATATCTGCCGACTTTGGCCAGATTCTCACTCGAACTCGGCAGGCGTCTCAGCGAACGCCTCGGCCTGCGCGAAGCAATTCGCGAGCGCCAGGTTCTGCTGGTCCTGGAAGGAATTCGAGGCACGCATGTTCTCTACTCTCCAAAAGACAAAAAAAAAGAGGCAAAACCCAGCAGGGGTTGCCTCTTCATTTCCAACCCCCCGTGCCCGAATGGGAACGAGGGGGTCCATAACTGCGTTCGATTATAGGGCCGACGCAGCAAATGTTCACCACAAATCTCTCCATGCGACAAAAAAACAGGGACCCAGGTAATCGCGACGATCTCTTGGTAGCGGGTCGTTTCAGAAATGCCCGCTTGGCCCTCACCGCCAGCGGGAAATGTAGTCGAGAAGGGCTCTCACGTGCGCCGGCTGCCCCGTCGCCTGCCCCGGATCGCGCACCACGGGCACCAGCTTGTCCGCGAGCTTCTTCCCCAGCTCCACGCCCCACTGGTCGAAGGGGTTGATGTCCCAGATCACGCTTTGCACGTAGACCTTGTGCTCGTAAAGCGCGATCAGTTTGCCGAGCGTGGCGGGATCCAACTCCCGGAACAGCAGGATCGAATTCGCGCGGTTGCCCGGATGCACCTTGTGGGGTACGAGCGCGGCGACCTGCGCTTCGCTCAGCCCCTTGCCCGCGAGCTCGGCGCGCACCTGTTCCTGCGTTTGCCCCAGGGCGAACGCTTCGGCCTGTGCGAAACAGTTCGCGAGCGCCAGGTTCTGCTGGTCCTGGAAGGGATTCGAGGCACGCACCGGCGCGAGGAAGTCCATCGCGACTTCGGCGGTGCCCTGGTGCAGCAACTGGAAGAACGAGTGCTGGGCGTTGGAACCGGGCTCGCCCCACAGCACTGGACCCGTCGCATGATCGACAGGCGATCCGTCGCGATGCACGCGTTTGCCGTTGCTCTCCATCTCGAGCTGCTGCAGGTACGCCGGGTAGCGATGCAGCCGCTGGTCGTATGGCAGGATCGCGTGGCTGTTGCAGCCGAGGAAATTCGACGTTCCACACGCCGATGAGACCGAGCAGCACCGGCAGGTTCTGCGCGAAGGGCGCCGCGGCGAAATGTTCGTCGAGCGCCGCGCCTCCACCGAGGAACGCGCGGAAGTGATCGGTGCCAACCGCCAGCGCGAGCGACAGGCCGATGGAGGACCAGATCGAATAGCGCCCGCCGACCCAGTCCCACATCGTGAAGCGGTAATCGGGGTTGATGCCGAACTCGTCCATGGCGCGCTGGTTGGTCGACACGGCGGCGAAGTGCTTCGCGAGCGCAGCGCTCCCGAGGCGTTCGGCGATCCACTGCCGCGCCAGGCGCGCGTTGCTCATCGTCTCGAGCGTCGTGAACGTCTTCGAGCAGACGATGAAGAGTGTCGTGGCCGGATCGGCGCTTTCGATGACGTCCGCGATCTGGCAGCCGTCGATGTTCGAGACGAAGCGCACGGCGAGGTCGCGATTGCGGAATCGCGCGAGTGCCTCGACCGCCATCACGGGGCCGAGGTCCGAGCCGCCGATGCCGATGTTGACGATGGTGCGTAACGGTTTACCGGTGCTGCCCGCGACCGCGCCCGAGTGCACGCCGCGCACGAAGGCCTCGAGCCTGGCGCGCTCGGCGCGCACGTCGTCCATGATGTTGCGGCCGTCGACCGCGAGCGGACGATCGAGCGCGCGGCGCAGCGCCGTGTGCAACGCGGGGCGATTCTCGGTGTTGTTGACGCGCTGGCCGCTCAGCAGCGCCTGGATGCGCCCCCTCAGGTCGGCCTTCGCGGCCAGGTCGACCAGGAGCTCGAGGGCTCGTGAGTCGAGTCTCTGGCGCGTGTAGTCGAGCAGCAGCCCCTCGGCTTCCAGCGAGAACGCGGAAAAGCGCTGGCTCTCGGCGAGGAACTCCCGCAGATGGGTTGATCGGCTCTTGGCCGCGTGATCGGCAAGAACCTGCCAGGCGGTGGTCAATCTGGGGTTCATCTGTCGTGGCTCATTACCGGTGAAACACGTGCCTTGTGCGGCTGGCCAGGTTCGTTGGCCTTGTCGCATTCTGGCAGGGACGAGCATGACAAGCACTTCATTACCGAGGTACTATGCTGCGTATCATGCCGAACCCGCATTCCAGAGTGACAGCCCAGGGGCAGGTGTCGGTGCCCGCCGAGGTTCGTAAGAAGCTGGGCGTGGGTCCCGGCTCCGTCCTCGAGTGGGTCGAAGAGGATGGCGGCTTTCGCGTCCGCCGCGTGGGCAAGTACACCTGGTCGGACATCCGCAAGGCGCTCTTCCCGGTGCCGCCGAAGCCGGTTTCGACCGACGACATGGACGAGGGGATCCGCAAGTACATGCGCAAGAAGCATGCGCGCCGTTGATACCAACGTGATCGTGCGCCTGGTGTCGGCAGACATCCTCCGCCAGGCACAGGTGGCTGAGGCATTCGTCGCGCGCGGAGCGTGGGTATCGATGCTGGTCATCGCAGAGACTGTCTGGGTCCTCGGCGGTGTCCATGGCTTGGATCGCCAACGCATCGCCGCAGCAGTCGACATGTTGCTCGGCACCCAGGACCTCAGCATCCAGGACGCGGAGGTGGTTGCGTCGGCGCTGGATCTTTTCAGGTCAAAACCTTCGGTCAGCTTTTCCGACTGCCTGATCCTGGAGCTCGCTCGCAAGGCCGGCCACTTGCCCCTCGGCACGTTCGACCGCGATCTCGGCAAGCTCGACGGGGCGGAATACCTGAAAGCGGCCAACTGAACGAAAAGGGGACTGTCCCCTTTTACTTCTTGCCGTAGTACTCCAGGTACCAGTCGACGAAGCGTTTGACGCCCTCTTCCACCGGCGTGGCCGGCCGATAGCCGACGTCGCGCGCAAGGTCGTCGACATCCGCGAACGTGTCGGGCACGTCGCCGGGCTGCATCGGCAGCAGGTTCTTGTCGGCCTTGCGTCCGAGCGCCTCCTCGAGCGACCTCGATGTAACGCATCAGCTCGACCGGCTTGTTGTTGCCGATGTTGTAGAGCCGGTACGGCGCCCGGCTGGTGCCGGGATCGGGATCATCGCTGCTCCACTTCGGATTCGGGCCGCGCGATGCGGTCCGCCGCATGCACGACACCCTCCACGATGTCGTCGATGTAGGTGAAATCGCGCCGGTGGTTGCCGTAGTTGAAGACGTCGATCGGCTTGCCTTCGAGGATGTTGCGCGTGAAGAGGAACAGCGCCATGTCCGGGCGGCCCCACGGGCCGTACACCGTGAAGAAGCGCAGCCCCGTGGTCGGCAGGCCATGCAGCGACGAATACGTGTGCGCCATGAGCTCGTTGGCCTTCTTCGTCGCGGCGTACAGCGACAGCGGGTGATCGACGTTCTGGTGCACGGAGAACGGCATCCTCGTGTTCGCGCCGTAAACCGAACTCGTGGAGGCGTACACCAGGTGCTCGACGCCGTTGTGGCGGCAGCCCTCGAGCACGTTCATGAAGCCGACCACGTTGCTGTCGATGTAGGCGTGCGGATTCTTGAGCGAGTAACGCACACCCGCCTGCGCGGCGAGGTGGATCACGCGCTGGAAGCGCTCGCGGGCGAACAGATCCGTCCATCCCGTGCGGTCCGCGACGTCGAGCTTCACGAAGCGGAAGCCTCGAACGGCGCGAGCTGCTTCAGGCGCGCCTCCTTCAGCGTGACGTCGTAGTACTCGTTGAGGTTGTCGAGCCCACCACCTCATCGCCGCGCTCCAGCAGCCGCGTGCGGTGTGGTAGCCGATGAAGCCGGCAGCGCCGGTGACCAGCAATTTCATTTACGCCAGACCCTGATCCTTCACAGCCGCCCGTCCACCTGATCGGCCCTGAACACGTACTTGATGTCGTAGAGCACATGGTCCTTCTTGCCCAGCGCCCTGACTTTCGCGAGGCCCATCTCGCGGAATTCGCTCGTGCCCCACGGCCATCACGATCGCGTCGTAGGTGCCGGCTTGCGCACGCTCTTGACGGGCTTCAAGCCGTACTCGTGCTCGGCCTCCTGCGCATCAGCCCAGGGATCGTACACATCCACGCTGGCGCCGAACTTCTCAGCTCGCGCACCACGTCCACGACCTTGGTGTTGCGCACGTCCGGGCAGTTCTCCTTGAACGTGAGGCCCATCACCAGCACGCGCGAGCCGTTGACGTGCATGCCGGCGCAGGTTCATGCGCTTGATGACTCGCGCGGCCACGTAGAGCGCCATGTTGTCGTTAACCGCCGGCCCGCGAGGATCATCTCCGGGTGATAGCCGATCTCCTGCGCCTTGTGCGTCAGGTAGTACGGGATCGACGCCGATGCAGTGCCCGCCGACGAGGCCGGGGCGGAACGGCAGGAAGTTCCACTTGGTGCCGGCGGCGTTGCAGCACTTCCTCGGTGTCGATGCCGAGGCGGTTGAAGATCAGCGCCAGCTCGTTGATCAGCGCGATGTTGACGTCGCGCTGGGTGTTCTCGATGACCTTGGCGGCCTCGGCCACCTTGATGCTGGTCGCCTTGTGCGTGCCGGCCTTGATGATCGAGCCGTACAGCGAGTCGACGAAGTCGCGCCGTCTCCGGGCGTGGAGCCCGAGGTGATCTTGCGGATCGTGGGCAGGCGGTGCTGCTTGTCGCCCGGGTTGATGCGCTCGGGGCTGTAGCCGGCGAAGAAATCCTTGTTGAACTTCAGCCCCGAGAACTTCTCCAGGACCGGCACGCAGATCTCTTCGGTGCAGCCCGGGTAGACGGTCGATTCGTACACCACGACGTCGCCCTTCTTCAGCACCTTGCCGACGGTCTCGCTCGCCTTGACGAGCGGCGTCAGGTCCGGGCGCTTGTAGTTGTCGATCGGCGTCGGGACGGTGACGATGAACACGCGGCAATCGCGCAGCTCTCGAGGCTCGTGGTGAACTTCAGCCGCTTGGCCGACTTCGAGCTCCTCGCGCGTCGCCTCGAGCGTCGACGTCCTTGCCGCTCTTGAGCTCCGCGATGCGCTGCGGCTTGATGTCGAAGCCGACGGTGTGGAAGTGCTTGCCGAACTCCACGGCGAGCGGCAGGCCGACGTAACCCAGACCAATGACGCCGATCCGGCAGTTGCGCAACGAAAGCATCCACGAGCTCCGCTATTGTTGGGTTGTTTGGGGGTTGTTATCGGGGCCGGGCATTGTCGTCGACCGCGCGGACGCCCGGCGAGAAATCGCTCGCAAGTCTAGCAGTTAGGTGACGTTTTTCGGTGCCGGATCGGGGTTTTGGGGGAGGGTGTTTTCGAGAACGCCGTGAATCCGTCCCTGGAGGCTCCGACGCGGACATCCTGTCCGCGACGGTCTCGAAAACACCCTCCCCCAAAACCCCGATCCGGCACCGAAAGAGCTACCAGGCGTCGGCCCGGCCCATGGCCGCCAGGACTCGTTGGTGCGCCTCGATCTCCTCGGCGCTGGGGACTACGACCAAGAGGGCCACGGCCGGCCGCATCGCGCGCGCCGCGGGTTCGAGTACGGCATGGCCGCTCGCGTCCGACACTCCCAGGGTGAGCGCCCCCTGCCCGCCCGTCATCGCCAGGTAGACGTTCGAGAGGAGCTTGGCGTCCAGCAGCGCGCCGTGCAGATCGCGGTGCGAATTGTCGACCTCGTAGCGCCGGCACAGTGCATCGAGACCGTTGCGCTGGCCTGGATGCATCTGGCGCGCGATCGGGAGCGTATCGAGCACGCGGCACAGGCCGGCGATGCAGCGCGCCTCGCCCGGCAGGCGCTTGAGCTCCATGTCGAGGAAAGCGACGTCGAAGGCCGCGTTGTGAATGATCAGCTCCGCGCCCGCGATGAACGCCAGCAGCTCCTCGGCGATCTGGTGAAAGCGCGGCTGGCCGGCGAGAAACTCGCGCGTGATCCCGTGCACGCGCAGCGCTCCGTCCTCGACCTCGCGGTCGGGACAGACGTAGCGATGGAAGTGCCGGCCGGTGTCGCGGCGGTTGATCAGCTCGACGCAACCGATCTCGATCACGCGGTGTCCGAGCTCCAGTTCGAGCCCGGTGGTCTCGGTGTCGAGCACGATCTGGCGCACTAGAACTTCTCCTTCACGGGTCGCTCCCCTCGCAGTTCCCTGCTTCAGCGGTTGTTCTTCAGCAGTTGGTCGATCGCGTGGTTGGCGAGCGCATCGACCTGCTCGTTGCGCTCGATCCCGGCGTGGCCGCGCACCCAGCGCCAGTGGACCTTGTGACGCGCGACCTCGGCGTCGAGGACCTGCCACAGATCGATGTTCTTCACCGGCTTCCGGTCCGCCGTGCGCCAGTCGCGCCGCTTCCAGTCGGGCATCCACTCGGTCACGCCCTTGAGGACGTATTGTGAATCGGTATGCAGCTCCACATTGCACGCCCGCGTCAGCGCCTGCAGCCCGCGGATCGCCGCGGTCAGCTCCATGCGATTGTTCGTGGTCAGCGGCTCGGTCCCCTGCAGGTGTTTCTCCTTGCCCTTGAAGATCAGTAGGGCAGCCCAGCCGCCGGGGCCGGGATTGCCGCGACAGGCCCCGTCGGTCCACAGCTCGACCGTCGTCATCGGAGCACGGTCATCGCGGCGTGTGGGTCGTCGGCAGACTGATGGTCTTCGACAGACTGTTGGTCTTCGGCAGACAGGGGCATCATCGCGCACCCGCCGCCGGGCTGCGCGTCGTCGGCTCGACCAGGCCGCCGACCATCGTGCGCCGCTCGCGCCAGCTCGGACGGATCGGCGTGAGCATGTAGACCCGCTTGCGTGCCTTGAGCAGGTAGCCGCTGCCGAAGAGGCGCAGACGCACGCCGCCGTCGCGAATGAGCTCGCTGGCGGCACTCGGGCCCGGCGCCCAGGGCAGGCGCGGCATGTAACGCTGCGCGGCGCCGACCTCGAAACCGAGCAAGGTGAGCCATTCGCGCAGGCGCCGTTCGGAAATCAGCCGCACGAGCCCGGGTGGAAAGCCCTCGGACGAAAACCGATGACGCATGGCCCACGGCCCCAGTGGGACGAAGCCGAGCACCAGCAGCCGGCCGTCCCCTACCAGGATGCGTTGCGCCTCGCGCAGCACGGCATACGGATCGCTTTCGAATTCGAGAGTGTGCGGCAGCAGGACCGCGTCCACCGAATCGGAGGCCACAGGCAGCTCCGAGGGGTTGGCGCGCACCTGCGCACCCGCGCGTCCATTCAACCCGATCGTGGCCTGGCGCTGCGTTCGCGCGCCCTCCAGGAGCCTGCCGGGGTCGCCCCACACGCCGATCTGCAGCATCTGGTGGCCGAAACAGTCCTCCAGCGCCGGCCGCACGACGTGCCGTTCGTGCCTGGCCAGCAGCGTGCCCTGCGGCGTGTGGTGCCAATCGGTCAGGGCGCGCGCGGTGGTGTTCATCGTCGACTGGTTCACTGATTCACACTGATTCGACATATCACGGTGAAAACGGCATGGCAATCCTGAGGTCGTACGGTTAAATTCGCGCGAAACCTCACGGACCCGTAACGGAGTCGGTGCCATGCTCGACGCCACCCCGATCCGGGCGTTTTCGGACAACTACATCTGGATGATCCGCGGCTTGCGCGATCGGGCGCAGGCTGCGGTGGTCGATCCCGGCGAGGCCGGACCGGTCCTCCAGACCCTCGAAGCGCTCGGTATCGGACTGGGAGCGATCCTGGTCACCCACCACCACCGGGACCACGTCGGCGGGGTGAGCGAGCTCAGGGCGCGCTACCAGGCCGAGGTGATCGGTCCGGCGGGCGAGACGATACCCGAACGCACGCGCAGCGTCAGGGGTGGCGACAAGGTGTGGGTCGATTCGTTGGGTATGGAGTTTCAGGTGATCGACGTGCCCGGGCACACGCTGGGGCACATCGCGTACTACGCCGCTGGGTCGCCGCCAGTGGAGGGATTACAGCCACTCCGGGCATCGGGAGAGGCCGGCGCTGGGGCCCTGTTCTGCGGGGACACCCTGTTCAGTGCGGGTTGTGGGCGGTTGTTCGAGGGAACGGCCGCGCAGATGACGCGGTCTCTATCAGCGTTGCGGGATTTACCCAGGGAAACCCGGGTGTTCTGCGGGCACGAATACACCGTGAACAACCTGAGGTTTGCATTGGCGGTCGAGCCCGATAATGGCTCGGCCCGGCGGTATCTGGAAACGGCGCGCGAGTTGCGCTCGAGTGGCCAGCCCACGCTGCCGTCGACGTTGGAGTTGGAAATAGCGGTCAATCCGTTCCTGCGTTGCGACCAGCCGACCGTGCAGAAGTCGGCGGAGGCGCACGCGGGCCGGGCGCTCGACGGGGAGGTCGAGGTGTTCGCGACGATTCGCCGCTGGAAGGATGGGTTCAACTGACCGAGGGTCGAGACTTGTCAGCATTGCTATTGCGTCGCGTCTTTCTGGCGACACTGCTCACATCGGCATTCACGCTCTCGGCCTGCACCTCGCTGGTCCGTGAGCCGGCCCCATCGGCGCCAGCCACCGCCTACCCTCCTCTCCCCGCGCCCGTTGCATCTCAACCCGCTCCAGGTTCCACCGTCGACGGCGCCGCGGCAGCGATCGTAGAAAATGCCGTGGCCGAAGTTCTCGCCGCCGAAGCCGCCGCAGATGCTGCGGCGACGACGCCGGCCCCTCAGTACCGGGACATCTTCGCGCGCATCCGCGCCGGCTTTCAGCTCGAAGATCCGGACCAGCGCGCCATCGACACGCAGCTCAACTGGTACGTCAACAACCCGGACTACCTCGAGCGCACCTTCGGGCGCGGCGAGCTGTATCTGCACTACATCGTCTCGCAAGTCGAGGCGCGCAACCTGCCGATGGAGCTGGCGCTCCTGCCGGTGGTGGAAAGCGCCTACGAGCCGTTCGGCTACTCGCACGCGCGCGCCGCCGGCCTGTGGCAATTCATTCCGGGCACGGGCAAGCGCTTCGGCCTGAAGCAGAACTGGTGGTATGACGGCCGGCGCGACGTGGTCGAATCGACGCGCGCGGCGCTCGACTACCTGCAGTTCCTCAACGAGGAATTCAACGGCGACTGGCTGCTCGCCATCGCAGCCTACAACTGCGGCGAAATGAACGTGCTGCGCGCCATCGAGCGCAACCGCGCCACCCGCAAGCCCACCGATTTCTGGCACCTCAAGCTGCCGAAGGAAACACGCGCCTACGTGCCCAAGCTGCTCGCCATGCGCCGCCTGGTCTCGTATCCGGGCGACTACGGCCTGGAATTCAGCCCGATACCCAACCAGCCGTACTTCACCGCCATCGACACCGGCGGGCAGATCGATCTGGTGCTCGCTTCGGAGCTCGCCGGCATCACCCACGACGAGCTGTCGAACCTGAATCCGGCGTTCAACCGCTGGGCCACGGACCCGGAAGGCCCCCACCAGCTGCTGTTGCCGTCCGACGTGAGCGAAGGCTTCAGGCAGTCGCTGGCGCTGGTACCGCTCGAGGAACGCGTGCGCACGCAGCGCGTCGCGGTCGAGTCCGGCGAGTCGCTGACGCATTTCGCGCGGCGCACCGGCTCGACTCTCTCAGTGATCAAGCAGATCAACGGCCTCAGCGGCGTCCAGGGCAATCATCTCGAGGCCGGCCAGGAGCTGCTGATTCCGGCGAGCAACGTGCTGCCGGCGAAGGTGGCGATGGCTGCGGCCCGCGTGGATCGCACCGGCGGTCCGGCTACGCGCGGCCGCTTCCACGTCGTGCGCCGCGGTGAATCGCTATGGAGCATCGCGCAGCGTCACGGCCTGAACGTGCACACGCTCGCAGCCTGGAACGGCATGCAGCCGGGGGACACACTGCGAGCGGGACGCAAGATCACGCTGCGCTCCGGAGGCTCGGGCGCCGCCAGGGCTGCAGAGCCGGGCGACGGATCGAAGAGCACGTACACCGTGAAGCGCGGCGACACGCTGTCGCAGATCGCCAGGCGGTTCAGCGTATCGGTTTCGCAGCTGCTCTCGTGGAACGGGCTGGCGAACAGTCATCGATTGCTGCCGGGCCAGCGGCTCGTCATGTATCGCCGGAGCTGATTGCCGCGCCCTTCGGCCTGTCCCGAAACGCAACTGACCCGCATCGTGAGTTCGGGTGCGGCAGTTCGCGGGGTACGGAATCGTGCGGCCGCTAGAGGGACGGGGAAATGTGGATAAGTCGGGAGGAGACCAGCCCGCAAGAGAGCTCCTGAGTCGGCCGATCCTCGCGGCGCTCAGCTCATCCGATGCATGAGTCCCGCGTCGTGGCGCGCGACGAGGTGCGCATCCTGGCGCTGCGCCATCAGCGCGAGATCGGATTCGTCCCCTGACGATGCGATCGCCGGCCTGGATACTCTGAACCCGCACGTTTCACTACAATCGCGCTTCGCCAACCTTCCGGAGCGCCGATATGGGTTTTCTCGCCGGTAAACGTGCCTTGCTCGTCGGGCTAGCGACCGAGCGCTCGATCGCCTGGGGCATCGCGCAGGCGATGCGCCGCGAAGGCGCGGAGCTCGCCTTCACGTATCAGAACGACCGGCTCAAGGACCGGGTGGTCGATCTCGCCACCGAGATGGGCTCGGCGCTCACGCTGCCGATGGACGTCGGCTCGGACGAGGAGATCCAGTCGGCTTTCGACCAGCTCAAGCGCAAGTGGGATTCGCTCGACATCATCGTGCACTCGGTCGCATTCGCGCCGCGTGAGGCGCTGGCGGGCGGCTTTGTCGACAGCACCTCGCGTGAGGCTTTCAGGGTCGCTCACGACATCTCCAGCTACAGCCTCACGGCGCTGGCGCGCGAGGGCAAGCCGCTGATGGCCGGCCGCCGCGGCGCGCTGCTCACGCTCAGCTACCTCGGCGCCGTGCGTTCCATTCCCAGCTACAACGTCATGGGCCTCGCCAAGGCGAGTCTCGAAGCCAACGTGCGCTTTCTCGCCGCGGATCTCGGCGCGAGCGGCATCCGCGTCAACGGCATTTCCGCCGGCCCGATCAAGACTCTCGCCGCCGCCGGCATCGGCGGCTTTCGCAAGATGCTCGCGCACGTGGCGCAGACCGCGCCGCTCAAGCGCAACATCACCACCGAGGACGTCGGCAACGCCGCAGCTTTCCTGTGTTCCGACCTCGCCGCCGGGATCACCGGCGAGATCCTCTACGTGGATGGCGGCTACAGCACCGTGGGCATGAGCTTTCCGGACGCGGAAGTTTAGTTAGGTACCGGACACCGGTATTGGACACCGGTATTGAGTTATTCAGCGTAATTTGCCGACGCCGCGCCTTCCGATCGTCGATGCGCTCAGGGGCTTCGCGCTCTTCGGCATCCTCGTCGTCAATCTCCAATACTTCGGCCACCCTCTGGGCATCGATCCGCTCGATACCGCGACCGGACCGCTCGACGAGCTGGCCGTGTGGATCGTCCACGCGCTCTTCGAAGCGAAGTTCTACGTCCTGTTCTCGTTCCTCTTCGGTTTCGGCCTCGCCATCCAGATCGAGCGCGCCGCCGCCGACCCGGCGCGCCTGCGGCCGCAGTACTTCCGGCGCCTGATCGGTCTGCTGGTGCTCGGCATCGCGCACGCAACGTTGTTCTTCGCCGGCGACATTCTCGTCACGTACGCCCTCCTCGGCTTCGTGCTCTGGCGGCTGCGCAACTGGGAGGAATGGCGGCTCGAGCGGTTCGCGCTGGGAATGCTCGGCGTCGCGTGCGTCCTCAACGCGCTCATCGGTCTGTCGATTTCGCTGGCCAACGATGCTGCGACGGAGTCCGAGTTTCGGGCAACCGCCGCGCAGGCGATCGCAGCGTATCGCGGTGGATTCAGGGATGCGGTGTGGCAGCGACTGCGCGACCTGCAGGTGATCTATGCCTTCACGCCCTTGTTCACCTGGCCGACGGCAATCGCGATGTTTGCGCTCGGACTGGTCGCCGGACGCAGCGGGCTGTTCCGCGATCCGTCCAGACTCATGGAGCTCGCGCGCCTACGCTGGCGGCTGGTGGTGACGATCGGCGTGTTGGGCAACGCCGCCTACGCTACCTTTGGCCAGAGCACGGAGCATACCGTGCTCTCGGCATTGAGCTTCGGTGCGCTGCCGATCGCGGGCCCGATGCTCACACTGATGTATGTGCGCTGGCTGTGGAAATTCGTCGAGCGCCATCCGCACGCGCTGCTGACTCGCGCGCTCGAGGCGGCAGGTCGGCTGTCGCTCAGCAACTACCTCGGCCAGGGTGTGGTATGCGCCTGGATCTTCAGCGGCTACGGGTTGGGCCAGTTCGGCCGGCTCGGGCCCGCGGCGCTCGTGGCGCTCGCCATGGCGATATACGCCGCGCAATTGACGCTGAGCCTCCTATGGCTGCGCGTGTTCCGGATGGGCCCCATGGAGTGGCTGCTCCGAGCGTTCACTTACTTTCGTCTCTTGCGGCTGGGTGCCGCGCACTGACACTAGCGCGGCACCGTTTACCTCGGGGATGAGCTTCGGCGAAGATTGCCGGGTGCCACCAACAAGAACGGCACCTACGGAGACCTCACAATGGCGGCACGCGACGATCGGCTGGCGAATCGTATCCTGATCGGTCTGGTGATCGGCGCTACGGCCGGCGCCCTCACACTTCTGATCGGCAACTTTGCGCCCGCCGTGCTGGACGGTGCGCGCACTCTCGCCACTTACGTGCTGGAACCGCTCGGGCAGGTGTTTCTGCGTTTACTGTTCTTCGTGATCATCCCGCTGGTGTTCGCCTCGCTCGCGACGGGGATCGTGCAGCTCGGGCGGCTCAGCAAGCTCGGTCCGCTGGCGGGGCGCACCTTCACGCTGTTTTTCTTCAACATGGCGATCGCCGTCGCGCTCGGCATGGTGATGATGAATGTCCTGCAGCCGGGCAACGCGCTCGACGACGCCACGCAGGCGCGCCTGGTCCAGGAGTATGGCGGCGCCGCGGCCAAACACATCGAGCGGCAGGCAACCTCCCCGCAGCTCACGCCCGCAACGCTGGTGGACATGTTCATGCCGCGCAACCTGTTCGGCGCGTTCGTCGGCTCCGACCGCAACGTCCTCGGCGAAATCCTGCCGCTGATCCTGTTCGCGATCCTGATCGGCGCCGCCGGGACCCTGCTGGCCGAAGAGAAGCGCCTGAGGCTGCAGGCGAGCCTCGAGACCATCACCGAGCTCATGACAACCATGGTGCACTTCGCCCTGCGCATCGCCCCTTATGCGGTGCCGGCACTGATCTTCAGCGTCGTCGTGAAGATCGGCTTCGACATCCTGGTGGCGCTCGGCGTGTTCGTGCTCGGCTGCGCCGCCGTGATGCTCCTGCACCTGCTTGGCACCATGTCGATCTGGCTGAAGCTGTGGACCGATCACCGGCCGTCGGGCTTCTTCAGGCAGATCAAAGCGGTGCTGATCACGGCCTTCTCGACGAGCTCGAGCGCCGCTACCCTGCCCACTGCCCTGGATGTCGCGCGCAACAAACTCGGCGTGCAGCCGAGCGTGGCAGGCTTCGTGCTGCCGCTCGGCACCACGATGAACATGAGCGGCACTGCGCTCTACGAAGGCTGCGTGGTGCTGTTCGTCGCGCAGGTGTTCGGCATCGAGCTGGGGCTGATTCAGCAGATCACGCTCCTGCTGCTGGCGGTCCTGAGCGCCGTGGCCGTCGCGGCGATTCCCGGCGGCTCGCTGCCGCTGATCGCCGGGCTATTGATCACTTTCGGCATTCCCCCCGAAGGCATCGGCATCATCCTCGGAGTCGACCGCATCCTCGACATGACGCGCACCATGGTCAACGTCGGATCCGACGTCGTGACGACCGTCGTGGTGGACGCGCAGGTACGCCGCGCCGACGCACGCTGAAAAAAGGGAACAGAAAAGGGGACTGGGTGCGTTCGACGGGTCGATGCAACACCATCTTAGGGGAAGGAGCCTGGAGGGGTGTCATCGATGGCGACGATCCGGCGGTATCGGTTGACGGATGAGCAGCGTGCGCAGCTGTGGGAGCGATGGAAGCAGGGTCAATCGTTAAGCGACATTGCGCGTGCACAGGGCAAGCGGCCTGTGAGCATTTACCAGGTGCTGTTGCGGAATGGGGGTTTTGCGCCCGCGCCACGGCGACGCTCGCGGTTGGCGTTGCAGTTGTCTGAGCGCGAAGAGATCTCTCGGGGACTCGCAGCGGGGCTGTCCCTGCGGCGCATTGCGGCAGGGCTGGGCAGAGCGCCCTCGAGCGTCAGTCGTGAGATCCGCCGGCACGCAGGAGCGCCAGAGTATCGAGCGTGCGAGGCGAACCGGCAGGCGTGGGATCGGGCGTTGCGCCCCAAGCTTTGCAAGCTGGCCCAGCACCCGCGCTTGCAGAGGATCGTGGCTGCAAGACTGGCCCTGGACTGGTCGCCCCAGCAGATCTCAGGTTGGCTTGAGCGGCGCTATCGGCACGATGAGACTATGCGGGTGTCGCACGAAACGATCTACCGCAGCCTGTTCATCCAAGCCCGCGGTGTGCTCAAAAAGGAGCTCATCGCCCATCTGCGCTCACAGCGTGTGATGAGGCGTCCGAAGAAGGCCACCACGACAGGCGGACAGATCATCGATGCCCTCTGTATACGCGAGCGTCCCGCCGAGGTCGAAGATCGCGCCATACCCGGGCATTGGGAAGGGGATCTGCTGTGCGGGGCTCAGAGCTCTTACATCGCCACGCTGGTGGAGCGTCAATCGCGCTTTACCCTTTTGGTGAAGCTGGCGAGCAAGGACAGCACCCACGTTGTCCACGCGCTGGGCAAGCGCATGCGCAAACTCCCCGCGACGCTGCGTCGCTCGATCACCTGGGATCGAGGCACCGAACTGGCGGCTCACAAAGCCTTCAGCGTCGCCACCGATGTGCAGGTCTACTTTTGCGATCCGCACAGTCCCTGGCAGCGCGGCACCAACGAGAACACCAATGGGTTGTTGCGCCAGTATTTTCCCAAGGGCACCGATCTGTCCCCGCTGACGCAACGCCAGCTCGAGCAGGTGGCGCTACGCCTGAATCAGCGGCCCCGTAAGACCTTGGGATACGACACTCCAGCAGATACACTTCGTCGCAGTGTTGCGTCGACCGATTGAGGACGCACTGTCCCCTTTTTATTCCAGTCTCCCTTTACTCGAACGCCTTCGGGTTCGTGTCGAACGTCGGCCTTGCGCCGCAGCTCTTCGATGTAGCTGGTCACTTCGGTCTGCGCCATGCGCCCGGCGAGCTGGCGCAATCGCTGCCCGCGCTGCTCAGGCGCTTCGGCCACCGTGCCGGCGCGCACGTTGGTCAACGCGATCAGGCCGTACTGGCCGTCGGGCAACGGCACAGCTTCGTAGGCGGGCTTGCCGGCTGCCGGCTTGGGAGCCAGGAAAATTGCCTGGCGCAGCCCCGTGGGGACTTCCGCGTCGGTGCGTGTCACGAACTTCGGGCCCGCTGCGGGAACCTCGAGGTCCGCGACCACGATCGGCCACGCAGCGCCCGCCTGGAGCTTCTTCAGCGCCTCTTCGGCGCGGCCCCTGGCAAGCTCCGCGGCGCGCTGCTTCTTGACGGCCTGCTCGATCTGCGCGCGCACCGAGTCGAGCGATCGCTCCTGAGGCATCTTGCGGTCCTCGGCGCGCAGCACCACGACGTACCCCGGCTCGATCTCGACCGGCTCGCTGTTCTGTCCGTTCAGCACGTTGTCGTTGAACGCGGCCTCGATGACCTTTTCGTCGTTGGCGAACGGACCGCCGCCGCCGGCCCGGTGGAAATCGGTCACTGTCTGCACCGCCACGCCGAGATCCTTGGCGACGCCGTCGAGGGTGTCGATGTTCTCGAAGGCCTTCTCAGCCAGTGTCTCCTGGCGCTCACCGAAGATCCTCTCCGCCTGCTGCGTGCGGTACTCGTTCTCGAGCTCGCCGCGCACTTCCTCGAAGCTCTTCTGATGGCCGGGCTCGATGCCGTCGAGCCGAATGATGTGGTAGCCGAATTCGCTGCGCACCGGCCCGCGGATCTCGTTCGGCTGCATCGAGAACAGCGCATCCGAGAACGGGCCGACGAAGAAGCTGCGCTCGGCCCAGCCGAGATCGCCGCCCTGCTGCGCCGAGCCGGCATCGTCGGAGAGCTCCTTCGCGAGCTTGGAGAAATCCGCGCCCGGCGCCTTCGCCTTGGCGAGGACCTCGTCGGCCTTCTTGCGCGCCGCGCTCTCGTCGCCGCCCTGGGGCGCGTTGACGAGGATGTGCCGGCCACGACGCCGCTCAGCGCTGACGAAGCGTTCCTTGACCTGCTCGTATTCGGCGCGCAGCACGTCGTCGCTGACCTGGATGGTCGGCGCGATGTCGCCCAGCTTGAGCGCAACGTACTTGAGCGTGACGCTCTCGGGCGTCATGAAGCTCTTCTTGTTCTTGGCGTAGTAGTCGGCGATGGACGCATCGTCCGGCTGGATGGTCCCGACCAGGGCGCTGGGATCGATCACTGCCCAGCTGACCTCGCGCTCCTGGTCCTGCAGCGCGCGCGCGCGCTCGAGCTCGGCCGGAGTTACGAACGAGGAGGCGGCGATCGCGGCCTGGAGCTGGGCGATCTGCAGCTGGCGGCGCTGGTCGTCGCGGAACGCGCGGCGCGAGATGCCCTGCTGATCGAGCATGCGCGTGGCGACCTCTTCGGAGAACTTGCCGTCGATCTGGAAGGCGGGTTCCTGTTCGATGGAGCGGTTGATGTCTTCCTCGCGCACGCGATAACCGAGGTGCGTGGCGTGCTGCTCGATCAGCTCGCGGCGCACGACCGCGTCCATCAGGTTGTTCTGGATTTCGGTGCGCAGCTCGGGCGGCACATCGCCGCGCATCATCTGCTGATACTGGGTCAGCTGGTTCTGGTAGAGGCGGTTGACCTCCTGCAGCGTGATCTTCTTGCCCGGTTTCCAGAGCGGCCACTCGTGGCCTTCGACCTTGGCAGCGTAGCCGACGGTGCCGAAGCCGACGTCGACGCCCCAGAAGATGAACGTGACACCGATGAGGCCGATCACGATGCCCGCGACCCAGCCGGTCACCTTGTCGTGGATTGACTGCAGCATTGCTTAGATGCCCTTTTGCTTCGGAGCCCTGCTTCGCGGGGCCCCTTCTTGCGGGAGAGCCAATACGAGGTACCGGGCACAAAGCCCGGTACCGTTTCATAGATGGCGGAGCGGACGGGACTCGAACCCGCGACCCCCGGCGTGACAGGCCGGTATTCTAACCAACTGAACTACCGCTCCGGCAGTCTGGTGGGTGCTGAGGGGATCGAACCCCCGACCTTCGCCTTGTAAGGGCGACGCTCTACCAGCTGAGCTAAGCACCCGATTCGCATCGCCTATCTCGAGACGCGGCCCCTCTGGGAGGGCGCGTAGTCTACGGAAGCGCCGTGGTGTGAAGCCAAGACCGGCGGCCTAGTGGGCGCGCTTGCCTGGTCGGCGCGACGCGCTTGCCGCTTGTCGCCTGTCGCCACCAGGCGCGCGCTTGCTCGACGCTCGGCCGGCTCCGCCTGCGGCGCCACCGGCGTGCGGCATGGTGCGCAGCGCGAACTGCAGCACCTCGTCGATCCACTTCACCGGCCGGATCTCGAGCTTGCCCTTGATGTTGTCCGGGATCTCGACCAGGTCCTTGGTGTTCTCGTCCGGGATCAGCACGGTGCGTGATGCCGCCGCGGTGGGCCGCCAGCAGCTTTTCCTTCAGGCCGCCGATCGGCAGCACTTCGCCGCGCAGCGTGATCTCGCCGGTCATCGCCACATCCGAGCGCACCGGGATCTGCGTCAGCGCCGAGACCAGCGCCGTGCACATGCCGATGCCGGCGCTCGGGCCGTCCTTCGGCGTCGCGCCTTCGGGCACGTGCAGGTGCACGTCGTTCTTCTGGTAGAAGTCCGGCTCGAGCCCGAGCACCGTCGCGCGGCTGCGCACCACCGTCATCGCGGCCTGGATCGACTCCTGCATCACTTCGCCGAGCTGGCCGGTGTGGATCAGCTTGCCCTTGCCGGGCACCACCGCGGCTTCGATGGTCAGCAGCTCGCCGCCGACTTCGGTCCAGGCCAGGCCGGTGACCTGGCCGACGCGATCGGCCTCCTCGGCCTTGCCGTAGCGGAAGCGGCGCACGCCCAGGTACTTGTCGAGGTTCTTCGGCGTGACCGCTGATGCGCCTTCTCGGCCGGCTTCGAGCAGCAGCTGCTTGACCGCCTTGCGGCAGATCTTGGCGATCTCGCGCTCGAGGTTGCGCACGCCGGCCTCGCGCGTGTAGTAGCGGATCGATGTCGAGGAGCGCCGCGTCGGCGATCTTGAGCTCGTCGTCCTTGAGCCCGTTGTGCTTCATCTGCTTCGGCACCAGGTAGCGCCGCGCGATGTTGAGCTTCTCGTCCTCGGTGTAGCCCGGCAGGCGGATGACTTCCATGCGGTCGAGCAGCGGCGGCGGAATGTTCAGCGTGTTCGCGGTGCAGACGAACATCACCTCGGACAGGTCGAAGTCGACTTCCAGGTAGTGATCGTTGAACGCGCGAGTTCTGCTCGGGATCGAGCACTTCGAGCAGCGCCGAGGACGGATCGCCGCGGAAATCCATCGCCATCTTGTCGACTTCGTCGAGCAGGAACAGCGGATTGTGCACGCCGGCCTTGGCCATGTTCTGGATGATCTTGCCGGGCATGGAGCCGATGTAGGTGCGGCGGTGGCCGCGGATCTCGGCCTCGTCGCGCACGCCGCCCAGCGACATGCGCACGAACTTGCGGTTGGTGGCGCGCGCGATGCTCTGGCCGAGCGAGGTCTTGCCGACGCCCGGCGGACCCACCAGGCACAGGATCGGGCCCTTGAGCTGTCTCGACGCGCTGCTGCACGGCGAGGTACTCGACGATGCGCTCCTTGACCTTCTCCAGGCCGTAGTGATCCTCGTCCAGCACCTTCTCGGCGCTGCGCGATGTCCTTGTGCACTTGCGTGCGCTTCTTCCACGGCACCTTGACCAGCCAGTCGACGTAGTTGCGCACCACGGTGGCTTCGGCCGACATCGGCGACATCAGCTTGAGCTTGTTGAGCTCGGCGGTGGCCTTGTCGCGCGCCTCCTTGGTCATGCCGGCCTTGGCGATCTTCTGCTCGAGCTCGCCGATCTCGTTGGCGCCATCCTCCATCTCGCCGAGCTCTTTCTGGATGGCCTTCATCTGCTCGTTCAGGTAGTACTCGCGCTGGCTCTTCTCCATCTGCTGCTTGACGCGGCCGCGGATGCGCTTCTCGATCTGCAGCACGTCCATCTCGCCCTCGATGACGACCAGCACGTGCTCGAGGCGCTTGCGCACGTCGAGGATCTCCAGCACCTTCTGCTTCTCGGCGAGCTTGAGCGACATGTGCGCGGCGACGGTGTCGGCCAGCCGGCCCGGCTGCTCGATGCCGGCCAGCGAGGTCAGCATCTCCGGCGGCACCTTCTTGTTGAGCTTCACGTACTGCTCGAACTGCGAGATCACCGAGCGCGTCAGCACGTCCATCTCGCGCTCGTCGTACTGCTCGACTGTCCGGGAGCGGGGTGACTTCGGCGGTGAAGCATGTCGCCCGCCGACGAGCTCGTCGATGCGCGCGCGCTCGACGCCCTCGACCAGCACCTTGACGGTGCCGTCGGGGAGCTTGAGCAGCTGCAGGATCGTGGCCACGGTGCCGATGCGGTACAGGTCCTCCAGCTTCGGATCGTCGACGTCGGCCTGCTTCTGCGCGACCAGCAGGATGCGCTTGTCGGCCTTCATGGCCACGTCGAGCGCCAGGATCGACTTCTCGCGGCCGACGAACAGCGGGATCACCATGTGCGGATAGACCACCACGTCGCGCAGCGGCAGCACCGGGACGGCGGTGGCGGTCTCAGCGAGGCTCGTCGATGTCGTGTTTCCTCGGTAGTCACGGACTATGCAATCGCTTGGTGACGGCGTTCCCGTCGGGCATCGCTGCGCTGGCACGCTTGCATACGGGGCGCTGATGGTCGGCACAGTGCGGCGTGCGCGACGACTGCATAGTTCAACGCGGCGCAGCCGCCGCAGAGCACTGGATAAGTCGACGTCCGCCGAGCGCTCGTCAATGATGGTCCGAGCCCGTGCGGCCGGCGGTGGTCCTCCACCGCGGCCAGGCGCTCCTCTTCGGTCCTGTAGACGATGTAAGGCTTTGTCGTCGCCTTCGATCACCGCCTCGTCGACCACGACCTTGGCGACGTTGCGCAGCGAGGGCAGCTCGTACATGGTGTCGAGCAGCACGTTCTCGAGGATGGTGCGCAGGCCGCGCGCGCCGGTCTTGCGCTGCATGGCGCGTGCGCGACCGCCGCGCAGCGCGTCGTCGCGGAACTCGAGCTCCGCGCCTTCCATCTCGAACAGCTTGCGGTACTGCTTGGTCAGCGCGTTCTTCGGCTCCGTCAGGATCGACATCAGCGCCGCCTCGTCGAGCTCATCCAGCGTCGCGACCACCGGCAGGCGGCCGACGAACTCCGGAATCAGGCCGTACTTGATCAGGTCTTCCGGCTCGACGTCGTGGAACAGGTCGGTGCCGTGCGGGCGCGGCGTTGACTTCGCGCACGTCGGCGATGAAGCCGATGCCGCTCTTCTGCGTGCGGTTGAGGATGATCTTCTCGAGGCCGGCAAAGGCGCCGCCGCAGATGAACAGGATGTTGGAGGTGTCGACCTGCAGGAATTCCTGCTGCGGGTGCTTGCGGCCGCCCTGCGGCGGCACCGAGGCGATGGTGCCTTCGATCAGCTTCAGCAGCGCCTGCTGCACGCCCTCGCCCGACACGTCGCGCGTGATCGAGGGGTTGTCGGTCTTGCGCGAGATCTTGTCGATCTCGTCGATGTAGACGATGCCGGTCTGCGCCTTCTCGACGTCGTAGTCGCACTTCTGCAGCAGCTTCTGGATGATGTTCTCGACGTCCTCGCCGACGTAGCCCGCTTCGGTCAGCGTGGTGGCATCGGCGATGGTGAACGGCACGTTGAGCAGCCGCGCCAGCGTCTCGGCCAGCAGCGTCTTGCCGCAGCCGGTGGGGCCGATCAGCAGGATGTTGCTCTTGGCGAGCTCGACGTCGTCCTTGGCGCGTTCGGCGCCGCGGGTCTGCAGGCGCTTGTAGTGGTTGTAGACCGCCACCGACAGCACCTTCTTGGCGCGCTCCTGGCCGATGACGTATTCGTCGAGGACCTTCTTGATCTCGTGCGGCTTGGGCAGCTTGTCGCGCGTGCGCTCGGCGCGGTCCTCGAGCTCCTCGCGGATGATGTCGTTGCAGAGCTCGACGCATTCGTCGCAGACGAACACCGAGGGGCCGGCGATGAGCTTGCGCACTTCGTGCTGGCTCTTGCCGCAGAACGAGCAGTACAGCAGCTTGCCGTCGTCGTGCTTGCCCCGTGAATCGTCGCTCATCTGCGCTACCTGGTCGAATTGACCTCTTGAATCAGCGCATACGCGCATCGGCGCGGAAAACGGCTACCGTGCTGACTATATAGCACGCCGGCCGCGCCCGGACGCAAAGAACTGAGTGCCAGTCCTGAGTCGCCGTCTGTGAACCCGTCTGAGAATTGACCCGTCCGCGGCCGGCTCCAGGGCCGGCCATGGGCGTCTCGCGGCGCTTCTCCAGCACGCGATCGATCAGGCCGTAGTCCACCGCGGCCTCGCCGCTCATGAAGTTGTCGCGGTCGGTGTCGGCCTTGATCCGCTCGACCGTCTGGCCGGTGTGCTTGGCCAGGATCTCGTTCAGGCGCTCCCTGGTCTCCAGGATTTCGCGGGCATGGATGTCGATGTCGGTGGCCTGGCCCTGAAACCCGCCGCAGCGGCTGGTGGATCATGATGCGCGAATGCGGCAGCGCGAAGCGCTTGCCCTTGGCGCCGCCGGCCAGCAGCACGGCGCCCATGCTGGCCGCCTGGCCGACGCAGATCGTGCTGACGTCGGGCTTGATGAACTGCATGGTGTCGTAGATCGCCAGGCCCGCGCTGACCGAGCCGCCGGGCGAATTGATGTACAGCGCGATGTCCTTGTCCGGGTTCTCCGACTCGAGGAACAGCAGCTGCGCGACGACCAGGTTCGCCATGTAGTCCTCGACCGGGCCCGACGATGAAGATCACCCGCTCCTTGAGCAGGCGCGAATAGATGTCGTAGGCGCGCTCGCCGCGCGCGGTCTGCTCGACGACCATCGGCACCAGATTCAAGGCGCGTCTCGTTCATGGTCAGCTTCCTTCTTGGACAAGCTCGCGTCGTGGCTCGGTCCGAAATTCATCACGGCCTTGAAGTTGGATCGGCTGCTCTGTCGACCTTGGCGCGCGCCAGCATCCAGTCGACCGCCTGGTCCTCGAGCACCAGCATCTCGACCTGGCGCATCGCTTCGCGGTTCTTGCAGGTAGGCGCGCATCATCTCCTCGGGATCTCGTAGGCGGCGACCAGCTCGTCGAGCCGGCCGTCGACCTTGCGCGCTGGTCCAGCTCGATCTTCTCGCGCTGATGATCTCGCTGATCAGCAGGCCGAGCGCCACGCGCCGGCGCGCCGGCTCCTCGAAGGGCTCGCGCGGCGGCAGCTGCGACGCATCGCGCACGCCCATGCGCCGCGCGCATGTCGACCTGCAGCTCGCGGACCTGCTCTTCGACCAGCGCGCGGCAGCTCGAGCGGATTGGCGGCGAGCAGCTGCTCGAGCACTGCGGTCTTGATGCGCGCGCGCACGGTCTGCTCGAGCTCGCGGCCCATGTTGTCGCGCACTTCCTGCGCGCAGCTGCCTCGATGCCGCCTTCGGCTGATGCCGAAGACTGCGCAGAAGTCCTCGTCGAGCGCCGGCAGCTCCTGCTCCTCGACCTTCTTCACGCCGACCTCGAACTGCGCCGTCTTTGCCGGCCAGCGCCTTGGCGTGATAGTCGTCGGGAAAGCGCACGCCGATTCGCCGGCTTGCGTCGCCGGCGCTGACAGCCGATGCAGACCGGTCTCGAATTCCGCCAGCATCCGCCCGGCGCCGAGCACGATCGGCACGTTCTCGCCCTTGCCGCCATCGAAGGCCGCGCCGTCGATCGGCCCTCGAAGTCGATGGTCACGCGATCGCCCTTGCTCGCGCCGCGCGTCACCTCGCGCCACCAGTCGGGTTGCTGCTTGCGCAGGCTCTCGATCATCGCGTCGATGTCCTCTCGGTCGACGCTCGGCCGTGCGGACGGTCGATCGCCATGCCCTCGAGCCCTTCAGGACGATCTCGGGCAGCACCTCGAAGATCGCGGCGTACTTCAGATCCTGGCCCTCAGCGGCGCTGATCGGCTCGATGCGCGGCCCGCCGGCCGGGTTGCAGCTTCTGTTCCGCCACCGCCTCGGCGAAGCTGCGGCGCATCAGTTCGCTGATAACTTCTCGGTGCACCTGCCTTGCCGAACTGCTGGCGCACCACCTTGATGGGCGCCTTGCCGGGACGGAAACCCTTCAGACGCGCGTGCGGCTCACGTTGCGCAGGCGCTGCGTCGATCTCCTCCTCGACGCGCGCGGCGGGCACCTGCGACTTCCATGCGCCGTTCGAGCGCACCGGTCGATTGCACCGAAACCATCATTAACTCCAAGGACCTCGAATGTCGGGGACGGCAGGGCTGGTGCGAAAGGAGAGACTCGAACTCTCACGGGTTACCCCACTGGATCCTAAGTCCAGCGCGTCTACCAGTTCCGCCACTTTCGCGCCGCGCGCGCACTCCAACGGGGCGTTTTTGTGGGGGCGCATTATAGCCGAGCGCCGCCAGCCATGACGCGGCGCGTGCTTCCAGCGCCTGCCGGGGGCGGGGAAGGCCGCAGCCGGCGGTTGGGACGGTCTCTGCCGGTATCGCGACGAAGGCCGCCGTTGGCGGTACGAAGGCCTTACGGCCTCCAGCACTACGACCGGCGGGGACTGGCGAGATCGAGCGGCGTTATGTCCCTTATGTCCCGCAGGAGCATCTCGCGCGCGCCCTTTCCCTCACAGCGTGGCGCGAAATGCCATCTCGTCCTTGACGGCGACGACCTCGGGCTGATCGACGAGGAACTGCAGGCCGCCCGCGTCCGTGTTGACCCGCAGCCAGCCTCCTCCCGAAACCACCTCGATGTCGCCGGCCCCGAAATTCCCGGAAGCGAGCAAGAGCGAGCGCAGGCGCGACGCTTCGAGATCGGCACTGCTTTCTGCACCAGGCGAAGAATTGAGGCGGGCGTAAACCTGCAACCGCCCGGCGATCTGCGCGCGGCTCACGAGCACGTCGAGGCAGGTACGTGCGTCCGCGCTCAAGGCGCCATCCGCAAGCTTGCGAGCCGAGATGCCGGCGTTCGGCGCATAGGCCGCCGACTGCAAGCAGTCGAGTCCGCCGGCGTGGGCGGTGGCAATCAAGCCCGCAGTGCAAAGCACCATCGGCGTGATGTGAAGGCGCTGCATGTGTGGCCTCCCGGTCGGTGCACCCATGATACGCCGCATGGGGGCCTGGAGGCGCGGCGCTCGTAGGCGCCGCGATACCAGACATAGTCGATTGCCTCCTCGCCGTCACGCACAACATCGACCAGGCAATGCGGACGATGCTTGCGCAGAGCGAATCAGTGACGGACACCGCTTACTCGATGACCTGCCCGCCGTGCGTTCATCGGAGTACCATCGGGCCAAGCCCGACAACAGGGCGTTCCTTGGGGGGTATCAAGATGAAACCCCGCATGCGAGATGCAGTGCGCGTCATTCTCATCGCGGCCGCGATTCTGTGGCCCGGTGTCCGGGCAGTAGCGAGCGACGAGTACGTTCCGCCGCGGGCTATCGCAATCGAAGGCGGACTCATCGCGGCGCAGGCCGGCGTCATGAACGATCCAAACCGACCTCCGCTGCCCTTCGGAAAGCTCAAGTACCCGACGATCCACTTCGTCATCCTGGCGAACGAAACTGCCGCACCCATCTGGGCCGAGGTAGAGATCAGGGTCCCGGATAGGAAACCGACCAAGGACTTCGGCGGCATTGGCCCAGGCAAGTCGGGACACTGGCAGTGGCCGGGCTTCGGCACCGTATTCGATCAACCCATCCCCGTTCGGATCTCCATCTACGCGGATGAGCGCAGGGCCAGGAGCCTCGCGGAGTACGAGACGACGATTTACTTCGACGGCGCACACAAGGCTGACCTCTTCTCCCCGCACAAAGCACCGAGTGGCGCCGTTGCAGTCGGCCTCATTACCGGCTGGCACGAAATGAACGAATCGCTTTGCGACTTCGCGGGCACGCTTGCGGAGGACACACTACGCCGGGACATCTGTCACCGACTCTGGAAGCTGGAATCGGTGAAGCACCGTGACTGCGAGCACCCCGTAACCGGCGTCGAGCCACTCGAGCCCGACGCGAGCGCTCTCCTCAAAGCGCAGCCCGAGGATTTCCGCGGCCGGGCCGATGCGTTCCGTGCCAAGGGCGATCTCATCCTGGAGAAGTGGACTGTGAAGAGTTGTGAGGCAGTCACTGCGTACGAGGTCATGATGATAAAGGCCCCGCAAGGCGGGACCGATTTCCTCGTGGGCACTGTGCAGCCCTAGCTCAGTCGTACTATTCCCTGACGATCCCCCCTCGATGGTCGCGACCAGGCTGCCGGCGAGGTGTTGACCTGCCAACCCGGAGGAGGAGCCTGTGACACATCCTGCGAAAGCGAGCGGCCGCACACTTGCCGGAAAGTGTCTTTGCGGCGCCGTCCACTACGCCGTGGTGGACGAATTCGTGTACGCCGCGAACTGCCACTGCTCGAACTGCCGGCGGACGACTGGTTCGGCCTTCAAGCCGTTCGCCGGCATAGAGCGCGACAAGCTGGTCGTCACCAAGGGCGAGGACAACCTCATGATCTTTGGCGACGAGAATGGCAACGACACGCACTGCAAGGTATGCGGCTCACTCCTCTATTCGCTCGTCCGCGCGGGTACCTTTGTTCACGTTGCCATGGGAACCCTCGTCGACGATCCGAGCATCCGCCCGACCAAGCACATTTTCGTCGGCTCCAAGGCACCGTGGTTCACGATCACTGACGACCTGCCCCAATACGAAGAGCATGTGGTGGTCGCCGGATCTGCTGGTAGATAGGCCAGTGTTGTTTTGGTTGGTGGGCCATGTAGGACTCGAACCTACAACCAACGGATTAAGAGGGGCCGACCAGAGCGAGTCAGGAACACCGAGTATCGCTGAATCAAAGCGTTAGTGCTTGTATGCCTCTGGCGAAGTCACGCTCCCCGATGCTCGTCAATCTGTTTAGGTAGCAGCGCGGTAGCAGGGGCTCGCTTGTAGCGTTGCTCGCTACGATTCTACGACCTGGCACCGACCCCCACACTTAGCGGTTGCACAACCTCGGCAGATCGTTCAAGCCCTTGTGATTCTCAAATCCTCCTCTACTTGTCCGTGGACTCATCTGCCAAACGAGGCGCCGCGTGCTCCGGCTGGGTCGCGATGAGCGAGTCATCAAAGGAGAGCTTGGCGTCCTCGGGACGCTCAAGGGCATTGGACTGCTTCAAGGCAGCAAAAGCATGCTCCTTTGAACTCATATCTACCCAGCGACTGAAGCGTGCAGCGCGCGAAAGCATTCGCATCAAGGGGGTTGGACGCGCGTTGCTCGACATCGCCTTCAAAGCCGAGATGTAGTCGTCGCGATATACCGTCGGAATGATGATGCGCGTGAGCTCAGCCTGCGTCAGAAACAGATTCATCGCGAGACGTGAGGTGCGACCATTGCCGTCGGCGAAGGGATGGACTTCGGCAACCACGAACGTGGCAAGGGCCGCGCGATTCTCAGGCGTAGCCGCACTCATGATGATTTCGAAGCCCTTCTCAAGTGTACCCACGACGAGCTCAGGCGCTACGAACACCGTGCTGCCCGCCCGATTGCTCTCGGTTTTGAAGTCGCCCGGATTCTTCACTCGACGTGACTCGATGACTTGTCGATTCCACTCCTGGAGCTGCGTTGCGAAGGCCTCGAAGTTCTGAGGGATGATCGGATCCGCCTTCGATTTCAGGATCGCCTGGTAGGTTCCCAGAATGTCGTGCGAGTCATCCTCTCTGTATTGCAGCGGACGGCCCTTGAGGACGATATCGTGCGCCTCTTCGATCTCAAACTCCGTGCCTTCAATGTAGTTGGAAAAGTACGTCTCGATGAATGCCTGCAAGTAGGAGTCCGCATGCGGATCGATGGGCGGCACTTGAAGAGGATCGCTTTGCAGCTCGGCGGCCAATGTTTGAAAGTGCGTGACGCGCGCATCGTCATACGGCTTACCCGCAGCCCGTGCGATCGCAGCGCGCGCGCTCAACCGCGCTGTTCGGGTACCGAGCAGCGCGCCGATCGTTGAGTCCAGCTGCTTGAATTCCTCTTGCAGCCCCAGCGGCTCCGCGATGGTTCTCGCAGCATCCCGGAGTTTGTTGATGCCTCCGCTGACATCTCGGCTGATGAAGCGATCGAGCCAGGCTTCGACACCTTCGGCGCCCAGCGTGCGTCGCTCCGCGGGATCACCGCGACTGGCGGTGAGATTTTCGAGCAGCGCGCGCGCTTGGCTTGAGATGAAGGCATCACCGCCGAACGTAGGGATGCGTACGTCCGAGTCGAGTGGTCCGACACCCTTCACCATTCGAAGCTTCACGCCGGGCAAGGCGAAATCCCGACGATTGGGGCCGGTGAGGAAGACATTGCCGGCGGCGGTCGGCCGGCGGGCCTCAAGCGCCGAGCGGTGGGAAATGATGCTGCCGTGGGCGATCAGCGAGCATAGTGCGAAGAGTTCGCGCCGGACGATTGATTCCAGCGGCTGCACCAGATCATCGGTGTAGATCCCGGCATAAATGCGGCGTAACTGACCCTGTTCCGCCAGCCGTTGCAGGCGCCGGGCCTCACTCTTGTCATCCTTGGCCACGACGAGCGGCATGTCGCTAATCTCCGCGTAAGAAGGCTAAGATCAGCCTAGAATGTCGCAATTCTACACGTATGATGACGCTCGTGTCGCTAATCTACGCATAATATCCAACCATGTCGCTGAATACCCCATAAGAGCCGCCGAGCGCCAAAATATGTCGCTGCTTAGCGCATAAGGCGGCACTTTGTCGCAAATCTACGCACAAGGCGTGCCGACGGGACCACTGGCGAGGGAACGTCGGCGCTACGTCGCTAGGGACGGTAGGCAATCAAGATAGTTGAGCTGAATTTGGCGAACTTCCCGAGTCACATTCGAGTTCAGTGGGCCCCAGGCTCCTTCCTTCAAGTCGCGAAGCATCTTTCCAACGACCGGCGGCGCTGTCTGCTCAATGGAATCCAACATGTCAGCCACCCCAGGTGCGTTTGCCGGCTCCATCAGCGAGCGGGCTGAAATCAGGTCCGAGAGTTTGGAGACCCGTTCCTCTGTAGCCGAGTAGTGGAGCCACATGGCCCGAACGACGGCCATGGTGCCTATTCGACCACGAGGGTAAGCAACTCCTCGATCAGCTTCGAACATACGTGCAGGCACTGCTCATGTTCCTCCTTAAGCACCCGCACAAGTTCACTACGCCAGATGAACTGCTAGCCTTTCTGGACTTTCTGGACGGCCCGCGCAATAGGGAGACGTGGCTCAAGAAGCGAAAGCTTAGTAGTCTGATCGGGCAGTTTCGCGGATATCGAGGCGATCGGTCATCGCCATAAGCGTTGCGGCCACCTGGGACGAAGTAGCAACGCGCATCCATTACGCCTCTGCTTGGCCATCAAGCCTAGGCCGCACAGACTGGATCCCCATCCCTCACCAAGGTCGATGCTGGTTGTCAATGTCCTTGACCTGAATTTTCGGAACCTCTTCGGTCCGCCCGAGTAGACGCTCCCGCACGCGGTGGAAACGCCTCGCCAACTTCTTCCTTTCCGCTTCTCCGAGCTCCGCGCAACGCTCAAGAGCCAACTTGACGGCGATGTGAAGCAATTGAAATTCCCGTTCGGATAGCCCCTTGATGCCGGCGAACAACCGGGACCCATCAGCAAGGATCTCGCCAATTGACTCCTTCCCTTGCTTGTATTGCGTCAGGACTCATGGTGAGCCCTCAACGAAGAGATTCGTTCCCACAGTTGCGACCTCTCCCCTGTGTAACAGATAGTTCTAACGCGACAAATTGAGCAAGGTAGAGCCGGCGTAGCATTAAACAGATATGTTGTGATTGCCTCACGCATCTTGTTGATCTTGGTGGGCCATGTAGGACTCGAACCTACAACCAACGGATTAAGAGTCCGCTGCTCTACCAATTGAGCTAATGGCCCGGCGTCGTCGTGCGGCCGACCGAGGCAGTCGGCGGCTTTGGCGGGGCGCGCATTCTACCCGAACGGCATGCCAGAGCCAGCCCGGGCGCGAAAGGAAGAGTGGCGAGGGCTGCGGCGCGATGCAGGCGCCGGCCTGGAATGACGCGGCGAGATGTACCGCGCCGGTCAGCCCTGGGTGCGGGTGCCGCCGAGCCCCAGCTGCAGGCCGAACCACATGCCGAACAGCAGCGCCATCACGGTAGTCGCGTTGGCGATGTCACCCGTAATGCGGCCATAGATGGCGGCGAGCGCGAGGCCGGGTGCCAGAGCGAGAAAGCGGGTGAATGTCGTCTTCACGCGTTGAATCCCTGCGGGGTGAGCCGCGTAACCATGAGCTGCAACTAGTGTTCCGGGGCGTCAGCATGCAGCAGACCCCCGCCGGCGACCGTGCAGTGGTGCACAGCTTGCCGACGAAAAGCGGCAAGCCTGGAGCGTCTCTATTCGAGGGTGGGGTGGACGACGGGACTCGAACCCGCGACGGCCGGAATCACAATCCGGGGCTCTACCAACTGAGCTACGTCCACCACGGAGCGAACCGCGAACCCGCGCCCGGGGAGCCGCAGTTTAACGGCCCGGCCCGGAAGCGTCGATATGTTGCCGCGAGCCCTTCCGGGCCGCCCAGCGGGATGGAAAACAGGCTGGTGTCGGCCCCCTGGCGCTGAACGCCGTACCGCACAATGGGACCGCTAAGGACTGCCGATAGGCGACCATCGGTGCCTGGGAGCGCCACGTCTTCGTGGCTAGATCTTCACGCCGCCTACTTCGTGGCGGACGGGATGGTCGACGACGATTGCACGACACCATTCCTTCACTGCCACGGCGTGCGTCGTCCCTGCGGGGATGACTACCGCGTTGCCAGCGCGAACGCACCTCGTTTCCGCACCGAGCGTGAGATCGACCTGTCCTTCGATGATGTGCCACACCTCTTCGTTCGGATGCGAGTGCGCGGGCAGCGTGGCGCCGGCGTCGATCTCGTAGTAGGCGAACGTCATGTGCTCGGAGTGGAAGAATCGACCGCGCCAACCCGATTTCGGCTCTGCCTGCACGAGCGTGCCTGGATCGATGAACCCCATATCAATGCTCCCTGGATGACCAATGGGCCTGATACCTGCCGTTGCGCAGGCGGGTTTCACGGAGCTTACTCGGGTTTGCCCTTCCCGAGAGAAGGGTAACAGCTCATTCCGGGGGGCGTGCGCGCGTGAAGTGAAAGACGTTCTTCCCGGTGGAACTCTTCTGCCGATAGGTCCACTCCTGAGTGAAGTGATCGCTGTCGTCCAGCGTCACCACCAACCCGGTATTGTGCCAGTCGTCCGGCGACTTCAATCCGGTCACGCGTATCAGCGAGAAGGCCAGGCTCTTCGCTTGCGGTTCGGTGATGGCTGCAGTTGCCATCTGCGGCTGGTTCCGCGCGCTGCAGTAATGCGTCGCGATGAGGTGATCGCCGTCGACCGAGAACAGGGTCACCATCATCGGGCCGTTCTTTGGCCGAAACTCTTCCATCAGCGCACTGCCGTCGGCGGTGCGCTGATGGGCCCTGCGGTCACGGTCCTGCGCTTCATGTAGTGCTCCTCCTCGAGCCGCCAGGTCTTGCCCCCATCGCGAGACTTCTCGCCACGCCAGACGAAGGAGTCGGCCTGGATGTCGTTGAACGACCAGCGCAGCGCAGCGCCTTCGTCGTCCGTGCCGCGGAGCACGATCCCCTTGCCCTCGACTCCACCTTGCACGATCAGCATCCCGCCGTACGCGGGGCTCACGAACACCACGCGCCACGTCCTGGACTTGTCGTCGAAGAAGCGAATCGACGTGCCCATGTTCCGCTCCTTCGTACCGTCCTTGGGATAGCTGATCCATATGTCCTGCAGGGCGCGGCCGTCGAGAACCCAACCGAACTCGAGCTCGCCCGCAGCGCGCCTCACGGTGCCGTCGTCGAGGTAGAAGCCGAAATCGCAGTCCCAGGTGCCGACGAAGCGATCCCAGACCTGAGCCTGCTCGCCTAGCGACGGATGGGGCCGCGATGCGGCGAGCACCGATACCATCTCCTGTCGGGGATCAGAGGGCGGCCGCGCGCCGCCCGGCTCTGCAGCGCAATCGATCGCCAGGCTCAGAACAGTACTGGCCGTCACCGCGACGGCCGTCCAGCGGGACAGAACGCAGGGCAGCGTCATGGTCGTTCTCCGTTGACGGCTTCGATCGGTGGCGCCTCACGGGCGCGACCGTTCGCCAGCAATCTAGACCTGGACGCCCGCCGCCGCTTGGAAGTTCTTGCGCGTGCCCTCGTAGTTGGCGCGCCCGGCAGGACTCGAACCTGCGACCCTCGGCTTAGAAGGCCGATGCTCTATCCGCTGAGCTACGGGCGCACACCGCGAAGGCACAATAACCGTCGTCGGGACGTGCGTCCAAGCCCGGAGGTGGTCGGGGCAGAGGGATTCGAACCCCCGACCCTCTGCTCCCAAAGCAGATGCGCTACCAGACTGCGCCATGCCCCGTCCTGTCCGAGCCCCGAGTCATGAACCCGGTTGGCCGCGCGTCCGGTCCGCGCGGGCGCGGAATGATACGAACGGCCTCCTGGAGCGTCAATCATGGGCCTCATTTCAGGGCTTTGCTGTGCGACAATGCGCGCCCTTTTTATTCCCGATACCGGTCCCCGATGACCGCGAAACTCATCGACGGCAAGACGCTCTCCGCACAGGTTATCGCGGAGGTCGCGTGCCGATACCGACTCGCTGGTGGAGCGCGGTCTGCGCCGTCCGGGCCTCGCGGTGGTGATGGTCGGGGACAACCCCGCTTCCGAGATCTACGTGCGCAACAAGCGCCGCGCCTGCGAGGCAGCGGGCATCGTCTCGGTCGCGCACGACCTGCCACACTCCAGTACGCAGACCGCGCTGTTGCAACTCATCGATCAGCTCAACGCCGACGATTCGATCGACGGCATCCTCGTGCAGCTGCCGCTGCCCGAGCAGATCAGTCGACCGCGGTCATCGAGCGCATCGATCCGGCCAAGGACGTGGACGGGTTCCATCCGTACAACATCGGCCGGCTCGCGCAGCGTCAGCCGGTGATCCGTCCCTGCACGCCGCTACGGCGTGACCAAGCTCATCGAGTCGACCGGCGTTTCACCGCGCGGCGCGAATGCTGTGGTGGTGGGCGCCTCCAACATCGTCGGGCGGCCGATGGCGCTGGAATTGCTGCTGCTCGGTGCGACCACCACGGTGTGCCATCGCTTCACGCACGACCTCGAAGATCAGGTGCGGCGCGCGGAGATCCTGGTCGTTGCGGTCGGCAAGCCCGGCCTGGTGAAGGGCGAGTGGATCCGGCCCGGCTCCATCGTGATCGACGTCGGCATGAACCGGCTTGCGAACGGCAAGCTCGTGGGGGACGTCGAGTTCGACGGCGCGAGCAACGCGCCGCCTGGATCACGCCCGTGCCCGGCGGCGTCGGACCGATGACCGTGGCGATGCTGATGCAAAACACACTCGATTCGGCGCTGAAACGGTTGGGATTGATCTGATGGCGGCGCCGAACGGTTCGCGCTCGCCGAGTGCGGTGACACTGGTGTCCCTGATTTTCCTGGCGCCCGCGTGGGGCGCGCACGTGCCGCTGGCACCCTGGCTGGCACCGGACCCGCGCCGCTGACTCAGGTCCGGTACCTCCACTCCGTTCCGGTCGGCCCATCCTCCAGTACCACGCCGGCTGCCGCGAGCTCGTCGCGAATCCGGTCGGATTCCTTCCAGTTCTTCGCCACGCGCGCCGCGCGCCGCGCTTCGATCAGCGCATCGATCTGCGTATCGCTGAGCCCGGTTTCCTTCCGCATCGTCCCGCTCTTCTTGAACCACGCTTCGGGGTCGTTCTGCGCGATGCCGAGCACCGCGCCGAGCTGCCGCATGATCGCGGCCAGCCGCGCGGCATCCGCCGCCGGACCCCTGGTCTTGGCCGCATTCAGGTCGCGCGCCAGCGACTGCAGGACGGCGAGCGCCTCGGGCGTGTTGAAGTCGTCGTCCATCGCTTCGCGGAAGCGCTGCAACGCGTCGCTCTCCTGCGGGGCGGGCACCACGGGAACGCCCCGCAGCGCCGTGTAGAGACGATCCAGCGCCGCGCGCGCCTGCAGCAGATTGTCGTTCGAGTAGTTGATCGGACCGCGGTACTGGCTGGAGAGCAGGAAGTAGCGCACCACCTCGGGGTCGTGGACCTTGCAGCACCTCGCGCACCGTGAAGAAGTTGCCGAGCGACTTCGACATCTTCTCGTCGTCGACGTGCACGAAGCCGTTGTGCATCCAGCAGTTGCACGAAAGGCGTCGCCGGTCGCCGCGCACGGACTGGGCGATCTCGTTCTCGTGGTGCGGGAACTTCAGGTCCATGCCGCCGCCGTGGATGTCGAAGTGCTCGCCGAGCAGCGCCGTCGACATCGCCGAGCACTCGATGTGCCAGCCGGGACGCCCCGGCCCCCACGGCGAATCCCACGCCGGCTCGCCGGGCTTGGCGGCCTTCCACAGCACGAAATCGAGCGGATCGCGCTTGGCCTCGTCGACCTCGACGCGCGCGCCGGCGCGCAGATCGTCGAGCTGCTTGCCCGAGAGCTTGCCGTAGCCCGCGAACTTGCGCACCGCGTACAGCACGTCGCCGTCGTCGGCGACGTAGGCGTAGCCCTTGTCGATCAGCTGCCCGATCATCCCGATGATTCCGGGCACGTGCTCGGTGGCGCGCGGCTCGCGATCCGGCCTGGCGATGCCGAGCGCGGCGCAGTCCTCGTCGCATTGCCCGGATGAAGCGCGCGGTCAGCGCCTCGATGGACTCGCCGTTCTCGGCGGCGCGCTTGATGATCTTGTCGTCGATGTCGGTGATGTTGCGCACGTAGGTGACGCTGGTAGCCGAGCGAGCGCAGGTAGCGGCGCACGACGTCGAACACCACCAGCATGCGCGCATGGCCGATGTGGCAGTAGTCGTAGACCGTCATGCCGCACACGTACATGCCGACCCGCGGCGGATGCAACGGGCGGAATTCTTCCTTGGTGCCGGTGAGCGAGTTGTGGATGCGCAGCATGCGCCAGCCCCTGATGCTCCTAGCGTGACCAGTATTCCAGGCGCCGGCGCACGTCGCCGGCGGCATGAGTTTCAGCAGCGGCGCGAGCTCCGGCCCGTGGCGGCGGCCGGTCAGCGCGACGCGCAGCGGCGTATAGAGCGCGGCGCCCTTGCGGCCCGTGGCGGCACGCAACTCGGCACTGAGCGCCTGCAGGTCGGCGCCGTGCGCATCGAACGCCTCGACCGCCGCCGAGAAGAATTCCGGCCGCGCTTCCGCGACGACGCGCCGGTCTTCCTCCGCGACCACCGGCAGATCGCCGAACGCGATGTCGACCCAGGGACGCGCATCCTCGGGCAGAACGACATTGTGGCGCACGACCTCGACGAACTCGCTCACCCGCTCCGGGCTGGCGTTCTGCGGCAGCAGCGGCTGCAACCAGCGTTCCACCTGCTGCGCCGAGGCGCGGGCGAGCGCCTCTTTCTGCCAGTGTGCGAGCTGCGTCTCGTCAAAACGCGCCGGCGCGCGGCCCAGATGATCCAGCCGGAAGTGCGCGGGCATCTCATCGAGAGCGAGCCACGCCTCGTGGTCCGATGAATGGCCGAGGCGAAACAGGTGATTGACGATGGCTTCGGGCAGGAAGCCGCGCTCGCGGAACTCGCGCACGCTCACACTGCCGTGCCGCTTGGACAGCGGCGCGCCGTCCGCGCCGGTGATCAGCGCCACGTGCCCGTACTGCGGGACGCGCAGTCCCAGGGCTTCCAGCAGCAGGATCTGGCGCGGCGTGTTGGTGAGGTGGTCGTCGCCGCGCAGCACGTGCGTGACGCCCATGAGCGCATCGTCGACGGCGTTGCAGAAGAAGAACGCCGCATTGCCGTCGGCGCGCCGCACGATGAAATCGCCGATGTCGTCGGTGGCGAACTGCTGCGTGCCGCGCACGAAGTCCTCGAACGCGACGCGCTGGCCGACGGGCACGCGAAAGCGCAGCGTCGGGCGGATGCCGCTGCGCGCTCCCTGCGTCCGCGCTCCTCGGCCGAGAGATTCCGGCAAGTGCCGGCATAGCGCGGCGGGCGGCCCGCGGCGAGCTGCGCACGCCGCGACACCTCGAGCTCCAGCGGCGTGCAAAAGCACGGATAGGTGAGTCCAGTCTGCTCGAGCTGCGCGAAGAAATCGCGGTAGATGGCGCCGCGCTCGGACTGGCGATATGGGGACTGGCGGCCGCCGACGTCCGGGCCCTCGTCCCACTCGAGCCCAGCCAGTGCAGGTCCTCCATCAGCCCGCCCAGGTAACGCTCGGCGCTGCGCTCGAGGTCGGTGTCCTCGATGCGCAGCACGAAGCGCCCGCCGAGCCGCTTCGCCAGGAGGAAGTTGAACAGCGCCGTGCGCGCATTGCCCAGATGCAGCTCGCCCGTCGGGCTCGGCGCGAAGCGGGTGACGGCCGGATCGGTCATGGGCCTTATGGTACGTTAATATGCGCAACGTTCACCTTGGTCGAGGTATTTCGATGAAGCGTTGCGTGCTGGCCCTGACACTGGCCCTGACATCGACCCTGACATCAGCAATAGTCGGGGACGAGTCGACTCCCGTGGCGCCGCCGGCCGATGCGCCGCGCGTGCGCTTCGACACCAGCATGGGCAGTTTCGTCGTGCGGCTCGACAAGGAGCGCGCGCCGCTCACGGTGGAGAACTTCCTGCAGTACGTCCGCGACGGTCACTACGCCGGCACGGTCTTCCACCGCATCATCGACAACTTCGTCGCCCAGGGCGGCGGCTACACGGCCGAGTACAAGCTCAAGCAGCCGTTGCGCGCGGAAATCGTCAACGAGGCGGGCAACGGCCTCACCAACCGGCGCGGCACCATCGCCATGGCCCGCACCGGCACGCCGCACTCGGCCAACTGCCAGTTCTATCTCAACCTCGCCGACAATCCGGACCTGGACCCCCTGCCGACACGTTGGGGCTATGCGGTGTTCGGCGAGGTGGTGGAAGGCATGGACGTCGTGGACCGCATCGGCCACGTCGCCACCGGCGCGGCTGGCGAGCTCACGAAGGACGCGCCCTTGAAGGCGATCGTGATCGAAAAGGTCCAGGTGCTGCAGTAGGCACGGCGCTACCGCCATGGCAACGCTGTTCGTTTCGGACCTGCACCTCGACGCACAGCACCCCGAGACCGCGCGGCAATTTCTCCAGTTCCTCGAACGCGACGCGCCGCCGGCCGATGCGCTCTACATCCTCGGCGACCTGTTCGAGGTCTGGATCGGCGACGACGACCCCGCGCCCGACAAGCGCAGCATCGTGGCGGCGCTGCGCACGCTCACCGAGCGCGGCGTAGCGTGCTACGTGATGCACGGCAACCGCGATTTCCTGCTCGGGGAGCGCTTCTGCCGCGAGACCGGCTGCCGCCTGCTCGAGGATCCGACGGTACTGCACCTCTACGGCGAGCGCGTCCTCACCATGCACGGCGATGCCCTGTGCACGGACGATCATTCCTACCAGCGGCTGCGCGCGATGGTGCGCGATCCTGGCTGGCAGAAGATGTTCCTCGCCCTGAGCACCGAGCAGCGCCGCACGCTGGCGGACGAAGCGCGCGCCGGCAGCAAGGCGCACATCGAGCAGGCGAGCATGACCATCATGGACGTGAACGGGCAGGCGGTGGCGAGCGCGATGCGCGGCGCCAACGTGCAGCTGCTGCTGCACGGCCACACGCATCGCCCCAACGTGCATCGATTCGAGCTGGATGGCGCAGAGGCGCAGCGCATCGTGCTGGGCGACTGGCACCAGCGCGGCAGCGTGCTCTACTGGGACGAGAACGGCTTCGAGCTGCGATCTCTGGAGCGCCTCTGATTTACTCTTTCGGGTCAGTCTCCTCGGGACTTACCCACATTTCCCGAAACGCAACCCGAGGAGACTGACCCGAAAGAGTAAATCAGAGGCGCTCTAGTGCCGGCACTCCGGAGTGGAAGCGAAACTGCGTGTCGGGGCTGGTTATTAACTGCGCTTCGACCTCGGCCAGGTCGAGTTGCCGCTGCCGCAGCTCCTCGCGCCGCCCTTCGCCGGCGCAGCGTTCGGCGAGCTCCACGTACAGCGTGAAGTGGCGCGCTTCGGCTTCACTCAAACCCTGATAGAACGCGCCCAGAGGATCGTCGAGCCGCGGCGCCAGCGCGATGAAACGCTCGCACGAGCGCGCTTCGATCAGGGCCCCGCAAATCAGCAGGTCGAGCTGGCGGCCGGGCTCGGCGACGCGCACCGCCCGGCGCAGGCCTTCGGCGTAACGCGATGGCGAGAGCCGCAGAAACGGAACCTCGAGCGAGATCATGAGCCGCTGCACCTGCTCGAAGTGCCGCAGCTCTTCGCGCGCCAACCGGGAGATGCGTTCTGTGAGCACGCGATCCTCGGCGTAGGCGAACAGCAGGCTGAGTGCGGTCGAGGCCGCTTTCTTCTCGCAATTGGCGTGATCCACGAGCAGCTCGTCGCGCCGTGCGACTGCGGCGTCGAGCCAGGCCGGCGGCGTCGGGCACTTCAGCAAATCGGACAACTGCATGGCCTGGGCCCGCATCGCATGCGCCGTCACGTCTGCTGGGTGTCACTCGATCCGGAGCGTGGCGCGAGCAGCGCGGTGACAGTCATGTCGGCCGTGACATTGCCGACCGTGCGGAAGATATCCGGAATCACCTCGACCGCGAGCAGCAGCGGCAACAGTTCCACGGGCACTCCCATCGCCATCGAGATCGGTACGGTGGTGGTGAAGAACGTGATCTGACTCGGCAGGCCGACGACCGCGAAGTTGGTCAGTACCGCCACCGCCGCGCCCGCGGCCAGGCGTGTCGCATCGAGCGGCACGCCGTAGATGTGCGCAACGAAGATCACGATGGCGATGTTCATCGGCGGACTGGTCACCCGGAACAGCGACACGGCGAGCGGCAGGACGATACCGGTGACGCGCGTCGGAATGCCGAGATGTGACTTCGCGCGCTCGATCATCGCGGGCAGCGAGGCGAGCGAGGACTGGGTGCTGAAGGCGACGACCTGGGCCGGGGCTATGGCGCGCGCAAAGCGGCCCGGGGCGACGCGCGCGGCAAAAACCGCGACAGGGTACTGCAACAACGTGATCAGGATGGCGAGCCCACAGAGCAGCACGAGGTAGTGAACGAGCGCGCCCGCCGCCCCGACGCCGCCCCGGATGCCCACGCCGAGCGCCAGCACGAATACGCCGATCGGCGCCACCTGCAGGACCCAGTGCACGAGGACGAACATCGTGTCGACCACGGACTGGAAAAACCCGAGCAGCGGTTCGCGTCGCGCAATGGCGATGCGTGCGGCAGCGAAGCCGAACAGCAGCGCGAAAACCACCAGCGGCAGTATTTCGCCCTGCGCGGCGGCGGCAAACGGATTGGCAGGAATGATGCTGGCGAAGAAATCGCGCAGCGGCGGCAGCTCGGGCACCAGCGTCGCCGCCTTGCTGGCTCCGCTTCGCAGTGCGGCGGCCGCATCCGCAGCGACCGGCCACCACGACAGGACCGCCGGCATCAGCAGCGCGCTCAGGATCGCCCCCACGGCCATGAACAGCATGAAGAGCAGCAACGCGCGGGCGGCGAGCCTGCCGGTCGATGCGGTCTCGCTCGCGGATGCCACACCTGTGATGAGCAGCGCGACCACGAGCGGGATGACGGTCATGCGCAGCGCATTGAGCCAGAGTGTACCGACCGGCTCGATGACGTGCGCCAGCTTATCGAGCGTCGGATGGTCGATTGCGGCGACTGCCACCCCGACGGCGAGCCCCGCGAGGAGACTGAGTACGACGCGTGTGCTGAGGGACATGACGTGCAGCGCTGCCCGTTGTTGTGGTTTGTCTGGGCGAGTCTAGCCGGAACTCAGCGCAACGTGTGCAGCTCTCCACCCAAACCACCCGCGACGATGTCAGGCGCGCCGGCGCTGCAGCTCGGCCTGGATCGTCTCGACTGCGTCGAGCAGCTCCTCGGCCGACTGGAAGCGATCGCGCGGATCCTTGGCGAGCAGCCGGTGCGCCAGCGGCTGCAGTTGCTGGAGATCGGCGGGCAACTCGGGTAGCGGCGCGTGGCTGTGCTTGTAGATGACCTGCATCGGCGTTTCGGCGAGGTACGGCTTGCGGCCTGCGAGCATCTCGAAAAAGATCACTCCGACGCTGTACAGGTCGCTGCGTTCGTCGGTCTCGGCGCCATGCCCCTGCTCGGGACTCATATAGTAGGGCGTGCCGAAGATCTCACCGGTCGCAGTGATCGCCGCATCGAGCTCGAGCTGCTTGGCGAGGCCGAAGTCGATGAGCGCGAGGCTGCCGTCGGGGCGCAGCATCACGTTGCCGGGCTTGAGGTCGCGATGCAGGACGCCGACGGCATGGATCCCCTGCAGGGCCGCCGCGATCTGCCGCAGGTACTCGAGCGCCGTGTCCGAATCGGTCGGCGCTTTCATCCGCTGGCGCAGATCGCCGGCCTCGAAGTACTCCATGGCAATGTAGGCATGATCGTCGGCGATGCCCAGATCGAAGATGCGCACGACGTTCGGGTGCGCCACCTTGGCGACGACCTCGTATTCCTGCAGGAAGCGGTCGAAGGTGCTCTTGCCCTCCGCCACGTCGGGTACCGCGCGCAGCACCTTGAGCGCGACCAGCTCGCCGGCACGTTCGCTTTCGGCCAGGTACACGGAGGAAATCGACCCCGAGGACAGGGTTCGGATGTAACGCTGCCCGCGGATGGTGACCGCGCCGAAACGGTACGAGAGCTTGGCCTGCGAGGAGCCGCGCCACAGCGCGAGCTGGCGTTTGCGCTTGCGCGCGGCCTCGCGCAGCTTGCCGATGAAGCGGCGGTGATCGATCTTGTGCTTGCCGATGCACTCCTCCGCACCGGCGCGCAGGGCCGGCAGCACTTCCTTTTCGTCGTCGCTCGGCGTCAGGAACAGAACCGGAGGGAACACCGGCCGCTGCGAAAGCTCGCTCAGCCAGGCCAGACCGCTCTCCCCGCCCAGGTCGTGATCGAGCAGCACGACGTCGAAGGCGGCGGCGGCGAATTCGGGTGCGAGCGGTCCCTCGCTGCGCGGGTCGCGGCGGCGGATCATCGCGTCCGGCCATTCGGTGGTGATGTGGTGGCCGAGCAGGTCACGCCAGAGCGGATCGTCGTCGATCAGCAGCACCTTGATGCTCACGTGGCGTTCCCAGGCCGGTCCATGAGCGGCGGCGCAGCGCCATTCACGGACCGTGTCCCTGCAGACCGAGCACCAGATCGCCGACGTTGGTGCCCGTCGGCCCCGTGTGCACCAGATCTCCCGACGCTTCGAGAAACCGTGCGGAGTCGGCGCGGGCCAGGCAATCGTCGGCGTCGTATCCGCCCACCGTGCCACGCTCGAGCGTGCCGGCATCCACCACGGCGCCGGCATCGGGCGTCGTGCCGTCGGTGCCGTCCGTGCCGGCGGCGAGCAGCGTGAGGTCGTCGTGACCGACCAGCAGGCGCGCGGCGGCGAGCGCCATGTGCTGATTGCGCCCGCCCTCTCCCGGCGCGGCGGGCAGTCGGACCGTGGATTCGCCCGCCCAGATATGCAGCTGCGCATCGCTCAGCTTCATCTCGTGACAGAAGCGGTTGGCGAGCTCCACTGCATCGCCGGCGAAGCGTCGCGGCGCGCTGAGCGTCTTCAGCCCCTGGTCGGTCGCAAACCGGTGCGCGGCTGCGACGGCGTCCTCGAGACTCGCCACCACGCGGCGGGTGATGCGGGCCCTGGATACATCGGGCAGCTCGCGGGCGTCGTCGGCGAGTGAACGCACCCAGGGCGGCACCGATTCCGGCAAGGGCTCGGCCTTCGGCATGCCGAGAAGGCCCGAACCGATGATGTCGGGGTCGTTGCCGGGCACGTCGGAGACGAACAGCGCCAGCACGTCGCGGCCGGCGAGGCGCGCCAGCAGGCGTCCGCCCTTGATCGACGACATTCGCCGGCGCAATGCATTGATCGCCGCGATGTCCAGGCCGCTCGACAGCGCCCAGCGGTTGAATTCCACCAGCGTGTCGAGGCTGAGTCCCGGACGCAGCGCTTCGACGAGGCTGGAGGATCCGCCGGAGATGAGGAACAAGAGCCGCTCGGATTTCGGCGCGGCGGCGATCTCTTCGAGGAGCGCCGCGCCCGCTTCGAGGCTGCGCGCATCGGGCACGGGATGGCCTGCTTCCATGCACCGCACTCCGCGTATCGCCGCGAGCTCCGAATCGACATGGCCGGTCTTGGTCACCACCAGAGCGGACTTGACCTGCATGCCGAGCACGTCGAACGCGCCGAGCGTCATGGCGCTGGCTGCCTTGCCGACGGCGATGATCCGCCACGGGCCTTCGGAAAATCCCATCTCGGACAGCGCGGCGCGCACGCGCGTGTGCCCGTTCACAGCCGCGATGGCCTGTTGGAAGACCGACAGAAGGACATGTCGCCGGTCCATGCTGAACTCACTCCTGCTCGGCCCCCCCGGGGGGGGGTCGCGACTTACCCACATCTACCGAAACGTAACCCGCCTCGGCGACAGTTAGCCGGGTCGGACTGCGCGAAGAGTACGTCGCCGCTCGGCGCGGCGCCGCGCCTTGGCCTCGTCGGAGCGCTCGCCCTGCAGGCGCGCCAGGTATTCGGGCGTCACATCGCCGGTGACGTATTCGCCCGAGAAACAGGAGGTGTCGAATTCCTCGATCCTCGCATTGTCGTGGCGCACGGCCTGCACCAGGTCGTCGAGGTCCTGGTAGATCAGCCAGTCGGCGCCGATGAGCTGCGCGCACCTCCTCGTCGCGTGCGGTCCGCCGGCCACCAGCTCGCGAGGCCGCCGGCATGTCGATGCCGTAGACGTTCGGGAAGCGCACCGGCGGCGCGGCCGAGGCGAAATACACCTTGCTGGCGCCGGCCTCGCGCGCCATCTCGATGATCTGCGCCGAGGTCGTGCCGCGCACGATCGAGTCGTCCACCAGCAGCACGTTCTTGCCGCGGAACTCCAGGTCGATGGCGTTGAGCTTGCTGCGCACCGATCTCTCGCGCTGCTCCTGGCCCGGCATGATGAAGGTGCGGCCGATGTAGCGGTTCTTGATGAAGCCTTCGCGGTACTTGACGCCGAGCAGCTGCGCCACCTGCAGCGCGCTGGTGCGGCTGGTGTCGGGAATCGGGATCACCACGTCGATGTCGTGATCGGGGCGCTCGCGCAGGATCTTGCTCGGCGAGCCGCTCGCCCATGCGCATGCGCGCCTTGTAGACCGAGATGTTGTCGATGATCGAGTCGGGGCGCGCGAAGTAGACGTACTCGAAGATGCACGGCGTGTGGCGCGCGGCGGCCACGCACTGCTGCGCATGCAGCCGGCCCTGCTCGTCGATGAACACCGCCTCGCCCGGCGCCACGTCGCGCACCAGCTCGAAGCCGAGCATGTCGAGCGCCACGCTCTCCGAGGCCAGCATGTACTCGGTGCCCTTGCTGCGTCTCGCGCTTGCCGAGCACCAGCGGGCGGATGCCGTTCGGATCGCGAAAGCCGAGCGACGCCGTGGCCGATGATCATGGCCACCACCGCGTAGCCGCCGCGGCAGCGCCGGTACACGGCGCTCACCGCGGCGAAGATGTCGGCCGGCGTGACGCGCGGCGTGCCGACGCGCTGCAGCTCGGAGGCGAACACGTTCAGCAGCACTTCGGAATCGGAGTCGGTGTTGAGGTGGCGGCGGTCCTCGCGGATCAGCACCTCGGCCAGCTCGGCGGCGTTGGTGAGGTTGCCGTTGTGCGCCAGGCAGATGCCGTACGGCGCATTGACGTAGAACGGCTGCGCTTCGGAGGCGCTGTCGCAGCCGGCGGTCGGATAGCGCACGTGGCCGATGCCGACGTTGCCCTTGCAGCTCGCAGCATGTGCTGCTGCTGGAACACGTCGCGCACCAGGCCGCTGCCCTTGCGCAGGAACAGCTCGCCGTCCGCGCAGGTCACGATGCCCGCGGCATCCTGGCCGCGGTGCTGCAGCACCGTCAGCGCGTCGTAGATGCGCTGGTTGACCGGCGACGTGCCGACGATGCCGACGATGCCGCACATGTGCGTTGGTCCTCTTGCCTGCGCTTGCTAGTCGCCCACCAGTTCCAGGGCCTGTGCCTTGGAAGGCACCTCGACTTCGTCGACCAGGCCGCGGACCGCGTCGGCCATGTATTGCGCATAGGGAAGGAAGCGCGATTCGCTCCACCAGCGCTCCTGGTCGAGCTGCAGGAGCTGGCCGACGATCACGGCGACTCCTACGACTATGGCGCCGCGTATCAACCCGAAAAAGACGCCCAGGGCCCGGTCGGTGGTGCCGAACGGCGAATGTCGGACGCACATACTGGAGAATCAACCCCGCGAGCGTGCCGACGAGGAGCACGGCTACCAAGATGAGCAGGCGGGCGACCCAGACGCGCACGCCGTCTTGTGCGAGCAGGCCGCCGAGGTGGGGCTCGACGCACGTCCGCGAAGGTCCAGGCCAGCGACAGGCCCAGGAGCCAGGTCACCAGCGAAATGGCCTCGCGCATCAGGCCGCGGACCGCGCCGATCACGCAGGAGAGGATCACGAGAATGACGATGAACCAGTCAGCTCCGTTCATGCAGACTTCTCGCCTGGACGCTCCGCAGTGACGAAACGGGGGCGCATTCTAGCTGAACTGCCGCCTGCTCAGGGACTCGCGGACAATGCCTCAGTGCGTCCTGGAGGGCTTCACGGATGAGAAACGATGGAAACTCCTGACGTCCATCACGTTGCAGACGCCGTGCAACGGCTTCGGCCTGCGCCCGGTCCTGCTCGGGCCCGACGCGCACGCGGTAGCGGACCCGCCGGCCAGACTCGAATCGCGACACGAAGGCGCGGTAGCCGCCCTTGCGAACCTCGGCGGCGAGGCGCTCGGCATTCTCACGGCTCGCGAAGCTGCCGAGCTGAACCACCCAGCCGGTCTCCAGCGCGGGCCGCGAAGCGGGCTTCGATTGCTGCGCAACGGGCTCTCGATTCCGGTTGCGCGCCGGCGCGCGGCGCCTGTGTTGCTGGCTCGGGAGGCGCCGCAACTGGTTCAGGCGCGGGCTTCGACTGCGTTCACGGAGACCGAAGGCGACGACGGACGCAGGGGGTGGCGAGATCGATCGTGTAAGTGCGCACCGTGCCATCGGCGGAGGGACGCGCCGGCGTGGCCTCACGCCGCGGCCCGGACAGCATCTCCGGCACCAGCGCGACGATCAGGCCGACCAGGACGACCGCGCCGACGAGGCGCTCTTTCACGGCAGTTTCCATCGGCGGCGGGCGAGTATATCGGAAGGTCTCATGCCCCGGTTTCGTTCATGAGCGCCATCATCGCGCCAGCCATTCGACGCCGGGCCCACGGTGAAAAACGAACCGAACACGACGACGCGATCGCCCTCGCCTGCCGCGTGCTGCGCCTCGCTGGCAAGCCGCCGCGACCTCGGCTGCCGTCGACGCAATGCGCATCGCCGCGGCGCCGCAGGCCGCGCGCAAGTGCGGCCGCGTCGAGGCCCCGCGGCCCGGAGGTCCACGGCGATCCATCGAGCGACACCGGCGCGCAGCGGCGCGACGATCGCAGCGCGCGTCCTTGTCCTTGAGTATGCCGACGACGGCCAGTGGTCGTCCGCGCGGCCGGCAGCATGGCGCAGATTCGGCGGCCAGGCGTTCGGCGGCCGTCCGGACATTGTGCGCGACATCGAGGATCCACTCCGGCGTCGCCCGGCACGCACTGGAAGCGGCCCGGCAGCTCGACGTCGCGCAGACCGCGCGCAACGGTCGCTTCGCGCGTCACCGGCAGGCGCTCGCGCAGGGCCTCGAGACACCGCCAGCACGGCGGCCGCATTCTCGAGCTGCGATGCCCGCCAGGCGGGCAGCGGCAGGTCGCGGCGAAATCGTCGGCCATTCCCAGCGGCCGGTTGCCTGCAAGTCGAAGTCGTGCCGGGCATCCTGCAGCGGCGCGCCGATGCGCTGCGCGTACTCGCGCACGCTGTCGGGCACCTGGCGCAGCCGAGGACCGCGGGACGACCGGCGCGGAAGATTCCGGCCTTTTCGCGCCCGATCGCTTCGAGCGTGTCGCCGAGCCAGTCGCAGTGATCGAGTCCGATCGAAGTGAGGAGCGCCACGTCGGCATCGACGATGTTGACGGCATCGAGCCGGCCGCCCAGGCCGACCTCGAGGATCACGGCGTCCAGGGCGGCGTCGCTGAAAGGCCAGCAATGCGGCCAGCGTATTGAACTCGAAGAACGTGAGACTGACCGCGCCGCGCGCCGCATCGATGCGCTCGAAGGCATCGATGAGCTCGGCGTCGGTGACTCGCGCCCGTCGATGCGGATGCGCTCGTTGTAGCGGATCAGGTGCGGCGAGGTGAACGCACCCACCCGGTAGCCCCCTGCGCGCAGGATTGCCTCGAGCATCGCCACGCACGAGCCCTTGCCGTTCGTGCCCGCGACGGTGACGACCGGACAGTCGTGAACGTGCCGACGCCGAGCCTTCCGGCCACCTGCGCTGACGCGCTCGAGGCCCAGATCGATGGCGCGCGGATGCAGGCTCTCCTGCCACGCGAGCCAGTCGTCGAGGGTCCGGAAGCGCACTGTCGTGCTCTAGCTCTCTGTGGCAGCGACGCTCTACTGCGGGTTCGCGGGCCAGGAGCAGGCGCAGCAGCGACGCCGATCCGGTCACGCAGATCGCGCCGGTCGACGATCAGGTCGAGCGCGCCGTGCTCGAGCAGGAATTCGCTGCGCTGGAAGCCCTCCGGCAGGGTCTCGCGCACGGTCTGCTGGATCACGCGCGGGCCGGCGAAGCCGATCAGCGCGCGCGGTTCGGCGATGTTGACGTCGCCGAGCATCGCGAGGCTCGCCGAGACGCCGCCGGTGGTCGGATCGGTCAGCACCGAGATGAACGGCAGCCGCGCCGCGGCCAGACGCGCCAGCGCAGCGCTGGTCTTGGCCATCTGCATCAGCGAATACAGCGCCTCCTGCATGCGCGCGCCGCCGCTCGCGGAGAAGCACACCAGCGGCATGCGGTGCTCGAGGCAGTGCTCGACCGCGCGCACGAAACGCTCGCCGACCACCGAGCCCATCGAGCCGCCCATGAACTTGAATTCGAACGCGCCGGCGACGATCTCCAGCCCCTTGAGCGTGCCGGCCATGACGACCAGCGCGTCCTTCTCGCCGGTCGCCTTCTGCGCCTGGGTCAGACGGTCGCGGTAGCGCTTGCTGTCGCGGAACTTGAGCGGGTCCTCCGGCTCGATGTCCGCGCCGAGCTCGCTCGCCGAGCCCGGGTCGAGGAACTTCTGCAGCCGCTCGCGCGCGCCGATGCGCATGTGGTGGCCGCACTTCGGGCAGACGTGGAGGTTGCGCTCGAGCTCGGCGCGGTACAGCACCGCGTCGCAGGCCGGGCACTTGATCCACAGGCCTTCGGGCACCGAGCGCGTGCGGCGCTCGGTCTTGATGCGCGAGGGCATGATTTTCTCGAACCAGGACATCGCGCTCTCCCGGAATGGCGCTAACGATCCGCGCCGCGGGGCATCTAAACGATGCACCTGCAGCGCCCGAACCGGATCCGTGGCAGCCCGAACTGCTGCGGGTAGTCCAACCTGCCACAGGTACAGGCCGTGCGCCGGCGCCGTGACCCCGCCGGTGGTGCGATCGCGGCTCGCCAGCACGGTCGCGCGCCCAGTCGGGCTCGGCCTCGCCCGCGCCGATGCGCGATCAAGCACGCCGGCGATGTTGCGCACCATGTGGTGCAGGAAAGCGTTGGCGCGTGACGTCGATGCACAGGTACTCGCCGTGGCGCATGACCTTACGGTCGCTCGATGCGGCGCATCGGCGGTGCGCGACTGGCACTCGGCGGCGCGAAACGCTGAGAAGTCGTGCTCGCCGATCAGGTGCGCCGCAGCGTGCTGCATGCGTCGGCATCCAGCGGGCGGTGGATCCAGCACACGCGCTGCCGCGTCAGCGCCGGGCGCGCTGGCGCGGTTCAGGATCACGTAGCGATAGCTGCGCGCCAGCGGCCGAATAGCGCGCGTGAAACTCCGCGGCACCTGCATGCGCCCAGAGCACGCTGACATCGTTCGGCAGATGCGCTGTTGGCGCCGAGCACCCAGGCGCGTGGCGCTGCGCACGGCGTGCGGTATCGAAGTGCGCGACCTGGCCGATGGCATGCACGCCGGCGTCGGTGCGGCCGGCGCAGATGAGCGATCACCGGATGATCGGCGACGCGGGCGAGGGCCTGCTCGGCGACCGACTGGATCGGAGGGCGCGCTGGCCTGCGTCTGCCAGCCGGCGTAGGCGCTGCCGTCGTATTCCAGGCCGACGGCGATCCGGGCCATCTGGAGACTCGGCCGATGCGCGGCCGGGCCGACCGGAACGGTCAGCCCGGCAGTGAATCGATCAGGCGCTGCGCTTCCTGCTTCTGCGTGGCGGAGCCTTCCTGCAGCACCTCGTCGAGGATGCTGCGCGCGCCTTCCGGGATCGCCCATGTCCATGTAGGCGCGCGCCAGGTCGAGCTTGGTGCCCACTTCGCTCATCGTGACCGGCTCGAGCTCGGGCAAGGACATCTCGTCGCCGGGAATGCGCGCGGTACGCGGTCGGCGCGCGATCGCGGTTGCGGCGGATGTCGCCCACGTCGAGGTCCAGGTCGGTGCTGTCGTGAGCGCCGCTGCTGAAGACATCCGTGGAGAAACGGTCCTCGTTCGTCGAACCCTTGCGCTGCTGCTTGGCGGTGTCGCCCTTGAGCGCCTGCTCGAGGCGATCGAGATCCAGGTCCATGTCGTCGGCGGACAGCCGGGCGAGCTCGGCGGTGGAGTCCGCGTCGAGCTTCTTGCGCCGCGCCGTATCGCTCGTCGCATCGCTCTGCACGCCGCGCGATGCGCGCCGTGTCGCTCGTATCCGCACCCGGCAGCGCCATGCGTGGCGGCCAGCGTCTTGTCGTCGAGCACCCACGTTCCGGTCGGGGTCTGCTTGCCCTCCTCGCGCATCGCCAGTCTCGCGGCGTACGCGCGTCGGCTTCGGCCAGCAGGCGCCGCGACTTCTCGTCCAGCCCGCGACCATGGTCGCCGCATCCGCAGGGTGATCGGCGCCGTCGTCGTCCAGCGCCGCGATCCTCGGCGCCGCGCAGGGAATCGAGGTCGAGGCCCAGGTCGTCGAGCGCCAGTTCCGCGGTCTGCTCCGGGCTCGCCGCATCCTTGCGGAACAAGGCGGAATCGATCTTTTCCTTGATGGTCGAGGAGCCCCGCTCGCGCAGCGTCGGGGACTCGACGGTCGGCGAATCGCGGCCGTAGGCGGCGGTCTCGATCGTCGGAGTCTCCTGGTGCGCGAGTCGCGCACATCTCGCGCGTGGTGGCGCTCGTCGGACGCCTCGCGCGCCGGAGCGCGTGTCGTCGAGCAGGAAGTCGAGACCCTCGTCGTCCCGAGCGCCGGCGATTCGCCGGTAATGGCCGTGTCGTCTTCGCCGCTGGCGCGCCGCCCAGGTCCAGGTCGATGCCGCCGCCCCCTCACCCTCGGGCGGCCCGAGCAGATCGAGATCGACGCGGTTCTCGCCGCCCTCGAGGTTCAGGTCGACGTCGCCGACGCCCGCGCCGCTGCCCGTGCCCTGCGCGAACAGCGGATCCTCGGGGCCGATCTGCCGGCCCATGATGGCGATCTTGTCCCACTCGCCGGCGGGCGCCTTCGTCGCGCGAATCGTGCAGCTCGCGGGCGGTCTGCAGGAACGCGTCCTTGTTGCCCCAGACGAAGAAGATCTCCAGCAGCTTCAGCTTGCAGGTCGCGGCGTTGCGGCTCGCGCTCGATCGCGATGCGCACCAGATCGGCGGCCTGGTCGTACAGACCATAGGCCATGTGGAAGTCGGCTTCGGCCAGCGGGTCGCCCTGGTCGAGGTTGATGGCGGTTTCCGAGCTGAGGGTCTGGTCCGCCTTGCTGCGCGCAGGCTCCGCACGCGGGGCCAGCTCGACGCGCGGCAGGCGCTTCGCGAACTTGCGGGCGGCTGGCGCTCGCCACTTTCCTCAACCAGGAAAGCATCTTCCTTCGGCCGCGTCGCACGCACGGCGGTGGTGCTGCCCGGCGAGGGCTCGCGCTCGCGATCGAGGTGCATCTCGCGCACGGCCTCCTCGGCCTTGGCCAGGCGGCCCAGCGCGCAAGAATCGGGCTCACGGCGACGCATCGAGTAAACGATGATGCCGCCCAGCAGTATCAGCGGCCCCAGGATGAAGAGCCACTTGTCGAGCACCCAGTCGAGCAACCCCGGCTCTTCCTCCGCGGGTACCGCTGCGGGCTTCGGTGCCGGCGCAGGCGGCTCGGCCGACGGCGTCGGCGCCGGTTCTTCGGCCGCGATGGGCTGCTCGACGGGCGGGGTTTCCGCACCCGGCGCGGCGGCGGGCGGCGCTTCGGGAGCCACCGGCGTCGTGGTTGCGGGCGGCTGGGCCGGCTGCTGCTGCAAGCGAGCAAGCTCGGCATCCGTCACTGAAATCCGGCCGGACTCGCTCGGCGCGGCCGCTGGCGACGTACCGGGCTGTGCCGTGGGAGCGGTGGTTTCAGACGGAGGAGTAGCCGCCGTGCCGGCGCCTTCGCCACCCTCAGTGGGGGTCACCAGCCGTAGTCTCGCGGCGTCTGCGCCTTCGGCAGCAGCCGTCAGACCGCGCGACTCACGCCATTCGGCAGTCTGGCGGCGCACTTCGGCCGCCGCATCCGTGGCAGCCACGGAATCAAATTCGGTATCGCTCGGAATGCGCAGGATCGCGCCCGACTTGAGGCGATTGATGTTGCTGCGGAACGCCTCCGGGTTGGCCTGGAACAGCGCGATCATCATCCGGTTGATGTTGGAGCGCGCGCCCGGCTTCAGGCCGCTCGCAATCTGCCAGAGCGTGTCGTTGTCGCGAACCGTGTAGGAACCGGCGTCCGGGGAAATCGTGGGCGAAGGACGGCTCACCGCGGGGGCCGGCGCGGGCGCGGCAGCCTCGGGCTCCGTTGGTCGCTCAACCGCACCGGCGCGCGCACTTTCCTCCGCGCTGGTCTGCGGCGCCGACACCGGCGCGCTGGCGCCCTCTTCCGCGCCCGGCATGTAGACAGGCGGATCGAGCAGCAGGGTGTACTCGCGCAGCAGCCGGCCGCGCGACCAGTTCACCTCGATCAGGAAGGTCAGGAAGGGCTCGGTAACCGACTCGCGCGAGCGTACGAACAGGACGTTGCGGCCATCGCCGCTGCGTCCGACGCGAAAATCCAGTGCCGACAGGAAACGCGGCCGTTCCAAGCCGTAGCGGGCGAAAGTTTCGCCCGTTGCAAGCTGGGCGCGCAGCGACGCGAGCTCGTCGGGCGTGGCCGAAACCAGCTCGATCTCCGCGTCCAGCGGCTCGTTGAGCGCCGACTTCAACCGGATGTCACCCAGACCCAGGGCGAAGAGCGCGGTCGGGAAAATGCAAAGCGTAGCGGCGAACAGTCGCAGCATCTTTCGGGTCATCACGGCTCCCACGAGAGCGACACGTGGATCTGGAAGTCCACTTGGCACAGCAACTTAAGCGACAAAGCTCACATGCCTCGTGATTTGGTTGGGCACTATAGCTTATATGTAGTCCCTGACCAAAATCTCGGCAATCTGGACGCTGTTGGTAGCCGCGCCCTTGCGCACGTTATCGGCGACGATCCACAAATCCAGTCCCCGCTCGTGCGAAATATCCTCGCGGATACGGCCGACATAGACCGTGTCGCGATTCGCGGCTTCGGTAGCCGCCGTCGGGTACCCTCCCGGTTTGCGCTCGTCCATCACCTCCACGCCCGGCGCCCGCGAGAGCAGCTCGCGCGCCTCGGCGGCCGAGATCTTGCGCCGCGTCTCGATGTGCACGGCTTCGGCGTGACCGAAGAACACTGGCACGCGCACCGTGGTGGCGTTCACGCGGATCGAATCGTCCTCCAGGATCTTCTGGGTCTCCCAGAGCATCTTCATCTCTTCCCTGGTGTAGCCGTTGTCCTGGAACTCGTCGATGTGCGGCACGCAGTTGAAGGCGATCTGCTTGGCGATCACGCGCGCCTCGACGCCCTTGCCGTTCATCAGCGCCGCGGTCTGGCTGGCCAACTCCTCGACCGCTTCCTTGCCGGCGCCCGACACCGACTGGTAGGTGGCGACGTTGATGCGCTCGATACCCACGGCGTCGTGGATCGGCTTGAGCGCGACGACCATCTGGATGGTCGAGCAGTTGGGATTGGCGATGATGTTGCGCGCCTTGTAGCGGCCGATCGCGTGCGGATTGACCTCCGGCACCACCAGCGGGATGTCCGCCTCGTAGCGAAACTGCGCAGTGTTGTCGATCACGATGCAGCCGGCGGCGCCCGCCCTGGGCGCGAGCTCGGCGGAGATCTCGCTGCCCGCCGAGAACAGACCGATGTCGGCGCGCGAGAAGTCGAAGCTCGCGAGCTCTGCCACCGCGTAGTGACGGCCCCTGAACTCGATGCTCTTGCCGAGCGAGCGGTTGCTCGCCAGCGGATAGCAGCTCGCTGACCGGGAAATCGCGCTCGGCCAGCACCTGAATCATCGTTTCGCCCACGAGCCCGGTCGCCCCGACCACGGCCACGCGCCACTGCCTGCTCACCGTTGACCTTCCGAAATGATGGAAATGGACCGGACCCCGGCTGTGCCGGTCTCTATATTGTCCCCCGTCGGCACTATATCAGCGTTTTTTCGGGATTATTTTCGTAATTACGGGGGTGCGCGAGGTCGACGTCCGCGTTCTGCGCCCGGTGCCGCAGGTAGTGATCCATCAGCACGATGGCGAGCATGGCCTCGGCGATCGGCGTGGCGCGCAGCCCGACGCACGGGTCGTGACGCCCGGTGGTGACGACCTCGACCGGCTCGCCGTCCACGATCGATGCTGGCGCCCGGGATGCGGATGCTGGAAGTGGGCTTGAGCGCCATGCTGACGAGAATGTCCTGGCCCGAGGAGATGCCGCCGAGCACCCCGCCCGCGTGGTTGCTGCGAAAACCCGTCGGCGTGAGCTCGTCGCGGTGCTCGCTGCCCTTCTGCGCCACGACGCCGAACCCGGCGCCGATCTCGACTGCCTTGACAGCGTTGATGCCCATCATCGCGTAGGCGATCTCGGCATCGAGCCGGTCGAAGATCGGCTCGCCCAGACCCGGCGGGACGCCGGTGGCGATGACGTTGATGCGCGCGCCGATCGAATCGCCGTCCTCGCGCAGCTTCCAGATCAGGGCCTCGAGCTCGGGCAGGCGCGCGGGATCGGGACAGAAGAACGGATTGTCGTAAGCCGCCTCCGGCTGCCGGGGCTCGAGCTCGATCGAGCCGATGGCGGCGAGGTAGCCGTAGATGCGCACGCCGAGCCGCTCGCGCAGGAACTTGCGCGCGATCGCGCCGGCCGCCACGCGCATCACGGTCTCGCGCGCCGAGGAGCGCCCGCCGCCGCGATAGTCGCGAATGCCGTACTTCTGCTGGTAGGTGTAGTCCGCGTGCCCCGGGCGGAAGCGATCCTTGATCTTGTCGTAATCGCGCGAGCGCTGATCGGTGTTCTCGACCAGCAATCCGATCGGCGTACCGGTGGTCCTGCCCTCGAACACGCCGGACAGGATTCGCACCTGGTCCGCTTCGCGGCGCTGGCTGGTGAAGTGCGAGGTTCCGGAACGGCGCCGATCGACATCGGGCTGGATGTCCGCCTCACTCAGTTCCATGCCGGGCGGACACCCATCGACGATGCAGCCGAGCGCCGGCCCGTGGCTCTCGCCGAAGCTGGTCACCGTAAACAGCTTGCCGAAGGTATTGCCTGACATCGCACAGCCTTAGCGAACTACCAAGAGGAGCGGAGCGCCATCGCAAACGGGCGAAGCCCATCTTCGAAGATACTCTGCCGCCGAGGATCCTCGGATGGGAAGTGGTTTTCGGGACCGTCGGAGGCAGGATGCCGACGCGAAGCCTCCATGGCGAAAACCCCTTCCCATCCGAGGATCCTCGCCCTTGTGAGGGTCTTCACTCATCACTCTGTTTGCCTTTGGCGCGACCGAGCTCTTCGGCATGCTGCTCGAGCTGCGCGCGTGTCAGCAAGAACACACCCCCGCCACCATTTTCGAACTCGAGCCAGGTGAAGGGCACTCGCGGGAAGGCGCGCTGCAACGCAGTCTCGGAGCTGCCCACTTCGACCACCAGAATGCCCTCGGGCCGCAGATGTTCCGCCGCCTCGCGCAGGATCACGCGCACCGCATCCAGACCGTCGCCCCCGCTCGCGAGCGCGATCGCCGGCTCGTGCCGATATTCGCGCGGCAGCGCGCGATACTCGCGCCGGCCCACGTAGGGCGGATTGCTCACGATGATATCGTACCGTTTCACACCCAACGCGCCGAAATGATCCGAACGCACCGCGCGTACGCGCGCGGCGAGCCGGTGCTTGCGGATGTTGCTCCGTGCCACCGTGAGCGCCGGCAGCGAGAACGTTCACGCCGTCGACGCGGGCCCGCGGGAACGCGACCGCGCACGCGATGGCGATGCAGCCCGAGCCCGTGCCGATGTCGAGAATCGAATTCACGCGCGCCGGATCGATCCAGGGTGCGAAACGCCGTTCGATGAGCTCGGCGAGCGGCGAGCGCGGCACGAGCACGCGCCCGTCGACGTGGAGCTCCAGACCCATGAACCACATCCGCTTCATGAGGTAGGCAGCGGGCAGGCGCTCGCGAATCCGCCGCTCGAAGAGTCGCTCGACCTTCCTGCGGCCGGCGGCGCTCACCGCATTCGCATAGGCCGCCGGCGCGTCCGCGTGATCCAGATCGAGCGCGTGGAACACCAGCGCGGCCGCTTCGTCGAGCGCATTGTCCGTGCCGTGTCCGTACGCAAGGCGCGCCTTCGAAAAGCGCCGCGCGCCTTCCTGCATGAGATCGCCGACCGTCAGGGTCGGAGCTGCCGCGGCCGAGGCGGCCGGCCTCTTGCGTATGGTCTTCTTATGGGCCTTCTTGCGGGCCGTCTTGTTGCGCTTCATGCCGACACTGTAATCAACGGCTGGCGCGACCGCTGTGCAATAATCGCCGCCCCATGAAAAAGCCCGAGACGCTCCTTCTCATCGGCGCACTGGCCCTCGCCGCGGTCGGCGGAGCCTGGTTCGCACGCACCACGATCGACAGCGGCGCCTCCGTGCGAGGGCCGACTCTTCAATACGGCACACCGCTCCCCGAACCGCAGCCGCTTCCGCACTTCGCGCTGACTTCGCATACCGGCGAGCCGATCGACGATGCGCAGCTGCGCGGGCAATGGAATCTCGTGTTCTTCGGCTTCACGCATTGTCCGGAGGTGTGCCCGACGACGCTGGCGCTGCTCGCCGACGTACGCAAGCGGCTCGGTCCGGACGCCCCGCGAGTGGTGCTCGTGAGCGTGGATCCCGAGCGCGACACGCCGGAAGTCATGCGCAGCTACCTTGCGGGCTTCGACCCGGCGTTCCAGGGCATCACGGGCTCGGTGCAGGCGATCGACGAGCTCGCGGCCGCGCTCGGTGTCGCGCACAGCAAGATCCCCATGGGCGGCGAGGAGTACATGGTGGATCACACCGCGGTGGTGTTCGCAGTCGACCCGCAGGGGCGGCGCGCGGCGATCTTCTCACCGCCGTTCGACGCGGGGCACATCGCGAGCGACCTGCGACGGCTCCAGGGCGCGTGAGGGCGAGGCGGCGATGCGGGACCGCGCGTTCATCGCGATGCAATACCTGCTGCCACAGCACACGCTGTCGCGCCTCGTCGGATGCGCGGCGCGCAGTACCTGGCGGTCATGGAAGAACTTCCTGATCCGCAGCTTCCTGCGCAGGTTCCCGGTGCGCATGGACGAAGCCATCGAGCCCGAGCCGTTCGCCTACCCGAGCTTCAACGCCTTCTTCACGCGTGCGCTGCGCCCCGGCGTGCGGCCGATCGCGCCGCCGCCGGCGGTCGTCAGCCCGGTGGACGGAACCATCAGCCAGATCGGGCGAATCGAGGAGGATCGGCTCATCCAGGCGAAGGGCCACAGCTTCACCCTCGCCGCGCTGCTCGCCGGCGACTCGGAGCTTGCACCTACGTTTGCGGGCGGCGAGTTCGCCACTATCTATCTCGCGCCTTACAACTATCACCGCATCCACATGCCGCTCGACGGCGGACTGATCAGCACCACGTACGTGCCCGGCAGGCTCTTCAGCGTCAACACGGTCACGGCGAGGGCAGTACCCGAGCTCTTCGCACGCAACGAGCGGGTGTCGTGCGTATTCACAACGCAGGTTGGACTGGTTGCGGTCATCCTCGTCGGGGCGCTGTTCGTCGGCAGCCTGTCGACTGTGTGGGCCGGTGACCTGGCACGGCCGCGCCGGCACAAACCCACGCGCCTCGACGCGCCGAGGTCACCGCTGTTCCTGCCGCGCGGCGCGGAGCTCGGGCGCTTCAACATGGGTTCGACGGTGATCGTGCTGTTCGAGCCCGGCAAGGTGAAATGGAACCCTGCTGCGCAGGCGGGCGGCGCCGTACAGCTGGGTCAGGGGATCGGCACGCTGCTCGCGACACGGTGAGTGTGATGACGGACTGGCGACCCAGCGCGAGTATCGAGACGCTGCGGCTTCGTGCCGGGCTGCTCGAGCGGGCGCGCGAATACTTTGCCGCCACGGGCGTCATGGAAGTCGAAACCCCGATCCTGGCGGGGGCGCCCGTCACGGACGTGCACCTCGCCTCGCTCGCGACGCGCGTTGCCGGCCATGGCGAGTACTTCCTGCAGACCTCGCCCGAATACGCGATGAAACGGCTGCTGGCGGCCGGCGCGCCCGACATCTACCAGGTGTCGCGCGTCTTCCGCGACGCCGAGCGCGGTTCGCAACACAACCCGGAATTCACGCTGATCGAGTGGTACCGGCGCGGCTTCGACCTCGATGCGCTGATGCTCGATTGCGAGCGGCTGATCTCGCAACTGTTGCGGGAGCACCGCGAGCTCGGCGCCGCCGAACGGCTGACTTATCGCGCGGCGATGCAACTGCACGCGGGAGTCGACGCCCTGGAGGCTTCCCCGGCGCAATTGCGCGAGTGCGCCCTGCGCCACGCCGTCCCCTTGCCGCGCGAGGAGCCGAAGGAACGCGACACGTGGCTCGACCTGTTGATGTCGATGGTGGTGGGACCGAAGCTCGGAGCCGGCGGGCTGTCCTTCGTCCATGACTATCCGGCATCGCAGGCCGCCCTTGCGCGCCTCAACCCGCAGGATTCCCGCGTCGCCCGCCGCTTCGAGATCTACCTGGGCGGCATCGAGCTGGCCAACGGTTTCCACGAGCTCGCGGATGCAGGCGAGCAGCGCTCCCGCTTCGCCCGTGACCTGCAGGAGCGCGCCCGGCGCGGCCTGCCGGCAGTTCCCGTCGACGAGCGCTTCCTTGCCGCGCTGGCAGCGGGTCTGCCGGACTGTTCGGGCGTCGCGCTCGGCTTCGACCGCCTCGTGATGCTCGCCTGCGGTGCGGCGAGCATCGAGGAAGTGATTGCGTTTCCGCTCGAGCGGGCGTGAGATTGGCAGATCCAGGGAGGTGCACAACATGAACTACGCAGCCAAACCGATCGATTTTCGCGACAAGGCGCGCGGCTACGCGGACCTGGCGCGTCAGCTCGAGGCCCTGCTCGAAGGCGAGCGCCATCTGACCGCCAATGCCGCGAATACCTCTTCCTTGCTCTTCCACACCCTGCCGGACGTCAACTGGACGGGGTTCTACCTGCTCGAGGGCGAGCACCTGGTCGTCGGGCCGTTCCAGGGCAAACCGGCCTGCGTGCGCATCGGGCTCGACCAGGGCGTGTGCGGCGCCGCCGCGCGGTTACGCGAGACCGTCCTGGTGCACGACGTGCACGACTTTCCCGGCCATATCGCCTGTGACGTGGCCTCGAATTCCGAAGTCGCTGTGCCGTTGCTTCGCTACGGCGAGCTGCTCGGCGTGCTCGATGTCGACAGCCCGACGGTCGGGCGCTTCGACGAGGAGGATCGCAAGGGACTGGAACAGGTCGCGCACATCTTCCTCGCGAGCCTGTAGCGTCGCGAGCCTATAGCGTCAAGGGAGCGACCGGGAAAGCCCGCTCCCTTGACGCCTACTTGGCGCGCGAGATATATGCCCCGGTGCGCGTATCGACCCGGATGACTTCGCCTTCGTTGATGAAGAGCGGCACGCGCACTACGGCGCCGGTCTCGAGCTTGGCCGGCTTCTGACCGCCGGTTGCGGTATCCCCGCGCAGACCCGGATCGGTCTCAACGATCTTCAGCTCCACGTGCGCGGGCGGTGTCACCTGCAGCGGCACGTTGTTCCACAGAGTCACGATGCAAGTGGCGCCGTCCTTGAGCCAGATCGCGCCGTCGCCCACAGCGGCCTTGCCGGCGGCGTACTGCTCGAAACTCTCCGGCACCATGAAGTGCCAGAAGTCGCCGTCGTTGTAGAGATACTGCATGTCGGTGTCGACGACGTCCGCGGCGTCGACCGACTCGCCGGACTTGAAGGTGCGCTCGATGACGCGGCCGGTCTTGAGATTGCGGATCTTGACGCGGTTGAACGCCTGCCCCTTGCCGGGCTTGACCATCTCGTTCTCGACGATCGAGTACGGATCGCCGTCGAGCAGGATCTTCAAGCCGGAACGGAATTCATTGGTCGAGTAACTGGACATGGCAAGACAGCTCGTGATGTAAGGTATCGCCCCGAACGGCCTGCCGGCCTATGGCGGGGGACATGTCTGCATTTCCCCGTCACTCTTGATGACGCGTGCGATTCGGTGAGGTACCCGCGAACTGCCACACCTGACGGTTCGATGCGGGCGGTTGCGTTTCGGGAAATGTGGGCAAGTCCCCCGCCATAGGTCGGCAGGCCGTTCGGGGCCGACACTGGAAAAGGGCGCGTATGATAGCGGCAAGACTCCTCTCAAGCCAGCCGCAACGCCGGCAAGTTGTGTCTCAGTTTGATTGGATTGCCGTCAGAGGAGTGTCGTTATGGCCGATGAAGCAGGCCGTGAGCCAGCGCGCGAACGCGTCGACCCGGTAGTCTGTGCCGATAGCGAGAATCCAAACTGACACCACCCGCTGGCAGCACGCACTGCGGACCGCGATCTGCGATCCGGCGGTTCTTCTATCGGCGCTCCAGCTCGATCCCGCCCTCCTCGACTTGCGCAGATTCCCCACATCGCACGGCTGCGCATTCATTCGCGCCTGCCGGTCGTGCTGCCGGAGCGCGTCGATGTGGGACTCCTGGCGTGGCTCGCCTCGGTGCGCCAGCGAGTGGCGCTGGTCATCCACGCCAACCACGCGAACGAGCTGGATTCGGCGGTCGCCGACGCCCTCGCTCGCCTCGCCGATGCGGGCATCTCGCTGCTCAACCAGAGCGTGCTGTTGCGAGGCGTGAACGATTCGGTCACGGCCCTCGCCGATCTCAGCGAGCGGCTCTTCGAGCTGCGCGTGCTGCCCTACTATCTGCACCTGCTCGATCGCGTGACCGGGGCGGAGCACTTCGACGTCGATGCCGCGACGGCTGGCGAGCTGATGCGCGCCGTGGCGGCCCGGTTGCCAGGCTACCTCGTGCCGCGCCTGGTGCGCGAGGAAGCGGGCATGGCTCACAAGACGCCCATCGCGTGGTGAGCCGTACCATGGGCCCGCCGGCCCCGGTGCTACAATCCGCGCCCTATTTTCAGGTTGCTTTTCAGGCTTCCACGCACCGATGAACCGGACCGCCGCACTGCCCCCAGGACTGGCTGAATTGAAGGAGACCACTTTGAACGAGCAAGGCGCCGTGCCCCTGATCGTCATGACCCGCAGCCAGGATCATGTCGAGGCGATCAACAGCACGCTGCGCAATGCCGGCCACCCGGTGCATTGCACCTGGATCCCCGACGTGCGCGACCTGGGTGATGCCCTCACGCAGATCAATCCCGAGATGCTGCTGGTGTTCGCCAGCGGCGGCGAGGAAGAGCTCGCCTCGGTGATGAAGATCCGCAGCCAGTTCGGGCCCGAGGTGCCGGTGCTGATCGCGCGCGACAAGGTCGACGAGGCCGGCATCGCCGAGGCGATGCGCGCTGGGCGCGCAGGACATGGTCTCGCTGAGCAATCGCTCCGCCTGCAGGCGGTCGTCGCGCGCGAGCTGCGCGCGTTCCGTCTGGAGCGCGCCCTGAACTCGACCCTGCTCCTCGGCGCGCGAGTACAAACAGCAGCTGCAGGCGTTCATGGCGGGATCGGCCGATGCGATCGCGCATGTGGCCGAAGGCATCATCGTCGATGCCAACCCGGCCTGGCTCGAGTTGTTCGGCTATTCGACGGCCGACGAGCTCACCGGCCAGCCGCTCATGGACCTGTTCGAGAGCGAGACGCACGCCGCGATCAAGGGTGCGCTGGTCGCCTGCACCCAGGGCAAGTGGAACGATCACGCCCTGCGCGTCAACGCGCTGCTTTCCGACGGCTCGGTGCTTTCGCTCGAGCTCGAGCTCGTCGCTGTCCGAGTTCGACGGCGACCCGTGCGTGCGCATCTGCGTGCCGGCGCGGCGCAACGTCGCCGGGGGCGGCAAGGAGCTGGAGCAGGAGCTCAAGGACGCGGTGCGCCGCGACCCCTCCACCGGCTTCCTGCACCGGCGCTACCTGATCGAACAACTGCAAGCGAACGGCTCGGCGAACCGGTAAAGGGCGGCGTGCGCCTGATCGCCTACATCAAGCCCGACAAGTTCGCGAGCATCCAGTCCGACATCGGCATACTCGCCAGCGAGGACTTCCTGGCCGGCTTCGCCGACCTGCTGCGCGACCAGCTCACGCCCGGCGATCTCGCCGGCCGCTTCGGCGGCAACACCTTCGTCGTGCTGCTGGAGCGCGGCACGCAGCGCGACGTGGAGGCCTGGGGCGAGCACGTCGTGAAGAAGATCGCCAGCCAGGTGTTCCAGGTCGCGGACAAGTCGTTCTCGGCGACGTGCACCGTGGGCCTGGGGCTGATTCCGCCGGGCGGCAACCCCGATCTCGCCGGCGGCCTGGGCGATGCAGCCGCCGCGAACAAGCGCGGACGCGAACAGGGCGGGAGCCAGGTCTACATCGTCGACAAGTCCGACACCGACACGCGCGTGCAGGCGTACGACAAGATCTGGGTGAAGCACATCAAGTCGGCGCTCATGGAAAACCGCTTCCGCCTGGTGCAGCAGCCGATCGCGAGCCTGCAGGGCGAGGACAGGGGCATGTTCGACGTGCTGGTGCGCATGCTCGACGAGCAGGGCAAGGAGGTGCTGCCCTCGGAATTCATCGCGGCCGCCGAACGCAACGACCTGATGAAGAACATCGACCGCTGGGTGATCGGCGCGTCGATGTCTTTCTGCGCGGCCCGCAAGCCCGCGCGCATCTTCGTGCGGCTGTCGAAGGACACCGTCGCCGACAAGTCCCTGAGCATCTGGCTGCAGAACCAGCTCAAGGCCGTCAAGATCGAGCCGGCGCGCATCTGCTTCCAGGTGACCGAGGAAACAGCCACCCAGTACCTGAATCAGACGCGCGAGCTGGTCGGCACGCTGCAGGGCCCTGGGCTTCGCCTTCGCCCTCGAGCATTTCGGCGCCGGCCGCGATCCGCTGGCGCTGCTCGCGAACCTGCCGGCGCAGTTCATCAAGATCGACGGCTCTCTGATGCAGGGCCTGGCGAACGACCAGATGCTGCAGCAGAAGGTCACCAGCCTGGTCGAGGAAGCCAAGCGCCGCAACATCGAAACCATCGCCGAGCGCGTCGAAGACGCCAACACCATGGCGGTGCTGTGGCAGCTCGGCATCGAGTTCATCCAGGGCTATTTCGTCAACGCCCCAGAAGAAGTGGTGATGGGCAGCCGCTGAAGCCTCGGCAGCCGCCGTCAGCCCCCGCCTACGTCGCATTCTGCGCGCGCCGGATACTTTCCCGCGGCGCCCTCCCTTAGATATTGCCGGGACATCGACCGCAGACCCACCATGCCGCGCAAGGAAACGGTTCGGAAGGCGAAGCGCGAGCTGCGCGAGGGCAAGAGCCCGAGCACCGCCGCGGGTGAATTCGTGCGCGAGGAGATCGAGCACGTACGCGAGGGCAAGCACGGCGCACGCTCGACCGGGCAGGCCATCGCCATCGGCTTGTCGAAGGCGCGCCGGGCCGGCGTTCCGCTCGAGCCGCCCGGGCGCGGCACATCGGCCCGCACGCGCCAGGCCGCAAAGCGCGATTACGCGACGGGTCAAGGCAGGCGCAAGCCGCGCGCAACCTCGGGCAAACGCGCCAGAGCGGTCAGCTCGGCCCTGAAGCGCGAGCCACGCTCGACTGCTTCTCGTCGAGCGTTGTCACGTCACGCGCGGCAGACCGCGCGCCGGCGCACGACGCGTGGGGCCAAAGGCAGACGCGCGAGCTGAGAGAGGACACCCCGTGGTCAGCACACAGTCCGGAGCAAGACGCGCCACCGGGAAATCCCGGCGACCCGGCGCACGCAGCAAACGTGCGACGCGCGGCAAGAGCTCGGCGCCGGGTAAGCGACCTTCGCGCTGGTCCGGGCGCGTGATGCAGACGAGCAACGCGCTCGATCTCGAGGAAGGCGTGTTCACGCAGCGCAGTGCGCGCCAGATCGCGCTGTCGCTCAAGCGTTCGGCGGATCGAAGCCGGCGGCGCAAGACCGATCCGTTTCGCTCCGCCATGTCGATGCTGAACTTCCACATCAATCGGGCGGGCCGCAAGCTCCCCGCCGAGCGCAAGCGCACACTCACGCGCGCCAAGGAAGAGCTGCGCCAACTCTATGGCAGGACGGATGGGGCCAGACGGACCGGGGGCAAGACGGGCGCGGGCTGAGGCAGCGCGCCTTGCTGCGGCCGGCCCCGTTCCGCCTCCTCCTTGATGTGTCGCAGAACCCGCTCGTGGGTCTTCCGGACGATCCAGCGCGCGAAGGGAAGCCAATAGGCCGCAGGCTCGAGGCGCATCGAATGATGCGTGCGATCGACGAGGCGCGTGGTGCCCCCCGGCCGGCTGTCCAGGCGAAAGCTGCCGCGCACCGTGCTGACGTAGCCGTGCACGTGAGGCGCATGCACCTCTTCGTAGAAGCTCATCTCGCGCATTGACGGCGGTTCGCTGAGGACCTCGAACGCGAGCTCGTGCCGGGGCTCCCACACGCTCACGCGCTCCACGGCGGTGCCGGTTGAAAACAGACCGTGGCGCACGGCCCCGATACCCTCGCCGAACAGCTCGCCGCCCATCGGGTAGGCAACGCCGAGGCGGAAAACCAGCTCCGGCGGTTCCTGTATTGGACTCATTTGCACGAGGGATGCCCCACACCGCCGTGGGCGGTGCCGCGATTTCGATCGAGGTCTGCACCTCGAAGACCAGCGGACGCTCCATCGCGCTGTCGATTCCGAGAACGAAGGGAAGCAGGAGCAGGCCACCGAATGCGTTGGCGCGACGCCACGCCGCCGCCAGGGCCAATCCGCGTCCGAGAGCGCCACCGAGCCACGCAACGACGAACCCGAGGGGCGCGATCACGATGATGCAGATGAGCCCTTCGAGCGCCAACGCCAGCAACGCAAGCGAGCCCACGAGCGTGGTCAACCAGACGAAATTCGTGGTCGCCGTCAAACCGGCGTCGGCCCTGCGGTTGAGGAGGTAGCCGGCGATAATGCCGATGAAGAATGGCGCGAGCACGAACATGCCGTACTGGTAGCTGCCGAATATCAATGCGCCGACGGCTACCGTAGCGACTGCAACGCCGGCACCAACGAAAACGGCGGCGGCCGCGTCCAGCCACTCACTTGCATGCGCTGCCGTGGACGCTGCGCCCGGCCGAGGAGCGACGTCAGACCGGGACGACGCGGGAACCGACGGAAGCAGCGACAGGTAGACGATGAGGGGCAGGCGAAAGACCGGAATCATCGCCAGCGCAGCGACGAAACCCCGCGTTCCGGCGTCGGCCGCGCGTCGCAGTGCTAGCACGGTCGTCAGCCACGACGTTCCCAGGCCGAAGGCCAGCCACAGCAGGAGTTGGCCGTCCGACAACTTTGCTGCGGGCATGTCGATGAACGACGAATTGATGAGTCCCGGCACCATCGCGACGACCGACGGTGCCGCGAATCCCAGCATCGCCGCCTTCACAGCGGCGTCCAGCAGCAGCAGGACTCCGGCAACCAGAGCAAATACGCCGCGCTTGAGGGGTCGATCCAGTGCCAGAAGTTTGCCGGGTGTCATGAGGTCACGGAGCTGGCTGCTCGACTGACGCACTCGCGTTCACCGAGTCACCCGCGCTGCGCCTACCGCGTTGCCACCGTTCGATTCCTTGCGGCGCGCGGGGCCATGCCGATGACGGCCGCTGGGTCCGCCTGCAGCGCAGAAATGCCGGGACGCGGCGGCAGGCGGTCGGGCGTTTGCACGCCCCACGCGAGTCCGCGCCGTTCCAGCCATTGCACGAAGACGAAGCCAAGATCGATCTGGCCCGGATACAGACCGTGGCGCGCCGAGGCGGGAAACGCGTGGTGATTGTTGTGCCAGCTCTCGCCGAACGACGGAATCGCGGCCCAGGGGACGTTGTGCGCCTGAACCGCGCCTGCATCGACGATCCAGCTCTGCGGACCGTGCGTGTGGCACAGGTAACCAACGAACCAGTGCATGGAGACGCCGACCGTGACGCGCGCGCACACACCCCACACCACCCATGGCCAGCCGCCGAGCGCGAACAACACGAGCGCCAACGGCACCTGCTGCAGCATCCAGGTACCTTGCAGGAAACGGTAGAAGGGATCGTCGGCGATGCCGGGGCCGGGATCGAATCCCGGCGGATGGTGCAATTCGAGGCGGCAGTGCAGGTTCCAGAGCCCGTCGCGCCACAGGCCGTGGCCGTGCTTGAGATACGGGTGGCAATCGCGCTGGCGCTGCGCCCAGTCGCGCGTGTCGTGCGAACGAATGACCCAGAGGGGCCCTTGCATGCCGACCAGGGTGCCGGACCATACCAGAAACCGCTCCAGCCATTTCGGGCACTGGAACGTGCGATGGATGAGGCGCCGGTGGAATCCGACCGAATGGCCGGTGCACATGGTGAACGCCAGCAGCACCAAGAACGCTGCGAACGCGCCCCAGGTGAAGAGCAGCGGCGCGAACACGAGCGTGGCGAGCAGCATGCCGCCGTTCCAGAGGGAGCGGACGGGATCCCAGCGCACCGTGCCGCGCATCGGATCAACACCGGGACCGAGGATCAGCGAGTTGACTTTGTACGGGCCGATCCTTGCATCGGCCTCCCAGGCTGTGTCGGTCATGGTGCTTCTCCCCTTGCGGTGCCGTCCGGGAAAGGCGGCACCGCGGCTGCACCGCGACGCGGGGCCGTCAGGTCTTCGCGCCCACCCTGGCCTTGCGCAGCCGCGCGCTCTCCTTCTTTAGGGGCCGGGCCACCGGGCACACGTTCGACAGAAAGCGGTTGAGCGTGTTGACGAGGTTGTTGCGCACCAGCGAGTAGACGACGTACTGCCCTTGCTTCTCGCCGCGGATGAGGCCCGCGTGCTCGAGAATCTGCAGGTGCTTGGAGATCGCCGGCTTGCTCATCGCGAACTGTTCGGCGATCTCGCCGGCCGCCAGGTCCGCCTCCGAAAGCAACGCCAGGATCTTGCGCCGCGGTGTCGATGCCAGTGCTCCGAAGACCTTGTCCACTTGTTCACCGATTAACTATTTAGTTAATTACGCCTTTGTTTGACGCCCGTCAAGCAGCGGCCGGCTAGCGGACCTGGCGCACTTCGCCGATGGCTCTCCTGATTGCCGCTACGTCGCGCTTGTTCGCCGGTATCAGTTCGGCAACGGGCCTGCCATGGCGCGTAATGACGAACCGCTCGCCCTTCTCCACGCGCTCCAATAGCCCCGGAAGATGGGTCTTTGCCTCGTAGGCGCCTATCTTGGTCATGGTCCGACCCTCGTAAATTCAGACCAGCTTGGACCAGTCTGCGGCGGGCCGTCAAAGCTTTGCCTACGGAGCGGCGATTTCGAGTCGATCCACCTTGCGCCAGCCCCTGGGCAGCATGGCGCCGCGCTGGCCGCGCTCACCGCGGTAGGGATCGAGGTCCTTGAAATCGATAGCGTCATGCGGCGCTCGCCGCTCAGCACCACCAGCCTGCGATCCGGCGCGATCACCGTCATCGCCGCGACGTATTCGTCGCGGGTCGCGAATTTCTTGCTCGAAATGCCGAACAGCTTGTTGCCCTTGCCGCGAGGCAGCTCGGGCACTTCGCTCACCGGGAATACCAGCATCTTGCCCTCGGAGCCGACCACCGCGACCAGCGCATTCGGATCGGCCGGCACCGGCGAGGCCGGCAGTACCTTGGCGCCTTCGGGCACCTTGAGGACGCCCTTGCCCGCGCGGTTGCGCGAGTGCATCTCCTTGAGCCGCACCGTGAACCCATAGCCTGAATCGCTCGCCACCAGCCACAGATCGTCGGGCTCCCCGATCAGCACGCCGGCGAACGTCGCGCCGTCCGGCGGATCGAGGCGGCCCGACAGCGGCTCGCCCTGCCCTCGCGCGGAGGGCAGCGTGTGCGCGAGCAGGCTGTAGGCGCGCCCGGTGCTGTCGAGGAATACGGCCAGCTGCGTCGATTTGCCGAGCGCCGACCGCGTGGTACTCGTCGCCGGTCTTGTAGCTGAGCGAGCGCGGATCGATGTCGTGACCCTTGGCGGCCCGCACCCAGCCGCGAGCCGACAGGACGACGGTCACGGGCTCGGCTAGCCACCAGCTCCGTCTCGTCGATAGCCTGTGCCGCCTCACGCTCGATGATCTTGGTGCGGCGCTCGTCGCCGTATTCCTCGGCATCGGCGATCAGCTCTTCGCGCACCAGTTTCTTCAGGCGCGCCTTGCTCTTGAGGACCGCATCGAGCTCCTCGCGCTCGGCCTCGAGCGCCGTCTGCTCCTCGCGGATCTTCATCTCCTCGAGCCTGGCGAGGTGCCGCAGCTTGGTCTCGAGGATCGCCTCGACCTGCTCCTCGGAGAGCTTGAAGCGCTTCATCAGCACCGGCTTGGGCTCGTCCTCGCGCCGGATGATGCGGATCACCTCGTCGAGGTTGAGGTAGACGATCAGCAGGCCATCGAGGATGTGCAGGCGGCGCGAGACCTTGTCGAGCCGGAACTTCAGCCGCCGCGTCACCGTGTCGATGCGGAACTTGAGCCATTCCTCGAGGATGCTCCTTGAGCCCTTCACCCGCGGCCGGCCGTCGAGGCCGATGACGTTGAGGTTGACGCGATAGGTGCGCTCCAGGTCCGTGGTCGCGAACAGGTGCTGCATCAGCTGCACCACGTCGACGCGGTTGGAGCGTGGCACGATCACCAGCCGCGTCGGGATTCTCGTGGTCGGACTCGTCGCGGATGTCCTCGACCATCGGCAGCTTCTTCGCCTGCATCTGCGCGGCGATCTGCTCCTGCATCTTCGTGCCCGACACCTGGTAGGGCAGCGCGGTGATGACGATCTCGCCGTCCTCGATCTCGTACGAGGCGCGCGCACGGAAGCTGCCGTTTCCCGACTCGTAGAAGCTCACCAGCTCGTTGCGCGGCGAGATGATCTCGCCGCCGGTCGGGAAAATCCGGGCCCTTGATGTGCTGGCAGAGCTTGCGCACCGAGATTTCCGGATCGTCGAGAGGTGCACGCAGGCCGCCACCACCTCGCGCAGATTGTGCGGCGGAATGTCGGTCGCCATGCCGACCGCGATGCCCGAGGTGCCGTTGAGCAGGAGATTGGGCACGCGCGCCGGCAAGCAGCACCGGCTCCTCGAGCGTGCCGTCGAAGTTCGGCTGCCACTCGACCGTTCCCTGTCCAAGCTCGCGACAGCAGCAGGCTGCGCGTACGCGGTCAGGCGCGATTCGGTGTAGCGCATGGCCGCGAACGACTTCGGGATCGTCGGTCGAGCCCCAGTTGCCCTGGCCGTCGACGAGCGGATAGCGGTACGAGAACGGCTGGGCCATGAGCACCATGGCCTCGTAGCAGGCCGCATCGCCGTGCGGATGGAACTTGCCGATGACGTCGCCGACGGTGCGCGCCGACTTTCTTGTGCTTGGCGCCTGCGCTCAGCCCCAGCTCGCTCATCGCGTAGACGATGCGCCGCTGCACCGGCTTGAGGCCGTCGCCGAGCGCGGGCAGCGCGCGGTCGAGGATCACGTACATCGAGTAGTCGAGGTACGCCTTCTCGGTGAAGGTCTTGAGCGGCTGCTTCTCGATGCCTTCGAAGTTGAGCTGGTTCTGTTGCGTCACGAGTTGCCCTTCAGACCTGCGCGAGGTTGCCCTTCTCTTCCAGCCATTCGCGCCGATCGCCCGACGCGCTTCTTCGCGAGCAGCATGTCCATGAGCTGATCGGTCTTGTCGTTGCCCGAGATCGTGAGCTGCAGCAGGCGGCGCGTCTGCGGCGCCATCACGGTCTCGCGCAGCTGCGTCGGATTCATCTCGCCCAGGCCCTTGAAGCGCATGATCGTCACCTTGCCGCGGATGCTCTCCGCCGCGATGCGATCGAGGATGCCTCGCGCTCGGCCTCGTCGAGCGCGTAGAAGACCTGCTTGCCCACGTCGATGCGATACAGCGGCGGCATCGCGACGAACACGTGGCCGGCCACGACCAGCGGGCGGAAGTGGCGCAGGAACAGCGCGCACAGGAGCGTCGCGATGTGCTGGCCGTCCGAGTCCGCGTCCGCCAGGATGCAGATCTTGTGATAGCGCAGACGCCTGAGAGGTCCTGCGAGCCCGGGTCGACGCCGAGTCGCCACCGCGATGTCGTGCACTTCCTGGGACTTGAGGATCTCGCCCGGCTCCACTTCCCAGGTGTTCAGGATCTTGCCCCGCAGCGGCATGATCGCCTGGTAGTCCTTGTCGCGCGCCTGCTTGGCCGAGCCGCCGGCGGAATCGCCTTCGACGAGGAACAGCTCGGTGCGCTCCGGGTCCTGCGCTGGTGCAGTCGGCGAGCTTGCCGGGCAGCGCGGAGCCCGCCGGTGATCGCGCTTGCGCGCCACCTTCTGCGCCGCCTTCATGCGCGACCTGCGCGTTGGCAATCGCGAGCTGCGCGATGCGCTCGCCCGCGTCCGGGTGCTGGTTGAGCCAGCAGCGCGAACGCGTCCTTCACGACCCCGCCGACGAACGCGGCGCTCTCGCGCGAGACGAGCTTCTCCTTGATCTGGCCGGCGAACTGCGGGTTCTGCATCTTCACCGACAGCACGTACGTCACGCGCTCCCAGACGTCCTCGGGCGTGAGCTTCACGCCGCGCGGCACCAGGTTGCGAAACTCGCAGAACTCGCGCACCGCATCCGTCACACCGGTGCGCAGAGCCATTGACGTGCGTGCCGCCCTCGGGCGTCGGAATCAGATTGACGTAGCTCTCGCCGACGGCGTGCTCGCCTTCGAGCAGCCAGGCGAACGCCCACTCGACCGCCTCGCGCTCGCTCTTGAAGTGCGCCGCTGAACGGCTCCTGCGGCAGCCACTCGCAGCTCCTTGAGCTGGTCGAGCAGGTATTGCGTCAGCCCGCCGGTGTAGAACCACTCCTCTTTCTCACCGGTCGCCTCGACTCTTGAGCCGCACGTTCGAAGGCCCGGGCACAGCACCGCCTTGGCGCGCAGCACGTGCTTGAGCCGCGGCACCGAGAACTTGTCGGAATCGAAGAACTGCGGATCCGGCCAGAAGCGCACCGTCGTGCCGGTGTTGGCTTCTGCCCACCGTCGCCGACTACCTCGAGCTTCGGCTTCGCGCGGCCGTCCTTGAAGCTGATGTTGTATTCCTTGCCGCCGCGCCGCACCCAGCACTCGAGATTCTTCGAGAGCGCGTTGACGACCGACACGCCGACGCCGTGCAGGCCGCCGGCAGAACTGGTAGTTCTTGTCGGAGAACTTGCCGCCCGCGTGCAGGCGCGTGAGGATCAGCTCCACGCCGGAGATCTTCTCCTTCGGGTGGATGTCGACCGGCATGCCGCGGCCGTCGTCCTCGACTTCGAGCGAGCCGTCCTTGTGCAGCGTGACGTCGATGTTCTTGCAGTGGCCGGCGATCGCCTCATCGACGCTGTTGTCGATGACCTCGTGGGCGAGATGGTTGGGAGTGCGGGTGTCGGTGTACATGCCCGGCCGGCGGCGCACGGGGTCGAGGCCGCTCAGGACCTCGATGTCGGAGGCGGTATAAGACTGGGCCATCGTGCGCTACATCACTTGGGCCGGCTGAACGAACGCGCGCGATTGTACAAGACGACTGCCGCACGTGCGCGGCATGTTCGCCCATCAGGTGCAACCTCGCTATCTGCGCACTGCGGCGGGATCGTCGAGATCGGCGACCAGGGCACGCGCACTGCATCGGGCACGTGTCCGATCGCGTGCCGATAGTGCTCGTGATCGACGCCGAGCGAGACGCCGCGCCCGCCTTGAGCGGCCGCGCGCATCGTCGGGTCGAGCTCGAAGCGCAGGAAGTGCACGGCGGAGGTCTTCTCCTCGTTCTCGCGCTCCAGGTCCTCGTCCGCGATCGCGCACACGCGCTGCGTGACCCTCGACCTGGACCCAGCAGCGGTCCTCGAGCCCTCGAGCGCGCGAGCGCCATGCGCCGCTCGGCTCGGTCCGTGATACTCGATCAGCAGCGTGACCTTCCAGTTGCTGCCGTCGGGGATAAGGGGGTTGTACGACCGCCAGCTCCTCGGCAATCCCTCGGGCTCGAAGATCCGCTCGGCGCGCAGCATCTCCTGCACCTGGTACTGCATCGTGAGCCGGTCCTCGAAGCACCAGGTGCAATTCGGCCCCACCGCGAGGTGCGTAGTCTTCTTGTGGTCGATCACGCGCGCGCGAAACGCAGCGCGCTCGCGCGCGTACTGCTCCAGGGACATCAGGTCGGAAACGCCGAGTTTGCGCATCTTCAGATTGCCGGATTCCATTGGCCCACGTTCCATGGGCCTAGATTCCGTAGGCCATGCGCAGCAACGCGAGCGGATGTTCCGGCGCACCCCCCGCGGTCGAGCCCGTTTTCGATCTGGTGACCGGCCATCGGGCAATCACTCGAATAGTGGTCCGCGCCGCTGGCAGCCGACCCGTTGCGCGACCGGGCGGCCGATCTTCATCGACACCTCGTGAAACTCCTTCTTCACCGCGTAGGTGCCGTTGTGGCCCGAGCAGCGCTCGATGACCTCGAAGGTGGTGCCGGGCACCAGCTTGAGCACGTCGCGCGTCTTCAGGCCCATGTTCTGCACGCGCAGGTGGCACGGCACATGGTAGGCGATCTTGCCGAGACTGCCGCGTGAAGTCGGTGCGCAGGAGCCCGGCGCGGTGCCGGCAGCATCAGGTATTCGAACGGATCGAAGAACATGATCGACCGGACCCTGGCCACTGTCGGCATCGTCCGGGAAACATCAAGGGCAGCTCCTGCTTGAACATCAGCACGCACGAGGGAACGGCGCGACGAGATCGTACCCCTCGTCGACAGCCGGCCGAGCGCGGCGATGTTCGCCTCCTTGAGCTTCGCGACCGCCTCCAGGTCGCCGAGCTCGAGCTTCGGCATGCCACAGCAGCGCTCGCTGCGGCACGAGCTTCACCGGGATGCCGTTGTGCTCGAAGACGGCGATGAGGTCCGCGGGAGTCCGGTTCGTTGCGATTGCCGTAGCAGGTGACGAACAGCGCGACCTTGCCCGAGGTGTCGGCGTCGCACGCACCTCGTGGCGGCGACACCGCGTGGCGCGCGCGCGCGCGCTCTGCTTGCGCGACGCTTGCGAAACGTATGGCTGTGGTACTTCGGCACGCGGCGCGTTGACATGCACGCCGAGCGTCTTCTGCAGCAGCTCGCGCGCCGCTCGGGCTGCGGTTGGCCGCGTTGACGGCCTCCACCACGACCGGGATGCCGGCGATCCGGCCGACCGCCTCGGTGGCGCTGAGGATCTTGTCGCGCCAGTCGCGGTCCGCCCCTGCGAATGCTGTCACCGCCTTGGCGCGCAACATCAGATGCGGAAAGTCGACGTTCCACGGATGCGGCGGCACGTACGGACACTTGGTCATGTAGCACATGTCGCAGAGGTAGCAGTGATCGACGACTTCCCAGAACACCTTCTTCTCGACGCCGTTGACCTCGCCGGTGGCGGACGACATCCACCGCATCGAACAGCGTCGGGAAGGCATTGCAGAGACTGAAGCAGCGCCGGCATCCATGACAGATGTCGAAGACGCGCTCGAGCTCCTTGTCGAGCGCGGCCTCGTCGTAGAACTCCGGCTTGCGCCACTCGATCGGATGACGCGTCGGCGCTTCGAGGCTGCCTTCGCGATTGCCGGCGGGCACGTCGTTGGTCATGGCGCCTCAAGTCCGGCGGCGGCGGCTGAGGCTGGAAGGGCGGTTTCGAAAGCGCCGTGAATCCATCCCTGGAGGCTCCGACGGCGACATCCTGTCGCCGACGGTTTCGAAACCGCCCTTCCCAGCCTCAACCACCGCTCGAATGACCATGAGGGGCACGAGCCCCTCACGTGAACACCGCGCAATCGCGAGGGCATCAGATCGGGTCGAGAGCCTTCTGGAAGCGGTTGGCGTGCGAGCGCTCGGCCTTGGCGAGCGTTTCGAACCAGTCGGCGATTTCCTGGAAGCCCTCGTCGCGCGCCGACCTTGGCCATACCGGGATACATGTCCGTGTACTCGTGGGTCTCACCGGCGATGGCCGCCTTGAGGTTCTTGGACGTCTCGCCGATCGGCAGCCCGGTGGCCGGATCGCCGACCTGCTCGAGGTACTCGAGGTGCCCGTGCGCATGCCCGGTTTCGCCCTCGGCGGTCGAGCGGAAGACGGCCGAAACATCGTTGAAGCCTTCGACGTCGGCCTTGGCTGCGAAGTACAGGTAGCGGCGATTCGCCATGGACTCGCCGGCGAACGCATCCTTCAGATTCTTCTCGGTTTTACTGCCTTTCAGATTCATGGGTTCCACCCTCCGGTCGTCGGCCGTTCAATGGGTTTGGACAAGTCCTTAGAATTATTCTAGGGCTCCGGAATCTAGTCGTGCTCTGGAGGGCTGTCAATGCTTCGACGGCACGAGCTTCGGGTGCCCGGGCCGCATTGACCTTTGCCGGTGCCGCTGCGCGTGTGTAAGTTACGCCGCTTCCCATGACTCACGCAAAGAAAACCCGCATTCCGGAATTCGAGCAGTCATGGCCGAGCTCGAGGCACTGGTGGAGCGTCTCGAGCAGGGCGACCTGCCGCTCGAGGAATCACTCAAGCAGTTCGAGCGGGGCGTGGCGCTGACGCGCGCGTGCCAGACGGCGCTCAAGGCCGCCGAGCAGAAAGTGGAAATCCTGATGAAGGCGTCGAGCGTCGCGGGCGCCGACGAGGCAATCGAGGATTTCGAGCCGGAATCTTGAGCGCGAGCCCGCTTTCTCCCGCCGCGGCGACACCCACGCCGATCGCCGCATTCCGCGCGCGCATCGAAACCGTCCTGGAGCGCTGGCTGCCGGCGGAGGATACCGTGCCGCAGCGGCTGCATGCCGCGCTCCGCTACAGCGTGCTCGGCCAGGGCAAGCGCCTGCGACCGATCCTCGTGTACGCGACTGGCTCCGCGTTGCGCGTCCCCGCTGCACAACTGGACGGTCCCGCTGCCGCGGTCGAGCTGATCCACGCCTATTCGCTGGTTCACGACGATCTGCCGGCGATGGACAACGACGACCTGCGCCGCGGCCGCGCGACCTGTCACAGGGCATTCGACGAAGCCACGGCGATCCTGGTCGGCGATGCGCTGCAGGTGCTCGCGTTCCGGATTCTCGCCAGCGACGCTGCGATGCACCCCGATCCGCGATCCGCGTGCGCATGATCGAGTTGCTCGCCGCAGCAAGCGGCACCGCCGGCATGGCCGGCGGGCAGGCACTGGATCTCGGGGCGATCGGGCGCGAGCTGAGCGTCGCCGAGATCGAAGAGATGCACACGCGCAAGACCGGGGCGCTCATCCGCGCAAGCGTGCTGATGGCGGCGGCCACGGCGCCGTCGCTCGGTGCGCGCCAGCTCGCGATGCTCGATGCGTTTGCCGCCACATCGGCCTCGCCTTCCAGATCCAGGACGACATCCTCGATGTGGAGGGAGATCCGGACGACGCTCGGCAAACCGACTGGCGCGGATCGCGCCAAGAACAAGCCCACCTATCCGAGCGTCGTCGGGCATGCCGGCCGCCAAGCGCGCTGCCTCGAGCTGCATGCGAGCGCCGTCGCCGCCCTGGCCGATTTCGGCCCCGGCGCGGATGAGCTGCGCTGGCTCGCCGATTTCGTCGTGGCGCGCGACAACTAGGTACACTTGCGTCATGGCCAACGACCCCAAGGCGATCGATCCCGCGGCGCAGCGACGCGCCCCCGGCCTATCCGCTGCTCGACACGATCCGTGCGCCCGCCGACCTGCGCAAGCTCGCGCCGGGCGAGCTGCCCAAGCTGGCGCGCGAGCTGCGCGAATTCCTCATCCAGACCGTCGCGACGCGCGGCGGCCACTTCGCGGCCGGGCTCGGCACGGTCGAGCTCACCATCGCCCTGCATTACATATTCGACACGCCGGTCGATCGCATCGTGTGGGACGTGGGCCACCAGGCCTATCCGCACAAGGTGCTCACCGGGCGGCGCGAGCGTCTGCACACCATCAAGCAGAAAGGCGGCCTGGCGCCGTTCCCCTCGCGCGCGGAAAGCGTCTTCGACACGTTCGGCGTGGGGCACTCGAGCACTTCGATCAGCGCGGCGCTCGGCATGGCGATCGGCGCCGCGCAACTCGGCGAGCAGCGGCGCGTGGTCGCCGTCATCGGCGATGGCGCCATGAGCGCCGGGCTCGCCTTCGAGGCGCTGAATCATGCGGGCAGCCTCGATGTGAACCTGCTCCTGATCCTCAACGACAACGACATGTCGATCTCCGAGAACGTCGGAGCGATGTCGAACTATTTCGCCAGGGTGCTCTCCGGAAAGATGTACGCGCACCTGAAGCGAAGGCAGCAAGAAGGTGCTGCGCCAGATGCCCACCGTGTGGGAGCTGGCGCGCCGCTCCGAAGAGCACATGAAAGGCATGGTGCTCCCGGGCACGATGTTCGAGGAGATGGGCTGGAACTACATCGGCCCGATCGATGGGCACGATCTGAAGGCCCTGGTGAAGACGCTGCGCAACCTCAGGGAGCTGCGCGGCCCGCAGTTCCTGCACGTGGTGACGCGCAAGGGCAAGGGCTATCCGCCGGCCGAGGCCGATCCGATCAAGTGGCACGGGCCGGGCCCTTTCGATCCGGTAAGCGGCACCATCTACAAGGAAAAGGCTTCCGGGCCGAGCTACTCGCAGGTGTTCGGCCAGTGGCTGTGCGACATCGCCGAGCGCGATCCGCGCATCGTCGGCATCACTCCTGCGATGCGCGAGGGCTCCGGGCTGGTCGAATTCGAGAAGCGCTTTCCGGATCGCTACTACGACGTCGCCATCGCCGAGCAGCACGCGGTGACCTTTGCCGCGGGGCTGGCGTGCGAAGGCGTGCGTCCCGTGGTCGCGATCTACTCGACATTCCTGCAGCGCGCCTACGATCAGCTGATCCACGACGTGGCGCTGCAGAAGCTCCCGGTCCTGTTCGCGATCGACCGCGCCGGGCTGGTGGGCGGCGACGGCGCCACGCACCAGGGCAGCTATGACATGTCGTTCCTGCGCTGCATTCCCAACATGGTGGTGATGGCGCCGGCCGACGAGAACGAATGCCGCCAGATGCTCTACACCGCGACCACGCTCGATCAGCCCGCGGCCGTACGCTATCCGCGCGGCCCGGGGCCGGGCGCCGCGATCCAGGAAACGATGCAGGCTCTGCCCGTCGGCCGCGCGCAGCTGCGGCGCGAAGGCGGCAGCGGTCTTGCAATCCTCGCCTTCGGCGCCATGGTGGCGCCGGCCGAGAAACTCGCCGACAGGCTCGATGCCACGCTCGTGAACATGCGTTTCGTCAAACCGCTGGACGTGGAAATGGTCGCACGCATCGCGGCGCGCCACGCGGCGCTGGTGACGATCGAGGAGAACGCCGTCGCCGGCGGCGCCGGTAGCGCCGTGGCGGAGGAACTCGCTGCGCAGAACGTGCAGGTGCCATTGCTGCAGCTCGGCATTCCCGACCGTTTCGTGGAACACGGCTCGCGCGATGACTGTCTGAGCATGGCGGGCCTGGACCCGCAGGCCTGGAAGCCGCCGTGGAGCGCTTCTGGCGGCGGCCCGGCCTGGCCCGAGCGGCGCCCGCCTCCGCCTGAAGGCATTCTGGCGGCAAGACCGCAGCACGCCGTCACCCGAATACGTCCGGCATCACATTTACGAGTGCACCATGGATATGCCCGCCCGCCGTACCACCAAGCCCACGCCCGCCGGCATCGAGGACGTGCAGAGCCGCGCCGACACGCGGCAGATCCCGATCAATCGCGTCGGGGTGAAGGACGTCTACCACCCGGTGCGCGTCAAGGACCGCTCCAGCGGCGAGCAGCACACCATCGCCAACTTCAACATGTACGTGAACCTGCCGCACAGTTTCAAGGGCACGCACATGTCGCGCTTCATCGAGATCCTGCACCGTGAGCGCGAAATCTCGGTGGACTCGTTCCGCGTGATGCTCGAGGACATGACGCAGCGGCTGGATGCCGACGCCGGCCACATCGAGATGACCTTTCCGTACTTCGTGATGAAGAAGGCGCCGGTCTCCGGCGTCGAGAGCCTGATGGACTATCGCGCCTCGCTGATCGGCGAGCGCCGCCACGGCAGGACCGAAACCTGGATCAAGGTGATCGTGGCCGCGACCAGCCTGTGCCCGTGCTCCAAGAAGATCTCCGAGCGCGGCGCGCACAACCAGCGCTCGCACATCACCATCACGGCCAGGATCCGCGAGCACATGTGGATCGAGGAGCTGATCGACATCGCCGAGGAGGAAGCCTCGTGCGAGCTGTACGGCATCCTCAAGCGGCCCGACGAGAAATACGTCACCGAGCGCGCCTACGACAACCCGAAGTTCGTCGAGGACATCGTGCGCGACGTCGCGGTGCGCCTCAACAACGACGAGCGCGTGCTGGCGTACACCGTCGAGTCGGAGAACTTCGAGTCGATCCACAACCATTCCGCGTACGCGCTGATCGAGAACGACAAGGAACGCTAGGCGCGAAAAAGGGGACGTTCGGCTTTTCGCGCGCTCAGGACTGGGCGCGTTCGTTGCTCTGCAGTCGGCCGATGAGGCTGCGGAGGAATACCTTGTTGAACCGCAGCTGGCAGGATGCGGACACCTGCTCGAGCAGCGTCGAGCTCACCTTCATCACCGTGACGTCGCGGTCGGCCTTGATGGTCGCGGTGCGCTTGGCACCGCGCACGTAGCTGGTTTCGCCGAAGCAGTCGCCGCTTGCGAGCCTGCCCAGCTCGCGGCCGTGGCGCTCCACCGCCACCTTGCCGTTGACGATGATATAGAAGCGGTCGTCCATCTCGCCTTCCTTGACGATCTCCTCGCCGCCCGTGTAGTCCTGCCAGGTGCTGGCGCGCAGGACCTCCCAGATCTCCCCGTGCGAGAAGTCGTGGAAAAACTTCAGGCGCCGCAGCAGGTCGAACTGCTGCTTGCTGTCGATGCGCTGGTCGTGGGCGCGCAGCTTCTGGTGCACGCGCGTCAGCTCGGCAGCGAAGTCCTGGCCCGTGCGGTAGCGCTTGTCGGGATCCTTCTGCAACGCGCTGGCGACGACGGTCTCCAGCTCCTCGGGGATGTCCGGGCGCAGCGTGTGGATCGGCGGCGGCGTCGCGTAGACGATCTGGTGCAGGAGCTTGGAGAGATTGCCGGCGCGGAAGGGGCGGAAACCGGTGAGCAGCTCGTACATCACCGCGCCCAGCGAGTACAGGTCCGAGCGGTTGGTGATCTCGGCGTTCTGCACCTGCTCGGGCGACATGTACGAGGGGCTGCCGGCGATGCCCTGGATGCTGGAGATGTCCGAATCGGCCACCAGCGCAATGCCGAAATCGATGACGCGCACGTCGCTGTCGGTCGTGAGCATTATGTTCGAGGGCTTGATGTCGCGGTGGATGACGCCGCGGCTGTGCGCGTAGCTCAGCGCCTTGGCGCACTTGAACGTCAGCTCCACCACGTCGTCGACGCGCAGCAGGTTGTCGGGGCGGCAGTACGCGTTGAGCGTGCGCGCGCCGTGCACGTGCTCGGTGACGATGTAGCAGTGGCCGTTCTCCTCGCCGGCATCGTAGATGGGGAGGATGTTCGGGTGCTGCAGCATCCCGACCATGTGCGCCTCGGAGAGGAACATCTTGCGCGCCACGCGCGCGCGTTCCTCGTCGCCGCCGGTGTCCATGTTGTACACCTTGATGGCGACGTCGCGCCCGTAGTACGGGTCGTGCGACAGGTACACGACGCCGGTGCTGCCGCGACCAACCTCGTTGATGATTGCGTACTTGCCGATCTTGTCGGGCACTGCCGTCGTCGGCCGCGCGGCGCGCTGTGCGATCAGGTTGCGAATGATCCGTTACCCGCGGTGGCTTGCGTGGACTCGGGGCGACTGCCGCGAACTCCCGGGGCCCGCATTGGACGGCGGGCAGAATAAGTACCCGCGCCGCCCCCAGACTGTGACGCAATTCCCGGATCAACCCCGGCTGCAGGAGCAGTGCCGCAAGATGCCGACTGGATGCCGGTTTCGGGGTCGGCCGGTTGATCGGCGTAGTCTTTTCACTCAGTGCACGCCGCACGTTCCGCGGCGGGGCGTCGCGGCAGCGGCCCGGCGTCAGCGGCTGAAATGATCGAAACCGGCCGGTTGCATTTCGAGGGGCTGCGCGTTGCTGAAGCAACGCAGCCCGCGCGCGGTCTCGACCGTGCCGATGCGGGTCAGGGGAATCTGCAGCCGCCAGCCGATGCGCCCCACCTCATCGACTTTCGCCTCCGGCACCGTGAAGCACAATTCGTAGTCGTCGCCGCCGGAGGCGGCGAAACGCAGCACGGCTGCCTCGTCCCGGATCTGCCGAAGCGCGGCCGAGGCCGGCAGCGCATCGACATCGACGTGCGCCCCGGCCTGACTGGCGAGAAGCAGCTTGTCCAGGTCGCCGAGCAGCCCGTCGGAGACGTCGATCGCCGCGGAAGCCACACCGACGAGGGCGAGCCCCAGCCCGACGCGCGGTATCGGCCACAGGAATCGTTCGACCAGTTGCGCACGTGCATCGCCCGACCCGGCGACGATTTGCCCCTGGAGCACGGCGAGGCCCGCGGCGGCATCGCCGAGCGTCCCGCTGACGAATATCGCATCGCCTGCATGAGCACCGGAGCGGCGGATGGCTGCGCCCGGCGCCACGTAACCCATGACCTGGACGGTGATGGCCAGGGGCCCGGAGGTTGTGTCACCGCCTACGAGGGAGACTTCGTACTGTCGGGCAAGGCGCAGCAGGCCTTCGCTGAATGGCGCCACCCAGGTTTCTTCGGCGCGCGGCAAGGTCAACGCCAGGGTGAACCAGGCGGGCGTCGCCCCCATGGCCGCGAGATCACTCAGATTGACGGCGAGAGCGCGATGACCGATCGCATCCGGCGCGATGTCGTTGGGGAAATGCACACCGGCCACGATGGTGTCGACTGCGACGGCGAGCTCCTGCCCGGCGGGCACCCTCAGCAACGCCGCATCGTCCCCCACACCGAGGACCACATCGCCCCGCCCCGCGAGCGCGCCGGCAAAGTATTTCGCGATCAGCTCGAACTCGCCGAGGGCCATGATTCCGCCTCAGGCTGCGGTGGGCCTGCGCCTAAACGGAAGCGGACTCGCGCTCGCGCGCGCGCAGCTTCGCGGAGAGACAGTCGAGCACCGCGTTGACGAACAGGTGTCCATCCGTCGCACCGAACTTGCGCGCCAGCTCCACGCTTTCGTTGATCACCACGCGGAACGGCACGTCGAGGCGCGATCGCAGCTCGTAGGCGCCCAGCAGCAGGATCGCATGCTCGATCGGATCGAGCCTGTCGACGCCGCGATCCGTGCACTGTGCGACGAGCGACTCGAGCTCCTCGCGCTGACCGCAGGCCTGCTCCACCAGTTCGCGAAAATAGTCGCGATCCGCGCGCGCCATTTCGTCGCTGGCCAGGAATTGCTGGTGCAGGTCCTGCCAGGGCTGCGCGTTGAGCAGCGACTGGTACAGCGCCTGCATCGCCAGCCTGCGTGCCCCGGAACGCGCGCGGTTCCCCGCGCGTGCTTGCGATCGATCCGCCATCATCAGGCTTCCAGCCGGCGCAACAGGTTCGCCATCTCGATGGCCGTGAGCGCCGCCTCACCGCCTTTGTTGCCCGCAGCGGTACCCGCGCGCTCGATGGCTTGCTCCACCGTGTTGGTGGTCAGGACGCCGAATGCAATGGGCACGCCCGTCTCGGTGGAAATGCGCGCGAGGCCGCGGGCGCACTCTCCGGCGACGTATTCGAAATGGGCCGTGTCGCCACGGATTACAGCGCCCACGGCGATGATCGCATCGTGGCGGCGCTGGGTCGCAAGCTTGCGCGCCACGATCGGGATCTCGAAGGCGCCGGGGACGCGGATGATGTCGATCTGCCCCCGGCCCGCACCCTGGCGTTCGAGCTCCTCCACCGCACCCTTGAGGAGGCTCTCGACGATGAACTCGTTGAAGCGCGCGGCGACGATTGCGAAGCGCAGGTTGCCGACGGCGTGTTCACCTTCGATGACGGCGTGATGCATGGGGCGGGGTCCGCAGGACGGGGCGCGAAGTATATCAGCGCCGCCCCCGCATCAGGTCTCGCTGTCGACGTACTCGGTGATCTCGAGCCCAAAAGCCGAGATTCCGTGCATCAGTTTCGGTGCGCTCAGCACGCGCATGCGCGTGACGCCCAGGTCCTGCAGGATCTGCGCGCCGATGCCGTACGTGCGCACCACCTGGCGATCCTCGCGATGCGTGTTCGGCACTCGCGGCGCCTGCAGCGATTTCACCGCGTCGAGCAGGTCGCGCGGTCCTTCCGGCTGACGCAGGATCACGATCACTGCGCTGGGCTCGCCGGAAACCCGGCGCAGCGCATCGCTCAGCGGCCGCCCACGCTCGCCGCGCACGCCGATGAGATCGCGAAGCGTGTCGGTGAGATGCACGCGCACCAGCGGCACCGTAGCGCCGTCCAGCGAGCCGCGCACCAGTGCGATGTGCACGTCCTGATTGACGTGATCTTCGTAGCAGCACATCCGGAATTCGCCGAACTCGGTCCCGACCGTCTGCTCGGAGATGCGCTCGACGGAGCGCTCCATGCGCAGGCGGTAGCGGATCAGGTCCTCGATGGTGCCGATCTTCAATCCATTGGCCTGCGCGAACGCGGCCAGCTCGGCGCCCCGCTTCATGGTGCCGTCGTCGTTCACGACCTCGCACAGCACGCCGGAATGGTTCTTGAAGCCCGCCAGGCGCACCAGATCGATCGTCGCTTCGGTGTGGCCTGCGCGGCAAAGCACTCCGCCCTCGGTGTAGCGCAGGGGAAATATGTGTCCCGGGCGCGCGAAGTCCTGTGGCAGGGAAGACGGATCGGCAAGGGCGCGTATGGTCTTGGCGCGATCGTGCGCCGAAATTCCCGTGGTCGTGCCGTGCTTGTAGTCGACGGAGATCGTGAATGCGGTGCGGTGGGACTCCGTGTTCTCGGGCACCATCGGTGGCAGGCGCAGCTGCTCGAGCCGCTCGCGCAGCATCGGCTGGCAGATGATGCCGCTGGAGTGCCGGACGATGAAGCCGATCGCCTCCGGCGTCACGCACTCCGCCGCCATGATCAGGTCGCCCTCGTTCTCGCGATCCTCGTCGTCCAGGATCACGACCATGCGGCCGGCGCGCAGCTCGGAGAGAATTTCGTCGATGGTGTTCATGGGGCGTGCGTCAGGCGTTCCAGGTAGCGGGCGATCAAGTCGACCTCGAGATTGACTCGCGCGCCGGGCCGCAACTGCCCGAGCGTGGTGACCTGTAGCGTGTGCGGAATGAGATTGACGTCAAAACGCGAGCCGGACACCTCGTTCACGGTGAGGCTGACGCCGTCGAGGCACACCGAGCCCTTGCGCGCCACATAGCGGGCCAGGGCTGCGGGTACTTCGAATTCATAGCGCTCGGAACGCGCGTCCGCGTGCCGGCCGCGAAGGGTCGCCAGGCCGTCCACGTGGCCCGTGACCAGGTGCCCGCCCAGCCCATCTCCCGCCTTCAAAGCGAGTTCCAGGTTCACGAGATGGCCCACTTCCAGATCGCCCAGTGTGGTGAGCGCCAGCGTCTCGCGCGAGACATCGGCGCCGAAACGGTGGCCGTCCAACTGCGTGATCGTCAGGCACACGCCGCTCACGGCGATGCTGTCGCCGACCCGCGTCGCGGTGAGATCGACCTGTTCGGTCGAGATTGCGAGCGTGATGTCGCCGTTGCCAGCGTCGCGAGCCGCGATGCGCCCCATGCCAGTTACGATTCCGGTGAACATCGGTTACTCAACTCTCTCCCACGGGCTGCGCCTGAATGCGCAGATCCTCGCCCACGCGTCGCACGTCGGTGAAACGCCAGGCACTGCGCGCCGCGAGCGCGCGCAGCGGCGGCAGATCGAACATGCCGCGCGCGTCGTTGCCGAGCAGATTCGGCGCCACGTAGATCACCAGCTCGTCGACGAGGCGCGAATCGACGAGCGCACCGCCGAGCCGCGGCCCACATTCGGCCCACAACTCGTTGACTTCCAGTGCCGCAAGCCGGCCAATGACGGCGTGCAGGTCGAGGCCGCCGGACGGTGCGCGCTCGACGCCTTCGATGCGTGCGCCGCGCTGTTCAAGTGCGGCGCGCGTCACCGCGCTCGACGCGCCCGTCAGGATCAGGACCGATCCGGGTGCGTCGAGAATCCGCGCGTCGGCAGGCGTTTCCAGGTTGCTGTCCAGGATTACCCGCAGCGGCTGGCGCGTCGCGCCCTCGATGCGCACGTCGAGTCGCGGATCATCGCGTAGCACAGTTGCGAAACTCGTGAGGATCGCCGAGCTGCGCGCCCGCCAGTGTTGCACGTCCGCCCGCGCCGCCTCGCCCGTGATCCAGCGGCTCTCGCCGGAAGCGAGCGCGGTGCGGCCATCGAGGCTCACACCGAGCTTCAGACGCACCCATGGCGCCTGTCGGCGCATGCGCCGAACGAAGCCGCGATTCAATTCCTGCGCCGGCGCCTCGAGCAACCCGGCCTCGACTGCGATTCCCGCGCCGCGCAGTTTCTCCAGTCCGGCGCCATTGACGGTCGGATTCGGATCGGCCATCGCGCTCACGACTCGCGAGATGCCCGCCGCAACCACTGCGTCCGTGCAAGGCGGCGTGCGTCCATGGTGACTGCACGGTTCCATCGTCACATACAGCGTGGCGCCGCGCGCCCGCGCGCCGGCTGCGCGCAACGCATGCACTTCGGCATGCGGTTCGCCGGCACGCTCGTGCCAGCCCTCGCCCAGCACCTCGTCGGCACGCGCCACCACGGCACCGACCCGCGGATTCGGGTCGGTCGTGTTCAGTCCGCGCGCCGCCAGCTCGAGCGCCCGCGCCATGTGACGGTGATCCGTTGCAGTAAAGCTCACGATGGCTTCTTCTCGCCCGGTTGCTTCTCGGGCTGTGCTTCACCCGGCAGCTTCTCACCGGGCAACAGGGGCAACTGATCCGCGCTGGCCTCGCGCTTGCGCCGCCGGCGCATGCGCTCGATCTCCTCGCGAAAGGCCTCCACGTCCTGGAAGCTGCGATACACCGAGGCAAAGCGCACGTAGGCCACCTCGTCGAGATGGTGCAGCTCCTCCATCACCAGCTCGCCCACCTGGCGCGCCAGGACCTCGCGCTCGCCGGTGGCGCGCAGCTTGTGGCAGATGCGCGAGACCGCTTCCTCCACCGCTTCGCTGCTCACGGGACGCTTCTCCAGCGCCTTCAATATGCCCGAGCGCAGTTTCTGCTCGTCGAACGGCTCGCGGCTGCGGTCGCTTTTCACCACCTGCGGCATGACGAGCTCGGCCGTCTCGAAGGTCGTGAAGCGCTCGCCGCACTTCAGGCATTCGCGCCGGCGCCGGATCTGGCTGCCCTCGCCCGCCAGGCGTGAATCGATGACCTTGGTTTCGACGTGCTCGCAGAAGGGGCAGTGCATGCGAGTCGCCTCGCGCCAGACGCTCGGTCAGCGGCTGGCGGGCCCGTAGACCGGGAAGCGCCGGCACAGATCGAGCACGTCACGCTTGATGCGCGCGATCACCGCCTCGTCGTTGAGTGCGTCGAGCACGTCGGCAATCCAATGGCTCAACTGCCCGGCTTCGCGCTCCTTGAAACCGCGCGTGGTGATCGCCGGCGTGCCGATGCGCAGGCCGCTGGAGATCATCGGCGGGCGCGGATCGTTCGGCACCGCGTTCTTGTTGACCGTGATGTTGGCCTTGTGCAGGGCCGCGTCCGCGTCCTTGCCGGTGATGTTGCGGCTGATCAGGTCGACCAGGAACAGGTGATTGTCCGTGCCGCCGGAGACGATGTTCACGCCCCGTTCGATCAACACGCGGCACATGGCGCGCGCGTTGGCGACCACCTGGCGCTGGTAGTCCGCGAACTCGGGTTGCAGGGCCTCGAGGAACGCCACCGCCTTGGCCGCGATCACGTGCATGAGCGGCCCGCCCTGCGTGCCGGGGAAAATCATCGAATTGAGTTTCTTGGCGATCTCCTCGTTGGCGCGCGCCAGGATCAGGCCGCCGCGCGGGCCGCGCAGCGTCTTGTGCGTGGTCGTCGTGGTGACGTCGGCGATCGACACCGGATTCGGATACACGCCGACCGCACACAGACCGGCCACGTGCGCCATGTCGACGACGAAATAGGCGCCGACCGCATCGGCGATGGCGCGAAAGCGCAGCCAGTCGACGACGCGCGAGTAAGCGGAGAATCCCGCGACGATGACACGCGGCCTGTGTTCGTGCGCGAGCCTTTCGACCTGCTCGTAGTCGATCAGGCCCGTCGACGGGACGATGCCGTACTGCACTGCCTTGAACAGCTTGCCGGAGAAGTTGACCTTGGCGCCGTGCGTGAGATGGCCGCCGTGATCGAGGCTCATGCCGAGGAGCGTGTCGCCCGGGCTCATCAGCGCGAGGTAGACGGCCGCGTTCGCCTGCGATCCGGAGTGCGGCTGCACGTTCGCGTAGGCGGCGCCGAAGAGTTTCCTGGCGCGCTCGATGGCGAGCGTTTCGGCAATGTCGACGTACTCGCAACCGCCGTAATAGCGCTTGCCCGGGTAGCCTTCGGCGTACTTGTTGGTCAGCACCGATCCCTGGGCCTCGAGCACGCGCGTGCTGACGTAGTTCTCCGAGGCGATGAGCTCGATATTCTCTTCCTGGCGGCGCAGCTCGCCGTCGAGGGCGCGCTTCAGCTCAGGATCGAAATCGCCAAGGGTAGTGGTCGGCGTCAGCATCTCTAACTCTCCGCAACGGGGACCGGGATTGTAGCCGAGGTTGTGCGCCGCTGGTCGCGCGCCTGGTCAAGAGGGCTTCGAGGTCTCGTCGAGGGGGTTTCGAGAACGCCGTGAATCCGTCCCTGGAGGCTCCGACGGCGACGTCCTGTCGCCGACGGTCTCGAAACCCCCTCGACGAGACCTCGAAGCCCAAGAATGCTCAGCTATTCGGCCTCGACCAGTGAGCGCACAACCCTCGTCCACGCTCGCGCCAGGTTGCGGCGGTTGTAGCCCCCGCCACCCATGGCGAGGATCCGGCCCTGAGCTGTTCGATTGGCGATGTCGGCGAGGCGGGCGGCGGCGTGGGCGTGGGCATTTTCGCTGAAGCGCAGGTGGGTGATGGGGTCGCCTTCGAGGCTGTCCGCACCGCATTGGAACAGGATGAATTCGGGTTGCGCCGCCTCCAGGTAGGACTCGACCTTCGCCCACGCCGACATGAACTGCTCGTCGTCGGCGCCGGGCGGCATCGGCAGATTGAGCTTGGTGCCCTTCGCCGCGCCGCTGCCGGTTTCGCTGGCGGCGCCCGTACCCGGATACAGGTAACGCCCGTCTTCGTGGATATCGGCGAACAGCAGGTGCGGGTCGTCCTCGAAACTGTAGAAAACGCCGTCGCCGTGATGAGCGTCGATGTCGACATACGCCACGCGCTGCACGCCGTACTTGCTCCTGAGGATTTCCGCCGCCACGCCGATGTCGTTGAACACGCAGAATCCAGCCGCGTGGCTGCGCGAGGCGTGATGCAGGCCGGCGATCGGGATGAAGGCGCGTTTCGTCTGTCCTTCCATGATCGATGCGAGCGCCGTGAGCGTCGCGCCGACGACCCCGCACGCGGACTCGTACACGCCGCGAAACGCGGGGGTATCGCCGGCGTCGAGATAGCCATGGCCGGTTGCGGAACGCTCGACTACGAGATCGATGTACGCCGGCGCATGGAAGGTCTCGAGCTCTTCGCGCGTCGCGAGCCTGGGGCTGAGCTGCCGGACCTGCTCATCGAGCCCCTCGGCCTTGAGCTCGCGCATGAAGGCATCGTGGCGATCCGGGCCGAACGGATGACCATCGGGGAAGCCGTAGCGGGCGATCTTCTCGCCGGCGACGAGAACGACTGGCGAGCGCGAATCCTGCGCCATTGAGCACCCTCCCCCGAAAAGCGAGCGGCAAGCCTAGCACTGACCGGGACAGCTCGCCTCAAGCGTTCGGGGCACCGGTGGCGTCGGGCCGACTGCCTGATAGATAATGCGCGGCCCTTTTCCACGGGCCGCTTTCCCTCCCGCAAAGTCGAGTCATGGCGCAATACATTTATACGATGAACCGGGTATCCAAGGTGGTACCCCCGAAGCGCATCATCCTGCGCGACATCTCCCTGAGCTTTTTCCCCGGCGCCAAGATCGGCGTGCTGGGCCTCAACGGTTCCGGCAAGTCGACGCTGCTCAGGATCATGGGCGGCCTGGACAAGGAGATCGAAGGCGAGGCTCGGCCGCAACCCGGAATCCGCGTGGGTTTTCTGCCGCAGGAACCACAGCTCGACCCCGCGAAGGACGTGCGCGCCATCGTCACCGAGGGGGTCGCTTCCACGCAATCGCTGATCGATCGCTTCAACGCCATCAGCGACAAGTTCGCGGAACCCATGGGCGACGAGGAGATGCAGAAGCTCCTCGACGAGCAGGCCAAGCTGCAGGATGCGATCGATACGGTGCAGGGCTGGGAGCTGGAACGCAAGCTGGAGATCGCCGCGGACGCGCTGCGCCTGCCGCCGTGGGAAGCCAAGGTCGTCGACGCTCTCGGGCGGCGAAAAGCGCCGCGTCGCGCTGTGCCGCCTGCTGCTGTCGCAGCCGGACATGTTGCTGCTCGACGAGCCGACCAACCATCTCGATGCCGAGTCGGTGGCGTGGCTCGAGCGTTATCTCGAGGAGTATCCGAGCACCGTCATCGCGGTGACGCACGATCGCTACTTCCTCGACAACGTCGCGCAGTGGATCCTGGAGCTCGACCGCGGGCACGGCATTCCGTGGGAAGGGAATTACTCGTCGTGGCTCGAGCAGAAGGACCAGCGGCTGGAGCAGGAAGAGAAACAACAGGAAGGCCTGCGCAAGACGTTGCAACGCGAACTGGAGTGGGTGCGGCAGAACCCGAAGGCGCGGCAGGCGAAGAGCAAGGCGCGCGTGCAGCGCTACGAGGAGCTGGCATCGACCGAGTTCCAGAAACGCAACGAGACCAACGAGATCTACATCCCGCCGGGCGCGCGTCTGGGCGAGCTGGTGATCGAGGCGAAGAACCTGCGCAAGGGTTACGGTGACAAGCTGCTCATCGACAATCTCAGCTTCACACTGCCGGCCGGCGGCATCGTCGGCATCATCGGGCCAAATGGCGCGGGCAAGACGACGCTGTTCCGCATGCTGAGCGGCCAGGAAAAACCGGATGCGGGCGAGATCCGCCTCGGACCCTCGGTGCAATTGGCCTACGTCGACCAGTCACGGCAATCGCTGAACGATTCCAAGACCGTGTGGGCGGAGATCTCCGGCGGACAGGACATCATCAAGGTCGGCAACTACGAAACGCCCTCGCGCGGCTACGTCGGCCGGTTCAATTTCCGCGGCGTGCAGCAGCAACAACTGATCGGCGAGCTCTCGGGCGGCGAACGCAACCGCGTGCACCTCGCCAAGGTGCTACGCACAGGCGGCAACGTGCTGTTGCTCGACGAGCCCACGAACGATCTCGACGTCGAAACGCTGCGGGCGCTCGAGGAGGCGCTGCTCTCCTTCCCCGGCTGCGCCGTGGTGATCTCGCACGATCGCTGGTTCCTGGATCGCATCGCGACCCACATCCTGGCGTTCGAAGGCGATTCGCAGGCCGTCTGGTTCGAGGGCAACTACCAGGAGTACAACGCAGATCTGCACCGCCGGCGCGGCACGGATGCGGATCAGCCGCACCGGATCAGATACAAACCCCTCAACGGCTAGTCGAGGAAAGGACCCTGCGCCGTTCAGCACTTCGCGTGCGGTGCGCGAACCGCCTCGGCGATGAATTCGAAGACTGAGCGCAGGCGCTCCACGAACGCGCGAAACCGCGGTTCCGCCGGCGCGCCCTGCGGCTCGCCCTCTTCCATGTACAAGTGCTGGCACATTTCGATCTGCAGCGTCTGCACGCCCTCGATCGGCCCGCCGTTCGCAGACGCGTAGTACGCGGTGATGTAGCCGCCCTTGTAGGGCTGATTCAGGCTCACCTCGAGCCCCTGCTTCTCGAACAACTCGCGCACGAATTGCGTGAACCACGGGTCGCAGGTCTTGCCGTCGCGGTCACCGAGGTAGATGTCCTCCTGCAAGCGGCCATGCAAACGGCTGGCGCGCGACTCGACGCTGTGCGCATCGATCAGGTAGCACCGGCCAAACTGCTTCGCCTTCTCCTTCAGGCGCTGTTCGAGCGCGGCGTGATACGGCCGGTGAAACTGTTCGCGCCGTCGCGCGATTTCCTCCGGCCCCGGCGCAACGCGCCAGATGGCCTCGCCCTGGAAGGTCTCGGTGGGCACCAGCCCCGTTTCGAACCTCCCCGGATACAGCGGCGTCGCATCCGGCGGCCGGTTCAGATCGACGACGAAACGGTGATGCGTCGCGTGGATCACGTCGATGCCGAGCTGCGGCAGGAACGCGTACAGCTCGTGCAGATGCCAGTCGGCCATGACGCCCTCGCCCATCGCCGGCGAGTCGAGCTTCGCGGCAATGTCCGGCGGGACGTAGGTCCCCGTGTGCGGAATGCTCACCAGCAGCGCGATCTCTTCACCGTGGCTGGCGAGGTACCGTGAAATCGGCGGCGCGGGGCTCATCCGTCTATCTCAGCGTGAATACGGTCCATCACCTCGGCGAAACGATCTACCCCGGCGGCGCTCGACAATTCGCCGCGCTCCACCCGCCGCCGCCCGCCGACATAGACCGACTGAATTTGCGCAGCGCTCCCTCCCGTGATCCACGCATCGGGCACGTTCTGCACCGGCATTCCGGCGAACAGCGGATCGTCCAGATCGAGCACGGTCAGATCGGCATATCGGCCCGCCACCAGCGATCCGACCGGCTGGCTCAGCGAGCGCGCACCGATTTCCGCGGCCCGCCGCCACAAGGAGCCACCCAGGTCCTCGGATCCGCCCAACGCCGTGCGCCGCTGGTGGATCAGGCGCTGGCCATATTCGGCCACGCGCAGCTCTTCGATCGCGTCGATGCGCACATTGCTGTCCGAGCCGATGGCGAATTGCGCGGCGCCGAGCATCGCAAGCGGGAACAGACCATCGCCGAGATACGCCTCTGTCAGCGGACACAACACCAGATTCGGATCGAGCCGCTTCAACAGCTCGACTTCACCGGGCTCGGCATGGGTCGCATGCACCAGGCTCCAGCGCGGTCCCAACTCGATCGTCTCAGCGAGGCACTGGATCGGCGGCCGGCCAAGGGCGGCGCGGCACTCCTCCACCTCGCGCTGTTGCTCGCTGACGTGAATGTGGATCGGCGCCTGCTTGCCCAGGATCGAGTCGGCGAGCGCGACCAGGTCGGGCAGGCTTTCCAGGGCAACGGCGCGCAACGAATGAGGCGCCACGCCGCACGGCTGATCCCGCAACGCCTCGAGAAGCTTGCCGAATTCGTCGAGCGATCGATGCACGAAACGCATCTGCTCGGGCGCCGCCTCGCGCCCGAAACCGCCACGCTGATAGAGCACCGGCAGCATGACCAGGCGGATGCCCGCATCGCGCGCCGCCTCGCGCAGCGCCAGAGCCATTTCGGTACCGCGCGTCCCGTCGCGGCGGTGGTGTACATAGTGGAACTCGCCTACGCTCGTATACCCTGCGCGCAGCATGTCGGCAAAGGCGCGCAGCGCGATGGCGTACAGATCCTCGGAATCGATTGCGTTGGCCACGCGGTACATGACCGCGCGCCAGCTCCAGAACGAATCCTGCGAGCGGCCCTCGCCGCGGCCGACGATGGCGCGTTGAAAGGCATGGCTATGCGCATTGGGCATGCCGGGCAATGCCAGGCCGCCATCGGTCCTTGCGGCGACGCCCGGCTCGATCGCGACGATCCTGCCGGCGTCGTCCAGCGACACGCGGCAATTGCGTTTCAGGCCCTCGGGAGTGAGGACGTATTCAAAAGTGAGCGCACCGGGCATACCCTTGCACGAACCTCACGCAAGTCACGCACATGCTCGATCTGAGAGTCGACAACGCCAGATTGTATCCGATGGCCGGCAGCGCCCGGCCGAGCGATGCGCATTCCTTCGGTGTGCGCGACGGCCGCATCGTCGAGATCGGCACCTCTGCACCGGCCAAAGAAGTCCTGGATGCACGCCATCGCACGGTGCTGCCGGGTTTCATCGATTGCCATACGCACGCCCTGTACGCGGGCGACCGCATGGACGAGCACCTGCGCAAGCTGGCCGGCGCCACGTACGCCGAGATCGCCAAGGCCGGCGGCGGGATCATCTCGACCGTCCGGGCGGTGCGTGAAGCCTCGCGCGCCGCGCTCGTCGCGCAAACGCGGCCACGTCTCGCGGCGCTGGCGGCTGAAGGGGTTACGACCGTCGAGATCAAGAGCGGCTATGGATTGAGCGTCGAGCACGAGATCAAGATGCTCGAGGCGATTGCGGAGCTCGCGGGCGAGGTCTCGCAGCGCATCCTGCCCACGTTTCTCGGTGCGCATTCGGTGCCGCCCGGCATGACGCGCGAGGAATACCTGAACAGCCTGCTGGAGGAGGCCCTGCCGCAGATTGCGCGGCGCGGCCTGGCCGGCGCCGTCGACATCTTCATCGAATCGATCGCTTTCTCGGTGGAGGACGCGCGGCGGCTGTTCGAACGGGCGCGGCAGCTCGGTCTCAACGTCAAGGCCCATTGCGAGCAGCTTTCGCTGACCGGGGCGAGCGCAATTGCCGCCGAGTTCGGCGCCCTGTCGTGCGATCACCTCGAGTTCCTCGATGCCGACGGGGCCCGCGCCATGGCCCGCGCCGGCAGTATCGCGGTGCTGCTGCCGGGAGCGTTCTATTTCCTGCGCGAAACGCGCAAACCGCCGCTCGCTCTGCTGCGCGAGGCCGGCGTACCGATCGCGATTGCCTCCGACCTCAATCCCGGCTCCTCGCCGGTCGCAAGCCTCCTCACCTGCGTGCACATGGCTGTCACTTTGCTGGGCGTCACGCCCGACGAGGCGCTCCTCGGCGTGACATACAATGCCGCCCGCGCGGTCGGCCGCGACGACCTCGGCGCCATCGAGCCCGGTCGCCGCGCCGATTTCTCGCTGTGGGACATTCCGGAGCCTGCATTTCTCACCTATCAGCTCGGCGGCCTGCGGCCGGCGGCGGTTTACATCGAGGGGCAAGCTCAATGACGGAGCCGGAAATGACACGCGAATGGCAACTGACAGGCCGCGACCTGACGCTGATCCGGCTCGATGCCTACGAACGCGAGCGGCCCAAACTCGCTTTGTCAGTGGATGCGCGCACTCGAATGCAGGCCAGCCGCGACACGGTGACCGCCGCGGTCGCGCAGGGCCGCGTGAGCTACGGCATCACCACCGGGTTCGGAGCGTTCGCCAATCGGCAAATCCCGCCGGAGAAAGTGCGGGCGCTGCAGCTCAACCTGGTACGCAGCCACAGTTGCGGCATCGGCGAACCGCTGTCCCCCGCGTTGACGCGTCGCGTCCTGTTGCTCAAGGCTAACAGTCTGGCAGCGGGATTTTCCGGAGTGCGGCCGCAGGTCGTCGAGGCGTTGCTGGCGCTGCTGAACGCCGACGTATTGCCGGTCATTCCCGCGCGCGGTTCGGTGGGCGCTTCGGGCGACCTGGCGCCGCTCGCGCATCTCACGCTGGCCCTGATCGGCGAGGGTGAAGCGCGACGAGGCGAGCGATCGCTCATGGGCGCGGAAGTGCCACGTGCCGCAGGCATCGAGCCGCTCATCCTCGAAGCGAAGGAAGGTCTCGCGCTGCTCAACGGTACGCAGTTGAGCGCGGCGCTCGCGGCGGAAGGCACGCTCCAGGGTCAAACGCTGCTGGAAAGTGCTGTGGTGGTCGGCGCGCTGACGCTCGAAGCACTCGCCGGCAGCTACACCCCATTCGATGAGCGCATCCACGCCGCACGCGGGCTGCGCGGCCAGATGGAAATCGGCGCGCTGTTTCGCCGGCTGCTGACCGACAGCGAGATCCATCGCAGCCACGAGAACTGCGATCGCGTCCAGGACCCCTACGCGGTGCGCTGCATGCCGCAAGTGTTCGGCGCCGTCGCTGATACGCTCACTCACGCGGCGGGTGTGCTGGAAAGCGAGTGCAACGGCGTGTCCGACAACCCGCTCATCTTCGGCGAGGACATCCTCTCCGGCGGCAACTTTCACGCCGCCCCGCTCGGCTTCATCAGCGACTTCCTCGCCATCGCCATCGCGGACCTCGCCAGCATGTCCGAGCGGCGCACGGACCTCCTCGACCGCCGCGTCAACCCGGCACTCAACATGTTTCTGACGAGCGAGCCGGGTCTGGAATCGGGCTTCATGATCGCGCACGTCACGGCCGCGGCGCTGGCTTCGGAGAATAAGACACTCGCCCATCCCGCCAGCGTCGACAGCGATTCCGACGTCCGCCGGCCAGGAAGACCACGTCAGCATGGCGCCGTGGGCGGGCTGGAAGCTGCTGCGCATCTGCGACAACACTGCACATGATTCTGGCGATCGAGCTGCTCGCCGCGGCCCACGCCATCGATTGCATTCGGCCTCTGCGCTCGACACCGCCGCTCGAGGCGCTGCACGCCGCCGTGCGCCAGCTCGTGCCGTTCAACCCGAAGGATCACCGTCTCGATCGCGACATGACGACGCTCGCACGACATGGTGCATTCGGGGAACGGCGCGAGTTCCTCGCGCGACTCGCGCTCCTGCACGCACGGCTGAGAGCGAGTAATTGGGTTACACTGCTCCGGCCGGCGCGGACGGGGAGAACGCCGGAAGGGGACAGTGACCCAGAAATGTCGGTCTATCATCGATACCCAGAGCCGGCTGCATCACGACCAGGAACACAATCTGGCGCTGACCTGTCCGCATTGCCAGGTGCTCGCGCACATCACTCCCATGGCGGTACCGAACTACGACCAGCTGGTGGCCGTGCGTCCCACGCATGCGGGCCTGGTGTTCCGCTGCGATTCGTGCAACGCGCCGGTGTTCCTCAAGTTCATGATCAAGATGTACGCGGCCAACCGCGTCGAGCTCTCCAGCACGTACATCGAGCTGGAGCACGCGCGCGAGAAATTCACCTTCACGTACATGCCGGAGGAAGCCGAGCTGCTGTTCAAGGAAGCGCTCGCCTGCTACAGCGCCGGCTGCTTCAACGCGTTCGCCTCGATGTGCCGGCGCACCGCGCAGGCTGTGTTCGCCGATCTCGGCGAGGGCGGCAAGCTCAAGCTGTTCGACGAGCTCAACGAGATCCGCGAGCTGGCCGAAATCGAGAGCGGAAACTTTCACCATCGTCAAGCGCGTGATCTTCGGCACCGACAGCGAGAATCCGCGCAGCGCGTTGCCCGAGATCGAGCCGTACTCAGGCCGGCGTGCTGCTCGAAGTGATGAAGGATCTGCTGTACCAGGCGTACGTCCGCAAGGGACGCCTGCAGCAGGCGATGATGGTGCGGCGTTACTTCCTCAGCGAAGACGATCCTACCGTCACCGCGCTCCAGAACTTCCGCGCCTAGCACACGCCTGCGTCAGCCCTGCGGCAGGGCTGGGCGCGTCGGGTCAGCGGCGCACTCGCGGCTCAATTCCTCTCGTTCGCCTTCGCTCAAGTCCGGGCTGAAGTGGAGCACTTGCTCCAGGACGTCGTCGGTCTCGAAGTAGGCCTTGCGACAGTCGAGGTGCACGAACCCTCCGGGAAAGAACCGGCCCTCCTCATGGAACACAATTCGGATACGCCAGCACCCGCGCGCGATGGGCTCGCGGCAACTGCGGCATCTGGCCTGCCCGCTCGGCGCCCGCTCGGCGCCGTCGATCCGCGGCAGACGCCGGTGCGCCGAGCTGCCGCGCGCCGCGCGTTCCAGGTCCTCTCGACCGGGAACCTTCTCGAGCCCTTCCCCGAGGGCCTGAAGAAGCGACTGCGGCCGCTTGTAGGCCGCGCATACGGGGTGAAACCACAGCGTCATCTCGCCTTCCCCAAAGAGATTGGGCAGGCGCTCGCCGAAACGCAGCTCTCCGCGGCGGATGGGCCGGCCGCAGCCGCGGCATTTGGAGCGACCGCTCGCGGCGGGTTCGAAGACGTGCGACATCCTGGGAAGGATACCGCCGCGGTCCAGCGAACGTGCCGCCTATCGCTGGCCTCCCAGCATCGGCAAGTCGAGCCCACGCTCCCGCGCGACCTCAATCGCACGTTCGTAGCCCGCGTCAGCGTGCCGCATGACACCCGTGCCCGGATCGTTTGTGAGCACGCGCTCCAGCGCCGCGCGTGCGCGCTCGGAACCGTCGGCGACGATCACGACGCCCGCATGGAGCGAATAGCCCATGCCGACGCCGCCACCGTGGTGGAAGCTGACCCACGACGCGCCGCTCGCAGTGTTGAGCAGCGCGTTAAGGATAGGCCAGTCGGCAACGGCATCCGAGCCGTCGCGCATCCCTTCCGTCTCGCGGTACGGTGAAGCGACCGAACCGGCATCCAGATGATCGCGGCCAATGACGATCGGCGCTTCCAGCTCGCCCTTGCGCACCATCTCGTTGAAGGCGAGGCCGAGCAGGTGGCGCTCCTTGTAGCCCAGCCAGCAGATGCGCGCCGGCAATCCCTGGAACTGAATGCGCGCGCTCGCGTGATCGAGCCAGCGAAGCAGATCCTTCTTGTGAGGGAAGAGCTCGCGCGCCTTGGCGTCGGTCCTGCGCGATGTCCTGCGGATCGCCCGACAGCGCCACCCAGCGGAACGGCCCCATGCCTTCGCAAAACAGCGGCCGGATGTAGAGCGGCACGAATCCCTGGAAATCGAACGCATTCGTGACGCCCGCATCGCGTGCCATGGCGCGAATGTTGTTGCCATAGTCGAAAGTGGGAATGCCGCGCGCGTGAAAGCCGAGCATCGCGCGCACCTGCACTGCCATCGATTCCTTCGAGCGGCGTACGTACGTCGCCGGATCGGTGCGCCGCAGCTCGCGCGGCCTGTTCCAGACTGAACCCGAGCGGGATGTAGCCGTTCGAGCGGATCGTGAGCGGATGTCTGGTCGGTGACGAGGTCCGGCGGCTGCCTGCCCGCGAGCACGCGCGGGAAAACATCCGCGGCATTGCCGAGCAGGCCGATGGAAATCGCACGCCCCTGCTGCGCGGCCTGCTCGAGCCTGGCGAGCGCATCCTCGAGACTGTCGGCGCGTGCATCGAGGTAGCCGGTGCGTAAGCCGCATCTCGATGCGGCGCGGATCGACCTCCACGCACAGGCTCGACAGCCCGGCGAAACTCGCCGCGAGCGGCTGCGCGCCACCCATTCCGCCGAGCCCGCCGGTCAACAGCCACTTGGCCGGCGCTCTTGCCCTCGTAGTGCTGGCGCACCGCCTCGGCGAACGTCTCGTAGGTTCCCTGCACGATGCCCTGCGAGCCGATGTAGATCCACGAGCCCGCGGTCATCTGGCCGAACATCATCAGGCCCTTGCGATCGAGCTCGAAGAAGTGGTCCCAGTTGGCCCAGTTGCCGACGAGATTGGAGTTGGCGAGAAGCACCCGCGGCGCGGCCTCGTGCGTGCGGAACATCCCGACCGGCTTGCCCGACTGGATCAGGAGCGTTGCGTCGTTCTCCAGGCGGCGCAGCGCCGCCACGATCGCATCGAAACATTCCCAGTCGCGCGCCGCCCGGCCGATGCCGCCGTACACCACCAGCTCGTGCGGATTCTCCGCGACCGCCGGATCGAGATTGTTGTGGATCATCCGCAACGCCGCTTCCTGCTGCCAGCCCTTGCAACTCAGCGCAGACCCGCGCGGCGCATGCAACTCCACATGACGAATTCTAGTGCTCACTTGGATAACCTCTTCATGGCAGGGCGCGGATGGGGAGGACTTATCCACATTTCCCCGTCCCTCTTGATTACGCCCAAGGTACGCAGCCGCACACCGCGAACTGCTCCGCCCGTGAGCGTAGTGCCGGGGTTGCGTTTCGGGAAATGTGGATAAGTCCTCCCCGTCCACGCCCTGCCATGACGGCAGCTCAGCCAACCCAGACACGCGCATTTCGGAACAAGCGCATCCAGCCGCTGTCCTCGCCTGCCTCGTCGGGGTGCCACGAGTGCTGCACCGTCCGGAAGCCACGCTCGGGGTGCGGCATGGTGATGGTCACGCGGCCGTCAGCGTTCGACAGCGCCGCGATACCGAGCGGCGAGCCGTTCGGGTTGTCCGGGTAGCGTTCGGCGACGTGGCGGCGCGTGTCGACGAAGCGCATCGCAATCAGTCCGGCGCGGCGGCAGCTTTCGAGAACCTCGGCGGATGCGAACTCGGCGCGCCCTTCGCCGTGCGCGACGGCGATCGGCAGGACCGAGCCCTGCATGCCGCGCAACAGGACCGACGGCGAGTCGACGATCTCGACCAGGCTCAGGCGCGCCTCGTACTGCTCGGAACGGTTGCGCACGAAACGCGGCCAGTGCTGCGTGCCGGGGATGATCTCGCGCAGCGCCGCGAACATCTGGCAGCCGTTGCATACACCCAGCGCGAAAGCGTCGGCGCGCTCGAAGAAACTGCCGAACTCGTCGCGCGCGCGCGGGTTGAACAGGATCGACTTGGCCCACCCCTGCCCCGCACCGAGCACGTCGCCGTAGGAGAACCCGCCGCAGGCGATGATGCCGCGAAACTCCTCGAGCGAGAGCGCGCCCGCCGAGGATGTCGGTCATGTGCACGTCGTGCGCTTCGAAACCGGCGCGCATCGAGCACTGCGGCCATCTCCACCTGGCTGTTGACGCCCTGCTCACGCAGTACCGCGACGCGCGGCCGCGCGCCGCGGTTGATGTACGGCGCCGCGACGTCCTCGTTCGGATCGAACGTCAGCTTCACGTCGAGGCCCGGCTCATCGGCGTCGGCGAGGCGCGCGTACTCCTCGTCCGCGCACTCGGGATTGTCCCGCAGGCGCTGCATGCGCCAGGAGGTTTCCGACCAGGTGCGCCGCAGTTGCGTTCGCGACAGCGCGCAGCTCCTGGTCACCCGCGACGATACGGATTTCGTCGCCCGGCAGGGCGGCGCCGATGTCGTGCGCGCAGCCGTCGAGCCCGTGCAGCGCCAGCGCCGCCTTCAGCGTTTCCATGTCGCTGTTCCGAACCTGCACGACCGCGCCCAGCTCTTCGGCGCACAGTGCCGCAAGTGGCGGCGTAGCACCGGTGGGCACGCGCACGTCGAGGCCGCAGTGGCCCGCAAACGCCATTTCGAGCAGCGTGACCAGCACACCCCCGTCCGAGCGGTCGTGATACGCGAGCACGAGGTCGCGCGCCTTGAGGTCGCGCATCGCCGCGACGAAACCCTGCAGCAATTGCGGGGCGTCGAGGTCCGCGGGCGCTGCGCCGACTTTCGCCGTACACCTGCGCGAGGCTCGAGCCGCCGAGACGGTTGCGACCGCGTCCCAGGTCGATGAGCACGCAGCCGCGTGGCGCCGCGCGTCGGTCCGCAGCTGCGGCGTCAGTGTGCGCCTCGACATCGCGCACCGGCGCGAACGCCGAGACGATCAGCGAAACCGGCGATACGACGACTGCGCGTTGCGCCGTCCGCGCTCCAGCTCGACTTCATCGACAGCGAATCCTTGCCCACCGGAATCGTGATGCCGAGCGCCGGGGCACAACTCCTCGCCCACGGCCTTGACGGTCGCGTACAGCTCCGCATCCTCGCCCGGTTCGCCGCAGGCGGCCATCCAGTTGGCCGACAAGCCGGATCTGATCGAGCGCGGCGATGTCCGCCGCGAGGATGTTGGTGATCGCCTCGCCGACCGCCAGGCGTCCCGACGCCGCAGCGTCCAGCAAGGCGACCGGCGAGCGCTCGCCCATCGCCATCGCTTCGCCCGTGCAGGCCTGATAGTCGGTCAGCGTCACGCCGACGTCGCTCACCGGCACCTGCCATGGCCCGACCATCTGGTCGCGGCTGATGAGGCCGCCCACCGTGCGATCGCCGATGGTGATCAGAAAGGTCTTGTCGGCGATCGTCGGCAGCCGCAGCAAACGCTCGACCGCGTCGCTCAGGTCGATTCCGGCGCCGGTGAAATCGTCGCCCGCCCGCGCTACGGAACGCACCTCGCGCAGCATCTTCGGCGGTTTGCCGAGCAGCACATCGATCGGCATGTCGACCGGGCGATTGCCGAAATGCCGGTCCTCGACCCGCAGCCACCCGTCGGCGGTGATCTCGCCGATCACTGCGTACGGACAGCGCTCGCGCGCACAGAATTCGCGCAGCACGTCGAGCTGCCGCGCGGCGATGGCGAGAACGTAGCGCTCCTGCGCTTCGTTGCACCACACCTCGAGCGGCGACATGCCGGGCTCGGCCGTCGGGAATGGCGCGCAAATCGATGCGCCCGCCGCGATGGCTGTGCGCGATCGCCTCCGGCACCGCGTTGGACAGTCCACCGGCACCCACGTCGTGAATCAGCACGATGGGATTCGCGTCGCCGAGCGCCCAGCAGCGATCGATGACTTCCTGCGCGCGCCGCTGCATCTCGGGGTTGCCGCGCTGAACGGAAGCGAAGTCCAGATCCTCGTTGCTGGAGCCGCTGGTCATGGAGGAGGCGGCGCCGCCGCCGAGACCGATCAGCATGCCGGGTCCGCCGAGCACCACGATGTGCGCGCCGACCGGCACCTCGCCCTTCTCGACGTGGCCGCGCCGGATGTTGCCCAGGCCGCCGGCGATCATGATCGGCTTGTGGTACCCGCGGATCCGGCCCGGCGGATCGTGCGGCAGGGCGAGCTCGAAGCTGCGGAAATAGCCGTTGATGTTCGGCCGCCCGAACTCGTTGTTGAACGCGGCGGCGCCGATCGGCCCCTCGATCATGATCTCGCAGCGCCGAGGAGGCGCGCGGCGAGCGGCCGTGATCGATTTCCCATGCGCGTTCGGCGCCCGGAATGCGCAGGTTGGACACGGTGAAGCCCGTCAGACCTGCCTTGGGTTTCGCCCCGCGGCCGGTGGCGCCCTCGTCGCGGATCTCGCCGCCCGACCCGGTGGCCGCACCGGGAAACGGCGCGATGGCGGTCGGGTGGTTGTGCGTCTCCACCTTCATCAGGATGTCCACCTGTTCCTCGCTGTGCCGGTACACGCCCGTGGCGGCGTCAGCAAACAGGCGCGTGCCGAGCGCGCCCTCGATGACCGCCGCGTTGTCGCGATAGGCGGACAGCACGCCGCGCGGATTGTGTGCGTAGGTGTTGCGGATCATCGCGAACAGCGACTTCGGCTGGCGCGCGCCGTCGATCGTCCACTCGGCGTTGAAGATCTTGTGGCGGCAGTGCTCGGAGTTCGCCTGCGCGAACATCATCAGCTCCACGTCGGTGGGATCGCGCTCGAGCGAGCGGTAGGCGGCGAGAAGGTAGTCGATCTCGTCGGGAGCGAGCGCGAGACCGAGGCGCTGGTCGGCCTCGACGAGCGCCTCACGGCCGCGCTTCGACAGCGCGACGGTGCTCAGCGCACGCGGCGGGTGATGATCGAAGAGCCGTTGCGCGTCCTCGATGCGCGTCATCCACGTTTCGACCATACGGTCGTGGAGCATGGGCGCCAGCGCGGCGAGCTCCGCCGGCTGGAGCGGCTTTGCGGATCGTATTCGATAGGCGACGCCGCGCTCGATGCGGCCAATCGCAGTGAGGCCGCACACGTGCGCGATATCGGTGGCCTTGCTCGACCACGGCGAAACCGTGCCCGGGCGCGGCACGACCAGGATCAGCTGGCCGGATTCATCGCCCGCTTCGAAGTGCGGGCCGTAGGTGAGCAGGCGCGCGAGAGTCGCATGCTGCGTGGGCTCGAGCCCGCGCTCGGTGTCGACGATGTGCACCCAGCGCGCGGAGATGCCGCTGACACCTGCGTGACGCTGGCGCAAGGCGCGCAGGAGCTTGTCGAGTCGGAACGGTGAAAGCGCCGGCGAGCCTGGCAGTGACAGCATTCTGGTGCGTGGACGGCTCCGGCCAGGGAAGGCGGCCGGCAGCGAGGCGCGAATGATACAGGAGGCTGCCCGCGGCGACTACGAGCCCGGCTTCTCGGTGGGGGTGTAGATCGGCACCGGGAACTGCGTGACGTTGGCCCCTTCGAACGCGCTGATCTTGCTCACGCCCTGCTTCCTGACCTCGTCGATGCGCACGATCGAATGCAGCGGCAGGAACGTGCGCTTGACGCCGGCGAATTCGCTCTGGATGCGCTCCTCGCCGGGATCGACCACCACGCCGGCACGGGTGCCGAAAACCAGCTCCTCGACCTCGACGAACCCGAACAGTCCGCCGTGGCTGACCTTGCGGGCGTAGATCTCGTAGACCTTGCCCTGGTTCACGAACATGACCTTGAAAATGTGACTGACTGCCATTTTGACGGAATCCGGCGCTGATAGCCTTGCACCCCATTATACGGAGACTGCCTGAGCTGCGTCCCTGCCGGGGCGTCTCGACACGAGAACGAACGTTCCGTGGGCAGTAACCAAGCGCGAGCGGGCCGGCATTTGCACCGGCCGACACTGGGTGGAACTGGCAAGAGAGCGAGGGAAGTCGACATGGCGCTACGACTGAGGGTCGTCAGCAAGCACGCCAAGCTGTTGGGCGATGCCTGCAGCCGGGTGTTCGGGGTTCACGGCGGCACCATCGGCCGGGCGGGCGAGAACGACTGGGTTCTACCGGACCCGGAGCGTTACGTGTCCGGCAAGCACGCGCGCATCGAATACCGCGCCGGCAGCTACTGGTTGATCGATACCAGCTCCAACGGCACCTATCTCAACGACGCCAGCGATCCGATGTCGGCGACGGGGACGCACCAGCTCAAGGACGGCGACCGGCTGCGCATGGGCGACTACGACCTCGTGGTCAGCATCGATGCCGCCAACGATTTCCCACCCGACAAGAGCGCGATCGTCGCCTACGGCGGCGCCCCTTCCTCTGTCGCGCGCCAGTCGACCGAGAACGACATCGGAGCGTCGCTCAACCTGAGCTCCCTGCTGGCTCCCGAGGAAAGCGGCTCGCGCGCCAAGCCGGTGAATGCGTACGGCCAGGTGGTCGAACCGCCCAAATCTTCAGGGAAGTCGCGGCCCGCAGTACGCAAGCCGGCCGCGCCGCAGCCTGCCGCGAAGCAGGTCGAGGCGGAGAAACAGGGCGAGACTCCCTGGAATCTGGCCACGCGCCGCATCGAGCCGTATCGCAATGCCACGCGCCATTCGCCAGCTGAAGCGCCCAAGGCGAGCGAACCGCAGCCAGCGCCGCCGCCGGAGCATCTGCAGACGCAGCCGATCGCGAAGAACCGCACGGAGAGCGCACCGGCCAACGACATGACCGCGGCGTTGCAGCTCCTGTGCCGGGGCGCGGGCGTCGACCTGTCGAGCATTCCCAGCAGTGCGCACTCGCAGATGCTGGTCCTCGCCGGCCAGGTGATGCGCGAGGCCCTGTTCGGGATCATGGACGTCCTGCAGGTGCGCACCGAGATGCGCAACCGCTTCCACCTCGCGCAGGCGACCATCCAGCCGACCGACAACAACCCGCTCAACTTCTCGGCCGGCGTCGACGAAGCGCTGCGCATGCTCTTCGAGCAGCGCGGCAACCGCTACCTCGGGCCGATCGACACCGTGCGCGAGAGCTTCCGCGAGCTGAAGGCCCATCACCAGGCGATCCTCGTGGGCCTGGAAGTCGCGTTCGGCGAATTCCTCGCGCGCCTCGAGCCGCACGATCTGCAGGAGCGCTTCGACCGCGGCCTGAAGCGCGGCGGCCTGCTCGCGGGCGGCAACAAGGCCAAGTACTGGGAACTGTACAAGGAGCTCTACACGAGCCTTGGACAGAATGCACAGGGTGACCTGCCGCACGTGTTCGTCGAGGATTTCGCGCGCGCCTACGAGGCGCGGTTCGCGGAGCTCAACGCGCGCGGTGGGCGGCCTGGCAACGGGCGCGGCGATCGAGTGCCGGCGGCATCGTAGGTTCAATCAGGCGAGGCGAGTCTCTTCGGGACTTACCCACATTTCCCGAAACGCAACCGCCCGTTACCGTTCATCGGGCACGCCAGTTCGCGGGGTACGTGAGCGTGCGGCGTGCGGAGCCAGAATGAAAAAACCCCGCGGTTGCGGGGTTTTTCGTTTCTGGCGGAGAGGGTGGGATTCGAACCCACGTGGGGCGGTGTGCCCCCATCGCATTTCGAGTGCGCGCCGTTATGACCGCTTCGGTACCTCTCCGTCTGACCTTGCACGAGCCGTACGGACACTGTCGTCCTGACGCGTCGCCCTCAAAGTAAATCGCAGCGGGTCAAGCGCTGCGTTTCGAAAAACGGCTTTCCGCACGCTCTGGGGACCGGGCGGCGCAGGTCCGGCGGCGGCGCGGTATTCTAGCGCACCCATGCCCAATCGCGCACGCGCGTTCAAAATCGTCACAGGCGCCGTTGCCTGTACCCTGCTCGGTACGTGCCAGCGCGTGCCGAGCACGCTCGAGCAGATCATCGCGCTCGGCGAACTGCGCGTCGTCACGAGAAACAGCCCCACTGCATACTACCTGGGCGCCGACGGTCCCGAGGGTCCGGAATACGATTTGATCCGCCGCTTCGCCGCCGATCTCGGCGTCGCGTTGTACATCTACACGGTCCCCGGATTCGCCGACATCCGTGCTGCCGTCGCCAACGGCGACGCTCACATCGCCGCCGCGGGGTTGTCGATCAGCGATACCTGGGGCGAGGGCGTCACTTTCGGGCCGCCCTATCAGCAGGTGCGCCAGCACCTGATCTACCGCCAGGGCCGCGCCAAGCCGCGATCGTTGCGGGACGTGAACGGCATGCACCTGGAGGTGATCGCCGGCAGCGCCCAGGCCAATGCGCTGCGGCGGCTGCGCGAGCGCCATCCGAATCTGTGCTGGGTAGAGCGGCGCGGCGATGCGGTCGAACTGCTCGGCGACATCGCGGAAGGCACCATCGACTACACGATCCTGGACTCGACCGAATTCGCCCTGGGGCGCAATTTCCATCCGCAGGTGCGCGTCGCCTTCGATCTCATGGCGGGCGAATCGCTGGCCTGGGCGATGAGCGCGCGCGACACGAGCCTGCGCGAGCGCGTGGAGCAGTTCTTCTCGGGGCTGGTACGCAGCGGCGCGCTCGCAGGCGTCCTCGAGCGCTACTACGGCAAGTCCGAGCGCTTCGACTACGTGGGCGCGCGCAGCTTCATCCGCCACGTGCAGAGCCGCCTGCCGCGATTCAGGCAGTGGTTCGAGGAGGCGGCGACGCACGTCGGCGAGGACTGGCGGCTGCTGGCGGCGATCGGTTACCAGGAATCGCATTGGGATCCGGAAGCCGTTTCTCCGACCGGGGTGCGCGGCCTGATGATGCTGACCGAGGACACGGCGCTGCAGCTCGGCGTCGCGGACCGCACCGACCCGCGTCAGAGCATCCGCGGCGGAGCGCAATATTTCGTCTCGGTGCGCGAGAAGATCCCGGTACGCATCCCCGAGCCGGACCGCACCTGGCTCGCGCTCGCCGCCTACAACGTCGGCTTCGGTCACCTGGAAGACGCGCGCGTCCTGGCGGAGTCGGCGGGGCGCGACCCGGATTCCTGGCAGGACGTGCGCGCGTTCCTGCCGCTGCTCGCGCAGGAATACTGGTACACGCAGACCAAGCGCGGCTATGCGCGCGGCTGGGAGCCGGTGCGCTTCGTCGACAATATCCGCAGCTACCTGGACATTCTCGAGTGGGTTGCGGCGGACAGCGGGCCCGGTGCGCTGGCGGCCGAGCTGCCGCCCGAGGCGAGCCGGTTGAGCGCGGGCAACTGATCGGCATCGAGGTCGCTGCCGATCTCTCAGCCGCGCCTCTCGGCAAAGAACTTCCTCAGCAGCTCCCCGCACTCTTCGTCGAGCACTCCACCGAAGGCATCGACCCGATGGTTGAGCGCCGGCGCATTGAGCAGATCGAAGGCGCTGCCGGCCGCGCCGACACGTGGGTCCCACGCTCCGAACACAACTCGATCGACGCGCGCGTGCACGATGGCCGCTGCGCACATCGGGCAAGGTTCGAGCGTCACGTAGAGTGTGGCGCCGGCCAGGCGATACGAGTTGAGCTTGCGTGCGGCGCCACGCAGCGCTTCGATCTCGGCATGCGCGGTGGGATCGCTCGCGGCAATCGGCCGGTTCCAGCCTTCGGAGACGATTGCGTCGTCCTTGACGATGAGCGCGCCGACCGGCACTTCGCCGGCGGCGCGCGCGCGCGCCGCCAGCTCGATGGCGCGGCGCATGAAAGCAACGTCGCGGGACATGCGTCAACTCCGCATTCGAGGCGACGCACCGTGGCGAATATCCTCGGCGCACGCGACGGCCAGATCGGTGCTGCGCGCCAGGAAGTCGGCGATGACTTCCAGTTCCCGCGCGCTGAACGTCGACCAGAGCTCGAACATCCGCGCCTGCATCGGCGCGTACACCGCCTTGATCGGCTCGATGGCGTCGTGGCGAATGCGAACCAGGACTTTGCGGCGGTCATCGGGGTCGGAATGGCGCTCGACGTAGCCGGCCTGCGCGAGGCGGTCGATCAACGCGGTGACGGACCCCGAGGTCAAACCCGTCGCCTGCGCCAGCTCGCCGGCCGACGCTTGCTCGCGCATGAAGATGAGATCCAGAACTTCGAGGTCGGTGGTATGGATCTGGAATCGCGCAGCTACCGCCTCGCTGGTGAGGACGCTTTGTGCCCCCATCCGGCGCACTGCCAGGCCCACGCGGCTGACGCGTTCACGCTGTGCCCCCGCGGTGGCTTTGGTCCTCGGCGAGCTCTTGCGAATCATCTTCCCAGCGCCCCGTTCCCGGTCACGCGAGCCTGGCGGCAAAGGCAAATGCCATGAGCATCGCCACGCACGTCACCAGATCCAGCGGCATGCGCCAGCGGCTGCGGCCTGTCCACCGGCGCGCGGTCTCTTCCGCGATCGTCGCCGGATCGGCGCGCTCGAACTCGAGCGCCTTCGGAATGAAATCGAAGGCCGACCAGATGCGCATCGCAGCATGGCTGGCGAAGCCAATCCATAGCCACGTGCGCACTTCAGGCTGCAACCACGCGGCGATCAGGGCAGCAATGAGCGCGAGCTCGAAGGCGACATGCGCCGGGATCCAGAACCGCCGCCGCGAGATGCCCCCGCGGCCGGGCTGAATGATTTGCGGCTGCCGCGGCCAGGACGAGTCGACCACGCTGAACTCGTAGAAGCCGCCACCAAGACTGATGAGCGCCAGTGCGCAGGCGAGAGCGACGGCGAGCACGGAGGCTGTGAGCACGGGTACCTCGAGGATGGCATCGATGGACTACAGCTAATTAAGGCCGTCAAGACTCTTGGCTGTCAAGATATTTTCGGTGGCCCGCACGCGTGATCGGTGGCGTTTGGCTCCGGGGCGTCGCAGCGTGATGACTTGCCGATCAAGGCGATGACCTGTCACCCGGCACACCTTCGTGACGCAACCATTGCCGGTGTGCATGTCAAAGTGCAAAGTTGTGCCGCTCGCGGACATGCCCGACGTTCCACGAGGAGTTCCTACCACGTGACCAGTTCGAAACCGATCAGCGCCACGCCCCCGTTGCCGCCGTTTGCAACCCATGCCGCGCGACTGAGCATCGCCTCCGGCGTGCTCTTCGCCCTCCTGCTCGGCGGCCTGCACCTGGTTGAACCTGAATTCGATCCGACCTGGCGCTTCATCAGCGAGTACGCCCTCGGCGACTACGGCTGGATGATGTCGCTCGCTTTCGCGGCGCTCGCCACGAGCCTGGCCAGCGCCGGCGCCGCCATCTTTACTCAGGTACGCAGTATCCTCGGATACATTGGCCTGTTTGTGCTGGGCGTCAGCATCATCGGCATTCTGATTGCGGCGATCTTCGAGACCGACCCGGTGACCGCGGCCGCCGAAGGGGCGACTACCAGCGGCAAGATGCACGTGCTCGGCGCCTCGCTCGACTACACACCGGTTGCGGCGCTGCTCCTCAGCTTCAGCCTGGTGCGCAATGCAACGTGGCGACGGGTTCGCGCAACCCTGTTCATTACGGCCGCAATCACCGTCCTCGCCACCGTGGCGTTCCTCGCCGCGCTTCCGAGTGACTTCGTATTTGGTCCCGGCGTTTACACGGGCCTGGTCGGCTGATTCCTGGTCCTGTCCTATCTCGGGTGGATTCTGACGGTTGGACTGCACACGCTGCGGCTGCGCAAGGAGCAAGCTTCGGTACCCGGGTCCGCAGGCGTCGCCCAGCCCGGCTGATCCGCTACTCCCATTCGATGGTGGCAGGCGGTTTCCCGGAGATGTCGTAGACGACCCGCGAGATGCCGGGAATCTCGTTGATGATCCGGCGCGAGACGTGGTCGAGGAAGTCGTACGGCAGATGGGCCCAGCGCGCCGTCATGAAGTCGACGGTCTCCACCGCGCGCAGCGCGATCACGTAGTCGTAGCGGCGGCCGTCGCCCAGAACCGCCACCGAGCGCACCGGCAGGAACACTGCGAACGCCTGGCTCACGCGGTCGTACCAGCCCTGGCGGCGCAGCTCTTCGATGAAGATCGCATCGGCCTTGCGCAGCAGGTCGGCTTGCGGCTTGGTGACCTCGCCGAGGATGCGAACGCCCAGGCCGGGGCCAGGAAACGGATGGCGGAATACCATCTCGCGCGGCAAACCCAGCTCCACACCGATGCGCCGCACCTCGTCCTTGAAGAGCTCGCGCAGCGGCTCCAGCAGCTTGAGGTGCATGCGGTCGGGGAGCCCGCCGACGTTGTGATGCGACTTGATGACGTGCGCCTTGCCGGTGCGGGCGCCGGCCGATTCGATCACGTCCGGATAGATCGTGCCCTGCGCCAGCCACTCGATACCCGCGAGCTTGAGCGATTCTTCTTCGAACACCTCGATGAACAGCCGCCCGATGGTCTTGCGCTTGCGCTCCGGGTCGGCCTCCCCGGCGAGGGCGTCGAAGAAACGCTTCTCGGCGTCGACGCGAATCACCTGCACGCCCATGTGGCGTGCGAAGGTTTCCATCACCTGGTCGCCTTCGCCCTCGCGCAGCAGGCCGTGGTCGACGAACACGCACACGAGCTGGTCGCCGATCGCCTGGTGCAGGAGCGCGGCGACCACCGAAGAATCCACGCCGCCGGAGAGCCCCAGCAGAACGCGCCCCGTTCCCACCTGGTCGCGCACGCGCGCGACGCTGTCCGCGATGATGTTGCCCGAGCCCCAAAGTGCCTCACAGCCGCAGATGGTGCGCGCGAAGCGCTCCAGGATCTCGCGGCCGAGGACCGTGTGCGTCACCTCAGGATGGAACTGCACGCCGTAGAAGCGGCGCTTCTCGTCGGCCATGGCGGCGAGCGGTACGCTGCTGGTGGAGGCAGCGGCGGTGAAACCGGGAGGCAGGACATCGACGTGATCGCCGTGGCTCATCCAGACGTCGAGCACGGCACGACCGGCCGCATCGGTGTGATCGGCCAGCCCTTCGAGGAGCTGCGATTTGCCGGTGGCGGTGATCTGCGCGAAGCCGAACTCGCGATGACGCGCGGCAGTAACGCGGCCGCCGAGCTGTTGCGCCATCAGCTGCATGCCGTAACAGATGCCGAGCACCGGCACGCCGAGCTGATAGACGATCTCGGGCGCCTTCGGCGGCGCGGCGTCGGTGACCGATTCCGGGCCGCCCGAGAGGATGATGCCGCGCGCGCCGAACGCCTTGATCTCGGCAGGGCTCGCGTCCCACGGCAGGATCTCGCAGAACACGCCGATCTCGCGCACCCGCCGCGCGATGAGCTGGGTGTACTGCGCGCCGAAGTCGAGGATCAGGATGCGGTGGGCGTGGATGTCCCGGTGCGGGACTGGCATTGCCGGGCTCATGGCCGGAGCGGTTGCCGACTCAGCTGACACGGTAGTTGGGCGCTTCCTTGGTGATGCTCACGTCGTGCACGTGGCTTTCGCGCACGCCGGCGGTCGTGACGCGCACGAAATGCGGGCGCGTGCGCAGCTCCTCGATGTTGTGGCTGCCGGTGTAGCCCATGGCGGCGCGCAGGCCGCCGGCGAGCTGATGCAGGATGTTCACCAGGCTCCCCTTGTAGGGAACGCGGCCCTCGATGCCCTCGGGCACGAGCTTCTCGAGCTCGGTGGTCGTGTCCTGGAAATAGCGGTCGCTCGAGCCGTGCTGCTGCCCCATCGCGCCGAGCGAGCCCATGCCGCGATACGACTTGTACGAGGCGCCCTGGTACAGCTCCACTTCGCCCGGGGATTCCTCGGTGCCGGCGAACATGCCGCCGATCATCACGGCGTGCGCCCCGGCCGCCAGCGCCTTGGCTATGTCGCCCGAATAGCGGATGCCGCCGTCGGCGATCACCGGAACGTCCACGTCCTTGAGCGCTTCGGCGACGCGCGCCACCGCACTGATCTGCGGCACGCCGACGCCGGCGATCACTCGTGTCGTGCAGATCGAACCCGGGCCGATGCCGACTTTCACGCCGTCCGCGCCGGCCTTCACCAGATCGTGCGCCGCTTCCGGGGTGACGATGTTGCCGCCGATCACCTGCAGATCGGACCACTCGGACTTGAGGCGGGCGACCATGTCCAGCACGCCGCGCGAATGCCCGTGCGAGGTGTCGACCACGATGACGTCTACGCCCATCTCGCGCAGCGCCGTCACCCGATCGATCGTGTCCGGCGAGGTACCGACCGCGGCGCCCACGCGCAAACGCCCGCCGCCGTCCTTGCAGGCGCGCGGAAACTCCGTGGCCTTCTGGAAGTCCTTGACCGTGATCATGCCCTTGAGCTCGAAGCCGCCGTTCACCACCAGCACCTTCTCGATGCGGTGCTTGTGCAGCAGGCGCAGCACTTCGTCCTTGGGCGCGTTCTCGCGCACCGTGACCAGGCGCTCCTTGGGTGTCATGACGCTGGACACGGGCGCATCGAGCTTGGTCTCGAAGCGCAGGTCGCGGTGCGTGACGATGCCGACCACCTCGTTGTTGGCCGTCACGACCGGCACGCCGGAAATGCCCTTGGCGCGCGTCAGGTCGATGACTTCGCGGATGCTCTTGTCGGGGGTGACGGTGATCGGGTCGACGATCACGCCGCTTTCGAACTTCTTGACGCGCGAGACTTCGCGGGCCTGCGCGGCGACGGTCATGTTCTTGTGGATGATGCCGATGCCGCCTTCCTGGGCGATGGTGATCGCCAGGCGCGCCTCGGTGACGGTGTCCATGGCCGCCGACAGGATCGGCAGATTCACCGTGACGCCGCGCGTGACGCGCGTGGCCAGGTCGACTTCGCGGGGCAGCACCTCCGAGTATGCCGGCACGAGCAGCACGTCGTCGAAGGTGAGGGCTTCTTCCAGGATGCGCATGGCTTCGGCCCCGCGAATAAAAGTGCGCGATTGTACGCGCGCGCGCCGCAAGAATAAACCGCCCCGGAAGCAGCAGGTGCAAACCGGATAATATGCGGCGCATGGAGAACCTCGATCTGCCGTTCGCCACCCCCCTGCGCGAACGTCTACACGGTGTCGCGCCTGAACCGGGAGGCCCGGATCCTGATCGAGCGCGGCCTGCCGATGCTGTGGATCCAGGCCGAGATCTCCAATTTCTCGCGCCCCTCCTCCGGGCACTGGTACTTCTCCCTGAAGGACGGCGACGCCCAGGTGCGCTGCGCCATGTTCCGCCAGCGCAACGTCCTGTCCCTGGCCAAGCCGCGCGACGGCCTGCTGGTGCTGGCCCGCGTACGCGTCAGCCTCTACGAGCCGCGCGGCGAGTTCCAGCTCATCGTCGAGCATCTGGAGGAAGCCGGCGAAGGCGAGCTGCGCCGCAAATTCGAGGTCCTCAAGGCGCGCCTGCAGCGCGAGGGCCTGTTCGACCCCTCGCGCAAGCGCCCGCTGCCGGCGCTGCCGATGCGTATCGGCGTCGTGACCTCGCCGACCGGCGCCGCCATCCGCGACATCCTCAACATCCTGCGCCGGCGTTTTCCGGCCATTCCGGTGCTGATCTACCCCGTCCCCGTGCAAGGCGCAGCCGCCGCTGCACAGATCGCGGCCATGGTGGAGGTCGCATCCGCCCGCGCGGAATGCGACGTCCTCATCGTCGCGCGAGGCGGTGGCTCGCTGGAGGACCTGTGGGCCTTCAACGAGGAGCGCGTCGCGCGCGCACTGATCGCGTGCCGCATTCCTACCGTGACCGGCATCGGTCACGAGGTCGACTTCACGATCGCCGACTTCGTCGCCGACCTGCGCGCTCCTACGCCGTCCGGCGCAGCGGAGCTGGTGGTTCCCGACCAGCGCGAATGGCTCGAGAGGCTCGTGGCAGTGCAACGGCGAGTTTGCAGCGCGGTGATGCGTGGGGTCGCCAAACAGGCACAGCGTTACCAGTGGCTCGACCGGCGCCTGGCGCAGTGCCACCCGGGAGTCGCCCTCGCCCACCAGGCGCAGCGTCTCGACGATTTCGAGCAACGATTGCGCTACCTGTTGCGCAGCGCGCTGGAATCGCGGCTTGGACGTTTGCACACGGCACGGCTGCACCTGTGGCGCGCTTCGCCGGCCGCGCAACTGCGCGATCTCGCCAATCGCCGCCTGCACCTCGGACTGCGCTTGAGCACGGTCATGCGGCAGCGGCTCGCCGAGGCGCGGCAACGCAATGAAATTGCGATGCGTGCGCTCAGTACGGTCAGCCCGCTGGCGACGCTCGAGCGCGGCTATGCCATCGTTACGCGGCTGCCCGATGGCACGCTCGTACGGAGCAGCGCGCAGGTGGCACCGGGCGATCGCATCGAGGCCCGTTTGATGCACGGGAAGCTGCTTGCTGTCGTGGAGGGGAAGGAATGAGCGGAAGGGACGAGGCAGGGCGACTTATCCACATTTCCCCGTCACTCTTGATTACGCATCGAGCACGCTTTCGCATACCGCGAACTGCGACGCTGGGACGGTCGGTGCGGGTAGTTGCGTTTCGGGAAATGTGGGTAAGTCGCCCTGCCTCGTCCCTTCCGCTCATTCCTTTGTCCTCCGAAGCACCCTGCGCGGGCGGTCCGGATGCACAAACGGTGTGGCGTTGCTGGCGCTCCTGTGTGTTTGCGCTAGTGCTCACGGTGGTGAGTACCGCTGCATTCGCCGCCTCGCCGCCTGCGCCGCTGGAGCCAGCGGCGGTCTCCTCGCTGCCGGCATCCCATCCGGTGCCCGGCGGAATCGCACTGGTCGACGTTGGCGACTGCGATGCCCGGGCGCCGCGCGTGGAATTCGAGGGGTATCGCGTCATGGTGCGGCGTGACGGCGGCAAGTGGCGCGCCATCGTCGGCATCCCCCTGGCGGCCGAGGTGGGTCGTCACACGATCGCAGTGCGCGCCGGCGATGCGCCGCCGCGTCATGTCGCTTTCGAAGTGGGGCCGAAGAAGTACGCGACGCAACGGCTGAAAGTGCCTCCCGAGCAGGTGGATCTCTCCGAAGAGGACTTGGCCCGTGTGGCTCGCGAGCGGCTGCGCATCGACGCGGCGCTCGAACACTGGAGCGACGAGGAGCCTCTGGCGTTGCGGCTCGTGCCACCCATCGATGGCCCGCGCTCGAGCTCGTTCGGGTTGCGACGTTTTTTCAACGGCCAGGTGCGCAACCCGCACAGCGGCATGGACATCGCGGCCGACGCGGGCACGCCGATCCGCGCGCCCGCGCCGGGCGTGGTGCTCGAAACGGGCGATTTCTTTTTCAACGGCGGCAGCGTGTTCCTGGATCACGGCAACGGCCTCGTGACGATGTACTGCCACCTGAGTCAAATCGGTGTGCAAGCCGGGCAGCGGCTGGCAACCGGCGAGGTGATCGGCAAGGTCGGCGCCACCGGACGCGCGACCGGCCCCCACCTGCATTGGGGCGTGAGCCTGAATCGCGCCTTCGTCGATCCGGCGTTGCTGCTTGCAACCGGGGACTGAAACGCTGCGCGGAACTCACGCGCAACGACACGGTCGTAGTTGTCGGGATCGTCGCTAAACACCCTCTCACCTGTAGCGCCACGGAATGTGCGCTCGTGTCAGGCGAAATGCAGGAAGGAAGCCATGCAACGCAATGCCACACCCGGCAGACTTGCCCTCTCCGCTCTTTCGATCAGCATCAGCGCTGCGCTCTACGGTTGTGGCGGCGGCGGTGGTGGCAACGACAACTCGCAGCCGGCACCTCCGGGTCCGCCTGCGCCTCCGCCCACGCAGCCCGGCGATGTGGTCTCGCTGACGAATGCTAACCGGTTGATTACATTCGACCGCGCCACCCGCGCGGTGCGCACGGGATTCGCCATCACGGGCCTGCAGGCCGGCGAGAACATCCTCGGCGTCGACATCCGTGCCGGCGGAACACCGGCGGGCGAGGTCTATGCGCTCGGCAGCAGTGGAAGGATTTACACGCTCAACACAGCGACCGGTGCCGCAACACTGAAGTCCACGCTCGCGGCCGACGCTGCGGACACGACAAACCCGTTCGCCGCGCTCGATGGCACGGAGTTCGGTGTGGATTTCAACCCCGGCGTCGATCGCCTGCGCGTGGTCAGCAACACCGGCCAGAACCTGCGCATCAACGTCGACAGCGGCGCAACCATCACAGATGCTGCGCTCAACACCAGTGGCACGGCGCTCGCCGGCGTTTCCGCGGCGGCGTACACCAACAACTTCGCAACCGCTTGCCGGACGACGCTGTACCTGATCGATTCGGCCACTGACCGGCTGCTGAGCGCGAGCGATCCGATCGGCGGCCTCGTCGCGGAAGTCGGTGCACTCGGCGTCGATGGCAACGGCTTCAACGGCTTCGAGATCCAGACGGCGGCCGACGGCACGAACAGCGCGACTGCAGTGCTGAACGTGGGTGGCACGCCGACCGTGTATACGATCGACCTGACCACCGGCACGGCGACCTCGGTCGGGGCGATCACCGGCTTGAACGCGGGCGAGACGCTGCTGGGCGCGGCGGCGGCGGCGCCGGCGACCGCGCCGGCCCAGGCTGCGGGCAACGTTCTCGGCCTGACCGAGGGCAATCGCCTGATCACGTTCACCAGCAGTGCGCCGCGGAATCTCTGCACTTCCGCCCCGATCACCGGACTGCAGCCCGGCGAAAACCTGCTGGGAATCGACCGGCGTCCCGCCAACAACGTGATCTACGGACTGGGGAGCACGGGCCGCGTCTACTCGGTCGATCCCGCCACGGCTGCGGCAACGCAGACGGCGCTGCTCGTACCCGAGCCCACCGACGCCACCAGTCCGTTCACCGCACTGGAGGGCACCGATTTCGGCGTCGAGTTCTCCCACGTCACCGATTCGATGCGCGTCGCGAGCGATACGGGTCAGAACATCCGCGTCAACGTCGCTCTCGGCAACGTCGTTACTGACACACCGCTGAATCCGCCGGGATCGACGGTGACGGCCATCGCGAACAGCAACAGTTTCGCGGGGGCGCCGCTGGTCACCACCACCTACGTGATCGACGTCGCCAACGATCGGCTCATGCACCTGGGCCGTCCGTCGGGCAACTCGCAGAATGGCGATCTGCAGGCGATCGGTGCCCTCGGCGTTGGCGATGTGCAGGCCCAGACCGGCTTCGACATCGTCGGTCCGGACAACCTGGGCTTCGCAGCGCTCTCGCTGGCCGGCGCGACCACGTCCGACCTGTACTCGATCAATCTCACGACCGGTGCGACCACGCGGATCAGCGCCATCGGCGGCAACGAGCGCGTGCGCGGACTTGCGTTCACGGATGCGCCGCTGGTCATGGCCCTGGCAGTCACCGCCGACAATCGCGTGATCGGCGTGCGGACTTCCTCGCCGGGCAAGCTCGAGATCGACGTGGCGGTCACCGGGCTGCAGGGCGGCGAGAAGCTCATCTCCGCGGAGCTCGATGCGAGCGGTGAGTACCTGCGTGCCATCAGCGATGCCGGACGCCACTACCTGGTCGATCCGGCCACCGGCGCCGCGACAGGCGTGGAGACTCGAGACTGAACGGGGACACCTGGCACTGGACTTCGGTCCTGTTGGTGCTCTTTTCGCGACCGTCGGCGACAGGACGTCGCCGTCGGAGCCCCCAGGGACGGGTTCACGGCGTTCGCGAAAAGAGCACCAACAGGACCGAAGTCCAGTGCCAGAACTACAGATCGAGGCCCAGCGCCTTCTCGTGGCGCACGTACCAGTCGCCGCCCGCGCGCTCGAAAACCGAGCAGCGCGTCATGTCCCCACCGTAGATGTGCAGCGAGATGGCAGTCTCTTCGCCGCGATTGCAGATGCGGTGATATTCATGCGGCGGAATCAGGCAGCCGGCGCTGCCTTTGCCGGCCTGGAAGGAATTGCGCTTCTCGAAGCGGAAGCGCTCCTGCTGGTGCTCCACCAGCTCGTACTGCTGCACGTCGATGCTGCCTTCCCAGACTCCTTCGACGCACCACATGCCACCATGATCGTGCAGCGGCGTCGACTGTCCCGGACCCCACGTCATCGCCACCATCGAGTAACCGCGCCGCTCGTCGCGATGCACCAGGCGGCGCGCGTAATGATCACCGCACGTCTGGCGAAATTCCTCGGGAAGCCGCACCTTGCCGGAGCGGATGACGGCGCACAGCCCGCCGCGCAGCTCGTCGACGATCTTCTCCACGTCGCCGTGCGACACCGCGCGCTCGGCCATCTCGATCAGATTTTCGGCTCCGGCAAGCTCCATGCCGGGAAGTTTAACAGGCGGCGGCATTGCCTCCGCAGGTATCGCGGAAGGCCAGCTCGGCGAGCTTGGCGCGCATCTTCTCGCCCACGAACGTCTGGGGTTCGGAAGGCAGAAAGTCCTCAGTCTGCTCGCGCGCCGTGACCACCGCCGCGGCCCTGGTGACCGCGTCCAGCAGCGAGCTGCTGCGGGGCAGCGCATCGCGAAACAGCGCCTCGCCGTAATACGTCAAGTCGCGGTTGTCGCGGCAGCCGAACGATTTCCGGTCGGCCCGCGAGGCGGTCACGATCAGCGTTTGCTCGTCCTTGAGAGGGTCGATGAAGCTGCCCGAGTAGCACGCCGAAATGATGATGACGCGCCACTTGATGCCCGCTTCACGCAGCCCCTGCGCCAGAGCGCTCGCGGACAGGTCTTCCAACGCCCAGCCGCGCTGGTACACGGAGAGCTTTGCGCTCGGCGTGCCGTGCGAAGTCAGGAACAGCAGCAGCACGTCTTCGTTCACGTCCATGCTCTGCGCGACTCGCGCCAGTGCAAACCGCAGGCCCGAGCGGGTCGCGATCGGCGTCGCCGCGTCGACGCGCGGCGCATTGATGAGCTCGATCTTGCGGTCGCCCAGGTCGAGCTTGCGCTCCAGCGCCGCGCGCGCGAACTCCACTTCGCTGCCGAACACCGACTGCTTGCCGTCGCCGGCGAAGCCGACGAAATACAGGTCGGTCCTGCCCGCAGTCTGCGGCGCCATGCGCCGCACCGCGGCTTCGATCAGGGTCGGTTGGCGAAACATCGCCTCCTCCGCCTCGAGCGCGGCGCTGGACGCGGCGGCGGCATCGTCCTTGGGCCGCCACAACGACGGCCGCACCGCCACGGTTTCGTTGAATGCAAGCCAGGTCGCTCCCACCACTGCGGCAGCGGAAATGAGCGCCACCGGTATCGAGGAACCGAGCACGAGTCTCGCGATGCGGAACAGGTACGCCGCCGACAACAGCGCGACGATGCTGCCCACCCAGGGCTGCAAGGCCGTTTCGATGGAGAAGCGCGCCAGCGAAAGGATCATCAGCAGATAGCCGGGCAGCATCGCCGCCAGAGCGGTGAGCGTGAGCGCGGCGGACTCCGGATTGCGCCCGGCGGCCGAAAGCAGCAGCAGCACGGACACGAAAGTGACCGCGATCCAGGCGATCTGCGCGACGCCGGTCCAGGCAAAGCTCACCTCGCCGGGCGAGGTGAGCCGGTCGAAGCCCAGCCAGACCGCTCCGGCCAGACCGCCGAAGATGACCACCTGGCGCAGCGAGGCGACGAACTGGCGCGCATCGACCGGAAGGAAGGCCAGGAGCTTGAGACCGCCGGCAAGGTTTTTAAAGAACGTTGTAGGAATTGACCTGGCCATCCTTGGCACTCCCCTGTGGCAGTCGCCTAACGTTTCTGGCGCGACCGGTCCCGGAGAAATTCGCCGATGGCGGGCCGGAAGCGCTCCATATCCACGAGGAACGAGTCGTGGCCCTGGATCGACTCCAGCGGCTGGAAGTGGGTGGCAACGCCGGCCCGCTGCAGGCCTTCCGCGATCTCGCGCTGGCTGGGCAGCGGAAACAGCAGATCCGAGGTGACGCCGATGACCAGGGCGCGCTCCAGCTTGCTGCGCGCCAGTGCCGCATCGACGCTGCCGCCGTGTTCCGCCAGGTCGAACAAGTCCATGGCGCGTGACAGGTAAAGGTAGCAGTTGGGGTCGAACTGGCCGACGAACTTGTTGGCGTGCGCGTCCAGGTAGGACTCGATCTCGAAATCGATGCCGAACGGATCGCCCGGCTTGCACTCCTGCGCGGCGCGTTCGCGGCCGAAACGCACCAGCCACTCCTCGGCGGAGCGATAGGTGATCATGCCGAGCTTGCGTGCAAGGCGCATGCCGGTGATGGGGCCGGCGCCGAGCGGGTACTGCCCGCCGGCCCAATCCGGATCCGTGCGGATGATTTCGCGTTGCAACGAGCGCAATGCGATGGCAAACGGCGTGGAGCGCGCCGCCGCCGAGATCGAGACGAGCGATCGAGCGAAGCCCGGAAACTGGGCACAGAAGGCATGCGCCGTCATGCCACCGAGAGACGGTCCCACCACCGCGGCCAGCGAATCGAGCCCGAGGCGGCGCACGACTTCGTATCCGCCGCGCGCGATGTCTTCGACCGCGAGTACCGGGAACCTCAGCCGGTAGGGCTCGCCCGTGGCCGGATCGGTCGACGCGGGCCCGCTGGAGCCGAAGCAGCTGCCGATCGAATTCACGCACACCACGAACCAGCGGCCTGTGTCGATCGGCCGGCCCGGCCCGATCATGTCTTCCCACCAGCCCGGCGCCGGGTCGGCAGGCGACGAAGCCGCGTGGGCGGACGGTGAAAGTCCGGTGAAGATCAGGATCGCATTGCCGCGGCTCGCATCGAGCTCACCCCAGGTCTCGTAGGCGACCGTCGCCGAGGGCAACGCGCCACCCAGGCGCATCGGGAAGGGGTCGGCGATCTCGATGGTTCGGCGTGCGGACATCGTGTCGCGAATCTTACTAGAGCTGCTGACGTCTCGTCCGCGACTCGGTTTCTTCCCCCCGACTTACCCACATTTCCCGAAACGCAACCGGCCGTACGCGGAAGTTCCAGCGCAGCAGTTCGCGGGGTACGTCAGCGGACCACGGGTGTATTCAAGAGTGACGGGGAAATGTGGATAAGTCGGGGGGAAGAAACCGAGTCGCGAACGAGACGGTCGACCTCATGGCTTCGCGAGCTCGAGTCTCGCGCCGTCGCTGGCAAGCGTTCGAGGAGCTACTTGCGCAGGAAGAAGGTCAGGGGTACGTCGACGCGGGCGCGCCATGCGGCCTCGTCGTGTTCGGCCCCTTGGTATTTTCGCGTGATCCAGTCCACGCCTTCCGTATAGCCTCGGCGGCGCATGAGGGCATCGACGCGCCGCTGGTAGGGCTCGTACCACTGGTCGAGCGTTGCCGTGCCGTGATCGAAGTAGAAGAGATGTCCCGGCGCAGCCGGGAGATGTTTCTCGAGATAGCCGATCACCATTCCATCGCCGATGGGCCAGTGCGTCGAGACGCCGCCTGCGCCGCCGAAGACTTCCGGGTACTCGGTGAGCGCATAGATGGAGACGAGCGCGCCCGCGCTGGATCCCATGGTGAACGTGTCCTCGCGGCCCGGCCGCGTGCGGTAGGTCGAATCGATGAAGGGCTTGAGCTCCCGCACGAGGAAGCGCAGGTAGGCGTCGGCCGCGAGTTCCTTGCGCGTCAGGCGCTGCTCACCCAGCACGTCGCCGGATAACGAATTGCCAGTGACCGCCTTTTGCGGCAGGTACTCGGCCAGGCGCTTCGGCGTGTTCCACACACCGACGACGATCGCCTCGCGGATCGCGCCCGCGCGAATCAGCCGCGTCATCGTTTCGTCGACGCCCCAGTCGATCCCGGCATGGGCAATAGCCGGATCGAACAGGTTCTGCCCGTCGTGCATGTAGATCACGGGGAAACGTCGCGAGTCCTCCTGCGCATAGCCTGGCGGTACCCAGACATCCACGTTGCGCGGGTCGACGTAACGGGAGCTGACTTTCTCGTACCGATCTACGCGCCCAGTCACGCCGCGCCGCACGGCATCCGCACCCGCGGGCTCCTGCTGCTCGACGCCATGGGCGGCGCCAACGTCCGCGACGAACAACAACAGCGCCGCGGACAGCAACCCTCTCGTCACCCAAAGCACCACTCTAAGACTCGCAGGAGCGCGTGCTGACTCTTGCGCGCGCCGATGTCCTCGCGACTTATCCACATTTCCCGTCACTCTTGATTGCCCCCCAACACTCGATCCCGTATCCCGCGAACGGCAACGCCCGATACATCGATGACGGCCGGTTGCGTTTCGAAAATGTGGGTAAGTCGCGAGGACATCGGCGCGCGCAAAAGCTCAACACAACGCAACGCAACGCAACGCAACGCAACGCAACGCAACGCAACGCAACGCACGGGGGGATTTTAGCGCCCGCGCTTGCGCAAACGCTGCCGCTTGCGCCGCTGCCGCGGCGTCAATGGATTGCGCTTCCCGGCGAACGGATTGTCGTCGGAGCGAAACTCGATCCGTACCGGCGTGCCCTTCAGTCCGTAGGTCTGCCGGAACACGTTGACCAGATAGCGCCGGTACGCCTCGGGCACGCTCTCGGTCTGGTTGCCGTGGATCACGATCACCGGCGGATTGCGCCCGCCCTGATGCGCGTAACGCAGCTTGATGCGCCGGCCGCGCACCAGCGGCGGCTGATGCGTCTCGAGCGCGGCCTCGAGCGTGCGCGTCAGCTCGGGGGTGCCCATCTCGCGCATCGAGGCGTCGTACGCGGCCTGCGCCGACTGCATCAGCTCGCCCACGCCGGTGCCGTGGCGCGCAGAGATGAAGTGGACGGGTGCGAAGTCGACGAACGGCAGGCGCACCTGGAGCTGCTCGCGCATGTGCTCGCGCTGCTCGGGCGGCAGCTTGTCCCACTTGTTCACGCCGATGACCAGCGCGCGGCCGCGCTCCGCGGCGATGCCGAGCAGGCTCGCATCCTGCTCCGCGACCGTCTCCTGCGCGTCGAGGAGCGCGATCACGACGTTCGCCTCGTCGATCGCCTGCAGTGTCTTGATGACGCTGAACCGCTCGACGCCCTCCTCGACCCGCGCGCGGCGCCGGACGCCTGCCGTATCGATGAGCGTGTAACGCTGGCCGTCGCGCTCGAAGGCGATGAAGATGCTGTCGCGCGTGGTGCCGGGTTCGGCACTCGCGATCACGCGCTCCTCGCCGAGCAGGCGGTTCACGAGCGTGGACTTGCCGACGTTGGGCCGGCCGATGACCGCCACGCGAATGCCTTCGTCGGCGGGCTCGGCGGGCTGCGGCTCCTCGAGCCCCTCGAGCACCACGTCCATCAGGGCGCGGACGTTCTGGTCGTGGGCCGCCGCGATCGAGATCGGCTCGCCGAGCGCCAGACTGTGGAATTCGGCGCCCGCCAACGCACCGTCGCGACCCTCGCTCTTGTTCACCGCCAGCACCACCGGCTTGCCTGAGCGCCGCAGCGCGCGCGTGACGTACTCGTCGGCGTTGGTGACGCCTTCGCGGGCGTCGAGCACGAGCACCACGCGATCGGCCTCCTGCACGGCGCGCAGCGTCTGCTCCGCCATCTGTGCCTCCAGACCGCCCGCGTGTTCCACCAGCCCGCCGGTGTCCACGACGATGTAGGGGATGGGCCCTACCTTCCCGTAGCCGTACTGGCGGTCGCGAGTCAGCCCCGGCTGATCCGCGACCAGCGCGTCACGCGTCCCGGTGAGAACGTTGAAGAGCGTCGACTTGCCGACGTTGGGCCGGCCGACGATTGCGACGACAGGGAGCATGGATGCGGTCCGGGCAAGTCAGCCCGCCCGTGCCGCGCTCTTGTCCTCGCCGTCTTTCTCTACGCGGCGGAAAGCCGCGAGGGTTCCGGAGTCGGTCAGGACGAAAACCATGCCACCCGCCGCGACCGGCCCGTTGGTGATGCGGTCGCCGTCGGTGTCCTGGCGCGCGACGATCTCGCCCGTGGCGGTGTCGAGCCAGTGCAGGTAGCCCTCGAAGTCCGCTACGACAATCGTGCTGCCATCGACCACCGGCGCGCTTAGAGCGCGCCGGTGCAGCGCCGGCTGCTCCCACACGGGCGCACCGTCACGCTTGCGCAGCGCCTTGACCTCGCCGCTCGCGGCCGAAATGAAGATCGAGTCGTCGCCGACTGCCAGTCCGCGGTCGCTCGATTCGTCGTGCGCCCACCAGACCTGGCCGGACTCGAGCGCGAGCATCGCGGCCTTGCCCTGGAATCCGACCACGAACACGTCCTTGTCGATGACGCGCACCAGCGAATCGATGTCGACCAGCCGCTCCAGCTCGGTGCGGCCGCGCGACGGCGCTACTGCCGACTCCCAGGCGATCTCGCCGTTGGCGAGGCCGACCGCCACCACCTTGCCGTTGTCGAACCCGCAGATCACCAGGTCGCCGGCGATGACCGGCGGCGCCGTGCCGCGCAATGACAGGCGCGGCACGTTCTGTTCGATCACCCACAGCTCGTGCCCGTCCTTGGCGTCGAGGCCACGCAGCCGCCCGTCGACGCTGCGAACGGCAACCACGGCGTCCGCGACGGCCGGCGTCGCCAGGACCTCGCCCCCGATGTCCACGCGCCACAGCTCGGCTCCGTTGGCGGCATTGAAGGCAGCCACGCTGCCGTCGGTCGAACCGACGACGACACGTCCCGCGCCGACTCCCGGCCCGCCGCCCAGCGGCAGCTTGGTCTTCGAACGCCACAGCACGCGGCCGTTGTTCATGTCGAGCGCCATCACTTCGCCGTCGTGACTCGCGACGAACACCCGATCGGCATCGACGGCCGGACGCAGGCCGAGGCGCAACGACTTGGTGCCGCCGCCCAGGCCGGTGCTCCACACCTTGTCCACTTCGATCTTGGGCTGAAACCTCACCAACTCGGCCGGCGGGTCGACTTCCTTCTCCTTGTCGCAGGCCGCGAGCCCCAGCAGCGGCAGGAACAGCACTAGCAGGCCTCGGGCGGACCATCGTCTCGGTTGCATCATTTCTGGGATTCCTTCGGTGCTTCCGTGGAGGCGCTCTCCACGTCCGGGGACGCAGCGCGAGCCTGCGCGGGCGCCAGATCGGTGATCTTGAGCTGCAGCAGACCCTCATCGACCGAGCCGGGTTCCGCGGTCTCGACCGCCTTGCGATAAGCGGCGAGCGCGGCCGCCTGGTCTCCCTTGGCGAGCAGCGCATCGCCCCTTGCTTCCTCGTACGCCGGCGCGAAAGCGCCCGGATCTCCCTGGGCGAGCGTGGCGAGCGCTTCGTCGGGCTTTTTCTGCATCAGCTGCACGCGCGCCAGGCGCAGGCGCGCGACATTGCGCAATTCCTCGTCGTCCGAGTTGCCGGCCACGCTTTCGAGCTTCTTCACCGCCTCGTCGAGCTTGCCGGTATCGACATCGTGACGCGCCAGCAACAGCCGCGCCTGGTCGGCATACGGGGTCTCGCCGTAGTCGCTGGCAAGCGCCTGCGAGAGCTGCTCGGCGCGCGCGCGATCGTTGCGGCCGAGCGCATCGAGCACGTCCGAGTAGCGCGTCGCGGCGGTCTGCGCGCGCGTGGTGACGCGGCTCTCCCACCAGCGCCAGCCGTACAGGGTGCCGACGCCGATGAGAACACCGGCGACGATCCACGCACCGTTTTCCTTGAGCCAGCCCTTGAGGGCGTCCCATTGATCGCGTTCGTCCAGAAAATCTTCCACGTTCGATACTCCGCAACCGCCTCGGGCGGTCGATCACTTGCCTGAAATCACGTTCTCGAGCCGCGCGGGCAGCTCGGTCAGGGCGCATTCGATCTGCGCTCCCGCCGCGCGCAGCGGCTTGATCGCGGCCGTGCCGCGCGCCACCTCGTCGTCGCCCAGGATCACCGCGTAAGCCGCGCCGCTCTTGTCCGCGCGCTTGAACTGGTTCTTGAAACTGCCTCCGCCCAGGTTGATCTGCACGCGCAATTGCAGTGACGCGTCGCGCAGCTGCTCGGCGAGGCGCAGCCCCGCGAGCTCGGCCTGTACGCCGACCGTGACGAGATAGACATCGGGAACGAGCTGCGGTGCCTCGCGCGTCTGGGCCATCAGCGCCACCACGCGTTCCTGGCCCATTGCCCAGCCGATGGCCGGGGTCGGCTCGCCGCCGAGCTGCGCGATCAAACCGTCGTAGCGACCGCCCGAACAGACGGCGTCCTGCGCGCCCAGCGCGTCGGTGACCCACTCGAACACGGTGCGCGTGTAGTAGTCGAGTCCGCGCACCAGCCGCGGATTGATGTGGTAGACCACGCCGGCCGCCTCCAGGAGCGCGCGCAGGGCGGCGAAGTGCTCGGCCGATTCGGCGTCGAGGTAGTCGGCGAGGAGCGGTGCCGCATCGATCAGCGCGCGCATGTCGGGGTTCTTGCTGTCGAGAATGCGCAGCGGATTGCCTTCGAGACGGCGGCGGCTGTCGGCGTCGAGCGCCGATTCGTGCGCACGGAAATACTCCACCAGGCGCTGGCGATAGACGCTGCGCGCCGCAGGAGTGCCCAGGGAGTTGAGTTCCAGGCGCACTCGAGCGATGCCGAGCCGCTTCCAGAAGCGCGCAGAGGCAAGGATCACCTCGGCATCGATGTCCGGCCCTGCATAGCCGATGGCCTCGACGTCGATCTGGTGGAACTGGCGGTAGCGGCCCTTCTGCGGCTTCTCGTGCCGGAACATCGGACCCATGCACCACACGCGCAGCTTCTGGTTATGAATGAGACCGTTGGAGATCGCCGCGCGCACCATCCCGGCCGTGGCCTCGGGACGCAACGTCAGGCTGTCGCCGCCCTTGTCGTCGAAGGTGTACATCTCCTTCTCGACGATGTCGGTGTGCTCGCCGATCGAGCGCTTGAACAGGTCGGTGTGCTCGACGATCGGCACGCGCATTTCCTGATAGCCGTAGCCGCCCAGCACCTCGCGCGCCACGGATTCCAGTTCCTGCCAGTGACCGACCTCGTCGGGCAGCACATCGCCCATGCCGCGAACCGGCTGAATCACAGGCTCCAAGGGGTTGCTCTCCGGAGGCTGTCAGCGGCGCGTGAGGCTGCCCGCCGGTTTGAGACGCCCGCGGGCATCGATGGTGAAATGTGCGACATTGTCCCGTCGAACCTCTTCTCCGAGCGTCACCGGCCGGCCGTCGAGCTCGAGCTGGACGGCGTCGGCGTAACCGAGGAACACGCGCGCCGGCACCGCGAGCGTGAAGCTGCGCGCGGAGTTGGCCACGCCCAAATCGAAAAACACCCGCCTCTGGTTCGCGTCATACAGTTCCACCCAGCTGTCGGCCGAGAAGCTCATGCGCACTCGCACGGTCGGCTGCGCGGCGCCGCCGGTCTGCGTCGGCGCCGTGCTCGCCGCCACAGCGCGCACACTCGGCCTGGCGCCCGTACTTGCCATCGTCGGCACTGGCACGGCCGGAGCACCTGCTGCTTCCGGCGTCGATGCCGCAGGCAGCAAGACCGCCGCCGGCGCCGGAGCGCTTACCGGGCGTGAACGCCAATAGCGATATCCCCAGACGGCGGCTGCCGCGAGCACCAGCACTACGACTGCGATCAACAGGGGCTTGATCGGCACTCGCAGCGGCGCGCGCGTCCGTACTTTCGGTGTCAACCGCACCAGCGGCGGATCGGCCTGCTCCGTGCAGGCCGACACCAGTTCCTCGGCGTCCAGACCGAGGAGCGTCGCGTACTTGCGCAGGTGCCCCTTCACGTACACGGGCGCGCCCAGGCTCTCGTGGCGGCCCGATTCGAGCGCTTCGACGACCCACACGTCCACGTGCAGGTCCTCAGCGACTTTCTGCGTGCTGAATCCCCTGCGCTCGCGCTCAGCCCGCAAGCGTTCTCCGGGCCTCGATCCCGGCACGCTGCCGGCGGCGCCGCTCATCCGCTACTGCGCTCCGACGCGATCAGCGCGCGCGTTTGCTCGGCGGACGGATGCTCGACCTTCAAACGCTTCGCGTAGACATCGGCGTTGCTGCGGTTGCCGAGCGCGCGCTCCATGCGCACACCGAGCCACAAGGCCTCTGCGGTCACCGGAGCCGTGTTGAGCAGCCGCATTACATACACGCGCGCCTCTTTCGCCTGGCCCCGAGCCAGGTGCAGCTCCGCGAGCTGTGCGATCGCGTCGCTGTACGCCGGCCGCACGCTCAGCGCCGATTCGAAGTGGCGCTGTGCCTCGTCGAGCTGGCCGGCGTTGCGTGCGCACAGCCCGGCGTTCGTATACGCCACTTCCGGCGTGCGGTTGAGCGCACTCGCCGCAGCCTCTGCGAACAGGCGCTGGCCGGCGGCGACGCGCTTGTTGCGGCAGAGAAATATCGCGTGATTGTTGAGCGCCTCCGGATCTTTCGGCTTCATGCGCACCACCGCCGAGTAGTGCCGGTCGGCCCGATCCACTTCACCCATGCGGTCGTACAGCAGCGCCGCCGCCGTCTGCACGTCCGGGTTGTTGGGATTCTGCTTCAGCGCGCGCTCGATCTTCTCTTGCGCCGCCTGCACGTTGCCCTGCTTCAGGTACGCAATGCCGAGCTGCACGTTGTAGGCCGCCGCATCGCGCGGCGAGGTCTCTCTTTCCTCGCCGTCGGTGGTCGCGCAGGCCGCGAGCACCGCAGCGGCGAGGAGCAGCGAAGCGATCAGGGTTGTTGTTCTCATGCTTCCACCGCCACGCCGATCAGTTTTTGTCCGAGCCGCACCGTGGTGCGGTCATGCACGCGGCCCACCAGCTGCCCGCAGGCCGCGTCGATGTCATCGCCCCGGGTGCGCCGCGTGGTTGCGATCACGCCGTTGGCGTTGAGCAGGTCGCGAAAACGGCTGATCGCTTCCGGACGCGAGCGCCGGTAGTGCGTGCCCGGAAACGGGTTGAACGGGATGAGATTCACCTTCGCCTCGCGCCCGCGCAGCAGCTCGACCAGCTCGCGCGCGTGCGTTTCGGAGTCGTTCACGCCGTCGAGCATCACGTACTCGAAGGTGATGCTGCGGCCGTTCTGGCGCTCCAGGTAGAGCCAGCACGCCTCGAGCAGCTCGCGGATCGGATGCTTGCGGTTGATCGGCACCAGCTGGTTGCGCAGCGCGTCGTTGGGCGCATGCAGCGACACCGCCAGCGCCACGTTGCAGTCCTCGGACATGCGCAGGATCTGCGGGACGAGACCGGAGGTGCTCAGGGTCACGCGCCGCCGCGACAGGTCGAAACCCAGATCGTCGAGCATGATCTGCATCGAGGGCAGCACGTTGCGGTAGTTGGCGAGCGGCTCGCCCATGCCCATGAACACCACGTTGGTGACCGGCCGGTTCTCGCCGGCACTCCACCCGAGCTCGCGATTGGCGAGCCACACCTGGCCGACGATCTCGGCAGCGGTGAGGTTGCGGTTGAACCCCTGTTGCGCCGTCGAGCAGAACGTGCAGTCGAGAGCGCATCCCACCTGGCTCGAGATGCAGAGCGTGCCGCGATCGGGCTCTGGTATGTAGACCATCTCGATGGCCTGCGGGAATGGAGGAAGGGCGAGCGCCTTCCGCGAACGCCGTAAACCCATCCCTGGGGGCTCCGACGCGGACATCCTGTCCGCGACGGTCGCGGAAGGCGCTCGCCCTTCCTCCATTCCCGCAGGATCGACTGGTCTACCTTCGACGCTCAGGAGCCATTTGCGAGTGCCGTCCCCCGAGACCTGGGTGAGGGCGATCTCGGGCGTGACGATCTCGGCGCACTGCGCCAGGCGCTCGCGCAGCGGCTTGGCCAGATCGGTCATCTGCTCGAAATCGCCGACGCCCTGCTTGTAGATCCACTTCATGACCTGCCGGGCGCGAAACGGCTTCTCGCCCAGCCCGGTGAAAAACGCCTCCAGCTCGGCGCGCGGCAGGCCGAGGAGGTTGACGCGGACTGGGGAGGTGGCGGTCATTGCAACGTTGGAGTCGGGCCGTGGCGGGCGCGTTCAGCGCGGGCGCGGACAGAGCTCTGTCTCGCCAAAGAAGAAGCCAATCTCGCGCGCCGCCGTCTCGGGCGAGTCCGAACCGTGCACGACGTTCTCCTCGATGCTGGCGGCCAGGTCCGCGCGGATCGTGCCCGCGGCAGCCTTCTTCGGGTCGGTGGCGCCCATGATCTCGCGATTGCGCGCCACCGCGTTCTCACCTTCCAGGACCTGAACCATCACGGGGCCGGAGGTCATGTAGCGCACCAGGTCCTTGTAGAACGGGCGCTCGCGGTGCACCGCGTAAAAGGCCTCGGCCTGCGCGAGGCTGAGCTGCATCATGCGGGCACCGACCAGGCGCAGACCCGCCTTCTCGAAACGGCGGTACACCTCGCCGATGAGATTTTTCTGAACACCGTCAGGCTTGACGATCGAAAGCGTGCGCTCCTGCGCCATGAACGACCTCTGGGTGGGTAAGGAGTGAATCGGATCTCGGGCGGCTCCGGTGCCTTCGGACACACGGCCGCCCCGCTGTCTTTGGGCGCGCAAGTGTACCTGCGGGCAGGGCCCGCCGCAATGAAGGGGGCACACGGAAGTCCGTGTCTCGAAAGGACTTTATGGCCTGCCGGCGGCGTGCCGGGAGCGCGCTCTAGACGGTGAAGCTCTCACCGCATCCGCATTCGCCCTTCACGTTGGGGTTGCGGAAACGGAAGGCCTCGTTGAGCCCCTGCTTGACGAAATCGACCTCGGTACCGTCGACGAACGGCAGGCTCTCGGCGTCCACCACGACTTTGACGCCGCGATGCTCGAACACTACGTCGTCGTGGCCCACCGCCTCGGCGTAGTTCACCACGTAGGCGAAGCCCGAGCAGCCGGTTTTCTTGATCCCCAGACGCAAACCAACACCCGAGCCGCGCGACTCGAGGAACGAGCGCACGCGCAGAGCAGCGGATTCAGTGAGGGATATGGCCATGATGTGAGTGCAATCCTCGACTAAACCTTCATGTGTGGGCCGGCGGAACGAATTCTACACCTCGTTCACGCCATCTCCGCAGCGCATCGCCGAGCGCATCCTCGACGATCAGCAGCCGTCCGAGCTTGGCGGTCGGCACCTCGAGGAGGGTCGCGAGACCGCCGACCCCTTCAGGCAGCGGATCGTCGACCGATCGCCCCGGCAGGTGCTCCGCGAGCCAGGCCGCCGCAGCCAGAGTGTGCGGGCAGCCGTAGGCCTGGAAACGGGCCTCCGTCACACGTCCGCGATCGATTCGCAGGTGCAGGCGCACCCATGCGCCGCTGGCCACGGTTCCCGCCTCGCCCTGCGCGACTTCACCCTCAGCGTCCGTCAGGACGCCGGCGGCGCGCGGATGCTCGAAGAGCTCGCGCACCAGCGGGCTGTAGTCGGCAGAGGTTGTCGTCATGGCGAATCCGCGCTCAACTGGACTATTGCTCACCCGGGACTATTGGTCACACTGGGCTCAGGGCGCGCAAACGCCCGACCTGGGCACGAACGCGCTCGAGCGCGTGATCGATGTCCTGCTGGGTAGTGAAGCGCCCCATGCTGAATCGCAGCGAGCCTTGCGCCAGCGCGTCGCTGCGCCCCAGGGCGCGCAGCACATAAGACGCTTCCTGGGTCGCGGAGTTGCATGCCGAACCCGTCGAGACCGCGAGACCTTCCAGGCCGAACAGCAGGCTTTCACCTTCCACGCCCTCGAACGAGACGTTCAGAATGTGGGGGATCGAACAGTCCAGCGGACTGTTGAGATGCACTCCGCCCAGCGTCGCCAGGCCATCCCACAGGCGCTGGCGCAGCGACGACAGCCGCAGCGCGTCGTCCTGCATTTCGGCTGCGGCGATCGCCGCAGCCATGCCCAGGCCAACGATCTGGTGGGTGGCGAGCGTTCCGGAGCGCAGGCCCGACTCCTGACCGCCGCCGAACATGAGCGGCGCCAAGCCGACGCGCGGTTTGCGCCGCACATATAGCGCGCCCACACCCTTCGGGCCGTAGAACTTGTGTGCCGTCAACGCCAGCAGGTCGATGTTCATCGCGCCGACATCGAGCGCGAGCTTGCCGGCGCTCTGCGCGGCATCGACGTGAAACAGCACGCCGCGCTCGCGGCACAACCGGCCGACCGCCGCCACGTCCTGGATCACCCCGATCTCGTTGTTGACGTGCATCAGCGAGACCAGGACGGTGTCGGGGCTGAGCACCTCGGCCACCTGCTCAGGAGTGACTGCGCCGTCCGCACCTGGCTTCAGGTAAGTGACGCGAAAGCCCTCCTTCTCCAGTTGCTTGCACGGATCGAGGACCGCCTTGTGCTCGGTGCGCGCGGTCACGATGTGCTTTCCGCCGTGCGGGTTCAGCGGGGCGTTGAAGCGCGCGGCGCCGAGGACAGCGAGGTTGTCCGACTCCGTCGCGCCGGAAGTCCAGACGATTGCCGCAGGTTCGCAACGCAGGAGCGCCGCAACCTGCGCGCGCGCCTTCTCGACACACGCGCGTGCTGCCGAGCCGAATGCGTGACCGGTCGACGAGGCGTTGCCAAAGCACCCCTCGATCGTGAGGCACTCGGCCATGGCCGCGGCCACGCGCGGATCCACGGGCGTGGTGGCCGCATAGTCCATGTACACCGCGCGCGACCGGGAGACGGCCGGCACGGGATCGACCAGCACGCTCATGCGCCACCGCCTGCCGAGCGGCTGCCGGCGGTGCGCCGTTTGCCCTGAATCGCGGTCAGCAGTCCGCGCAGGATGTTCACTTCGTTCTCGTCGAGCTCGGCGCGATTGAACAAGCGCTGTAGTCGTCCCATGAGATGCACACCCGCCTGGGTCCGGTCGGTGAAATCGACTTCCTTCATCACTTCGTCCAGATGCTCGTACAGCCGCTGCATCTCCGCGGCGCTCGCCAGAGGCACCGCGCGCTCGGCGCGCGGCAACGACGCGCCGCATGCCACGAACAGCTCGTAGCAGACGATCTGCACCGCCATGGCGAGATTGAGCGATTCGTATTCCGGGTTCGCCGGAATGCGCAGCAGGCAGTGACAGCGCGCCAATTCCTCGTTGGTGAGCCCGATGCGCTCCGCGCCGAACAATACCGCCACGGGGCGGCTGATGCTCTCGGCGATGATGCGGGCGGCGGCTGCGCGCGGCTCGAGGACTTGCCAATGCTGGACGCGCTCGCGCACCGTGCAACCGATGACGAAGCCGCAGTCGGCAATCGCCGCCTCGACACTGTCGCTGACCCTGGCGCGCAGCAACAGATCGCCCGCACTCGACGCCCGCGCCGTTGCCTCCTCGCTCGGGAAGGCGGACGGACGTACCAGCACCAGGTCCTGAAGCGCCATGTTCTTCATGGCGCGCGCCACCGCCCCGATGTTGCCGGGGTGCGTGGTGTCGACGAGGACGATGCGAATGGGTATCACGTCGCAGGGCTGGTGAAGGCTGCCTCTGCTATTCTAGTCATATTCTCTCGGCGGCCGCTTCGCGCCACGTTCCACGGATCCGGTCATGCAACCCCTGCTCAATATCGCGGTGCGCGCCGCGCGCCGCGCCGGCGATCTGATCGTGCGCAGCCTGCCGCGCCTGGATTCGATCCAGGTCGCCACCAAGGGCCGCAACGACTTCGTCACCGAGATCGACCGCGCGGCCGAAGCCGAGATCATCACCAGCATCCGGCGGGCGCATCCGGATCATGCCTTCCTTGCCGAAGAGAGCGGGCGCAGCGGCGAAAGCGAGAACCTCTGGATCATCGATCCGCTCGACGGCACCACCAACTTCCTGCACGGCTTTCCGACGTTTGCGGTATCGATTGCGCTCGAGCAGCGCGGACGCCTGGCGCACGCGGTGGTCTACGATCCGATGCGCCAGGAGCTGTTCACCGCCTCGCGCGGTGATGGCGCGCTGCTCGAAGGCCGGCGCATCCGCGTCAGCCGTCAGCCCGGGCTCGAAGGCGCGCTCATCGGCACTGGTTTCCCCTACCGCTCCAACACGCGCTGGCTGGAAGCGTACCTGCAGATGATGAGGACCGTGATGGCTGGGGCAGCGGGTATACGCCGTCCGGGCGCGGCCGCGCTCGATCTCGCTTATGTCGCCGCCGGGCGCTTGGATGGCTTCTGGGAAATCGGCCTCAGCCCCTGGGACACCGCCGCAGGAACGCTGCTCATCCAGGAAGCGGGCGGGCACATCGGAACGCTCACGGGCGGAGAGTACAAGCAGGGCGGGAACATCATCGCCGGCAATCCCAAAGTCTACGCCGCGATGGTCGAGGCGTTGGGACCGCACATACCTGAAGGACTTCGGGAGTGACGCGATCGAGCCGGGCGGGTGCTCGCTCATTCTCAGAGGACCCTTTTCCTGCGCACCCACCTCTCCCCGACTTACCCACATTTCCCGAAACGCAACCGCCCGGCATCGTGCCTTCGGGCGCTGCAGTTCGCGGGGTACCTCACCTGAAGGCGGGTGTATCCAAGAGTGACGGGGAAATGTGGATAAGTCGGGGAGAGATGGTCGCGCAGAAAGAAGCTTCTGTGGATGGCGAGCTCCTCCCGGCCCAGCCCGTCATCCCGTTAGTTCTTCGGTGCGATATGTGCTCCCTCCCATCGCGCGGACGACGTTCGCGCAGAGCGTCTCGTCCCAAGCAGCTGCCGGTCGAACCCTGACGGCACCAGCTCCGGCGAGGCTGTCTCTCCCGGACTTATCCAGACTTATCCACATTTCGCCGTCCCTCTTGGATACATCTGCCGGTCGCTGACGAACCCCGCGAACTGCAGCGCCCGAAGGCGCACTGAGGGCCAGTTGCGTTTCGCGAAATGTGGGTAGGTCCGGGAGAGACAGCCTCGCCGGAACAGCCCGTCAGCTCGCAATCGAAGAGGTGCTTGTGTAGAGTCCGCCGCGAGAGGGGGAACCTACATGCAAGAAAAAGGCATCTTCGCGACCAAACCCGTGGCGCAGCTCCTCGCCGAGTACGGCGCCAATCCGTTGAAGAAGTCGCTCGGGCCCGTGGCGCTCACCGCGCTCGGCATCGGCGGCATCATCGGCACGGGTATTTTCGTGCTCACCGGCCTGGCAGCGGCGCAGCATGCCGGCCCCGCCATCGTCCTCTCGTTCATCATCGCCGCCCTGGGATGCGGGTTCGCGGCGCTGTGCTACGCCGAATTTGCCGCCATGGTTCCGGTCGCAGGCAGTGCGTACGCGTACAGCTACGCCACGCTCGGGGAATTCATCGCCTGGTTCGTCGGGTGGAACCTGGTCCTCGAGTACATGTTCGCCGTCTCGACGGTTTCCGTCGGGTGGTCGCGATACCTGGTCAAGCTCCTCGATCACTTCGACATCAATTTCCTGCCGGCCGCGCTCACTTCCGCGCCTCTCAACGTCGCGGCCGACGGGATCACGATCATCACGACCGGCGCCCTGCTCAATCTGCCGGCCGTGTTCATCGTCGCCGTCGTCACGACCATCTGTTACGTCGGCATCACGCAGTCCTCCTTCGTCAACTCGATCATCGTCGCGATCAAGGTCGGCGTCATCATTCTGGTGATCGGCTTCGGCATTTTCTACGTGAACCCTGACAACTGGACGCCGTTCATTCCCGAGAACACGGGCCCCGGCCAATACGGCGTATCGGGGATACTGCGCGCGTCCGGAATCATCTTCTTTGCCTATATCGGTTTCGACGCCGTTTCCTGCGCGGCCCAGGAGGCGAAGAATCCGGCGCGCGACATGCCCATCGGGATCATCGCGAGCCTCATCATCTGTACGGTGCTGTACATCCTGATGGCAGCGGTACTCACCGGAATGGTCCCGTACCCGCAGCTCAACGACGCGGCCCCGGTCGCCGTCGCGCTGATGGCGCACCCGGGACTCAACTGGCTGGTGCCTCTCGTCCTGGTGGGCGCGATCGCGGGCATCACTTCAGTGGTCCTGGTCATGAGCCTGGCGCAAGCGCGCATCTTCCTGTCGATGTCGCGTGACGGCCTGTTGTTTCAGGCGATGGGACGCGTGCACCCGAAGTTCAAGACTCCCTACGTGGCGACTCTCGTCACGGGAGTATTCGCAGCCGTGGTCGGCGGTCTGTTCCCGGTGGGCGTTCTCGGCGAGCTCGTCTCCATCGGCACGCTGATCGCGTTCATCGTCGTGTGCCTCGGCATCCTGATCCTGCGAGTCAAGCGCCCCGATGTTCCGCGACCCTTCATGGCTCCGCTCGTCTGGGTGACAGCGCCGCTCGGCATATTCTTCTGCGGAGTGATGGCTTATTCGTTGCCGCAGGGCACCTGGTGGCGGCTCATCATCTGGACGGCGCTCGGCATACTGCTCTATTTCGGGTACGGCTATCGCAACAGTGTGCTGCGCAAGGGGCAGGCACCGCAGGGCGGAGCCGGGACGCCCGCGCGATCGCCGACTTAGACGTACGCCTCGACGTTTTCGGCGCGGGCTCTTCCCGCGCGCCTTGCAAAACCGTCGGAGGCAGGATGCCGACGCGGAGCCTCCAGGGATGGATTCACGGCGTTTTTGCAAGGCGCGCGGGAAGAGCCCGCGCCGAAAACGTCAAGGCACATCGTCGCGCTCGCCGGTAGCCGGCGGCTCCGCCTCGCGCGCTTCCACCGGCCGCGGCTTGATCCACATCGACGCGACCATCCCGATGCCGAGCAGCACGACGATCACCGCGAGCGAGGCGATGTTCGGGATGTGGTAGTGCAGCGCCAGCATCATCTTGACGCCGACGAAAGCGAGGATGAACACGAGCGAGTACTTGAGGTAGCGGAACTGCTCCATGAGCCCGGCGATCGCGAAGTACATCGCGCGCAGGCCGAGGATCGCGAAAGCGTTGGAAGTGAACACCAGGAAGGGATCCTGGGTCACCGCGAGAATGGCGGGAATCGAATCCACCGCGAACACCACGTCGGCGATGTCCACCAGTACCAGCGCGACCAGGAGCGGCGTGGCGGTGAGCCGGCCGCCGATGCGCGTGAAGAAATTCTGTCCGTCGAGCTGCTCGCTCACCGGGATGAGCTGGCGCACCGCGCGCACCATCAGGCTCCTGCCCGGGTCGTACTGATCCTCGTCGCTCTTGAGCATGCGCGCGGCGGAGACGATCAGGATCGCGCCGAACACGTAGAACATCCAGTCGAAGGCGTGGATCAGCCCGATGCCGGCGCCGATCATCGCGCCGCGCAGCAGGATCGCGCCGACGATTCCCCAGAAGAGCACGCGGTACTGGTAGGCGGCCGGAACGCGCAGGTACGCGAAGATCAGCGCGATGACGAAGATGTTGTCGACCGACAGCGACCATTCGAGCAGGTAGCCGGTGACGAACGCGACCAGTGCGTCGCGACCGGACGCGATGACTTCGGGCCCGCCCGTGGCGGCGGGCGCCCAGCCGAACCAGTGGTACTCGTATAGACCGTAGACGACTGCAGCGAAACCGAGCGCGACGAGCACCCAGCCGACTGTCGCCTTCAGCGCCTGCGGGACGCTGAGGGTTTCCGACTCGCGGTGCAGGACGCCGAGATCGAGCCAGAGCAGCGCCAGGAACAGCGCGAAGAATCCGACCCAGACGACGGAGATCATCGCGCCGCGGGCGTCACGGCAGGTCGTCGACCGGCGCGCGTTTCTCGCGCACCGACATCAGGTTGCTCGCGGTGAGGCCCAGGTCCAGCGCCGAGGCGCTGGCGATGTAGATGGACGAATAGGTGCCCACGACCACGCCGATGAGAATCGCGGTGGAAAACCCGCGCAGCGTCTCGCCGCCCAGCACCAGCAGCGCCGCCACGACGACCATGGTCGCGACGCTGGTGATCACGGTGCGCGACAGCGTTTCGTTGATCGCGGCATCCAGCACTTCGGGGGGCTTGGCGTTGCGCATGAGCGGAAAGCGCTCGCGCGCGCGGTCGAAGACCACGACGGTGTCGTTGATCTGATAGCCGACCACCGCCAGCACCGCGGCCAGCACGGTGAGGTCGAAAGTCATCTGCGTGGCCGCGAAGAAACCGAGGATCACGACCGGAGTGTGCATGGCCGCCAGGATCGCGCCGACGCCGAGCTTCCACTGAAACCGCAGCGCGATGTAGGCGAGGATGAACAAGAAAGTGAACAGAGTGGCGACGTAGCCCTTGTTGCGCAGCTCCTCGCCCACCTGCGGACCCACAACGTCGACGCGGCGCAGCTCGACGCGCGGATCGACCTCCTTGAGCGCGTCGATGACCTGGTTGCCGATCGCCGTGCCGCTCACGCCGGTCGCGCGGCTCGAGACGGATCATCACGTCGCGCGAGGTGCCGAAGTTCTGCACCTGCGCGTCGCGAAACCCGGTCCTGGTCACCGCGTCACGGACCTTGTCGAGATCCGGTGCGCTGGGGAAAGCCACTTCGATCGCGATGCCGCCGGTGAAGTCGATGCCGTAGTTGAGCCCCGGCTTCCACAGCGCCACGAACGATGCGGCCATGAAGACGCCCGACAGCGCGTACCACCACTTGCGGGTGGCCATGAAGCGGATTTGCGGCTTTTGTGTGAAGAACTCCATCGTTGACTCCGCCGCGCGCTAGATCGAGAGTCCCTGCACGCGCCCGCGGCGGCCGTACACGAGTTGAATGATGCGCGCGGCTGCCGAGGATCGCCGTGAAGAGGGTGGTGAGCATGCCGAGAAACAGTGTGACGGCGAATCCCTTGATCGGGCCGGTGCCGAACACGAACAGCACGACGCTCGCGATCAGCACGGTGACGTTGGAATCGGCGATCGCCGAAAAGGCCTTGTCGAACCCGGCCTCGATCGACGCGAGCGGCGAGTTTCCGTTGCGCAGTTCCTCGCGTATGCGTTCGTAGATCAGGATGTTCGCGTCCACGGCCATCGCGACCGTGAGCACGATGCCGGCGATGCCCGGCAGGGTGAGCGCCGCCTGCAACAGGGTGAGCAGCGCGACCAGCAGCACCACGTTGAACGTGAGGACCACGTCGGCGATCAGGCCGAAGGCCTTGTAGTAGACCACCATGAAGGCGAACAGCAGCAGGCTCCCGACCGCCAGCGCCATGATGCCCTTCTTGATGTTCTCCAGGCCCAGGCTCGGACCGATGGCGCGCTCCTCGATTGAATAAAGCGGGGCGGCCAGCGAGCCGGCGCGCAGCAGCAGCGCAAGGTTGCTGGCCTCGGCGAGTTTCACGCCCGTGATCTGGAAGCTGTTGGAGAACACGCCGCGGATGGTGGCGACGCTGATCACCTGCTCTTCGGTCACGTCGACGTCGACCTTCTGGCCGTCGCGCTCGACCTGGCGCCGCACCTTCTCGATGAACACCACCGCCATCGGCCGGTTGAGGTTCTGCTGCGTGGTCTTGAGCATCTCCGCCGCGCCGCGGGCGTCGAGCTTGACGAAGACTGTCGGCCCATCCTGCGTGACGCCGTGCGTGGCATCGGTGAGCTGGTCGCCCGTGACGATGACATCGCGCTTGAGCAGCACCGGCTGGCCCTCGCGATCCTTGTAGAGCCTGGTGCCGAGCGGCGCATGGCCGCGCTGCTGCGCTTCGAAGGGGCTGTTGGTGGTATCGGCGAGCCGGAACTCCAGGGTCGCGGTCTTGCCGAGGATGTCCTTCACCTGCGCGGAATTCTGCACCCCGGGCAGCTGCACGTTGATGCGATCCACGCCCTGCCGCTGCACGATCGGCTCGGAGACGCCCAGCTCGTTGACGCGGTTGCGCAGCGTGGTGATGTTCTGCTGGATGGCGTAGTCCTGCCGCTCCTTGATCTGGGTCGGCGAGAGCCTGGCGATGATCGTCGGCTGCGATGAGCTCTGGTTCACTTCGAAGGTGACGTCCGGATTGGACTTCGCCAGCGCCGCGCGCGCCTGCTCCAGGTGCGCCGGGTCGCGCAACACGATGCGCACTTCCGCAGGTCCGCGGCCCTGGACCGCGGGCGCGGCCTGCCTCAAACCCTCGACGGTCGCGTAGGGAATGCGCGCATCGCGCAGCGTGCGGCGGAACTCCTGCTCGAGGCGTTCGAGCAACTGTTTCACGGCGCCTTCGACGTCGACCTGGTAGAGAAGGTACAGGCCGCCGCGCAGATCCAGGCCGAGATTCATCGGCTTGAGCCCGACGGTGCGGAACCAGCTCGGCGCGCGCGTCGTCGTCGTCAACGCGATCACGAAGCGCTCGCCCATCTCCTCTTCCAGCAAGTCGCGCGCCTTGAGCTGTTCCGGCACCGTATCGAAACGGACCGTGAGGCGGCCTTCCTGGATGAAACTGTCGGCGAAATCCACCTGCTTGCCGCGCAGGAACGTGGTGATCGACTGCTGCTGCTCGGCAGTGACCGGCTCGTAGGCGCGGCGCGCGAGCTGCAGCGCCGGATCGTTGCGGAACAGGTTCGGTACGGCGAACACCAGCCCGAACACCAGGGCCGAGAGCACGACGATCGACTTCCAGCGCGGGAATTGCGTCATCTTGAGGAGGCCTTTGCGCTCAGGAAGCCTTGACCGTGCCCTTGGGCATCACCCCTTGGATCTGTGCCTTCTGGACCTTGAGCCGCACGCCGTCGGCGACCTCGACGGTGACGAAATTGTCGCCGACCTCGATGACCTTGCCGAGGATGCCGCCGCTGGTGACGACTTCGTCGCCGGCAGCGAGCGCCGCGAGCATGGCCCGGTGTTCCTTGGCGCGCTTGCTCTGCGGGCGGATCAGCATGAAATAGAAAATGACGAAGAACAGCCCCATCAACAGCACGAAATTGAGCGGGTTGCCCTGCGAGACAGCACCTTGCGCGTAGGCGTTTTCGATGAAGAAGTTCATGGCCGTGGTCCCCTTCGCCATGGCCGCCCGGGCTTGTGGATCAAGCTGCTACAACCGGGGGGCCAAAAGAGCGCGGTATTATACAGAAGCGTCGGCGCCTTGCTTCGCAGCCGCGACGTAGCGGCCGGCAAAGGATTCCAGCTCGCCGCGCTCGATTGCGGCGCGCAGGCCGCGCATCAGCTCCTGGTAGAAATAGAGGTTGTGAATCGTGTTGAGGCGCGAACCGAGGATCTCGCCGGCGCGGTCCAGGTGGCGCAGATAGGCTCGGCTGTAGTTGCGACAGGTATAGCAGGCGCAGGCCTCGTCCGGCGGGCGCGTATCGGACTGGTGCGCCGAGTTGCGAATGTTGATCACGCCTGCGGATGTGAACAGGTGGCCGTTGCGCGCGTGCCGCGTCGGCATCACGCAATCGAACATGTCGATGCCGCGGCGCACCGCGGCAACGATGTCCTCCGGGCGGCCGACACCCATCAGGTAGCGCGGACGGTCGGCCGGCAGCGTGGGGCACGGTCTGCTCGAGCACGCGCAGGCGTTCCTCTTCCGGCTCGCCGACAGCGAGCCCGCCGATCGCATAGCCGTCGAAGCCGATCTGGCGAAGGCCCTCCAGCGACGCGCGGCGCAGCGGCTCGGAACAGTCCGCCCTGGACGATGCCGAACAGCGTGCCGGGCGGCGACTGGGCATGGTAAGCGTCATGACTGCGTCGCGCCCACCGCAGCGACAGTTCCATGGAGTCGCGGGCTCCCTGCTCGCTGGCCGGATACGGCGTGCACTCGTCGAACACCATCGCGATATCCGCCGCCAGATCGCGCTGCACCTGCATCGCGGCCTCGGGCGTCAGGAACACCTCGCTGCCGTCGACCGGCGACCGAAAGCGCACGCCCTCCTCCGTGAGCTTGCGCAGGCTCGCGAGGCTGAAGACCTGGAAGCCGCCCGAGTCGGTGAGGATCGGACCCTGCCAGTGCATGAAGCCGTGCAGGCCGCCGTGCGCACGAATCACTTCGGTGCCCGGGCGCAGCATGAGGTGGAAGGTATTGCCCAGGATGATCTGCGTCCCGTCGGCGGCGAGCTCCTCGGGCGTCATCGCCTTCACCGTGCCGTAGGTTCCTACCGGCATGAAGGCAGGCGTCTCCACGCGGCCGCGCGAGAATTCGAGGCATCCGCGACGCGCGGCGCCGTCCGTCGCAATCACGGCGAACTTCATGCGGCGTGCGCCGTGGGAAGGACGAACATCGCGTCACCGTAGCTGAAAAACCGGTAGCGTTCGCGCACCGCGTGACGATACGCCGCAAGTACCTGCGGCAGGCCCGCGAAAGCGCTGACCAGCATGAGGAGCGTCGATTCCGGCAGGTGAAAGTTGCTGACCAGCGCATCGACGGTGCGAAACCGGTAGCCCGGCTGGATGAAGAGCCGCGTCTCGCCGCGAAATGGCTGCACCGCGCCGTCCCGATATGCGCTTTCCAGTGCACGCACCACCGTCGTCCCCACGGCGACGACGCGGCCGCCCGCCGCCCGGGTGGTGGCGTGCGCCGCGCAGGTCGTGTCGCTCACTTCGATCCATTCGGCGTGCATCCGGTGCTGGTCGAGATCGTCGACGCGCACGGGCTGGAACGTCCCCGCGCCGACGTGCAAGGTGACCAGCGTGTGGTTGACCCCGGCGCGTTCAAGAGCCGCGAACGTGGCTGCGTCGAAATGCAGCCCCGCGGTTGGCGCCGCGACGGCGCCGTCGACGCGCGCGAGCACGGTCTGGTACCGCTCCGCGTCCGTCGCGTCCGGAGCGCGCGTGATGTACGGCGGCAGCGGCAGATCGCCGTGCCTGGCGAGATAGTCGAGCACGGGTTCGTCGAACTTCAACTCGAAGAGGTCCTCGTGCCGCGCGACCACGCGCGCCATGCCCCCACCGTTGAGCACGATCTGCGAATCGGCGCGCAGCGGCTTGCTGGCACGCGCCTGGAACAGCGCGCGCCGCTCCTCCAGCAACCGCTCGAGCAGGAGCTCGACGCGACCGCCGGTGGATTTCTGTCCGAAGAGGCGCGCCTTGACGACGCGCGTGTCGTTGAAGACCAGCAGATCGCCGGGACGCAGCAACGAGGGCAGATCGCTGAACCGCAGATCCCGCATCGAACCATCGCGCCCGTCGAGCACCAGCAGGCGACTCGCGCTGCGCACGGGCAGGGGCCGCTGCGCAATCAGCTCAGGCGGCAGATCGTAACGGAAGTCTTCGCGGCGCATGGGCCGCAAATCTTAGCGGAAAACCTTCAGCTTCCCTTGTCTCGCGCGCGAGAAAGAAAGCTGCCGGAGCCGGCCTATTTGCAAGCATGACGGCGCGCCCAAGCGCCGCCAATATGCCGCTCCGGCAGAGTCGGCTGGGTCCGGGCTGGCTAGGTTCCCTCGGCGCCGGGCGCCGGCTCGACGAGCGGCTCGATGACGCGCCGTTCGAACTGCGGCTCACCGAACCACACGTTGGCATCGCCCTCGCCCTTGGGCATCGTGTACGTCAGCTTCACGCTCTTGCGATTGCGCAGCACGTTGATGTTGACCTTCTCGCCCGGCTGGTAGGAGCGCAGGATGCGCATCGCGTGCCCGCCGCTCTGCGGCGCGCGGCCGTCGATGTCGACGATGACGTCGCCCTCCTCGAGCTTGAGCTCGGAGTCGCGCGGCGGACGCACCACCAGCACGCCTTTCTCGGTGCCGAAGTAGTGACCGAGCTTCGGGGTGAGCGTGATCAGCTCCATGTCGTGCAATCCGTGCCCCGGAAATCCGCGAAACGCCATCGTGAAGGGCATGTCGCCCATCGGCGGCATGGGCGGCATCGCCACCACCCCCGCGACTGGCGCCGTCATTTCGAAGCGTTGACCGTTCGGGCGCATCATGAAGCGCCTCATGTCCATCGCCTCGGCGGTCACTTCCGCCTGTTGCGTCTTGCCGTCGCGCTGATACTCGAGCTTCACCTTGTCGCCCGGCTTGACGCCGCGCATGTGGCCGATCAACGCGCCGGCACTGGACTCGCCGTTCGGCTTGCGCAGGGTCTTGCCGTCCACGGACACCAGCACGTCGCCCGCCTTGAGGCCGGCCTCGCTCGCGGGACCGCCCGGCGTCACGCTCTCGATGCGTACGCCATCCTTCGACTGTTCCTCGCGCCCGGCGAGGTTCACGCCGAGGACCGCGCGCGGCTCGTGCCGCCGGATCATGAAATCGTGCATCACCGGGCCGGTGAGCTCACCGCTCAGCTCGGCGACTTCGCGCGCCGCGGCTTCCAGCCGTTCGCGCGCTGCTTCGAGCTTGGCCTCGATCTCTGCGTCCGACTTCGGCTTCGGCTCGTCGGCGGCGAACCCAGGGGACACAAGCCCCAGCGCGAGGGACACAAGCCCCAGCGCGAGCACGGCGCAGGACAGGAGGTGGAATCGCTTCAGTTGCATGGAAATCTCCAGTGAATGCCGTTGCCGTCAGAACGCCATGGTCCGCGACTCGGCGTAGCGCACGGCGACCAGTGAATTGAGCAGATCGACGCGTTCGCGCCAGAGCCGCCGGGCTTGATTGGGATCGAGGCCCGCCTCCGCGCCGAGATTGAGCCGGTAATCCACCCACTGGATCCGGTCCTCGAGATCGGCGACGGTGAGCGCAGTGCCGGCCCGCGTGACGCGCGGCGCCTCGGAGAACGCGGCGAGCAGATGTTCGAGCCGCTGCGATTCCTCGATCAGTCCCGCTTGGTTCGCGGATGACGCCGCCGGCACGACGCTGGTTCCGGTCGCGGCCGCCGTGGGCTGATCAATGCCGCCCTCAGGGCCAGGGCTCGTGCTGCCGTGGGGCTGAAGCGTCACGAGAACCGCGATGACCACCGCGGCGGCGCTCGCGGCTGGCACCCACCAGCTCGGCCGCGGCCTCGCGGGCGAGGCCGCCATCGGCGGCGCGGCCAACGCGGCCTGGATTTCACTCCAGCGGTCTGGTGCCGGACCGTGGCCCGGCAGCCGGCGCTGGAGATCGGTACGGTTCTGCAGCTGCACGAGCTGTTCGCCGCATTCGGCGCAGCTGCGCACGTGTGCCACGAGCGCCGCGTCCCCGGGGCGATCGTCCCGCAGCCTCAAAAGCTCGTCGAAACTGGCATGCATGATGCACTCTCGCTCGGTTCATCCAGCAGCTCGCGCAGGCGCAGGTGCGCGCGCATGAGCTGCGACTTGGAAAAGCTCTGGGTCTTGCCGTACAGCGCCGCGATCTCCTCGTGCGTGTACCCCTCGACGTCGTAAAGCCAGACCACCGCGCGTGCAGTGGCCGAGAGTCGTCCCAATGCGGATTCGAGATCGAGCTGCGCGCCGTGGTCGGGCTCGAGCTGGATGCCGAGATCGCGGACCGTTTCGCGTGGACCTTCCGCATCGGCCTGGCCATCGAGCCACAGCAGGCTCCGATGCCAGGGTGAGCGCAGGTACATGAGGCACTTGCTCACCGCGATGCGCCGGATCCACGCTCCGAGCGGCGCCTCGCCGCGGAAGCGCCGCAAGCTCTGGAATACCTCGACAAACGTGTCCTGGAACAGGTCGTCAGCGACCGCCTTGCGCGGCACGAAGCGCCGGATCAAGGCATAGGTGGCGCCCGCGAAAGCGCGATACAGCCGCGACTGGGCGCCGGCATCACCGGCGCGGGCGTCCTCGAGCACGCCGGGGTCGAACGCTATGTCGGGCAATCGGGTCATCGGCTGGCGCTTCCCGTCGGCATCGGTCATGGGGCGGTCATCGCTTTCCAAGGATGCGCGGCTGCGGCAAAACGTCGCACGCCGCGGGTCGAATCTCTATACTTCCCGCCCCCTGGAGCCGGGCGGCCTGCGCTGCGCGGTTTCCTGCGAGCCGGTGTGGCGGAACTGGTAGACGCGTCGGACTCAAAATCCGATTCTGGCAACAGAGTGTGGGTTCGATTCCCTCCACCGGCACCATCATTTTCTTGTCGGAGTAACGCGGGTGAAATTCTGCAGCGAATGCGGCAGCCCGGTGGTCCTGCGGATTCCGCCCGGGGATCACCTGCCCCGTTACGTCTGCGATGCCTGCGGGGCCATTCACTACCAGAATCCCCGGCTGGTCGTGGGCTGCGTGCCCGAATGGGAGGGCCGGATCCTGCTGTGCCGCCGCGCGATCGAGCCCCGCCGGGGTTTCTGGACCGTGCCGGCCGGCTTCATGGAAAACGGCGAAACGCTCATGGCCGCCGCGGCGCGCGAATCCATGGAAGAGGCTCTTGCGCGGGTGGAAATCGGCTCGCTGCTGGCCATTGCCCACGTCACCCACGCTCACCAGGTCCACGTCATGTTCCGCGCCCGGCTCGTGGACGGAAGCTTCGGGGTGGGGCCGGAAAGCCTCGAGTGCATGCTGGTGGAAGAGAAAGACATTCCGTGGCCTGAGATCGCCTTCGCCAGCGGCGAGTTCACCCTGCGCCGCTACCTGGAGGATCGCGCAGCGGGCCGCGAGGAGCTGCACATCACCGAAATCGATCGCGGCCGCGCCCGGCACTGAACGCGGCGTCGCGCGGCGCCTTCAACGGCGCGCTGTGGCAGAATATGCGCCCGAAGTCCGGCGCGGTGAATTCAAGGCTCGAGTGCGAAGATGGCGTTCGTCGTTACCGAAAACTGCATCAAGTGCAAGTACATGGATTGCGTCGAAGTGTGCCCCGTGGACTGCTTCCACGAAGGGCCCGAATTTCCTCGCCATCGATCCGGACGAGTGCATCGACTGCACGCTGTGCGAGCCCGAATGCCCGGTGGAAGCGATTTTCTCCGAGGAGGAGCTGCCCGAGGGCCAGGAGCATTTCAAGGCGCTCAACGTCGAGCTGGCGCGTCAGTGGCCGGTGATCACCGAGAAGAAGGCCGCCCCGCCCGACGCCAAGGAATGGGAAGGCAAGCCGGACAAGCTCAAGCTGCTGGAGCGCTGAGCTTCAGGGATTCTCGGCCATGAGCTCCTGGAGGAGCTTCGCGGGCGGCAGGTAGCCGGTAATGTAGGTTCCTTTCGCCGTGAAGATCCCCGGCGTACCGTGCATGCCGAGCTCCTCGCCCAGCTTGTACTGGCGCGCCATCGGCGTAGCGCCACATTTTTCCGATTGGATCAACTCACCCTTCTTGGCCCGGGTGAGCGCGTCGTTGCGGTTCTTGGAGCACCACACCGATTCCGCAGCCTTCCACCCCGCCGTGCCCGGGCCGTTGCGCGGATAGAACATGTAGCGCACGCGCACGCCCATGTTGTTCAGCTCGCCGATCTGGCTGTGCAGCTTGCGGCAATAGCCGCAGTCGATGTCGGTGAACACAGTGATGGTGTACTTGGGAGTGGCCGGCGAGAACACGATCATCTCGCTTTCCGGCACGGCCTCGAGGAGCCTCTGCCGCGCCGCGCTGCGCCGCGCGTCGGTGAGGTTGCGCCGCGTGTCGATTTCGAACAGGTCCCCACCGAAGAAATAGCGGCCGTCCGCGGTGACGTAGCCGATGTCGGTGCCCTGCGAATACTCGTAGATGCCCTCGATCTGCGAGGGGCGGATGTCCTCGGGTTTCGCGCCGAGCTTCCTGGCGATTTCCACGCGCGGGTCCACATCGGGCTGCGGCGCGCTGCCGGCCCACGCGAGCGTGCCCGTGCCAGCCAGGGCGAACAGGGAAACAACCACCATCAGCTTGGACATCGATCAGACTCCGCTGCGGATCGTGTGCAACTTCGACCCGGGGACCGGTGCTTGGTTCAGGTGAGCGGCGCGGAGTGTAGCAGGCGCAGGGGATCAGGCAGGAGTCGGTCTATCTGGCGCGAATGCAGGGAAATGCAGGGCCGCGGAGATCGGCGGGCAGGCGCCGCAGCCTCACCCGCGAGGATGATGCTGGGAGTGCAGCTCTTTCATGCGCTCGCGCGCCACGTGCGTGTAGATCTGGGTCGTCGACAGGTCGCTGTGTCCGAGCAGCATCTGCACCACGCGCAGGTCGGCGCCGTGGTTGAGCAGGTGCGTGGCAAATGCGTGCCGCAAGGTGTGCGGTGAGAGTTCTTTCTGCACCCCGGCTTTGCGCGCATAGCGTTTGATGATGTGCCAGAAGGCCTGGCGCGTCATCTTGTCGCCGCGGCGCGTGGGGAACAGGAAGTCGGTCTGCCGCTCCAGCAGGATCTCCATGCGCGGCCCGCCGGATGAATTGCTGCAGCCAGCGCACCGCCTCCTCGCCGAGCGGGATCAGGCGCTCGCGATTGCCCTTGCCGACGATGCGCAGCACACCCTGGTTGAGGTTCACCTGGTTGTGCTTGAGGTTCACGAGCTCCGACACGCGCAGGCCGGTGGCGTAGAGCACCTCCAGCATGGTGCGGTCGCGGTGGCCGAGCGGATCGGTGACGGCCGGGGCCGTCAGTAGCGACTCGACTTCGTCCTCGGTGAGCGACTTGGGCAGCGAGCGGCCGATCTTCGGCATCGCGATCTGCGCCGTCGGGTCATCACGCACGATTCCTTCGCGCACCAGGTAGCGGAAGAAGCGGCGGAAGCTCGACAGCTGCCGGGCCGTGGACCGGGGACGGGCGCCCGCCTCGACGCGCCAGGCGATGAAGCCGAGCAGGTCGTTGCGCGAAGTCTTGACGATCGGGATGTCGCGCTGCTCGAGCCAGCGGCCCAGCGCGGTGAGATCGGCCCGGTAGGCCGCCAGCGTGTTTGCGGACAGGCCCCGCTCCATCCAGACTGCATCCAGAAAGCGGTTCACGACCGGGTCCGGCGCCTCTGCGCCCTGTGCGGTCGATGCAGGCTTGACGTACAAGGAGTTCTTGACTGCTGAGCTCATCTAGGGGGTAACCATCCACCGTCTGCGGCGCCCGGACGCTGATGTGCAAGCGTTTGCGCCGTCACGCAAAATTGGCGCCGAGTATGCGGAGGGGGTACCCCCTCAGGCGTGATTACATTCACAGATCATCTCGTCTATTAACATAAAGAGAACCAGTTCACGAAAAGCCTACTGAGACGCTGTTCTCGTCGCTGCTCCTCAGGTCTATTGCCCCCCGTGCTCACACCGATCCGACTTCCCCTTCGCATCCTGTATGGCCTGTACACCTGGACGACGTTCGTCTTCCTGTCGGTGCTGGCGCTGCTGGGCATGATCGTCGTGCCGGGGGTCGAGCGGCGCCGACACATTGCACGCTTTACGGCACGTACGTTCCTGCGGGCGGCCGGGATGCGCCTGCGCGTGGCCGGGATCGGGCAGCTTCCGCCCGAGAGCTGCGTGGTGGTCGCCAACCACACGAGCTACCTGGACGGGGTGATCCTGATCGCCGCCCTGCCCTCGCGCTTCGGGTTCGTGATCAAGAGGGAGATGGACCGGGTGCCGCTGGCGAGCCTGTTGTTGCGCCGGATCGGCTCCGAGTTCGTCGACCGCGTCAATCGCCACAAGGGTGCGATGGATGCGCGGCGCATGCTGCGCCGGGCGAGCAACGGGCAGTCCTTTGTCTTTTTCCCCGAAGGCACGTTCTCGAAGCAGACGGGACTGCTGCGCTTTCATACCGGAGCCTTTGCGACCGCGGTGCGTGCGGGCTGCGCGGTGGCGCCGGTCGTCGTCAAGGGCGCCCGCCAGGCGCTGGCGTGGAACCGGATCGTGCCGACACCGACGACCATCACCGTCGAGGTTCTGGTGGCCCTGCGCGCCGAGACCGAGGATCGGGACGCAGCGGTTCTACTGCGCGAGGCAGTACGCCGGGTGATCCTGGACAAGCTCGGCGAGCCCGACCTCAGCAGCCCGCAGCCTGCCTCAGAACTGGTCAGCAACGCCGCATAGCTCTCGAGTGCTGCGCGGTCTGCGAGCGGCGGACTGCTTTCGAGACCGTGCGCGACAGGACGTCGCGCTCGGAGCCTACATGGACGTATTTACGGCGTTCTCGAAAGCAGTCCGCCGCTCGCAGACCGCGCCAGGCTACATATTGCGCCGGTATTGCCCGCCGACCTGATAGAGCGCACCCGAGATCTGCCCGAGTGAGCAGACCTTGACCGCTTCCATGAGCTGCGCGAACACGTTGCCGCGGCTCGCCGCCACGTCCTGCAGTTTCCTCAGCGCCGCCGCACTCTCGCCGGCGTGCCGCGCCTGGAAATCGCGCACACCCTTCACCTGATCCTGTTTCTCCTCTTCGGTCGAGCGGATCAACGCCGCGCCGCCCGCCTCCTGCGCCGCGTCGTGCCCCGAGAGGAAGGTATTCACGCCGATGATCGGCAGCGAGCCGTCGTGCTTCTTGGCCTCGTAGTACAGGCTCTCTTCCTGGATGCGGCCGCGCTGGTACATCGTCTCCATCGCGCCGAGCACGCCGCCGCGCTCGGAGATGCGGTCGAACTCCTTGTAGACCGCCTCTTCGACCAGGTCGGTCAGGTAGTCGATCAGGAACGACCCCTGCCAGGGGTTCTGATTCTTGTTGAGGCCCAGCTCGCGATTGATGATGAGCTGTATCGCCACCGCGCGGCGCACGCTCTCTTCGGTCGGCGTCGTCAGCGCTTCGTCGTAGGCGTTGGTGTGCAGGCTGTTGCAGTTGTCGAACAGCGCGTAGAGCGCCTGCAGCGTCGTGCGGATGTCGTTGAACTGGATCTCGCGCGCGTGCAGTGAACGGCCCGAGGTCTGGATGTGGTACTTGAGCATCTGGCTGCGCGGCCCGGCCCGGTACAGGTCGCGCATCGCCCGCGCCCAGATGCGCCGCGCCACGCGGCCGATCACCGCGTACTCCGGGTCCATGCCGTTGGAGAAGAAGAACGACAGGTTCGGCGCGAAGTCGTCGATCTTCATGCCGCGGCTCAGGTAGTACTCGACGATGGTGAAGCCGTTCGCGAGCGTGAACGCGAGCTGCGAGACCGGGTTCGCGCCGGCCTCGGCGATGTGATAGCCGGAGATCGACACCGAATAGAAATTGCGCACCGCGTGCTCGCTGAAATACGCCTGCACGTCGCCCATCATGCGCAGCGCGAACTCGGTCGAGAAGATGCAGGTGTTCTGCGCCTGGTCCTCCTTGAGGATGTCGGCCTGCACCGTGCCGCGCACCTGCGTGCAGCGCCTGCGGCGCGGATCTTCTCGTAGGTTTCGCGGTCGAGCAGCTGATCGCCGGTCACGCCGAGCAGCGCCAGGCCCGAGCCGTCGTGATGCTGCGGGCAACTCGCCTCGATACACCGGCGCGGCTGGCGCCCGCGGCGAGTGTCGGCAACTCTTCTCCGCCTGCGCCCACTGCCGCTGGTGCGCAGGTGACGCTCGACCTGCTGGTCGATGGCGGTATTCATGAACATCGCGAGGATCATCGGCGCCGGGCCGTTGATCGTCATCGACACCGAGGTCGACGGATGCGCACAGGTCGAAGCCCGAATACAGGCTCTTCATGTCGTCGAGCGTCGCGATCGACACGCCGGAGTTGCCTGTGCGCCCGTAGATGTCGGGACGCTCGTCCGGGATCTTCGCCGTACAGCGTCGTCGAATCGAACGCGGTCGACAGCCGCGTCGCCTCGTGGCCGGACGCGAGGTAGTGGAAGCGCCGGTTGGTGCGCTCCGGCGTGCCCTCGCCGGCGAACATGCGGTCGGGTCTTCTTCTTCGCGCCGGTACGGATAGACGCCCGCCGTGTACGGATAGGCGCCGGGCAGATTCTCCTTGATCAGGAAGGTGAGCAGATCGCCCCAGTCGCGCAGCTTCGGCACCGCGATCTTCGGGAATCTGCTGGTGGCTCAGCGTCTCGGTGTAGTTCTCGCCGGTGATCTCGCGGCCGCGGACCTGGTAGTCGGTATTGCTCGTCGGTCGCCGCCTGCGGCCCGCGCCGGCCAGCGCCGCAGGAGCTCGACGCCTTCGGCGCCGACCTCATCCAGCGCCTCGTTGTACGCGCGGCGCAGCGTCGGCACGCGAGGCATCGCTCTGCGTCGTTGGTGCGCCGCAGCCGCGAAGCGCTCCAGCGGCTGCGGCAGCGCCGCGATCCTGCAGCGCACCGAGGGCCTCGATGCAGGCCGTGCGCGCGGCTCGCCGCGCCGCGCATGCGCTCTTCGACCTGCGCACTGATTGCGCCGGCCGTCGGCGGCGATCTCCGCGAGGTAGCGCACGCGCTGCCCGGAATCACCGCGTCGCGGCGCGGCAGCTCGGCGATCTTCGCCCTCGAGCCGCAGCGCTTGCCTGGTGCGCCAGCTCTTCCGTCGAGCGGCGACTCGCGTCGAGTCGCAGGCACAGGGCCGCGAACAGGCGGTTCACGCCCGCGTCGTTGAACTGGCTGGCGATGGTCGGGAACACCGGGATCTGCGTCGTCTTCCACGCGCTCCTGCGGATGGTTGCGCCGCCACTGCTTGCGCACGTCGCGCAGCGCATCCTCGGCGCCGCGCTTCTCGAACTTGTTGATCACGATCAGGTCGGCGAAGTCGAGCATGTCGATCTTCTCGAGCTGGCTCGCGGCGCCGTACTCGCTCGTCATCACGTAGATCGAGAGGTCGACCAGATCGACGATCTCGGTGTCGCTCTGGCCGATGCCGGCCGTCTCGACCACGATCAGGTCGAACCCGGCGAGCTTGAGCAGCGCGATCGTGTCGGCGAGCACGGCGCTGGTGGCGAGATGCTGGCGGCGCGTCGCGAGCGAGCGCATGAAGATGCGCTCGTTCGCCAGGCTGTTCATGCGGATGCGGTCGCCGAGCAGCGCGCCACCCGCTGCGGCGGCGCGTCGGGTCCATCGCCACCACGGCGATCTGGCGGTCCGGGAAATGGCGCACGAAGCGATTGAGCAGCTCGTCGTTGAGCGAGCTCTTGCCGGCGCCGCCGGTGCCCGTGATGCCGACCACCGGCGGTTCGTTCTGCATCCGGCCGCCGGCCTTCTTTGCGATGGCGCGCCGGATCTGCTCGAGCGACTGCCCCGCTCTGGTCCGATCCTTCCAGCACCGAAATCGCACGCGCGAGCTGCTGATGGTCGCGCACGACCGAAGGGACTGAATTCGTAGTGCGGCTTGGACGCGGCACGCACGCGGCGCAAGACGTCCTCGATCATGCCGTCGAGACCGAGCCTGCGCCCGTCCTCCGGGGTGTAGATCTTCTCGACGCCGTAGCGCTTCGAGCTCCGCGATCTCGTCCGGCGCGATGGTGCCGCCGCCGCCCACCACGACGCGGATGTGCTCGGCCTTCAGCTCGCGCAGCATGTCGACCATGTAGCGGAAGTATTCGTTGTGCCCGCCCTGGTAGGAGCTGACCGCGATGCCGTCGGCGTCCTCCTGGATCGCCGCGCGCACGATGTCCGCGACGCTGCGGTTGTGGCCGAGGTGGACCACCTCTGCGCCGTTTGCCTGCAGGATGCGGCGGATGATGTTGATCGCCGCGTCATGCCCGTCGAACAGCGAGGCCGCGCTGATGAAACGCAGCGGCGCTTCCGCCGCGTCGTCGCGCTCGCTGCCTTGAGCTCCAGCTCGACGGCAGGAATACCCATGGAATTAAAGACTTACCGAGTGAGGCGGATGGCGGACAGTCTAACAGTCCGACGCCCGGCGCGCACCCGCGCCGCGTGCCGTCGCCTATAATCCGTGCGATCTCGCCGGCGCGCCGCCGCCGCGCTTTTCACGCAAGGGACCGTCAATGAGCGTGTTCGAATCACTGAGCGAGCTCGGTCACGAGCAGGTCGCTTACTTTCACCACCGCGACAGCCGCCTGCGCTGCATCGTCGCGATTCACAGCACGGTGCTCGGACCGGCGCTCGGCGGGCTGCGGATGTGGCCGTACGCCGATGAAGCCGAGGCGCTCAAGGACGCGCTCAAGCAATCCCGAGCGATGACGTATCGGGCTGCGCTCGCCGGCCTGAACCTGGGCGGCGCGAAAGCGGTGCTGATCGGCAATCCCGAGACCGACAAGAGCGAAGCGCTGTTCCGCGCCCTCGGCCGTTTCATCGCCGGCATGGGCGATCGCTACATCGCCACCGAGGATGTCGGCACCACGATGGAGGACATGGACCTGATCCGCCGCGAGACCGATCGCGTCGTCGGCGTGCACCCGGTGAACGGCGGCAGTGGCGATCCGGCACCCTTCACCGCCCTCGGCACCTATCACGGCATTCGCGCCAGTCTCGAGCGGCGTTTCGGCAGCGGGGAGATCGGGCGCTACAGCTACGCGGTGCAAGGCGTCGGCGGCGTCGGTTATCACCTGGTGAAACTGTTGCGCGGCGAAGGCGCAAAGGTGTTCGTCACGGACATCAACCAGGAACGCGTCGAGCCGCTGGTCGACGAATTTCGCGCCGAGAGCGTGCCGATGCACCAGATCTACGATGTCGATGCGACGGTGTTCTCGCCCTGCGCGATGGGCGGGATCATCAACGAGGACACGGTACCGCGGCTGAAGTGCAAGATCGTCGCCGGCGGCGCCAACAACCAGCTCGAGTCCAACGAGTGCGCTACGCAGCTCGAGGGCCGCAGCATACTGTATGCGCCGGACTACGCGATCAATGCCGGCGGATTGATGAACGTCGCGGCGGAGCTGGAAGGCTACAGCGAGGCGCGCGCACGTCGCATGGTCGGCACCATTCACGACATCGTGGCCCGCATCTTCGAGACCGCGGTGCGCGACAAGATCCCGAGCTGGCAGGCGGCCGACAAGCTCGCGGCGGAGCGGATACGCGCGATCCGACTGCTCTGAGGTCCCGGTGCGGGCTGGACTGTCTCTTCGATGGGGAACGGTTTCGAGACCGTCGGCGACAGGACGTCGCCGTCGGAGCCTCCATGGACGGATTTACGGCGTTCTCGAAAACCGTTCCCCATCGAAGAGACAGTCCAGCCCGCACCCCAAGTTTGCGCACTGCAAAAAGATATGCGATGGTTCCGTTCCGCGCGCTGCGGAGCGCTGCTCAGAGCAGCGTAACTGTCTGAGTTCCCAGAGGTTTTATGCCGGACCAGCCGATCTACATCGTCTCCGCCAGGCGCACGCCGATTGGCGCATTTCAGGGTGTTCTGAGTGGCGCCACGGCGCCCGAGCTGGGCGCAGCCGCGATCCGCGCCGCGCTTGCCGATGCCGCAATCACCGCGGAGGCCGTCGACGAAGTCATCATGGGGTGCGTGTTGCCCGCAGGCCTGGGGCAGGCGCCGGCGCGGCAGGCGGCGCTTTCCGCGGGAATCGGACCATCGGTGCCCGCCACGACCATCAACAAGATGTGCGGCTCCGGCATGAAAGCCGTGATGATGGCCGCCGACCAGATTCGCGCCGGCGGCGCGTCGTTGATGGTTGCGGGCGGGCTCGAATCGATGAGCAACGCGCCGTACCTGCTGCCGAAGGCACGCACGGGCTATCGCATGGGTCACGGCGAGATCATCGATCACATGTTCCGCGACGGCCTGCAGAGCCCGTTCGACGGCAAGCTGATGGGCTACTTCGGCGACGCCACCGCGCAGAAATACGGCTTCACGCGCGAACAGCAGGATGCATTCGCGGCGGAGTCGGTGCGGCGCGCGCAGCGCGCGGTGCAAAGCGGTGATTTCGCCGCGGAAGTCGCTCCTGTCCTCGTCAAGGGACGCAAGGGCGAGGTAACGGTCGACAAGGACGAGACGCCCTTTGCCTGCGACATCGAAAAGATCCCCTCGCTCAAGCCCGCCTTCAACAAGGACGGCACGGTGACGGCTGCGAGCTCATCGTCGATTTCCGATGGCGCGGCCGCCGTCGTCCTCGCCAGCGAGGCGATGGTGAAGCAGCGCGGGCTCGAGCCGCTGGCGCGCATCGTCGCTCAGTCCTCGCACGCGCAGGCGCCGGAGTGGTTCACCACCGCACCCGGCGGCGCCATCAAGAAAGTGCTGGAACGGGCGGGGTGGCAGGCGTCCACGCCGGATCTGTACGAGGTGAACGAGGCCTTCGCAGTAGTCGCCATGGCGGCGATGCAGGATGTCCGCATCGAGCATGCGCGGCTGAACGTGAACGGCGGCGCCTGCGCTCTGGGCCACCCGATCGGAGCGACCGGTGCGCGCATCATCACGACGTTGATCCATGCATTGCGCAAGCGCGGACTGAAACGCGGCGTGGCCTCGCTGTGCATCGGCGGCGGCGAGGCCACCGCCATCGCGCTCGAGCTCCTCTGAGCTGACCGTGGCACCAGTCGTGCTGTTGTCGATCGATGCGCGCGGCGTCGCGACGCTGACGCTCAATCGGCCCGACAAGCACAACGCCTTCGACGCCGAAACGCTGCACGCGTTGCGTGAGCACCTGCGCGCGGTGGAAAGCAACGCCAGCGTACGCGCCGTCGTGCTCACGGGGGCGGGCAAGACCTTCTGCAGCGGCGCCGATCTGGCGGCGATGCGCGCGCTGGCCTCCGCAGGGGAAGCGGAGAACCTCGAAGATGCGATGCAACTCGCCGAAGTGCTCGCGCTCCTCGCCGGTTCGAGCAAGCCAACCCTCGCACGCGTCAACGGCAATGCCTTCGGCGGCGGCGTCGGACTCATTGCCTGCTGCGACATCGCCATCGCGGCATCGACTGCCCGTTTCGCGCTCACCGAGGTTCGGCTCGGCCTCGTGCCCGCTGCGATCTCACCCTACGTCGTTGCGGCCCTCGGCGCCCGACAGGCGCGTCGCTACGCATTGACCGGCGAATCGATCACGGCCGAGCAGGCACAGCGGCTGGGTCTGGTGCACGAAGTCGTGGCCACCGAGGACCTCGATGGGAAAGTGCAGGAGCTGCTCGGCGAGCTGCTGAAAGGCGGACCCGAGGCGCAACGCGAATGCAAGGAGCTGATCCGCGAGGTGGCTTCCACGCTCGGCGCGCCGAACGACGCCGCGCGCCGGTCTACGGCCCAGCGCCTCGCACGACTGCGGGTGTCGGAGGAAGGTCAAGAGGGCATGGGCGCCTTCCTAGAAAAGCGCCCACCCCGGTGGACTCGCCCTAACTGACGACCTCGACCCCCAAAGGAGTGAGGGGGCATCCTTGCCCTGCCATGCCCCTTCCCTTGGCCCTCCTGGTTGTCGGCATCCTTGCCCGGCAACATGGGGTCCACATTAGTAAAGCGAAAAACAGGGCACCTGATTCTCACGGTTTCGAAAAAATAGTTGTGGTGCGCCGCACCATCATCAACTTAGAGCTGGAGTCGCGATGAAAATCAAAGAAGGACGGGCATTGGTGACCGGCGGGGCCTCCGGTCTTGGGCACGCTGTCGCTCAGAGGGTCATTGCCGAGGGGGGTAAGGTTGCCCTCCTGGATGTCCAAGACGCTGCCGGGACGACAGCCGCCACCGCCCTCGGGCCCAATGCCAGCTTCCATCACTGCGACGTGACCTCCGAAGCCGAGGTCAATTCAGCCGTCAACGCGGCAAACGACCGGATGGGAGGTATCAATCTGGTCGTGAACTGCGCCGGCATCGTGGGCTCCGGTCGGGTGCTGGGCCGCGAAGGCCCGATGTCCGGCGACTTCTTCACCAAGGTGATCCACATCAACCTGGTCGGGACGTTCCTCGTCGACAAGGCCGCAGCCGCACTGATGCAGAACAACGCACCCGGAGAGGATGGCGAACGCGGTCTCATCATCCACACCTCCTCGATCGCTGCATTCGAGGGCCAGATCGGCCAGTGCGCCTACTCGGCGACCAAGGCGGCGGTGATGGGAATGACGCTCCCGATGGCGCGCGAATTCGCGCGCATCGGCATTCGCGTGATGGCGATCGCCCCGGGAATTTTCCTCACGCCGATGGCCGCGGGCATGCCGGAGGACATCCAGAAGTCGCTCGCCGCCCAGATTCCGTTCCCCTCGCGCCTGGGCAAACCCGAAGAATATGCAGACCTGGTGGTCGCAATCTTCCAGAACCGGATGCTCAATGGCGAGACGATCCGGCTCGACGGCGCGATTCGCATGCAACCGAAGTAGCAGAGACGGCCGCTCGTCCCAGCCTGTGACTTGCGTTGTGGGTAAAGGATAAGCTCTCGCCCTCTTTGCGTCCGCGAGATCCGCCCATGCCGTTGCGTTCGTTGCCTTCGTTGCCCGGCTTCCCGGTTCTGATTCTCTGCGTATTGCTCTCTGCAGGGCTCACTGCTTGCAGCGCGCCTCAACGCTCTGCGCAGGACGCAGCGCCGGCAAGCGAGGCCCCCGCGCAGGCGCCGGCAAAGGTCACGCTGCAGGTCCCGGTGGAGTACTACCGGCTCGGCAACGGGCTGCGCGTCGTGCTGAGCGAGGATCATTCGGTCCCGCTGGCGACGATCGGCGTGTACGTGAACATAGGCTTTCGCATCGAGCCGCGCGACCGCACCGGTTTCGCACACCTGTTCGAGCACATGATGTTCCAGGGCTCGGCCAACCTCGGCAAGATGGAATTCGCGCGCCTGGTGCAGGCCAACGGCGGCGTGCTCAACGGCTCCACGCGATTCGACTTCACCAACTACTTCGAGACCGTCCCGACGCACACGCTGCAGACCATGCTGTGGGCGGAGGCTGATCGTCTGCGCGGCCTGGCGATCAATCAGGACAACCTCACCAACCAGATCGACGTGGTGAAGAACGAGGTGCGGGTCAACGTCCTCAACCAGCCGTACGGCGGATTCCCCTGGCTCGACATGCCGCAGTACGCCAATCGCAATTGGCACAACGCGCACAACTTCTACGGCGAGCTCGCGGACCTGGAAGCCGCCAAGCTCGATGACGTGCATGCGTTCTTCAACACCTACTACGGTCCGGACAATGCCGTGCTGGTGGTCGTGGGAGACTTCGACTCCACGCAGACCAAGGGCTGGATCGAGCAGTATTTCGGCACCATCGCGCGTCGCTCGCCCCCGCCCCCGCCGGACATCTCCGAGTCGCCGCAGACCGAGGAGCGGCGCGCCAACCGCAAGGACCCGCTTGCGCCGCGGCCGGCGTTCGCGGTCGGCTACCACGTGCCGGAGCGCTGGACGCCGGAGCATTTCGCGTTCGGCCTGATCGACGAATTGCTGCTGCAAGGCGACGACAGCGCGCTCAACCGGCGCCTCGTGCAGGAGCGCGGCTATACCGATTCGGTATCCGGCGGCATCAACCTGCTCGGCAACATGTTCAACTACCAGGGGCCGATGCTGTGGATCGCCGCGCTCCGGCACGATCCGGAGCACACCACCGATCAGATCCTGGCCGACTTCGACGCCGAGATCGCGCGCCTGCAGAATGAGCTGGTGACCCCCGCCGAGCTGGAACGCGCGCGCACCAAGTTCCGTTCCGATCTGTACGACGTCGTGGGTTCCGCGAGCCGCTTCGGGCTGGTCGACCTGCTCGCGAGCTTCGCGCTGTTCGACGACAACCCCGCGGCGATCAACGAGCTCGAGGCGCACATCGCCAAGGTGACTCCCGAGTTGATCCGGCAGACGGCGCGGCAGTACCTGCGGCGTGAGAATCGCACGGTGCTCGTGATCGAGCCCGGCAAGGCGCAGCCCAAGGCGGTCAAGGAGAACAAGCCATGAAGATGAGAGTCCGGCTCGCCTGTTTCCTGTCGTTATTGCTGTCGATCGGGGCCGGCGCAGTGGAAAGCCCGCCGGCCCCGGGCACGCCGCGGGACTTCCAGATTCCCTCCAAGGCCACGCGCACGCTCGACAACGGCATCCAGATCACGTTCATCCAGTACGGCGAGATTCCGAAGGTGACGATCACCGCGATCGCGCGCGTCGGCAATCTCAACGAAGGCAAGCAGACCTGGCTCGCGGACATCACCGGCGAGATGCTCAAGGAAGGTGCGGGCGGGCTCGGCTCGGCGCAGATCGCCGAACGCGCTGCGGCCATGGGCGGGGGCGTCGGCGTGGCCGTGGGCCCGGACGAGACGACCGTCGGCATGGACGTCCTCACCGAGAACGGCCCCGAGGCGGTCGGCATGATCGCCGACCTGTTGCGCCGGCCGACCCTTCCGGAAGCCGAGCTCGATCGCATCAAGCGCAATTTCGACCGCCAGCTCGCGCTGGCCCGCACGCGCCCGGGAAGCCTTGCGAACGAACAGTTCCTCGCCGCGCTGTATCCGGATCATCCTTACGGCCGGCTGCTGCCGACCGCGGATCAGTTGCGCGCGTACCGTATCGACGAGGTGCGCCGCTTCCATGCCGAGAACTTTGGCGCGGCGCGCACGCGCATCTACGTCGCCGGGCGTTTCGAGCGCGCCGCGATGGAACAGGCCATCGTCAAGGCGTTCGGCGACTGGGCACGCGGCCCCGATCCGCTGATCGCACCGCCGCGCGCCGTCGCGCAGGCGAAACTGCTGCTGGTCGATCGTCCGGGCGCGCCGCAGTCCACTATCATGATGGGGCTGCCGACCATCGACCCGAGTCAGCCGCAGTTCATGAGCGTCTCGGTCATGAACACGCTGCTGGGAGGCTCCTTCATCTCGCGCATCACGAGCAACATTCGTGAGAGCAAGGGCTATGCCTATTCGCCGTCCAGCTCCGTCAGCGCGCGCTATCGCAGCGCGTACTGGGCCGAGCAGGCGGACGTGACAACCGACGCGACGGGGCCGGCGCTCAAGGAAATCCTCGGTGAGATCGAGCGCCTGCGGCGCGAGCCGCCCACTGCCGCAGAGCTGCGCGGCATCCAGAACTACCGCGCCGGCGTCTTCGTCATCCAGAACTCCACGCGCGGCGCGCTCATCGGCCAGCTCGCCTTCATCGACCTGCACGGCCTCCCCGACGAATACTTGACGAAGTTCGTCGAGCGGGTCTACGCATTCACGCCCGAGCAGATCGGCGCGGCAGCCCGCGACTACGTCAAGCCCCAGGAAATGACGATCGTGGTGGTGGGCGATCTCGCCAAGGTGCGCCCGCAGCTGGAAAAGGTGCCTGAACTGAAATCCCTTCTCTAGCCTCTCCTGCTCCAAGGACGCCGTCGCCGGCAAGAGCCGCTGGAACGCGGCAGGGCAACTAACGCAGCATCCTGGTCTTCGCCGGGGTCATGCTCCCCGCCCGTCTTTCAAAACCGTCGGAGGCAGGATGCCGACGCGGAGCCTCCATGGACGGATTCACGGCGCTTTTGAAAGACGGGCGGGGAGCATGACCCCGGCGCGAGCGAACGTCTGTGGTAAAGTTGACTGCCGCATTTCAGCGGCTCTTCCCGGCGATTCTCGATGCCTGATCGCGATGTGATGGAGTACGACGTCCTCGTCGTCGGTGCCGGCCCGGCCGGACTCGCCAGCGCCATCCGCATCAAGCAACTCAAACCCGGGCTCAACGTCTGCGTCCTCGAGAAAGCCTCCGCCGTGGGAGCGCATGCGCTTTCCGGCGCGGTGATGGAACCCGGGCCCCTGGACGCCCTGGCACCGGAATGGCGCGACAACAAGCCGGACATCTGCGTCCCGGCGACTCGCGATGAGTTCCTGCTGTTCACGCGCCGCTCCACCACCAGGCTCCCCACGCCGCCGCAGATGAAGAATCACGGCAATTTCATCATCTCGCTCGGCCAGCTCATGCCGTGGCTCGCAGCCAAAGCCGAAGCGCTCGGCGTGGATGTGTTCGCCGGGTTCGCGGCCGCCGCCCCGGTATTCGACGACAACGCCGTCGCGGGCGTGCAGATCGGAGACATGGGCCTGCTGAAGGACGGCACTCCGGGACCCAACTACACGCCGGGGGCCCAGATCCGCGCGAAGACCACGCTGATCGCCGAAGGCTGCCGCGGGAGCCTGGCGAAGCAGCTCATGAACAAGTATGCGCTGTGCGATGGACGCTCGGCACAGACCTTCGCCCTCGGCCTGAAGGAACTGTGGCAACTCCCGCCGGGCCGCGTGGAGCCGGGATTGATCGAGCATTCCTTCGGCTGGCCGCTCGACTCGCGCACCTACGGCGGCAGCTTCGTCTATCACCTTGATCGCGATCGCCTGTACGTCGGCTTCGTCGTCGGGCTCGACTACGAGGACCCGCGCTTCAAGCCGTTCGAGGCGTTCCAGCAGTTCAAGCACCACCCGAAAATGAAGCCGCTGCTGCAAGGTGGGGAAATACTCTCGGCCGGCGCACGCACCATCGCGGCCGGCGGGTGGCAGTCGATGCCCAAGCTCGAGATGCCGGGCGCGCTGCTGATCGGGGATTCCGGCGGCACTGTCAACCTGCCGAAGATCAAGGGCATTCACCAGGCGATCCGCAGCGGCATGCTCGCGGCGGAGCACATCGCGGAGACGGGGCGCACCGAAGGCTTCGATGCGCGCTGGCGCGCTTCCGACGGCGGCCGCGAGCTGTGCAAGGTGCGCAACTTCAAACCGGGTTTCAAACGCGGGCTGTGGTTCGGCCTGTTCAATTCGGCGCTCGAGACCGTCACCGCCGGCAAGCTGCCGTGGACGCTGAAGAACCAGCCCAACTGGAGCGCGCTCAAGCGGCTCAACGAATACGAATCGCCCGACCGCGGCTGGGTGACGCGCGATCTGCCGCCGCGCGATCGGCTCGCCTCGGTCTTCTTCGCCGCAACCTCGCACGACGAGCACCAGCCGCCGCATCTGAAGGTCCACGACACCACGGTGTGCGCAACGCTCTGCCGTGCCGAGTACGGCAACCCTTGCGAGAGTTTCTGTCCGGCGAACGTCTACGAGATGGTCGACGACGGCGTGGGCGGCAAGCGCCTGCAGATCAACGCCGCCAACTGCGTGCACTGCAAGGCGTGCGACATCAAGGACCCGTACGAGATCATCACCTGGACCACGCCCGAAGGCGGCAGCGGACCCAATTACCAGGGCATGTGAGGCGCATGTCAGCTGCGCTCTGGTCGCCGTCAGCCGAACGAATCGCTCGCGCGAATCTCACGCGCTTCGCGGAGCTCGCGCGTACACACCATGGATTTACTGGTGGCGACCAGGCTGCGCTCTACGGCTGGTCGATCGCGAGACCGGCCGAATTCTGGGTTGCGCTGGCGCGATTCGCCGGCGTGAAGATGCAGCGCGGCGCCGGACCCGTTCTCGTGGACGGCGATCGCATGCCGGGCGCGCGCTGGTTTCAGGGTTCGACACTCAACTTCGCCGAGAACCTGCTACGTCGCGACGACGAGGGACCGGCGCTCGTGTTCGTCAACGAACGGGGCGCGCGTCGCGAGCTGACCTGGCGCGGCCTGCGCGCCGAAGTGGCTCGCGTCGCCGCGGGCCTGGTGGCCGAAGGCGTCGTGGCCGGGGATCGGGTCGCCGGGTTCCTGCCGAACCTTCCCGAAGCGGTGATCGCGATGCTCGCGACCACCAGCATCGGCGCGATCTGGTCCTCGTGCTCGCCGGATTTCGGGCTGCAGGGCGTGCTGGACCGGTTTGGACAGATCGAGCCCAAGGTCCTGTTCACCGCAGACGGCTATTTCTACGCCGGCAAGCGCATCGATTCGCTCGCGCCGATCACCGGGGTACTGGCGCAGCTGCCGAGCGTGCGCCGCGTGGTGGTGGCGCCTTACGTCAACGCGCGGCCCGACACGGCGTCTGTGCGCGATGCCACGCTGTTCGATTCGTTCGGCGACGCGGGCGCGAGCCTCTCCTTCCCGGCGCTGCCGTTCGATCACCCGCTCTACATACTGTATTCGTCCGGCACGACGGGCGTGCCGAAGTGCATCGTGCATGGCGCCGGCGGGACCCTTCTGCAGCATCAGAAGGAGCACCTGCTGCACACGGACCTCGAGCCCGACGACCGCCTGTTCTACTTCACGACTTGCGGGTGGATGATGTGGAACTGGCTGGTGAGCGCGCTCGCCACGGGCGCAACCGTCGTGCTGTACGACGGCTCGCCGTTCCATCCCAACGAGCGCGTGTTGTGGCAGATGGCGGAGCGCGAACGCGTGACCGTCTTCGGCACCAGCCCGAAGTACCTCGCCGCGCTCGAGAAGGCGAAATTGAAACCGCGCGAGGATTTCGATCTCGGCGCCGTACGCACCATTCTCTCGACCGGGTCGCCGCTGGCGCCGGAGGGTTTCGATTTCGTCTATCGCGACATCAAGACCGACGTGCAGCTCGCCTCGATCGCCGGCGGCACGGACATCATTTCCTGCTTCGTGCTCGGCAATCCCACGCTGCCCGTGTATCGCGGCGAGATCCAGTGCCGCGGCCTGGGAATGAAGGTCGAGATCTACGACGAGGACGGCAAGCCCGTGCTCGAGCAGCGCGGCGAGCTCGTCTGCAGCGCGCCGTTCCCCTCGATGCCGCTTGGCTTCTGGAAGGATGCGGACGGCAGCCGCTACCGCGCAGCGTATTTCGAGCGCTTCGCCAACGTCTGGTGCCACGGCGATTACGCTGAGCTGACGACTCACGGCGGCATGATCATCTACGGCCGATCCGATGCCGTGCTCAACCCCGGCGGCGTGCGCATCGGCACGGCGGAGATCTACCGCCAGGTCGAGAAGCTCGACGAAGTCCTCGAGAGCCTGGCGGTCGGCCAGGACTGGGACAAGGACGTGCGCGTGGTGCTGTTCGTGCGCCTGCGACCCGGCGTCGCTCTCACGGAGGAACTGCAGAAGAAGATTCGCACCGCGATCCGGCTGAACACGACGCCACGTCATGTGCCTGCCAAGATCATCGCCGTGCCCGACATTCCGCGAACCATCAGCGGCAAGATCGTCGAGCTCGCGGTGCGCAACGTGATTCACGGCAAGCCCGTGCGGAACACCGACGCCCTCGCCAATCCGGGGGCCCTCGAGCATTTCCGCGACCTGCCGGAGCTCAAGAGCTGATGGCGAGCAAGCCGCGCGACAAGGTCTTGCATGCCCTGTACCGAGAGAACCTGGAGCGCCACGGCCTGCAGTGCGATCGTGCCCAGGAGCAGGCGCTCGAACGACTCGAGCACCTGCGCGACCGCCTGATCGCCAGCCCGCGCGAGTTCGGTTTTTTCGCGCGGCGCATGCTGCAACTCCTGCCCGGGCGTACCGAGCTGGCGCCGGAGCGCGGCCTGTATCTGTGGGGCGGCGTCGGCCGCGGCAAGACCATGCTGATGGACCTGTTCTATCAGAGCCTGCCGTTCGCGGAACGCAAGCGCCGTCATTTCCACCGTTTCATGCACGACGTCCACGCCGAGCTGGGCAAGCTCAAGTCGAGCACGCATCCGCTGGAGCTCGTAGCGCATCGCATGGCGACGCGCGCGCGGGTCATCTGCTTCGACGAGCTGCACGTCGCCGACATTGCCGATGCGATGATCCTCGGCACGCTGTTCGATGCGCTGTTCCGGCGCGGGGTCACGCTGGTCGCGACATCCAACGTGCCGCCGAAGCAGCTATACAAGGACGGGTTGCAGCGGCAACGTTTCCTGCCCGCGATCAAGCTCATCGAGCAGCACGCGGAAGCGATCCACGTCGACGGTGCAGTCGATTACCGGTTGCGCGAACTGCGCAAAGCGCCGATCTATCTGGATAGCAGGTCACCCGATGTGCGGACGCGGATGGAGGAGACCTTCGCGGCGATCGCCGGCGAGCCCGGAACGACGGACGGTCACATCGTCATCGAGCATCGGCGCATCAAGTGCGTGCGTCAGGCGGAGGATGTCGTCTGGTTCGACTTCCACGATTTGTGCGAGAGCGCCCGCAGCCAGCGCGACTACATCGAGATCGCCAGCTACTACCACACGCTGCTGCTGTCGAACGTGCCGGTGCTGGAGGAGAAGGATGAGAATTCCGCGCGCCGCTTCATCGCGCTGGTCGATGAGCTCTACGATCGCAACGTGAACCTCATCGTCGCAGCGGCCGCCGCGCCGGTGGAGCTCTACAGAGGCGAGAGGCTCAAGTTCGAATTCCAGCGAACCGCGAGCCGGCTGATCGAGATGCAGAGCGGACAGTACCTATCGAGGGCTCACGGCGCTTGAACGTCCGGATTCGACCCGGAGGGATACTCGCAACAGGCTGCGATCCGGGACCGCGCACCCATCACCGCCGCCATACGATGTAGTCAAGGGTGAAAGGCTTCCCATGAGTCTTCCGTGCGGCCGATTGCCCTGATCTCACAGAAGGTCGTTCGGCAGTCAACACTCGAGATCTCGAACTTCAAGCCTAGAGGATGAGTTGAAGCAAACTGCTGGAGCAGTTGTTCCATGGAATACGCCCAGTCGCTGTCTTTTGGTTCCACCTTCCGCGCGGCTTGCTCTCGCATCGACTTGCGCATCAGCCAACCGGACGCGCAGGCGCACTCTGCGTCTGTCTGCGGCTCTCCAGCGCTATCGCCAATGATTGTGTCACTGCTCGTAACCGCCGACGCGGTGTCCATTTGTTCACGCGCGCGTCCGTGAACGTCGTCGGCCGAAGACGAGAGCTCAGGGCGCGAAGCCTCGGGCGGAGCATCCCTCCGTTCTTCCGCCTCTTTGGCGCCCGCGAACGTCGCCTGCCTCACCTCGTCGGCCTGCTGTTTCGGGTGCACGAGCCTGTCGCCTATGGCTACCGCCGCGGCTCCCACCACCAGCCCTAGCACAAACCCCTTCATGCGCCCTCCATGCTCGATGTCGCCGGCAATCTCCAAGGCTTATCGTTGTTTGCATGATATCGCTGCACGGCACGTGCGCGAACGCCAGTTGCCATTCTGATGACAACCCGTAGCTCGCAGGTTTGCGAGCGTAGGATGCGTTGGCGGGTGATAAAGAAGCGTCAGCCACGCACAGTCGCGCGACCGCAGATCTGGGTCTAAATCACCCCACGCCGAATCTGATCCAGCTCGATCGACTCGAACAACGCCTTGAAATTCCCTTCCCCGAATCCCTCGTTCCCCTTGCGCTGAATGATCTCGAAGAAAATCGGACCGATGACGTTCTGCGTGAAGATCTGCAGGAGCGTCCCCTGCCCTTCCGTCGGCGCGCCATCGATCAGCACGCGGCGTGACTTGAGCGCGGCGAGATCCTCGCCGTGGCCGGGCACGCGCTTGTCCACGCCTTCATAGTACGTGTCCGGCGTGTCCTGAAACTTCACGTGATGCGAGCGCAGCACGTCCACGGTCCTGAAGATGTCGGGGGTGCCGAGCGCGATGTGCTGGATGCCCTCGCCGCGGTACTGGTGCAGGTACTCCTCGATCTGCGACTTCTCGTCCTGCGACTCGTTGATCGGGATACGGATCTTGCCGCACGGGCTGGTCATGGCGCGGCTGAACAAGCCGGTCTTCTTGCCCTCGATGTCGAAGTAGCGGATCTCGCGGAAATTGAACAGCTTCTCGTAGAAGCCCGACCACACGTTCATGTTGCCGCGGTGGACGTTGTGCGTCAGGTGATCGATGTACGTGAGTCCGGCGCCTTCCACAGAATGCATCGGCCCGACCTTGCGGAAGTCGATGTCGTAGATGGTGCTGTCACCGTAACGGTCCACCAGGTAGATCAGGCTCCCGCCGATGCCCTCGAGCGCCGGGATGTTGAGCTCCATCGGCCCGACGCGCGCCGCGAACGGCTTGGCGCCGAGCTCGAGCGCGCGATTGAAGGCCTGCGTCGCGTCCTTGACGCGAAACGCCATCGCGCATACCGAAGGACCGTGCTCGCGCGCGAAATTCTGCGCGAAGCTGCCGGTTTCGGCGTTGATGATGAAGTTGATGTCGCCCTGCCGGTGCAGCGTGACGTTCTTGCTGCGGTGGCGCGCCACCACCGGGAAACCCAGCTGCTCGAACAGCGTACGCAGCAGCTCCGCATCGGGCGCGGTGTATTCGACGAACTCGAAGCCGTCGGTGCCCATCGGGTTGTCGAACAGCTGCCCCGTTGCTGCGCTCTTCGCCATGGCGCTCTCCGCGAAAATGTCTAGAATGCCGACCTGGGTGCCAATAGTTACAAGTGCAACTATCAGGCTTTCGCATTATAGGTCCGACCGGGTCGCACGCGAAACAACCGGATGCGCAAGAGCAAGACCAGTCGCCGCCGTCTGCGGCTCGACGAATTCGTCCCCTACCGCCTGTCGGTGCTCACCAACACGGTGAGCAGCGCGATCGCCGGCGCCTATGCCGAGCGCTTCGGGCTCTCGATCCCCGAATGGCGCGTGATGGCCGTGCTGGCCCTCGAGCCCGGCTTGTCGGCCGCCAGCGTGGCTGAACGAACCGCGATGGACAAAGTCGCGGTGAGCCGCGCGGTATCCAATCTGCTGCGCACCCGGCGCGTGGTGCGGGGATTCGCCAATGCGGATCGGCGCCGCTCGGTGCTGCGCCTGTCCACGGAAGGTGAAGAGGTGTACTCGCGCGTCGTACCGTTCGCGCGCCGCTACGAGCAGCGCCTGCTCGCGGACCTCTCAGGGGAGCAGCGCGAGCAGCTGAGGTTCCTGCTCGATCATCTGCACGAGCGCGCCATCGCGCTCGGCCCAGTGCGGCCCGAGTAGGGGCGGCAGCGGTGTTTTGCAGCGCACTAGGTACCGGGCTTGCGGTACCTCAGCCGGTGCGGCGGATGCCCCGGGGTATAATCGCGCGCCTCTTTTTCCAAGAATAAGTGCCAGAGAGTCTCACATGCACGGCAAGATCCCCGCGGCGCGCCTGGAACTGATCGAACGCATGGTGGCGCGCGCCAGGCGCGCGCGCGCGCGCAGCTCGCCGCTCGGCGGCGGGTTCATTCGCGGCTACTACCGCGGCGTTGCCGAAGAGGACCTGGCGGCCCGGCGCATCGAGGATCTCACCGGCGCGGCGCTGCGGCACCTGGAGATCGGCGCGAAGCGCAAGCCGGGCGAGTCGCTCGTGCAGGTCTTCAACCCCGATCCCGAACGCGACGGGTTCACCTGCTCGCACACGGTCATCATGATCGTGACCGACGACATGCCCTTCCTGGTCGACTCGATGGGCATCGTCATCAATCAGTCGCAGCTCGCCACGCACTTCATCGCCCACCCGGTGCTGGCCGTGCGCCGCGACGGCCACGGCAAGCTCAAGGCCATCGAGGAGGAAGCCACGGATCAGGACGGCGCCATCAACGAGTCGTGGCAGCTCTACGAGGTGGACCGGGAAACCGACCCGACCAGGCTCGCAGCGCTGCAGGAGCGCGTGCTGGCGGCGCTGGGCGACGTCAGCTCGGCGACCGGAGACTGGATGCAGATGCGCAGCCGCGCGCGTGACATTGCCGCGGAGATCGAGGCGCGGGCGCCGGATCTGCCCAGCACGGAGGTGCTGGAAGCGCGCCAGCTGCTCGAGTGGATGGAAGACAATCACTTCACCTTCCTCGGCTATCGCGAATACAGGCTCAAGCGCGGCAAGACTCACGATCTGCTCGAGCCGGTGGTCGACAGCGGCTTGGGAATTCTGCGCCCCGAGGGAGCGCGTTCGCGCCGGCTCAAGCCGACGGTTCTCACCGGAGAGATCCGCGACTACGCGCGCGAGCGGGACCTGCTGGTGATCACCAAGGCGAACTCGCACTCCACCGTGCATCGCGCCACGTACCTGGACTACGTCGGCGTCAAGACCTTCGACGCGAACGGCCAGGTCACCGGCGAGCAGCGTTTCATCGGCCTGTGGACCTCGTCGGCGTACAGCAAGAGCCCGCGCGACATCCCGGTGCTGCGCCACAAGATCCAGCGCGTGGTCTCGCATTTCGGTCTCGCACCGAACAGCCACGACGGCAAGGCCGTGATGCACGTGCTGGAGACCTATCCGCGCGACGAGCTCTTCCAGGCCAGCGTGCCTGACCTGGTGCGTATCGTGCGCGGCATCGTCAATCTGTACGAGCGCCAGCAGATACGCGTGCTGGCGCGCCGCGACGCCTTCCGGCGCTTCTATTCACTGCTCGTGTACGTGCCGCGCGATCGCTACACGACGCAGGTGCGCCTGCGCATCGAAGCCATCGCGCGCGAAGAGTTCCTGGGCACCGCGATCGAATCGCAGGTGCAGCTCTCGGACTCGGTGCTGGCGCGCCTGCATGTGCTGGTGCGCACCAATCCCGGCGACCTGCATCGCGTCGATACCGCGCGCGTCGAGCAACGCATCGCCGCCGCCGTGCGCACGTGGCTGGACGGGTTCAAGGAGGCGCTGATCGAGAGCCACGAGGAATCCACGGCCCTGCGCCTGTACGGCAAGTACGCAACGCACCTCCCTCCGGCGTATCAGGCGGACACGCCGGCCGCGCGCGCGATGGACGATCTGGTGCAGCTCGAGGCGCTCACCGCCGGCATGGGCGCCCTGCAGATGAGCCTGCATCGCTCCCCGGATCAGGCCGCGAGCAAGCTGCATTTCCGCCTGTTTCGCCGCGACCACCCGATTCCCATCTCGGACGTTCTGCCGATGATGGAGAACCTCGGCTTGAAGGTGATCAGCGAACACCCCTACGAGATCACGCTCGGTCCGCGCGACACGCTCTGGATCCAGGATTTCGAGCTCGAGCATCGCGCCGGCCTTGCGATCGATGTCGGCGCGGTGGCGCCCAACCTGCAGGATGCGTTCGCCAATATCTGGCAGGGCAACGCCGAGAACGACGGCTTCAACCGGTTGGTGCTCTCCTCCGCGCTCACGTGGCGGCAAACCGCGGTGCTGCGCGCGTACTCGCGCTATCTGCTGCAGGCCGGCCTGCCGTTCAGCCAGGCGTACCAGGAACAGGTGCTGGCGGCCAACGCGAACATCAGCACGCTGCTGGTGCGGCAATTCACCGCGCTCTTCGATCCTGCGCTCGAGACGGCGGCGCGCAACGACGAGCTCGCGCGCGTGCGTGACGAGCTCGATGGTGCGCTCGAGGCCGTGAAGAGCCTCGACGAGGACCGCATCCTGCGCGCCTACACGGCTGTGGTCGTGGCCACGCTGCGCACCAACTATTTCCAGACCGATTCGAGTGGCGCGCCCAAGCCTTATTTTTCCTTCAAGCTCGACCCCGAGCGGGTGCCCGATCTGCCGTTGCCGCGCCCGAAGTTCGAGATCTTCGTCTACAGCCCGCGCGTGGAAGGCGTGCACCTGCGCATGGGCAAGGTCGCGCGCGGCGGTATCCGCTGGTCCGACCGGCGCGAGGACTTCCGCACCGAGGTGCTCGGGCTGATGAAGGCGCAGAACGTCAAGAACACCGTGATCGTTCCGGTGGGCGCCAAGGGCGGCTTCGTGCCCAAGCGCCTGCCCGCCGCGCCGCGCGAGGAGATCCAGCGCGAAGGCGTGGCCTGCTACCAGATCTTCATCAAGGGCCTGCTCGACATCACCGACAACATCGCCGACGACAAGATCGCGCCGCCGGCCGCCACCGTACGCCGCGACGAAGACGATCCGTACCTCGTGGTCGCGGCGGACAAGGGCACGGCGACCTTTTCGGACATCGCCAACCAGGTGGCCGCGACCTACGGCTTCTGGCTGGGCGATGCCTTCGCCTCCGGCGGCTCCGCCGGCTACGACCACAAGAAGATCGCGATCACCGCGCGCGGCGGCTGGGAATGCGTCAAACGCCACTTCCGCGAAATGGGCGTCGACACCCAGACCCAGGACTTCACGGTGGCCGGCATCGGCGACATGGCGGGCGACGTCTTCGGCAACGGCATGCTGCAATCCGAGCACCTCCGCCTGCTCGCCGCCTTCAACCATCAGCACATCTTCATCGACCCGGATCCGGACGCCGCGCGCACCTTCAAGGAGCGCCAGCGCCTCTTCAATCTGCCGCGCTCCAGCTGGGAGGACTACGACCGCAAGCTGATCTCCAGGGGCGGCGGCATCTTCTCGCGCCAGGCGAAATCGATTCCGCTCGCCACGCAGGCGCAGGCGGCGCTCGGACTGCGCGCCGCATCGGCAACTCCGCAGGAAGTGATCCGCGCCATCCTGCGCATGCCGGTCGACCTGCTGTGGAACGGCGGCATCGGCACGTACGTCAAGTCGAGCCACGAATCGAATGCCGACATCGGCGATCGCGGCAACGACGCGGTGCGCGTCAACGGCAACGAGGTGCGCGCCAGGGTGATCGGCGAAGGCGGCAATCTCGGCCTGTCGCAGCTCGGCCGCGTGGAATACGCGCAGGCCGGCGGGCGGCTGAACACGGATTTCATCGACAACTCGGGCGGCGTCAACTGCTCCGACCTCGAGGTCAACATCAAGATCCTGCTCAACCCGCTGGTGCGGACCGGGCGCCTGAAGCGAGCCGACCGCGACCGGCTGCTGGTGGCCATGACCGACGAAGTGGCCGAGCTGGTCCTGCGCAACAACTACCTGCAGGGCCAGGCGATCAGCACGCTCGAGGCGAACGCGGCCGAGCGCTTCAGCGAGCACATGCACGTGGTGCGCGCCCTGCAGCAGGCCGCCGAGCTCGATCCGGTGATCGAGTTCCTGCCCGACGAGGAGCAGGCCCAGGTACGGCGCAAGCGCGGCCACGGCTTGACGCGTCCCGAGCTCGCGATCGTGCTCGCCTACAGCAAGATCTCGCTCTACAACAAGCTGATCGCTTCGAACGTGCCCGAGGACGAATACCTGTCCAAGGAGCTGGAACGCTATTTCCCGGCGCCGATCCGCAAGCGTTTCACCGGCGAATTGTCGCGTCACCGCCTGCGGCGCGAGATCATCGCGACCGCGACCACCAACAGCCTGGTCAATCGCATGGGGCCGGTGTTCGCGCTGCGCGCGCAAGAAGATACGGGCGCTGATTCCGCGGCGATCGCGCGCGCCTACACAATCGCGCGCGAAGTCTTCGACGTGCGCACGCTGTGGGCGTCGATCGAAGCCCTGGACAACAAGGTGAGCGCCGCCACTCAGTACGCGATGACGTACCAGACGAGCCGGCTGTTGCGGCACATGACCTACTGGTTCCTGGCGCGCCACGGCAGCGCCCTGGACATAGAGAAATCGGTATCACGGCTCGCGCCCGGCATCGCGCTGCTCGCGAAGGGCCTGGAATCCGTGCTCGCGGGCAACGACCTCAAGCGCTATCGGGAAGCTGTATCACAGGCCATCGCCACCGGCGTGCCGGCGCGCATCGCGACGCGAATCGCAGCACTCGCGCCGATGCACTCGGCGCTGGACGTCGTCGAGGTCGCGCAGACCCGGAACACCGACGTGCAGCTCACCGCGCGCACGTACTTCCTGCTCGGCGAGCGCCTGAGGCTCGACTGGATCCGCGATCAAGTCGAAGGGCTGGCAATCGAGGGGCACTGGCAGGCGGTTGCGCGGGGCACGCTGCGCGACAACCTCTACTCCTTGCAGCGCAACCTCACCGCGCGGGTCCTGAGCGGCAAGAAGGTCAAGGATCCGACCCGGGCGCTCGATGCCTGGATGGCTGCCCGCAAGCTGCACATCGAATACATCCAGCGGACGGTGAACGACATGAGAAGCGGCGTGGCCGTGGACTTCGCGACCCTCTCCGTCGCCCTCCAGGCAGTGCGGCGTCTCGCCGAGCACTAGCCTCGGCTATTCGTGAGCGATACCTTCGCTTGGCGGCTTCATGTCTCCCTGTCACTTACCCACATTTCCCGAAACGCAACCGCCCCTCACCGTGACATCCAGCGTGGCAGTTCGCGGAGTACGGTAGCGGTCTGCGAATGTCATCAAGAGCGACGGGGAAATGTGGATAAGTGACAGGGAGACATGAAGCCGCAATCCTGGCCCGACATTCGATCACGAACAGCCCAGGTTAGTGTTCGGCGATGAAGGTCTCCCTGCTGATGGCGACGTACGAACGTCCCGACGCCCTCGGCGCGGTGTTGGCGAGCGTACTGAGGCAGAGCGAGGCGCCGGATGAAGTGATCATCGCGGACGATGGGTCGGGGACCGAGACGCGCGGGGTGATCGAGCGGTTCAGCGCGAGTGCGCCGATGCGCACGTTGCACGTGCGGCACGAGCACGACGGTTTTCGCGTCTGCCGCATTCGCAACCTGGGCATCGCGCGCGCTACGGGCGACTACATCGTGCAGGTCGACGGCGACATGGTTCTGCACGAGCGCTTCATCGCCGACCACCGCGCGGCAGCGCGGCGCGGTTGCTTCGTCCAGGGCACTCGAATCCTTGCCGACGCCGATCTGACTCGCGCCCTCCTCGATTGCAAGCCGCACGTCATTACGCCGTGGACGCCCGGCATCGGTCGCCTGCGGCGGCTGTACGCAGCCCACCTGCCGCCGTTGGCAGGCGCGTGCGCCTGGATTGCCAACAGTTTCATCGCCGTCAAAGGCTGCAACCAGGGATTCTGGCGCCAGGACCTGCTGCGCGTGAACGGTTACAACGAGGCAATGACGGGCTGGGGCTCGGAGGACAAGGAGCTTGCGCTGCGCCTGACGCATGCGGGAGTGCGAAGACGTACGCTCCTGTTTGCCGGCATCGCCTGTCACCTGCAGCATCCGATTGCCGCGCGCGACCGTCATTCGATCAACGAGACGATCCTCGCGCGCACCCGGCGCGAACGGCTCGTAAGGTGCCGATGCGGCCTTGCGGAAGCCCGCACCGGCGCCTCCATGCTATAAAGGCGCCCCGTTTTTTTTATCTAGAGCAGCGTCGTGACCGGCAAACTCCTCCTCGTTCGCCACGGCCAGAGCATCTGGAACCTCGAGAACCTGTTCACCGGCTGGACCGACGTCGACCTGACCGCGCACGGGCGTGTGGAAGCGCTGCAGGCCGGGCGGGAGCTGATCAAGGAGAATCTCACCTTCGACGTCGCGTACACCTCGGTGCTCAAACGCGCGATCCGCACGCTGTGGATCATCCTCGACGAGATGGACCTGATGTGGATTCCGGTGGAGCGCTCCTGGCGGCTGAACGAGCGCCACTACGGCGCCTTGCAGGGTCTCAACAAGGCGCAGACCGTCGAGCGCCATGGCGCCGAGCAGGTGAAGGTCTGGCGTCGCAGCTACGACATCCCGCCGCCGCCGCTCGACCCGGACGATCCGCGTCATGCGCGCTTCGATCCGCGCTATCGCGGCATGAGCCCGGCGGACCTGCCCGCCACCGAATCACTCAAGGACACGCTGCTGCGCGTGATGCCGTACTGGGAAGAACGCCTGGCGCCGGAGCTGCTCAGCGGTCGCAACGTCCTGGTCGTGGCCCACGGCAACAGCCTGCGCGCGCTGGTGAAGATGCTCGACGGCATGTCGGACGCGGACATCGTGGAATTCAACATCCCGACCGGCGTGCCGCTGCTCTACGAGCTGGACGGCAAGCTGCGCAAGATCTCCAGCCGCTTCCTCGGCGATCAGGAAGCGATCAAGGCGGCGGCCGAAGCCGTGAAGAAGCAGACCGAAGCGAAGAACTGAAGCGTCGGCAGTCCAGCCAGCCTGGAAATGACCCGTGCCTGGCCACAGCGCGACGGCACCAGCACACAAATAGTGGAATCTATAAAAAGGCCATGGTCTCGGGCACGCTGAGAATGGCTATGACGCCGCAACCAACAGGGGTTCGCCCGATGAGAAACTTCCGCGTCACGCTCGCCGCCGCCCTATTGGCCGCTGCCATGGGCTCGATTGCTCCTGCTGCCGCCGCCAACCTGGCTGGCGTGCACGATTTCGACTTTGAAATCGGTGAATGGCGTGTCCATCATCGCGTGAAGCGCCCAGCCGATAGTCATCAATGGCTGGAATTCGAGGGGACGTGCAGCCATCGCGCGCTCATGGACGGCCGGGCCAACGTGGAAAACCACACGTTCAATAAGCAGACTGGCGTCTCTTACGGTGTCGCGCTGCGCGCGTACGATGCGAAGACCGGGCAATGGTCAATTTGGTGGCTCGACGGGCGCTATCCCTCCGGTCCCCTCGATCCGCCGGTCATGGGCAGTTTCGACAACGGCGTCGGCACCTTCTATTCGGACGGTACGCTCGACGGGAAGCCGGTCCGCACGCGGTTCACCTGGTCGCACATCACGCCCACATCCGCGCGCTGGGAACAGGCTTATTCATTCGATGCCGGAAAGACGTGGGAAACGAACTGGATCATGGAGTTCCAGCGGGCCTCGTGATCTGGGATGGTCCCCGCACTCGAATCTCTCCGGGCGCGCCAGGTTTTCTACACGACCGACGATGGGGTCAGCTTCGCATCGTACCGCTCCCGTGCAGCATCCAGCCGAGGAAAGTGACGCTCAGCCCAGCAGTCGAGTACGGTCAACGCTCGGCCAAGAGATGCACCGAGACGGCTCAGCCGATATTCGACGCGGGGCGGCATGGTCCGCATGTCCTGGCGGATGATCAGTCCATTGCGCTCCAGATCCCTGAGCGTCTGCGTGAGCATCTTCTGCGAGACGCCGCCGATCTTGCGCAGGAGCGCGGCGTTGCGCATGGGACCGTCCGCGAGCGCCGGGAGGATCAGCATCGCCCATTTGGACGCGATCAGTTCGAGAGCGTCCCGCGCCGAGCAGGAGGGATCGTAGACATCGCCGGCTTTGCGCATTGGAGCATGATCCTATAGTTACCGAAAGGTGCGTAATTGACCAATGGTGACTATGGTCGCAAATTGCGGGACATGTCCAGGGAGCGATGTCCTTGAACGGCAAAGAGAGAGTCCCATGCGCTGGCTCACCCGCGAAAGAATCCTGATCGACCGCGTGGCGTGTCCCTGGCTCATCCGCCGCTTCATCGATCCGCAGCCCGAATTCCTCTTCGTCCCGGAGCGCGAGCTGCAAGCGGTCGCGGCCCGCACCGGTGCAACGCTGTATGACGTGAAAGACCCGGCCGTCGAGCTGACCCATTCGGGCGAGTACTGCAGCTTCGATGCGTTCCTGAAGAAGTTCGCGCTGGGAGGTGAGGCGCTGGAGCGCGTCGCACTCATCGTGCGCGGCGCCGACACCGCGCGGCTCGACCTGACGCCGCAATCCGCCGGGCTGCTCGCGATCTCGCAGGGCTTGCGGCGCGTAGCGGCGAACGACGAGCAGATGCTCATGCTCGCGATGCCGATGTACGAGGCGCTGTATGCGTGGGCATTGAACGAGGATTGGAAAGAAGAGCATCGCTGGACCTACGCGTATCCGAGGGGATGGGCGTGATGCGCCGCGAGCTCGGCTGGGCGGCGCTCGCCAGGCGTCAATCGACGTTGAGCTCCTGCTCGACGAGTGACGTCCAATACGCAGCGCCGAGCGTCAGGATCTCGTCGTTGAAATCGTAGCGCGGGTTATGGAGCATGCAGGAGCCCTCGCCGGCCCCATTGCCGATGAAGATGTACGCGCCGGGTCTTGCCTGGAGCATGTAGGCGAAGTCCTCAGAAGCCATCAGCGGTTGCGTGTCGGTGGCAACGTTGCCCTCGCCCACCACGCGCGTCGCGGCGCTCGCCGCGCGGGACGTTTCCGCGGACGTGTTGACGGTCGCCGGATACAACTGCGTGTAGCGGATCTCGACACTGGCGCCGAAAGCGGCGCTCACTTGCGTGGCGATGTGGCGCAGCGACTGCTCGGCACGATCGCGCACGTCAGTCCTGAAGCTGCGCAGCGTGCCGCGTAACACCACCGACTCCGGGATCACGTTGTAGGCATCGCCCCCGTGCACCTGCGTGACGCTGAGCACCGCGCTGTCGAGCGGATCGACCTGGCGCGAGACGATGCTCTGCAACGCCGTCACGACGTGGGCCTGTACCAGCACTGGATCCACCGCGCGATGCGGAAACGCCGCGTGGCCACCCTCGCCGCGGATGAGAATGTCGAACTCGTCGATCGCGGCCATGATGGGCCCGACTCGCATCGCGAATCGGCCGGCGGCGAGACCGGGCAGGTTGTGCATGCCGTACAACGGCGTCCGCCGGAAACCGCCGGAACAGCCCCTCCTCGATCATCACCTTGCCGCCGCCCGCCATCTCCTCGGCGGGCTGGAAGATGAAATGCACGGTGCCGTCGAACCGGCGCGTCGCGGCCAGGTGGCGCGCGGCGCCGAGCAGCATCGCGGTGTGCCCATCGTGACCGCAAGCGTGCATGCGCCCCTGATTGTCGGAGCGGTGTGTGAACTCGTTGAGCTCGGCGAGCGGCAGGCAGTCCATGTCGGCGCGCAAGCCGATACTGCGCCGGCTCGCGCCCGCGCGCAGCGTGCCAACGACGCCGGTGCGTGCCAGCCCCCGCGCGACTTCGATGCCGCATGCCGCGAGCTCGCGCGCGACGATGTCGGCGGTGCGCGTCTCTGCGAACGCGAGCTCAGGGTGCCGATGCAAGTCGCGACGGATGGCCGTCAGCGACGGCGCCAGCGCGGCGAGCGGTGCGGGAATGCTCATCTGATGCGCTTGCCCGCCGTGCTCATTCATCCGGTGCGATCGTGACCTTGAGCCCGTCGAGCGCCTCGGTGAATTCGAGCTGGCAGCTCAGGCGCGAGTTCTCCTTGGCGTGCGACAGCTCGGAGAGCAGGTCCTGCTCGTCGGGTTGCCTGCGCGGCAGGCGCGCGGTCCATTCCGGATCGACGTACACGTGGCAGGTGGCGCAGGAGCACATGCCCCCGCAGATCGCCGCCACGCCGTACTCCAGCTCGCGCAGGGTTTCCATGACTTTCAGACCGGTCCTGGCCTCGACGCTGTGCTCGTTGCCGTCCCGATCGACCACCTTCAGCTCCGCCATGGAAGATTGCGCCCCGCGCCGAAGAAATAGTGCTTAGTCTGCCGAAAGCAACCCCGTGCCGCTATAGCTGAGGAGCGCCATGCTTCCGCCGGCGGCGGCCGCTCACTGCAGTCGGGAGAGCAGGCGCTCGAACGTCGGCAGATCCTGGGACTTTGGCGGCGCGGTCGCGAGCAGCCACAGCGCCCAGACGTATTCGAACAGCCAGCGCCAGTCACCAAAGCTGCGCGCGGCCACGGCATCTGCTCCATAGGCCTCGAGCAGCGCCGTCGCTCCGCCGTCGTCCAGGTCGTGATAACTCGCGTAACCGGCAAGATCGAACAATGCGTCACCGAGCCCCGCATATTCCCAGTCCAGCAGGATAATGCGCTGCGCCTCGACGATGTTCCGGTGATGTGCATCGTTGTGGCAGAGCACGGGTGTCGATCGCGGGAGCCGTGCCAGACGTTCGGTGGCTTCTGCTTGCAGCGAACGGCATGCCTGGGCCGCGGCGTCCGTGACCCCGCGCAGCGACGCGAGGTAGTCCTCGATCACCCGATCGACGCTGACTCGTCTTGCTCCCACGGGCGGCGCGAGACCATGCAGCCTGCGCAGAGTGGTCGCGATGCCCACCAGGGCCGGGGTTGTGCGCGCCTTCTCGCGCGACCAGATTTCTCCATCGACCCAGCGCGTGATCAGGACTCCACCGTTCGCATCGTGCGCCACGACTTCCGGCGCGATGCCGGCCCGCGCCGCCACTTGCATGATGCAGTCTTCGGAGTGCCGGTCGACGCCGGTTACCGCATCCGCCACGCGCGGCACGCGAAGTGCGTAACGCTGGCCGTTCAGCTCGATGCGCGCAACGAAATTGGTGCTGGCTTCGACCGGCTCAAATTGCGCGCGGCGCCATTCGCCCCCGAAATGCCGCTCGAGGAAGGCCTGCGCGAGAAACTGGACCGTGCCTGCGCCGCTCATGCGACCGCGCTGGCGGCCCCGCCCGGCGCTGCGGCGGCCAACCGGCGGCGCCAGGCAAAATACCCGGCGATGACGATGCCGAGATACAGCAGGAACAGCCCGGCCGTGGCAATGAGTCCGGAGGCGAAGGACACGTACACCAGCACACCGTCGACCACGATCCAGTACAGCCAGTTCTCCAGCACTCGCCTCGCGACCATCCACGTGGTCACCACGCTTCCCCAGGTCGTGAAGGCGTCGAGATAAGGCATGGGCGCGTCCGTGTAGCGCGCTTCCAGCACGCCGGTGACGAGCGTCAGCACGAGCACCGAGACGACGGCCACCGCATGCTGTTGCGCACTCCAGCGGGCGATTGCGCCATCTCGCGCGTGCATTCCAGCCCGCCATTGCACGAATCCGTATACCGCCATCGCGAGATAGAAGATCTGCAGCAGCGCCTGCTGGTAGAGCTGGCGCTCGGCGAACAACCACAAGTAGATCGCTGTGCTCACGAACGCGGCCGGCCAGCACCACAGGTTGAGGCGTGTGGCCAGGATCAGGTACACGAGCGCGAGAACCACCGCGAGCAGCTCGGGAGGGCCCGAGCCGGCGAGCTCGTGAAGCAACCTATCGAGGGCGCTCACGCTCTGCCCTGCGTCGGCGAAAACATCGTCCGGTCAGCCGGGCACGAGCGGCCCGAGCACCTTCATCACGAAGACCGCCTTGCGTCCGGCTTCGAACGTGGTGCGCACCTCGCGCGTCACCACGCGCATGACCAGGTCGTAGTCGCCGAACACCTGCGTGCTCATGCTGTTGGTCACGACCCTGAGCCCGGCGTGCGTGTTCAAACGCTCGATGAAGGCCTGGATCGGGGGGATGAACTCGTCCGCGAGCGGATACAGACTGATCTCCACGCCCGTGTCGAATGCAGCGCTGCTGGTGTTGGTCATGGTGACTTACTCGAAATGGACGATGAAAGTGGCGCCCAACTGCCGCGGGTCGCCCGCCTGGGTATAGCGCTTCGGGGTGAAACCCGGCGGCTCGTTGCCGAAGAAGAAACCGAGCTGGCTGTACTCCTCGTCGAGCACGTTGGCGCCCCACAGGTAGGCCGCCCAGCGATCGGTCTCGTAACCCGCCTTGAGATTCAGGAAGTGCGCCGGCGATTCGCGTTCGCCGTGGCTCGCGCTGAAGTAGAAACTGTCGCGGCCCGTCAGGTCGGCACGCGCCATGAATCCCGTCGGGTGCTGCCATGTCACGCCGAGCGCGTACTGCCAGTTCGGCGCATGGGTCTGGCCACGGCCGCTCAGGTCCGCATCCGGCCGCACGTACTCGAGATAGCGGGCCTGCAAGAGACCGACGGAGCCGTCCACGCGCCAGGCCTGGTTCACCCGCCAGCGCAGACTGACCTCGGCGCCATAGTTCTCTCCCTCCGCAGCGTTGTCCGTGAAGAAGACGAACGTGAGCGGATCTCCTTGAACGAGCTGGAATGAGGTTTCGACCTGCTCGTCGTGGCGGCGCATGTAGAAGAGCGCCAGATCGGTCTGCAGGCGCCCGCCCAGCCACTGCGATTTCACGCCCGACTCGAGGTTCCAGAGGTACTCGGGCTTGAACTCGCGGCGCTGCGCCGGAATCACCGTGCCGATGTTGAAACCGCCATTCTTGTAGCCGCGCGCCAGCGTGAGATAGCCCGCGTGCCGATCGCTCAGGCTCAATCGCGCGGACAGATGGCCTCCGAGCATGTCTTCGCCCGGATCGAACTGCTGATCCTCGCGATCGGCATAGTCCGCCTTGCGCCGCTCCAGGCGCAGGCCTGCGCTGAGGTCCAGGCGCGCCGTCGCACGCCAGTCGAGCTGGCCGTACAACGCGCCGCTGCGTGATTCGAACTCGCTGTCGAGGGCGCGGACGATTCCGCCGTTGAAGAAATCGACTTGCGCGTTGTCCTCCTGCAGCCGCCGTCCGTACAGGCCGACCAGCCACGCCACGCCGGGATCTTCGCCCGCGAGCGCGGGCGACAGGATCCGCACATCCTGGGCGAGCGCGCGCCGCTCGCGTAACGTGCTCGAAGTGAAATCGTAAGGCCCGTTGACGCCCCAGAACGCGTCGTTGCCCCAATCCCCGTCGAAGCGGTATTCGATGTCCGAATCCGCATAGGAGGTGATGCTCACGACGTTGAAGCGGTCGCCGGCCCATTGCAGGCGCGCGGCGCCGCCGGCCGTGCGTTGCGCGTCCTTGCCCGGATCGTCCGATTGCGTCACGCGCGAGTTGTCGATGGCAAAGGCGTCGTAGCCGTTGTCGAGATCGACGTACAGAGCGGTGAATTCGGCGCTGAACGCCTCCGGCGTTCCCAGCCGCAGTTTCAGGCGCGCCGTGCGCTCGTCGCGCCCGTTGGTGTCGTTGCGGTTCAGGAATGCGTTGTGCCGGAACCCGTCGCTCTGATAGCGCTGCACGACGAGCCGCAGCGCACCTTCCGTCGCTCCCGGGACCGCGCCGCCGATGACCCCTCCGACAGCGCGCGTGTCGTTCTCCCCGAGCGTTCCCTCCGTGCGCGCTTCGAATACCGGCCTGGCATCCGCGGTCTTTACCTTGATCAGCCCGCCCAGGGCATTGGCGCCGTAGCGCGTGCCCTGCGGTCCGCGCAGCACCTCGATCTGCTCGACGTCGAGCAAGGTCGCGGGCATTCCCACGCCGCTGAGGTCGATGTCGTCGATGAGGAAGGCGACGGAAGGGTTGGGGGCGCCCTGGTACTGCTCGAGGTCGCCGATGCCGCGCAGCTGGAAGTAGCGCGGGCGTGAGCTGCCGGCCGCCCAGTTGAGGTTCGGCACCAGCCCGAGCACGTCTTGAAAATGTTGCACGCCCGATTCGCGCAGCGTGCGCGCAGTGAGCACACTGACGCTGGTGGGCACGCTGCTGGCCGGCTCTTCGCGCAACGTCGCGGTCACGACGATTTCGCCGAGCGGCGTGGCGCCGGCCGGGTCGATACCGCGCGTCACGGCGTCGCTGCCCGCGTCGGCCGCGAGAATGTTGCGCACCGCACCGAGGAGTGCGAGCGCGCAGAAAAGCGATTTGGCCGTCATCGACCTGCTCCCTACGCCGGTACTAACCGGATCAGGTTCAACGGGTTCGCTGATGAGCCGTGGCGGCGCTCAGCGTCTCAGGTCCCAGTCAGGACCACCCCAAGGTGCGCAGCGGATTGTACGCGAGTTGGATACCATCACAACAACCCGCTGCGAGCGACGCCGTGAAATCGAGAAGTTTCCGCACCTTTCAAGTCGATGCCTTCACCTCGCGCCTGTTCACCGGCAACCCCGCCGGCGTGGTGCTGGATGCGGATAGCCTCGACGACGCGGAAATGCAGGCGATCGCGCGGGAGCTGGGGGGCGGCGATACGGCTTTCGTGCAGGCGGCGGCGCAACCGGACCACGACCTGCGCGTGCGCTTCTTTACCCCGACGCGCGAGGTGCCCTTCGTCGGCCATGCGACCGTCGCAGCACACGTGGTGCGCGCGCAAGCACTGCGGCTCGACTCGCAGCGCGTGCGTCAGCTCTCCGGCACCGGCATCGTCGAGGTGGATGTGCAGCGCCGCGCCGATGCGGTGCAGGTCGGTATCCGGCAGCAAGCGGCGGCGCGCGTGCGCTCCATCGAGCACGGCGAGCTGGAAACGCTGCTCGACGCGCTGGGCATCGGCAGCAGCGATCTGGATCCGCGCTGCCCGGTGGAAATCTACGCCCGCAGCAGCACGCGGCTGCTGCTGGCCGTGCGCACGCACGCGGCACTCGCGCGCCTCAAGCCGGATCTGGCCGCGCTCGCGCGCCTGAATCCGCACCTGGGCGCCGACGGGTTCTTCGTTTTCACGCTCGAGAGCGTGACGCCCGGCTGCCTCACCGAATCCCGCATGTTCTGCCCGGCCATCGGCATTGCCGAGGACGCGGTGAGCGGCAACGCGCACGGCATGCTGGGCGCCTTTCTCGTCCGGAACGGCGTGCTGGCGGCCTCGGGCGGCGTGGCGCGCTTTCGTGGCTCGCAGGGCGCGGCGCTCGGGCGACCGGGACAAGTCGACACGGAAGTGGAAGTCACGAACGGGGCGCCCGGAACTGTGCGCATCGCCGGCACCGGCGTCGTCGTGTTCGCGACGACCTTGACACTCTAGCCCAGCTCTAGCCCTCAGATGCCACGACAAACCAATGGCAACTTCTCCTGGCGGGCTGGGGTGTCTCTTCGGGACTTATCCACATTTCCCCGTCACTCTTGGATACGCGCGCCGTACGCTGAGGTACCCCGCGAACTGCCACACTCAACCTCACGGCGAGGGCCGGTTGCGTTTCGGGAAATGTGGGTAAGTCCCGAAGAGACACCCCGGCCCGCACCAGGAGACGAATGTAGCCGCTATGCCCGTGGCAGCCCCGCAGGAGCAAGCGTGGGGGTGCGCTGCGATCGCAGGATCAGCCAGATGGCCGGCGCCATGACGACGATTCCCGCAATGAACGGCGCGGCGAGGGCCACGGCCGAGTAGATCGCACCGGACAGCGCCGGGCCGACGACGCGCGCCAGGCTGGTCGCCGACTGGTACGTGCCCATCACGATCCCGCGTTCATGAGCCGCCGCCTGTCTCGATACGAGGCTCGAGACGCTCGGACTGAAGGCGCCCGCGCCGATGCCGCAGAACACCCCGCCGAGGATCGCAAGCTCCACGGAATCCGTGCAAGCCAGCATCGCAAGCCCGCCCATGTAGCTGACGACGCCGCTGATCGCGACGCGCTTCTCCCCGAAACGCCGCGTGAGCCGCCCCACCGCCCCCGCCTGCATGCCCACCAGCACGCCGCCCATCAGCAGTAACAGCAAACCCACCTGCCGTGGGCCGAAGCCGAACATGTCGAGCGCCCAGAGCGCGAGAATCGATTCGAGCATGGCGTGCGCGATAGTGAACAGCAGCGTCGCCAGGACCAGCATGAGCAGCACCGGCCGGCCGAACAGGGACTTGAGGTCCATGCGGCGGCGCCGGGCGGCATGCGGTGCGCGTTGCTCCGGCGTGTGGCTTTCCGGCAGGAACCGCCAGACCGCAACACAAGCCAGCAGGCTCAACAGCGCCGAAGCGAGCGCGGGGGCCGCGAAATTCGCTGTGTGCGGATCGGGGCCGGCGAGCAATCCGCCGAGCGCCGGGCCGAGCATGAAGCCCAGCCCGATCGCAGCGCCCACCATGCCGAGTCCCCGGGCGCGATTCTCGGGTGCGGTGACGTTGGAAACGTAGGCGAACGCCGCGGAAATATTACCTGCCATCGATCCGCCCACGATCCGCGAGGCGACCAGCCAGGCCATCGAGTCGCCGTAGGCCAGCATCACGTAGGAAACCGATGCGCCGAGCATGCTGCTCATCAGGATCGGGCGCCGGCCGAAACGATCGCTCAGCGCGCCCCACAGGGGCGCAGCCACGAACTGGCACAGCGAATACGCGGCCAGCGTCAGCGTAATCTCGGCGGGCGAGACGCCCAGGCGCACGCCCATGAACGGGAACAGCGGAATGATGATGCCGAAACCGAGGAGGTCGACGACGACGACGAACAGGAGCGGCGGAAGTCGCTTCACGCGCAACGCCGCTTGCGCCGTCCGGCCCGCTCGGTCTTGCGTGGTGCGCGCTGCCCTGGCTGGCCCAGCACGCGCCTGATGATGAGGTCGATCATGGCATCCGCTTCGCGCCAGCCTCGCGCGGTATCGAGCCTCATCCACAGGTACTTGGGCGAGGTGCGCGAGCGCAGCGCGAGATAAGTCATCGCCGCAAGCATGATCGCCATGATCGCCCGGGTATCGCTGCGCGCGTACTCCTTCGGTCGCGTGAAGTGCTTCTCCAACGCCTTGCCGAGGCCGCCCCGCACGTCTTCGAGCGCGGCCGTGAGCACGTTGGGATGCACGAGCTCGTTGGCGAGAATCTCCAGTGTCCGCGGGCGCCGGCGCAACGCAGCCGCGTACTCACGATAGCTGCGAGAGATCTGTTCCGGCGTCGATAGCCGGGCGTAGGCGCGCATGCCTGCGCCGGTGATCTCGCTCTCGCGCGGCAGCAGCTCGGTAGTGCGGCCCCAGGCGCGCGCCAGCCCCGTGAGATCGCCGAAATACCTGTAGAGCAGATTCTTGCCGACGCCGGCCTCCTTGATGACCGCGTTCACCCCCAGACCCTGCACGCCCTCGCGGTGCAGGACGCGGTCGAAGGCGCGAATCAGGTTCTTCTGCTTGCCGGCGCGGTCGCGGCGCCAGGTGCGCCTGCGGCGCGCGGTCGTGTTGCGTAATGGGCGCGGCATGCGGCGCGCGTTGCTCCCGGTCCGGATCGGGCGGCAGTCTGCCGTACATTTGTCTGCGTGGTCAATTAAGGAGGGCAGGCTAGCGGGAACTCTGGGGTCGTAGCTCGGGGTGTCGAGGGCGACTTACCCACATTTCCCGAAGCGCAACGACCCGTAGCGTGAGATCGAGCCTTGCAGTTCGCGGGGTACGTCATCGCACGACGTGCGTAACCAAGAATGACGGGGAAATGTGGATAAGTCGGCTCCCATCACTCCAGCTACGACGCTACCGCTGCGCTTACTCTGCCCTCCTCGAGATGCAACACGCGGTTGATGGAGGGCACTACGTCGTCGGCGTGGTGGGTGGCCATCACCAGCTGTACGCCGTCGCGCGCCAGATGCTCGAGGTGCGCGAGCACGACGGCGCGCGTCGCGGGGTCCAGGCCGGTGCATGGCTCATCGAGCAGCAGCAGGCGCGGCGATCCGGCCATGGCCCGCGCCAGCAGGACGCGCCGCATCTGGCCGTACGAGAGCTCACGCGGCCGGCGTTCGCGCCAGTCGTCCAGGCCGAAGAACTCCAGCCAGCGCCGCACCGCGCGCCGGTCGGCGCCCGACGGCCGGTCGTTGAGTCCTATGCTGCCGTAGCGGCCCGAGATCACGATGTCGGACACGGTGAGGTCCTCGCGCGCGTGCTCGGACTGCAACTCCGGGGAGAGGTAGCCCACCGTGCGCTTGAACTCCTCGATGTGCGTACCGCGCGGGAAACCGGCGCGCTCGATCATCCCACCAAAGGCCGGCGGCAGATCGCCGTACAGCAGTTTCAGGAGCGTGGACTTTCCCGCGCCGTTGCGGCCGAGCACCGCCCAGTTCTCTCCCGCCCGGATCGTCCACGATATGCCTCTGAGCACGGGATGATGGTCGACGAACACGTCCACGTCGCGAAGTACGATCCGTTCCGCGGCCGCGCCGATGCGACCGCCCTGCCGTCCGCGCGCGGGTTGCGCGGTGCCCGGCGACTTGAACCGCGCGCCCTGCGAGAACGCCCGATCCCATGCGACGGCGGTACGCTTTCCAGCGAACGTCACCCTGCCCCTGTCGAGCACGATCAGGTGCGTAACGCTCACCGGAACATCCTCACGACGGTGTGCCGCAAGCACCCAGGGCAGCCGTGAGCGACGCGACACGTTGAGGACACGCATGAGGTGCGCGCGGCGCGCGGCATCGAGACCGTTGAACACCTCATCGAGCAACAGCAGCCGCGGCTTGGCCACCAGGGCGCGTGCAATCAACGCCAGGCGCCGCTCGCCATAGGACAAAGTCATGAGCCTGCGCTTCGCGAACGCGATGAGTCCGAAGCGGCGCATCAGGCTGACGATTCGCCTGCGCCCCGCCCGATCGGGCGCCTCGAGGACGATGTCAGTGCCGGCGAGCCCGGTGCCGATGAGCTCCTCGACCGTCAGGTTCCAGCCGTAGCGCGCATACTTGTCCTGGCGCTCCGCGCCGACGTAGGCGATCTGTTCCTTCACGCCGAGCGGTTGATCGAAGCGCACGCCACCCAGCCGGTAACGGCGCCGCGATCCGTGCGCGGGTGTCGGCCAGACGTCCCCGGCCAGAAGCTTCAGCAGTTGCGTCTTGCCGGCGCCGTTGTGCCCGAGCAGCGCCCAGCGTTGTCCCGGGCGCACGCGCCAGTTGACGTCGCGCAGGACTTGCGTCGCGCCGCGCGCGAGTCCGACGTGCTCCAGCGCGACCTCGAGATAAGTCATGCGTCACGAGGCGGTGCGAAACTTCAGGTCTGCGAGCTTCGCGCGCATCCGCTCCCCGACATACACCTGCGGCTCGGACTGGTCCTTCCCCTCGACCTTTTCCGCGACCTCGTGCTGCCTGACGATGGCGCGCGCGCGCTCGAATGCGTCCAGCATCCCGTGGCTCGCCGGCAGCGCGTCACGAAACAGCGCTTCGCCGAAATACGTCAGCTCGCGCTCGTCGCTGCAGCCGAACGAGCTGCGATCGGCACGAGAGGCGGTGGCGACGAGGGTATGCGCATCCTCCAGGTGCGGAATGAAACTCCCCGAGTGGCAGGCGGAGATCACGATGATGCGCCAGCGGATACCGGCCGCGTCGAGCGCGGCGCGCAGGTCCGCGCCCCCCAGGGGTTCGAGCGGCAGGACGCCCTGCGTGACGCTCAACTGCGCGTCCTCCGAGCCATGCGATGTGAGGAGCAGGATCAGGACGTCCTCCTCGAGGTTCATGCGTCGCGCGACGCCGGCCAGCGCACGCCGCAGCCCGGAAACAGTGGCGAACGGCATTGCGGCGTCGGGCTGGGGCGAGTTGATCAACTCTACACTGCGTCCGTCCAGATCGATGCGCCGCGCGAGCGAGTCGCGCGCAAAGCGCACTTCCCTGTCGAACACTGCCTGCTCGCCGAAGCCCGCAAACCCGATGAAGTACGTCTCGGTGAGCCCGGCGTGCCCGGGCTGGACGCGCGACACGGCCGCATCGATGAGGTCGGGCTGGCCAAACAGCTTTCCTTCGGCATCCGCCCAGGCGTCAGCCGATTCCTCGGCGCTCTCGGGCGAGTACCAGAATCTCGGCTGCACGTAGAGCGTGGACTCGAACAGCCACCAGGTGCCTACGACGATGACGATCGCCCTGAGGAGCGCCGCCGGCGGGAGCTCGTCGACGGCGACCCGCTGCGCGCGATAGAGCACGATTGCCGCAAGGATCGGCAGGATGAGCATGAGGCCCCTGCACCAGGCAGCTTTGGCGCCGGGCAGTGCCAGGAGCAGGCCGATCAGCACCAGGAAAGGCGACGCGGCAGCGACCGCCGTGGTAAATCCCGCAGCGCTCTGCGATGTCTTCTGGCGCGGACCGACGAGAATGAGCATCGCGGCGACGAGCGCGCTCAATCCCAGAACCTGCGCCAACGAGAACCAGATGATCTGCGCTTCACCGTCGATGTTCAGCCGGTCGAGCAATATCCAGCCGCCCACGGCGAGAGCGGCGAGCAGCACCACTTGCCGGCCCGAAGGGCTGAAGTGCTCGGGGCGCAAGGGCAAGAAAAAAGTCAGCCGCAGGCCCGCAAGCAGGTTCCGTGGCAGAGCCATCCAGGGATTCGCCGCAGCGCTCGTCGCGGCTGGAGACGCTGCGGGTTCGGATGAGAATGCGGGCGGTGGCGAGGACGGCGACGATGCCTCCTGCTGCGCAGTCGCGGCCGCGCTCGCGGAGCGCATCAAGCGCTCGATCTCTGCGCGTACGCCGGCCGCTCCGCCATTCGGTTCGAGATATCGCCTGGGCAGCACCAGCGAGGAGATCTCGTCCAGGCGCACGAACAGGTGGGCGTCGGTCTCGTGCACTTCGCGGACCGCGCGCCACTCGATGAGCGCGTGTCCGGTGCTGGTGGTTGCGTGGATGCCGTCTTCCCGCAGCTCGTAGGTCTGCGGTCCGAGCCAGGATCCGGGAATTCCCGCGGCGGAGCGGTTCAGCCTCGCGACGACGAGGAGCGCCGCGACCAGGACCGCCAGCGTGAGGAAGGCGCTGGGGGCATCGAAGCGCCAGCCCGTGGCGCTGGAGATCGCCACGAGCAGCAGCGCGATCGCGACTGCCACGGCGGTGAACCCGATCCAGGAGGAGCGGCGTTGGCGCGCGGTGCGTTGTGTGATGAACCGAAGGTAAGCCCGCCAATCCTCGCGCGTGTGCTCGACCTCGATCCTCATCCCTTCTTGCCCTTCTCTTCGGTCCGCGGCCGCCAGCGGAACAGGGCCAGCGACTCCTTGTCGAGGCCGACGATCTCCTGGAACTCCCAGCCGAGGCTCTTGAGGAATCGCCCGAGGTTCTTGGTGCCGCCATAGATGGCGGTGTGGCCACGCCGCGTCGCCTCCTGGTGCAGCGACTCCATCAGCAGTCGCGCTATGGCGCGCCCGCGAAACTTCGGCTGCACGTACAGTCCGCCCATCCACGGCCCCAGATGCCGATGCGAGTCGCGCCAGTGCGCGCGCAGCATGACTGTCGCGATCGGATCGCCCGCGATGTCGGCGACCAGCACCACCGGGAGCCCTTTCTTGTCGTGCGCCGGTGTGAAGTACTCGGCCACGACGCGCTCCTGCGGCCAGGTGCGGAAGTGCTCGGGCCACTCCGCGCGGAACCACTCGGCCAGCACCGGCGCGCACTCGGGGCACTCGTCCAGGGAGCGGATACGGACGTGGTATGGCATGGGCATGGGCTAACTCTTACAGTAACGACCCGGTCCGTAGCAATCACTTCGATCACACCCCGGGCGGCCAACCGCCGGCGAATACCGCAGCGGCGTTGACTCCGCGACGACCTTCGCAGTAAATCGCGACGCAGTTCTCCCGCATGCGGCGGGACCGGCCAGCGGCTGTAGCCGCGATCCGAAGGGACTGCCACCACCGAGAGCATCGACTTCGGCTAATCTATTTGCATGCAGGCATGCTTCGGCCGCAAGGCTCTGTGATCACTACCGAGTTCGCAGTCATCGGCGCCGGCATCGCCGGCGCCTCGGTCGCCTACGAGCTGTCCGCAACCGCACCGGTTGTGGTGCTGGAGCGTGAACCCCATGCGGGATATCACGCCACCGGCCGATCGGCGGCGCTGTTCTCCGAAATCTACGGCAATACCCTGGTGAGGGCCTTGTCGCGCGCGGGGCGGCGCTTCCTGTTCGAGCCTCCCGCGGGATTCACCGATGGCCCGTTGCTTGTGCCGCGCGGCGTCCTTTACATCGCCAACGCCGGGCAACGTCAAAGCCTGGAGGAGTTCCGGCGCGCGCCCGACGTCGCCCGCGACACGCGCGAGCTGCCCGCCGCGGAAGGATTGCGCATGGTGCCGATCCTGCGCGAATCGAGCCTCGCGCATTGCGCCTACGAACCGGCAGCGATGGACGTGGAAGCGCATGGATTGCACCAGGGCTACCTGAGAGGCTTGCGCGCACGTGGCGGCCGAGTGCTCACCCATTCTGCCGTCGAGTCGGTACGTCGCACGGCGCAGGGCTGGTCGATCGTCGCCGGCACCGCGACCATCGAAGCGCGCGTGCTGATCAACGCGGCGGGCGCCTGGGCGGATGAGTTGGCGCAGCTCGCCGGCGTTCGACCCATCGGCATCGAACCGAAGCGGCGCACTGCCCTGCTGCTGCGACCCCCCGCCGGGCTCGCGGTGGAGCGCTGGCCGATGGTGATAGACATCGACGAAACGTTCTACTTCAAGCCGGACGCAGGCAAGCTGCTCCTGTCACCGGCCGACGAAACGCCCTCGGCGCCCTGCGACGCGCAGCCGGAGGATCTCGACGTCGCGATCGCGGTGGACCGCTTCGAGAACGCCACGACCGTCTCGGTGGATCGCGTCACGCATAGTTGGGCGGGGCTGAGGACTTTCGTCGCCGATCGGTCGCCCGTTGCAGGGTTCGACCCGGACGATCAGGCGTTCTTCTGGCTCGTCGGACAGGGCGGGTACGGTTTCCAGACCGCGCCTGCGCTGTCGCGCGTCGCCGCCGCGCTGGCGCTCGGAAGGGAAGTCGATTCCGACATTCGCGAGCAGGGAGTCGCGGTCGAGGCGCTGTCTCCTGCCCGCCTGAACCCTGCGCGCTATGGCGTCTGACCACCCTTCAAATGGGTATCGAGGAAGCTCAGGTAGGCGTCCTGTGCCGCGATCCGGTTCGCCTTGCGCACGAAGCCGTGCCCCTCGTCGGGAAACAGCAGGTATTGCACGGGTACGTTGTTGGCGCGGATAGCCGCCACGAGCTCGTCGCTCTCCACCTGCAGAACGCGCGGATCGTTGGCTCATGTCGAAGAATCCGCTAATTTGGCGGATATTCCAGCATGATGCTTGTAACGTCGCTCCACTCTCTTCTCAATCTAACCCTGCCGATAACCTCGGTCGATGAGCAGGCGGCGTCGCTATCGACGGCGACCGAGCGCTCGCAGAATGGCATCGAGCACCCGGTCAAACTCCGTGCCCACGTCCTCGACAAGAAAGCGCAAGACGAAGTAGCCGTTCTCCTGCAGCAATTGGTCCTTGCGCCGGTCGCGGCGATAGGCGTCCGGATCCGAAAGATGCTGAGCGCCGTCCAACTCTATCGCCAGGCGCGCATCGGCACAGAGCAGATCCACCTCGAGCATGCTGACCGCGTCGAATGCGATCGGTAATCTCTCGTTGACGCGGAAACGCCCTTGCGTCTCCTTCAGGGTCTCCAGCCGCGAGCGTTCGAACGCAGCCGGGAGAGTCAGGCGCCGGCACGTTGCGAGACAGGCGCCCGCATCCTCCTGCCAACCGGCCTTGTCGAAATCGATGGCCAGAAATCAGCAGGTCTCGTCCTCGAGCAGCGGATAAACACCGGCCACGAAGAGCTGACCATCGGCGTCCAAGCCCGAGAGGTGCCAGCGGATGACGTCATCGGTCACCGGGAGAAATCGACGGTGAGCGCATTCGGTGCACTTGACGCGAGGTTTCTCGCACACGCCGCGCACCCATTCGTTCGCACAGGCTGGCGCGTAGCTTGACCTGCCCGTCTTGCGGCTCTCGAAACGGCGCGGATAGACATCGTCGCGGCCGCGGAACAGCGAACGGAACAGCCGGATCTTCGCCTCGACCGGAGACTGGCGATCGATGAAGAGTGCCGGTTCCATCGCGCGGCCAGTCGCGTTCGATCAATCCCACGACGGGTACTGCACCGGCGTATCGCCTCGCGTGCCGACGAGCCTTGGATATTTCCTCCTCTTGTCCGCGATCAGTGGCGCGGCTCGGGTCCGTCCAATGCTGAATATCCAGTCATCCCCGAAGTCGAACCAGTAGAACAGTTTCCGGTCCTGCGAGAGCGGGAACAGCTCGGCCAGTGTCGTTTCGTGGAGCACCCCGTCTTCGCGTTCATAAGCGGTCCGATCGCGGCTTCTGTGCGTTCTCGCCGTGTAGAACATGTACATGTGATCATCGCTGAACTGGACCGCGCTCTGGATGGCAGGGTGCAGATCCTCCAGCGTCGCGGACGAGTCGATTTCGAGCGTCGCCTCCCACGGTCCTCGCGCATGGATACCGGAGACGAGCTTGACTTTGAGTGTCCAGATCGCCGCGCCATGGGAAGCCGCCTTGCCGGGTTTATTGCCTGTTCGTTTCACCGATCGCCCTCCATTCGGGCTCATGTTCACTCTCGCAGTACTGTCCTTCCAAGAGGCGAAGCCCTGGAATCTGTCCGTCACGGACTTTCGCCACTGCCGGCGGCCTCGAGCGCTCGATGCCCGGCAGCGCATCGCCAACGCCTGGCAGCAGGTGCCACTGGCACGCGCTGGCCTGCGAATAGGCTAAAGGACCTGTCCCATGCCCTTTGCTCCGCCAGCGTTATACAGTACTATCTTGTCTTTCGTACAGACGAACGGGAAGCCATCCAATGTCATCATCACCATCATCCGGCCCGCATTCCTCGCAACGCACCGGGCGCCCGCCGCGCGGCTGGGTGCGTAAGAACTTGCACATCGACCAGCGCAAGCTCAACGTCGCACGTAAAGTGCTCGGCGCCAAGACGGAGACAGAGACCGTCGATGCTGCGTTAGATGCGATCGCGTTCAGGAAAGAGCTTGCCGGAGGCATTCGTCGCGTGCGAGAGGCCGGCGGCCTCCGGGACATCTATCGCGATTGAGCGATTGAGCGCGGACAATGCCGAGAAAGTACGTCCTGGACACCAATCTCTATATCGATGCCATTCGGGATCCGGAGAAAGAGAAGGCGCTCGATGCGTTCCTGGAGCGCAATGCGCCGGTGACCTATATGAGCGCCGTCGTGATGCAGGAACTGCGCGCGGGTGCAGTGACGGATGCGCAGGCGAGCGCGCTCGACAAGGGGATTTTCGAGGTCTTCGAGCGACGCAACCGCTTGGCCGGACCGTCGGTGCCCGCATTCAAGGAATGCGGCCGTATTTTGGCGGCGCTGTTTCGCGCGGACGGTGTGCCATTCAAAGAGAGGCCGCGCTCGCTCGTCAACGACATCCTCATCGGCCTGACCTGCCGTGAAAACGGGTTCACGCTGCTGACGAACGACGGTGATTTCAAGATGATCCGCCCGTACCTGCGCGGCTTCGCCTATCTTGCGCCTTGGCCGGCATAGTGTCCGGCACGTCCTCGCGCGAAGAACCTCCTGTGCTTCGGCATCTTGAGGCAGGAGCTGTCCGACTTCCGCGTTTCGACTAACTGCCTGTAGTTCCAGATCAGCGCATCGGCATCATGCTTCAACACCACAACCTGAGCCCGTCGTGTCAGCCTCGGAATCGATTCGCACCTTGGATTGCTCACGGTCACCGGCTCAAAGGCGATCAGAAATCGGGGGCGAATCCGCGAAGTCGGGCTAAGAGCCACCCCACGAAACAGAGCGCCGCAACCCTCAATCGCCGCACCGCTCTCGCGTACAGCGGTGCATCGCTATCGTTGAAAAATGCCCCAACGCCGTTGCCGCAGGCCCGGCCCAAATACCACGCTGCTCGCCTTCTCCGCTCAACCCGCCTCAACCAAAATCAGTCGAGCGGTGAGATATGCGGGCTAGTCAAGGCAGCAGAGAAGCGAAGGCAGTAGGTATGCTGATCAGTGCTGCAATTCTTGTAAAACTTGTGCCTTCTCCGCTTCAGTCAGGCGCATCAGCGATGGCTTGGCGGCTCTCCGATGTGTTTATGGAATACACCTCCCGTCAGGGAAGCGCGACGAAGTAAACGTCAACCATCTGCACGTCGCCGCCTTCCGACTGTGCCGTTGCCCACCACGGCAACAAGTTTCCCGCCTCATCGAGCGTGCGCAGGAAGCGCGGGATGATCTCGAGCGAGCTTACCCCAGCGGCCTCCAGAGATCGCATTTCGGATGCTTCCGAGATTGCGTTCGCATCGGAGTCGATCCAGACGCTGAGCTGAGACCAGATCGCATCAGCTTCGGTCACGAAGCCGTCGCCATTGCCGCCCAGCTCGGCGCTGTCGTACTGAGCGAGTGCGACGAATCCGTTCGGTGCTCGCCGACCCTCGAGGAGAAGCGGTGTGCCGAGCCCAAAGAGTTCGCTGCCATCGTTCACGATGCCATCACCGTTGCGATCGAGCGCAATGAACGCCTCATCACCGCCGGAGCGGACCCATTGGATATGGTTGGGCCCACCGTCGCCATTGATGTCGAAGTGCACGCCGACGCCCTGCGGGCCGAGCTGAAAGCCATCGCGCCCCAGATCGAGCATGAGCGGTGTGCAGTACGCCCAGGCTGCCGCGCCACTGAGGCTGAGGATCATACCGAGGAGAAATTGACGAACAATCTTCATGCTAGTGCTCCTCGCACTGGTACGGCTGATCACAGCAGGGCTCAGCCCAATGACGGATGGCTGAGAATCCCATCCCGTCGGACGCCCGAGCCTCCCCACCGCCCAGAGTGATTGACGCGCCCGCGCCGGAGAGGGACCCGCTCGACGAAGAAACCACAACAGTGAATTGAGCCGTACAATCGCGTCCCTCTTCGGCGGGCCACGACTCAAAGTCTGGAATGTGATAGATACCGGCGCCCGAATTCGGGCCAGGGACTCGAACCTGAAGCCACTGTTGAAACGGCCAGGCATCGTAGGGAGAAACGCGGTGAGCGGAAGAATTAAACGTGCTCGATTCACAGGTGAGCGTAAAGCCGCCGCCGACGGCAAAAAACGGAAAGGTGGTTGAACGCCCGATCACTGCGAGCTCAGCGAGCACCCCGGAGGTGCCTTCCTCCTGGGTCGCATATCCGCCGGCGAACTGGTACTCCAGGTCCGCATGAGCGATTTCGCTTCCGAAGGCAAGTACGAACAGCAGCGCAATCTTTGTTTTCATCGCTGTTCGCTCCCAACAAGGTCGCGCTCGATGAGGCGCTCGGCTTCACCCGACTGCAGCAGCTGGACGTACGCATCAATGCCGGCGTCCGCATCGTGCGTCGGGCTGATCGCCCGCCCGCCCGGCGTGTCCAGAAAGTGGGTTACGAGGATTCGCTGGCGCTGCTTGTCGAGCGTGTCGAGAAGTCCAACTGCCCAGCTGCGGCGAGCCTCATCGGTTGCCCGCCCGGTCTGATAGATGTAGGACTTCACCTTCGCCCGGTCGACGGAGCGGCGAGCGCGCGTATCAGCCCGCACTCGCTCTGCAAACTGCGACGTCAGAGGAGCGTTCGCCCTTGCGACCTCCTTGCCGAGACTTTGGGTCTCAAGGTAAGTGCGCAAGGTCGCAAGGTCTTGATCGCGAAAACCTCTCTGCCGCAGCTGCTCGGCGACATTATCCGAGAGAAATCCCGGATCGCTCAGGAGCTGCAGCCATGCATCGAAATGCCGCCACTGGGGGAACTGTCGAAGCTTGACGGAGTACGATCCGTCCGCGCTGCGCAGCCATCCGAACTCCGCTAGATCACCCGCATTGCCTTCATCGACCGCTCGTTTCAGCAGCCACTCGGCTTGCAAGCGCTTCGCGTATGCGGCAGGGTCGCGCAAGACCCCATCGGGGCCAAGCCGCTCGTAGAGCTGCACGTAGGCATGCATGGCGGCCCGCAGGGAGGCGGATTTCGGCGCCACTGGCGCAACCACACGGTCATCGTAGTTCGCCGCAAGAGCTGTCGTGCCAGTAACGGACACAAGCAGCACGAGCACCGCCGCCAGTAGAAGTGAAGGCAATCGCATGTAAACCTCCCTTGTTATCGCGATTCGGATTGAAACGCGGACGCGCCGCTTCCAAGCGGAACGTAGTTCAAGTGGCTTCAAACGGGGGTTCGCCGCGCGAGGCGCGTAAGCGTATCTCTGATACATCCCTGACCCTTCCTTAAGTCGGCCTACCTCGGCGGCAGCATCGCGAGTTGCTTCGCGTGACTGCTCTTTCCGAATGTTCGCGAGCCTATGCCTGGTCGCTCAGACTTGCAAGTTTCTCCTGCAACTCCGCTGGGCACTCAGAACGACGCGCCTGTATGGCCTGTTGGCCACATGGACGGCCGCCGTTGGATTGCGAAGTTCAGCTCGACTACGGATCAGAATCGAGTTGTCCGATGGGAAGCGGCGACCCTGGGTCTGGCTCAGGCAGCTGGAATTCGGGCGCCGGAACACCGACTGGAACAAGTGAATGGGCGCGACGTGCTCCTGGTCGAACGCTTCGACCGAGAAGGCGCAGCTGGCGATGTCCACCGTCACCTCATGCTCACTGCACTCACGCTTCTCGATCTCGATGATACCGAGGCGCCCCTTGCATCGTATCCGGATCTGAGCGAAGTCCTGGTACGGCATGCGCACGATGCGACTGCAGACCGAACGGAGCTGTTCAGACGCATGGTCTTCAACATCCTCATCGGGAACGAGGACGATCACGCGAAGAATCACGCGTTTTTCTGGAATGGCCGGCAGCTGAGGATGACTCCGGCATACGACCTGCTGCCCCAGCGAAGGGCCGGTATGGAGGGTAGACAAGCGATGATCGTCGGCGAACTTGGTCCAGGAGGACGTGAATCAACCGTCGTGAACGCTCTTTCGAGCTCGCAGCGCTTTGGCCTCGACGAAGATGAAGCAGTGGCCCTCGCCGAAGAAGTGCTCACGATCGTGCGGGATCAGTGGGAGCAACGCTTCGCAGACCTGGGTGTGCCATCACGCGAAATCGACATGCTGCGGGGAACGTCCGTGCTTTCACCGGTGGCAGTGAACATGAGCCTGCCGAAGCGGCACAGGAAGGGCTCACGAGGGTAAGGTACCGGCGACTGCAACTGTCGTCATTTCCGGGTCATCTTCACCATCATCCCGCCAATTTCCTTCAACAGCTTTGCAGCCACGATCGCGGTTAGATTGGAGATGTCGCAACGAGGATTAAACTCGACAATGTCAGCGGCCACGATGGGTTGATCGATGGTATGAATCAAATCGATCACCTGGCGGGTAGATAGGCCACCAGGCTCCCTATGCGACACACCAGGCGCGTAGGCCGGGTCCAGCGCGTCGATGTCCATCGAAATATACACGGGCGTCGTCATGTCGAGCCGGAGTTTCTCGCCACAGCGAAAAGCCTCGATCACCTCGACGCCGAAACGCTTGAACTGGTCGTGATGATGATCGTTGACGGTGCGCAGTCCCACCTGAATCAAACGATCTGCAAGCCGCTCTTCCATGATCCGGGCAAACGGCGAAGTGTGGGATCGTGGGTTACCCTGGTATTCGTGGTAGATGTCGGGGTGCGCGTCAATATGAAGGATGGTCAGACTGGGGTGACGGCGACGTACTGCGCGCATGATCGGATGAGTGATGGCATGGTCGCCGCCGAGGCAAATCAATGGATCGCCTGACTCCATCGCGCGCCCCACATTCCGCTCGATGAGATCCCACGGATCACACGCACTATCGAACTGGATGTCGCCATGATCTACAAGTCTGCCGGCGACACTGAAATCGATGCCCGTTTCGCTCCACATGCTGAACGCGTCGGAGTGCAATTCGTGGCGGATAAGCGGGGGCGCCTCAGAGGCGCCTTTCATGAAAGAGGAGTTATCGTCGTGGGGGATTCCTAAAAGGGAAATTTTGGCCATTTTCGGCTTCTACCTCATATCCATATTTGGAACTGCCAATCCGGCTTTACCCTTCAGGGTGCTGGCGGATTTCAAAAGAGGGCAAAGCAAACTGGCGCGCCCGGAGAGATTCGAACTCCCGACCCTCAGGTTCGAAGCCTGATGCTCTATCCAACTGAGCTACGGGCGCGGATGGTTGAGCGCCAGCCACGTAAGGCCGGCGCGAGCGCAATTGTAGCGCCTCGCTAAACGTCAAACAGCTGCCGCTCGATATCCTTGAACGACTTGAACTCCAGCGCGTTGCCCGACGGGTCGAACAGGAACATCGTCGCCTGTTCGCCGGGCTGTCCTGCGAACCGCACGTAGGGCTCGATCACGAACTCGACCCCATGCCGCTTGAACCGCTCGGCGAGCGCGTTCCAGTCCTGCATCTCGAGCACCACGCCGAAGTGCGGCACCGGTACGCCGTGGCCGTCCACCGCGTTGTAGTGAGCGGCGATCCTGCCGTTCGGGCCGAGCGCGGGATTGAGATGGCAGACGAACTGGTGGCCGAACAGATTGAAGTCGACCCACTGTGCGTCGCTCCGGCCCTCGGTGCAGCCGACGATCTCCTTGTAGAAACGCCGTGCCTCGCCGATATCCCGGACCTGGACCGCGATGTGGAAAGGTGTCAGGGCCATGTTGCTCATGCCAACGTGTGGAACACGCTCTGGACGTCCTCGTCCTGCTCGAGCTTGTCGATGAGGGTGAGCACTTCGGTTGCCTGCGCTTCCGGTAGCTGCGTGGGTATGGTGCAGATGTATTCGTGCTCCGCCGAGAGCGGAGTGATGCCGCGCGCCTCGAGCGCTTCCTGCAGCTTGCCGAAATCGGCGAACGCGCCGCGGATCACCAGCTGCGGCTCGCCCTTCTCGCCGGTGCTCTCGCCCATTTCCTCGAGGCCGTGATCGATCAGGTACAGCTCGAGATCGTCTTGGTCGATGCCCTGCGGGTCGAGGCGGAACACGCCCATCTTCTTGAAGAGGAAACTCACGCTGCCGTTGGTGGCGAGGTTGCCGCCGCCCTTGGTCATGATGCTGCGAACCGAGCCGACCGTGCGCGTCGGGTTGTCCGTCGCCGTCTCGATGAGCAGCGCGACGCCATGCGGCGCATAGCCCTCGTACAGCACCTGCTGGTAGTTCGCGGCCTCGCGCCCCGCCGCGCGCTTGATCGCCGCTTCGACCTTGTCCTTCGGCATGTTGACGGCGCGCGCATTCTGGATCACGCGCCGCAGCGCCGGGTTGGAGCCCGGATCGGTTCCGCCGGCCTTGACCGCGATGGTGATGTCCTTGGCGACGCGCGTGAACTGCTTGGCCATGCGGTTCCAGCGCGCGAACATCGTGTGCTTGCGGGTTTCGAAGATGCGACCCATGCGCGAATGGTGCCCGAGAGGCACGCAGCACGCCAGCGCGCGGGACGTACTGAAGCCGCTCAGTCCGCGCGCAGGTCGGCCTCGCGCCGGTCCTGGATGAAGACCCCGCCGATGATCGCGCTCATCGCCGCGACGGCGATCGGATACCACAATCCGTAGTAGATGTTGCCGGACTTCACCACCAGCGCGGCGGCGATGAACGGCAGGAAGCCGCCGAACCAGCCGTTGCCGATGTGATACGGCAGGCTCATGGCGGAATAGCGGATGCGGGTCGGGAACAGCTCGACCAGGAAAGCCGCGATCGGACCGTAGACCATGGTCACGTAGAACATCAGGATCACGAGCAGCAGCACGGTCATCGGCTTGTTGACGCGCGCGGGATCGGCCGCCGTCGGATAACCGGCGCCCTCGAGCGCGGCACGGTAGGCCGCTTCGTCGAAACCCACCAGCGTCTGCGCGGCGATGGACGTCACCACGTCGTCCCGGCCGTTGAACGGCCGCATTTCGTAGCTCAGGCCCGCCTTGGTGAGGAAGTCGCGCGCGCGGTCGCAGTCCGTCGCCGGCTTGGCGAAAATATTGAAGTGGCAGTTGTGCGCGGCCACGGTGATCTCGGCGCGCGCTTCGAACTCCGCCAGCGCCGGATTGGCGTAGTGCGTGAGACCATGGAAGATCGGAATGTAGGTGAGGGCCGCGAACAGGCAACCCGTCACCATGATGCGCTTGCGGCCTACGCGGTCGGCGAGACGGCCGAAGTAGATGAAGAACGGCGTGCCGATCACCAATGCGACGGCGATCAGCGTGTACGAGAGGCGGAAATCCACCTTGAGCGTGTTCTGCAGGAAGAACAACGCGTAGAACTGGCCCGTGTACCAGACCACGCCCTGGCCTGCGGTGGCGCCGAACAGGGCGAGCAGGACGATCTTGAGATTGCGCCACTGCCCGAATGCCTCGGCGAGCGGCGCGCGCGAGAGCCTGCCCTGCGACTTCATCTCCAGGAACACCGGCGATTCCTCCAGCTTGAGGCGGATGTAGACGGAGATCGCGAGCAGGATCACCGAGACGAGGAACGGCATCCGCCAGCCCCAGGCGCGGAACGTCTCGTCGCCGAGGAAGATCCGGCTGCCGAGAATCACCGCCAGCGACAGGAAGAAACCGAGGGTCGCAGTGGTCTGAATCCAGCTCGTGTAGTAGCCGCGTTTCTCGATCGGCGCATGCTCGGCCACGTAGGTGGCTGCGCCGCCGTATTCGCCGCCGAGCGCCAGGCCCTGGGCCAGCCGCAGGCTCACCAGGAGTATCGGCGCCCAGATGCCGATCTGCGCGTACGTCGGCAGGACGCCCACCAGCGCAGTGGCCAGGCCCATGACCACGATGGTGATCAGGAACGTGTACTTGCGGCCGATGCGGTCGCCGATGCGGCCGAAGAGCAGCGCGCCGAGCGGCCGCACCGCGAATCCGGCGCCGAACGTCGCCAGGCTGCCGAGAAACGCGGCCGTGTCGTTGCCCGGCGGAAAGAACAGGGCGCCGAAGAACACGGCCAGCGTGCCGTACAGATAGAAGTCGAACCACTCGAACACGGTGCCGAGCGAGGACGCGAAGATGACGCGCCGGTGCTGCCGGTCGATGCCGGTGGTCTGCGCGATCGCCGCGGAACTTGTCGCTGCCACGAACACCCGCCGTTGTTGGAATTTCCGGGGCCGCGGGATCTTAGCAGGCCCCGTGTTGGGCGGGGGGTTACGGCCGCCCGGTCTCGTTGTATTCTGGCGGGAACAACGGAGGGTTCCCATGCCAACGACGCGAGAGTGCGTCCCAACGGCGCGAGAGTGCATGCCAACGATGCGAGCGTGCATGCCAACGGCGTGCGTGGTGCTCATTGCCGCGGCGTGGGGCGTATCGCCGCAGGCGTCCGCTGCCCCGATGCCGGAATCGATCACGGTTTTTGCAAGCGCCTCGCTCACCGAGGCCGTCACGGAGTTGGCCGGAACGTCACCGGCAGCAGACCGGTCACGCGCTGCGACTGTCGTTCGCCTCGGCTTCGACGCTCGCGCGGCAGATCGAGAACGGCGCCGCGGCGGACATCTTCCTTTCCGCCGACGAGGAATGGATGCGCTATCTCGACGAGCGCGGGCTGGTGGCGCGCGACACCTGGGTCCGGCCGATCGGCAATCGTCTGGTGATGATCGCGCCGGCGGATCGCGCTGCCCGTATCGAGCTGCGCAACCGCATCCTGGACGAGGATTTCGATCTCGCCGCGACGCTGGGCGACGGCCGCCTTGCGGTCGGCGATCCGGCGCATGTGCCCGCGGGGAGATACGCGCAACAGGCGCTGAAACATGTCGGACTGTGGGCCGCGGCCGAGCCGCGTCTGGCGCGCGCTGAGAACGTGCGAGCCGCGCTCGCGCTGGTCGAACGGGGCGAGGCACCGCTCGGCATCGTGTACGCGACCGATGCCCGTGCCGCGAGCAACGTGCGTGTCGTGTACGTGTTCCCGGTGGAAAGTCACGCGCCGATCCGCTATTCCTTTGCCGCGATCAAGGGGCGCGACGCCGCGGCGACGCGTGCCGTGCTCGCCTTCCTGACCAGCGCCGCGGCGATGCGGACCTACGCAGCCCTCGGCTTCGAGACGCGCTGATGTTGACGCACGTGGAATCGCAGGCCCTGCGCCTGAGCCTCGAGGTGGCGGCACTCAGCGTGCTGCTCACGCTGCCGTTCGCCATCGCCTGCGCGTGGCTGCTGGCGCGCCGGCAGTTTCCCGGCAAGGCGCTGGTCGACGCGGTCGTACACTTGCCGCTGGTATTGCCACCGGTCGTGGTCGGCTACTTCCTCCTCCTGGTTTTCGGCACCCGCGGCCCCATCGGCAGCTGGCTGAACGAGACTTTCGGCCTGCGGCTGGTCTTCACCAAGCAGGGCGCGGCGCTTGCCACCGCGGTGATGTCCTTTCCCTTCGTGGTGCGCGCCATCCGCCTGGCCGTGGAGAATATCGATCGCGGACTCGAAGAGGCGGCGCGCACGCTGGGCGCCGGCGCGTGGGATCGGTTCGCGACCATCACTCTGCCGCTGATGCTGCCGGGAATCCTTGCGGGGACCATCGTCGCGTTCTCCGCGAGCCTGGGCGAGTTCGGCGCGGTCATTACCTTCGTCTCGAACGTTCCCGGCGAAACGCAGACGCTGCCGCTCGCGCTGTACAGCGCCATCCAGTCGCCGGACGGAGATGTCCCGGCGTTGCGCCTCGCGCTGATCTCGATCGGCCTCGGATTCGCGGGCCTGGTGCTGGCCGAGTTTCTCGCCCGCGCGGTGCGCGCGCGGCTGGGACGCTGAGCATGCTCGACATCCGTTGCATCGCGCGCCGCGGCGCCTTCCTGCTCGATGTGGACTTGAAGCTTCCGGGCCCCGGCGTGACGGCGCTGTTCGGCGTTTCGGGTGCGGGCAAGTCGACGCTGATCGCGGTATTGGCCGGCCTGCTCCGGCCGCAGAGCGGCCGCATCGAGATCGACGGCGAGGTGCTGTTCGACGCTGCCGCCGGCATCTGCCTGCCGGCGGAACGACGCGGCATCGGCTGCGTCTTCCAGGACACGCGCCTGTTTCCGCATCATGACGTGCGCGGCAATCTCGAATACGGAATGCATCGTGTGCGCGGCCGAGTCCGCAGGCTGCAATTCGGGCACGTAGTCGAGCTGCTGGGCCTGGGCGCGCTCCTGGAGCGGCGCACTCACCAGCTTTCCGGCGGCGAGCGGCAGCGTGTGGCGTTGGGACGCGCACTGCTCGCCCAGCCGCGCCTGTTGTTGCTCGACGAGCCGCTGGCCTCCCTCGACACCGCACGCAAGGAGGAGCTCCTGCCGTATTTCGAGCGGCTGCGCGATGAGCTCGCCGTCCCGATCGTGCACGTCACGCACTCGTTCGATGAAGTGATCCGCATCGCGCAGCAGGTTGTCGTGCTCGACGGCGGCCGCGTCGCCTTGGCCGCGCCGCTGGCGCAGGTCTGCCGCGCGCCGGTGCTGCATGCGATTACCGGCTCGGAAGTCACAGGCACGGTCCTCGAGGGAACCGTCACCCGGCGCGATGCGGCGGAAGCGCTTGCGGTCGTGCGCTGCGGCGACATCGACCTGAGGGTGGCGCGCATCGTTCTCGAACCCGGGATGCGTGTGCGGCTGTACGTGGCGGCGGACGATGTCGCGATCGCGCGCGAGCGCCCCGAGGCGATCAGCATGCGCAACGTACTGCGAGCGCAGATAGTGACGATCGAGCCGGCCGAGGGTTCGGCCCTGGTGCATCTCGCCGTCGGCAGCGAACAGCTGCTGGCGCGAGTGACTCACAGCGCGATCCGCGAGCTGCAGCTGGTACCCGGCGCGGATTGCTTTGCGCTCTTCAAGGCCGTGGCCACTCACGGGCGGCGTTTCGAGCGCGCCGGGGCAACTGCATGACGCGTCAAGCGCCGGCGGCGGGAGGTTGCAGGAGCGCGCAAGCGTGCCGGTGGCGTAACGATATCGGCCAGCGCCTGCTGGGCCAGCCGCTCGAGGGATTTTTCGAGCGCCCGATAGCGCTCGACCAGGCGCCGCCCGAAAACCGTGATCTGCGCGCCGCCGCCGCGCCGCCCGCCGGTCGTGGTCTCGAACACTGGCTCGCCGAATCCCTTGTTCAGGCTGTCGAGCAGCAACCACGCCTGGCGGTAGCTCATGCGCATGGCGCGCGCCGCGGCGCTGATCGAGCCATGAGCCTCCAGCAGCTCCAGGAGCTCGATCTTGCCGGGACCGACCGACAGGCCGCCCGCCAGGTCGAGGCGAAAACGCACCAGGCCCACGATGCCCTCCCGTTCGAAGATCCACGCGCCCATAGCCAAGGCGGCATCGCGGATAATAAGATAAAAAGCTCTACGTTTTACGTTTTCACTTCGGGGGACCTCATGAACTTCACTGCCGAACGTCTCGCTGTTTCTTTCGGTATCGCCGCGCTCGCGGCCCTGTTCGCCCTGGCGGCGCCGGCCGCGAACGCGACCTGCAGCTATCCGCGGGCGCCCGACAAGATTCCGGACGGCGAGACCGCGACCAAGGAAGAGATGGTCGCCGCCAAGAAGGAAGTGTCGCGCTACAACGAGGACATGAACGCCTACCTCAACTGCATCAAGCTCGAATCCGACGACCAGCTCGTCGAGCTCGAAAAGCAGGACGGGGAGATGAAGACCGAGGACGAGAAGAAGGCGTTCGCGGCGCGCAAGGTCGACTTCGAGCGCAAGCGCGTGCAGAAGCACAATGCCGCGGTCGACGAGGTCACGGCCGTGGTGGACCGTTTCAACGAGCAGCTGCGCGCTTACACCAAGAAGAAAAAAGGCAGCTGATGGAGAACCCGTGCTGACCCCTGCCGAAGCCGAAGCGCTGATCCAGCGGCACCTCACGTGCCTGCCGATCGAGTCGCTGCCGCTGGCGCAATGCATCGGGTCGGTACTGCGCGAGAACATCTATGCGGAACGGGATCAGCCGCCGTTCGACCGCGTGACGATGGACGGCATCGCCATCGATTCGAGCGCCTGGCGCGACGGGCGCCACAGTTTCCCGGTGCTCGACGTGCAAGCCGCCGGCGATGCGCCGCGGCGCCTGAGCCAGGCGGACGGATGCGTCGAAGTGATGACGGGTGCGGTACTGCCACACGGCTGCGACTGCGTCATTCCGTTCGAACAGATCGAGATGCGCGCGGGCTCGGCCGCCGTGCGCGCCGGCGGGGAGATCGGCGCGGGCCTGAACATCCATCGTCGCGGTTCCGACGGCCGCCAGGGCGAGTTGCTGCTCAAGGCGGGCATGGTGTTGCGTGCGCCGGAAATCGCCGTGGCCGCCTCGGCGGGCATGTCGCGAGTGCGCGTGAGCGGGCAACCCGCGGTGATGGTCGTCTCCACGGGCAACGAGCTGGTGGAGCCCGGCGAACCGATCCTCGCCCACCAGATTCGCCGCTCCAATGCCTATGCGGTCGCGGCCCTGCTCCGCCAGCGGGGCTTCTCGCGCGTCGGCGACGATCACCTGCCGGACGATCGCGATTCGCTGCGCGCGAGCCTGCGTCTGCACCTGGACACGCACGAAGTGCTGGTCATGAGCGGTGGCGTGTCGAAGGGCCGCTACGACCTGGTGCCGCAAGTGCTGGCCGAGCTCGGCGTGACCACGGTGTTCCATCGGATCGCGCAGCGTCCCGGCAAGCCGATGTGGTTCGGCGTCACGGGCGGTGGACGATCGGTGTTCGCGTTGCCGGGCAACCCTGTTTCCACGCTCGTCTGCCTGGTGCGTTACGTCCTGCCCGCTCTCTACGACGCCATGGGATTGCTGGCCCCACGCCTCGAACGCATCGCCCTCGCGGAAGCCGTGCAATTCGACGCCGCGCTGTCGAGCTTCGTCCCGGTCGAGGTGTCGTACGACGAATGGGGCCGTCCCTGGGCGCATCCACGCGCGCTGAACACCTCCGGCGATTTCACCGCCCTGGCGGGGAGCGACGGCTTCGTGGAGCTGCCATGCGGCCCGAACACCTTTCCGAAAGGGTTCGTAACGCGCCTGTATCGCTGGTGAGCGCGCGCCCATGACCGTCGCATCGTCTTCCATCGTGGCCCTCGCCGGCGCCTCGCTGCCGCTCGACACGCTGGGCCGGGCATTGCACGACCTGCGCATCTCGGTGATGGACCGCTGCAATTTCCGTTGCCCTTATTGCATGCCGAGCGAAACGTTTCACGAGCACTACCGGTTTCTCAAGTCCGGCGAGCGGCTGCAGTTCGAAGAAATCGTGCGCCTCGCGCGCCTGTTCGTGGCCCTTGGTGCGCGCAAGCTGCGCCTGACGGGCGGCGAGCCGCTGCTGCGCGCCAACCTGCCGGACCTGGTCGGCGAGCTCACAGCGATCGAAGGCGTGCAGGAGGTGGCACTCACGACCAACGGTGTGCTGCTCGCCAAGTACGCCGCCGAGCTCAAGGCCAACGGCCTGCAGCGCGTCACCGTCAGCCTCGACACCCTCGACGCGCAGGTGTTCGCGCGCATGAGCGGCGGCTTCGGCGATCCGAAGCAGGTCCTCGAGGGCATTCGGGCCGCCCAACAGGCCGGGCTCGCGCCCATCAAGGTCAACGCGGTCGTCGAACGCGGGCTCAACGATCACACGGTGCTGGACCTGATCGAACACTTCCGCGGGAGCGGGGTGATCGTGCGGCTGATCGAATACATGGACGTGGGCAACCGCAACCACTGGAGCCTGGATCGCGTAGTCGCCTCGCGCGAGCTGCTCACGCGAGTCGCCGCGCGCTGGCCGTTGCACGCGGTTGGGCAGAACTACCGCGGCGAAGTGGCGGAACGTTACGCATTCGACGATGGCAGCGGCGAGATCGGCTTCATTTCCTCGGTGACCGAGCCGTTCTGCGGAGCGTGCTCGCGCGCGCGCCTGTCCTCGGACGGCGTTCTCTATACGTGCCTGTTCGCCGAGCGCGGCCACGATCTGAAGCGCGCGTTGCGCGCCGGCGCGAACGATGCCGAGCTCACCGCGCTGATACGCAATGCGTGGCTGAACCGCGCGGATCGCTACAGCGAGCTGCGCGCCACGGCGCACGAGCATCCGATGAAGAAGGTCGAGATGTACTATATCGGCGGGTGAACGGCGGCGGCTGAACGGCGGCGGTTGAATGGCGGTGATTGAATGACGAAGCTCTCTCATGTCGGCGCCGATGGCCGCCCCAGCATGGTGGACGTCAGCGAGAAGGTGGCGACGCATCGCACGGCCACGGCCGAGGCCGTGGTGCAGTTCCCCGCCGCAGTCGCGCAGGCCCTGGCGGAAAGCGGTTTTCGCACCGCCAAGGGACCGGTATTCGATACAGCGATCGTTGCGGGAGTGATGGCCGCCAAGCGCACGCACGAGCTGATCCCGTTCTGTCATCCGCTGGGAATCGAGAACTGCAAGATCGAGATCCGCATGAACGACGGCCAGTCGGCGGTGATCCGTTGCAGCGTGAGCGTGCACCACAAGACCGGCGTCGAAATGGAGGCGCTCACCGGGGCCTCGATAGCGGCATTGACGATCTACGACATGTGCAAGGCGCTGTCGCACGACATCGTGATCACCCAGACGCGCCTCATCGAGAAGAGGGGCGGCAAGTCCGACCTGACCGAAGAGGCGCGCCGCCAGTGAGCGCCCCGCTCTATGGCCTCGTTCTCGCCGGGGGCGCCAGCACCCGCATGCGGCGCGACAAGGCCGCGCTCGACTACCACGGCAAACCGCAGCTGCAGTGGACGTTCGCCCTGGTGTCGGCGGTGTGCGAACGCTCGTTCGTGTCGGTGCGCGCCGACCAGGCGGGCGATGCCTTGCGCAACCAACTTCCGCAAATCGTCGACCGCGTGAGTGTCGGCGGACCGATCGCGGGCATCCTCTCCGCCCTCCTCATCCATCGCGAGGCCGCGTGGCTGGTGCTCGCATGCGATCTGCCCTTCGTCGACTCCGCGACGCTGCGCCACCTGCTCCTGAACAGAGACACCGCGCGGATCGGGACCGCCTACCGCAGCGCGCATGACGGTCTGCCCGAGCCGCTCTGCGCCATCTTCGAGCCGCACGCGCTCGGGCCGATGGAGGATTTCGTCGCCGCCGGAAGCGCCTGTCCGCGCAAATTCCTGACCCACTCACAGGCGCACACGCTCGAGCTGCCGCGGGCCGATGCGCTGGACAATGTGAACACCGCGGAGGAATGGGCCGCCGCCCGGCAGGCACTGTCCTCGCCCCTCGCGTCATGACCGCGCCACGGACCATCCGCGTGCAGTACTACGCGATCCTGCGCGAGCAGGCAGGCCGCAGCGAAGAAACCGTCGTCACGGCCGCCGCGACTCCGGCAGACCTGTACGCCGAGCTCGCCGGCCGCCACGGGCTGCGCCTGGCGCGCGAGCACCTCAAGGTGGCGATCAACGCGGAATTCGGCGAATGGAGCACCCGGCTCGCGGATCACGACACCGTGGTGTTCATTCCCCCGGTGGCCGGCGGATGAAATCGTTCTCCTTCAGCTCGGCAGTGGTCGACACATCCGCGCTGGCGCGGGAGCTGGCTGATCCGTCCGCCGGCGGTTTCGCGACGTTCGAGGGCTGGGTCCGCAACCACAACGACGGCCAGGCGGTGACGCGGCTCGAATACGAAGCCTTCGAGGCCCTGGCAGTCAAGGAAGGCGAGCGTATCGTCGAGGAGGCGCGCACGCGCTTTCCCATCGTGCGGGCAGCGTGCGTGCATCGGCTCGGCGCCCTTGCGATCGGCGAGCTCGCGGTGTGGGTGGGCGTGAGCGCCCCGCACCGCGACGAGGCATTCCGCGCCTGCCGCTACATCATCGACGAAGTCAAACACCGACTGCCGATCTGGAAAAAAGAGCACTACGTCAACGGCGATTCGGGGTGGGTGAACTGCGAGCGCTGCGCTGAACAGACTCGGAGCTCCGAATGCGAGCCAGGACACGCGGGCCGGATCGAGCCCGACTACTCACGTCAGATCGCTCTGCGCGAAGTCGGCCCGCAGGGCCAGGCAAGGCTTCTCGCCAGCAAGGTGCTCGTGATCGGCGCGGGCGGCCTGGGCGTTCCCGTGCTCGGCTATCTTGTGGGAGCGGGCGTCGGCACCCTCACCATCGTCGATGACGATCGGCTCGAGGCCAGCAATCTGCATCGTCAGCCGTTGTACGCAATGGCGGACATCGGCAAGCCGAAGGCCGAGCTCGCTGCCGCGCGCCTGCGCGCGCTCAATCCGCAGATCGCAGTACGGGCGCACGTCGAACGGCTCGGCGCCGCCAATGCCGCAGCGCTGCTCGCCGAGCACGACCTCGTCATCGACTGCAGCGACAATTTCGCAACCAAGTTCCTCATCAACGATGCCTGCGTGCTGGCGCGCAAGCCCGCGATCTTCGCGAGCGTGTACCAATACGAGGGGCAACTGCAGGTCTATAGGCCCGAGGATGCCGAGTCCGCGTGCCTGCGCTGCATCTGGCCCGAAGCCACCGCGGATGGAATCGTCGGCAACTGCGCCGAGGCGGGAGTTCTGGGTCCGGTACCGGGAGTTCTCGGCGCGTTGCAGGCGCTCGAAGCGCTGAAACTGCTGCTCGACCTGCCGGGACAGCTGCGCAGCGACATCCTGATCCTGGATCTGGCCACGCTCGCCGTGAGCCGCCTGCGAGCGCCGCGCCACGTTCCGTGCCGCGAAGGACGCTGCGTGCGCATCAGCGGCTTGCCCTCCGCGGTACCGGGCGATGTCGAGCTCAGTTTCCATTCGCTCGCCAGCGCCGAAAGCGCAGGCTTCCACGTGATCGACATCCGCGAAGACAGCGAGATCGCGGCCGACCCGGCGGGCCCGGCACGGCACGTTCCGATGGCGCGGCTGCTGTCGACGGCCGACCAGCTCGCGGCGGGCGAACGCTATCTGCTCTTCTGTACGCGCGGCGCGCGCAGCCGTGCAGCCGCGTCCGCCTTGCGCGAGCGCGGCTTTCCGCTCATTTACTCGCTGCGCGGCGGAGCGAAAGGACTCTCCTGACGCTGCCGATCTTGAGGCGCGCGCTGCCGTGGCTAGTCCTTCTTGACATCCTCGGCGGCCTTCTGGACTCCTTCCTTCGCCTCGTCGATCGCATCGTCGATCTTGGCGGAAGCCGGCTCCTCGCCCTGCTTGATGGTCTCGACGGCCTCGTCGAGCTCCTCGCCGGCCTTCTCCATCTTCCCTTCCTTCTCACAACCCGCGAGCGCCAGCACCGCGCCGCAGACCATCATCGCCACCAGACTCCTGTTCATGGACTCTCTCCTTGACGTACCAACTAAAGATGACGTTGCGGCGGGACGTGCGGAAGGCTCTCTTCGGGACTTATCCACATTTCCCCGTCACTCTTGGATACACCCGCCGCACGCTGACGTACCCCGCGAACTCTTACGTCCGTACAGCGGTGCCGGGCGGTTGCGTTTCGGGAAATGTGGGTAAGTCCCGAAGAGAGCCTTCCGCACGTCCAGCCGGGCCCGCACTGCTACGACCTGACCTGTCCAGAACCACGTACGACATACTTGTAGCTGGTCAGCTGCTCCACGCCCACCGGCCCGCGCGCGTGGAACTTGTCCGTGGAAATCCCAATCTCCGCCCCCATGCCGAACTCGCCGCCGTCCGCGAACTGCGTCGAGGCATTGTGCAGCACGATGGCGCTGTCGACCTGCGCCAGGAACCGCTCCGCCGTAGCGGCGTTGGCCGTCACGATCGACTCCGTGTGCGCCGAGCCGTAGCGGTGAATGTGCTCGATCGCCGCATCGACGCCGTCGACCACCCTGGCCGCGATGATCGCGTCGAGGTATTCGGTGCGCCAATCCTCTTCGCTGGCGCTGCGCACGCGCGCGTCAACCTTCTGCACCGTCACGTCGCCCCGCACTTCGCATCCCCCATCCAGCAGTGCCTTCACCAGCGGCGCAAGATGCGTCGCGACGCATGCGCGGTCCACGAGCAGCGTCTCGGCTGCACCGCAAATGCCGGTGCGCCGCAGCTTGGCATTCACGACGATCGCGCGCGCCATCTCCAGGTCCGCATCGCGATCGACATAGACGTGGCAGTTGCCATCCAGATGCCCGATGACCGGCACCCGCGCCTCGCGTTGCACGCGCTCGACGAGGCTCTTGCCGCCTCGTGGCACGACCACGTCAACGTAGGCGCTCATCTCGGCGAGCAGATGTCGGACGGCCTCCCGATCGGTTGTCGGAATGATCTGAATCGCACTCGCCGGCAGGCCGGCGCTGCGCAACCCTTCCTCCAGGCAGGCATGCAGGGCGAGGCTGGACTGCACGCTCTCGGAGCCGCCGCGCAGGATCAAGGCGTTGCCCGACTTCAGGCACAGCGCGCCTGCATCCGCGGTGACGTTCGGGCGACTCTCATGGATGATGCCGATCACGCCGAGCGGCACGCGCACGCGCTGGATCGCGAGGCCGTTCGGCCGCTGCCACTGTGCGAGGACGGTGCCGATCGGGTCGTCCAGTTGCGCGATGTCCTCGATACCGCGTGCGATGGCGCCGATGCGCGGCTCGTCGAGCAACAGCCGGTCGATCAACGCGCCCTTGACGCCCGCCTGCTGCGCGGCGCGCACGTCGCGATCGTTGGCGGCGAGAATCGCCGAGCGCTGGCGCACGATCGCCGCGGCCGCCGCGCGCAATGCGGTGTTCTTCTGTTCCGTTGACGCGCGGGCCAGAACCTGCGCTGCGACACGCGCAGCACGCCCCATCACCTGCATCAGCTCGGCGAGTGACTGCGTCGCCGCGCCTTCGCCGTCCTGCAGCACTTCAGTCGTCATGACTGCGCTCCCAGCCACACCAGGTCGTCGCGATGAATCATCTCGTCGCGGCCGCGGTAGCCCAGGATCGATTCGATCTCCGAGCTGCGCCGCCCCATGATGCGCGCCGCGTCCGTGTCCGAATACGCGCAGATGCCGCGCGCGATTTCGCTGCCGTCCGGTCCGAGTACGCTCACGGTGTCGCCGCGCTCGAACCGTCCAACCGCCTTGATGACTCCGGCCGGCAGCAGACTCTTGCCGCTGCCGAGCGCGGTGACCGCGCCGCCGTCAACGGTCAACGCCCCCGCGGGCCGCAGCGTGCTCGCAATCCACTGCTTGCGCACGCCGATCGGCGAGGTGGGCGGAATGAACCACGTGGAGCGCGCACCCTCCTCGATGCGCCGCAACGGATACAGCGTGTGCCCGCTCGCGATGCACATCGCGCAACCCGCGTTGAAGGCGATGCGCGCAGCAGCAAGCTTGGTGGCCATGCCGCCGGTGCCCACATCCGACGCCGAGCCGCCGGCCATCGCCTCGATCTGCGGCGTGATCTGCAGGACGCGGTTGATGAACTGCGCTTGCGGGTCCTTGCTCGGGTCCGCGGTGTACAGGCCATCGACATCCGACAGCAGCACGAGACAGTCGGCGCTGATGGTCTGCGCAACGCGCGCCGCCAGCCGGTCGTTGTCGCCGTAGCGGATCTCCGCCGTCGCGACCGTGTCGTTCTCGTTGATGACCGGCACCGAGCCCAGGCGCAGCAACGTGTTGAGGGTGCTGCGCGCGTTGAGATAGCGGCGGCGCCGCTCGGTGTCCTCGAGGGTGAGGAGGATCTGCGCCACGGTGATCTGGTGCTGCTCGAGCACTTCCTTCCAGGCATGCGCCAGCCGTATCTGTCCCACCGACGCCGCGGCCTGGCTCTCCTCGAGCCGCAACTTTCCGGTGGGCAGGTCGAGATGTCGGCGGCCGAGCGCGATCGCGCCCGAAGAAACCAGGAGCACTTCCTGATTGCGCCGGCGCAGCCGGGCGATGTCCTCGGCGAGGGATTCCAGCCAGTTGCGATTGAGCCGTCCGCTGGCCTGATCGACGAGCAACGCCGAGCCGACCTTGACCACGACGCGTTTCGCGTCGCTCAGGGTCCTGGCCGTCTCTTTGCGCTCTGCCTGGCTCATGATGCCCCGATATTAAAGGAGTGCGAGCACGTCGCGGGAGGTCTGACATTGGGGCTGTAGTGACAGGCCTCCCGCGAACGCGCCTACCCACGCTGCGATGAGCATCAGGAGCAGGCCTGGGAGCACGCCGGCGGCGAACCTCGCTCCGCCGCTGACCCAGGCCATGGCTGCCTTGGTGGCTGTGTTCGTCGTGAACGCCAGCAGAATCGCGAGCAGCGCGGCGTTCGGAGTGAACTCACCGTAGCGCGCGAGGCTCGCGGCCGACACGGCCGAGGAATGCGAATCCGCGAAGCCGGCGATGGCGATGCCGAGCAGGCCACCGGTGGCGCCGAAGAAATGCGCGAGTGCCGCGGAGAGAAACAGCACCGCGGTGACCATCACGGCAAACACGATGGCCGTGCGCGGCTGGAACGCGCGCCCGATTTCGACCTGGGACTCGTCGTGCTTGCGCAGCGCCCGCCAGGAGAACGCCGCGCCATACAAGACTGCAACGACGCCCGCCCCGAGCAGGGCCGGCCACAGCGGCTCGAGGAGAGAGGGATTGGCGATGCCGACGACGATCCCGAGCTGAATGACCGTCGCGACCGACGACAGGGCGGCACCGGCGATGGCGCCGCGCGCGCCAGCGCGCGCGCGGCTGCCCATCGACGCGATCGTCGCGACACTGGAAACGAAACCGCCGGCGAGCCCGGCCAGCGCCAATCCCTTCGCGGCACTGAAGGTGCGCAACGCGACGTAACCCGCCGCGTTGATCAGCATCACTGTCACCGCCAGCGTCCAGACCACGCGCGGATTGATCACTCCGAAGGGATCGACCGCGCGATCGGGCAGCAGCGGCAACACCACGAGCGCGGCGGCGGCGAGCAGGGCGGCGTCCGCGATCTCCTGGTCGCTGAGACGATCGCGCACCCAGCGGTGCAGCCAGCCGCGCGAAATCAGCAGCAGCGCGACTACTACGCCGACGGCCGCTGCAACGATGACTCGAGTCTGCGCCAGGCCGCCGAGCGCGCAGGTCAGGACCAGCGCCACCTCGGTGGTGAGCCCCGGATCAGCGTGCGCCGTGCGCCAGTACGCGACGGCCGCAAGCAGTGCAACTACCCCCAGGGCGACCAGCAGACCGGCGATGCCTGCCGCGATATGTCCGACCGCGCCGAACAGCGCCGCGAGTGCAAAGGTACGGATACCTGCGGCGCCAGTTGCCGCTTCCTGGACCTTGGTTTTTTCCCGGTCCACGCCGATGAGCAACCCGATACCGAGGGCCGCGGCAAGACCGAGGGCATTGGGGGGCAGGTCGATCATCGCCTTATACTGTCATCGCATTGCCGTCTCGCATACAAGACCCTAGACTTCGCTGCCTGCCGTCAGAGAGGTGTCCCGTGGGTAGAGATCATGATCCGGTCGCCGGCCAGTGGTACGAAAACCTGGAGGAGGAGGAAACCTTCCAGGTGCTCAGCGTCGACCCGGATTCCGAGCTGATCGAGGTCCAGTACCTCGACGGCGACGTGGAGGAAATCGACCTGGAAACCTGGGCGGAGCTGGACCTGGACTTGACCACGGAGCCGGAAGGCTGGTCGGGGTCGGAGGGCGATGACGACGACGAAGAAGAAGCGGACCTCGACGAAGACGAGGATGACGACTGGGACGACGACGATGATGACGACGACGACGATGACGACGATGACGACGACGACCTCGACGACGATCGGGAAAGCTACTGAGCGCACCTCACGAGAGCTGGTTTCACGAGCGCGAATCGGCCTGGCTCTACGCGCGCGTAGCCGCGCACGAGCCCGATGCGCGCAAGCGCGACCTGTTCACATCGCTGGCCGCCGCGGCAGAGCGCCAGGCACGACGCTGGCAGGCTTCCTCGCCCGCTCCGTTCCCCGAATTCAAGCCCACGCTGCGCGCCCGTATCGTCGGTCGCCTGCTGGCGCTGACCGGGCCGCGCGGCATCCGCCCTGCCCTCGCCGCGATGAAGCTGCGCGGCCTGTCGATCTACGACGCCGGACCGCTTCCCGGGCACGCGATGCCCACGTCGGTGGACGAGATCGGCCTGCGTCACAAGCGCGTGTCGGGCGGCAACCTGCGTGCCGCGGTGTTCGGCGTGAACGACGGCCTGGTCTCCAACGCGAGCCTGATCATGGGCGTGGCCGGCGCCGGGCTTGCACCGGGAATCGTGGTCACCACAGGTATCGCGGGCCTTCTCGCCGGCGCCCTGTCGATGGCCGCGGGCGAATATGTGTCGGTGCGCTCGCAACGGGAGATGTACGAATACCAGATCGGGCTGGAACGAGATGAGCTGGCGGAGTATCCCGAAGAGGAAGCCGAGGAGCTCGCGCTGATTTACGCGGCGCGCGGCATGGAGCTCGCGCGCGCACGCGAGCTGGGCCAGCAGATGATTGCGAACCCCGAGCACGCACTGGAAACGTTGGCGCGCGAGGAGCTCGGACTCAACCCGCACGATCTGGGCTCGCCGTGGGGCGCTGCGCTGTCTTCTTTCGTGTCCTTCTCTGCAGGCGCCGTGCTGCCGTTGCTGCCTTTCCTGGTTGGCGCCGCGGCATCGCAGGCCCTGCTGGTGTGCGCACTCGTTACGGCGGCGAGCCTGTACGGCGTCGGCATGGCAATCAGCCTGTTCACCGGACGCAGCGCCTGGCTCGGCGGCGCGCGCATGCTGGCCATCGGCGGCCTCGCTGCGCTGACCACATACCTGGTCGGCCGCATGCTGGGCGTGGCGATCGCATAGCGCAACGCCGCGCAAACCCCCCGATCGAATGCTGCCTGCGGGTTATCCGACCGAATGCGAGCGGCGCGCTGCCACGCGCAGCGGCATCGAGTACCTGATCCGCCCGATCCGCCCGGACGACCTGGAGCGCGAATACGAGTTCGTACGCGGGCTGTCGGAGCAAACGCTCTACAACCGGCTCATGTACGCCGTGCAGGAGCCGACCGACGCGCTGCTCAAACCGCTCGTCAACATCGACTATCAGCGCCACATGGCGTTGATCGCGCTCATGCCGGTGCCGGACGCGACCGGTGGTGCGCAACGTGAGCGGATCGTCGGGGTGGCGCGCTATGCCGTCGACGCCGCGGACCGCCAGCACGAATTCGCCGTCGTGGTGGCGGACGAGTGGCAAGGGCACGGCATCGGCACCACTCTGTTGCGCAACTTGTTCGAGTACGCCCGCGGACGTGGCCTGCGCCGTCTCGTGGGCACCGTCTTTCCGTCCAACGAGCGCATGTTGTCGCTGGCGCGGCGGCTGGGACTCGAGGTGCGCACTTCCGAGGACGATGCCAGCCTGATCGCGCTTTCCCAGGACTTCACCGGCCCCGCCTGATGGCGCCGCGGAGCAGTACTGCCCGGAATACGTCCGCCCGCGCGAGCGGCGGCACGGCCGGCGCTTGCAATCCGTGAGACTGCCCTCATCTGAACGCCCCGCCCAGAACCGACCGACGGCACCGATGTCGAACCGCGAGCACGCATCCGATCACTCACAGGAACAACTGCAATGAAACGCGTCTTCCTATTCGTCCTCACCAACCTGGCCGTGATGGTGCTGCTCACCATCGTGGTGCGGGTGCTGGGGCTCGATCAGTTCCTCTACCAGAAGGGCTTGAACCTCGGCGGCCTGCTGGCGTTCGCCGCGGTGTTCGGCTTCGGCGGCGCGTTCATTTCCCTGCTCATGTCCAAGTGGTCGGCCAAGCGCGCCATGAACGTGCAGGTCATCGCCCAGCCGCGCAACGCGACGGAAGCGTGGCTCCTCAACACCGTGCGGATGCACGCCGAGCGCGTGGGCATCGGCATGCCGGAGGTCGGCGTGTTCGAGCAGGCGGAGATGAACGCGTTCGCAACCGGTGCGCGCCGCGACAGCGCGCTGGTGGCGGTGAGCACGGGCCTGCTCGGCGGCATGTCGCAGCAGGAAGCCGAAGCGGTGATCGGCCACGAGATCAGCCACGTCGCCAACGGCGACATGGTCACGCTGACGCTGATCCAGGGCGTGGTCAACACTTTCGTGATCTTCGTGGCGCGCGTCGTCGGTCATTTCGTCGATCGCGTGCTGCTCAGGAACGAGGAAGGCCACGGTGTGGGCTATTTCCTCACCGTGATCGCCGCGGAAATCGTGCTCGGCCTGTTCGCGACCCTGATCGTCATGGGATTCTCGCGCCGGCGCGAATTCCGCGCTGACCGCGGCGGCGCCGAGCTGGCCGGAACCGGGAACATGGTGGCCGCGCTGGAACGGCTGCACGTCGAGATGGCGCGCCGCCAGCCTCGAGGCCTGCCTGAGAAGTTTGCCGCCTTCGGCATCTCGGGCGGCGTGCCCCACGGCTTACGGCGGCTGTTCATGAGTCATCCGCCGCTCGAAGCGCGAATCGCGGCGCTCCAGGCGATTCAGCCTCGTTGAGCGCCTGAGGACCGGCACCGCTTGTGCCGACTCGTATCAGCAAACCGACGTGCAGCAACCCGCGGTGAAATCCGACGATCCAGTCCTTGCACTATTGAAAGCGGCAGCGGGCGAGCGCGGCTGGGTGGAACAGCCCGCGGACCGCGAACCCTACGAGCGGGACTTCCGCCGGCGCTATCGAGGCAAGGCGGCGCTCGTCCTGCGCCCGGCCACGACCAACGCGGTCGCAAGAATCCTGGCCATCTGCGACGAACGGCGCGTGGGCGTGGTGCCCCATGGCGGCAATACCAGCTACTGCGGCGGGGCCACGCCGGATTCCAGCGGCGGACAAGTCGTGCTCTCGCTCGAGCGCCTGAACCGCATACGTTCCGTGGACGCGCTCGACTACTCCATCACCGTGGAAGCCGGGTGCGTGCTGGCGGACGTGCAGGCGGCCGCGGAGCGCGCCGACCGGCTCTTTCCGCTGAGCCTGGGCTCGGAAGGCTCGTGCCAGATCGGCGGCAACCTGTCCACCAATGCGGGCGGCACGGCCGTTCTGCGCTACGGAATGATGCGCGATCTGGTGCTCGGCCTGGAGGTGGTGCTGGCCGACGGCCGGGTGCTCGACGTGTTGCGCGCCCTGCGCAAGGACAATCGCGGCTACGACCTCAAGCAGCTCTTCGTCGGGGCCGAAGGAACGCTGGGTATCATCACCGCGGCGACACTGAAGCTGTTTCCCCTGCCCGCGTCGCGCGCCACGGCAATCTGTGCGGTGCCGACACCAGCCGCGGCAGTCGAGCTGCTGAGCGTGATCCGGCGCCGGGCCGGAGGGACGCTGACCACGTTCGAGCTGATGCCGCGCATCGCCGTCGCGCTCACGGCGCTGCACGTGCAGGGCGTGCGCGATCCGTTCGGCGCCGCGCATCCATGGTATGTCCTGGTCGAGCTTTCCGGCGCGCAGGCGGACATCGAGCTGGAAGAGCTTCTCGAGCGTGCCCTCGCGGAGGGAGCGGACCAGGAGCTGGTCGCAGATGCCGCGCTGGCCTCGAGCGGGGAGCAGCGCGAGGCGATGTGGAAGCTGCGCGAGAGCATACCCGAGGCGCAGCGGCGTGAGGGCCCCGGCCTGAAACACGATGTCTCGGTCCCCATCACCGCTATCGCACGCTTCATCGCACTGGCCGGCGACTGGCTGGCTGCCAACGTACCCGATGGCGAGGTCGTCGCCTACGGACACCTGGGCGACGGCAGCCTGCACTTCAACGTCCAGCAGCGGCGCGGCACCGATCCGCAGGAGTTCCTGGCGCGTGCGCCGGCCGTTCGCCGCGCGATCCACGACCTGGCAGCGCAGCTCAACGGCAGCTTCAGCGCCGAGCACGGCATCGGCCAGGCCAAGGTGGAAGAGCTGGAGCGCTACAAGGGCCCGGTGGAACTCGAGCTGATGCGCAAACTCAAGCGCACGCTCGATCCCCACGGCATCCTGAATCCGGGCAAGGTGCTTCGCAACTAGCAACTGGTACGCCGCAGCCAAATCATTCATGATCGCGCCGGCAGGTTTCACTTGCGGGGCGCATACCATGACGGCGGCCAAGTTCGAGCGCTACACGCGCCTGATGCTCGCCGGCGCCGCGGCCCTCCTCGTCATCACGGCCGCGTTGCACGGCACGGGCTTCCCCGAGATCGACCGGCTGGTCATGCACGCCGAGATGGCCGAAATCTGGCGCAACGCACTGCGCGCGGTGTGGATCATCTACTCGGCGCATCTCCTGCTGATCGCGGCGATCCTGATGTATGCGGCCGGGCGCACGCATGCCGTTCCGGGGCCCCTCCTGATGCTGTGCGGGCTGATCCCCGCGGTGGACGCCCTGCTCCTGCTCATCTACGTGGGTGGTTTCATCGGCACCCTGCTCCTCGGACTCGCCGCCGTGCTGGTGTTCGGCGCCGTGGCGCGCGGCACGATGCATTGGCACGACGGGACCATCGAGGGCGGTGCCGCCGGACCCAGCGCGAGCCGCGAGGGGCCATGAGCCGGATCTCGTGACGCGGCCTCGCGCCGCCCTGCTGCCGGCATCATGAGAGCGGGCATCGTCCTGACGCTCGCGCTCGTCACCGGCTGCACGCAGGGCGGCGACAAAGCCGCTCCGGCGCCGATTGCGCCTCCCCCGCCCCCGACCGACGGCATGCCGTTGGCTGTGGCATCCGCTGACGGCGTGCCGCTGCGCTACCGCGTGTATGGCTCGGCCGCCGACCCGCGTGAGCCTGTCCTGATCTTCATCCACGGCTGGTCCGGGGACAGTTCGTACTGGGATGGCCAGATCTACTCGTTCAAGCAGCGCTACCAGGTTGTGACGCTCGACCTGGCCGGGCACGGCGAATCGGGCATCACGCGGCGTTACTGGACCATGGATGCCTACGCCGACGACGTGGTGGCAGTGGCGCAGCGCATCCCGCAGAAGCGCCTGATCCTCGTCGGCCACTCGATGGGCGGCGCGGTGGCGCTGCAGGCCGCCCGGCGCATGCAGGACCGCGTCATCGGCATCGTCGGCGCCGACGCCTTCCAGAATCTCGCCAACCCGCCCACCGCCTCCAGCATCCTGGAGCTGCGCCTGGCGCCGTTCCGCGCGGATTTCCCCACCGCGATGCGCGACTACGTCGCGCGCACGTTGTTCCGGTCGAGCTCCAACCCGGAGCAGGTGCGCCGCATCGCCGACGACATGGCCTCGGCGCCGCCGGGCGTGGCCATCGGTTCCATCATCGCGATGAACGACATGAACTATTCCGCCGCTCTCGCCGACATCGCCGTGCCGATCGTGGCGATCAACTCCGACATGGGCCCCACGGATGTGGAGCGCATCCGCATTCACGCGCCCACGTTTCGGCTCAAGCTCATGCCCGGGGTCGGCCACTTCGTGATGATCGAGGATCCGGCGCGCTTCAACAGCCTGCTCGAGGAAACGATCCAGGAGCTCGAGTCCGGCGGGCGTACCAGGGAAAATCCTTGACCGAAGGCTCGCAGCTGCCGCGCCGCCTCGGTGTCTTGAACCCGCCCGTCGTGGAGCTCGTCGATGTCCGCGCCTAACAATCCCAACCGACCCTGGAACCTGTCCCGGCGTGAGAGTGGCGAGCGCCGGATGCGCCGCGTGGAGCTGCCCATCGAGACTGCGCACTTGCGGCTGCGCGAATTCCGGCACGAGGATTTCGAGGCGGTGTGCCGCTACGTGACCGATCCGCGCGTCAGCCGGTTCCTGTTCCACGCGCCAGCCGATCTCGACGATGCGCGCAGCTATCTCACGGGCGTGATCGGCTACCAGCGGGAACGGCCGCGCGCGGTGTGGGAGCTCGCCATCGACGAGCGCAGGACCGGCCGGCACATCGGCGCCTGCAATCTCACGATCGTGGCGCCCGGCGAAGGCGACATCGGCTACATGCTGCACGCCGACACCTGGCGCCGGGGATATGCCAGCGAGGTGGCGTGCGCGTTGCGCGACGCGGCGTTTCGCGATCTCGGCCTGCAACGGGTAATGGCGACCGTGGACGTGCGCAACGGGCCCTCGATGCGCGTGCTGGAGAAAGCCGGACTGCGCTGGGAGGCCACCTACCGCAAGCTGCGGCGCGCCCGCGGCCAGTGGCGCGATTGCCACCTGTTCACGATGGCGCGCATCGTGTGGCAGGAGTCGATCGCGACCTGAAGAAAAGGGGGACTGCCCCTTCGGAAAAGGGGGGCTTTTGGAAAAGGGGACCTGTCCCCTTTTCTCACCAGCCGCTGCGATCGTCGTCCTTCTCGTCTTGCGGCTTGATCTCCTTGCGCACGCGCGTGCCCTTGGGCGGGCGCATGCCGGCGGTGCGCCGCAGGAGCATCAGCCCGCCGAGCACCACGCCCAGGACGATCAGGAAGAAGAAGATCGTACGTCCCATGGCTACTCCGTCATGCGCCGCTCGCGGCCGGGCTGTCGCGCTCGATGAGGCGGATCAACCCCTCCTGCGCAGTGCTCGCGATCAGCTTGCCGTCGCGCGTGAAGATGCTGCCGCGCGTGAACCCGCGCGCGCCCGACGCGCTGGGACTGTCCATCGAGTACAGCAGCCATTCGTCGATGCGCGCCGGCCGGTGGAACCACATCGCGTGGTCGATGCTCGCCATGCGCAGCTTGTCGCGCATCGGCGCAAGGCCGTGCGGCATGAGCGCGGTATCGAGCAGATGAAAATCGGAAACGTACGCGAGCAGGCACCGGTGCAGACTGTCGTCCTCGGGCACGCGGTCGACGGCGCGGAACCACACCTGCTTGATCGGCTCGAGCGGCTTGGGGTCGAGATAATCCTGCGCGCGCACCACGCGAAATTCGAACGGGCGTTCCTGCCTGAAGAAGCGCTGCGCGCTCGCCGGCACGCGATCGAGCGCGGCGCGGACCTTCGCCGCCAGGTCCGGACATTGCTCCGGCGGCGGCACCGCCGGCATCGGCAGCTGGTGCTCGAGGCCCTGCTCGGGCGTCTGGAACGAAGCCGCCATGTTGAAGATCTGCTGGCCGTTCTGGATCGCGATCACGCGCCGGCTGGAAAAGCTCAGGCCGTCGCGGCTGCGATCCACCTCGTACACGATCGGCGCATAGAAATCGCCGGGTCGCAGGAAGTACGCGTGCAACGAATGCACCGTGCGTTTCTCGACTGTAGCGGTGGCCGCAACGAGCGCCTGCCCGAGCACCTGCCCGCCGAACACCTGCGGCGCGCCGATGTCGCGGCTCTCGCCGCGAAACAGGTTGATCTCGAGCCGTTCCAGCTCCAGCAACTTCAACAGGTCGGCCAGGCGCTGGTCCATTCAGTCCTCCGTGCGCTCGATGGTAGCCCACTTCGCGGCGAACCGGCGGGCGAGGCGGAGCGGGCGCGAAGCAGCGCGGGGCCAGTCTCCTCGGGACGACGGCGCGATGCCGTACCCCGCGAACTGCTTCGCCCGAACGCGCGCTTGCGGGTGGTTGCGTTTCGGGAAATGTGGGTAAGTCCCGAGGAGACGAGCCCCGCCCTTGACACGCTCGCAACGCCTGTTTAGCCTTCCACTCGCGCCGATTTGAGTTTCAGCTTGCGGGCGCGTAACAAATGCAGCTAAAGCGAGGCAGAACCTGCTCAGCTTTGGCCCGAGCGGGTTTTTTTGTGCCCGCGCCGGGCGGCCGTCCGGCCCGCATCCCGCAATCAGCTCGCGGCGCAGTTCCGTCATGGAGACTGCGCGATGTCATCGATCACCGTTCTGCCTTCCAACGCCCCGCTGCGCGTCGTCCTTCTCGGGCTCGGCACCGTCGGCGGTGGCGTGTACCAGGTGCTCGCGCAGCGGCCGGATGTCTTCGATGTCCGTCGCGTCGTCGTGCGCAGCCGCACGCGCGTGCGCGACGTCGCAGTGCCGCGCGCGCTCCTGTCCACCAACCTGTGGGATGCGATCAACGAGCCCGCGGATCTGGTCATCGAGCTCGTTGGCGGCATCGGCCCGATCGGCGATGTGCTGCATGCCGCGTTGCTCAACGGACGCACGGTGATCAGCGCCAACAAGGCGCTCATCGCGCGCCGCTGGCGCCAGTTCGCGCGCTTCGCCACCGGCGTGGACCGGCAATTGCGGTTCTCCGCCGCGGTCGGCGGCGAAGTGCCGATTCTCGAAACACTCGAAACGCTGGCCGCGCGGCGCGGCATTGCCAGCGTTCGCGGTGTCGTCAACGGCACGTGCAATTTCGTGCTCGATCAGCTCGAGTCCGGCGCAGCGTTCGCAGATGCGGTCGCCGCTGCGCAGGCGCAGGGCTTTGCCGAGGCCGACCCGCGTGGCGACCTGAGCGGTGAGGATGCCGCTTACAAGCTCGAGCTCATCGCCCGTACCGCGTTTCGTTTTTCGGATGCGCTGCGCTTCGAGAGGCGCGGCATAGACCACGTGACGCCACAGCAGGTCGAGGCGGCGACAGCCGGCGGACGCAGAATCCGCCTGATCGCCAGCTGCACTGCCAGCGCCAGCGGGATCGCGGGCAAAGTCCATCCCGAATCGCTCGGGCCGGACGACTATCTCGCGGCGACCCGCGCCGAGGAGAATCGCGTCGAGATTCTCACGGCCGACGGCGAGCGCGTGCGGCTCGAGGGCAAGGGTGCGGGGCGCTGGCCCACGACGCGCTCGGTGTTCGCCGACGTGCACGCGCACCTGCGCGCGCAACTGAGCGTGGCCTCGACGCGCCGCGAGCAACACGCGCTGCGCGTCGAGGCTCTCGGGCGCTCGCTCGGCTCCGGTTACTTATAGATGAGCTTGCCCTTCATCAGGCCGTAGTGGCCGGGGAATGAGCAGAAGAACGTGTAGTCCCCGCCCTTGGCGAGCTTGGCGGTCGGGAACGTGACCGACGTGGTCTGCCCGCCGGCGATCACCCTGGTGTGCGCGATGACGCGTTTGTCGCCCGCCGGGACGTAGTCCTTGGCGAGACCGGCGCTGATGCCGGCGTTGGCCACGGGCATGAAGTCCGCCGTCTTCGTGAGCACCCAGTTGTGTCCCATCGTCTGAGCCGGGAGCTTGCCGACGTGCTTCAACGTCAGCTCCACGTCGGTGCAGTCGGCGGGCACGGTCAGCTGGGCGACGTTGTACTTCATCATGTCGTTGCCTTCGATCGCGAGCTTGCACGTCTTGGCGGCCAACGCGAGGTCGGCCGCGAGCAGCAGCGCCACGGCCACCGCCAGTCTTTTCGCCAGGGTCATCGTCATCGAGCTCACTCCTCGTCACTTGATGTCTTGGTTCGAGCGGCGCGCATTTCGAACCCGTCGCCGCCGCAAGGTTCCCGTCCTGCTCTTCAGCTCGCCACGCCCAGCCGTTTCTGCATGATCGGGCTGGTGGTGGTGTATTGCAGGTGCTGTTTCTTCTCCGGATAGAGGTAGTGCTGGATCGCGAACGCCGCCAGCGCCGCCTCGTGAAAACCGCTCAGGATCAGCTTCTTCTTGCCGGGGTAGCTGTTGATGTCGCCGATGGCGAAGATGCCCGGCACGCTGGTTTCGAACTTCACCGTGTCGACCCGGATGGTGCGCTTGTCCAGGTCCAGGCCCCACTGCGCGATCGGTCCGAGCTTGGGATGCAGGCCGAAGAACGCCAATAGCTGCTGCGCCGGCAGGCGATGCGCGGCGCCGTCGGCGCCGTGCACTTCCACGCCCGCCACGCGATCGTCGGCCAGGATCAGCTGCGCCGCCGTGCCTTCCACGTAGCGCATGCGGCCCGCCGTGACCAGCTCGCGCATGCGCGCCACCGAGGCCGGCGCCGCCTTGAACTCCGCGCGCCGGTGCACCAACGTGAGACTGCGCGCCTTGCCGCACAGGTCCAGCGTCCAGTCGAGCGCCGAGTCACCGCCGCCGAAGATCACCAGGTCCTTGCCGTAAAAACTCGCCGCGCTCTTGACGCGATAGTGGATCTGGTCGCCCTCGAACCGCTCGGCGCCTTCCATGCCCAGGCGTCGCGGCTGGAAGGAGCCCACGCCGCCCGCGATGACGATGGCGCGCGTGTGGAAGACGGTGCCGACGGCGGTGCGCACGAAGAACAGGCGCTCCGCCAGGGCGCGCACTTCGGTCACTTCCTGGCCGAGATGGAACTTTGCATTGAACGGCTTGATCTGCTGCATCAGCCGGTCGATCAGCTCCTGCGCTCCGCACACGGGCAGCGCCGGAATGTCGTAGATGGGCTTGTCCGGGTACAGCTCGGTGCACTGTCCGCCGGGGTGCGCGAGCGAATCGACGACGTGCGCGCCCATGCCGAGCAGCCCCAGCTCGAAGATCTGGAACAGGCCGCAGGGGCCGGCGCCCACGATCACCACTTCGCACTCGATCGGTGCCTGGACCTCGTTCAACTGGTGTGCTCCGCAGCTCGACGAAAGGCGCGCATTATCGCGCATCTATGGCGCATCACGGGGACTTCAGAACTTCTGGTTGGCAAATTCCCGGGCGGCAGGGACTTGCACCTGGATGAAGTCGTGGTCGAGCGTCGCATGGCAGGTATTGCAGGCCATGGTCAGGGACTGGTAGCCGGCATCGAAGCGCGCACTGTCCTTGCTGCGGATGGCGTCGTGGATTTCAGCGAGCGGCGGCCCCACTAGCGACGGCACCAGCTCGCTCAGGGGCGTGGGAAAGTCCTCGAACGCATCGTGGAAAGTCTGCACCGCCTGCAGCGCTTCGTTGATTTCGTGCAGCGTGTACGCGGCGAGCTGCCAGTTCCGGGCGCGGCCCGCGTAGTACAGCTTGGCGTGCTGCACCTGAACTTGCGCCATCAGCACGGCGGGCTCGGGCACGAGCTCATCCACGCGCGCGTTGAGCTCGTCGACCCGCTGCTGGAGCGCGGCGATCTCGGTCGCTGTCGCAGCGACGGCGGCGTCGGGCGCGGCCTCTTGCCGCGTGCAGGCGGCCAGGAGAAGAACGACCGGGACGCAAAGGACGCGCTGCTGCATGGACACGGGCTCACGGGACCTTTGCGGCTGACGACGACAGGGGCGGCATTATGACTCAGATGCGAATGTTTCGCATTTGGCCAATCGTCGGCTGCACGCACGCCGGTGCGGGCGCGTCAGCCGACGGCGAGGCGGCGACTCATCAAGCGGTGAAAGTGATGCACGCCGTTCTCGCGCTTGGGCGAATACGGGCCCGGACGATGCTGCCGGCCGCATCCCAGCGCCACCGGTCCGGCGCGATGGCGGCAGACATTGAAGAAACCGCGCAGCACGCCCGCGTCGTTGACCAGCAGCACGGGCTCTTCGAACAGCGTGGTGGTGAAGAAATCACCGGGCGTCGCCAGCTGGCCAACGTGTCCGACGAGCTGCCAGGCGCGCGCAAAAACGCGTTCGCGCTCGGTGCGCAGGATCTGCGCATCGGTATAGAACGCGGCGGCGGGCGTACGAGCGTGCGCGATGTCGGTATGAACGGCAGTCAGCATTTCGAGGTCTCGTGTCGGCGCAACGTGGCGACTATATTGTGGGCCGGTGCGGGCTGCCCGACACGAAAGCCCGCACCGGCACGCAATTCTGGAGGGCCCCATGGCAGCGATCAATCTCAACGTCAACGGCAAGCGCCACGCCCTCGACATCGATCCGGCAACCCCACTCCTCTGGGCGTTGCGCGACACCCTCGGGCTGACCGGCACGAAGTTCGGCTGCGGCGCCGCCCTGTGCGGCGCCTGTACCGTCCACGTGGACGGTGAGCCGACCCGTTCCTGCGTACTGCCGGTGAGCGCCGTATCGGGCCGCAAGATCACGACCATCGAAGGGCTCTCGCCGGACAGCAGCCATCCGGTGCAGAAGGCGTGGATCGAGCTGGATGTCCCGCAATGCGGCTACTGCCAGGCCGGACAGATCATGGCGGCGGTGGCGCTGCTCGCGAAGACGCCCAAACCGACGGACGCGCAGATCGATGCGGCGATGGCCGGTAACCTCTGCCGCTGTGGCACGTACCAGAGAATCCGCGCCGCCATTCACCGAGCAGCGCAGAGCTAGCCGTCAATGGTTGAAAAGGTTCTCCTTCACGATCTCTTCCCTGAAGCTGAAGACTCGCGGATCCCCGGGGTCGACGATTGCCCGGACCCAATGCGTGTACGGGAAGCCGAATGTCTCCACCCTCGTGAAATTCTCGATGATCCGGCGGCTCTTGGAGCCGACCAGCGGCTTGTCGATGCGGAAGAGGTGGCTATCGCCGTGCACATAGACGACCGGCTTGCCGAATGCCAGCGTCTCCTTCTCCAACGCCGCCAGGAATCCGTCGAAGCCGGTTGCGCTCCTCGCTGCGGGTGATTTCAGCCCCAGGCCCGCCAGCATGTATTGCTGCTGCATGTCGGAGGGCCAGGAAGTCTCGAACCTGGGGTCGGCTTGCGCGATGATCATGACCGCTCGGCTGCCGCCGCGCACGGCCACGTCGAACGCTTGTCTCATCCACGCCAGGTTGGCGGCCATGCGCTCGGCGTGCTCCGCGTCCATTTCCGCCGTGCGTCCCAGGTTGTTGTTGCTACCGATCACATGGAGTGCGACGAACAGCACATCACCATAGGCCCAGCGCACGTTCTCCCGGAACTTGGCGTACCGGGCGTCTTCACTCTGGCGCGTCAGCCGCAGGGTGCGCCGGCCGAGGCTCTGATCGCCCTGGAAGAATGTCTGACGCAGCTTCGCCAGTCTCTCGAGCGGGTCGTACGGACGCGGCTTTGCCCGGTGACAGTCGGCCCACTCGTTGTCGCCGGGCACAAATATGAACGGATGCGTGGAGCTCTGTGCCAGAGCCAGACGATCCTGGAACGTCTCGTCACTGCACGGAGGGAGCCCTCCGGCCTTCTCCGTCCACTGCCCGCCGTCCCACCAGAAATCACCGTCGTGGACCACGAAGGCCAGATCGGCCGAATCGAGTTCCCTCATGACGTTGGCAAATTCCAGTTCGCGCCTGGCGTCATAGGGAACGTCGCCGACCAGGCCGAACTCGAATCTGGCGCTCTCGCCTGCCCCTTCCTCCCGGTCAATCCCGTCATTTCCCTGGGTCCCCGCACACCCCAATAGCCCTCCGACCAAAAAGACTCCACACATCGGTAATGACGCAACCGCCTTCGCGTTCATCGCTTATCCCTTCCCAACAGGAGGTGGCCGTCTCGCGGGCGGCAATTATGCGCTTCGCGACTCCAAACAGAGCCCACACGCTCATTTCATAAAACTGCCTCCGCGGAGCTGTCTCCTCGGGACTTATCCACAATTTCCCCGTCACTCTTGATTACGGCGGCCGCGCGATGCCGTACCCCGCGAACTGCCGCGCGCGAACCTGCGTCACCGGCCGGTTGCGTTTCGGGAAATGTGGATAAGTCCCGAGGAGACAGCTCCGCGGAACGAGCAGGCTCAGGAACTCAGCGCCGTTTGGGGAGCAGTCGCAGGATCGACCGGGTATCGCCGCTCCTGGCCTCGGCCAGCTCGTTGAGCGCGCACTGCTCGCGCAGCTTGCCCATGTGGTCGCGGGTCGAGGCGATGAAGCCGAGAGTATGGTCGGCGCTCGCCGGCCGGCCGATGAAATAGCCCTGCACGTCAACGTCGCCGCAACTGAGCAGGAACTGCAGCTGCGCGGCGCGTTCCACGCCCTCCGCGGTCACCTGCAGCCCGAGACTGCGGCACAGGCCAATGATCGAGTGGGCGATCGCCGCCGCGCGCGGGTTCTCGTCAACGTCGAACACCAGGCTCCGATCGAGCTTGACGCGGCTGATCGGCAGCTGCTCCAGCGAGGTGAGCGACGAGAACCCGGTGCCGAAGTCGTCGAGCGCGACCGCCACGCCCAGCAGGCGCAGGCTGCGCAACGTGTCCACGGTGACGGCGCCGGTCTGCAGCGCGTGCTCGGTGAGCTCGAGCTCCAGGCACTCGGCCGGGATGTCGTACTTGCGCAGCATGCGCTCGATGCTGAGCGCGAAGTCGCCGGCCAGGAACTGCTGCGAGGAAACGTTGATCGCGACGCGCGCCTGCGGCCAGCCGCTCTGCCGCCAGTGACACACAGCCTCCGCGGCCTGGCGCATCACCCAGCGGTTGAGATCCATGATGAGGCCGGACTGTTCGGCGATGCCGAGGAACTCGGCCGCCGGCACGAAGCGGTCGGGTATCTGGCGCCAGCGCAGCAGCGCCTCCATCGAATGGGTCGTGGAAGTCGCGAGCGACACCTGCGGCTGGTAGAAGAGCGCGAGATCGCCGGTGTCGATGGCCCGCCGCAGCGCCTGCTCGGTCTGGAAGCGGTGCGATGCCGCCACCAGGAGCTCCGGCGAATACACGCTGACACGGTTGCGGCCGAGCTCCTTGGCGCGGAACAGCGCGGTATCGGCGGCGCGCAGGAGCGAGGCGCTGTCCTGCGCGTGATCGGGGAACACGGCCGCGCCGAGGCTCACGCCAATCAGCACTTCGCGGTTGCCTATATTGAGCGGACGCTGGAACTCGCTCACCAGCAGGGCGGCGCGCCGTTCGGTTTCCTCGATCGACTGGATCTGCTCCAGCACCAGGGTGAACTCGTCGCCGCCCAGGCGAGCCACGAAATCGCCGACGCCCAGCACGGTGCGCAGGCGGTCGCCGATCTCGCGCAATACGCGGTCGCCGAATTCGTGCCCGAGGCTGTCGTTGATGGTCTTGAAATTGTCGAGATCCAGGAACAACACCGCGAGGCGCTGGCGGCGCCGCTGGGCACGCCGCAGCGTGGCGCTGAGATAGGCGAAGAGCCGGCGGCGGTTCGGCAGGCCGGTGAGCGAATCGTGATGCGCGAGGTGGCGCAATTGGCGCGTGCGCTTCGCGACCCGTTCCTCGAGTTGCGCCTGGTAGGAGCGCACCGCCTGTTCCGCGGTCGCCAGTTCCTCGGCCATGTGATTGAACGCCTCGGCCAGCTCGTCCACTTCGCGCATGCCGCCGCGCTTGACGCGTGTCTGCAGGTGGCCGGCCGCCAGGCGGCGCGTTCCCATCGTCAATTGGCGCACGGGCCGCACCACGCCGAAGGCGGCCGCCAGCGCGATCAGCACGATCATCACGGCAACCGCCATGGTGACCATGTGCACCATGCCCTCGGCCTCGCGACCGTTGGCGCCGGCTCGCGCAGTGGCGGCGGCCAGCGCGCGCCACGCGGGCTCTTCGAATTGCTCGTGCACCTTCGCGCTGAGTGCCGCGCTGGCATTGCCGAACTCGCGCCGGCCGTCTTCGAGCTGCACGGCCGATTGGATCAAGGCGCGCCGCAGGCGCACCGCGTTCTCGAAATCTCCGCTCACCAGGTCGAGCCAGGCCCGCCCCGGCGACCGGCGGAATTCCTCGCCGTGCTCGCGCAGCTTGGCCCGGAAGCGCGTTTCGGCGCGCTCCAGCGAGGCGGTGTCGAAAGCCGCGCGCCCGGTGAGCTGGCGGGTCGCCGCTGCCGTCACCTCTTCGAGCGAACGGGCCAGCTCGGCGAGCGAGCGGCGCGAGAATACGTTCTCCCCCTGCGGCAGCCCGGATGCACCGGCAGTGGCGATGCGCTCGCGCACGGCTTCGAGCAGCGACCAGCTGCGCTGGCGCATCGCGCGCCGGCGCTCCTGGCTCTCGATGAGCGAGGCGCCGCGCTGCTGATGCTCGCCGATCTCGCCGTGCAGGGCCGCGCCCGAGGCCAGCGACTCGGAAGACAACAGCAGATTACCGTGCGCCGCGATGGCACGCGCGATGCGCTCGTGCGCGAGCTTGACGCTGTTGCGCGCCGCGAGGCTGTCGGCATCCAGATAATCGAGCACCGCGCGGTCGAAATTGGCCAGCGCATCGCGCATCTCGCGCGCGACGCTCGCGAGCGGCTGGTACTCGCGCTGCACCAGCGCGACTTCCTCGGTGGCGAGGCGGGTGGTGCGCTGTACCACGAGATTGCCGGCGACGAACACGGCGCTGACCGCGCACAGCACGATGGCGAGCGATGCGCCGATCGACAGGCGCAATGAACGACGCGGGGCAGCGGCTGGCGGCGAATCACCTCGCCAGGCGCCGGTGTCAATGGATCCGGTACCCATGGTTCTTCAGAGGAGTCATCCCCAGGCGCTAGGCCCGCACGATGGCAGGGAATGTACCCCTAGTCCGAGGTATGTGTCTCAGCCAAGTCACGGAATTGACAGGCTCATGACGAAAGGCTCGACTATTGTCAAACGACCCCGGACCTGAATCTGCTGTACGATTTCGCCCCCTTCCGTTGTAGGGCCTGCAATGAACACTCGCACCGCGACCAACGAACAACTGCATCAGCGCCGCATCGCCGCAGTGCCGCGCGGCGTGTCGAACCTGCTCGCCGTGTACGCCGATCACGCGAGCAACGCCGAGGTGTGGGACGTTCGAGGGGCGCCGCTACATCGACTTCGCGAGCGGCATCAGCGTGCTCAACACCGGGCACCTGCACCCGAAGGTCAAGGCCGCGCTCGAGGCCCAGGTGCAGAAGCTGACTCACGCCTGCTTCCAGGTGACGCCGTACGAGAACTACATCGCGCTCGCGGAGCGCTTGAACGCGATCGCGCCGGGCTCGACGCCGAAGAAGACGATCTTCCTGTCCACCGGCGCCGAGGCGGTGGAGAACGCGGTCAAGATCGCGCGCTATCACACCAATCGCTCGGCCGTGATCGCGTTCACCGGTGCGTTTCACGGCCGCACCATAATGTGCTCGGCGCTCACCGGCAAGGTGCAGCCGTACAAGGCCGGCTTCGGGCCGATGCCGCCCGAAGTGTTCCACATTCCGTTCCCCATCGCCTACCACGGCGTGACCACGGACGAATCTCTGCGCGCCCTCGACAACCTGTTCAAGGCCGACGTCGATCCGGCGCGCGTCGCCGCGATCATCATCGAGCCCGTGGTCGGCGAAGGCGGCTTCTACGCCGCGCCGCCGGTCTTCCTGCAGAAGCTGCGCCAGATCTGCGATCAGCACGGCATCGTGCTCGTCATCGACGAAATCCAGAGCGGCTTCGCGCGCACCGGGCGGATGTTCGCCATCGAGCACGCGGGAGTGGAGCCCGACCTGATGACGATCGCCAAGAGCGTCGCGGGCGGCGTACCGCTGTCCGCCGTGATCGGCAAAGCCGCGATCATGGATGCGCCGCCGCCGGGCGGCCTGGGCGGAACCTACGCCGGCTCGCCGCTCGGCTGCGCGGCGGGCCTCGCCGTGCTCGATGCGATTCGCGAGGAGAATCTCCTCGAGCGCGCGCGCGTCATCGGCGAAGCGATGGTGGGCCGGCTGAAGAGCATGCAGGCGCAGTTCCCGTGCATCGGCGAAGTTCGCGGCCTCGGCGCGATGGTGGCCATGGAACTGGTGCGCAACCGCGATGCGAACGCGCCGGATGCGGACCTGACCAAGGCGCTGAGCCAGCTCGCGGGCAAGAAGGGGCTGATCCTCTTGTCCTGCGGCGTGCGCAGCAACGTCATCCGCTTTCTCGCGCCGCTCACGATCGCCGATGCGCTGCTCGCCGAAGGCATGGATATCGTCGAAAGCTGCCTGCGCGAGCTCACAGCCGGGCAACGTCCGGCGATGGCTGCAGCCGGCTAGCGCGGCTGCAGCTCGGCCGCGCGTTGCTCGGCTTCGCGCGCTTGTACGGCGCGTCCGCGCGCGCGCAACGATTCGGCGATGAGTCCCCAGGCGAGGCTCTGCGCGCGCGCATCGCCGGTCGCGAGCGATAAGGCCTTGCGGCCCAGGCTCTCGGCCTGCGCGAAGTTACCTTCCTGCTGACGCAGCTTACCCAGCTCGAGCCACAGCAACGGGTTCGACGGCTCGATGCGCAGTGCCCGCTCGATCGAACCGGCGGCGGTGGCGAAATCGCCGTTGGCTGCCTGCGTTTGTGCTTGAGCGACCAGCGCACGGGAGGCTGGCCCCAACTGATACTCGCGCGTGGGACGTTCGGGCTGCTGCTCGGCGGGCGGCGGCGGAGTTTGCGATTCGGTTGGGGTCGGCACTTCGGGAGGCTCGCCGCTGGGCGGCGGCACAGGCGAGGAAGGCGGCCGCTCATAGGGATTCGGCAGGTTGCAGGCGGTCAGCGCACCCATCGCGAGGATCGAAAGCACCGTCAGTGTCAGTTTCATCGCCAGTGTCCGTTTCATCGCCAGTGTCCGTATCATCGAGTCAGCCCTCGCCACCATTCTCGCGCCCGCTCGGCCAGATCCTCGATCGGGTTGTCCCCACAGCCCGCCCTCACCGGCAGTACCGTATCGCGCGGCACCGCGATCGTCACCAGATCTTCGCCGCCGCAATCGGCCCGCGCCGCGAGGCCGGTGGGGAACTCGATGGTGACATCTTCGAGCTCCTCGGGCGTCGGCTCTTCCCACGAGCGCGTTCCCAGCCTTTGCATGAGTTGCGCCCAGATCGCCAGCGCACCCGCCGAGCCGGTGAGACCCGTCGGGCGATTGTCGTCGAAACCCACCCACACCACCGCAAGATGGCTGCCCGAGAACCCCGCGAACCAGCTGTCCCGGAAATCCGACGAAGTTCCGGTCTTGCCGGCAATCACCACTCCCGGCCCGAGTGCCGCGCGCGCCGCGCGCCCCGTGCCATGATCGATGGCCTGCACGAGCATGCGATTGAGCTGGTGAATGGTGGCTGAATCGGCGACCGGCGTGACCTCGAGGGCGAAGGACTTGATCGGCTTGCCTTGCGCGTCGAGCACGGTGCGCACCGCGCGCAGCGGCGTGCGGAACCCTCCATTCGCGAAGCTGTTGTAGAGCTGCGCGACCGCCAGTGGCGAGAGCTCGTAGGATCCGAGGAGGAGCGAGGGGTTCTGCGCGGGAAGTTTCTCGACGCCGAGCTGCTCGAACGTCTTGATGACGCGCGGCAGACCGATTTCCAGGCCGAGATTGACGGTTGCCAGGTTGAGCGACTCGGAGAGCGCGCGCACCAGCGGCACGGGCCCGGCGTATTGCTTGGAGAAATTCTCGGGGCGCCAGATCTTGCGGTTGGGCAGGCGCACTTCCACCGGTTCGTCCGCCACCAGGCTCGCCGCATTGAAGCGTCCCGTTTCGAGCGCCGCCAGGTAGACGACCGGTTTGACCAGCGAGCCGATCGGCCGGTCCCCGTCGAGCGCGCGGTTGAAGCCGCTGAATCCGCCGTGCTTGCCGCCAATGATCGCCAGGACGTCGCCACTCTGCGGCTCGGTGACGACCACGGCTCCCTCGAGGTCGGCCATCCGGGGGCGCTTGCCGAGCCGCCCGAGCTCGCGAGTCAGCGCGAGCTGCGCCTCGGCCTGCACGCGCGGATCGAGCGTGGTGTAGATCGAAAGCCCCTCCTCGGTCAGGTCCTCCTCGCGATAGTCGCGGCGCAGGGTGCGGCGCACGAAGTCCAGGTAGGCGGGGTAGTAACCGGTCTCGCGATCGATGGCGAGCGCGAGGGGCTGAGTTTTGGCGCGCCTGGCATCCGCCTCGGGCACGATCTCGAAGCGCGCCAGCAGATCGAGCACCAGGTTGCGACGCGCCACAGCCCGATCCGGCCGGGTCCGCGGGTCGTAGTAGGACGGCCCGCGCACCAACGCGACCAGCAGCGCCATCTCCGAGAGCTCGAGCTCCTCGAGCGGCTTGCCGAAATAGAATCGGCTGGCGAGACCGAAGCCGTGGATCGCGCGCTGGCCGTCCTGGCCGAGGTAGATCTCGTTGACGTAGGCGTTGAGCAAGTCGTCCTTGTCGAAGCGCGCATCCAGGATCATCGCCATGATCGCTTCCTTGAACTTGCGCCCGTAGGTCTGGCGATCGTCGAGGAAGTAGCTCTTGACCAGCTGCTGCGTGAGGGTGCTGCCGCCCTGCTCGATGCCGCCGGCGCGCAGGTTGGCCCACGCCGCGCGCAGGATCGCTTCCGGATCGATGCCGCCGTGCCGGTAAAACTTGCGATCCTCCAGGACGATGAGCGCCTCGGGAAGCAGCTCGGGCACGCGCTCCGGGGGCACCACGATGCGATCCTCGCCGTGGATCGGGAAGATGCTGCCGATGAGCAACGGTTCGAGGCGGAACACCGGCAGCGCGCGGCCGCGCGCGTCAGTGAGCGATTCGATGCCGGAAGCGCCCGCCGTGATCGTCAGCAGCTGGGCCTCGCGCGACTCGTCGGCGAACTGCACCTTGCGCGCAGCCAGCTCGATGCGTCCGCCGCGACGCCGATAGGTGCCCGGGCGCGTCACATCCGCAACGTGCAGGTAGTGCAGGCGCTCGAGCTCCACTTCCAGCGCATCGGGCCCGAGCGGCATACCCACATACAGCTCCAGCGGCTGAGCGAACACCTTGGCGGGCAACGTCCAGCGCCGGCCCTCGAACTGCGGCGTGACGATGCGATCGAGGTACACGACATACAGCGCAAGGGCGACCAGCAGCGCCGCCATGCCTGCCATGCCGACCTTCAGGATGCGCTGCCCGCGACGCGACAACTTGATCATCGCGCGCTGTCGGCCCGCTGGCTGTCGTGCAAATCATTCATCATGTCTGCGGCGTCCTCGTCTGTACGCGATTGCCAACACCTGCGGCGATGCGCACCAAACCCCTTTAATTCCCGTGCGGCGTGCGTTGGCCGGCGTTTGTGGCGTTGCCACTTGACGACACTCGGGGCGCATCGTGGCGCCGCCGCGGCGGCGGTGACGCGGCCGCCGGAAGTGTAACTGACTGAATCCTCGCACGCTGCGGCCCGCTGGCACGGCATCTGCACCCTTCCTGGTCACCCCGTCAGGGCCCGCTGCGCCCGGCGGATCCAATGCAACCAACTCACAGGAAATGGAGCACCAAATGAACGGAACACTCAAGATCACGGCGCTCGCCGCGCTGATGACGTCCGCCGCAGCGTTTGCGCAGGACCCGCAGCCGACGCCGCCTGAGCAACAGCAATCGCAACAGACGACGACGACGACCGAGAGCCAGACGACCACGTCCAGCGACACCACCATGGCGACCGAGGCCCAGTGGCCGGAGTTCACCACCCTCGACGCGAACGGCGACGGCTACGTCAGCAAGGACGAGGCCAAGGCCAACGCGGCGCTCGTGGCGAAGTGGGAAGAGCTGGACGCCGACAAGAACGGCGCGCTGTCGAGCGCCGAGTACGCAAAGGCGAAGGATTCCGGCAAGAGCAAGGAATCCAACAAGTAAACCGCTAGTGCTCCTCGCCCGGGGAATCGTGGCGCACTCACGGATGGTGCGCGCGGTTTCCCAGGCGACTTGAGCCTCGCGTGACGAGCGACGGGGAGCGCGGTCCCATGAGTCTGGTGTCACAGGACTTGTCGGGGCCGCGCTGCCTCTGTCCTCGCGCCCGCGCTGGATGCGCTACTTCGCCCTCGCAACCGACTGCGACGGACAGGGAGGTCAACGCTTGCGCATCGCCCAGGTCGCACCGCTCTACGAGCGCGTTCCGCCGGCACTCTATGGTGGCACCGAGCGCGTCGTCTCCTACCTCACCGAAGAGCTGGTTCGGCAGGGCCACGACGTCACGCTGTTCGCGAGCGGCGACTCGATCACGCGGGCGCGGCTCGTCGCGGTCTGGGACCGCGCGCTGCGCCTCGACGATCGCCGGCCCGAAGCCGCCTCGCTGCACGTGCTGATGGTGGAGGAGGTCTTCAAGCGCGCCGCGGCATTCGACGTGGTGCATTTCCACATCGACGCCCTGCAACTGTCACTGGCGCGGCGCCATTCAACGCCGTGCGTCATGACGATGCACGGACGCCTGGATATCCCGGGGCTGGACCGCCTGTACGGCGAGTTCCGCGACTTGCCGCTGATCTCGATCTCCGACGCGCAACGCGCCCCGCTCCCCGACGCCAATTGGCGCGCGACCGTGTATCACGGCGTGCCCCCCGAGATGTTCCGGCCGAGCTTCACTCCGGGAAATTACCTGGCGTTCGTCGGCCGCATTTCTCCGGAGAAGCGCGTCGACCGCGCCATCGAGATCGCGCGCGCCAGCGGCGTGCCGCTGCGCATCGCCGCCAAGGTCGATCCCGTGGACCGCGCCTACTACGAAGCGGCGATCGAACCGTTGATCGACGGACGGTTCATTCAGTACCTCGGCGAGGTCGACGACCGCGGCAAGGCCGGCCTCCTGCGCGATGCGCTCGCGCTGCTGTTCCCGATCGACTGGCCCGAGCCTTTCGGCCTGGCGATGATCGAATCGATGGCCTGCGGCACGCCGGTGATCGCGTTCCGGCGTGGCTCGGTTCCCGAAGTGATCGACGACGGCGACAGCGGGTGCATCGTCGATGACGTGGCCGGCGCCGTGGCCGCGGTGCAACGCATGCCGGCGTGGAACCGCCTGCGCTGCCGCGAGGTGTTCGAGCAACGCTTCAGCGTTGCGCGCATGGCGCGCGACTATTGCGAGGCCTACGAAGGACTGAGGAGGCGCGCATGGCGGCTGAGCAGTTGATCGACGCCGGGCAGCAGTACTACATCCTCGCCACCGAAGTGCCGGTGGCCGAGCGCACGCTGGTCCTCAGGCAGGACGAAACCTTTGCGGTATTCAACGACTTCGGCGACATCGACGCCGAGGCACGCTACGAGGAAGGCCTGTACCACGGCGGTACGCGCTTCCTCTCGCGCTTGACGCTGACCCTCGCTTCGCACCGCCTGCTGCTGCTGAGCTCCACCGTGCGGCGCGACAACGTGCTCATGGCCGTCGATCTCACGAACCCGGACCTGTATGCCGGCGGCCAGCTGGTACTGCCGCGCGGCACGCTGCACATCAACCGCTCGAAGTTCATCTGGCGCGACGTCTGCTACGAGTTGATCCGCGTGCGCAACTTCGCGCTCGCCACCGTCGCGATCGACCTCGCCGTGCGTTTCGCCGCCGACTATGTCGACATCTTCGAGGTGCGCGGCGTCAAGCGGCTGGGCCGCGGCAGGCCGCGCGCGGCGCGCACCGAGGAACACCGGGTGACGCTCGGCTATGAAGGGCTCGATCGCGTGCTGCGCGAGACCACGATCGAATGCCACCCGGCGCCGGATTCGCTCGCAAGCGACGAGATGCATTTTCCGCTGCGGCTGGGCAGCCGCGGCGAGAAGACCATCGCACTCGCCGTCGCCTGCCGCACCGGCGAGGAGCCGACCGAGGTCCTTTCTTTCGACCAGGCGCTGAGCGACGCGGAAGCGCGAGCCCCGCACGCGGAGCGCCTCGCGGGGCTGGTCGAAACGTCGAACGAGCTCTTCAACGCGTGGCTGCGGTGCTCCGCCGCCGATCTGGGCATGATGCTCACCACGACGCAGCATGGGTTGTATCCCTACGGCGGCGTGCCATGGTTCGAGCGACGTTCGGACGCGACGGCATCATCACCGCGCTGCAGACGCTGTGGCTCTGGCCGGATATCTGCGCGCGGCGTGCTGGCTTTCCTCGCCGCAACCCAGGCCACCGAGAGCTCACCGCAGCGCGACGCCGAGCCGGGCAAGATCCTGCACGAGGCGCGGCGCGGCGAGATGGCTGCCCTCGACGAAATTCCCTTCGGCCGCTACTACGGCAGCGTCGATGCCACGCCGCTGTTCGTGATGCTCGCGGCCGCGTATTTCCAGCGGACCGGCGACCTGCAGTTCATGGGCACGCTGTGGCCGCTCGATCCTCGCCGCGCTGGAGTGGATCGACCGCTACGGCGACGTCGACCGCGACGGCTTCGTCGAGTATCACCGCCGCAGCCCGCGACGGCCTGGTCCAGCAGGGCTGGAAGGATTCGCACGACTCGGTGTTTCACGCCGACGGCCGGATCGCCGAGGGGCCGATCGCGTTGTGCGAAGTGCAAGGCTACGTCCATGCGGCCAAGCTGGGCGCGGCGGAGATGGCGCTCGCGATCGGCGAAAATGCACTGGCCACGCGGCTGCGCAATGACGCCTCGGATCTGCGGCGCAGGTTCGAGGCGCAGTTCTGGTGCGCGGACATCGACACCTACGCGCTCGCGCTCGACGGTCAGAAGCAGCCGTGCCGGGTACGCACCTCCAACCCCGGGCATTGCCTGTTCACCGGCATCGCCAGCCCGGAGCACGCCCGCACGATTGTCGCTGGCTTCGGGGAGGAGCTGTTCTTCTCGGGCTGGGGCGTGCGCACGGTGGCCGAGAGCGAGCTGCGCTACAACCCGATGGCGTACCACAACGGCTCGATCTGGCCGCACGACAACTCGCTGCTCGCGGCCGGCGCGGCGCGTTACCAGTGCAAATCCATGGCGACGCGCATCCTCACGGGACAGTTCGACGCGGCGATGTATTTCGACCTGTATCGACTGCCCGAGCTGTTCTGCGGATTCCGGCAACGCATGGGCGAAGGGCCGACGCGCTACCCCGTAGCCTGCTCACCGCAGGCGTGGGCTTCGGGCTCCGTGTTCCTGATGATCGAAGCCATTCTCGGGCTGAGCATCGACGCCACGCGCCGGCAAGTCACCCTGAGCCACCCCGCCCTCCCCGTCGCACTGGACGAAGTGCGCATCCGCAACCTCACCGTCGCCGACGCGTCGGTGGATCTCACGGTGCATCGCTACGCGGGTTCGGTCGGCGTGAACGTGGAGCGGCGCAGCGGGAAGCTCGACGTGGTGGTCCAGACTTGACGCCCCGGGGGCTGCCGATCTCTGAATAGAGCGAGTGTCCACTCCTGTTTTCTTGCCCTACTTGTTGGTGCCTGGGGGCTTGTTGTTCGCCTCCACGCCGATCCGGAGCGTCACCTCGTCCCCCACGGCAGGCAAGTACCCCGAGACGCCGTACTCCGAGCGCTTGATCTTCACCTCGGCATCCGCACCGCAGGCCGGGTACTTGCCCAGCGGGTGCGGCTTGCACGCTACGGCGGTCACCGTGAGCGTGACCGGCTTGGTCGTGCCGCGGATCGTCAGGTTGCCGTCGACGCTCTCGAGCTCGTCGCCGTCGAAATTGAAGGCAGTGGACTTGAAGGTGACGTTCGGGTGCTTGGCCGCGTCGAAGAATTCCGGAGTCTGCAGGTGCTGGCCCAGCTTGGCGACGCCTGTGGCCACCGATGCAACCGCCACGGTCACATCCGCGCTGCCGCGCTTCGCCGCCGGGTCGTAACTGATCCTCCCCGTGGCCTCGTTGAACTGGCCGCGGAAGGTCGAATAACCGAAATGGTCGATCTCGAACGTGACGCGGGTGTGCTCTGAGTCGACGTTCAACTCTTCCGCTCGTGCGCCCATCCCTGCCAGTGCGAGCGCCAGGGCAACGATCCAGGTCCTCATTGCATTCTCCTTTGGGCATTCACCTTTGGGCATTCACCATTGGTGACATAAGCGGGGCGCAAAAGTGTCGGTTCGAACGCGGCCGAATGCAATGGGCGACGCGCAAACGAGCATGCGCGGGCCGCCGGTTGTCGCCAAAAACCTACGGCGAGGCAGCTTGAGCCCGCGGCGCGCCTCGCGCATAGTCCATGCAAATACATCCGGCCGGGCACGCGATCGCGCGGCCAGCCGGCGATGAGCGCAAACGCTTTCGGGGAAGCCTCATGCGCGATGCGGATCAGACACCGGCAGCGGGCACGGGCCCTGACCGGACCTTCTTCGTCATCAACCTGTGCGCGGCGCCGGTCCCGTTGCCGCTGGAAGTCCCGGGCACGGCCGGCCTCGACGGCCTGGTCGTCTTTCGCTCCCATCAGGTTCAGGACGGCCGGCACCGCTACCGGCTGCACCTCGGGTATTTCGATTCGCGCGAAGCCGCCAAGCGCCTCCTGCCCCTGGTGCTGCCCCGCTTCCCCACCGCCTGGATCGCGGCGGCCCCGCGCTCCAACCTGGGCTCGCTCGACGATACGGGCGCCACGGATTTCAGGCTCATTCAGGCGCCGGCGGTATCGCTTGCGGAGTTCTCGGCCGCCGAGTCGGCGGCCCCGGGACCGTCGGTCCCGAATCCAGCCGAAGAGGACGAGCTGCAGCGCTACGCCGTGCAGCTGGTATGGTCCGCCGATCGCACGGGCCCCGCCGACCTTCCGCCGATTGCCCTGTTCGATGCCTATACCCTGTACACCGTCACGTGCCAGCGCGGCGGCGTACGCCTCTACGGTGTACGCCTCGGATTCTTTCGCAGCGCTATTTCCGCGACTCAGGTGGCGGTGTATGTGCGCCCGGACTTCCCATCGGTGGCGGTCGTTCCGGTCAGCGTTCGTGAGTATGCGTATGCGAGCTGGCTGACGCGCCATCGCCGCCGCCCTGCTGCGCGCGAGACCGCGCAGCCCGTGCGCGATGCGGCTGCGAACGAACCGAGCCCGCCGATCGACGAGCCGCAAACGCTGACGGCCGGGCAACCGCGACCCGGGCTTGCCCCGCAGGGTGCAACCGACGCGGCGAGGATGGAACCGCGCGTACCGACGCAGGTGGAGATCGCGAGAATCCGCTCGCCCGAAGCCGTGCCGCTGATTCCTCCCCAGACGCTGCGCAGCCCGCCGCCGGAAAAGCGCACCGTGCCGCCGGAAAAGCGCACGCCGCCTTCACAGCATTGGGCCCACGCGCCGCGGCGCGTACCGGACCTGGACCGCGACGCGCGCATCGCCGCATTGGGTGCGCACGAGCTCGAGCTGCGCGCGGCGAAATTCGATCGGCACGAGGAGCGCGGCGCCAGCCTGCCCGACATGCGGCCGTACCGTACCGCGCCGTTTCCCCCGCGGCGCTCCGCGCTGGCCCGCCTGCTCAGTCGCATCGCCGATCGCCTGGGCTGAGAGCGCAATTCAAGCGCACGCCGGCCGGGCGCACCCGGCCGGTTACATGATGCTTACTCTTATATATGCTCCCCGGCGCGGCGCGGCTGCTCGCTCAGGTCCGAGGCTCAGACGCCGCCGAGGAAATCGCGCTTGCCGAGCTCCACGCCGTTGTGGCGCAGGATGTTGTACGCCGTGGTGACGTGGAAGAAGAAATTCGGGATCGCCCAGTTCCTGAGGAACGGCAGGCCCTTGATCTCCAGAGTGCGTTCGCGCAGCGGCACCTTGATGTCGCGATCCTCCGAGCCCTCGAGCGCCGTCGCCGGGACGCTCTTCAGCCAGTCGATCGTCCTGTCGATCCGCGTTTTCAATTCCGCGAAGGTCGACTCCGTGTCCTCGTAGCGCGGCGGCTCGATCCCGGCGAGCCGCGCGGTCGAATTTTTCGCGAAGTCGCTGGCGAGCTGCACCTGGCGCGCCAGCGGAAACATGTCCGGTGCGAGCCGCGCGTTGACGAGCACGCCCGGTTCGAACTTGCGCGCCTCGGCGGTGGCGCGCGCTTTCTCCAGGAGGGCGGCGAGATTGGCGAGCATGGGCTGGAAGACCTCGACCGAGGCCGAGTACATGGTGATCTTCATGGGCGGCTCCGTATGAACCTGGCGGGGGCGGGAAGTCTAGCCTGGACCGAAGCCAGGCAGTCTACATCGCGCATGCCGAGCGACATGCACACATCAGCTGGTCGGGCGCAGCTCGATCATCCTGTCGATGGACAGGCGCCCGGCGCCGCGCAGCGCGAAATACAGGCTCAGGAACACGAGGATCAGCGCCGGCCATTGGCCACGGAAGTCCTGGCCCCAATGGACCATGAAGAGGGCGACCAGGAAATTGAAGAGCATCACCAGCCCCGCCCAGCGCGTGAGCAGGCCGAGCACCAGGAGCGCACCGCAGATGAACTGCGCGTACACCGACAGCGGCGCGAGCAACTGCGGTGCGGGGAAGCCGAACTGCGCCAGGAAGCCGACGAATTCCTGCATGCGCGCCGCGCTGATGAGGTTGTCGAGCGTTCCCCAGACGAGGAATCCGCCGGTGATCAGCCGCAGCAGGAACAGGCCATGATCCTCGAAGCGCTGCAGATTCGGCAGCAGCAGGACTCTGAGCATGCGACACCTGCGCGTGGGACGAGGCGTGCATTGTGGCGCAACTCGCCGCCAACCGCGACGGTCCCGCTCAGGGCAGCTCGCGGCTCGAGTGCGGATCGATCGAGTAGGGATGCACCTCGGCCAGGAATCCCGGCTGCTCGCGCACGCGCTCTATCCAGCGCACGACGTTGCGATACGTCGAGAGCGGCAGATCGGCGTCGGCCGCGAGATGCGCATAGGCGAAGCAGCTCATGTCGGCGATCGAGTAGCGCTCGCCGACGAGGAATGCGTTCGTCGCGAGCTCGCGGTCGAGAATGCCGAGCACCTTGAGTGAGGCGTTCACTTTCATCTCGACCAGCTCACGGGGCCGCCGAGCGCGCTTGCCCGTCAGCGTCCAGTGGCGCAGCGTGGCAACCGAGCTCTGCAGGTAGTCGCCCTCGAACGAGAGCCACTGCAGGACCTTGGCGCGCAGGAAGCGATCGTCGGGCAGATACGGAGTGCCTTCGGCCAGGAAACCCAGGATCGCGTTGGATTCCGCCAGCACGCGGCCATCCTCGAGACGGATCGCGGGCACGGCTCCGGTGGGGTTGACCGCAAGATACTCGGGCCTCTGCCCTGCTCCTTCGAAGATGCTCACGATCTCGGTCCGATACGGGCGTTGCAGGTGGTTGAGCAGCAGGCGCACCTTGTAGGCGTTCTGCGAAGGCAGGTAGTCGTAAAGCGTCAGCATGAGGAGGGCTCCGTGAACTGCTGCCGGCAGGATGCCCGTACGCCAAGCGCCGATCTATCCAGAAACGGCGGACAAACTCGCTGCAGGCGTCACATTCCGCGGACGCCGGCGGCGGGTACACTTCGCACGTATGGCGTCCCGATATCGCCCGCTGGCGCTATATATATTTCTGCTGGCTGCAGCAACAGCCTGGTGGCTTGCGCAGGGACTGTCGGGCAACCCCGCATTCCCGCCCATCTGGGCCGTCGCCCTGCTGATCCTGGGCTCCCTTTTCATCTGGCAGCTCGGACTGCCGGCGCCGCGCGTCGGGCTCTCGTCGATGGAGCGCCTGCCGCAGATCGGTCTGCTACTGGTGCTCAGCCCCCCCGTGGCTGCCACGATCTGCGCCACGGCTTCTCTTCTCTGGCCGCTGATCAGCCGCAGCTACAGCCACGGCTCGCTCAAAGTGGCGGGGTTGCGTGGCGTGCACAACGCCTCCATGACTGCGATGATGTTGCTGCTGGCCGGGCGGGCCTACGTCGCGGCGGGCGGGCGCCATCCGCTCGACGGTTTATCCTGGAACGACATCTGGCCGCTCACGGCGATGGCCCTGACCGCGCAGGCCGTCAACGTCGTCCTGATGGCTCTGTTCTTCCGTTTCGACGGCCGCGACGTTCCGCAAGATCATCAAGCCGGTCTACATGGTGGTGGACCTGATCTTCGTGCCCGCGGGCGTGCTCGCGGCGCTGCTCTACACCACCGGCACGCTGGCGACGTTCGCACTGTTCGTGGGTCTCATGGTGGTGTTCGTGCTCAGTTTCAACGGTATCGGCCGCACGCTGAGCGCCGTGGAAAGCGACAGCGCGCCGTTGGCGCGCCTCTCTCAGGCGCGGCGCGCGTTACGCGGCGCGCGGCGCATCGACGAGCTGGGCGAACGGATCCTCACCGAAACGCGCGCACTGTTCCGCTTCGACGAGTTTCATCTCGCGCTGGTGGACCACGAGGAGCGCCAGCTGGAGCTGCGCGTGCACGAGCGGCGCGGCGAGCGGCTGCCGGTTCGCGCCAAGCCACTGGATGCCGGATTGTTCGGCTGGGTGGTGGAGCGCGCCGAAGCGGTGTTGATCGAAGACTGGGCGCGAGCGCCGGCGGTACTGCGCCAGCGTGCCGCGGTCACGGACAGGGAAACCGGATCGCTGATCGCCGTCCCGCTGATCGAGGAAGAGGCCGTGATCGGCCTGCTGAGCGTGCGGCACGCGCGCGCGGGTATCTATTCCGACGCCGATTTGCACCTGATGCAGCGGCTTGCCGAGCAGGTCGCGGCCGCGGTGGCGGATGCACACGCCTTCGAGGACCTGGAGGACTATCGCCAGCGCCTCGAGGAGCGTGTCGCGGAGCGGACCCAGGAGCTGGAGAAGGCCAATCGGGAGAAGGAACGCCTGATTTCGGCGCTCGGCGAGCGCAGCCGCGAGCTCGAGCGCGAATCCCAGGAAGACCCGCTCACCGGCATAGCGAACCGCCGTTGCTTCAGCGAGCGTCTGGCCGCCGAGATCGCAGTGGCACAGGCGGTAGGCCAGCCACTCACGCTCGCGGTGGCGGATCTTGATCACTTCAAGATCGTCAACGACCGCCTCGGTCATGCCGTGGGCGATGAAGTGCTGCGCCAGAGCGCCGCGCTCATGCGCCAGGTGTGCCGCTCGACCGATCTCGTGGCCCGCATCGGCGGCGAGGAGTTCGCCCTCATCCTGCCGGGCATGACCCGCGAGGCGGCGCTGTGCTTCTGCGAGAACCTGCGCCACTCGGTCGAATCGCACGATTGGCAGCTGGTGCATCCGCAGCTGCGCGTCACGCTGAGCATCGGGTTGTACCAATGGGACGGCGCGGCGGATGACGCCGAGCTGCTGCAAGCCGCGGACACGCAGCTCTACGAGGCGAAGAACGCCGGACGAAATCGCGTCGCGTAGGTCTGACACTTGGCAGAACAGGAGATCGGAATGGCAAGGAAGCTGACGATCGGACCCAGCTCTGGCATTTGACGCGGACCGCGGTCACTTCGTGGGCCGCCGAAACGTGCCCGGCTTGGGAGCGGCACTCGCCTACTGCGCAATGTTGTCGCTGGTTCAATTCCTGGTGCTGATCATCGCGCTGGCCGGTCTGTTCTTCGGCGCCGATAACGCGCGCACCGAGATCGTCGCGCAGCTCAGCATGCCGATGGACAGCGACAGTGCGGCAACCGTCGACAAACTGCTGCAGACCGCTCACCGCCCCGAACAGGGTGTCACCGCAACGCTGGACTTCGGCGCTTTTGGATCGCTGATCGATGATCCTGATCTGGGTGTGCTACTCGACGCAGATCTTTCCTGCTGAGCGCGGAATTCATTTGGGTTGCGGCGCAACATCCGCGGGAAGCCGTCCCTGCGCGTCGGGAAGGATGACTTCGAATCCGGGTTCCGGCATGGCCACGCGCGGGTACAACTCCGGCAAGAGGTCCTTTACGTGGTAAGTGCCTCTGAGTTCGCGCGCCAACTCCGCGACGCGACGCGTTCCGGCCATGTCGCCTGCGTGCGTTCTGACGATGCTTTCGTCGGCAGCGTACCGCGGAAGGAGGCGTTCGAATTCCGCCTGATCGAGGACTCTCATCCCCACGAGTGCATAGAGTTGTCCCGGGAGCGATCCTCGCTGCGCCAGAACGCGCAGCAATTCGACCGCGTCCGGCGCGCGTGTCATGCATCGCAGTGCCTCTACCTCGCGTGGCGTGTAGTCGCCACCCTGCCCTTCGTGCGCACTGGCGAAAACATTCGCGCCATACAGCGCTTCGTAACCGTTGTCGCGATGGGCACGGCATCGATCGTCGGCCGTGACTGGCTCGCGTGCGCCGCACGCGCCAATGGCGCAGAACAACAGCCAGGCGAACGGCAACACTTTCTGACTGCAATGTCGCATCGGTTTCAAGCCCGGAGACGCCAGATTCAGACGATACACAATGGTGGCTGGCGGGTCACGTCGGCGACTAATCCAAATGGGACGGCTCGGCGGATGACGCCGAGCTGCTGCAAGCCGCGGACACCCAGCTCTACGAGGCGAAGAACTCGGGACGAAATCGCGTGGCGTAGGCCGGCTCCCGACGCCTGCGCCGCATCCGCAGGCCGCGCCCGGCGCGACAAATGAGGGGACACTCTCCCCTTCAAGGGAGAATGTCCCCTTCTCGGCCGCTCAGAAGTCCTGCCTGAACTTCAGTCCGATGGTCCGCGGCTGATTGGTCACGAAGTACGGGTTCACGCCGCAGACGGAAGTCGCGCATTGGGCGAAGGTGAATACCTGCGCGCGCTCGTCGAATGCGTTGTTGACGTACATCTCGACCGCGAAGCTGTCCCCTTCGTAACCTGCGGTGAAATCCGCAACCGCGTACGAAGGCTGATCGCCGAGGAATCCGCGATCCTCGTCCAGCAAGTCCGACCAGCTCCTGCTCTGATAGACCGCGGCGCCCTGCACGTACATCTCTGCCTGGCCTACACCGAAGGTGTAGCGCGCAGTGACGTTCGACTTGAATTTCGGCGTCACCGGCAGCTGGGTTCCCTCGGGCGCCGCCGGCGGCAAAGTCGGATCGGGGATGTAGTCCTCGGCCAGCTCCGCGTCGATCAGCGAGAAACCTCCATGGATATTGAGTCCCGAGGTGACCGCCCAGGCCAGGTCAGCCTCGATGCCCTTGATCTCGGCCTTGCCGGCGTTGCGGATGACGGTCAATCCGGCTCCGCTGGGCGGCAGGAACGAGAACTGGATGTCGTCCCATTTCTCCAGGAATACCGCTCCGTTGAAGCGCACGCGGCCGCCCCACGTGGTCTTCCAGCCCACCTCGTAGTTCTTGAGGTAGTCCGACTTGTAGGGCGGCACCGTGCCGTTGCGGTTGATGCCGCCGGGACGGAAGCCTTCGGAGTAGGTCACGTAGGCCATGCGCGCGTCGTCGATCTGGTAGGTCAGGTTGATCTTCGGCACGACGCCCGATTCGCTGACTTCGTCGTCCAGATTGGTGCACGGGGCGGTGTTGAATGGCACGAACGGCGTGGCGCACAGGAACACGCCGTAGTTCGAGCTGTAGGTGTCGTTGAACCCGAAGAAACCCTTGAGCGAGTTCTTGGCGTCGAACCAGCGCAAGCCGCCGGTGACCGCGAGCTTGTCCGTGATGTCGTAGGTCATCTCGCCGAAGACCGCGTAGTCCTGATCCTCGCGCTTCTGGTCGGTCAGCCAGATCGTGTCCGGCGACCCTGGGACTTCGAGCGCCGCGCCGAGACCGTTGATCCAGTAGCGCTGGTAGATATCATGCTTCTGCTTCTGATAGAACAGGCCGGCCACGAAGCGCAAGCGCCAATCCTGCGGCGAGGAGAGCCGCAGCTCGTGGCTCTGGCGCTTGTAGTAATCCTTGCCCGTGATGTACTGCGAGGGATCGGCGAGCGGAACATCGTTGTCGTCGACCCAGGAATAGCCGTACTGGCAGCACTGATCGTAGAAATACGCGTAGTCGGAATAGTCCGAATTCACGAAGTCGTCGCGCTTGAGGTACGCGCCGGCATACACCAGGTCGAAGTTGCTGAGCTTGCCCTCGACCGTGAGCGCCGCCTGCAGCCACTTGTCCTCGGATTCCTCCGGGTAGTAGCGCGTGACCTCGAGGTCGCCGACGCGCGGATCGAAGGAGAACCCCCCGTTGGTGTGCTGCTTCTGCGCCATGACCTGCGGCGTCAGCGTCCAGCTGTCGTTCAGATCGACACGCAGTGCGGCGCGCGCACCATAAGTCTCGACGTCGTTGTAGCGATCCTCGGCAAGGGCGGGCGACGTCACGCAACCGGGCGCCGGTGGACTGGTGTTGCTGATGCAACCGCCGGAGGTCGGGAATGTGCGTGTCCCCGGCACATTGTCGATGTAGCCCGGTTCCTGGCTGTACCAACCCACCAGGCGCACCGCGGCAGACTCGCCAACCGGCACGTTCACGAAACCTTCGGCCGTGTAGCCCTCGCTGCCATTCTTGACGGTATTGGCTTCGAGACCGTATGCGGCTTCGAACTTGCCCGGGTCGGGCTTGTTGGTGATGATGCGGATCGTGCCGGCCATGGAGCTTGCGCCGTAGAGCGTGCCCTGCGGCCCGGCCAGCGCCTCGACCCGTGCGATGTCGTAAAGATGAATGTCGAGCGCGCCCTGGATCGTCGTGATCGGCTGCTCGTCCAGGTACATGCCCACTGTCGGCTGCGGGCCGGAATGGTTGTTGTTCTCGCCGCTCGCCACGCCGCGGAAGTAGGCGACGCTGAATCCCGGGCCGATGGTGGTGAAGGAGACGCTGGGCAGGTACTTCACGTAGTCGGCGAAGTCGGTGATGTTCAGCTCTTCGAGCTGCTCGGTGCCGAAGCTCTGGATGCTCAGCGGCACGTCCTGCAGGTTTTCCTGGCGTTTCTGCGCCGTGACCATGACCTCGCCGAGGATGCTGGTATCGGCCTGGTCCTGCGCGAAGGCTGGAGGGGCGCCGGCCAGAACCGCCGATATCGCGGTGGCCAGCGGCACGCGTTTCAGGACCACTCGAGTGCCCTGCGCAACCCGAGCACGTTTGGATTTCCTCACCCGGCTACGTGTCATTGCATCGCCCCCCACGGTTATCGGTATGGATCAGTGTATGCGCTCGCGGCGCGTTTCAAAACTCCGGCGTCGCCGGGTAGGCGCTCAGCACCGGGCCGAGCGCACTCTTCAGCGGATCGAGCCAGGGCTCGTAGTGACGCCAGTGGTCCACTCCGTCCCTGAAAATGGGCTGCCTGACCTGCTCCGAGCTGGCGGTGCGCACCGCGCGGTCGTTCTCATAGAAGCGCAGGCAGCGCGCATCGAAGGGCAGGCCGCAATACTCCAGCAGGCGCCGGACCTGCGCCTCGGTGTCGTCGATCATCGCCTCGTAGAGGACGCGGTGGACCCGCCCCGGCAGGACTTCGTCGAAGTGCTTCATGAGCTCGACGTAATCGCGGTAGTACCGGCCTATGTCCTCCAGGCTGTAGCTGAAAGTCTGCCCGCGCGCGAAGTGCTGCTTGAACCCGGAGAAGCAGCAGCCCAGCGGATGCCGGCGGGCGTCGATGATCTTCGCCCTGGGCAGGATCAAATGGATCAGCCCCACGTGGGACCAGTTGTTCGGCATCTTGTCGATGAAGAACGGGGCATCGGTCTTGCGCTGGATGCGCGTCTGCGCCAGGTACTGCTCACCCAGCGCCGCCAGGTCCTGGGAGCTCAGGGTCGCGAGGATCTGCGGATACTTCGAAACCTCGTCGCGCGTCTTGCGCCCCGCCAGCGTGCGCGCGATGGAGATGATGTCGGGCAGCTCCTGCGTGCCTTCCACGAGCGGATGACTCGAGAGGATCTGCTCGATGAGCGTGGAGCCCGCGCGCGGCAGGCCGACGATGAAGATCGGATCGGGTTCGGCGCAGCCTGCGCCGGTGCGCTGCGCGAAGAATTCCTTCGAGAGCACCGCCTTCGAGCGCCGCACGTGCGCCGAGGTGTCGTCGGCATCGTAGTGGATGCCCGCCTTGCGCAGGCTGTTGCCCTGCGCATAGTGCTCGAAGGACTCCGCGTACTCAGCCGCGTCCTCGAGGGCCTTGCCGATCGCGAAACGAAAATGAAAGCGATCCTCTGCGCCGAGATCGGTGCGGGCCAGTTGCGAGCGCATCGCATCCAGCTCGGCCGGCGTGAATCGGAACGTCTTGAGGTTGGCGAGGCTCCAGTAAGCCTCGCCCAGCTGCGGCGCCAGCTCGATGCAGCGGCGATAGGCGTCGATGCAGTCTTGCTGCCGCCCTGCCGTCTTGAGCGCGTGCCCGTAGCTCATCCAGGCCTTGGCCTGCTTCGGATACTCCGCGAGCACGCCGGCGTAGAGCTCGATCGCCTGCGCGTATTCGCCGATGCGCGTGACAATCGCGGCTTTGAGATTGCGATAGGTCGGGCTGCGCGGATCGATGGCGAGCAGGCGGTCGGCCTCGGCGAGCGCGGCGCTCGCCTTGTTCTGCCGGTGCAGCACCAGCGCATAGTTGTGGCGCGCCGGAACGAAGCTCGGCGCCAGCTCCAGGCATCGCGCGAGCAGGTTCTCGGCGTCACCGTTACGGCCCAGCCGCGCGGCCACCTCGGCCAGCATGCGAATGGCGGCAACATCCGTCGGCAGCTGCTTGAGGTGTTCGCGCAGCAACGCTTCGGCATGAGCGATGCGGTTGTCGCATAGTGCGGCCGCAGCTTCCATCAACCGGGGATCGCGCGTCGAGAACTTGATGTGCCGGCCATAGGCCTCGTCGGCGCCCTGCGTATCGCCGATCGCCCTGAGGTGATCGGCCAGCGCACGCCAGGCATCGGCCAGGTCCGGCTCGAGCTGAACGGCACGCCGCAGGGCCTCGACGGCGGCATCGCCCTGGTGAGCGGCGCCGAAGGCAAGGCCCAGCTCGTAGTGCGCCGCAGCCCAGTTCGGTTGAGATCTAACGAGGGGCTCGAGCACCGTCAGGGCAGCTTGCGCATCGCCGGCCGCGCGGCGCGCGCTGCCGAGAATCAGCGTCGCGGGCGGATATCCGGGAGCAGCCTTGAGGATTTCCGTCGCCTGTTCCGCGGCGAGCCCCGGGTGAGTCGACAGCAATCGCGTGGCGTGCGCCAACGCAACCTCAAGCGTGCCAACGGGCTCCGAAGCTGCGCTCATCGGGCGACCTTCAAGGCGGTGGCGCCCATCGTACTACGGAGCGCATCGTTTGCCCTCGGGAAACTCCCGTCCGCCGGCAGGTTCGCCTCGATCTGCCGCGCAGCCGCCCGCAGAGCGGGCAGCACTTCGTTGAGCGCCCGGGCGCGTGCGCCGGCGCGAAACGGCATGCCGGCGTTGAGCGCCGCCACGGTGGCGCCGCGGCCATCGCTTACCGGGACGGCGAGAGCACACAAGCCCTCCTCCAGTTCCTGCTCGACGTACGCGAATCCCTGGGCCCGCACGCGCTGCAACTCTTTCTGCAGAGTGGTCTTGTCGGTGAGCGTGAATTGCGTGAGTGCGCGCGGCTTCAGCCCCCGTAACCACCGGACGCGCGCCTCGTCGTCGAGCCCCGCGACCAATACACGTCCCATCGAAGCGCAGTATGCCGGCAACCGCGCGCCGACGCCCAGGCTGACAGTCATCACCTTGCGCACCGAGACGCGCTGCACGTAGACGATGTCGTGCCCGTCGAGCACCGACAGCGAGCACGACTCGTTGATGTCGCGCGCCACTTCCTCCATGAACGGCAGCGCGAGCTTGGCGATGGTCAGGGTGGAGAGATAGCCGTAGCCGAGCTCGAGGATGCGCGGCGCCAGGGAAAAGAGCCGCCCCTGTTTAGCGACATAGCCCAGGTGCTCGAGTGTCAGCAACAGGCGGCGCACCACGGCGCGCGACAGCCCGGTGCGTTCCGCGAGATCGGAGAGCGTCATCGCGGCCTGGCCGCGGCCGAAGGCGCAGATCACGTCGAGCCCGCGGTGCAGCGACTGGACGTAGTCCGGCGTATTCTCGAAGCTGGCGTACGTTTGCGGCAGGCTCATCGCGGCCCGACCTCATGAAGCGTTGACGCCAAGCGTAGGGGCTCCTAGAGTTGTTCGCAATACGAACAATGGTGCGATTATCGAACTCCGTGCCCGGGATTTGCAGGGCCTGTGCCGCGCGCGCTGTTTTCAGGAACGCCGTGAACCCATCCATGGGGGCTCCGGGAAAAACATCCTGTTTTTCACGGTCCTGAAAACAGCGCGCGCGGCACAGGCCCTGCAAATCCCGGACAGAGGTCTGCGTGCGTTCTGAAAGCGACACCGTCTTGCACAGTTGGTGCAGGCAGACAGAGTGGGATGCGCCGAGCATCGTCGGCGGCGCCGGCGCGCGGCTGTTCACGGCGGACGGGCGCACGATCCTGGATTTCAGCAGCCTGTCCGAGTGCAGCAACCTGGGCCACCAGCATCCGCACGTCGTGGCCGCCCTGCGCGCCCAGGCCGAGAAGCTCTGTTTCGTGACCAGCGCGTGGGGCGCCGAGCCGCGGGCGCGGCTGGCCGACCTGCTGCTGGAGAAATCGGGGTTCGAGGGCGGCAGGGTGTTCTTCACGCTCGGCGGAGCGGACGCCAACGAACATGCGGTGAAGTTCGCCCGCCAGGCGAGCGGCCACGAGCCGGGCTGGATCATCACGCGGGATCGGTCGTATCACGGCGCCAGCTACGCGGCGATGGCCCTTTCCGGCGACACGCGCACCGCGCGGCAGGTGGATGCGGCCGCTTACGGTGTGCTGCACACGCCGCCGCCTTACGCCTTTCGCTGTCCGTTCGGCACTCACAGTGCCGAAGCGTGTGGCATCGCCGCTGCCGATCACGTCGCTGCGCTGATCGACGAGCACGGCGCCGGCCAGGTGGCGGCGGTGATGATGGAGCCGAACGCGGGCACCAATGGCATCGTGGCGCCGGACAATTTCTGGCCCGCGCTGCGCGCGCGCACGCGCGAACGCGGCATCTACCTGATCGCGGACGAGGTGATGAGCGCTTTCGGCCGCTGTGGAGAATGGTTCGCCTGGCAGCGCTACGGTGACGAGGGCGCGGCCGGACATCATGACGCTCGCCAAGGGACTGACCGGCGCGCACGCCCCGCTCGGCGCAGTCGTGGTATCCGCGGCGATCGCGCGCGTGCTCGAGCCGCAGATGCTCTACACCGGGCTCACCTACTGCGGCCATCCGCTGTCGCTGCGCCGCCGGCGTGGCGGCCATCGAGAGCTATGAGCGGGAGGATCTGATCGCACGTTCGCGCCGTCTCGGCGCCGAGCTGATGTCGCGCCTGCAGCAGATGCAGGCGCGGCACGCCGGCGATCGGCGACGTGCGCGGCGGGCAGGGCCTGTTCGCGGTGGTCGAGCTGGTGCGTGATCGCGCCAGTCGCGAGCCGCTGGCGCCCTGGCCGGACATGCACGCCGCGCTCGAGGAGCTGCTGCGCCGTGCGATCGCAATCGGGCGTTTCGTTCGCGGCGCGCGGCAACCTCATTCTGCTGGCGCCGCCCCTGGTGATTGCGGAACAGGAACTGGCCTCAGGCCTCGATCTGCTCGACCGCCTGCTCGGCGAGCTCGGCGCGTCGATTCAGCCAACGCGCGGCGGCGCATGACTCACGCGGGAATATGCCCATGAGCTTCAAACTGACCTATTCGACGATGTTCGATCCGCCGCCGGAGCTGCACAGCCGCTTCGACGAGGCCATGGCGCGGACGCGCGGGCGGCTCGGCGCGACTCATCCTCTGCACGTCGCCGGAAAGGATCGCGCGGCCGAGCGAGGCGATGGAGAAGCGCAATCCCGCGGACCGGGAGATCCTGCTCGGGAAGTTCGCAGCAGCCAGCGCCGCGGACGTCGACGCGGCGATGCAGGCGGCAGCGCGCGCGTTTGGCGCACATGGAAGCGCGCACCCATCGCCGAGCGGCTGCGCCTGCTGCGGCGGGTCGGCGCAGCTGATCGAGGAACGCGTCTACGACATTGCGCGCCGCGCTCACGCTCGAGGTCGGCAAGAACCGCATGGAGGCGCTCGGCGAGGCGCAGGAGACGGCCGATTTCTTCTCCTTCTACTGCGACGACTTCGAGCGGCAAGGCGGCTTCGATCGCGCGCTGCCCGACGATCCCGCTGATGAGCCACGTCTCGCACAATCGCAGCGTGCTGAAGCCGTACGGCGCCTGGGTCGTGATCACTCCGTTCAATTTCCCCCTCGCGCTCGCGGGCGGTCCCGTCGCGGCGGCGCTGGTCACCGGCAACACCGTGGTGCTCAAGGGCGCCACCGCCACGCCGTGGGCGGGTCGGCTGCTCGCGGACTGCATCCGCGATGCCGGCGTGCCCCCGGGTGTCTTCAATTACCTCAGCGGCTCGGGCGACGTCGATCGGCGCCGCGCTCGTCAATCATCCCCTCACCGCGGGCGTGACTTTCACCGGCTCGTACGAGGTGGGCATGGGAATCGCGCGCGCCCTGCAGGCTGGCGCCTACCCGCGCCCGTGCATCGCGGAGATGGGCGGCAAGAACGCCTGCATCGTCACGGCAGCAGCGGACCTGGAGCGCGCTGCGACGGGCATCGTGCGTTCGGCGTTCGGCATGGGCGGCCAGAAATGCTCCGCCCTCTCCCGCCTCTACGTGCATCGCGACGTGGCTGACGAGCTGATCGAGCGCGTGAGCCGGCAAGTCGCCGCCTTGCGCATCGGCGATCCGGCGCGGCAGGAGAACTGGCTCGGCCCGGTGACTACCGCCCAGGGCTACGAGGACTACGCCCGCTACGTGACGCAGTTGCGCGCCGATGGCGCACGCGTGCTCGCCGGCGGCGAACGGCTGGAGCAAGGCGATCTGGCACGCGGCTTTTTCGTACAGCCGACGCTCGCCGAAGCGCCCGCCCAGCCATCCGCTGTGGAAGCGTGAGATGTTCCTGCCGATCCTGATGCTCCACCGCGTGCGCTCGAACGAGGAAGGCGATGCAACTCGCGAATTCATCGCCGCTCGGCTTGACCGCCGGCTTTTACGGCGGCGCCGGTGAGGTGAGCTGGTTCCACGAGCACATCGAAGCCGGTGTCACGTATGCGAACCGGCCGCAGGGAGCCACGACGGGCGCCTGGCCGGGGTATCAGCCGTTCGGCGGCTGGAAAGGCTCCGGCACGCACGGGGAAGGCGATCGCCTCCTTCTACTATCTGCCGCAGTACCTGCGCGAGCAGTCGCAGACGGTGGTCGAGTGACGCCATGGCGCTGATGAAGCTTGCCGAGGCGATCGAGCAGCACGTGCATGACGGTCAGAGCGTCGCGCTCGAGGGCTTCACGCACCTCATTCCCTTCGCCGCCGGGCACGAGATCGTCCGCCAGGGTCGCAGAGACTTGCACCTGATCCGCATGACTCCCGATCTGATCTACGACCAGATGATCGGCGATGGGTTGCGCCAGCCAGCTGACCTTCTCCTGGGGCGGCAATCCGGGTGTCGGCTCCCTGCACCGCTTGCGCGATGCCGTGGAGAAGCAATGGCCGCACCCGCTCGCCATCGTCGAGCGCAGCCACGCTGAGATGGCGGTGGCGTACCAGGCCGGCGCGAGTGGCTTGCCGTGCGGGCTCATGCGCAGCTACGTCGACACGGATCTGGCGCGACTGCCCGGGGCGCACGTCGAGGACGATCGCCTGTCCGTTCAGCGGCGATTCGCTGACCGCCGTGCCTGCGATCAATCCGGACGTCACGATCCTGCATGCGCAACAGGCCGATGCCGAGGGCAACGTACTGATCCGCGGCATCGTCGGTGCGATGAAGGAAGCGGCGCTGGCGGCGCGCTGCCTGCATCGTCACGGTCGAGGAGCAGGTCGAACGCCTGCATGCGGACATGAACGCCATCGTGTTGCCGCGCTGGCTGGTGACGGCGGTGTGCGTCGTCCCCGGCGGTGCCTACCCCTCGTACGCGCAGGGCTACTATCCGCGCGACAACCGTTTCTATCTCGCGTGGGACGGCATCGCGCGCGACCGGCAGGTGTTCCGCCGGTGGATGGAACGACACGTGCTGGCAGTGCGCGACCACGCCGAGTTTCTGCGCGCCCTGAAGGTGGCGGCATGAACGCGCGCAGCGATTTCGCGCCCGCGTACACCGCGGATGAAATGATGACCGTCACGGCGGCGCAGCAGCTGCGCGACGGCGCAGTCTGCTTCGTGGGCATCGGGCTGCCGAGCGCGGCCTGCAATCTCGCGCGCCTGACGCACGCGCCGAACCTGGTGTTGATCTACGAGTCCGGCACCGTGGGCACGCGCCCCGGCGTCCTGCCGCTGTCGATCGGCGACGGCGAGCTGGCGGAAACCGCCGATTGCGTCGTACCGCTCCCGGAAATCTTCGCGCACTACCTGCAAGCGGGGGCGCGTCGACGTGGGCTTCCTCGGCGCCGCGCAGATCGACCGCTACGGCAACCTCAACAGCACCGTCATCGGCAGCTACGCGCATCCGCACGTGCGCCTGCCCGGCGCGGGCGGCGCGCCCGAGATCGCCACGTTCGCTCGCGAAGTGCTGATCGTCATGAAGCAATCCGCCCGCAGTTTCGTTCCGCGCCTGGATTTCAGAACCTCGTGTGGCTTCCTGGACGGCGCGGGCCAGCGCCGTGCGCGCGGCTGTCCGGGCAGCGGGCCGCGCGCGGTGATCACCGATTTCGGCGTGCTGCGGCCGAATCCGGCCAGCGACGAGCTCGAGCTCACGGCGCTGTATCCGGGCGTGACGCTCGAGGCGGCACGCGCTGCGACGGGCTGGCCATTGCGAGTCGCCAGCGATCTGGAACGGCTGGCCGTACCCGAGCCGGCGGATCTGGACTGCCTGCGCGACCTGCACGCGCGCACGCGCGCGGCACACGACAAACCCGTACGAATCACGCTGCCCGCGTGATTCGCGCACGAGGAGGACCTGGTATGCAATCGCCCCACATCCGCACCGAGCTGCCCGGACCGAAGGCGCGCGCCCTGATCGAGCGCGACCGCGCGGTCACGACGCCCTCCTACCCGCGCGACTATCCCTTCGTGATGGCGAAAGGCCGCGGCGTCGAAGTCTGGGACGTGGACGGCAACCGCTTCCTCGATTTCGCCGCCGGCATCGCGGTGTGCAGCACCGGGCACGCCCATCCCGCCGTGGTGCAGGCGATCAAGGAGGCCGCGGACGACTTCCTGCACATTTCGAGCGACTACTGGCACGAGCGCATGACGCGGCTCGGCGAGAGGATCAACGCGCTCGACCCGATGCGCGAGCCGGTGCAGATTCTCGTCTGCCAGAGCGGCACCGAATCGGTCGAGGGTGCGCTCAAGCTCGCCCGTTACGTCACCGGCCGGCCAAGGTTCATCGGCTTTCTCGGCGCCTTCCACGGCCGCACGATGGGATCGCTCGCCTTCACGGCGAGCAAGTACACGCAGCAGGCCGGATTCTTCCCGACCATGCCCGGCGTCACGCATGTGCCTTACCCGAATACTTATCGGCCGCTGTTTGCCGGCGCCGATCAGGGCCGGGCGATGCTCGAGTACATCGAGGAGATGCTCTTTCGCACCAACGTGCCGGCGAGCGAAGTGGCTGCGATCATGGTCGAGCCGATCCAGGGCGAGGGAGGCTACCTGGTGCCGCCCGAGGGGTTCCTGCAGGGGCTGCGCGACTTGTGCGACCGGCACGGCATCCTGCTCATCTTCGACGAAGTGCAGTCCGGCATCGGGCGCACCGGCAAGATGTTCGCCAGCCAGCATTGGGACGTAGCGCCCGACATCATGACGCTCGCCAAGGGGCTCGGCTCGGGTCTGCCGATCGGGCTGGTGGTGGCGCGCAGAAAGCACATGGAGAAATGGAAGCGCGGCGCCCACGGCAACACCTTCGGCGGCAATCCGCTGTGCTGCGCGGCGGCGCTCGCGACACTGGACCTGGTGGAACGCGAGTACGCGGCCAATGCGGCCAGCGTCGGTGAGTACTTCATCGGCCGCTTGCGCGAGCTGCAGAAACGTTTCGAGTGCATCGGCGACGTGCGCGGCAAGGGCCTGATGATCGGCATCGAGCTCATCGAGGACCGCACCAGCCGCAAACCGGCGCGCGCCCTGTGCGATGCGATGCTGACGCGCGCGTTCCACAACGGCCTGCTGCTGCTCTCCTGTGGGCAGAGCACGGTGCGGTTCATCCCGCCGCTCATGATCAGCCGTGCGCACGTCGACGAAGCGATGACGATGATCGAGGCCAGTCTCAACGACGCCCTGGCTGCACGTTGACCACCCGGACGATCAGCTGGCGGCTCGGCGCGGCTGCTGCCGCGCTGCTGATATCGGTCGTGGCCCCGGCGGCGCGCGATCCGGTGCTGAAGCAGGTCGACGTGCCGCACAGCTACTACTGGCGCGAGATGTACATTCCGCAGCCGACCACCGGTCCTTCGGCAGCGGCGTTTTCTCCCGACGGCACGCAAGTGATCTACAGCATGGCGGGTTCGCTGTGGCAGCAGACCATCGGCACCGAAAAACCCCGCGAGATCACGCACGGGCCGGGCTACGACCTGCAACCGGACTGGTCGAGCGACGGGCGCTCGATCGTCTTCGTGCGCTACCACACCGACGCGATGGAGCTGTGGCGGCTGGACCTCACCACCGGGAAACAGCAGTCGCTGACGAGTGGCGGCGCTGTGAATCTCGAGCCGCGCATTGCACCGGACGGCAGGCAGGTGGCGTTCGTCTCGACGCAGGGCACGGGCCACTTCAATCTATTCATCGCGGACATCGACGCCCAGGGACTGCGCGACGTGCGCTACCTCGTGGCGCCGCGCACATCGAAGATCGATCGGTACTACTACTCGCAGTCCGATCACGCCATCAACCCGAGCTTCAGTCCCGACGGCAAGCGCGTGTTCTATGTCGGCAATCCGGAAGTCGCGTGGGGCACGGGTGACATCTGGTCCATTTCGGTGAGCAATCCGGACGACCGCAAGCGCGTGCTGGTCGAGGAGACGACCTGGGCGGCGCGTCCGGAACTGTCTCCCGATGGCAAGCGACTTCTGTACAGCACCTACCAGGGCCGGCAATGGCACCAGCTCTGGCTGACGACGCCCGAAGGGCAATCACCTCTACCCCTCACCTACGGCGATTTCGATCGACGCAACGCGCGCTGGTCGCCCGACGGGCAGCGTGTTCTCTATATCAGCAACGAAACCGGCAACACCAGCCTGTGGGTTCAGGATGTCGTCGGCGGCAAGCGCACACGCATCTTGGCGCGCGAGCGCGAGTACCAGCGCTCAATGGCCACGCTCACCGTGTCGCTTCGCGACGAAAGCGGCCAGCCGCTGCCCGGTCGGGTCATGGTTCTGGCGGGCGATGGCCGCTACTACGCACCGGCCGACGCCTGGCTGCACGGCGACGACAACTTCGATCGCAGCGTGCAAGAACAGGAGACCCGGTATTTTCACTGCCGCGCCCGTTGCAGCCTGACGGTACCGGTCGGTTCGGTGCGAGTCTCCGTCATGAGCGGGTTCGAACGCCTGCCTGTCGTACAGACTGTCGAAGTGCCGATATCGGGGCACGAGATCGTCGCTGCACTTCGGTCCCAGACATTGCCGGCGAAGTTCGGCGAGTACACCAGCGCCGACCTGCACGTGCACATGAACTACGGCGGCCACTACCGGCAGCACGTCGAGGGGCTCGCCGCACAAGCGCAAGCCGAAGACCTCGACGTGGTCTACAACCTGATCGTCAACAAGGAACAGCGCATTCCGGACATCGCCGAGGTCACCACCGAGCCACGCCAGATCGGACCGACGACGCTGTACCAAGGCCCAGGAATTCCACACCAGCTACTGGGGTCACCTCGGGCCTCCTGCATCTCGACGATCATCTGTTGCTGCCGGACTTTTCCAGCTACCGCCACACGGCGCTCGCCTCGCCTTACCCGCACGACGGCGTCATTGCCGACCTCGCGCACCAGCAGCACGCGCTCGTCGGTTACGTGCACCCGTACGACTGGGTGATCGATCCCGACAAGGAGAAGTCGCTCTCCCACGCTCTGCCCGTCGATGTCGCGCTCGGCAAGGTGGATTACCTGGAGATCGTGTCGTTCGCGGATCACCGCTCCACCGCGGAAGTGTGGTACCGACTCCTGAATCTCGGTTACCGCCTGCCGGCCGCGGCCGGCACCGATGCGATGACCAACTATGCGTCGTTGCGCGGGCCGGTGGGCTTGAATCGCGTCTATCTCGCCACCAGCGAGCGCGGCCCGGCGGCATTGGGCGCGGCGTTGCGGCAGGGGCATGGATTCGCGACGAACGCCCCGCTCCTGGGCCTCGAGCTCGATGGCGTCGGCCCCGGCGACACCCTGCGCCTGAAAGCAGGTCAGCGACAGGTTCGCGTCGACGCGGCGGTTCGCTCGATCGTGCCGCTCAGCGATATCGAGCTGGTGTTCAACGGGCGCGTGATCAAGCGGCTGCGCACCGACCGCGCCGGGCAGATCGCGGACTTCGCCGGCGATGTCGCGATCCCGGGCAGCGGCTGGCTGTTGCTGCGCGCGTCAAACCGCGAGCCCGGCCCCTTCGTGCAGGATCTCTACCCCTACGGTACGACCAACCCGGTGTGGATCGACGACGGAACACCAGCGCCGGCTGCGCTCGAGGATGCACGCTACTTCATGCGCTGGATCGATCGCGCGATCGAATCGGCGCGCTCGCGCACCGACTACACCAACGACCGTGAGCGCGAGCAGACCCTGCAGTACCTGCAGGCCGCGCGTGCGATCTACGAGGGCAGGTCGCATGCGAACTGACTGGCGGATTTTCCTGGTGCTGCTGCTGTGCGCGCCGGCGGCAATGGCCCAGAAGCGTCCGATCGCGCTGGATGACCTGCACCGGCTGCAGGACCTCACCGAGCCCGCGTTCGCGCCCCGCGGCGACGCCATCCTCTACACCGTCAGCACGCACAACCTCGACAGCGATGCCACCGTCAGCGATCTTTGGCGCGTGAGCTGGCGCGGCGGCGAGCCCCAACAGTTGACGCATACGCCGTTCGAGAGCGAATGGGCCGCGCGCTGGCGTCCGGATGGCCAGGCCATCGCGTTCCTTTCCGATCGCGGCAAGGACGAGAAGACGCAGATCTGGCTGATGCCGGTCGAAGGCGGCGAGGGCCGCCAGCTCACCAGCTCGAGAGCGGGAATCACTGATTTCGTGTGGGCGCCGGACGGCAGACAGATTGCGTTCATCGCCGACGAAGATCCGCCCGAAGCCGGCAAGGATTCGCGCGGCAAGGACAAACCCGCCCCGCCCATCGTCACGACGCGCTTCCAGTTCAAGGAAGACGGCCGCAACTATCTCACCGACCGGCGCCAGCATCTGTATCTGCTCGAAGTCGACACCGGCAAGGTGAGCCTGCTGACGCCCGGAGACCACGACGAGTGGCTGCCTTCGTGGTCGCCCGATGGCAAGCTCATCGCCTTCGTGAGCAAGCGCGACGCCGACGCCGAGCGCAACCTGAACTTCGATGTGTTCGTGGTCGCGCCTCGGGCCGGCGCGGAGGTGCGCCGCATCAGCACGTCCCAGGGCACCGACGTCGATCCCTACTGGGAATCGCGTCCGCAATGGTCCCCCGACAGCCGCAAGCTCGTGTGGCTGCAGAGCGCCGCAGACAAGTGGATCTACTACGCACCCTGGCAGCTCACGGTGGCGGACGTCGTCACTGGAAAAGTGAGCACCCCCGCGCGCCTCGACCGCTGTTTTTACAAGCCGCGCTGGTCGCCCGACGGCAAGTCGATCTATGCCCTGATCGAGCAGAACCGCAATACCTGGCTGGCGCGCATCGATCCGGCGACGGACAAGGTCACGTATCTCACGAGCGGCAATCGCTTCGCGTTCGACTTCGACGTCGCGCCCGATGGCCGGGCGGTGCTGCTGGACGGCGACGATTACACGCCGTACGAGCTCTTCTCGATCGACACGCGCTCCAGGGAAGCGACGCGCGGGACGCTGACGCGCCA
>CAVSPB010000002.1:0-555000 GCA_963729745.1 uncultured Gammaproteobacteria bacterium
GGGCTCGAGGAGTCCGCGAAGGCGAGGCCCGACCTGCTCATCCTCGATCTCAATCTGCCAGACGTCGAGGGCTTCAGGGTGAGGGAGCGGCTGTCAGATCGGAAATTAGCACCGGTCCCCGTCATCGTGCTGACGGCGCGGGCGGACGACGCCGCTATACAGCGCTGCAAGGACCTCCACGCGTATTGCGTCCACAAGAGCGAGGAGACCTGGAACGACCTCGAGCCGCTCATCTTCGAGATTCTCCGCAACAGCCGGTCGGAGCCAAAGGCCGAGCCCGTCGCGCATCACGCGAGCACCCCGCGCGTTCTCCTCGTCGATGACGATCCGGCGAGGCTGAGAACCCTGACGCAAGGGTTGCAGAAATATCCGGTCGAAGTCATCCACGGTTCGAGCGGCATGGAAGGATTCCTGATCGCGCTCAAGAGCCAGCCCGATCTCATCGTCACCAATTACGACATGGAGCAGGGCAGCGGTCATTATTTGCTGAGCCGCATCAAGAGCACACGCTCGACCCAGCATATTCCGGTGATCGTCTATAGCGCCACGCGGCTCGACAAGGGTCTCGAGCATGCGATCAACAGGGACTTGATCGGCAGGGGCCAGGCTGCGGCTTTCGTTCCAAAACCGCTCGACCCCGCAGGTCTCATCGCCGAAGTCCGCAAGCATATCGCGCTCCCCGTTTAAGGTTGAGCGTCGGGCGTCCGTGGCGCGCGAGAGATAGACACGGTTTCCCGCAGATCTTTGATCGTGGAAATGCGTGCCTAGGGGCTGGCGAGGCTGACGCCGGCAATGGCATAGTTCGCGCCCCTCCCCTAAGCCCGAGGATCGGCCACGCCCTCCCGCAACCGCCCATATCTCTCACGCCGTGACGCGCTCAAGCTCGGCGCAGCGTTTCCGCTCGCGCTCGCGCTGCCGGGGCTCGGCCTCTTGCCGCGCGACGCCGAGGCCGAGGAGCACGCATTCCTCAAGGTGCGCGACAAGGTGCCTGACCCCGAGAACGTGTTTTTCGAGGTGAATTTTTCCGGCAAGCCGCCGATCAGGCTCGCAGGCCATTTCTGGTACAACGCCGAGACCGCCAAGGCCGGGATCAAATGCCCGGCGATCGTCGAGTTCAATCCGTATCGGCGGCGCGACGGCACGATGATCGGCGACGCCAAGATGTATCCCTGGTTCGCCTATAACGACTATCTCTGCTTCCGCGTGGACTTGCAGGGCTCGGGCGACTCGGAAGGCGTGCTCACCGACGAGTACACCGAGGAGGAGCTGCTCGCTTGCGTGCAGGTGATCAACCAGATCGCCGCCCACCCCTTCTGCGACGGCAATGTCGGCATGATGGGGAAGTCGTGGAGCGCCATCAATTCGCTGATGGTCGCCGCGCGCAAGGACCGTCCGCCGGCGCTCAAGGCCGTCATCGTCTGCGACGGCTCGGACGACCGCTACAACGACGACGTCCACTACATGGGCGGCGCCATGATGTTCGACAACATCAGCTGGCCGTCGTCGATGTGGGGCTGGATCGCGCAGCCGCCCGATCCCGCCGTGGTCGGCGATGCGTGGAAGGAGATGTGGAAGGCGCGCATCGACAACGCCGATTTCTGGTTCAAGCAATGGGCCGGCCATCAGGCGCGCGACGACTATTGGAGCGCGACCGCGGTGCGCGACCATTACGGCGATGTCGGCGTGCCGGTCTTCATCATGTCGGGCTGGCAGGACGGCTACAAGAATCCGGTCGAGCATGTGGTCACCGGGCTCACCGCGCTCGGCAAGCCGGTCGCCGGGCTGATCGGCGCCTGGGGCCACAAATATCCGTTCAACGGCTATCCGGGCCCGCGCGTCGATTGGCTGAACTACATCCTCGTCTATTGGTGGGACCGCTGGCTCAAGGGCAAGACTCCGCCGCGCCGACGGGCAATGGCCGCAGCTCCCGGTGTGGCTCGGCGCCTCGAAGGAGCCGAGCAAGTCGACCTGCGACGACGAGGCCGGCAAATGGGTTGCCGAGGACGGCTACTGGCAGCAACGGATCAAGGAGACGGTGCTCTATTTCCGACCGAACAAGCGCCTCGGCAAGAAGCCTTCCTCCCACGCGACGCTTCTGAGCTCGGGCAAGCCGGTGCTCGACACCGAGATGCTCGAGACGAGCTCGTGGGGCGAATGCGGCAATGACGACCTCCCCGGCAATCAGGCGAGCTTCGACAAGCAATCTCTCTATTTCGACAGCGATCCGCTGCGCGAGGATCTCGACGTGTTCGGCGCACCGGTCGTGACGCTCACGCTTTCCGCGGACCGGCCGATCGCGGCTCTCGCCGTCAGGCTGAACGAGGTGAGCCCGAAGACGCGGCGCCTCGCATCTCGTCTGCTATCGCTTCTGCAATCTCGCCGATCGCGGCGGCGATCTCGCAGCGCCTGAGCGCGTCGAGCCTGGCGAGGTCTTCACCTTTCGCGTGACCCTCAACATGATGGGCCACAGCTTCAAGAAGGGCTGGCGCATCAGGCTCGCGCTCTCGCCCTCCTTCTATCCCACTCTGTGGGAGGCGCCCGAGGCCGTGACCATCACGTTACATACGGGCGAAGCCGACGGGAGGAGCTGCGAGCTCGATCACGCTGCCTGGCCGACCCGCGCGAGAGGAAGACAAGAGGGCCCAGGCCCTGCTGCCGCTGAAGTCGGCAGGCGTCTACGTGAACCCCGACGACTATCTCCGACCCTCGCCGAGGCGCGGCCCGCCGTCACCACGCGCAAGGCCGAGCCGGTGACCATCAACGGCAAGCCCGGCATGCTGACGCGCAAGGTGTTCGACAGCGGGCGCTATCAATATGGCGGCCCGCTTCAGGGGCTGTGGGTCGATCAGGTCGCCGAGGAGAATTTCGAGATGGTGATCGGCGAGCCTCTCTCGCTCAAGGGCTTCACCGCCTCGACCACGATCATGGAGCGCCCGGAGCAGGGCTTCAGGGCGCGCTCCGAGACCACGACCAATGTGTGGAGCGAGGCGAGCGACTACCGGCGGTTACGTCTTCCGCTACCGAGCCACCATCAAGACCTTCATCGGCCAAACAGCGTCAGAAGATCAGCCCTTCCAAACCAAGACCGTCGAGGGTGTGATCGCGCGAACCTGGATTTGACCGGCTTCGCGGGTTTGACCGCGTCAGCCTTGGTCGCATCGGCCGGCTTCGAATCCTCGACGGCGTTGGCCTCCGCGGTAGACTTGGTCCCGTCCGAGGCCTTGGTCTCGGTGCAGCCAGGGGCTTTGCCCTCCGGCACGCCGGCCTTCACGGCCGACGTGCCGGCGCCACAAAAGGGTTTGTTTCGACCGCTCTCTCGTTCTTGGTCACGCATTGGTCGAGCCGGTCGAAGGCGGCCGTGCTCTTGTCGAGGGGAACGCGAATGGTGGCGCCGGCGGCGACGACACTGAGCGCGCTCGCGCTGCGGAGAGCGTCGGTGAATTTCTCGTCCTTGACGTCAAACGACACGGAGCTCGCCTCGGCTGCGACCTGCTCGTCGAAGCTCTTCGGCCCGAGCGCCATCTTCACTGGATAGAGCTTGCCGCGATCGAGCTTCCAATTCGGCGAGGAGAGCTCGAGCGTGAGGTCATCGCCGGTCTCACGAAGGTCGCGACGATATCGTCGTCGAGCTTGCGCGTGATCGTGCAGCGGTCGAACTTGTCGCCCTTGAAGGTGGCCTCGATCTCCCACGGACCGATCGTGTCGGTCTTGGCCTCCTCGGCGGCGGGGGGCAGCAGCGGGACGCGATAAAGCAGCAATGGCGACGCCGGAGGGAACGGGAGGAAGCTTGAAATCAGAGCAGTCTTGCGCATGGTTCATACCCCGTCGCGACTGATGATATCGGCAAAAACGCTACTGATCCCTTAAAGAGTTCCGGAAGCGATAGTTCGCTTTATTGTTCCGACGCTTAAGATGCTGCTCGAGCAGCCGCGCGTTTCTCCGGTTGGCCTTGAAGGCAAATCGAAAAGATCGCCAAGAACGGGATGAGCCGATCAGGAAATCGGCGCCGACATTGCCGAGCATGCGCGCGAGCGTGAGGGTCGAGGCGCCGGTCTGCCAGGCGTGATGCACGATCAGCGAGCGAGATGAGGCTGGTCAGCGCATCGCCAAGGCCGGGAAAGAGGCCGAGGATCGAGTCCCAGCCGAAGCGGATCGGCGTGCCCGGCACCGCGAAGCGATCGTCCATCACGCGCGCGAGCCAGCGAACCTGCGCGAGGCGCTCCTCGTGGCTCATGCGCGACGTGAGCCCGCTCAGGAACTCCGTGGCGCTCTCGCCGGGGATCCTCGTGCCGGGCGGGAAAATCTCAACGCGGCTGGTCATCGCTCTGATCCTTCTCCTTTGCGCGCCGCATATGGTGAGCGGACGCTGCACATCAAGTGCAACGCGCGCCGCTCGGCTAATGTTCAGGACTGCCGCGGCGCCATCACGCCTCTCACGCCTCACGCTGCCCTGTCATTGATCCTCTCCCGATTGTGTTTGGCGTTCTCCCCTCCCCTGCCCCGACAATCGGCCGGCTGAGAATGTGAGGGGCGAGCGAGATGGCAAGCGAAGCCTATGACGTGGTGATCATCGGCGGCGGCAACGCCGCGCTTCGGCGTCACCGTGCCGACGCGGAAGGCCGGGCTTGAAGGTCGCCATGATCGAGGAGCGCGACCTCGGCGGCACCTGCCCCAACCGCGGCTGCACGCCGAAGAAGGTGCTGGTCGCCGCCGGCGCATGCGCTGCACGAGATCGGCCAGGCGCATGTCCATTGCATCAAGGTCGGCAAGCCCTCGCTCGACTGGGCGGCGCTGATCGACCGCGAGAAGGAGATGATCGCGGGCATCCCGGACTCGCTCGCCGAGACGCTGCAAGAGGCGCGGCGTCGAGCTGATCCGCGACCCCGGCGAAGTTCGTCGGCCCCAACACGGTCGAGGCCGGCGGGCGGACGCTCGAGGCGAAGCACATCGTCATCGCCACCGGCTCCAAGCCGCGGCCGCTGCCGATTCCCGGCGCCGAGCTGATGATCACCTCCGACGAGGTGTTGAGCGAACGCGAGCTGCCGGCGAGCGTGGTCTTCATCGGCGGCGGCGTCATCGCGCTCGAGTTCGGCCATGTCTATGCCCGGGCCGGCGCCAAGGTCACCATCCTCGAAGTGCTGCCGCAGCTGCTGCCGGCGCTCGACGCCGACGCGGTCGGCGCAGGTGCGCAAGGAGAGCGAGCGGATCGGCATCGACGTGCATACCGGCGTCAAGGTGAAGCGCGTGGAGAGGACGAGCAAGCGGCTGCGCACCGTGTTCGAGGAGGACGGCAAGGAGATGAGCGTCAAGAGCCGACCGCGTGGTGAACGGCGCCGGCCGCGTCGCCAATGTCGACGGCCTCGATCTCGACGCCGGCAGCGTCGCCCATGACGGGCTTCCGCGTCGCGCGTCGACGAGACGCTGCGCTCGACCTCGAACCCAGCGGTGTATGTCTGCGGCGACGTGCTGTCGCGGCCCGCCCCAGCTCTCGCCGATCGCCACCTATGAAGGGCGGCTGGTCGGGGCGCAACATCGTCGAGGGACCGAAGCACAGGCCCGATTATGCCGGCCTTCCGACCGCCGTCTATACGGTGCCGGCGCTGGCGAGCGTCGGCCTGACGGAGGCCAAGGCGAAGGAGAAGGGGCTGCAAGACCCGCGTCCAGGTCAACGACATGGAATATTGGTTCTCGACGCGGCACCTTTGCCGAGACGGTGGCCTGGTCGAAGATCATCGTCGATGAGGGGAGCGACGCCATCGTCGGCGCCCATTTCGTCGGTCATGCCGGCGAGGAGCTGATCAATATTTTCGGGCTCGCCATGAAGCATGGCATCACCGCAGCGCAGATCCGCGACTTCATCTACGCCTATCCGACCTTCTCCGCCGACATCAAGCAGATGCTGTAGGAGCGCGCTCGCCGGCTTGGGTGATGTGGTCGATCATCGCCTTGGCGATCTCGTGCTCGCCCATGACCACGAGGCTCGCGCCGTGCTTCATCAGGTGCTCGATCTCGGCCTCCGAATGGGCGCGGGCGATGATGGGAAGCGTCGGGTTGATGGCGCGCGCCTGCTGCACCACCTGGCCGCCCTCGAAGGCGTCGGGGATGGCGACGAGCAGGCAGCGCGCCGCGCCGAGATTGGCGGCGGCGATGACCTCGGGGTCGGCGGCATTGCCGGACAGCGCCTCGACCCCTCGCTGCCTTGAGATCGGCGACCGCGTCGTCGTCGTCCTCGATGACGAAGAGCGGGATGTCGCCGCTCGCTCAACACCGAGCTGATGAAGCTGCCGACGCGGCCATGGCCGATCAGCACCACATGGCCTTGAGGCTCGTCGGCCGGATCGGCTCGCGCGCTCGGCTTCGTCTTCCGCCTCCTGCGCTGTCGCCGCTCGCGGCCTTCTCGCGCTTGGCGAGGACGCGGTCGAGCGCCGCGAACAGAAGCGGGTTCATAAGGATGGTGATGATGGCGCCGGCGAGGATGAGATCGCGGCCCTCCTCGGGCAGGAGCTTCAGGCTCAAGCCGAGACCGGCGAGGATGAAGGAGAACTCGCCGATCTGCGCGAGCGAGCGGCGATGGTCAGCGCGGTGGCGAGGCGAATGGCCGAAGAGGCGCACGACGAGATAGGCGGCGACCGACTTGCCGACCACGATGATGAGCACGGTGGCGAGCAGCGCCACGGGCGCCTCGACCACGATGCGCCGGATTGAACAGCATGCCGACCGAGACGAAGAACAGCACGGCGAAGGCGTCGCGCAAGGGAAGCGATTCCGTGGCGGCCTGCTGGCTCAGCCGCGACTCGCTCAGGATCATGCCGGCGAAGAAGGCGCCGAGCGCGAGCGAGATGCCGAACAGCGTCGGCTGCGGCGTAGGCCACGCCGAGCGCGATCGACGAGCACGGCAAGGCGAAACAGCTCGCGGCTGCCGGTATGGGCGACATAATGCAGGATCGCCGGGATCAGCTTCTTGCCGACGAGCAGCATGATGGCGACGAAGACGGCGAACTTGCCGAGCACGATGGCGACCTCGAGCAGCACCTCGGCGAGATCGCGGCGCCGCTCGACGCCGCTGAAAGCAGCGCCCGCGAGCCCGGGCAGCAGCACGAGCACGAGCACCATGGCGAGGTCCTGCACGACGAGCCAGCCGACGGTGATCCGCCCGCGCTCGGTCTCGACCAGGCGCCGCTCTTGCAAGCAGGCGCAACAGCACCACGGTGCTCGCGACCGAGAGCGCCACGCCGAAGACGAGGCCGGCGCCGGGCGTCCAGCCGAGCCACCAGCCGACGGCCATGCCGAGCGGGTGGCCGACAAGCGCCTGCGCCAGCGCGCCCGGAATGGCGATGGCGCGGACCGAGAGCAGGTCCTCGAGCGAGAAATGCAGCCCGACGCCGAACATCAGGAGGATGACGCCGATCTCGGCGAGCTGGTTGGCGATGTTCTGGTCGGCGACGAAGCCCGGCGTGAAGGGCCCGATGGCGATGCCGGCGAGCAGATAGCCGACGAGCGGCGGAAGCTTGAAGCGGTGGGCAGCGACCCCGAGGCTGAAGGCGAGCACGAGGCCGATGGCGAGGGTCGAGACGAGGGGCGGCACATGCAGCATCGGGCGAGCTTCGGCCGTGCTTGGGCAAGGTGCGCGCACGCTGCTCCGGCCTCATCAGCCTGACAACGATTGGCGCCGCCGACAATCCCTTTAGATGCCGCAACGATGCTTAGCATCGGCCGTCGAGGCGCACCGATGCCTCGGCCGAGGCTGGCTTGACCCCCCTTCCATGCTTTAATGCATCGAGTGAGCGCGTTCGATTACAGAGCTCCCGCCGAGCTTTACGCAAGCTCGAGCAAGACGGGCAAGCGGCCGATGCGCTATACGCGCTTCAAGAGCGCCGCCGAGGCGATCAAATACGCCGTGGAGGAGCTGCCGCCCGAGCTTCTCCTCGGCAGCACGCTCGAGGTCAACGAGGAGCGGTTCGACGGCTTCGGCATCCGCGCGCTCTACGACAGCGCCAAATATCCCTTGCGCCGGCGGAAAGTCCGGCTAGGACAGCATTCCTCGACGGCGCTAAGACAACCTGCAGCGCGGCAAACCAATTGAGAATCCTCATCTTAACGCTCGTTGACGCTTCTTTACTTGACATGGTGGCGGGCCGCCTCCATGTTCCCCTCACATTGGTTGCTCGCGATCGCGCGAAGCTGCCGCCCAAATTTGCGGCGTCTCATCCCGAGACAATTCCCGATTTTCATCTGGCCCCAGTTAGCGCGTGGGATGCGGGCCAAAGCGCCCGAACGAGCCGCGCATGACATGCGTCCGGCGGGCCCTGGCGCATAAGGAAATTCCAATTGACACCATCTTCTTTTGACGGCCTCGGCTTGGCCGAGCCCTTGCAGCTTGCGCTGAAAAGCGAAAAATACTCAAGCCGACGCCGATCCAGGCGCAGGCCATCCCCGCTCCTCATCGAGGGCCGCGACCTGCTCGGCATCGCCCAGACCGGCACGGGCAAGACGGCCGCCTTCGCGCTGCCGCATCCTGCACCGCCTCTCGCTCACGAGGCATGCGCGCGTACGCCGGGCGCGCCGCGTGCCCTGATCCTCGCGCCGACCCGCGAACTCGCGCGCCAGATCGGCGAGCGCTTCCGCGCCTACGGGCGGACGCTGTCGACTTGCGCTCCGCCGTGATCTTCGGCGGCGTCGGCCAACGGCACCAGGTGAAGGCGCTCAGCGCGGGCGTCGACATCCTGGTCGCCACGCCGGGCCGCCTGCTCGATCTTCTGCAACCAGCGCCATGTCCGGCTGGACAAGGTCGAGATCCTCGTGCTCGACGAGGCCGACCGCATGCTCGACATGGGCTTCATCCGCGACGTGCGGAAGATCGTCGCCGCATGTCCCGAGCAAGCGCCAGACGCTGCTGTTCTCGGCGACCATGCCGCCGCGACATCGCCAAGCTCGCCGACGACATCCTGCAGCAATCCCGTGCGCGTCGAGGTCACGCCGGAGACGATCGCCGTCGATCGCATCGAGCAGCGCGTCTACTTCGTCGGCGCCAGCGAGAAGCGGGCGCTGCTCACCGAGTTGCTCGCCGATCCCGCCATGGATCGCGTCCTGGTCTTCACCCGCACCAAGCACGGCGCCGACCGGGTCTGCCGGCATCTCTCGCAGGCCGGCATCGACGCCGAGGCGATGCACGGCAACAAGGCGCAGAACGCGCGCGAGCGCGCGCTCGAGGCCTTCACGAGCGGCCAGGTCCGCGTGCTGGTCGCCACCGACATCGCCGCCCGCGGCATCGACGTGCCGAACATCACCCACGTCATCAACTACGACCTGCCGAACGAGCCGGAGAGCTACGTGCACCGCATCGGCCGCACGGCCCGCGCGGGGCCGAAGGTGGCGCGGCGCTGTCATTCTGCGATCAGAGCGAGCGGCCATATCTTCGCTCGATCGAGCGATTGATGAAGCGCAAGGTGACCGTGGTCGAGCATCGTCTGGTCGAGACGCCGTCCGAGGCGCGAAGTCGAGGCGCCGCGGCGCGGACGGCCTTCGCCTGCTCCCAAAGGGCGGCGGCGCGGGCGCACGCGCAGCCCGCGCATTTCGGAAATACGCGATGTGGCGGCGCCCGGCACCCAAGCGCGAACCGGGTCTCCCACCATTCAGGAGGAGGACATAGATGAGCAAGCCAACTTCCGGAGTCTCCGCCGCAAGGCGCAATGCCGAGGCGATCCTCAACAAGACCAAGAAGCGCGAATCTGACTTCAAGCTCGAGCAGCAGCGCGAGAATGAGGCGCTGGCGCTGAAGACGGCGCGGCTTCGCGAGCTTCGTCTCGCCAAGGAGGCCGCCGACCGGAGCGCGGTGGCGACAAACCCTCCCCCGGCGCGGCGCCCGAAGCCACGGCGATCCAAGCAGACCTGACCTCGACGAGAGGAAGAACGAGAATGGCATTCAAGCCCAACTACAACCAGCAGCGCGCCGACCGTAACCGAGCCAAAGCGCAAAAGAAGCAGGAAAAGCAGAAGCGTCTCGAAGAGGAGACGGCCAAGCGCAAGGCGGCACGCGGCGAGCCGGCCGACCCCGACAAGGGTCCCGAGCGACGCCTAGATAAGAGGAATTGACCACATGGCCAGGAGACAGCAACCGCAACCGAGCGGCTTCGTGCTGTTCGACGTCCTCTATGAGGACGGCACGCAGAGCTCGAACCGCAAAGTCCCGGCCACGGAGCTCGGCGGGCTCGACGGCGACGATCCGGCCCGCACCTTCGTCGAGATCCAGGACCGCAAGATCGGCGAGGTCTCCGGCAGGCCGCGGGGGCGCATCAAATCGATCGCCCGGTCGCGCAAGGGCTAGAGAGTGTACGGCTTCCAGGTCAGCAAGAGCCCGCTGATTTGCTGCGGCACGCACCGTTGCGGGATCGGTAATTTCCTCCCTGCCGGACCGTTCGGTCGGGGCGTCAAGCTGGAACCAGTCTGGGAGGTCGTTCATGAAGGTGCTTTTCACCTCGGCAAGAGGCATGCTCGCAATCTGCTCTTGCCCTTTCTCTTTCCGTCATCCTCGGCGGCGCCGGCCAAGGCCGAGACCGAGGTCGCCGCCATGGGCGGCGTCATCACCGCCGTCGCCACGGTCGAGGCGATCGATGTCACGAACCGGCTGCTGACCGTCGCCGTGCCGGAAGGCAACGTCATGGTGGTCAAGCTCGGCCCCGACGTGCAGAACATCGAGGCGATCAAGGTGAGGGAGAAGATCACCATCACCTATTCCGAGGAGGTCGCGACCTCGCTACAGAAGCTCGCCGGCCCGCCCATCAACCGGGATAACGCCATCTCGCGCGAAGAAGAGTCCGGCATGAACATGAACGCCCCGACCATGGCCGAGCAGGACTGGGTCGAGGTCAATCCGAGCGGCGATACCGACTTCTCCACCGTCGAGGTCACCGACACCGTCGCAGCCATAAACTACAACAAGCGGCTCATCACCTTCGCAGGGACCGACGGCAAGACGCGCACCATCGCCGTCGATCCGAGCGTCCCGGGTCTCAATCAGATCCAGGTCGGCGACAGCGTGGTGCTGCTGGTGACGCGCGCGGTCGCCGTCAACGTGAAGCCGGTGTAGCGCCAATCGCCTCGAAGATAGGAACTCCTCTTGATGCGCGACGTTTCTTCCGTCGCATTCAAGAGGAGTTCCCCCCATGGCACGCAAATATTCCAAGTCAGCTTCCAAGGACGTCGAGCGCGCGATGCATAAAGAGAAGCGCGGTCAGCTCAAGAGCGGCCGGAGCGGCAAGACCGTGACGAGCCGCAAGCAGGCGATCGCCATCGGCCTTTCCGAAGCCCGCAAGAGGGCAAGAAAGTCCCGAAGAAGAAGGCGAGCTAGTCCGATCGTATGCAGCGGGCGCCCAGCGGCGCCCCGCTTTCACTCCAAGCTGCAGCTTTCGGGGAACCAACTGTTTACTAAGGTCGTTGACCGAAAAGAGACGGGCGACGGGCACAATGTGTCGACATGAGTATCAAGCTCATCGCCAAAGACGATTTCCCGCGTCCTGCCGTCGCGGCGTGGTTGATACGCCAAGAAGCGCATGAGACGATCACCGCATCGTGTCATAGCGAGGCCGTAAGGAGCAGGCTCGCGCGCTTGATCCGTGCCATCGGCGCGCCGGCAAATTCGAACGCGCCCTCGCTCAGGCGCGGTCGGGCACGACCTCATAGCCATATTCGGCGGCCGACGCCGTAAGCCAGCGCCAGAAGCTCTCCGACAGGCTGCGGAAGATGGCGATGTCGTAGCTCCGCGTATCGTCGAGTTGCCAGAGCTGCACGCCCATATGCGAGATCACGCTCGTAACGGCGCTGCCGAGAGGGAAGACGCGCGGGTCGAGATCGATTGGAAGGCCCTTGGCGAGAACGTCGCGGGCATGCGGTCCGCTCAGCCTCAGCACCGTCCTGCCACCGCTCTGGTCCGAGATCGACGCGAGGCCTGCGAGCTTCGCTGAGAGCTCGCGCGCGAGCTCTTCGTTGGCGAGGCTTTCAGAAACAGCAAGCCATTGGCCCGGTCCATAGCCGATGAAACTCACCGCAGACCCTTGGGCGATGCGCGAGCTTCCCGGCAGATCGACGCCATAGGCCGCCGCCACAGCCGCTTTCAGCGCGTCGCGTCTTGCCCTTGCGCGCAGCGACGGTGGCGAGGCCAAGGCCAATGCGCTCGGTGATGACGACGCCCGCCTCGCCATGGGTCCTGCCGATAGCGGCCGGGGACGGCGACGCCGGCAAGCGCCGACTTGGCTTTGAGAGGGCTAGACACGGAGGCGCGCCCCTTCTTTATCGATGAAGCAGGGCGGCCGAACCTCGGCGAGGAGATCGCCGCCGCGCACGGGATCGTAGAGCGCGCACGATCTCGCCGTGGCGCTCAGGCCCGCGCGCAAGGAGGCCGAGGCCGAGCCAATGGCCGAGCGACGGCGAGAAGGCGATCGAGGTGACATAGCCCTGATCGTTCGCGGCGGTGGGCTCGGCGCCTTGCGGCAGGAGATGCGCGCCGGCGCGAAGCGCTCGCTCCCGGCTCGACTGGCCTTGAGCCCGACCAGAGTCGGACGCGCCGGGATCGGTCAGAGCGGGGCGCGCCGCCATGAAGCGGCCGATGAAGTCCTTCTTGGTCGAGAGCATCTTGCCGAAGCCGAGATCGTGCGCCGTGGTCTGGCCGTTCAGCTCGCCGCCGGCCGGGTGGCCCTTCTCGATGCGCAGCACGCCGAGCGCCTCGGTGCCGTAGGGCGCGATGCCGAACGGCGCGCCAGCCTCCATGATCGCGCGCACCAGCGCATCGCCGAAGCGCGCCGGGACCGCGATCTCGTAAGCCAGCTCGCCAGAGAAGGAGAGGCGGAAGAGGCGCGCCGGCGTGCCGCCGCACACGCTCACCTCGCCCACGGCAAGATAAGGGAAGGCCTCGTTCGAGATATCGTGCGCCGGGGTCGACCACGCGTTGCAGCACCTCGCGCGCGTGTGGACCCGCGACGGCGAACTGCGCCCATTGCTCGGTCACCGACACCATCTCGACGTCGAGCTCGGGCCAGAGGCATTGCTGGCAGAATTCGAGATGCTGCATGACGCTTGACCGCGTTGGCCGTGGTCGTGGTCATGAAGTAATGGTCGTCGCGCGAGCCGCGCGGTCGTGCCGTCGTCGAGAACGAAGCCGTCCTCGCGCAGCATCAGCCCATAGCGGGCCTTGCCGACCGGGAGCGTCGAGAAGGTGTTGGCGTAGACGCGATCGAGGAAGGTGCCGGCGTCGCTCCCCTGCACGTCGATCTTGCCGAGGGTCGAGACGTCGCAGATGCCGACCCGCTCGCGGACATTCGCCACCTCGCGGTTGACCGCGTCCTGCGGCTCCTCGCCCGCCTTGGGGTAATAGAGCGCGCGGAGCCAAGGGCCGGTCTCGACGAAGACCGCGCCCTGCTCCTTGGCCCATCGATGCGACGGGCGCGAGCCGCGCCGGGCGGAAGTCCTGCCCGCGATGGTGACCGGCAAAGGCGCGCGATGGCGACGGGCGTGAAGGGCGGGCGGAAGGTGGTGGTGCCGACCGCGGCGATATAGCGGCCGGTGACGTTGGCGAGCACGGCCGAGCCGCTGAGATTCGCCGATCTTGCCCTGGTCGGTCGCCATGCCGAGCGTGGTGTAGCGCTTGAGATGCTCGGGGATGCGGAAGCCTTCGCGCGCGGCGAGCTTCACGTCCGAGACGTCGACGTCGTTCTGGAAGTCGACGAAGGCCTTGCCGCGGCTGTTAGCCACGTGCCAGAGCGGGCTCGCCGTAAGCGCTTCGATCCTTGGCGCTGGGAGCGGCCGCGGGCCGTGCCGTGAAGCCGCAAGCCTTGGCGGCTTCAGCGCCCGGCTTCGTCGCCGCCGGCTAGGCACGAGGCGAGGCCGAATTGCCCTGCGGCCGCGCCGGCGACGCTCATGCCGGGAGGCAGCTTGCCGGGAACGAGCGCCGAGAGGCACTCGCTCCACACCGGCCTGCCGTTGAGATGGGTGGTGAGATGCACTGTCGGGTTCCAGCCGCCCGACACGGCGAGGAGATCGCAATCGATGCGGTCGATCTTGCCGTTAGCATCGGTGATCTCGACGCCTTTGACGCTCTGACCGACCGCGCACTCGCGTCGATGGCGGCGCCCGCGAGATAGCGTGCTCTTGCGCTCTCTGCCGCGGCCAGCGCGCTCGGCGAGAATTCTTCGCGCGTCGACCAGCGCCGCCACCTCGACGCCGGCGTCCGCCAGGTCGGCGGCGGTGCGGAAGGCGTCGTCATTGTCGGCGAAGACGACGGCGCGCCTTCCCGGCGCCACGCCGAAGCGGTTGACATAGGCTGCGCACGGCGCCGGCCAGCATGACGCCGGGGCGGTCGTTGTCGCCGAACACGATGGGCCGCTCGATCGCGCCGGCGGCGAGCACCGCGCGCTTCGCCACGATGCGCCACAGGCGCTGGCGCGGCTCATGCTCGCGGCGGCACCGGCACATGGTCGTTGACCCGCTCGAGCGCGGCATAGGTCCCGCCGTCATAGACGCCGACCACGGTGGTGCGCCGCATGATGCGGCAATCGGGCAGGCTTCGAGCTCGGCCTCGGCGGCCGTCACCCACTCGAGCGCCGGGCGCGCCGTCGATCTCGCAGCGTTCGGCAAGGAGCCGCCCGCCGAGGCGGAAATCCTCCTCGCACAGGATCACCCGCGCGCCGGACCGCGCGGCAGCGAGCGCCGCAGCAAGCCCTGCCGCGCCGCCGCCGATGACCAGCACGTCGCAGAAGGCGTTCGCCTTCTCGTAATGGTCGGGGTCGGGCGCGTCGCGGCGCGACCGAGGCCGGCGGCGCGGCGGATGGCCGGCTCGTAGAGCTTCTCCCAGAACGACGGCCGGCCACATGAAGGTCTTGTAGTAGAAGCCCGCGCCGAAGATCGGCGCGAAGAGCTGGTTGACCGCGAGCAGATCGAGCTTGAGCGACGGCCAGCGGTTCTGGCTCGCGGCGTCGAGCCCGTCGTAAAGCTCGATGGTGGTGGCGCGGGTGTTGGGCTCGCGCCGCGCGCCCGATGCGGAGCTCGACCAGCGCGTTCGGCTCCTCGGAGCCCGCCGTGAGGATGCCGCGCGGGCGGTGATATTTGAAGGAGCGGCCGACCAGGCGCACGCCGTTGGCGAGCAGCGCCGAGGCGAGCGTGTCGCCGGGATGGCCGGTCATCTCATCGCCGTCGAAGGTGAAGGAGAGCGTGCGGCGTGCGGTCGATGAGGCCGCCGGTCGCGATGCGATGAGGCTGCGATGGCGATGGCGCCATGCTTCAGGCCCCCTTCCCGCGCGAACTCGACGGCTGATGATCTCATGCGTGCGTCATATCGCGCGTCACCACCAGCCAGGCATGGCAGCCTGGCTGTGATACCAATGCTCGCGGTGCAGCCCGGCGGGGTTGTCGCGGAGATAGACGTAGTCGACCCAGGCTTGCTCGGCGCCGCGGCTCGAGGCTCCGGGCCGCGTGACGGTGGCGTCGCCGCGATAGGTGAACTCCTCCAGGCCCGCTCACCGCAATAGGGACAGTTGATGCGCATGGTCTGGCCTCAATGCAGGTTGGGCTGGGCGCCCATGCCCTTCTCGTCGATCACGCGGCCGCGCGCGAAGCGGTCGAGGCGGATAGGCGGCGGCGAGCGGGTGCGGCTCGTCGTTGGCGATCAGATGGGCGAAGCACCAGCCCGAGGCCGGCGTCGCCTTGAAGCCGCCATAGCACCAGCCGGCATTGAGATAGAGGCCCTCGACCGGCGTGCAGATCGATGATCGGCGAGCCGTCCATGGTCATGTCCATGAGGCCGCCCCAGGAGCGCAGGATGCGCAGGCGCCCGATCACCGGCATCAGCGCCATGCCGCCCTCGCACGACATCCTCGACGACCGGCAGATTGCCGCGCTGGGCGTAGGAATTGTAGCCGTCGATGTCGCCGCCGAAGACGAGCCCGCCTTTGTCGGACTGGCTGACATAGAAATGCCCGGCGCCGAAGGTCATCACCACGTCGATGAGCGGCTTCACGCCCTCGGTGACGAAGGCCTGGAGGACGTGGCTCTCGATCGGCAGCCTGCAGGCCCGCCATCGCCGCGACGCGCGACGAGTTGCCGGCGGCAGGCGAGCGCCGACCTTCTTCGCGCCGATGAAGCCCTTCTCGGTCTCGACGCCGACGATGCGGCCGTTCTCGATGCGGAAGCCGGTCACTTCGCAGTTCTGGATGATGTCGACGCCGCGGCTGTCGGCGCCGCGCGCATAGCCCCAGGCGACCGCGTCGTGGCGCACCGTGCCGCCGCGCCGCTGCAGCAGGCCGCCGCGGATCGGGAAAGCGGGCATTGTCGAAATCGACGAAGGGCACGAGCGTCGCGCACCTGCTCGCGGTCGAGCAGCTCGGCATCGACGCCGTGCAGCCGCATGGCGTTGCCGCGCCGGGCATAGGCGTCGCGCTGCGGGTCGGAGTGGAAGAGGTTGAGCACGCCGCGCTGGCTGACCATGGCGTTGTAGTTGAGGTCCTGCTCCAGCCCCTCCCACAGCTTCATCGACCATTCGTAGAACGGGATGTTGCCGGGGAGCAGGTAGTTCGAGCGGACGATCGTGGTGTTGCGCCCGACATTGCCGGAGCCGAGATAGCCCTTCTCGACCACCGCGACATTGGTGATGCCGTGCTCCTTGGCGAGGTAGTAGGCGGTGGCGAGCCCGTGCCCGCCGCCGCCGACGATCACGACGTCGTATGCGGGCTTCGGCTCGGGCTCGCGCCAGACCGGCTTCCAGCCGCGATTGCCGGTGAGCGCATTGGCGAGGAGGCTTCGAGCCGAATAGCGCATGGCGCACATCTTGCGCCGCGGCCGTCGCGGTCGATTGACATTTCGCGACGCTTGCTTGACATTTTGCGCCATGAGCGCAAGCAGATCAGCCCGGGCCGCACTCGCCGCTGCCGAAACGCCGCAACCCGGTCGGCTTCCTGCTCGTGCCCGGCTTCGCGCTGATGTCCTACGCGGCGGCGGTCGAGCCGCTTGCGCGCCGCCAATCAGCATCTCCGGCAAGGAGCTTTACCGCTGGTGGCACGCCGCGCCCGGCGGCAAGCCGGTCGCTGCCTCGAACGGCGTCGCCATCATCCCCGATTGCGGCACCGATCGCCGACCGCGCGGCCGACATGGTCTTCGTCTGCGCCGGCGGCAATCCGGCGACCTTCGACGACCGCGCCACGTTCGCCTGGCTGCGGCGACTCGCCCGCAAGCGGCGTCGCCATCGGCGGCATCTCCGGCGGGCCCTATGTCCTCGCCAGGGCCGGTCTGCTCGACGGCCGCCGCGCCACGCTCCACTGGGAGCATGCGCCGGCCTTCCGCGAGGCGTTCCCCGATGTCGAGGTGGTGCCGTCGCTGTTCGAGATCGACGGCGACCGCATCACCTGCTCCGGCGGCGTCTCGGCGCTCGACATGATGGTGGCGCTGATCGCCCGCGACCACGGCCGCGAGCTCGCCGCCTCGGTCGGCGACTGGTTCCTGCACACCCACATCCGCGAGGGCATGGGGCCGCAGCGCATGGATCTCCGCTACCGCCTCGGCGTCACCGACGAGAAGCTGCTCGGCGTCCTGCGCGCCATGGAGGCGAACCTCGAGACGCCGCTGCCGCGCGCGGCGCTCGCCCGCGCGGCCGGCGTCTCGCTCCGCCAGCTCGAGCGGCTGTTCCGCCACCATCTCGGCCGCGGCATCCACGCGCACTATCGCTGCCTCCGGCTCGACCGCGCCCGCCAGCTCTCCGCGAGACCACGCTGCCGGTGCTCGACGTGGCGTCGCGACCGGCTTCGGCTCGGCGAGCCAGTTCAGCCGCGCCTATCGGCGGGCCTTCGGCGAGCCGCCGAGCGAGACAGCACGCGGACTGACGCGGCTGAGACTTGCGCTGAGGCGGCACTCCGGCCGAACATGCTAGGAGTCTTCGGCCCGATCCGGTGACGGCGAGAAAGGCGCGCGGAATGGAGGCGGGATGGCGACGCGACAAAGCTCGCGCCAACGCCAAGGCGCGGCACGCACGCGCGGCGACGCCACGCTTCGCCCCCACGCCGCCGGCAGCTGCGCGGCGAGACGGCGCCCCTCGCCACCGGCTCCAACGCGCCGACCACCGGCGAGCTCAAGCTCGAAGTCTCGATCGGCCGGAGGGTGCAGGCTGCTGCGCCAGCGCCTCCAGCTCACCGCGACCGAACTGGCGGCCGAGGCCGGGCTGTCGCCGGGCATGCTGTCGAAGATCGAGAACGGCGGCACCTCGCCCTCGCTCTCGACGCTGCAGGCGCTGGCCCGCGCGCTCAACGTGCCGCTGACGAGCTTCTTCGCCGATTTCGAGGAGCGCCGCGACTGCTCCTATGTCCGCGCCGGGCAGGGCGTGCTGATCGAGCGCCGCGGCACCAAGTCGGGCCACCGCTACGAGCTGCTCGGCCACTCGCTCTCCGGCGACATCGTCGTCGAGCCCTATCTGATCACCCTCAGCGAGGACGCCGAGCCCTATGCGCTGTTCCAGCATGACGGCGTCGAGTTCATCTACATGCTCACCGGCAAGGTGGTTTACCGCCACGCCGACAAGCTCTATCCGCATGGCGCCCGGCGACGCGCTGTTCTTCGATGCCGGCGCGCCGCACGGCCCGGAGGAGCTGGTCGAGCGGCCGATGACCTATCTGTCGATCATCATCTATCCGCGCAGTTGACGTTTACCCCACAGGAAATTTTATTTCACGTCGGTTGACGCACAGCGCGCGCCCGTAGCATAATGAAGGCCGCATTATCCGGAGATTTCCTGCCATGTGCGGCATCGTCGGCCTCTTCCTGAAGGATCCCACGCTCGAGCCCGAGCTCGGCCGGCTGACCGCGGCATGCTCGCGACATTGTCCGACCGCGGGCCGGACAGTGCGGGCTTCGCCGTCTATGGCGAGGGCAAGGCGGCGGACCAAGTTCACGCTCCGCGGCAAGCGCCGGCCGACGATCGCAGCGGCGGTCGACGCGCATCGCCGCGCCTTCCCCGACGCCAACGTCGCCCTCCACGACACCCACGCCGTCGTCGTCGTCACCGACGATGACGGCGTGCCGAGCGTCGCCGACTGGCTCGCCCGCGAGGCGCCGGACGATCGATCTCGTCGGCCGCGGCCACCGCATGGAGCTCTACAAGGAGGTCGGCCGGCCGGAGAAGGTCGCCGAGCGCTTCGGCCTCGGCGCCATGGCCGGCACCCACGCCATCGGCCATACCCGCATGGCGACCGAGTCGGCGGTGACCACCGACGGCGCGCATCCCTACTCGACCGGCCCCGACCAGTGCCTCGTCCACAACGGCTCGCTGTCCAACCACAACAACCTCCGCCGCATCCTCGTGCGCGAGGGCTTCACCTTCGAGACCGAGAACGACACCGAGGTCGCCGCCGCCTATCTCACCTGGCAGATGCGCCAGGGCATGTCGCTCGGCGAGGCGCTGAAGGCCAGCCTCGACGATCTCGACGGCTTCTACACCTTCGTCGTCGGCACCGAGAACGGCTTCGGCGTGCTGCGCGACGGCATCGCCTGCAAGCCGGCGGTGATGGCCGAGACCGACCGCTACGTCGCCTTCGGCTCCGAATACCGCGCGCTCGCCGGCCTGCCCGGCATCGAGAAGGCGCGCGGTCTGGGAGCCCGAGCCCGCCACCGTCTATTTCTGGGAACGCTGACCATGCCGAATGTCGATCTCGCCGTCACGCCGCTGCGCGAGCTGAACGCGGCGCTGCACCGGCTCCGGCCCGACACCAACGAGCGCCACTGGGTCGATCGACAACCCGCCGGCGCCCACGCGGTCGCCGCCGGCCTCGATGCGCCGGTCACCGTCGAGATCAACGGCCCGGTCGGCTACTACTGCGCCGGCATGAACAAGCAGGCGACCGTCATCGTCCACGGCAGCGCCGGCGCCGGCGTCGCCGAAAACATGATGTCCGGCTTCGTCCATGTCGACGGGCGACGCCAGCCAGTCGGCCGGCGCCACCGGCCGCGGCGGCCTGCTCGCTCATCGACGGCAACGCCTCCTCGCGCTGCGGCATCTCGATGAAGGGCATCGACATCGTCGTCAGAGGCTAGGTCGGCCACATGAGCGCCTTCATGGCGCAGGCCGGCAATCTCGTCGTCTTCGGCGATGCCGGCGATGCGCTCGGCGATTCGATCTACGAGGCGCGGCTCTTCGTGCGCGGCGAGGTCAAGAGCCTCGGCGCCGACTGCATCGAGAAGCCGATGCGGGACGAGCACTAGACAGGCGCTGCACGACATTCTCGAAGCGCGCCGGCCTCGAAGGCGAGATCGATCCGGCCGAGTTCAGGCGCTACGGCTCGGCCCGCAAGCTCTACAATTTCCACGTCGACCATGCCGGAGCCTACTGATGGACGCGACGCCCAGAACCGCCCCGCGCGCGTCGGCGACCTTCGACGAGTACTCGCTCTCGGAGATCCGCCGCGCCGCGGCGACCGGCATCTACGACATTCGCGGCGGCGGCGCCAAGCGGAAGGTGATCGGATCGCGCGGATCGAGCTGAAATTCGAGCGGTGTGAGCTGTTTGCCGTCCACGAGCCAGATCTTGCGGATCACCAGGTCGCGAGTGTCCAGCACCAGCTCGCGCGCCTGCGGGTCCGCGCGGCGCACGCGCAGGTCGACGGCGCCGCTCAAACGCCGCGCGTCGAAATCCACGTCGAGCGCGAGATCCGCGTGCTCCACGCGCACCGCCTCGGGATTCGCGTAGGAGTGAGGGTCGCGCGTCGCATGCACGGCGGGCGCCGCAGCCGCGACCGACGCAACACAGGACAACACGCCCAACACACTCAACGCGAGCCCAGCCAACACAGTTCGCATCTAATTTCCTCGTGTGCCGGCCCGCAGCGGCCTCGAGACATCGCGTGTCTCGGGCGGGCGTTTCCAGGACCGTGAAAAACAGGATGTTTTTCTCGCAAGCCCCCATGGATGGGTTTACGGCGTTCCTGGAAACGCCCGCCCGAGACACGCGATGTCTCGAGGCCGCCACCGCTCAGCGCGGCAAGGATTGCGTACCGGCGCCGGCCGGCTCGCGATCGGACAACATCTCCTGGAACTTCACCTCGTCGACTTCGACGACGCCGTCCCAGTTGGCGCCTTCCGGTACCACGTTCTCGACCTTGCGGGCCGCGAGCAGCACGCCTTCGGTGGTCGCGTCCGGAGCGATGATCGACACCGGCACGCCGAGCGATTCGTGCGCCAGCGCATCCACCCGCACCCAGTCGACCGTCAGGCCGCGCTCCTTGAGCACCTTGCGCGTGTTGGTGGAAATCGCCTTCTCGATCATCTTGCGCCGCGCCTTGTCCCAGGCGCGCTTGTCATCCTCGAGAACGCCGTAGGACTGCATCACCACGTCCTGGCCGTCGTGGCCGATCAGGAACGGCTGGTTGACCACCCGCAGCTGGGTGCCGATGGGAACAGCCTCGAACAGGTGTTCGATGTCCTCCGGATACAGACGGATGCAGCCATGGCTGGAGCGCATGCCGACGCCGTAGGGCTTGTTGGTGCCGTGCACGAGGTAGCTCGGCCAGCCGAGCGTGAACGAATAGCTGCCGAGCGGATTGTCCGGTCCGGGCGGCACGACGGGCGGCAGCTCGTCGCCATTTTCCAGGTGCTCCTTGCGGATCGACACCGGTACCCGCCAGGTCGGGTCCTTGGTGTGCGCGATGATCTTGGTGACGCCTTCCGGCGTTGCCCAGCCCACCTTGCCGATGCCGATCGGATAGGTGTAGACGACCGCGGGCTCATCCTTCTTGTGCGCGGGGAAGTAGAACAGGCGCATCGCCGGCACGTTGATCACGATGCCTTCGCGCGGCGCGTTGGGCAGGACGAAGCGCGTCGGCAGGACGATCTCGCGGCCGGCGCCGGGCAGCCAGGGATCGACCCCGGGATTGGCCCGCATGATTTCCTCATAGCCGATGTTGAAGCGCCGCGCGATGTCCGGAAGCGTGTCGTCCGCGCCCACGACGGTCTTCTGGATCAGCCCGAGGACTTCCTCGCGGGCGGGGTCGAATTCGAAACGGTGCGTGGCGATCGGTGGCAGCCCCACCGGCTCGGCTGGCTGTTCGGCCTCCTTCTTGTCGGCCGCCCGCTTGAAGAAGGGTTGGCCGAACAGGGAGCAGCCCGAGAGGCTGACGGCGGCAAGGGAAAGGGCCAGGGTGATGCGCGCGAGCGAGCGTGGCATGGCGGGATTATGGCATTTCACGACAGAATCGGGGCATCGGGAAGCTCGTTGCGGTTGCCCGGCTGCGGCGGGAAATGCCGCGCGATGAGGCCGCTGACCGCGCGGATGCCCGCGATCACCGCGGCCACGTGCTGCCCGGCCCGGAACTCGCCCTCCATCAACCGGCACACTGCTTCCCATTCCGCGTCGCTCACCCGCCCGTTGAAACCGCGATCGGCGACGATCTCGACGTCGCGGTCCGCCATCAACACATAGATCAGTACGCCGTTGTTGAGTTCGGTGTCCCACGCGCGGTGGCGGGTAAACAGGTCCAGCGCCCGTTGCCGCGGCGTCACCCCCAGCCACAGCGCCGGCGCATCGAGCCGGGTTTCGATGACGACGCGGATCTCGCCGCTGTGCTGCTGCTCGGCGGCGCTGGTCTCGCGCTCGATTGCATCGAGGGCTGTCGGCGGAAACCGACGCCGGGTCTGCCAGTTGAACCGGAACGCGTGCCGGAAGAGGCGGATGAGGTTCATGTCACCATCCTCCCGACGCGCCGCCGCCGCCGAAGCCACCGCCACCACCGCCGAAGCCACCGCCGCCGCCACCACCGAACCCGCCGCCACCGAAACCACCGCCCCAGCCGCCGCGCCCGCCGCGCCCGTGACTCGACCACCGGCGCGGTCCACCCAGGCCGCCGAAAATCATCGTCAGCGCGAATGCGCCGAGACCGACGGCGATGGCGAGTCCGATGACTTTCGTCAGGACCCAGATGATCCCCGCGGCCAGGGCTCCGCTCGCGAATGAGCCGCCGAGCCGGCCGAGCACCCGCCGCAGGAACAAAGCGGGCACCACGATGGCGAAGAACAATATCGGGAGGTAGTCGCCGATCGAGGGTGAGCCGGACCAGCGCGGCGCGGGCTCGGGCAAGGGCTCGCCATCGATCAGACGGATCATCTGATCGAGAGCGGCATCGATGCCGCCGTAGAAATCCCCGGCGCGAAAGCGCGGGGCGAGCGTTTCGTCGATGATCCGCCGGCTCGTGGCATCGGTGATCACGCCTTCGAGTCCGTAGCCGACCTCGATGCGCATGCGCCGGTCGTTCCTGGCGACGAGCAGGATGGCGCCGTCGTCGATGCCCTTGCGGCCGAGCTTCCAGGCCTCCGCCACGCGGATGCCGAAATCGGCGAGGTCTTCGGACTCGGTGCTCGGCACCATGAGCACCGCGATCTGGCTGCCCTTGCGCGCTTCGAACGCTCGCAGTTTCTCTTCGAGCGCCGCGCGCTGATCGGCATCGAGGGCGCCCGTCTGATCCGTGACGCGCGCCTCGAGCGGCGGCACGGCGATCTGCGCAAGGGCTGCGCGCGCACCGATGAGTGCGAGCGCCGCCGCGAACAGCGCTGCACGCGGAGCGAAACTCTTCACGGCGCGCGATACCCCGGTGGGCGAGTTCCCGCCGCTCAGCTCTCAGGCGGTGTCGCGGGAGGCTCGGCCGGTCCGGGTTGCGGCTGCGGCGCGGGGATGCTGAAGTCGACCGGCGGCGCGGTCGAGATCGCGCGCTCGTTCTCGACAGTGAAATTGGCCTTCACCTCGAAACCGAACAGCTTGGCCGTGAGATTGCTGGGGAACGAACGCACCGTGGTGTTGTAGCCCTGCACCGCTTCGATGTAGCGCTTGCGCGCCACCGCGATGCGGTTTTCCACACCCTCGAGCTGCGCCTGCAGATCGCGAAACGCCTGGATCGACTGCAACTGCGGATACGCCTCCACCGTCACGAGCAGGCGCGACAGCGCGCTGGTCAGCTCGCCCTGGGCCTGCTGGAACTGGCGAAATGCCTCCGGATCGTTGATGAGCTCGGGAGTGGCCTGGATCGCACTCGCACGCGCGCGCGCGTTGGTCACCGCTTCGAGAACGCCGCGCTCCTGCGCAGCGGCGCCGCGCACGGTGTTGACCAGGTTGGGCACGAGGTCGGCGCGGCGCTGGTACTGGTTGATCACTTCCGACCAGGCGCTCTTGACCTGCTCATCCTGCGATTGCAGCGTGTTGTAGCCGCAGCCGGACAGCATCAACGCCGCAGACAGCCCCAGAAAGACGGCTCGCAAAGTCACTCTATTCATGGACAACTCCTGTGCTGGACATGCCGGCATTGGCGGGCAGCCCAGCCCAACTCACCAGATCTCGACGCGCTGCTCCGGGGGCCGGTAGAGCTTGTCGCCCGGCTTCACGTCGAAGGCGCGATAGAACTCGGACAGGTTGCTGACGATGCCGTTGGCGCGGTACTCGCTCGGGCTGTGCGGGTCGGTGACCAGGCGCACGCGTAATTCCTCGTCGCGATACTTGCGCCGCCATACCTGGCTCCAGCCCATGAAGAAGCGCTGTTCGCCGGTGAATCCGTCGATTACCGGCGCCGGCTTGCCACCGAGCGAGAGCTGATAGGCCCTGAAGGCCACGGCCAGACCCGACAGGTCGCCGATGTTCTCGCCGAGCGTCAGCTCGCCGTTGACGTGCTGGTCGTCGATCGGATTGAAGGCCGAATACTGCGCGACCAGGCCGGCGGCGCGTTCCTTGAAGCGCGTCTCGTCGTCCGCCGTCCACCAGTCGCGCAGGTTGCCGTCGCCGTCGTAGCGCCGGCCCTGATCGTCGAAGCCATGGCTGATCTCGTGGCCGATCACGGCGCCGATGCCGCCGTAGTTCACTGCATCGTCGGCCGCGACGTTGAAGAAAGGCGGCTGCAGGATCGCCGCCGGGAACACGATCTCGTTCATCGGCGGGTAGTAGTAGGCATTGACGGTCTGCGGCGTCATCAGCCATTCACTGCGGTCGATCGGCTTGCCGAGCTTGTCGAGGCCGCGCTGGTGCTCCACCGCCGCGGAGCGCAGCAGGTTGCCGACCAGGTCGTCGGCGGCGATCGCGAGCTTCGAGTAGTCCTTCCACTTGTCCGGGTAGCCGATCTTGACCGTGAACTTCGCGAGCTTGGCGCGCGCCTGCTTCCGGGTCGCGGGGCTCATCCAATCGAGCTCGTCGATCGAGATCTCGTACGCCTTGATCAGGTTGGCGACCAGCTCGTCCATGCGCCGCTTGGCTTCCGGCTTGAAGTGTCGCTCGACGTACAGCCGCCCGGCGATCTCGCCCATGGTGTTGTCGACCGCTTCCACGGCGCGCTTCCAGCGCGGCCGGTTCTCCTGGATGCCCTTGAGAGTGCGGCCGTACAAGTCGAAGTGCGCATCGACGAACGGCGCGCTCAGGGAGGGCGCGTACTCATTGACGAGCTTGTACTTGAGATACAACCGCCAATCGTCGAGCGGCACTTCCGCGAACGCCTTGCCGAGCGCGGTGAAGAAACTCGGCTGGCTGACGATGAATTCCGGCGCCTGCACGCCCGCCGCTGCCATGAAGCCGCCCCAGTCGAGCCCGGGCGTCAGCGCACCGGCGCTCGCCAGCGTGTGCTTGTTGTACGTGGCGATCGCATCGCGACTCTGCACGCGCGTCCACTGCGCCTCGGCGAAGCGGGTCTCGAGCGCGAGAATCCGCCTGGCGGCGCCCGCGGGATCGGCAATGCCGGCCAGCTCGGCGAGCCGCGTGACGTAAGCGACATACTTGTCGCGGATACCCACGTACTTGGGCTCGGCCTTCAGGTAGTAGTCGCGATCCGGCAGCGACAGTCCGCTCTGCACGACGATCGGAATGTAGGCGGTGGTGTTCTTCTCGTCCTGCGCGACGTAAAAGCCGATCGGGTTCGATATGCCCAGCCGCTGCGCCACGCCGGTGTAGCGCACCAGGTCTCGCTTGTCGGCCAGCGCGTCGACGCGCGCCAGCTCCTTCTTCAGCGGCTCGAGGCCGAGTGCATCCACGCGCGCGGTATCCATGAAACTGGTATAGAAATCGCCGACCTTCTGCGCGTCCGATCCCCTGGGCCGGTGGGACGCCGCCGCGGCCTCCTCGATGATCGCGCGCAAGTCCGCCTGGGCCTTGTCGTCGAGGGCCGTGAACGCGCCGTAGTTGGACTTGTCCGGCGGAATCTGCGCGGTCCGGAGCCATTCGCCGTTGACGTGCCGGAACAGGTCATCCTGAGGCCGGACCTTGGTGTCGTAACCGGCCGCGTCGAGACCGGAGCCGAGCACCATCCCGGAGTCGGCGCGGGACGGAGTGGACGCAGGCGAGCTTGCTGCACCGGCAGCGACGGATGCGGAGGCGATGGCCATGATGAGCCTGTTCATTGTGGGTCCTGTGCGTAGGTTCAAGTCGGCCCGGTGCGCGATGCCACCGGCCGGCCGCCATAAAAGGCGCGAAGTATAGGGTATTGGCGATGCGCGCGAGCAGCTCGCGCGAGGCGGCGCCGGATCGTCACACCCGCCCGACACGCAGGTGCACGGGCCAGGTCACACGCCTGGGCTGGTCCGGGGACCCCCAACTGACCGCGAGCGCGGGCTCCAGTTCGCCGACCGGATCCTCGCCGTGCTGTTTCCTGTAGCGCTGCACCGCCGACCACGTACCCAGGTAGCGGATCACCTGGTGGAGATTCCAGTCTGTGGTGAGGTCGATGCGCGGCGCCGCGATCTCCTCGAGGGGAAACGGCAGCGTGGCATAACCCGACTCGACATGCCGGCGCTCCGGCGGCCAGTACGGACCGATCACGTCCTCGTAGAAGCGATCGACGAGCGCGTCGCACGCCGGGTCGACGCGAAACATCGAATAGGTCCACAGGGCGAGCACACCGCGCGGCTTCGCCACCCGGCGCACCTCGGCGTAGAAGCGCTCGAAGTCGAACCAGTGCGCGGACTGTGCGACGGTGACCAGGTCGCAGCTGCGCTCGCGCAGCGCACTGGCCTCGGCGAGCGCCACGAGATATTCGATGCCGGGATGTTCGCGCCGATTGGCGATCTGCTGCGCGCTGGCGTCCGATGCGACGACGCGCGTGAAGTGTGGGGCGAGACCCGCCGCCGCCTGGCCATTGCCGGTGGCGCAATCCCAGGCGAGCTCGCGTTCCGCCGGGAGCCTCGCCAGCCACGAGAACAGCTCCTGCGGATAGCCCGGCCGGTACGCGGAATAGCCGCGCGCGCCGCCGGAAAAGTGATCCTTGAACGAAGGCATGACCAGAAGCCTCTCCAGCATGGTGACGCAGAAGAAGGTGTCTCGGGCGCGTGCTTTCGGGACCGTCGCGAACAGGACGTTCGCGCCGGAGCCTCCAGGGACGGATTCACGGCGTTCCCGAAAGCACGCGCCCGAGACACCTTCTTCTGCGTCACGATGCTGCAGAACGTCTGACCATGCAAAAAAAAACCCCAGGTTTTGTAGACCTGGGGTCAGAGAAGCGGACTTGATGAAGGGAAGGTAAGTCCGCTAGGGGATTCAGTGCACTCGCGACCAGTGCAAAATGCGGATGTCGTCCGAATTGACGTCCAGGCCGCGCGCCAGGATCGCCGCCACGTCCTCGAGATCGTTGGTGGCGCGGGGTACCTGGTTCAGCTCCACGACGCCGGTGAATTCGCTCACGTTCGCCGGCTGCTCGTTCATCAGAAAGTGGGTGTAGTACTTGACGCCCATGGCGAGGCAATCTAGTGACTGGGCCGGCCGAGAACTGTGATCAGTTGCACAAAACCCTGCCGGTTCAGGTATTTCCGCAGATTTTGACCTGTCGTTGACGTTTCCAAGGACGCAGATATGGGCCGGTATCGCGCCCCGGTGAAACCGGGCTCCAAGTACATCACCGCCGAAGGGGCGCAGCGCCTCAAGGCGGAACTGGACCATTTGTGGCGCGTGCAGCGCCCGCAGGTGACGCAGGCCGTGGCAGCGGCCGCGGCCCAGGGCGACCGATCCGAAAACGCCGAATACACCTACGGCAAGAAGCAACTGCGCGAGATCGACCGGCGCGTGCGGCACCTGCGCAAGCGTCTCGAGGGCATCGTCGTGGTGGACGAGCCGCCTTCGGACCCGGCGCGAATCTATTTCGGCGCGTGGGTGGAAATAGAGGATGACGAAGGGCGCGAGCGGCTGGTGCGCATCGTCGGACCGGATGAAATAGACGCGGCGCCCGAGTACATCAGCATGGACTCTCCGCTGGGCCGCGCCCTGTTCGGCAAACGCGTCGACGATGCGGTGCGGATCGAGGCGCCGGGCGGCGAACGCGAGTACGCCATTGTCGCGGTGCGCTACGTCAAGGCCGGTGCGTGATCGCCGAGCGACCGCCGCGCGAAGGAAATCGAAGCGCTGGTCGAAACCCTGGTCAGGGAGCAGGCACTACACGCGAACGTTCTTGAATTGCCAGGGATCGGACTTGTCGAGATCTTCCTGGAACAGCCGCTCGCGGTCGAAGAGCGGATTCCAGTCCGTGTACGCGCCGGTCACCGGCCCGAGATAGGGCATGCAGATCTCGAGATTGCGCTTGTAGTCCATCTCGTCGGGCTCGGTGAGCCCGCGGCTGGGGTTCTCGATCGCCCAGATCATTCCCGACAGGCACGCCACCGTCACCTGCAGGCTGGTGGCGTTGTTGTACGGCGCGAGCTGGCGCGCCTCGTCGATCGAGAGCTGCGAGCCGTACCAGTATGCGTTCTTCTTGTGTCCGGCGAGCAGCACGCCGAGCTCGTCGATGCCCTTCGGCAGGATGTCCTCCATCATGATCCGCTTGCGATCCTGCAGCCGCCAGTTCTTGCCGGCGAACTCGTGCACCGACAGCACGGCGTTGTCGCACGGGTGATAGGCATAGTGCACGGTCGGGCGGTAGCTGACGTTCATGCCGTCGCGGACCGTGAAGTAGTCGGCGATGGAAATCGATTCGCCGTGGGTGATCAGGAAGCCGTGGAAGCGACCCGCTTGCGGTGTCCAGGTGCGCACCCGGGTCGCGGCGCCCGGCTGATTCAGATAGATCGCGGCCTGGCAGCCGAAGTCGTGCCGCGAGCCGTCGCGCGGAAAGTTGCGTTCGTGCGAGCCCCATCCGAGCTCGGCGGGCTGCGCACTCTCGCTCACGAAACCGTCCACCGACCAGGTGTTGACGAATTCGTCGAGCTCCTTGGGCTTGCTGGAGATCTGCGTGTCGCGCTCGGCGATGTGCACGACGCTCACGTTGAGCTTGTGGGCCAGCTTGCCCCACTCCTCGCGCGTCGACGGGTCGCCCGGATCGACGCCCGCGTCCCGGGCGATGTTCATCATCGCCTGCTTGACGAAGTGCGACACCAGGCCGGGGTTGGCGCCGTGCGTGAGCACCGCCGTGGGCGCGCGCGCATTGCCTGAGCGCAGCTGCAGCGCTTCCTCGCGCAGTGCGTAGTTGGTCCGCCGTGATACCGGGATGGTCGGATCGGTGTACCCGCCCGGCCAGGGCTCGATGCAGGTATCGAGGTACAACGCGCCCTTGTCCCAGCACAGCTTGATGAGCGCGATGCTCGAGACGTCCACCGAGACGTTGAGCAGAAAATCGCCGCGGCCCACCAGCGGATCCAGCACGCGCTTGTAGTTGTCGCGGGTCAGCGGTTGATTGAGGAACTTGATGCCGTGTTTCTGGGCAATCGCCTTGCCCGCGTCATCCGCAGTGATGATGGTGATGCGCTCCGGTTTTACGCTGCCGATGTGCCGCAGGATCAGCGGCAACACGCCCTGGCCGATGCTGCCGAAGCCGACGATCACGATGCGGCCCGGAAAATCCACGTGAATCTTGTGCTGGGTCATGATTTCTCGTCTTTCTCCTCGAAGGCCGTCGAGGTTACACAGACGGCCCTGCCGATGCCACTACCGGCGGCCGCCGGCGCTGCGGGAGCGCGCTGCCACTGGCGATGATCACGCGCGAGGCAATCGACGCGTGAAGCGGACGCTACGTTCGATCGTGCTCGCGCCAGTGCGGCGGATACGTGCGCTCGTAGCCCGGCAGCGCTTCGACACGCGTGACCCAGCGTGCGAGCGCGGGATAGTCGCAATGACTCAGGCGCGCCTCGATCACCCGGGCCTCGTTGCCGACGGCGTGCACGGCCGCGGTGATCTCGTCCATGCGTTTGGCGAGCGCGCCGTCGAACACCGCGGCGGAGATCTTTCTGACCTGCGGCTCGGCATTGTTCTGGAACTCGCAGATCACCCGCATGATCGTGCCCGCTTCCTCGGGCGTGCGGCCGAACAGCCGCGGCTCGTCCTTGAGCACCGGCAGCTGGCCGCGCGGGTTGAGCTTGAGCATGTGCGGGGACTGGTGCTCCTGCTGCCGCTGCCCCAATACAGATCCAGAGCCATGTGGCGAGATTGTAAGCATCTGCCACGAGGTGACGAAAGGCTGGATGGTGCGCGCGCGGCGCGTTGAATCGATCGATAATCGCGCAGGACATCGTCCGGGAGCCGCCCATGAAGAGATTCACCACGCTGATCCAGCCGACTCGAGCTGCGGGCGAATCTGGCCGATCCGCGCTGGGTGCTGCTCGACTGCCGCTTCGATCTGGCCAATCCCGGCGCCGGACGCCTCGCCTGGCAGGCGGGCCACCTCCCCGGCGCGCAGTACGCGCATCTCGACCACGATCTGTCAGCACCGGTCGGCGCTGCGAGCGGCCGGCACCCCCTGCCCGATGCGGAAGCTCTTGCCGGGCGGCTGGGCCAGTGGGGCATCGGCAACGATTCGCAGGTGATCGCTTATGACGCGGCGAACGGCGCCCACGCGGCAAGGCTGTGGTGGCTGCTGCGCTGGGTCGGTCACACGGATGTCGCGGTACTCGACGGCGGCTTCGCTGCCTGGCAACGCGCACAATTGCCCGTCGACGCCAACGTCCCGAAGCGTCCGGCGCGGCAATTCGTGGCGCAGGTCCGTTCCGCCGCCTGGCTCACGACGGCGGCAGTGGCCGAATCGCTGGTGCGCGGCGACATCGCCCTGATCGACGCGCGCAGCGCGGATCGATTCGCCGGGCAGAACGAGACGATCGATCCGGTGGCCGGACACGTGCCAGGGGCACGCAACCATCCTTTCGCCACCAATCTGGATGCCGACAACCGTTTCCTGCCGGCGCCCGAACTGCGTCGGCGCTGGTCGCGCACGCTCGGCGGAGCGCCCAGCGCACAGGCCGTGTGCATGTGCGGGTCGGGCGTCACCGCCTGTCACGATCTGCTCGCGCTGGAAATCGCGGGGCTGGCGGGCGCGCGGCTGTACGCCGGCTCGTGGAGCGAATGGATCCGCGACCCGTCGCGGCCGATTGCCGCGGGCGCCGCCTGAAGGACGGCGCCCCGCCTGCATTTCAATAATTTACTTCTGGGGCCATTTTGCTATCGTGCGCGCAACTTTTTACCAGGCACACAGGCGAAGAGCGCTGACGTGGACAACACCGCCAAGAAGCTGATGCCGGGGCACTCGTGGAAGGTCGAGGATTCGGCGGACCTCTACCAGGTCCAGGCCTGGGGCAAGGGCTACTTCGGCATCAACGACAAGGGTCACGTCGTGGTTCGCCCCGACATGAGCCCGCAGCGCGAGATCGACCTGCTCGAGGTCGTGGAAGGCCTGGAGGCGCGCGACCTGCGCGCACCGCTGGTGGTGCGCTTCTCCGACATCCTGGCGCATCGCCTGCGCCACCTGCACGACGCCTTCGCCGGCGCGATCGCGGAAAACGACTACAAGAACCGCTACGCCGCCGTGTTTCCCATCAAGGTGAACCAGCAGCGCCTGGTGGTCGAAGAGGTCTATCGCTACGGCGCGCAGTACGGTTTCGGCCTGGAGGTGGGCTCCAAGCCCGAGCTGCTCGCGGTGATGGCCCTGACCGAGGCCGACGCGCGAGCGCCTCATCATCTGCAACGGCTTCAAGGACGACAGCTACATCGAGGCGGTGATCCTCGCCACCAAGCTCGGCCGCACCATCATCCCGGTGGTCGAGAATTTCTCCGAGCTGCAGCTCATCCTCAAGCACGCCGAGCGCAACCAGGTGCGCCCGCAAGATCGGCGTACGCGTGAAACTGGCGAGCGAGGGCGCGGGCCGCTGGCGCGAGTCCGCGGGCGAGAAGTCGAAGTTCGGCCTGTTCATCACCGAGATTCTCGAGCTGTTCGAGACGCTCAAGGCGCGCAGCATGCTCGACTGCCTGCAGCTCGTGCACTGCCACCCGGGCAGCCAGCTGCAGGACATCCGGCGCGTGAAGGATGCGATCAACGAGCTGGCGCACGTGTATGCCGAGCTCAAGCTCATGGGCGCGGGGCTGCAGTACATCGACGTGGGCGGCGGCCTGGGCGTGGACTACGACGGCAGCAACACCAAGTTCGAGTCTTCGATGAACTACTCGCTCAACGAGTACGCCAACGACGTCGTCTACCGCATCGCCAGCGTCTGCAATGCGCGCGACATCCCGCATCCCATGATCATCAGCGAATCCGGCCGCGCCATCGCCGCGCATCACAGCGTGCTCATCTTCAATACGCTGGGTTACTCGGCGCTCGACAAGTTCCGCGTCGCCGGCAACGTCGAGCAGGACTACAGCGGCACGGACGAGCTGCCACAACCGGTGCAGGACCTGTTCGAGGCGTATCGCACGGTGAGCGAGCGACGCCTGGTGGAGTGCTATCACGACGCCCTGCAGGCGCGCGAACAGGCGCTGCAGATGTTCAACCTGGGCTACCTGAGCCTGGAATTCCGCGGCCTCGCCGAGCGGCTGTACTGGGCCACCTGCGCCAAGGTGCGCGACTACTGCCGCAAGCTCGACAACCCGCCGGAGGAGCTCGAGGGCCTGGAGCCCATCCTCAGCGACACTTACTTCTGCAACTTCTCGGTGTTCCAGTCGCTGCCCGACAGCTGGGCGATCGGCCAGCTGTTCCCGATCATGCCGATCCATCGCCTCAACGAGCGGCCGACGCGCAACGGCGTGCTCGCCGACATCACCTGCGACTCGGACGGCAAGATCGACCGCTTCGTCAGCCCGCGCGACATCAAGCGCACGCTCGAGCTGCACGACCTGATGCCCGACGCAGGACTACTACCTGGCTGCGTTCCTGGTCGGCGCCTACCAGGAAACGCTCGGCGACCTGCACAACCTGTTCGGCGACACGCACGTGGTGCACATCCGCCTGCACGACGAGGGCGGCTGGTGGATCGAGGAAATCGTCAAGGGCGACACGGCGAACAAGGTGCTCGAGTACATGGAGTACGACGTCGCCGAGTTGCACCCGAAGCTGTCGCGCGACTGCGAGCGCGCCGTGCGCGAGGGCCGGCTGACGGTGGCCGAGAGCCAGGCGTTGAAGCGGTTCTACGAGGGCGAGCTCAACGGCTACGCCTATCTCGAACCAGACGGTAGCAGCTGATGGCCGGTACCGGACTTGAGTTATCGACTCATCGGGTGGAGCTGCGCCCGATGAGTCAGTAACTCAAGTCCGGCACCAGCGTATGGATCTCAAAACCCTCGCCGTCGTGTTCGCCACCGTCTTTCTCGCCGAGATGGGCGACAAGACCCAGCTTGCGACACTCCTGTTCGCCGCAAAGAACCCCCAGTCCAGGTGGCTCGTGTTCCTCGCCGCGGCCGGCGCGCTGGTGCTGGCTGCGGGCATAGGTGTCCTGGCCGGCGGATTCCTCGCCCAGCACATCAACACGAGAGTGCTCACGCGCCTCGCCGGCGCGGGATTCATCGTGATCGGTGTCTGGACCCTGTGGCGCGGCTGACAAAGGCCGTGCCCGTGCGCGCCGTCTAGGCGTCGGGCTTCCCGCCCGGCTTGTCGGTCTTCATCCCCTGCAGCACCTTGTAGGCCCCGTCGCGCACCTGGCTCGCCGCCTTCGGCGCCAGGCGAAAACCCAGCTCGTCGCGCGGATTGACGATCATTCCCTGCCCGTCGCGCAGGCCGAGGAATGCCATGAACGCATCGATTTCCACGGGCTGAAAGCCGGGCGCGTGCGGCTGGAAGGCGACGGCGCGCTCGCGGGCACTGAATACCGCGATGTTCTCCACGGCTTCGCCGCCCGGATCCGAAACCAGCAGCAGGCGCGTTGCGGCGTCCGGCACCGAGCGGCCGTCCCACTGCGCAGTCATGAGCAGCCAGACCCGCGATTTGAGCAGCAGCTGGAGGAATTCGGATTGGGTGCGCCGACCGGCACGCAGTTGCGCCAACAGCGCCACCAGCGGATCGTCGGTCGGGGCGGTCATGACCATCGGCCGGATTCTAGCGTCGCCGCGGATGGGTAAGGGTTCACCCGGCGGCCCTGCCCCCATCTGAGGCGCTGCCTGGCCGCCGCCGGGGGTCATTGCCGAACAAGTGGTTGAGCCGCTCCGGGCCTGCCCGGCATGCTTTTGCGCTGCGAGAAGACTGATTTTAAAGGGGTTATGGCAATAGCTCGTGTTGCCACGGACACGTCTCTCACGTAAGCTCGCGCCCCGGTTCGTACCCTCATCATGATTTCAGCGGTCGATCGCGTGAGCTCTCTGTTCAAGTCTTCTCGCCCTTCAGCCAGCTCCTACTTGATCTGTGCACGATCCAAGGTTGCAGGCCTTGGTCCCGGTAAACGTGTCTGAAACGTCTCCGGCCTGACCTGCGTGTTGAAACTGCGGTGCGACGGAACATTCGATACGACGAACTGAACCGAAGACCGCTTGCAGAGTGAGACTTTGAATGACGACGATTTACGTGGGGAATCTGCCCTTTACCGCTACGGAAGACGAGGTTCGTCAACTGTTCGAGCGCCATGGCAAGGTGGAGTCGGTCAAGCTGATCAATGATCGCGAAACCGGCCGTCCGCGTGGCTTCGGATTTGTCGAGATGTCCTCGAATGAGGCTCAGAACGCGATCCAGCAGACCAATGGCTACCAGATGGGTGGCCGCCCGCTGCGCGTGAACGAGGCTCAGGAACGCCCTGCGCGCCCCAAGTTTGCGGGCGGCGGTGGCGGCAATCGTGGCGGCGGCGGCGGCGGCGGCGGCGGTCGCTGGTAAGCACCGCGCAAGCGCAGCTTGCTTTCAAACCTATGAACCCCGCCCCGCGCGGGGTTCTTTTTTCAGGGGCGCCGGGCAACCGCGCTGGCGCGCGATGGTCTGAAGGCCCCGAACATCTCACCGGTACGGAGATACCACATGCGACTGATTGCAACTCTCACGGCCGCGCTCGCGCTGGCCGGCTGCGCCCACGCCGCTCCGGCTCCCGATGGAACTGCGGCCGCGATCGACGCGGCACTCGCGGGCCAACACCGCTCCGACGCCAACCGGGCGCGCGATGTGTACCGCCATCCGCAGGAAACGCTCACGTTCTTCGGGCTGCGCAGCGACATGACCGTAGTCGAGATATGGCCGGGCACGGGCGGCTGGTATACGGAAGTGCTGGCGCCGGTTCTCAAGGACAAGGGCACGTACTACGCAGCCCATGTCGCTCCGGCGCCGGGCGCCACCGAGACCCCGGCCAGCCTCAAGACCTATCGCGCCAAGCTCGACGCCAATCCCGAGCTCTACGGCAAGGTGATCGTCACGGCGCTGGGCCCCAACTCGTTCGAGATCGCCCCCGCGGGATCGGCGGACCTGGTGCTGACGTTCCGCAATATCCACAACTGGATGGGGCGCGACTACGCGCCGCAAGTCTTCGACGCGGCCTACCGCGCGCTCAAGCCGGGCGGAATCCTCGGCGTCGTCGAGCATCGCGGCAACCCCGCCGTGCCGCAGGACCCGAAGGCGGGGAGCGGCTACGTCAACGAGGACTACGCCATCAAGATGATCGAGGCCGCCGGCTTCAAGCTCGTCGGCCGCTCCGAAATCAACGCGAACCCGAAAGACACCAAGGACTACGGGAAGGGCGTGTGGACGCTGCCGCCGACCTACCAGCTCGGCGACCAGGACCGCGAGAAGTACGCCGCCATCGGCGAGAGCGATCGCTCCACGCTGAAATTCCAGAAACCGAAGAAGTAAGCCGAGCTCACGCGTCCGCGCAAGAGCTGCGGAACTGGCCACGAACACAGGTTCGATGGTCGGGCGGTCTTCGGGGCCGTCGCGAACATGGATGTTCGCGTCGGAGCCTCCAGGGGTTCGTCGCATGCGACGAACGGGCGTCCATGGATGGACGCCCTGGGCCGATCGCGGAGCAGGAAAGCGCAGCGATCGGGATTCACGGCGTCCCCGAAGACCGCCCGACCATCGGACCTGTGTTCGTGGCCCAGCTCTACTCTTGTCAGAAGGGATTGAGCGTCTTCTCGCGTGTGAAATGCATGTACCCGACGCTCGCGCCCTGGCGCCAGCCGACGCCGAAACGCACCGGCGCCAGCGTCACGTCGCCGCTGCGCACGTAGTGCACGCCGACACCGCCGATGAAGTAGAGGCTGCCTTCGACGCCCGGAAAGCGCTGGAAGATCTTGTCCGGGTCGGCGAGGTTGTAGATCAGGATGAAGGTCTTCGCGGCGTTGCCGCCGACGTTGAAGCCCACCGAGGGTCCCTGCCAGAAGACTTCACGTGTGGGGCCGCTGTGCATCTGCAGGCTTCCCCTTCCGTAACGCACCCCCACGCCGATCGCACCGCCGGCTTCCTCGCCCTTGATGTAGCCGACCGGTTCTCCCTGCTCCTTGAATGCCTTCGCGATGACGTCGGCGATGCCCTCGGCGCCCTTGCCGAAGAACGCCTCGGCTTCCTGGAGCACCTCTTCCTGCTTGTAAGTCTTACCGGTTGCTTTTTTTGCGGGTGTCTTGTCGGCGGCGAGCGCCGCCGGCACCAGCAATGCAGCCATGAGCATTGCGATCAGGCGTCGGGAAAACGTCATGAGTGCCTCCTGTTTGCCAAGGCGAGGCCAAGGCGAGGATTGTGATCGACGAAACTGCCGTGGAGTGACTGAACGCGAGCTTAACACCGGCCTGCGATCGCCGGCCGCTACCACAGGTCGCGCAGGCGCGCGCCCGCATCGATGCGCGCCTGCGTGCCGGCGCGCGGGGCGTCGATGGGTGCCCGCTGCGGTCCGGCGCTCTGCCGGAAACAGGCGAGCACGCGCTCGGTCAGAAAGCGGCTGCGGGCGCCGTACACGTGCGCGTCACCGTGCCTGGGCTGCTGCGTGACGTGAAAGCGCAAGGGGCAAAGGAGATCGAGCTGTGAGCGGGCGCGCGTCATCGCCACGTAGAGAAGGCGGCGCTCTTCCTCGATCAGCTCCGGCTTGCCGCCGGCGAATTCGGACGGGAAGCTGCCGTCCGTCACGTTGAGCACGAACACCGCATCCCATTCCTGGCCCTTGGCGGAATGCACCGTCGAGAGGATCAGGTAGTCCTCGTCGAGCAGCGGCGGCCCGACCTGGTCGCCCGACGCGTTCGGCGGATCCAGCGCGAGCTCGGTGAGGAAACGCTCGCGCGAAGGATATTGCACCGACAACTGCTCGAGTTCGCTCGAGATCCCCCACGCGCACGTGCGCCGCTTCGTACAGCCGCTCGAGCAGCGGTTGGTACCACTCGCGCGCCGAACGCACCTGCCCCGTCCACGGTGTCGAGGGGTCGGCGAGCCGCGGCAGAAGTTCGGCGAGCGCGGCCCAATGATCGGCGGCGCCGGGCGGTGCGTCGAAACGCGCCAGCGCACGCAGGCTGTAGTGCGCGCCGGCAATGAAGTCGAGACAGCGCCGCGCGGACGCCGGCCCCATGCCGGCGATGAGCTGCAGAACGCGGAAACCGGCGATGCCGTTGCGCGGGTTGTCGGCCCAGCGCAGCACTGCAAGCAGGTCCTTTACGTGTGCGGCCTCGAGAAACTTGAGTCCGCCGTACTTGACGAACGGGATGTTGCGGCGGGACAGCTCGATCTCGAGCAGGTCGCTGTGGCTGGAGCTGCGAAACAGCACCGCCTGCCGCCTGAGCGCGACCCCACCCTCGCGATTGTCCAGCACGCGCTGTGCGACGTACTCGGCCTGCTCGCGCAGATCCTCCACCGTGACGAACCGCGGTCGCTCGCCGCTGCCGCGCGTGGCGCGCAGCACCTTGTGGTACCGGCGCGTGCCCTCCTCCATCAGCGCGTTGGCCGCATCGAGCACCGGCTGCGAGGAGCGATAGTTGTCCTCGAGCGCGATGACGGCGGCGCCGGGTGAAAAACGTTGCGGAAACTGCAGGATGTTCTCGACCGTGGCGGCGCGGAACGAGTAGATCGCCTGGGCGTCGTCGCCGACCACGGTCAGCCCCGCGCCATCGGGCTTCAGCCGCATGAGGATCCCGGACTGCAGCGCATTGGTATCCTGATATTCGTCGACGAGCACGTGATCGAACTGCCCGCCCACCGCGCGCGCCAGGCTCGCCTCGCTCATCAGGATGTGCCAGTAGAGCAGCAGGTCGTCGAAATCCAGCAGGTGATGCGCCTGCTTGCGCGCGGTGTATTCGCGATACAGCGCCTTGAGCTCGTCGTGCCAGTCCAGGCACCACGGGAACTGCTCCTGCAGCGTCGCCTCGAGCGAGCCCTGGGTGTTGATCCGGTGCGAATAGATCGCCAGGCAGGTGTCCTTGCGCGGAAAGCGCTTGTCCTTCACCGACAGTCCCTGCTCGTGGCGCAGCACGTCGAGCAGGTCTGCCGAATCGCCGCGGTCGAGCACGCTGAAGCCCGGGTCCAGGCCGACGTTGCGTGCGAACTGGCGCAGCAGCCGGTTGCCGACCGAGTGAAAAGTACCGGCCAGTGCAGCTGCCTGCCCGCGGGGCAGCTCGCGGCGCGCTCGCGCAACGCCGCGTCCGCGATGTTCCGGGCCCTGCGCGTCATCTCCTGGGCAGCGCGGCGCGTGAACGTGAGCAACAGGATGCGGTCCGGGTCGACGCCCGCCAGCACCAGCCAGGCGACGCGATGCGCCAGCGTGTTGGTCTTGCCGGTGCCCGCGCCCGCGACGACGAGGAGCGGCCCCGCGTACCAGCCGCGGCCGGATTCGAGCGCCGAACCGTACTCGGCAGCGCGGCGTTGAGCCGCGTTGAGGCGTTCAAATGTGCTCATTGCGTGCACCGCGCATCCGCGGCAGCGCCGACGGTGCGGCCACTATATCGTGCTCGCGGGACTGGTGCTGCTCGCAGGCTGGATCGTCTTCGTGCGCGCCACGATGCGGTCGCTGGGCGCCGGCGGCGTCATCCTGGCGCTGCTCGTCGCCGGCGCGCTGATCTGGCTGTTCGTCTGGTGGGGCTGGCTCGAGCTCGCCAATGCGGGCGCGCTGACGTGGATAGCGCTGGTGATCACCTCGATCGTGCTGGCGATCGGCATGTCGTGGTCGCACATTCGGCGGCGACTGTCCGGGCAAGCGGACGTTGACGAAATTGAAACGCGGTAGTCAGTGCTTCGGATTTAAGCTATAGCCGTGATCAGCTTGGGGCAAAGAGCGACGTGGCGATCTCTAAGAACTCTCGGGCTGCTCGCCGGGGGCACGAACAGGCGTCGCGAGAACTATTTCTTTCCTCGCTAACGTAGTCCAGTCTTCATCGTTTTGTCTGAACTGCACAAATAGAGACCCAGGACCTCTGAGCAGTACAGGCACCTGGTTCATCGCTATAGAGAACTCTGTGCCGCCTTTACCGGTCTCGTCGCGAATCGAAAACTCCATGTTCCTACTCGTTTGAAATGGCGCTGCTTCGCCCTCGCTGTGTGCCTCCACTCTCAGTTCCAGTCTATAGTCGCCGTCTTTTGCTTTGCCCTGCAGCCAAAGGGAGAGAGGTATTGTTACTGGAAAAGTCGACAGGATAATGTTGTTTGAGTAGACACCGATTAGGATGGCCTTTCCATTCTCTTCCTTGCGAATGTCATCGCACACCAGCGCGCTGGCAATGATTGGCTCCTTGCTCATCTTGTCAGTGCCGGACGCGTTACTAGACTCTGCTTTTGTGTCGGGGCAGCCCCAGCCGCACCAAACAAAAGGACGTTCTCGCCCTCGTCTTTGTCATCGAGTCGAACAATCTCATGGTCAAGTTCAGCATTCATCGCAAGCAGAAGATCGCTGACGGTGTCTAGAGTCCAGTTGCCTGGACCAGACAACCATCTGGTGATCTGTGCGGGATCTTTCCCCAACGCGATTGCCACGTCTCGCTTGGTAAGGCCGTGCTTTTCGGCCATTTCCGCAAAGAAGGCAACAACAGACTGGAATATCCTGTTTCTGTACCTCTGGCGGAAATAGAAGACATGACGCTCAGGGATTACGGATGTTCCTGAAGTACTTTGCATTGATGGCTCCCGTAACCAGTTGATGTATGTCTGTCTCGCATCGTGGGTCATGACCAGGAAACAATCGTCCCCATTCTGCCCCAGCCCTTCGCTTTGCCGTTCGCCAAGCTTCGCGATCCATACCTAGCACGCTGCGCAGTTCAAAGTTGGTGGCGACGAAAATGTCCTTTGCTGCGAACAGTCCGAGAACTCGAATTTGTGGCTCTGGCTGGACGCTTCTGATTTCCCAAACGCAATCTCTAACAGGCGCAAGGCGAAACAGATATCGGGGACCGAGGGTCGGGCTCGTAACAAACTGCGCCAAGTCAGCATCCAAGTTCGCGAATCGCCGCGTCTCTTCGTTCGTAGGTTTAGATTCATACAGCGTTTCATACAGGTCAGTCGCCAAGTACAGGGCGCGCAATCGCGGAACGCGCTTAGGCAAGACATGCAGGCGGTGAAGGCGCCCTTCACTCAGTCGCCACTGTATGCTTGCTATGATTGACATTAAAGTCAATTAGTTCACATTTCGAGGGCGCCGGATAGCCCTAGCAAGCTGTGGTTCGCTGTAAACATTTGATTCCACAAGCGGTTAGCTGCCCAGCTACCGCCCACGGCAGGTGACGAGACCAGGAACCGCTCTACTGGAAGGTGCGACGGGACGACCGAACGGCTAGTTAGGTGAGCTTCACCATGACGTGCCGCGCAACCGTGTAGTCCTCCAGGGCGTAGATCGACAAGTCTTTTCCATAGCCCGAGCGCTTCATGCCGCCGTGCGGCATCTCGCTGACCAGCGCGAAGTGCGTGTTGATCCAGGTGCAACCGTACTGCAGCCGCGCCGCCACCTGCATCGCCTTGCCGATGTCCTTGGTCCACACCGAGGAGGCCAGCCCGTACTCGGAGTCGTTCGCCCAGGCGATCGCCTGCTCTGCATCCTTGAAGCGCGTGACCGACACGACCGGCCCGAACACCTCGCGCGCCACGATCTCGTCGGTCTGCTTCGCACCGGCGATCACCGTCGGCTCGAAGAAAAAACCGCTGCCGGCGCGCTTCTTGCCGCCGGTGGTGATCTCGATGTGGCGTTTCTCGGCGGCACGCTGCACGAATCCCGCGACCCGCGAGCGCTGCTGGGCGCTGATGAGCGGGCCCATCTCCACGCCCTCCTCCTCCTGCGTCCCCACTTTGATCGTGCTCACGGCGTCGGTGAGGCCCGCCACCAGCTTGTCGTAGATCTTCGGCCCCGCGTACAGGCGGCACGCGGCCGTGCAATCCTGGCCGGCGTTATAGAAGCCGAAGGTGCGCACGCCCGCCACGACGGATGCGAGATCCGCGTCGTCGAAAACGATCACCGGCGCTTTGCCGCCGAGCTCCAGGTGCGTGCGCTTGATGCCCTTGGCCGCCGCCTGGAGGATCTTTTCCCCCGTGCTCACATCCCCGGTGAGCGAGATCATGCGCACGCCCGGGTGCGAAACGAGCGGCGCGCCCACGGTCTTGCCGCGCCCGGTGAGGATGTTGACCGCTCCGGCCGGGAACAGCTCCACCAGGAGCTGCGCCAGCATCAGCGTCGAGAGCGGCGTCTGCTCGGAAGGTTTGAGCACGATGGTATTCCCCGCCGCCAGCGCCGGCGCCAGTTTCCACGCCGCCATCATCAGCGGATAGTTCCAGGGGGCGATGGACGCGACCACGCCGACCGGATCGCGCCGGATCATGCTGGTGAATCCCGGCAGATACTCGCCCGCGATGGCGCCGGTCATCGCGCGCACGGCGCCGGCGAAGAACCGGTAGACATCGACGATCGCGGGGATCTCGTCGTTCAGCACCGCTGCCAGCGGCTTGCCGCAGTTGCGCGACTCGAGCCGCGCGAACTCCTGCGCCTGCGCCTCGATCTGGTCGGCGAGCTTCATCAGCAGTGCGGCGCGATCCTTCGGCACGGTGCGAGACCAGCCCGGCAGTGCATTGGTGGCGGCGCGCACCGCCGCATCGATCTGCTCTTCGGAGGGTTCCGCGACCTGCGCCAGGGGCTTGCCGCTCGCCGGGTCGAGGATCTCGAGCGCCTCGCCCTTGCCCGCCGTGAGTTTGCCGTTGATGAGCAATCGGGTCTGCATGGGAACCTCTCTTTTGAGCGAAGCCCGACACGCGCAAGGCGCGAGTCCGGCACCGCTATTGTCAAGTCTCGCGCGGCCGCGTCCAGTAGTACGCCAGCAGGATCGGCACCAGCGTCACGGCGATCACGACGACCGCGACCACGTTGGTGATGGGCCGCTCGCGCGGCCGGAACAGCTCGTTGAAAAACCAGATCGGCAGCGTGCGCTCGTGTCCGGCGGTGAACAGCGTGACGATGATCTCGTCGAACGACAACGCGAACGCGAGCATACCGCCCGCCAGCAGCGCGGTGGCGATCTGCGGCATCAGCACGTAGCGAAAGGTCTGCCAGCCGTCCGCGCCCAGATCCATGGACGCCTCGACCCAGCTCGCCGGCAGGCGGCGCAGGCGCGCGATCACGTTGTTGTGCACGATCACGATGCAGAAAGTCGCATGGCCCATGACGATGGTCCAGAACCCGGCGTCGATCCCCGCCGTGCGCATCGCCGCGAGCAGCGCGATGCCGGTGACGATCCCGGGCAGCGCGATCGGCAGCACGAACAGCAGCGTGATGGCTTCCTTGCCGCGCATGCGGCCGCGCACCAGCGCGAAGGCCGCCAGCGTACCGAGCAGCAGGGCGATGCCGGTCGCCACCGTGGCCACTTTCAGCGACAGCGTCAGAGCGACCCAGATGTCGTCGCGCGCGAACGCCGCCGCGAACCAGTGCAGCGTCAGCCCCGGCGGCGGGAACTGGTAGGTGCGATCCTCGGTGGTGAACGCATACAGGATGATGATCAGCACCGGAAAATGCAGAAAGGCGAGCCCGGCGAAGGCTGCGAGCTTCTGTGCGAGCGGCGCGCGCTCAGAGCGCATCGAACGCTCCCACGCGCTTGGCAAAGGCAAGGTAGATCGCGATGAGCACGATCGGCACGACCGAGAACGCGGCCGCGAGCGGAATGTTCCCGGCCGTGCCCTGCTGCTGATAGACCATCATGCCGATGAAATAGCCCGGCGCCCCGACCACGCTCGGGATGATGTAGTCGCCCAGCGTGAGCGAGAAGGTGAACACCGAGCCCGCGGCGAGTCCCGGCAGCGCCAGCGGCAGCACGACGTTGCGGAAAGTCTGTGCGGGCCGCGCCCCCAGATCGGCGGAGGCCTGCAACAGGTTGGCCGGCACGCGCTCGAGCGCGGCGTGCAGCGGGAGGATCATGAAGGGCAGCCACATGTAGACGAACACGATGAACATGCCCAGATACGACGAGGCGAGCGAAGGTCCGCCGACGACGGGGGTCGTCAGCATCGTATCCAGTGCCCCCTGCAGTCCCAGCGTGGATGCGAACCAGCTGGCGATGCCCTGCTTGGCCAGGATCAGCCGCCACGCGTACACCTTGACCAGGTAGCTGGTCCACATCGGCAGCATCACGCCGACGTAGAAGAACGCGCGCATGCGCGAAGTCGCGTAGCGGGCCATGTAGTTGGCGATGGGGAAGGCAATGATCGAGCAGGCGACGGTGACGGCCACCGCCATGGCCAGCGTGCGCAGGACGATGTCGACGTTGGCGGGATGCGTGAAGAGCTGGCGGTAGGTCGCGAGCGTGAGCCGCGGCACCACCGTGGCGGTGAACTCGTCGATCGCATAGAAGCTCTGCATCAGCAGGGCGAACAGCGATCCCAGGTAGACCGTGCCGAGCCAAAGCAGCGGCGGCAGCAGGAGCAGCGCCAGGTAGAAAGTGGAGCGGCGATACAGGAACGTCGACAGCCGCCGCAGCCAGGGATTGGGGCCGATGCTCAGTGCCGCGTTCATTGCCGTCGTGGCTCTCAACGCTCGGCGAGCGGCACGAGGCTGTCGCGCGCCCAAAACGCACGCACTCGCGCGCCGATCTCGAAAGGCGCGACCGCGCCGCCGGACTCCGGACGCACCACGGCCAGCGCGTCGCCGGCATCGGTCTTGACCTGCCAGCGGCTGCTCGCGCCGTGATACTGAATGTCGACGATCGTCGCCTCGCAATCGGCCATCCCCTGCGGGATCGCCGCGTGCGGGGTTGTCAGCGCGATGGCCTCGGCGCGCAGCGCGAACGGCCGAGCCACGCCCGCGATCCGCATGGCGAAATCGCCTTCGATGACGTTGGCGCTGCCGACGAAGCGCGCGACGAACGCAGTGCGCGGCCGCATGTAGAGTGCGCGCGGCGTGTCCAGCTGCTCGATGCGTCCCTCGTTGAACACCGCCACGCGGTCCGCCATGCTCAACGCCTCGCCCTGGTCGTGCGTCACGTAGACGAAAGTGATGCCGAGCCGGCGCTGCAGCGTCTTCAGCTCGATCTGCATCTGCTCGCGCAATTTCAGGTCGAGCGCGCCCAGCGGCTCGTCGAGCAACAGCACACCCGGCTGGTTGATCAGCGCCCGCGCCAGGGCCACGCGCTGTTTCTGGCCGCCCGAGAGCTGCGCGGGAGATCGTTCGGCCATGGCTTCGAGGCGCACCAGGCTCAGCATTTCCGCGGCGCGCCTGCGCCGCTCCTCGCTGGAGATACCGCGCACCCGCGGCCCGTACGCGACGTTCTCGAGCACGTTCATGTGCGGGAAGAGCGCGTAGTCCTGGAACACCGTGTTGACGTTGCGCTCGTAGGGCGGAACCCCGGAGACGTCCTCGCCGCCGAGGCTGACCCGGCCGGCGTCCGGCAATTCGAAGCCCGCGATCAGGCGCAGGCAGGTGGTCTTCCCCGACCCCGACGGTCCCAGCAGCGCGAAGAATTCCCCGGGCGCGATGCTGAAGCTCACGTTGTCGACGGCGCGCACCGCGCCGAAACGGCGGGTGACGTCGCGGAACTCGATCGCGGCGCCCGTCGCGGGCGCCGCTTTCGAAGCCATGGTCAACCCGACCGCGCGCCGCCTAGCGGCCGCCCATGATCGCGACGTAGTCCGTCGCCCAGCGGCTGTATGGCACGCACTGTGCCTGCGCGCAGGTCGCTTCCGGCGTGCGCCAGAACCAGATCTTGTCGAAGTTCTCGAAGCCGTTGGTCTTGCAGCCCTCCGGCCCGAGCAGCGCATTGTTCTGGCAGGCCGCAGGCACCGCCGGATTGGATCCGAACCAGGACGCAAGATCGCCCTGCAGCTTCGGATTGAGCGACCACTCCATCCAGCGGTAAGCGCAGTTCGGATGCTTGGCGTTCGCATGCATCATCGTGGTATCCGCCCATCCGGTCGCGCCTTCGGCGGGCACCGTGCCCGCTACGGGCTGCTTGTTCGCGCTCAGCGTGTTCACCTGGAAAGGCCAGGAGCTCGAGGCGACCACGCCCTCGGTGGTGAAGTCTTGCACCTGCACGTTCGCGTCGTGCCAGTAGCGAGGCACGAGCGGATGCTGGATTCGCAGGACCTCCAGCGCCGCCTTGTACTGGTCCTCGTTCAGCTCGTACGGGTTCTTGATGCCGAGCTCGGGCTTCTTGGTCATCAGGTACAGCGCCGCGTCCGCGATGTAGATCGCGCCGTCGTAGGCCTGGATGCGCCCCTTGTTGGGCTTGCCGTCGGGCAGCTTCATCGGCTCGAACACCACCGCCCACGAGGTCGGTGCGCTCTTGAAGATCTTGGTGTTGTAGGCGAGCACGTTCGGGCCCCATTGATATGGCACGCCGTAGTGCTTGCCGTCGACGTAGTGCCACGGGGCTTCCTGCAGGCGCGGATCAACCGTGCCGTAGCTCGCCACGCGGCTCACGTCGATCGGCTGCACGGTGTTGCCGCGGATCAGGCGCAGCGAGGCATCGCCCGACGCGGTGACCAGGTCGTAGCCGCCCTGCGTCATGAGCGACACCATTTCATCCGACGTGCCGGCGGTCTTGACGTTGACCTTGCACCCGGACTGCGCCTCGAAGACGTCACCCAGTCGTAGCTCTTGTCGGTCTCGCCGCGTTCGATGTAGCCGGGCCACGCGACGATGTCGAGCTGTCCTTCCAGAGCGGTGGGGGCGGCGGCGGCCGGGGGTGCGGCCTCTTCGGATTTCTTCTGGCACGCGGCCAGGGTCACGGCGAACGCTGCGGCGAACACGAGCCGTCGCTCGAAGGCAGGGGAAAGGCGTCCCATGATTATTCTCCTTGTGCGGTTGGACCGGGATATGCCACGTGCATGGACCTTCGTGCATGCATGCGGGGCATGGTACGGAGAAAGGGCTATCTTAGACCCGCTACACGGCGATCGTCATCGATGGCGCGGAAAAGTGCGTCGAGCCGGGGGGCGGCGGCGCTTGCCGTCGAATCGAAACGCAGTTTCAGGCTCTCCAGCGCCAGCGGTTCGGCAAAGCCCCGGGAGAGCTCCGGGCGCAGCTCCGGCAACGCCGCCGCGTCCACGTGTCCCGGGTGGCGCGCGCCCCGGCGCACGCGCGCTTCGAAGCGCTCGATCAGTGCGGCGCCATCGCCGCCGCACAGGATCTGTACCAGCCGGGCGCCGTGCCCCGAACGCATGAGCTCGAAACGCGCGGCGTGTTCGGGGCGGAAGTTGCCCTCCACGATCGCGCATCCGCCAGCCGCCACCGCGCGCTCGGCAAAGGCGAGCAGCACGCCGAAGCTCGCCGTGCTCAGCTTCCTGGACCAGTCGCGGTCTGCACTCCCCAGAGTCGCGAACAGCGCTTCCTTGACGACGTCCTTCTCCAGGAGCGGATAACCGAAGCGTGCCGCAAGTCGGCGCGCGAGCGTCGTCTTGCCGCTGCAGGGCAGCCCGGTGACGATGAGGAGCCTGGGTTGCATGCCGCGAGTCTAGTTGCCACGATCCGGGCTTGTCATGACAGTCAAAGCCGTGCGTCCCGTGTTCGCCGGGCGGGTCATCGCCGTCAACGTCGAGACGGTGACCCTGCCCATGACGTCACCGTCGACCTTGAGATCATTCGTCACCCGGGCGGCGCCGCCGTCGCCGCGATCAATTCGCGCCACGAGATCTGCCTGCTGCACCAGTACCGGCACGCGATCGGCCGCTGGCTGTGGGAGCTGCCGGCGGGAAAGCTCGACGGCGGCGAGGATGCGCTGGTCTGCGCGCGGCGCGAGCTCGAAGAGGAGACCGGTCTGGTCGCCGCACAGTGGCGGCCGATGGGCGGTGTGGTCAGCTCACCGGGCGTCTTCACGGAAATCGTACATCTGTATCTGGCGACCGGGCTGGAGCAGCGCCGCCCGCAGCCCGAGGCCGGCGAGGTTTTCGAGATCGCCTGGATGCCGCTCGAGCAAGCGGCGCGGCGCGCCGTGGCCGGGGAGATCGACGATGGCAAGACGATCGCCGGCATCTGGCGCGCTCAGGCGCTCCTCGCCGCGTACTGACTGCGACCTGCCTCACATTCCTCGGCGCCCGCCAATTAAGTTAACGCATCGCATGCCGATGCCTTCCCGGCACGGCCGCCGCATCCGTGGCGATCCGTGAGTCGTAACACAACTGCGAGCGTTTTCCTCGCGTAGGCTGGGCTGCAGTTCCGAGGGGAACCGCGCCGCAGGCCGGCGCAAAAGCAACGAGAATCATCGTGAACCGATCCTTCGACGACGACGACGTTCCGCGCGAGCGCCGCGATCCCGAGCAGCGTTCCGGCCGCGTGACCTTCGATGACCGCGGCAACGCGGTGTGGTACACGGGCCGGCGCAAGCGCCTGACACACCCGGCGCTGTCGCTCGCGGACGATCAGGACCCGCCCGCCGGCGAAGCACGCCACAACAGGGTGGGCCTGAAGAAGGGATACAACCCGTACGAGAGCGGTCTGCTCGAGGGTGGCCAGAAGGAAGCCGTTCGCAAGAAAAAGGACCTGGCGGCGCTGTCGAAATGGATCGCGCTCAAAAAGAGCATGGACGGACGCGGCAAGGGCTGAACATCAAGGCTGGCCGCCGGTCGGCAAGCTCTGATCTGCGTCCTGGGGAGACTTGTCCACATTTCCCCGTCACTCTTGATTACAGCTACGGTGCGATGCCGTACCCCGCGAACTGCAACGCCCGAACCACCGCTCACGGGCGGTTGCGTTTCGGGAAATGTGGGTAAGTCTCCCCAGGACGCAGATCAGAGGCTTGCTAACCCCGCCCGCGCAGCTTCGATGTGCCGGATCTTTGGCGCGTGCGTCATGCGATAGAACGTTCGCAATTCCCGCACCAGCGCCTCGCACCGCAAGCGTCCCCGTTTGAGGAAGCGCCGCTCCAGCAACGCGCAGAAGCGCGCGGCATAGCGGCTCGCGGATTCGTAGAGCTCGCGCTTGTGCGCGGCCAGCGCTCCGTCCACGCGCGTGCGCGCGAACAATAGCTCGTGCAGCCGCAGCGGAAAGCGGCCCGAGTGCTGCGCGCCCAGCACGAAGAGCGTTACCGCGTACTTGTCCACTTCGGCCTGCATTTCCAGCTCGTGCAGCGCCACCGGCCGATCGTGGTGCGCGTTCCACGCCAGGTAGTGGAAGTGGCTGACGCCCTCGAGCGCGGTCCAGTAGTCGGCGAGATTACCGGTGTCGAGTCTGTGCATGGGATCGCGGCGCTGCAGGCGCTCGAGAACTTCGCGCGCCAGGAACAGGGCCACGTCCACTGCGCCGTCGCTCTGGCGCACCAGTAGTTGCTCGTCGGCAGTGGCAGCGGCGTGCGCCGCCGGCAGCGCGCGCCGGTCGGTGACCAGGAAATCGCGGACGTCGAGATCGACCTGCGTGTCGTACAGGCGGTTGAGCAGAGCCTGCAACTCGCGCAGCAGCATGGCTAGTGCTTGAAGTCCGCAGGCACCGCGACCGGCTGCACCCCGAGGCGGCGCAGAATCTCCTGCGCGCGCGAGCTGCCGGTCTTCATCCAGATCTCGTACAGCCGCAGGATGTCGCGATCGCTGTGGGTATGGGCCATCTCGCTCACCTCGTTGAGCGCATCGACCAGCCGCTGGAACTTTGCCGCGAGCTCGCCGAAGACGCCGGCCAGAGCGCGCCCGCGGCTGCCGGTGAGCAGCTCGGCGAGCGAACCGTAGGCCCGGCCGCCCATCGCGATGTGGTAGTCGATGTCGACGAGCTTGCGGGCGAAGCTCCCGGCGAAGAAGCCGGCGACGAACAGCGAGACGTCCCCGAGACGCTGCAGCCCGCGACTGCGCTCCACCTGCGTCGGCGCGTCGAGCGCCTCGGCCAGCATCATCACCAGCGGTTTGAGACCGGCGCGATCGGTTTCCTGGTCGTACAGCGCCTCGGAGCGCGCGAACAGCGTGAGCAGGTTGACCACGTAATGCTCGGTGTGATCGTTCACCGCGAGCTTCTGATGGGACAGGGCCGAGTGCAGCGACTCGCGAAAGAATTCCTGCAGGTTGCCGACGGCGATCACCTGGTCGCCACGATCTCTCGTGCTCATCTCCACCTCGCTCGATCTGCTCTTGCCACGTGCGTCGCGCCGCCTCCGCCGAACGTTCCGTCCTCGCCGTACTTTGTCGTTTGCCCGCTGCCAAATTGACACCGGATACCCATCCAGACTGTGACGCATCGCGAAAGATTCCGCACCGATCGGCTGATTTTCCGTATTTGCCGCACAAACTGCGCTGGCAGCCCGATACCCGGAGTGCCAGCGGGAACTTGAAGTCCCGGGCGCTTCTGGTTTCTACTCCAGGCGTGCCGAACCCCGAATCCCGCGCCGAACCAGTGCGCCCCGCCCACGATTTCCTCGCCGACTCCCCCCCGCTCCTGTTCGGCTTTTCGCGCTACCAGTGGCTGGTGATCGCCGCCGCCTGGCTCGGTTGGGGTTTCGACATCTTCGATGCGCTGCTCTTCAACTTCGTCGCGCCCAATTGCATTCCCACTCTCCTCGGCCTCGTGCCCGGGTCTCCCGAAGCGCGCGCGCCGACGGTTTTCTGGGCGGGGGTGATGTCGTCGATGCTGCTGGTGGGTTGGGCGATCGGCGGCGTGCTGTTCGGCATGCTGGCGGATCGGTGGGGACGGCAGCGGGTCCTGCTGGCCACGATTCTTCTCTATAGCGTCGGAACCGGCCTTTGCGCCGTCGCCACGGATCTGTGGCAACTGATGGTGTTTCGCGGATTGGCGAGTCTCGGTATCGGCGGGGAATGGGCCGTGGGGGCCGTGCTGGTCGCAGAGGCGGTTCCCGACTCGCGGCGGGTCGAGGCAGCCGCGATCATGCAGACGGCCTCGCCCACCGGGCTCGCCCTGGCGACTTTCGTGAACTATCAGATCGCCGGTGTGTGGCTCGCGCACTCGCCCGCGACCTCGTGGCGCTATGTTTTCCTCAGCGGGCTGGTTCCCGCAGCGCTGGCACTCTTCGTGCGGCTGTTCCTGCGCGAGTCGGAACGCTTCCGGTCCTCGCGCGCGCCGACAGCGATCGCGCCGCTGCGGGAGTTGTTCTCATCGGCCATCCGCACACGTACCGCGAGCGGACTGGCGACCGCCGTCGTCGCACTGCTCGCCTGGTGGAGTTGCAACGCGTTCCTGCCGATTCTGGCCAGCGGCCTGGCGCAGGATCACGCCGGCGCGCTCGGTCTCGACGCCGCGGCGGCGCGCGCGCTCGCCGAGCACTGGAAGGTCGTGGCGGCGACCTGGTTCAACGTCGGCGGGCTGATCGGGACGTTCCTGGCGATCCCGCTGGCGCGCCGTTTCGGGCGCCGCACGATCTTCGCGGTCTACTTCACCCTCTCGCTGCTTTCGATCCTCGCGGCATTCGGCCTGCAGCTGGAGCCGCTCACCCGGCTGTACGGATTCTTCTTCATTGGCTTCAGCGTGTTCGGCATCTTCGGCGTGTTCGCGTTCTACCTGCCGGAACTGTTCCCGACGCGGCTGCGCGCCACGGGATCGGGCCTGTGCTACAACCTCGGCCGCGTGATCGCAGCCGCCGGTCCGTTCCTCGTCGGCGTGATCTCCGCGCGGGCCGGCGGTTCCGCCGACCAGCTTGCCGCGACCCTGCTGTGGGTTGCAGTGATCCCGTTGTTCGGACTGATCGCGGCGCGCTTCATCGTCGAAACTCGCGGCGCGCGGTTGCCTGACTAGATCTTTGGGTCTGGGTCCGAATGCGGTCGCTGTTGCGTCCGAGCTTGGGACTTACCCACATTTCCCGAAACGCAACCAACCCTCAGCGATGATTCAGGCGTGGCAGTTCGCGGGGTACGTCAGCGCACGTTGGCAGTAATCAAGAGTGACGGGGAAATGTGGATAAGTCCCAAGCTCGAACGCGACAGCGACCGCATTCGGCGACCAGCACCACGAGCGCGCCCACCGCGCGCGGGAGTTCCTCCTCTTACGAAACCACGGCGCGATAGTCCGAGGTGAAGTCCGAGCGAGAGGGGATTGTGAAAACTTCTTCGCGAGCTGAAGCGATGGGGAGACTTATCCACATTTCGCCGTCCCTCTTGATTACACCCGGGACCCGCTGCCGTACCCCGCGAACTGCTGCGCCCGAAATCGAGGTGAGGGCCAGTTGCGTTTCGCGAAATGTGGGTAAGTCTCCCCGTCGCTTCAGCTCGCGATTGAAGGAATTCCAATCACCGCAGGCCTGGGGGGTTTTCACGGCGGCCAATCACGGCTAACGTGCCGGCATGCGAATCCCAGGCCTCGTGCTTTCGTTCGCCCTGCTCGCCGGCTGCGGCGGCTCTCCAGCCAGGCCGGCGCCCCCCACTGACCGTGCGACGACCATGAAGAACGCAGCTCCCATTGTCATTGCTCACCGCGGGGCCTCCGGGTATCTGCCGGAGCACACCGCAGAGGCCAAGGCGCTCGCGCATGGCATGCACGCCGATTTCATCGAGCAGGACGTTGTGCTGACGCGCGATGGCGTACCGATCGTGGTTCACGACGTGGAAATCGACACGGTGACCGACGTGGCGCAGCGCTTTCCGGACCGCAAGCGCGCCGACGGCCGCTACTACGCGATCGACTTCGACATCGTGGAGATCAGCGCGCTCAACGTGCACGAGCGCCTCGATCCGCGCACCGGCAAGCGGGTCTTTCCGGATCGCTTCTCGCAGCCCAACGTGCGCTTCGGCGTGCGCATGTTCGAGGAGGAGATCGCCCTGCTCGCCGGGCTCAACGCCACCACGCGGCGTTCCGCCGGCCTGTACACCGAGATCAAGGCGCCCGCCTGGCACCGGCAACAGGGCAAGGACATCACGCGCGTCGTTCTCGACGTGCTCGACCGCTACGGCCTGCGCTCGCGCACCGATCCGGTCTGGGTGCAGTGCTTCGACCCGGCGGAGCTCAAGCGTATCCGCAACGAGCTCGACTCGGATCTGAAGCTGGTGCAGCTCATCGGCGAGAACAGCTGGGGCGACGCCAGCGTGGATTTCGACCAGATGCGCACGCCGCAGGGGCTGGCTGCGATCGCGCAATACGCAGACGGCATCGGCGTGTGGATTCCGCACGTGGTGCAGTGGCCCGCAGGAGGCGGCGAACCGACTGTGACCACGCTGGTGCGCGACGCTCACGCTGCCGGCCTCAAGGTGCACGTCTATACCTTGCGCCGCGACCAGCTGCCGCTGGGCGCCAAGGACTTCGCACAGGTGCACGCCGCGCTGCTCGGGGCCGGCGTGGACGGAGTGTTCACCGATTTCCCGGACGAGACGCGCGCGCTGCTCAATCCGCGCTGAGCGGCGGCGCAGCGGCCGCATCGTCGCTAGAGAGCGGCGAGGCCCCGCCGCAGGTCGGCGCGCAGATCCTCGATATCCTCGAGACCCACCGAGATGCGGATCAATCCGGGCGTGATCCCCGCCCGTGCACGCTCCTGCGCCGTAATGCGCGCATGCGTGGTCGTGGCCGGATGCGTGATCGTCGTCTTGGCATCACCCAGGTTCGCGGTGATCGACATCAGGCGGATCGCATCGATGAGGCGCCATGCGGCCGGCTGGCCGCCCGCCACTTCGAAGGACACTATGCCGCCAAACGCCGACTGTTGAGCGCGCGCCAGTGCGTGCTGCGGATGCGAGGGCAGGCCGGCGTAGAACACCTTCACGACTCCCGGCTGCTCCTCGAGCCACGCGGCCAAGTCGAGCGCCGCTGCGGAATGCGCACGCATGCGCAGGGGCAGCGTCTCGAGCCCCTTGAGGAATACCCAGGCGTTGAAGGGGCTCATGCTGGGTCCGGCGCTGCGCAGGAATCCGAACACGTCGCGGCCAACCAGCTCGCGGCCGCCGACCACCGCACCGCCGATGCAGCGTCCGTGCCCGTCGAGGTACTTGGTCGCGGAATGAATCACCAGGTGCGCACCGAGCTCCAGGGGGCGCTGCAACGCCGGCGTGCAGAAGCAGTTGTCCACCGCGAGCAGCGCGCCGTGGCGGCGCGCGATCTGCGCGATCGCGCCGATGTCCGCGATGCCCGCGAGCGGATTCGACGGCGTCTCCACGAACAGCAGACGCGTCTGCGGCCGCAGCGCCGCCGTCCAGTTCTGCGGAGGATCGGGGGTCACGTAGGTGACCTCGACGCCGAACTTGGTGAAATAGCGGTTGAGCAGCGTGATGGTCGATCCGAACACGCTGTCCGAGCAGACCAGGTGATCCCCAGCCTTCAGCACCGTCATGCACAACGACAGGATCGCGCCCATTCCGGACGCCGTGGCCACGCACGCCTCGCCGCCCTCCATCGCCGCGAGCCGTTCTTCGAAGCAGCGCACCGTGGGATTGGTGAACCGGGAGTAGATGTTCCCCGGCTCGGCTTCCGAGAATCGCGCTGCCGCTTGCGCGGCGTTCTGGAACACGAAGCTCGACGTGGTGAAGATGGGCTCGGCGTGCTCGCCCTCGGCAGTGCGCACCTGCCCGGCGCGAACCGCTAGCGTGGCGATGCCCTGCCCGGGCTTTTCCTCAGAAGCCATGCTCACGATGATGCCGCAAACGCGCCAAGGCAGCAGCGCTTTCAAAAAGGCGACATTCGCATCTGTGTCTTCGCGGAGGTTGGAGCGTGGAGGGCGGGGTTTCGGGACCGTCGCGAACAGGATGTTCGCGTCGGAGCCTCCATGGATGGATTTACGGCGTTCCCGAAACCCCGCCCTCCACACTCCAGCCTCCGCGCCCGCCATTGCGCATGTCGCCTTTCGAATGATCTGCTACCTTGGCGCCTCCGCCCGCCTGGTGCCCCATGTCCCTCACGTTGATCGTCGGCAACAAGAACTATTCCTCCTGGTCCCTGCGCCCGTGGCTGCTCATGAAGCATGCCGGGCTGGAGTTCAGGGAGGTGGTGGTCCCGCTATACCGCCCGGGACACGCCGAAGAGGTCCTCAAGTACAGCCCCACCGGCAAGGTGCCCGCCCTCATCGACGGCGACCTGCACATCTGGGATTCGATCGCGATCTGCGAATACATCGCGGAAAAGACCGGCTTCGGGTGGCCCAAGCAGCCCGCGGCGCGCGCTCACGCACGTTCCGTGAGCGCCGAGATGCACTCGGGGTTCCAGGACTTGCGCGGCCAGTGCCCGATGAACGCGCGCGCCAGGAAGCGCGTGCCGCATACGCCGGAGCTGGCCCGCGACATCGAGCGCATCGAGGAGATCTGGCAGGAGTGCCGCGAGCGGCACGCCGCCGCCGGTCCCTGGCTGTTCGGCACTTTTTCCATCGCTGATGCGATGTACGCGCCAGTAGCCCTGCGCTTCAACACCTACGGCGCGGAAGTGTCGGCGGTCGCCGCCGCTTACCTGAAGACCATGATGGCCGACCGGCATGTCCTCGACTGGGTGCGCGCCGGGCAGGCCGAACCGTGGGTGCTCGAGTCGACCGAGGCCGTCGGCGTTCCGGCCTAGGATTGCCGACCCGCGCCCGCGCGGCGGGCACGCAAATACCTCACTCTTGCGATTGCCCGCGGCCGCGCGCACATTGACGCGCCATGAAATGGGCGTCGGCAATTTCCACGCAACCGCGCTTTCGCGCCGCCCTCGAGGAGACCATCGAAGCGGTGACCCGCCAGCTCGAAGGCGCGGCGCCCGACCTCGTGATCACCTTCATGACCCGCGAATTCGGCGCCAGTTATGCGCGCCTGGTCGGTCTGCTGCGCACCGCCTGGCCGGACGCGGTGCTGTTCGGTTGCAGCGCCAGCGGCGTGATCGGCGCCGGTCACGAGATCGAGGCGCAACCCGCGATCTCGCTCACCGCGGCGGTCCTTCCGGGCGTGGCGATCCGTTCGGTGCATCTCGAGTCGAGCGAGCTGCCGCCGGTCTATGCCGAGCGTCATGCGTGGGAGTCGGCACTGGGCATCAAGGCGGCGACGGATCCGCAGTTCATCGTCATCGGCGATCCGTTCAGCTTCGACGCCGAGGGCTTTCTGCGCGGCCTGGATCGCGCCTTCCCCGCCTCGACCAAGGTGGGCGGCCTCGCCAGCGGCGCCCTGGAGCCGGGCGGCAATCTTCTGCTTCTCGGCGAGAAGGCCTACAGCACGGGCGCCATCGTCCTGGGTTTGTGCGGCAACCTTCGCATCGACACGGTGGTTGCGCAGGGTTGCCGGCCGATCGGCGACCCGCTCTTCGTCACCAGCTGCCACGGCAACCTGCTGCGCGAGCTCGACGGGCGCACGCCACGCGACGTGCTCGCGCAACTCTTCGAACGCTTGAGTGCGCGCGACCGCGCGCTGGTCGAGCAGTCACTCTTCATCGGGCTGGCTCTCCCCGGCGAACATTCGGCCATCAAGCCGGGGGATTTCCTGATCCGCAACGTCATCGGCATGGATGCGCAGAGTGGCGCCCTCTGGGTGGGCGCGGAGCTCGAGCCCAACGGCGTCGTGCAGTTTCATCTGCGCGACGCACTTTCTTCGGCGGAGGATCTGGAACGCGCGCTCGCGCAGGCGGGATCGAAGGCGCCGCGGCCTTCGGGTGCGCTGCTGTTCTCGTGCGTCGGTCGCGGCGCGCGGCTGTACGGCAGCCCGGATCACGACAGCAACGTGCTGCGCCGCCACCTCGGCGAGCTGCCGATCGGCGGCTTTTTCTGCGCCGGCGAGATCGGGCCGGTGCAGGGCATGAGTCAGGTGCACGGCTATACGAGCGCGGTGGCGATCATTACGCCGCACGTGAGCAAACCTCAGTAGCATGTTCAGGGTCCAGGCTCAGGCGCCTGTTTTCAGGACCGCCGTAAATCCATCCCTGGAGGCTCCGACGCGAACGTCCATGTTCGCGACGGTCCTGAAAACAGGCGCCTGAGCCTGGACCCAACGGTCTCTCAAGTTACAATCGCAGCTTCATTCCAGTTGAGTCTTCCACATGCACGCTCTGTTTCGCGGCTGCGCCGCACTGGTGAGCCTTTTTTGCGTTTTCGGCCAGGCCCGGGCGCAGGAGGTCAAGCCGTTCTCGATCGACGATCTGGTGCGCCTCGCGCGCATTTCCGAGCCGCAGCTCTCGCCCGACGGCCGTTACGTCCTCTACACGATGCGCGAGACCGACTTCGATGCGAACAAGGGCCGCACGGACCTGTGGCAGGTCGAGGTCGGGGCGGCCAACGCCAGGCCGCTGCGCCTCACGCAGCACGAGGCCGATGACACGAGCGGGCGCTGGTCGCCCGACGGCAAGCGCATCTATTTCCTGTCGACGCGTTCCGGCTCATCGCAGGTGTGGCGGCTCGACCGCTCCGGCGGTGAAGCGATGCAGGTCACGCGCTTCCCGGTCGATGTGAATGCCCTCAAGGTTTCGCCCAAGGGCGCCAGGCTCCTGCTCAGCCTGGAGGTGTTCGCCGATTGCGCCGACCTCGATTGCACCGCCAGGCGCGTTGCCGAGAAGGAGAAGTCGAAGGCGTCGGCCATGACGTACGACCGGCTTTTCGTGCGTCATTGGGACACCTGGACGGACGGACGCCAGGCCCACCTGTTTTCCATTGCGCTCGACGCGCAGGGTATGGCGATGGGAAATCCCGTCAGCCTGAGCGGCAAGCTCGATGCGGACGTGCCCTCCAAACCGTTGGGCGAGGCGGACGAATTCAACTTCAGCCCGGACGGCACGCGCGTGGTCTTCGCGGCGCGCGTCAAGGCGAGGAGCGAGCCCTGGTCCACCAACTTCGACGTGTACGAAGTGCCGGCGGACGGCAGCGCCGAGCCGCGCAATCTCACGGCCGACAACACGGCATGGGACACGCAGCCGAGCTTCTCTCCGGACGGCCAGTGGCTGGCGTGGATCGCGATGCGCCGTCCCACCTACGAAGCGGATCGCTTCGAGCTGATGCTGCGCAATCTCAAGAGTGGCGAGACACGCAGCGTCACCAGGGACTGGGACACCTCGATCAACAGCATCCGGTTCTCGCGCGACGGCCGGCGGATCTTCGCCAACGCCGATCGCCTCGGCCAGCACAGCCTGTTCGCGATCGATCTGAAGAGCGGCAAGGCCACGACATGGGTCGAGCAGGGCTACGTCGCGGAATTCGACGTCGGTGCGCAGCGCCTCGTCTACGCGCTCGCTTCGCTCGGCGGTCCGGCCGATCTGTACGCAATGGGCACGAGCGGCGGCAAGAGCACGCGGCTCACGCAGGCAAATGCAGAACTGCTGGACCAGCGGCTCCTCGGCGAATACGAGCAATTCACCTTCAGCGGCTGGAACGGCGAAACGGTCTACGGCTACGCCATGAAGCCCGCCCGGTTCTCAGCCGGCGAGAAATACCCGGTCGCCTTCATCGTGCACGGCGGCCCGCAGGTGAGCTACGGCAATGCCTGGAGTTACCGCTGGAACCCGCAGGTGTACGCGGGCGCGGGCTACGGCGTGGTGTTCATCGACTTCCATGGCTCGCCGGGCTACGGCCAGGCGTTCACCGACTCGATCAACCAGGACTGGGGCGGCAAGCCGCTCGAGGACCTGAAGAAAGGCCTCGCGGCCGCGACCGGGAAATATGCGTGGCTCGACGAAGATCGTGCCTGCGCGCTCGGCGCTTCGTACGGCGGCTTCATGATGAACTGGATCGCGGGCAACTGGAACGACCGCTTCCGCTGCCTCGTCACGCACGCGGGCGTCTTCGACCAGCGTGCGATGGCCTACTCCACCGAGGAACTGTGGTTCACGGAATGGGAATTCGGCGGGCCGCAGTTCGACAAGCCCGAGAACTACGAGAAGCACAACCCGGTGAATCACGTGAAGGCGTGGCAGACGCCGACGCTGGTGACGCAGGGTCAACTGGATTTCCGCGTGCCCTATGCGCAGAGCATCGCGGCATTCACCGCGCTGCAACGGCGCGGCATCGAGAGCCGGCTGGTGGTGTTCCCGGACGAGAATCACTGGATCCTCGAGCCGCAGAACAGCGTGCAGTGGCACGGGGAAGTGCTCGGCTGGCTGGACGCGCATCTGAAGAAACGCTGACGCAGCCCGGAGGATCATCATGCCGGTTCCCTGGATTCAGATCGTCCAGCTCATGCCCACGATCCTGGACGTCTCGAAGGAACTGCTGAAGCGTTCGCGCCGCACCCCGCCCGCGCCGGTGCCCGTGGCGGCGCCGGTTTCCGGTAATTCTCCCGTCGTGGCGCTCGAGGCCCGCATCCTCGCACTGGAGGAGAACGAGCGCCGCCAGGCAGAGCTCGTCAACAACATGGCGGATCAGCTCGCGCAGCTGACGGCGGCTGCGACGGTGCTCCACAAGCAGGTGCGCCGGCTCATCCTCGGCCAGGCCAGCGCACTGGTGGTTGCCTTGATCGCGCTGTTGATCGCTCTGCGCTAGCGGTACTTCAACCCCGTTCCGGTATTGAACACGACCACGGTGTCGGTGTTGCGGATGAAGCCGGTGGCACGCAGTTTCTCGAGCGCCGCCCACGCCGCGCCGCCTTCCGGGCAGACATCGATTCCCGAGCGCGCGGCGAGCGCCGGCGCCCCGCGCTGAGCTTCTTCGTCCGTGATCGTGACCGCCGTGCCGCGCGACTCGCGTAGTGCGCGCAGGCAGATGAATCCGCCAATGGGCGAAGGCACGCGCAGGCCGTAGGCATTGGTTTTCGGGTCGGGCCACGGTTCCGTGCGCGCCTGCCCCTCGCGAAATGCCTTCGCCACCGGCGCGCAGCCCGCAGCCTGCACCGACACGAAGCGTGGCTGCCTGCCCTTCGCAATCCAGCCGAGCCGCTGCATCTCCTCGAAAGCCTTCCACATGCCGACCAGGCCCGTGCCGCCGCCAGTCGGATAGAGCACGACGTCCGGGACTTCCCCCTGCATCTGCTCCACCAGCTCGTAGGCCATCGTCTTCTTGCCTTCGATGCGATACGGCTCGCGCAGCGTGGAAATGTCGGTCGCGTTCTTCGGCCCGTGCTCGCGCAGGAATTTGCCCGCGTCCGCGATCGTGCCGCGCACGCGATGAATCGTCGCTCCGTACAGCTCGCACTCGTCGAAGAACGCCTTGGGCGTGTCCTCGGGCATCGCGACCGTCACCGGCAATCCGGCGCGCGCACCGTAGGCGGCGAGCGCTCCGGCCGCGTTACCCGCGGACGGTGCCGACAACCCCTGCGCGCCCAGATGCTTCGCCATCGACACGGCGACGGCCATGCCCCGCGCCTTGAAGGACCCGGTCGGATTGCGTGCCTCGTCCTTCACCCACACGTTCGGCGTCACGGGCAACAGCGGCGTGAATCCTTCGGCGAGCGAGACTTCGTCGCCTTCCACCAGCGGCAGCACTTCGCGATAGCGCCACAGTGTGGGTGTGCGCCCTGCAAGGTCGCGCAGCGTCAGGCGAACGGACGACAGGTCGTAGTCGACGCGCAACGGCATCCCGCAGGCGCTGCACACGCCGAGTAGGGTGTGCGGATCGTGAGACTTGTCGCAGGCAAAACAGCGGACGCCGGCGAGTTGCGGCGCAAGGTGCGGAACGTTCATGCAAGGACCTGGAGACTTCGAAGGAGCCGGGATTCTACGCCGCGCGCGCATGGCCCGCAGCGATTGTGCGGGGGCGCTGCGGGTGCGCACCGTCGCAGCGGCGAGTGCCGGTACGGGGATCGACGGCGCCATGGAAGAGGCCGCGAGGGTGGCGAGCGGAGACGACGATTCACTGGGGGGATGTGAGAAGCGAATAGCCCTCGTCGCTCGATTCACCCTCGACGGCCAGGAGAAGAGATGTTGTTGGCGCCGGCTCGGTGTACCGCGGCCCTGGGCTCCAGCCTGAGCTCGCATTCGCGCCAACTGGTCGCGGCCGTATCCGCAGGCGGAGCCGCCGCTGCAGCCCATGGCCAGACAAGTGCTGGCGAAACGGGCACTATTATTCCCGATGGGCAATGCAATTCACCCTTTGGTCGCGCGCGGACGCGAGGCGCTGGCGCGCAACGACCTGCGCTCCGCCGCCGCGGCAGCCGAGGAGCGCCTGAAAGTGCACGGACGCGATGTCGACGCGCTGCAGATCCGGTCTCTGGTCGAGCGGCGCAGCGGCAACCTCGCCGCAGCCGCCGCCACGCTCAAGACGATCCTGGGAATCGATCCGCGCGCGGACTGGGCCTACAACGATCTCACTCAGACGCTGTTCACGATGGGCCGGCGCGGCGATGCAGAGCAGCTGGTGCGCGTGGCGCTGCGCATCAACCCGCACAATGCCGAGGCGCACGACCTGTTCGGAACGATCCTCTCCGAGCTCAACGACCTGTCGTCGGGCGAATGGCACTTCCGGCGCGCGCTCGAGCTCGGCGGCCCGCAGGCGCGATGCACCGCCAATCTCGCGCTCAATCTCATGCAGCAGGGCCGCACGGACGAGGCCGAGCGCACGTTCGCTGCGGCCAGTGCACTCGCGCCGGGGGACGTAAGGACGCTGGCGCACTGGTCCAAGCTCAACGAAGTGCGCGGCGATCTCGGGCGCGCGCAGGAATTGCTCGATCGGGCCGAGGCGGCAGGCTCCGCCGCCGACGTGAACCTGCTGCGCGCCAGCCTCCTGGCGCGCGTCGGCCGGCATTGCGAGGCGCTGGCGATCCTGGAGGCGGCGCCGCAACTCAACGGCGACGCGCACCTCGAGCGCGGCCGCCTCTACGATCGCCTCGGCCGCTACGAGGAAGCCTGGGCGGATTTCGTTGCGGGCAAGGAGAAGCTCGCGGCCGAAGGCGGCGGGCTGGCAATATCGCGCCGACGCGGTGGAAACCTTCTTCGACCGGCTCAAGCGCTTCTTCACGCGCGCAACGCTTGCGTTGCTGCCGCGTACGGGCACACGGCAGGAGGTGCCGCAGCCCGTGTTCGTCGACAGGCTTTCCGCGCTCCGGCACCACGCTCATCGAACAGGTGCTGACGAGCCATTCGGCGGTACGGGCCGGCGGCGAGCTGGCTTTCCTCGGCGAGTTTCGCGAGCTCGCCAACCAGCTGTTCCCCGGCCCCGAACCGTTTCCGGAAAATCTCGGCCGCACCTGGACGGCCGACAACCACCACGTGGCGACGCTGTTCCGCGATCATTACCTGGCGCGCGCCGAGCAGGCGGGCCTGCTCGCCGCCGGCGCGCGTTTCTTCACTGACAAGATGCCGTTCAACGAGATCTGGTTGCCGCTCCTGCGCATGGCGTTCCCGCAGGCGCCGATCGTGCACGTGGTGCGCCATCCGCTCGACGTCTGCGTGTCGATGATGTCGAACCACCTCACCCACGGCTTCAACTGCGGTTACCGCATCGAATAGATCGTGCACCATCTCGCGGCGGTGTCCGACCTGCTCGAGCATTACCGGTCTGAAATGGGCACGGGTCCCGGATGGGCACGGGCACCGGCGAGCACGTGCTCGGCTACGAGAGCTTCGTTTCCGACCAGCACGGCGAGACGCTCAGGCTCCTCGCCCATCTCGGACTGCCGTTCGAACCGAGCTGTCTCTCGTTCCACGAGAACCGCCGCTATGCGCGCACGCCCAGCTATGCGCAGGTGACCGAGAAACTCAACGATCGCTCGATAGGCCGGCACCGGCACTACGCCCGCCATCTGGCGCCATTCACGGCGCAGCTCGGGCCACTGCTGGCCCGGCACGGCTATCGAGCCTGAGAAGAGCCCCGGGCGGGCGATTGCCCGCCCGGGCTCCGCCGCTCAGAACTTCACGCGAGCGCCGACGTAGTAGATCCGTCCGTTGTCGTAGATCGCCCGCGGCCGGAACTTGTCGGACGCGAACTGCTCGATCTTCTCGTTGGTGAGATTGATCCCGTCGAAGGTCAACGCCAGGTTGTCGAGGACGTTGACCACCACCGACGCATCCAGCGACGCCAGGGCGTCCTGGTTGAGCTGCGTGGAGCGATCGAAGGTGACGAAGAACTCCGACCGGTAGGTGTACGACAGGCGCGCGCTGACGCGGCTGTTCTCGTAGTAACCGGTGAAGTTGAACTGGTCCTCCGAAGTGCCCGGCAACGGGTCGCCGTTGTCGGCCGAAGCGTCCGTGTACGTGTAGTTCGCCTGCACGCCGAAGCCGCCCCAGATGGGCTTGGTGACCGCAAGCTCCGCGCCCTGGATCTTGCCGCCACCGCCGTTGGACCGCTGGTTGATCAGGAACGGACAGTTGAAGGTGTTCGGCTGACCCGTGGGCGTGCACGCCAGCGCCGGCGACATCGCCGACTGGACGTCGAAGTTCTGCGTCACCGGGCTGTCGGTGATGAACGACTTGACGTCCTTGTAGTACCAGGCCAGCGCGAAGACGGCGTCGACGCTCGGATACCACTCCAGCGACACGTCCCACTGGCTGGCGCGGTACGGGTCGATGTTGGGGTTGCCGGACTGGCCGGTCAGCGCGCCGGGGTTGAGGCTGACGCGCGGGGCGATGTCCGTGAAATCCGGACGCGCCATGACGCGCGCAGCGGCGACGCGCAGGATCACGTCGCTGCTCAGGTCGAACGCCAGGTTCAGGCTCGGCAGAACGTCGTTGTAGGTGCGATCGATGCTGATCGGATCGTAGTTGCCGAACGGGTTCGCAATCGCGCCGCCGCCGACCACGTTGCCGCCGGAAGTCTGCTCGGTGCGCACGTAACGCAGACCGATGTTGCCGCGCCACCCCTCACCGGACATGTTGCCCATGAGGTAGCCGGCGTACGCAGTCTCGTCAACCGAGAAGTTCTGCTGCGGATAGAACACGCGCCCCGGTCCAGTGGCCAGGTTGTTGAACAGGATGCTCTCCACCGCGCCGCGATCGATCTGCCAGTAGTTCGTCAGCGTTCCGGAGGATGCGATGCCGTCGAGGAAGTCGCTCGGCGTCGGTCCGTCCGCGAACGTCGCCGCCGGCGTGGTGTTGATCGGGACGTGGAAGCCGCCGTAGGTGGTGGCGTTGAAGATCAGCTCGCGGCCGTGATCCGTGTACTTCGCGCCGAACTTCAGCGAGTCGAACACTCCGACGTCGAGCTTGCGCTCGGCATCGGCGTATACATAGGTCTCGTCGTCGTTGTTGAGGATCTGGTGCAAGGAGCTGAAGATGAACTGCAGGTCGGTCGGATCGGTCGGGTCGACGGTCACACCCACGCCGTTGGGCACGAACGTGACCTGCGGTGCACGACCGCGCAGATCGTAGTCGAACACCGCCGGTGCGCCGAACTCGACGAAAGGCTGCGAGTCGGTGTTGCCTTCCGCGTCGGTGTAGCCGACCTTGAAATGCAGCTTCCAGTCGTCGGTCGGCCGGTAGTTCGTATCCACGTCGATCGAGCGCGTTTCCGCCGTGGCGAAACGGTCGATCGCGTCATATACGACGCCGAAGTCGCTGACGCCGCCGTTGGCCGAGGAGATGCGCCCGGCAACCGCGGTATCGTCCACGATCGTGGTATTGGTCAGCGTGCCGCCGTTGCCGATGGCGCGTACGCCCCAGGCCAGGAAGTTCTCATTGATGTTGTCGGCATCGAACTTCGAATACAGACCGTTCACCTCCACGTCGACGGCGTCGTTCGGGGCGAACTGCAGGACGAAGTTGCCGCCGGTGCGAATGCGCTCCTGCTGGAACAGCGCCGAGCCGATCAAAGCGGGTGCCAGCAGCGTGTTGGCGCTCGGATCCGCGTCGAAGTAGCCCAGCACCTCGACGCCGTCGCGGCGGATGTTGCGCTCCTGGTACAGGCCCGCGACCAGGAAGCCCACCGTTTCGGATTCGTTCTTCCAGCTGAACAGGCCCGAGGCCTGCGGATCGAACTCGTCCGACAGCTCGGTGTAGGCGCCCTGCACGGAGAGGTAAGTCTCCATCGGTTTCAGGTCGAGGGGCTTGCGCGTGACGACGTTGATCATGCCGCCGATGCCGCCTTCCTCGAGGTCGGCCTGCGGCGTCTTGCTGACTACCACCTGGCCGATGATGTCCGAGGGCAGCATCAGGTAGTTGAAGCTGCGCGTCGTGCTGAGCTGGTCGAGGATGAACCAGTCGGCGGTCGCCAGCGCATGGCCGTTGAGCAGCGTACGGGTGAGATTCGCCGCGGTGCCGCGCAGGTTGACGCGCTCGCCCTCGCCGAATTCGCGGTTGATGACGATGCCCGGAACGCGCTGCAAGGCTTCGGCCAGGTTCTTGTCGGGGAACTTGCCGACATCCTCGGCCGTGATGGCGTCCACCACCCCCACGGCGTTGCGCTTGGTCTCCAGCGATTGCTGCAGGCTCGCGCGGATGCCGGTAACGACGACCTCGCCGAGCACCTCGTCGCCGCTGGGCTTGTCCTGCGCCTGGGCGGCGCCGGTGATTGTCAATCCCGCGAGCAGGCTCGCGGAGCCGTACAGGATCTTTCTGATCTCTCGCGAGATCGACTTTCTGGAACTCATCGTATCCCCCTTTGTTGTTGCCGTTAGCCCGTGATGTGGCTGAAGAGATTCAAACTCCGCTCCGTCCCTCGTCCGTTTCCCGATGACTGTCGAGATACCAGCTCGCGGCTCCCAGCACGCCGAGCTGGCCGTGCTCGATGAGCTTCACGGGCACGCGTTCGAGCAAGGTGCCGAGCCGGCCCTTGCGCAGAAAACGCTCCATGAAAGAGCTGCCGAGCAGAAACTGCTTGATGCGCGGGAGGATCCCTCCCGCCAGATAGACGCCGCCGTGCGCGCCGTAATACAGCGCGAGGTCCCCGGCGATGCTGCCCATGAGTCCGCAGAACACGTCGAGCGCCTCGCGCGCCGCCGCATCGCTTCCCTCGAGTGCCGCGGCGGTCACGTCCTCCGGGGCCTGATGCACTACCGCGGTTCCGCGCAGGCCGCACAACGCCTCGTAGACGTTGACCAGTCCGGGGCCGGAGAGCACCCGCTCGTTGGAAACGTGCTCGAACTGGCGGCGCAGCACCGCAACGATCTCGAGCTCGCGATCGCTGGTTGCGGCGAAGGAGGCGTGTCCAGCCTCGGTGGTGAGCACCGCGGGCACTGTCTTGCCCGGGATCAGCACCGCTGCGCCCAGCCCGGTTCCCGGGCCCAGAACGACGATCGGCCCGTCGCTCGCCGGCGTGGCGGCGCGGCTGAGCAGGGTCATATCCTCGTCGCGCACGTGGCGCACGGCGTGCGCGATGGCGGCGAAATCGTTGATCAGCGACAGGTCGCGGAATCCGAGCTCGTCGCGGATCGCGTTGATGACCACCGGCCAGGGCAGGTTGGTGTGGATCAATTCATCGCCGAGCGGGTATCCGGCACTGGCGATCGCGCCGCGCCGTACCGGCGCGCCGCCGAGCGCAGCGATGAAATCGCGCAGGATGGCGCTCAGGCCCGGATAGTCGGCGCAGCGATAGGTCTTGTAGTGACGCAGCGAAAGCGCGAGGTCGCGCGGATCGGGGCGCTCCACCAGGCCGACGCGCGCGAACGTGCCGCCGACATCGGCCGCGATGAACGGTCCCGGCCAGTCTGTGCCGGAACGCGTCTCTGCTCGACTCGCCACCTGTGCCACGCAATCCCCGTGTCTGTAGCTTGCGTCAGTGATGCGTAACGCGGCGCACCGCCGATCCGCAGCCAGCCGCTTGGGTGCCGTAATGTATTCCCTCTGACAACGATGTCAATAGGTTTTTTCCGCGCACCGGCGCCTGATGTGCCGCAGCAACGCCCTGTTCTGGCCGAAACCAAGCTGAATCCCTGCATTTGATGCACCTGCAGCACGAGCCGTTGGTCACGGGTTCAGGGCAGCTTGCACTCACGCGGTGGGCGCTGGATGAAACATGACAACGTTGACAAAGCACTGCGTGCTCTTCGATAGTTGGCGCCGCGGCGGCCCGGCGCGAGTCGGCGGGGGATCGGCCGCACCCGCAAGCGGGCACAAGGGGAGAATTCGCCCCGCGGCGGTCACGGCATCCGCACCGACACACCCTCGAGGAGCGCCCGAGATGTCGAGCTCAGCTTCACCCGCCCCGCGCGACAGCTACACGACGTCGATCGTCATCATCGGCGTGCTGTTTTTCATTTACGGCTTCGTCACCTGGATCAACGGCCCGCTGATCTCGTTCGTCAAGCTGGCCTTCGACCTCGACACCGACGCCAAGGCGTTCCTCGTCACCACCGCGTTCTACATGGCCTACTTCTTCCTCGCGCTGCCGGCCTCGTGGGTGCTGGAACGCACTGGCATGAAGAAAGGCATGGCGCTCGGCCTGGGTGTGATGGCCGTAGGCAGCGTCGTGTTCGGCACCTTCGCCACGCATCGCAACTACCCGCTGGCGCTCACCGGGCTCTTCATCATCGGCTCCGGGCTCTCGCTGCTGCAGACCGCATCGAACCCGTACATCAGCATCCTCGGGCCGATCGAGAGTGCCGCGCGGCGCATCAGCATCATGGGAATCTGCAACAAGGTGGCGGGAATTCTCAGCCCGATCATTCTCGGTCTGTTCGTGCTGCAGGGCCTCGGCCAGCTCGAGGCGCGCGTCGCCGCCGCGGGCGAGGGGCCGCTGCGCGATGCGATCCTCAACGAATTCGCCGCCAAGGTCTACGTGCCGTACATGATCATGGCCGGCATCCTGGTGCTGTTCGCGATCTGGATCGTGAAATCCCCGCTCCCGGACCTCAAGCCGGCGGAGGTCAATCCGCAGCCGGCGGATACGGGCGCCGGCGATACCCGGACCAGCGTCCTGCAGTTTCCGCACCTGCTGCTCGGTGCGCTGTGCATCTTCGTGTACGTCGGCGTCGAGGTGCTGGCCGGCGATGCCATCGGCACCTACGGCCGCAGCTTCGGCATCCCGGGCGATGAAGCCAAGTATTTCACGGCGATCACGCTGACCTGCATGCTGGTCGGCTACGTGATCGGCATCATCGTGATCCCGAAGTTCGTATCGCAGGAACAGGCGCTCGCCGCCTCGGCGGTGCTCGGCATGGTGTTCGCCGTCGCGGCGTATCTCACCACCGGCTATGTCTCGGTGATCTTCGTCGCGGCGCTGGGGCTCGCCAACGCCCTCATGTGGCCCGCGATCTTCCCGCTCGCCATCCGTAACCTGGGCCGGTTCACGGAAAAAGGCTCGGCGCTCCTCATCATGGGCATCGCCGGAGGGGCGATCCTGCCGAACCTGTTCGCCCACGCGAAAGATCACTACGACTTCCAGGCCGTATTCCTGGCGATCACCCTGCCCTGCTACCTCTACATCCTCTATTACGCCCGCCGCGGCTACAAAGCCGGTCAGCGCGAGCCCGCCCGCAAGCGTGACTCAGCTCTTGGCACCGGTAACGCGTAACCGGGGCTGGTGCCTCGGGGAACGGTTTTCGAGAACGCTGCGGTCAGAACCTGATACAAGAGAGCAGGCGGGCTAGGAGCAAAGGGCGAAGTGCACAAGGCGACGATCAAAGATGTAGCGAAGCGATCCAGGGTTTCGCTCAAGACCGTCTCCCGCGTCATCAACAACGAGCCGGCCGTCAGCGAGAAGACGCGCAAGCGGGTTCAGGATGCGGTCGCCGAGCTCAACTATCATCCGGACATCTCGGCGCGGAGCCTGCGCAGCGCCAAGTCCTACGCGATCGGCCTCGCCTACGACAACCCCAACCCGTACTACGTGATCAGCGTGCAGAGCGGCGTGCTGTCCGCGTGCCGCGAAACGGGGATCGGCCTGCAGATCCACCCCTGCGACGCGGCTTCGCCGCTCATTGCCTCGGAGCTGCGCGACCTGGCGCGGCGCTCGCGCCTGGCCGGCCTGATCCTGGCGCCGCCGATGTCCGAGCGCGTCGAGCTCATCGAGTACCTGAAGCGCAACAGCGTCAACTTCGTGCGCATCATCTCCGCCGCCGAGGACCCGCGCGACGGTTTCCCGTGCGTGTTCGTCGACGACCGCGATGCGGCCTACGCCATCACCGAGCACCTGATCCAGCTCGGCCACCAGCGCATCGGCTTTCTGTGGGGCGGCACGGCGCACCTGTCGAGCTTCGAGCGTTTCAAGGGCTACGAGCTCGCGCTCCAGCACTACGGCATCGCGCCGGATCAGAGCCTGATCGTGCCCGGCGACTACTCCTTCGACGACGGTTTCCGCGGGGCGCGCAAGCTGCTGGCGCTCGCGCGGCGGCCCACCGCCATCTTCGGCTCGAACGACGAAATTGCGGCGGGCGCGTTCGCCGCAGCCAAGTCCGTCAACCTCGACGTGCCGCTCGACCTGTCGATCGCCGGGTTCGAGGACAGCCCGTTCTCCAAGCAATGCTGGCCCGCGCTGACCACCGCCAAGCAGGACACAGAGGAGATCGCCCGCTACGCCGCGATGCTGCTGATCTCCGAGCTCAAGCCCAACACCGTCGCCACACACCGGCACGTTGCGGAAAACAAGGGATTCAGCCCGCAACTGGTGGTGCGCGGCTCGACCGCCCGCGCGCCCGCCTCGGGCGCGTGACTTCAGCGCAGGATCATTTCCCGGAACGCCTCGCGCACGTGGAAGCTGGCTCGGCCGGTCGGCGACCAGGCCAGGAGCAGTGCATCGCGCTGCGGATCGGCCGCGCCACCCGGCCGCTCGATGCGAAACACGTTGAAGAACCAGCGATCTCCCGCGCGCGCCTGCGGCGCCTGCGCTGGACTGGTCATGGCCGCTCCAGCGTGTTGCGAGTCCGCGATGAAACCATTCCAGGGGAGCCAGGCCACGGCCGTCCAGCCGGCGATGCGTCCCGCAGCGTCGCGACGCAGGTTGACGCGCGTGTCGAGCCCGGCGAAGTCCCATGACAGATCGAACTTGCGGTTCGTCGAGTCGATCCGCAGGTCGGCGACGGTGTTGGCGGGATTGATCTCGATCTCGACGTAGCGCTCCGCGGCGTCGCGCCCCAAGCGGCCGCGGCGATCAGCAGCGAGAACGCTGCAACGACGCGGCCCGCCAGGCTCAAGCGCCGCGAGTGGCTGCCGCGAATGCTTTCCACATCGATTCGTCCATCGCATAGGCATGGAATAGCGAGATGCCGTCGGCACCCGCCGCCAGTGCGCTCTCGACGAGGCGAGTCAGGCCCGACGCCACGACCGCAGGCGCGAACAGGCCGGCGTAGTACGGCTGGCTGACTGTTGCCACGCCCTCGCGCGTCTGCTCGGCCACCCAATCGGCGCCCGCTTCGTAGTAGTTGTGATAGAGCATCGGCATGAAAGCGTCGAGCCGCCACCGGCCCCAATCCTGCCGCACCATCTGGCGCGCGAGCGTCGGGCCGGGGAACACCGCGGCAGAAATCGACTTGCCCGCCGCGTGAGCGGCGGGCACGAGATGATCGTTGACCAGCGTCGTGACACTGTCGAGGCGGTATTGCAGCCACTGCGCATTCGCGCCCGGATCGTCCAGCTTCAGAGGATCGACACCGTACTTGTCCCGGAAGTACCGGCGGCTCGGGGCGGTGTAGCCGTAGTCGAACTGCGGATAGACGCGATCCTGAACCAGCCCGTACTTGGCCCACAGACCCTTGGGCAGGATGGCGTCGGGATGTCGGATGTAGTCCAGGTGCACGCCACTGAGGCCGTCGATTGCGGCGAGCTCCTTCACGATGCTCTGCAGGAAACCGCGAACTCCCGGATGCGCGGGATCCAGAAAGCGGTAGTAGTCGACGTACGCGGGCTGGTCGAGCGCCGATTGGCCCAGACCGTTCACGTTGTACCAGTCCGCATGCTTGCGCATGACCTCCTCGACCATGCACGGCATGCACCACATCCAGGCGTGCATCTCCAGCCCTGCCGCCTTTGCCAGCGGCATGAGCTTCTCGAGCCGTTCGCCCTTGACCGGCAGCCGCGAGCTGCCCCAGTACGCGTGCCGCCCGTCGTAGACTTCGGCGATGACTCCGTGAATGCCGGACGCCCGCAGATTGGCGAAATCGCGCTTCCACTGCTCGACGGAAAGATCAGGCTCGATGGTGAGCCACACCCAGTTCTTGCGTGCGTGAGGCCGTCGCGGCTCGGCGGCCGCGCGTGCGATGCCGACGCGCCCTGCGCCGACGGCGGCAAGGCCGAGGCCCAGGGCCTGCACGAGTTGCCGTTTGGTCATCCGCATGGCTTCTCCTTGCGTCCGCGTCCGCTCAAGTCGCGCCGGGGCGAAGTGCCGCCGCGGCGCGCGCCAGATCCTGGATCGCATCCCACGACTGCGTCGCGATCAGCTCGGGCGGTGCGAGCCACGAGCCGCCGACAGCAATCACGTTGGAGAGCGCAAGGTACGCCTTGGCGCCAGCCGCATCGATGCCACCCGTGGCGCAGAATCGCACGTCCGGCATGGGCGCAGCGAGCGCGCGCAGCCAGGCGACACCCCCGGCCGCGGCCGCGGGAAAGAACTTGACGATGCGGATGTCCTGCTGGCGCAGCGCCATGACCTCCGCGGGCGTCGAAGCACCGGGCAGGTAGGGAAATTCGGCATCGACAGCCGCAGCAAGCAACGCCGGCGTGGAGCCGGGCGAGACGCCGAAGCGCGCGCCACTGCCACTGCGGCCGTCGCGTTGTCGACGGTGAGAATGGGCACGACAGGCGCCAGCCGCAGCCAGGATCCGAGTTGTTCCTGCACTCGCTTGACGTCGCTCATTTCGCGCCTGCTCGCTCACGCGAGAAAATGCTGGCGCCGGCTTCCGCCGGGCCGACCGAACGCCGCAAGAACGCAAACAACTCCCGCCCCACGCCCTCATGTTCGAGTCCCGACGGCAGCGGCGCAGCGGCGCGCTGTGACCACTCGATGGGATCGACTTCCGCCTCGAGAACGCCCGCAGTCGCATCGAGGCGGATCATGTCGCCGTCGCGCAGACACCCGATAGCTCCGCGTCGGCGACGGCAAGCCGCGCCCCCGGCTGCGGTTGCGCGGGGCTCGCGGGCCGCGGTTGGGTTGCGGACGGGACGGCCGCCTCCAAGGTGCATTTCTCCCTCGATTGAGAGGCCACTTTAATACCACTTGCGACCCACTTAGGCAACTTTCTTGCCATTTTTGGCCGAATAATGCCCAGAGCTGCACCATTGGTGCTGTAGTGGTATCATCGGTTGGCGCTACAGCCTGGATCGCCCAATGTCCACCCGCACGCCACTGATCGACGAATTCCGGCGCCTCGGCCGGCGCTCCGGCACCGCGGATTCGCCCGCCTACCTGCGGCTGCGCGCGGCGATTCACGGCGTGATCGATGCAGGACACCTGCAGCCCGGCCATGCGCTGCCCAGCGAGCGCGAGCTCGCCCGCCTGCTGTCGCTGTCGCGCGTGACCGTGCGCAAGGCGATCTCCGGTCTGGTCGACGACGGCCTGCTGACGCAGCGGCAGGGTTCCGGCACGTTCGTCTCGGACCGCATCGTGCGCTCCGCGTCGCACCTCACGAGCTTCAGCGACGATCTCAAGGCGCGCGGCCTGGATCCGCGCTCGCGGTTCCTGGAGCGCAGCGTGGGCGAGGTTACGCCGGAGGAAGCCATGGCACTGAACCTCTCGCCCGGACAGAGCGTGATCCGCCTGTATCGACTGCGCCTGGGCGGCGACCAGCCGCTCGCGATCGAGCGCAGCGCCGTCCCGCAGAGCGTCCTGCGCGATCCGGCCGCCGTGAAGAATTCGCTCTACGAGGCGCTCGAGCGCGCCGGTTGCAAGCCGACTCGCGCACTGCAGCGCCTGCGTGCAGTGGTGTTCGACGAAGAGCAGGCACGCCTGCTCGGCGTCCCCGCCGGCAGCCCGGGGCTGTGGATCGAAAGGCGCGCGTTCCTCGAGGACGGGCGCGTGGTGGAGTACACCACGTCCCTGTATCGCGGCGACATGTACGACTTCGTCGCCGAGTTGCAGAACAATCCATGAGTGCCGCGCGCGCTCCCGAAGCGACACTGATGTTCCGTGAGGCTGCGGAATCCTGCGACGCCGTGGCACGCCAGTTCCGTGCGAACGACGCGCTCACCGCAGAACTGGCGCAGGAGCTGCGCTCCCGGCCGCCGCCCTTCATCGTCACGTGCGCGCGCGGCAGCTCGGACCACGCGGCCACGTACGCGAAATACCTGTTCGAAACCCAGCTCGGGCTCATGACCGTCTCCGCCGCGCCGTCGGTGAGCTCCGTGTACGCAGCGCAACCGCACCTCGAGGGCGCGCTCTATCTCGCGATATCGCAGTCCGGTCGCAGCCCGGACCTGGTGCAGCACGCGCGCATGGCCCGCGCCGCGGGAGCGCGCGTCATCGCACTCGTCAACGTCGTCGACTCGCCCCTCGCGCAGATTGCGCATCGTGTCCTGCCCCTGCACGCCGGACCGGAGCGCAGCGTCGCCGCGACCAAGAGCTACATCTGCGCTCTGGCCGCCGTCCTGCGGCTCACTGCGCAGTGGCGCGAGGATCGACAGCTCCTCGGCGCATCGGACGCCTTGCCACAGGCGCTGAGCGATGCGTGGTCGCTCGACTGGTCGGCCGCCGTGGCGATTCTCACCCCGGCGCGCAATCTCTTCGTCATCGCGCGCGGGCTCGGCCTGGGCATCGCGCAGGAAGCGGCGCTCAAGTTCAAGGAAACCTGCGGTCTGCATGCCGAAGCCTTCAGCGCTGCCGAGGTGCGCCACGGGCCGATGGCGCTCGTCGGCCGGGATTTCCCGGTGCTGTGCTTCGCCCAGGACGACGACACGCTGGGTGGAATGGCCGGGCTGGTGGAGGAATTTCGCGGACGAGGCGCGCGCGTGCTGATTGCGGCGCCTGGCGCGTCGCTGAGCAGCCAGGCGCAGCGGCCCGCGGATGCCCTGCCCGTCGCGAGCCCGCTGCATGCGACCTGCACGCCGATCGTGACGATCCAGAGCTTCTACCGCATGGTCAATGCGCTCGCGCTGGCGCGCGGACGCGATCCTGACGTGCCGCCGCACCTCGAAAAGGTGACGGAAACGCTGTGAAGCGCCCATGACCATAGCGCTCGAGAACGGCCGCGTGCTGCTCGACGGCGGGTTCGTCGACGATCGCACGGTGCTCGTCGATGGCGCGCAGATTGCCGCAGTGGTTCCGCGCGCGGACAGCCGCGTCCGGGGCGCGACGCGCCACGACCTGCGCGGCCGGTACCTGGTGCCGGGCTTCATCGATTGCCAGGTCAACGGCGGAGGCGGCGTTCTGTTCAACGAAGCGCCGACGATGGCGACGCTGCGGCGCATCGGCGCCGCGCATCGCCGCTTCGGCACCACGAGCTTCCTGCCGACGCTGATCACCGCTGAAGTCGACGTGATGCGCGCGGCCATCGGTGCGGTGGCGCAGGCACTCGAGGGTGGAGTCCCCGGAGTGCTCGGCATTCACCTGGAAGGGCCGTTTCTCGCGCCCGAGCGCAAGGGCGTACACGATGCGGCGAAATTCCGCGTCCCCGACGCCGCCCTCCTCGAATTGATCGCCTCGCTCGGTCCGGGGCGGGTGCTGCTGACGGTGGCACCCGAGCGCGTGCCGCCGCAGGTCATCGCGCAGCTCACGGCCCAAGGCGTGATCGTGAGTATCGGGCACACGGCCGCCACTTATGCCGTCACGCGCGCGGCGCTCGACGCCGGCGCTCGCGGGTTCACCCATCTCTACAACGCGATGTCGCCGCTGCAGAGCCGCGAGCCCGGTGTCGTGGGCGCCGCGCTCGAAGACCGCAACAGCTGGTGCGGGCTCATCGTCGACGGCGAGCATGCCCATCCCGCGGCGATGCGCGTGGCCCTCGCCGCCAAGCCGCGCGGCAAGGTCATGCTGGTCACGGACGCCATGCCGCCGGTCGGCAGCGACGAAACGGGATTCACTCTGAACGGCGAGCGGATCGAGATTCGCAACGGCGTGCTGCGCAACGCCGCCGGCGCGCTGGCGGGCTCCTGCCTCGACATGGCCACCGCGGTTCGCAACACCGTGCAACTCATCGGCGCGCGTCTCGACGAGGCAGTGCGGATGGCCTGCGCCTATCCCGCGGCCTTCCTCGGCCGCGACGCTTCCATCGGCAGCATCGCGCCCGGCCGGCGCGCGGACCTGGTGGTGCTGAACGAGGATCTCGGCGTCGACCAGGTCTGGATGGGCGGCGTGACCTGAGCCGCGCCTGGCGCCGGCCGGCGGTTACTTCCGCTCGAATCGATACAGCGGATCCGCGCTGCGGCTGGGCACGGCGCGCACCCGGCCATTGAAGGACAAGTCCGCCAGCCTGAGCTCCGTTTGAGTCAGCTCCACGGGCGTCGCAGGCACGCCCGCCGCGGACGCCGCTGCGACCGGGCAGGTCGCGGTGAATTTGCCGTCCACGAACGTCCATTGCAGCGCGCAGCCGGCGCCCGCGACCACATCGTCGGGAACGATACCGCGCAGCAAGTCCGGGTTGCTGCCCGCCCCGAGCCAGCGATCGGGCTGCTTCAGGTTGAGGATCGTGTGCAGGATGCTCTCCCCGTCCGGGCTCTTCTCGAAGCGATGCAGGCGCTGACTGAGCACGCGCCGCGGATTCATCGCATCGCTCTGCTGCACGTAGAACACCGTATCGCCCATGATCATGGCACCGACCGGCACGATCACCATCGACACCGGTTCGCGCACGTCGGCCACGTTGCCCGCGATGTCGGCCTCCACCTGGGCAAGGTTGTCGTACTGCCCCGGGAACCAGCTGCGCAACCGCGACAGGTCCTGGTCGCGCAACTTGGCATTGGTGGTGCAGGCCTGCGACGACAGCGCCAGGACGAACGCCAGGGCCCACGCCAGCAACGGGCGCGTGGCCGGCCACGCTGGTGTGAAACGCTCAAGATTCATAGATTCTCCATGCCGCCTGGTAGCCCAGGCCTAGTGACAGGATGCGCGCCAGCAGCTCATCGTACGACACGCCGGCCGCGCGCGCGGACTCGGCGAAATCCTCGCTGGCGCTCAGGTTCGGATTGGCATTCGCCTCCAGCACGAACAGGCTCCCGTCGGCCCGCAGGCGGAAATCCATGCGCGCGTAGCCCGTCAGGTGCAGCGCCTTGTAGATGCGCTTCGCCTGGCGGGCGAGCTGCTCCGCCACCGCGGGCGGCAGGTCCTGCGCCGCGCTGGTGGTGATGCCGTTCTTCTTCTGGTAGCGCTTGTCCCATTTCACCTTGCGCGTCGCGATCGCCGGCAGCGGTCGGCAGCGAACGAATCATCTCCCACGCGGGGAAGCGTGCTGAGGCGCTCGTTGCCGATCAGCGCCACGTAGATCTCGCGGCCCTCGATGTACTCCTCGACCAGTGCGTCGGAATTGGTCTGCTCGTGGATGAACTCGACGCGCTCCTTGAGCCGCGCCGCGTCCTCGACCACCGATGCCTGCGCGATGCCGAGGCTGGCATCCTCGGTGGTGGATTTCACGAACAGCGGAAAGCGCAGTCGCTTGCGGCAGCTGGAAGCGCCGCCCGCGCGGGAACACCGCGAATTGCGGGGTCGGACACGCGGTGATAGGCGAGCAGCTGCTTGCACAGCACCTTGTCGCGCGACAGCATCAGCCCGCGGGGATTGCAGCCGGTGTAGGGCTGGCGATGCAGCTCCAGGAAGGCGACGACGTGCTGGTCGTAGGTGACGATGCCGTCGAATTCCTCGAGCAGGTTGAACACGATCTGCGGCTTCCATTCGGCGATCTCGTCGCGCAGCTGCGTGAGGCTGTCGCGCACGCCGAGCGGCTTGACCTCGTGCCCTGCCTTCTTCAGATGCGAGATCACGTCGTACTCGGTGCGCCACTCGTCGATTTCCTTTTCACTGTAACCCTCGAGCTTGTCCGGCGGCACCAGGCTCTCGTGCATCACCACCAGCGTGCGCAACGGCTTCATAGCATGTGCCTTCCGGCGCTGCCGTCCAGATGCAGGCGCGCGATGCGCAGCAGCAGGCGCTCCACGTGGTGGCGCGCGGGGCGTTGCGCGGTGCGCAGGTACAGCCCCCGCTCGCCGGCGCGCTGGATCACGAGCCGCATCACCTGGTGCACGAGGTACTCGCTCACGTCGAGCCGCAGCGCCAGCGCGCGGCGCATCGGCGTCTTGACCCTGCGCATGAAGGTGGCGGCGCGCACCGCGCGGGCACTCTTGCGAACCGGCGTGAACGTGCGCCGCAGGGCTTCGTCGAGCAGCCGCGCGCGCCCGCGCGCCTGGCGCAGCAGCTGCGCACGATAGTGTTCGCCGAGCGTGCGCTGATCGCCCGAGAGGGCTCGATGCGCGCTCGCCTGCGCACGACCGGCGCCTGCCCCCGCAGCTCCCGCATCAGCTCATCGACGTATTCGAGCTTGGCGAGCGCCGGCCATTCGCGATAGGTGTGGCGCCATTGCGAGTCGCGGCTTCAGCCACACGGCGAAGGTTTCGGCAAAGTCCTCGGTCGGATGACTCTGCGCGTACCAGGCGCCGAGGTGTTGCACGTAGCGCCGGCTGCCGGGGCGCGGGCGGTAGCTGTCCGGATAAGGAAGCGAGGCGGGACCGAACACCTCGCGCCAGCGGCGGCGGCGGCGCAGCCGGAACGCCGAATCCAGCGCGTGGCCCGCCTCGTGGCGCAGGATGCGCATCAGCCAGTTCGCATTGCCGCCTTCGACTTCGCGCATCATGCGCCATTCGAGTGCGCGCAGGCGCGGATGCGCGAGATAGAAGGGAATGGCGATGCCCGGCACGCCGTCGGGTGAGAACCATTCATCCGCCAGCCAGTAGTGCGGACGAAACGCCAGGCCGGCAGCGGCGAGCTCCTCGTTGAGGCGGGCGATGCCCCGCCTGAGCCGCGGGCTGCGCAGCGAAACCTTCAGGTCCCGGAATCGCAGGCCGAGCAGTTGCTCGTCGGGCAGGCGCGCCCAGCTCCGCAGGCGGGTGCGGCCGGGATGCGCGGGTTCGGGCGCGATGGGCGCCATGGGGTGGTTCGAGGGAGCGGGTTGTGGAATCGCCGCCAGAGCGCGGCGCGGGACAATGCTAGCAGATTCCGGCCGCGGGTCTGGTCAGCGCCTCTGCTCGGTCAGTCGCCGCGCGGCAGGACCACCACCGAGAACCAGAATGCCTCGAGCCGTTGCACCACCGAGCGAAACGACTCCATGTCGATGGGCTTGGTGACGTAGGCATTGGCGTGCTCGGTGTAGCTGCGCAGGACGTCCTCGTCCCGGCAGGAGCTGGTCAGCATGATGACCGGGATGGCCTTGAGGGCGGGGTCGGATTTGATCAGGCGCAGGGTTTCGATGCCGCTGATGCCCGGCATCTGCACATCCAGCAACACCAGGTCCGGGGTGAAGGCGTGGGTGTACCGGCCCTCACGACGCAGGAAAGCCAGCGCCTCCTCTCCGGAGGACACGGCCTCGAGGTCCACCGCGAGCTTCGCGTACGCGAGCGCGGCGCGCGTCCGCTCGACGTCGGTGTCGTTGTCGTCGACCAGCAGGACGCGCGCCGGCCGGGCCAGAGCCAGATTCATGCCATCTCCAGGTGCCACGAGCCGGCAAGCCTACTGTTTGCGAACGGCGGGCAGTACCCGTGCAGGCACGCTTTCATCCGGGGGCGGCGCGAGCAAATGAAGATAGGGGATTCCCCGAGGAGCGCCGCAACGCGATGCAGGTCTCACTCGAGCGCCGCATCCGGGCCGCGCGGTCATCTGGACCGCGCAGTCAATTTCGCCATCCGTGTGTGGCAGGCGCCCGGGCGAGCGCGCGGCGTCTCACTCCGCCATGCGTTCCATCGTCGCCGCCAGCAGCCGGTCGGCGAAATCCTCGATGCGTGCGCGTTCGTATATGGCGCCGCGCCAGCCGCTGGGAATGCCCGCAGAGCCATAGAACGCGCCGGCGAGCTGCCCGTAGACGGCGCCGGTGACGTTGGCGTCCAGTCCCAGATTGACCGCCAGCAGTGCGCCGTCGCGGAAGTTGCTGCTGCGATGGATCGACCAGAGGACGGCCTCGAGCGTCTGCACGATCGAGCCGCCGCCCTCGATCTCGGGGGGCGACTTCTTGTGGAACGAGCCTGCGGCCACGGCATCGACGGCGGGCTTGAGCTGGCGTCGATCCCACAACCGCGCAACCGGCGAGAAGTGCGGCGCGAGCAGCTGGGCCTTGGTCGCGCCGCGCAACGCGCCCACCAGCAATGCGGCGAAGTAACGGCACGCATCGAGCACCACCGGCGACTGGTGCGTGGTGCGGGCTGCATCGGCGGCCTGTTCGACGGCGTTCGCCGGATCCGCGAGGTGAAAGAGCACCGCGGCCACGACCCGCGACAGCGGTTCCTTGTCTTGCCGCGCCGGATCGTGCGATCCGGCGAGAGGCTTGCCGCTCCATTGCGCCGTGGCGAGTGCGCGCGATACGGCGGCAGTGATACCCAGGCACTGGCCGGTGCTGGAGAGGTAGCCCTCGCGCTGCCAGCGCTGGTAGCGCTGCACCTGGTCTGCAGGATCTGCTCCCCGGCACTCGAGGAGACTCTCGGCCAGGCACAGAGTCATCGCCGTATCGTCGGTCCATGCGCCGCGCGGCAGGTCGAACGGCCCGCCGCCGATCAGGTCGCCCAACGGCGTGAAGGCTCCGGGCTTGCGATGTTGCACGGCGCTGCCCAGCGAGTCGCCCACCGCGAGGCCGAGCAATGCGCCGTGAAACCGATCGCGCAGCGAGCGCGCCGCCTCGAGCGCCGGCCTGGCGAGCTCCGCGCGCGCGACCGGCACGGCCCGCTGCCACGCGCGCACGAATTCGGCCTGCTCGTCGGTCTCCGGAGTCTGCGGCCAGAGTTGCGCGCGATCGTTGGCACGCCACAGCTCGTTGAGCTGATCGAGCGCCGCGTCGCCGGAGAGCCCGCGTTGCGCGGCCTTCTGCGCGAGGTAGCAGCCCATCACGGTGCCGGTGCGGCCGATGCCGGCGCGGCAGTGCACGTAGACGACGTGACCCGCGGCCAGCGCGCGGTCGAGGTAGTCCAGGATCTCGCTCATGACGTCGGGCGCGGCCGGCACGGAGTGATCGCGGATCGGCTTGCGCGCGTACATGACGTAGCGGCCGCCCGCGGTCTTCTGCGTGGGCAGCAGCAGGTCGTAGGGATTGAGCTCGCCGGGTTCGGTGAGGTCGATGAAATAGGTGACGCCCGCCGCGAGCAGGCGCCGCAGCCTCTCCATGGTGTCGGCGCGCGAAGGCGAACCGGGGTATTCGCCCGCCAGCAGGCGTCCCGGTTCGATCCAGTAGGTGTTGGGCAGCGGCGGCGGAGCGTCCCCCACCGTCACTCCTCGTCGAGGAATGCTTCGGCGGCGGCCGCGTCCCGTACGGTCGCGGCGTCGCGCGGGCCCGAATCGTCCAGCTCGCCGCGCAGGGAGGCGAAATCGAACAGCCGTGAATCGGCAAGATGCGTGGGCACCACGTTCTGCAGGCTGGTCGCGATGGCCTCCAGCCTGCCGGGGTGCTTGCGCTCCCATTCCGCCAGCATCTGCTTGATGGCCACGCGCTGCAGGTTGTCCTGCGAGCCGCACAGCCGGCACGGGATGATCGGAAAGGCCCGCGCGCTGGCGTAGCGCTCGATGTCGCGCTCGGCGACGTAGGCGAGCGGGCGGATCACGATGTGCCGGCCGTCCTCGGACCTGAGCTTGGGCGGCATGGCCTTGAGCTTGCCGCCGAAGAACATGTTGAGGAACAGCGTTTCCACCAGGTCGTCGCGGTGGTGGCCGAGCGCGATCCTGGTGATGCCGTGCTGCGAGGCGTAGCGATACAGCGCGCCGCGGCGCATGCGCGAGCACAGGCCGCACATCGTCTTGCCGTCCGGGATCACGCGCTTGACGACGCCGTAGGTGTCCTGCTCGATCACGTGGTACGGCACGCCGAGCGCCGCCAGGTACTCGGGCAGCACGTGCGCGGGAAAGTCAGGCTGTTTCTGGTCGAGATTGACCGCGATCAGCTCGAAGGCGACCGGGGCGCTGCGCTGCAAGCTGAGCAGCATGTCGAGCAGGGTGTAGGAATCCTTGCCGCCCGACAGACACACCATCACGCGATCGCCCGGCTCGATCATGCGAAAGTCGCCGATCGCCTTGCCGACCAGGCCACGCAGCCGCGCCTGCAGCCGGTGGAAATTGCGCGACGGAACGGGCCTCTCCGGTGCGGCGGCGGCGCGCTTGCGCTGCGCGGCAGGGCTGGCGACGAAGGCGACTGGGCTCATTAGGTGATGCGTGCGGCGGTGGCGGCGGTTACGGAGGATGAAAGCGGCCTGCGACGCCGGATCATACGCAGGAGCCATGCGGCCGCAAGCGCGGCGATCAGGTGCTTGAGCGTGTGCCCGCTCAGGAACGCGCCGCCCGCATACAGCGCGGCGTCGAGAAACTCCGCGCCGCGTGCCGCCAGCCAGAAGAGCAGCACCAGCCACAGGTCGTTGCGGTACGAATAGCGCGCCGGTTCGGTCAGCAGCAGCATGAGGACGACGGCGACCGCCCAGAGTTGCACGGCGAGATAGGGAAGCAGGTTGCCCTGCCCCGCCTGCTCGCTCATTTGCCAATACCAGACGCTGGCGGCCGCGACGAGCAGCCCCGGCACCAGCGCCATCCGTGCCAGGCGCGCGGGCTGCGGGTGTTCGTGATCGCCGATCAGGGCAACGCCCAGCGCCGCGCACGCGAGGGCGATCGGCAGGCGATCCCAAACGAGCCGCGCGTCATCGGGCGCCAGGTGATAGTAGCCGGAGCCCAGCGCCGTGAGAGCCAGGGCCGCGAAGAATGCCAGATACGGCCGGCGCTCGCGCGGATCGCGAAAGCAGGCGCGCGTCGCGGCAGCCGGGAGCAAGGCGACGAGGCCGGCGATGCCGACGATCAGGAACGGCAGATTGGAGATCACGTTCCAGAAATTCGCCACGCCGAGCAGCGTGCGCGCATCGACGAAATCGTGGTAGCTCTGCGGCTGCGGCACGTCCGGCAGGAGCGCCGCGAGCAAGGCGCACGCGAGCGTGAGGACCGCGATTTTGAGCCCCAGTGTCAAAGCTGGAAGGTGTACGCGGCCCAGAAGCTCTCCCAATCCACGTCCTTGCAGCCCTTGCACGGGCGCATGTGGACCGAACGGATCAGCCAGGTTCCGGACACAGGCAGGGTGAAGCGGGCGACGCCGCGCGCATCCGTCACGCCATCGAGCCGCGTGAGCGTGCCGTCGGCGGCGCGATGCAGCGCGGCCACCGATGCACCGGCGAGCGGCTTGGTTTCGAACAGCAGCTGCACGATCTGTTCCTCTCCAGGCCGTGCGGTGAACGGATTCTGCAGCAGCACGATCTCGAACTGCGCGCCGGTGAAGCGATGATGCAGGTCCGTCTCGGTCTCGCTGCCCGTGCGTCCCAGCAGCTTGAGGAACCGCCAGTAGCGTTCACGCTCGCGAGGACGCTGCGCCCGCGCCGGCAGCCCTTCGTGCTCGGTGTACTCGTTGAATTCCGCGGCCGGCATCTCGATCTGCGCCATGCCGCGCGTCATGCTCAGCAGGAACGGCTGCGCCTGCCCGAGTGTCTCGGAAAAGAGCGGCTTGGCGCCCTCGGCCATGAGCGGCAGGAGATCGCGCACGTCGCGGCCGACGCGCAGCTCGAAACGCTCGACGCGCGCCGCCTCGAATCCCTTCTCTTCCTCGGCTTGCAGCGCCTGGCCCATGTTGAGGTGCACGACCAGCGGCTCGCCTTCCGCCAGCGTGAGCTGATCGGCCTGCAGCCAGTAATCGTGGGCGAGCGCCGGCGCGGCGCACGCGAGGGCCGCAACAGCGCCGGCGATCACGCCGGGCAGTCGAATGCGAGGCAGTGCTGGGCGCATGGTTGCGTTCATCGAAAGCGGCGCGAATCGCGCATGGAATCCCCTTTGTGGTTACTGCGGCGCCGGCTCGAGGTACTTGGCCTCGAGATAGCGCAAGGAGGAAGCCGCCGACAACGGCTTGCCGGTCGCATTCTTCATGAGTTCCTGGATCGTGATGCGCGCGCCCTGGCCGTGCACGTTCTCGCGCAGCCAGGCGAACAGCGGACCGAATTGCCCCGCGGCGATCTCCTCCTCGACGCCTGGGCGCTGCTGGTGCAGGCTCTCGTAGAGCTGCGCCGCGATCATCGCGCCCAGGGCGTACGAGGGGAAATAGCCGAACGAACCCACCGCCCAGTGAATGTCCTGCAGGCAACCTTCCGTGTCGCTCGCCGGGCGGATGCCGAGCCGGTTCTCCATGAACGCATTCCAGGCTTCCGGGATGCCACCGATCGGCAGCTCGCCGCTGAGGATTTTCCGTTCCAGCTCGTAGCGCAACATGATGTGCAGGGGGTACGTGAGCTCGTCGGCGTCGACGCGAATCAGACCGCGGCGCACGCGGTTGAGGTAGCGGTACAGCTGCTCAGTGTCCCACTCCGGGCCGCTCACGCCGAAGTGCTTCTCCAGCAGCGGCTTGAGGTAGCGCACGAACGCCCGGCTGCGCCCGATGATCATCTCGAGCAGCAACGACTGGCTTTCCTCCAGAGCCATGCCGCGGTCGCGCCCCACCGGCTGGTCACGCCAGTCCTGGGGAAGGCCCAGGTCGTACATCGCGTGCCCGCTTTCGTGCAACACCCCGAGCAGGCCATTGAACGGTTCCACGGCGTCGAAGCGCGTGGTGACGCGGATGTCGCCGGGCACGCCCTCGGTAAACGGATGCTCGCTTTCATCGAGGCGGCCGCGATCAAATGGAAACCCGATCGACTTCATGACTTCGACCGCGAGTGCGCGCTGCTTGGAAACCGAGATCCGGGCCGAGATCGGCAGCGGCGGCGTCTTTGCCTGCAGCTCCAGTGCCTCGTTGATCAGGCCCGGGAGCTTGCGCGACAGCGCCTTGAAGAGCGTATCGATTTCCCCGGTGGTGATGCCCGGGCTGAATTCGTCCACCAGCGCGTCGTAGGGCTGCAGGTTGAGCGCCTGGCCGAGCAACGCGGCCTTGTCGCGCACCAGCTGTACGACTTCCTCGAGGTGCGGTGCGAACATTGCGAAGTCGCCCGCGCGCCGGGCTTCGATCCACTTGGCCTCGGCGCGCGCCGTGGCGCGGGCGAAGCGTGAAACCAGAGTCGGCGGGGTAGCAATAGCGTGGTCGCGCTGGCGACGCATCTCGCGCAGGTTGGCGAGCTGCCAGTCCTGCAGACCCTGGGCATTGGCCTGGGCTCGATCCAGCAGGCGCGTCACCTTGGGTGCGGTCAACAGGGCGTGATACTCAGTCTCCAAAGCTGCCAACTGCTCGCCGCGTACGTCCGAGCTGCCGCGCGGCATCATGACGGCCTTGTCCCATCGCAGCATGGACAGCGCGCCGCGGAACGCATGGAGGCGGCGAAATTCCTGCTCGAGTTGTTGGTAGGGCGATGCGGCCACGATGTCGCTTCTGTCGGTAACGGGGACTCGCCACCCACGGCCTCAAGCTGGCTAGGGGCCAGGCAACGAGCATGGGGCACCCGCTGAAGCTCAACTGTTGTTGGTGACGTCGCCTCGAACGGGCGATCAGGCCGACATCTGCCAGGCGGGATGGCGTGCATTCTACCAGTGCGCCGGCGCCCGGCCCGCTCACATCGTCTGGAATTTACTGAATATCAGTGACTTACATCGTGCAGGCGCAATTGGCACTTGAATGTCGGGACGAAGCCGGGTAGCCGGCCGCTAGGGTACCGCTAGGGTGCCGCCTGGGCGGGGCCATCGATCTCCCGAACCAGGCCGCCGTCGCGCACTTTCTGTGTCCCTTCGACGATCACGCGCTCGCCCGCCTTCAGCCCGGAAACGACCTCGACCCGCCCGGGCTTGCGCCGCCCGATGGTCACTTCGCGTCTCTGCGCGCGCTCGCCATCGACCACGAACACGAACTGGCGCCCTTCCTCGGGCACCAGGGCGTGCTCCGGGATCATCACGACCTTCTCGCTGCCCTGCTTGAGCTTCACCGTCAGGAACATGCCAGGCCTGAGGGCGCCATCGGGATTCGGCACCTCGGCGCGAACCGTCACCGAGCGCGTGGTGGGATCGAGCCGCGAGTCGATGCTCACCACCCTGCCGTCGAACTCTCGATTCGGGAACGCCACGCTCCGGGCGCTCAGGGGCAAGCCCACCTTGAGCACCGCGATGAACGTCTCGGGCACCGCGAAATCGAGCTTGATCAGGCGCGTGTCGTCCAGGGTCGTGATCACCTGGCCGGGGGTTACGAAGCTGCCCACACTCAGGCGGCGCAGCCCCAGCCGCCCGTCGAACGGCGCGCGGATCACCGTGTCGTTCAGCTTCGCCTGCGCGGTCGTGACGCGCGCTTCGCTGGCGCGCAATGTCGATTCGAGCTGTTCGAGCTGCGCCTGAGACAGGGCCTTGGTGGCGAACAGCTCCTGGCTGCGGTTGAACTGGCTGCGCGACTCGCTCAGTGCGGCGCGCGCCGCCATCAACTCGGCGTTGGTCTCCACGCTGTCCAGCTCGACGAGCACGTCGCCGCGGCGCACCTGCTGGCCTTCGCGGATACGAATCGCCGTGACGCGATTCGAGACCTTGGAGGCGATCTCCACTGCCTCGTTGGCGCTGGCGGTGCCGAGCGCCTCGATCTCGGCGACGAGATCCTCGGTGCGCGCCGGCTCCGTGAGGACACCGACCGCCTGATTCAGCCCGCCTGCCGTCCCGGACCCCGGTCCCATGGGCGCACCGGGCGCCGCGCGGTCAGGCGCAGCGGAACTCTCGTCGGTGCCGCAGCCCGCGAGTTGGGCGGTCATCAGGATGCATGTGAGCAAGGCCGGCAATCGCATCATTGAGGCTCGGGGTCTCCGCCGTCGGGTATTCCTTCGAAGAGCGCTGTGGACAGGTAACGTTCCGCGGTATCCGGCAACATCGCCAGGATGACCGCCCCCTTTGGCGCCTTGGCCGCCACCTTGAGCGCAGCGGCAAAGGTCGCCCCCGAGGAAATACCGCAGAAGATGCCCTCGCTGCGCGCCAGTGCCCGCGACTGCTCGATCGCTTCGGCGTCGGTGACGGGGAGGATCTCGTGGGCCACTTCGCGATTGAGCACCTTGGGGACGAAATCGGGCGTCCAGCCCTGGATCTTGTGCGGCTTGAACTCGCGGCCGGACAGCAATGCCGCGCCATCGGGTTCGCAAACCACGATGCGCACCTCGGGCCGCGCCCTGCGGATCATCTCGCCGGCGCCGGTGAGCGTGCCGCCCGTGCCCCAGCCGGTGACCCAGAAGTCGAGGCGCCGGCCGGCGAAGTCCTGCAGGATCTCCGGGCCGGTGGTGTTGCGGTGATATTCGGGGTTCGCCTCGTTCTCGAACTGCCGCGCGAGGAACCAGCCGTGCTTTGTCGCGAGCTCCTCGGCCTTGCGCACCATGCCGGAGCCGCGTTCCGCAGCGGGAGTGAGGATCACGCTCGCGCCCAGCATGCGCATGATCTTGCGGCGCTCCACCGAGAAGGAATCCGCCATCAGGGCGACGAACGGATAGCCCTTGACCGCGCACACCATCGCCAGCGCGATGCCCGTATTGCCCGAGGTTGCCTCCACCACGGTCTGCCCCGGCTTGAGCGTGCCGCGGCGCTCGGCATCCTCGATGATGGCGATCGCGAGGCGGTCCTTCACCGAGGACAGCGGATTGAAGAACTCGCACTTCACGAACAGCGTGACGTGGTCCGGCCCCAGCCGGTTGATGCGCACGATCGGCGTGCGGCCGATGGTCCCGAGGATGTTGTCGTAAATCATCGTTGGCTCCTTGGCCGTGAGCACGGCTGCCGCCATGTCGGCGGCGAGGTGACCGGATCACTCAACGGACGGGAACGCGCATCATATTAGAAGAGTGCGGTTTGCGGGTGCCGGGGCCTTTTTTTGTCAACTGGGCCCCGGTTCGCGCCAGGGGTTACACTGCTCCCTCATGAGCAAAGAGCGCATCATCAAGAAGTACGCCAACCGGCGCCTGTACGATGCGACGGTGAGCCGGCACGTGACGCTCGACGACATCCGCCTCCTCATCGTGCAGGGCGAGAAGATCCGCGTCATCGAGGACAAGAGCGGTGCGGACATCACGCGCCTGATCCTGCTGCAGGTCATCGCCGAGCAGGAGCAGTTCGGCCGTCCCATCCTCAGCACGGCGCTGCTGGAATCGATCATCCGCATCTACGGCAACGCCATGCAGGAGTTCATGGGCCGGTACCTGGAATCGAGCGTCGAGACCTTCATGCGCCAGCAGGACGCGCTGCAGGCGCAGATCGCCAAGGTGATGAGCGCGACGCCGGTGAGCTCGATGGCGGACGTGGCGCGCCAGAACCTCGAGCTGTGGACGCGCATGCAGGAAAGCATGTTCGCCGCCTTCCAGCCGAAGAAGGAAAAGGACAAGCCCGCCGAGGAAACGCGCGGCAAACAACGCAACGGCGAAGGCGACTGACGCAGCAAGGCCGACGAGCCCGGTCACGACGCAGCAATGCGATCGACGCAGCAGGACGAGCGACGAAGCAGGACGATCGACGAAGCAACCGACCGTCGAAGCAAGGCGGCGGCCGAGCCGACTTGACGAAGCAATCGCCGCGAACGGACACGCCCGCGCGACTTATCGACATTTCCCCGTCACTCTTGTTTACACACGCCGTACGCTGACGTACCCCGCGACCTGCTGCATCCGACCCCACGCTTCGGGCCGGTTGCGTTTCGGGAAATGTGGATAAGTCGCGCGGGCGTGTCCGTTCGCGGCCAGCTACTTTTTCAAGTACTCATCGAACCAAGCCTGAATGATCCGGAGCCTCTCGACCCGCTGGCTGGGCCGGCCGTCGCGGCTCAAGCCGTGCGATGACTCCGGGAATATCGCCAGCCTGGCGGGCTTCTTCAGCATCTTGAGGGCCGCGTAGTACTGCAGCCCCTGGTCGATTGCCGTGCGGTAATCCTGCTCGCTGTGGATGACCAGCACCGGGGTCTTCACCTCGTCGACATGCGACAGCGGCGAGCGCGCCAGATAGTCGGCGCTGTCGCGCCACGGGAAATCGCGGAACCAGCGCGTGGCGAAAAAGTAATTCAGGTCGGCGCTGCCGACGAAGCTGTGCCAGTTCGTGACCGCGCGCTCGACGATCGCCGCCGCGAAACGATCGGTCTGGCCGACGGTCCAGCTCGTAAGGAGCCCGCCGCCGCTGCCGCCCGCGACCCCCATGCGGGTTTCGTCCACGTAGCCGCGCTTGACCACCGCGTCGACGGCGTCCATCAGGTCGCGATAGTCGTCGCCCGGATAGCGGTACTGGATGATGTTGGCGAACTGCCCGCCATAACCGGTGCTGCCGCGCGGGTTGGTGAGAAGCACGACGTAGCCCGCGTTCGCCAGCACCTGGAATTCGTGGAAGAACCCTGACCCGTACATGGCGTGCGGCCCGCCGTGGATGTAGAGGATGAAGGGATACTTGCGATCCGGCGTGAATCCCGGCGGCTTGACGATCCACCCCTGGATGCGCTGGCCGTCGAAGGAATCGACCCAGATTTCCTCGTACGCGGCGAATCCGCCTTGCGGGGCGAGCTTGTCGGTCTGGTGCGAGATTCGCTGCCATTGGTCTCGCCCCGCAGCCGCGAGCGTGAACGCGTAGACCTCGGACGGCGCGGCGGCTGAGCTGAACACGGCCGCGACGCGGCCGTTGCCGCTCACCGTGAATTCGCGCAGCTCCCCCTGCCGGAAGCGCGTGAGCGGCGCGAAATCGCCGCTGTCCACGTTCACGGCGTAAAGGTGGTTCTGGCCGCGGTCCGACGACGCGAACAGGATGCTGCGCCCGTCCGGGCTCCACGCCATGCGGTTGCCGTTGATGCGCGGCGCAGCCGCGTCGACGGTCATCGAGTCCGGCACGTTGCGATCGAAGTCGCCCGCCAGCTGGCGCTGCTGCGATCCGTCCGGGCGCATCACGTAGAGATTGTTGATGTACGAGCTCTGCGGCGGCTGGGTCTCGTCGTAGCCGGTGTACGCGATCCAGCGCCCGTCCGGCGAGGGCAGCGGGTCGTCGTTCGGACCTTGCCGCGCGGTCAGCGCGCGCGGCTCCGCGCCTCCCGCAGCGGGCACCGCGAACACTTCGCTGTCGTTGGCGTAGTCCTCGTCCTCGCGCCGCTGCGCGCTGAAGTAGATCATCCGCCCGTCCGGCGACCACGCAGGCTCGCCGTCGTCGGCATTACCCTGGGTTACGCGCCGCGCCGTGCGCTTCGGGCCCTGATCGGCGCCGACGATCCAGATGTGCGCGCGCTTCGGGGAGCGGTAGCCGGGCGCGCCGTCCATCCGGTAACGCAGCTGTTCCGTGACGAACGGCTCCCTCGCCTTCAGCGCCGCCTCGGCCGCGGTCGGCTCCGACGCGCCGCTTTCCTCGTAACCGGGATCCCCGGCGAGCGTCTGCCGCGAAGTGAACGCGATGCGCTTGCCATCGGGCGACCATTTGAAACTCTGCACGCCATCGCTGTCGGCGGTGAGCTGCCAAGCCTCGCCGCCGCGCAGGTCGAGCACGTGAATCTGGCGCTTGCCGCTGCGATTGGAGAGAAACGCGAGCTTGCTGCCGTCCGGCGACCAGCGCGGCGCGCGGTCGTCCGCGGGCCCGCTGGTGAGCGCGCGCGGGTCGCCGCTGCCGTCGTCGATCCACAGGTCGTAGTCGTAGTCGTCGCGCGCCCGGTCCACCACGGCGCGCACGTAGACGATGCGCTTGCCGTCGGGGGAGATGCGCGGGTCGCCGACGAATTGCCAGTCGAACAGCGATTCGGGGCCGAGTTTCGCGCTGCCTTCGGCGGCGAGGGCGGAGCCGATCATCGCCAGGGTCAGGGGCAGGGCCAGGGCCAGGGCGGCCGCGAGCAACTGCCCACGGATCGGCGTCGAGACGGTCGGGGATGGCTGCATGGTGGACGGAAGCTCCTGCGGTTCCGGCGGTTTTTCGTATGATACCGACATGTCCTCGATCACGTTGCTCGGCCCGCAGTTTCGCGAGCCCAACCTGCGTTTCGCTCTGCGCGAGCTCGGCCTCTCGGGTCCGCTGGTCGCCATCACGGCCGGCTGGCAGGAGCGCGAAGGCGAGGACGAGGAATTGCGCGCCCACGTGGGCGTTCCGGTCGAGGATCTGGAGCTGTACGCCCGGGCCGAGCAGGTGCTGGCACACGATGCGGAGTTGCAGGGAGCACACCGGCGGCGCCAGGCGCGCCTGCGCGAAATGCAGGACCTGTACCGGCTGCGGCTCGAGCATGCGAAGGATGCGGCGCGGGAACTGCTGGCGCGCGAAGGCGATCCCGAGATCCTGCGCCGCGCGCGGCGCGCATCGCTCGGGGCGCTACGCGCCCTCGATCGCGAGCACTTGCGCGCCATCGAGCGCGAGCACGCGGCGTTTCGTCGCGAGCACCGCCCGCAGCAGCGCGCCAGCGTGGTGCCGCACGTCGATGAGCTGCGCAAGCTGATCGAGCCTGCGGCCGCGGTGCTGGTCGCCGGCGGCCACGTCGCGGTGCTCGCCAACCGGCTGCGGCTGTTCGACCTGCGCCGGCTGATCGCCGGCAAACCGATCATCGCGTGGTCCGCGGGCGCCATGGCCATCGCCGAGCGGATCGTGCTGTTTCACGACCATCCGCCGCAGGGAGCCGGCGACGCCGAAGTCTTCGACGCCGGGCTCGGTTTGCTCTCGGACGTGGTGCCCTTGCCGCACGCGCAGACGCGGCTCACGTTGCACGACACCGAGCGGCTCACGTTGTTCGCCCGGCGCTTCGCTCCCGCGCAATGCCTGACGCTCGACCACGGTTCGATGCTGCACTGGGAGTCGGGCGCCCTGCGCCGCTGCGCCAACACCTGGCGCCTGTCGCGCCAGGGCGTCCTGGCGGAGATGCGCGCCTCATGACGTTGCGTGAATTGCTCGCCGCGGAGCGCGTCGAACCTGCCGCGATCGACGCTTTCGTGGCTGCGAACCACTTTCCGCTCGTCGACAAGAGCGGCGTCACGTTCGTGTATCGCGGCGAGGCCGACAAGGTGCTGCTGCGATGCTTCATCCACGGTCTGCCGACGGCACAGGATCTCGAACGCGTGGCGGGCACCGACCTGTGGGTGCTGCGCATCGATCTGCCGCCGAACTCGCGCATCGAATACAAGTTCGAGGTCGTGCGCGGTGAGCGCGGCGCATGGATCACCGACCCGCTCAACCCGGTGACGGCGGCCGATCCTTTCGGCGCCAACTCGGTCTGCCAGGGGTTCGGCTACGAGCGCCCGGAATGGACCCTGCCGGACGGGCAGTCGCGCCACGGCGTGCTGGACGAGCTGCACCTGAGCAGCGCGGCGCTGAGCTCCACGCGCCGCCTGCTCCTCTACGTGCCGGCGCGCTTTCGCCGCACCCGGCGCTACCCCCTGCTGCTGGTGCACGACGGCGAGGACTACTTGCGCTTCGCGGACTTGAAGGTCGTGCTCGACAACCTGATCCATCGGCTGGAGATCCCGCCGATGATCGTCTGTCTGACGCAATCGCCGGACCGGCTGCTCGAATACGCCGGCCACGACGCGCACGCGCGCTTCCTCACCGAGGAAGTGCTGACGTTGATGCGCACACGCCTGCCGCTCCTCGACGAGCCTGCGGGGCGCGGGCTGATGGGCGCGAGCTTCGGCGGCGTGGCATCGCTCTACACCGCCTGGCGCTACCCCGGGTTCTATGACCGGCTGCTGCTGCAGTCCGGATCCTTTGCCTTCTCCGACATCGGCACGCATCGTCGCGGGCCGGTGTTCGACCCGGTGGTGAAGTTCGTCAACGAATTCCGCGCGCGGCCCGGCAAACCCGCTGCGCGCATGTACCTGAGCTGCGGGATCTACGAGTCGCTGATCTACGAGAACCGTTCGCTGGTGCCGCTGCTCAACGAGCAGGGCATCCAGGTGCGTTACGAGGAAGTGCGCGACGGGCACAACTGGGAGAACTGGCGCGACCGGCTGCGCACCGGGCTATCGTGGCTGTTCCCCGGACCGTTGTGGATGGTCTACGAGTGAGGCGGCGCCGGCCCTGAGCCGCGGGTAACGGTCGCCGACAGTCATGCGCCTGCTGCTGGTCGAGGATGATGCAATGATCGGCGAGGGCCTGCGCAGTTACCTGCGCGGCCTCAACTACACTGTCGATTGGGTGCGCGACGGTGAGGCCGGGCTGCTCGCCGCGAGGAACGAGAGTTTCGATCTCGTGTTGCTGGATCTGGGCTTGCCGAAACGCGACGGGCTGTCCGTGCTGCGCCAGTTGCGTGCGCTGAAGGATTCCACGCCGGTGCTGGTTCTCACGGCGCGCGATGCCGTAACCGACCGCGTCGCGGCGGTTGCCGATCGGGTGCGCCGCCGCCCCGCCACCGCGCTCGATCCGATTCCCGAGTCGCCGCTCCCCGAAGAGATCCGCCCGCTCGCCACCGCCTTCAACGACCTGCTCGGCCGCCTGGCCGCGGTACGCGAGCGCGAGCAGGCGTTCCTCAGCGACGCCGCCCACGAGCTGCGCACGCCGCTGACCGCGCTGCGCCTGCAACTCGACGCGTTGATGAGCGCCACCGACGAGCGTGAGCGCGCACGAGCCGGCGAAGCACTCGGCACGGGCTTGGCGCGGGCCGCGCGTCTCGTCGAGCAGCTCCTCACACTGACGCGCCACGAGGACGCACGGCGGGTACAGCACGCCCGGGTCGCGCTCGATGACCTGGCGCGCAGCGTGATCGAGGAACTTCTGCCGCTGGCGGATTCGCGCGGCATCGACCTCGGCATCGCGGACGCGCAGCCGCTTTCGGTCGTGGGCGACGCCGATTCCTTGCGCGCACTGCTGCGCAACCTGGTCGACAACGCTCTGCGTTTCTCGCCGCCGGGCGGCCGGGTCGATGTCATCGTTACCGCCGAGGGCGAACGCGCGCTCCTGCGCGTATGCGACGACGGGCCCGGAATCGCGCCGGAAGAGCGCGGCAGGGTGTTCGAGCGGTGGCTACCAGGGCGTCTCGTTCGCGATCCCGATCGACGTGGCGATGAACGTCGGCGACCAGCTGCGCACCTCCGGCCACGTGACGCGCGGCAAGCTCGGCGTGACCATCCAGGGCGTGAACCAGGCCCTGGCGCAGAGCTTCGGCCTCGACTCGCCCGCAGGCGCGCTCGTGTCCAGCGTCGAGAAAGGCAGCCCCGCGGAGAAGGCCGGTCTGCAGCCCGGCGACGTGATCCTGTCGTTCAACGGCAAGCCGGTGCGCGAATCCAGCGAGCTGCCGGCGCTGGTGGCCGCGGTCAAGCCGGGCACGCGCGCCGACCTCGAGGTGTGGCGCGACAAGCGCTCGCGCGACATCAAGGTCACTCTAGGCGGAATGGCGCTTAGTTAAGCGCATAGCAGATGACCATGAGTCTGTATCTGTTGGCGCGCTTCGGCCCGAGGTACTTTCAGCCACGGGTAGGATTTGGGGCGTCGCTTGCGAGCCCGTGGCTCGATTCGTCCCGGCCTGTTACCCACGTTGAGCTGGGCGATGAGCCGAAAGAACTCAGCCTTCTGGATAGGATGTGCTTGCAGAGTTTGCGAGGCCCACTCTGTCCACATCTGTACCGTGTGTTTGAAGCTCAGCTCACGCGGATGCACGCCGGCGTCGCGCGCCGCTTGCGCCATCAACAAGCGGATCAGGTTGTAGGCCAGCAAGTACACCCACAATTCCTTCTCAACCATCTGCGGAGTCAGGCAGCGCAGCACTTCCATTCCCAAGGTGGTCTTGATGTTGCGGATGTCCAGCTGTCGGGTAAGGGGCTGGCGCGGTGGCCTTGCGGCCCGTTCTCCAGCCCCTCCCCATAGGAACTGCTCGTGAGGTTTTCCCTCAAGCAGCTCGCCCGCGTGGGATTCGTCGAAAGGGTTATGGGTCGTCGCGGTCATGGCAGCCACTTTCACGTGAGCTTCCCGAAGCCCGGGAGTGGATGAAGCTTCCAGTCCCAGTACAACCCGAGAACCCCGTACAGGTATTCGTTACTCCATCGCCGCCATCCGATACTGCGCTTTTGCCGCCGCTTGCGTCGGGTCAGCAGGGTGCGGAGTTTCATCTCCACATAGTCGCGTACCTCACTGAAGGCACGACTGGAGTTCCCCACTCTGAAGTAGTTGACCCATCCACCAATCGCAGCGTTGATTCGCATGACCAGTTCCGCAGCGGTCAATGCCCCGCTGTTGGCAACAAGGTCACGTATCTTCGCCTTGATCGCTTTACGGGCCTTCTTCTTCGGAGCCATGAGGACGTAGTATCCGTCCTTCTCCCGCTTACGCACGCGGCGCAGATCAAACCCCAGGAACCCGAAGGCTTCATCCTTCAGCGTATCCACGATCTTGGTTTTCTCTCGGTTCAGCGTCACTCCCAGCGGAGTGAGCTGTTCCTCGAGCCGTTGCAGGGCGCGTTCCGCCCAGCCGCGTTTCGTGGTGTGTCCGCTGACGGTGATGACAATGTCATCGGCGAACCGATGGTAGTTCACTGCCTCATAGGGTCCCTGTGCCGTCTTGCGGCGGATCGCATCGAACATCCAGTCGATCTCGGTCAGGTAGATATTGGCCGCCAACGGGCTGAACGGGCCGCCTTGCGGCACTCCGATCTTCCCAGCCGCCTTGAGTATCTGCTTGATGAGATGCATGACCTTCGGGTCCTGAACGCGCTTCGCGATCTTGTCCAACAGGATCGAGTGCCGGATCGTGTCAAAGTACTTCGACAGATCAACATCGACCACGGTGGACATCCGCCGCAGCACACTGCGCCTGACTTGTGCCAACGCGTAGTGTGGTGAGCGCCGGGGTCGGAACCCGTAGGAGTTCGGGCAGAAGTCCGCCTCGAAGATCGCTTCAAGGATCAGCTTCAGCGCTCCTTGCACCACGCGGTCGCGGATGCAGGGAATCTGCAGCGTTCGGACTTTCCCGTTCTCTTTTGGTATGTCGACCCGGCGATTCGGCTGGGGTTGATATCTGCCTGTTACGAGTTCCTGTCGAACCTCCTCCAGAAATTGCGCCAACCCCGATGCTTCGATCGCTTCGAAGCTTTGGCCATCGATGCCCGGGGCTCCGCCGTTTCTCTTGGCGATCCGGTAGGCTTCCTCGAGGGTTTGCATCTTCGTCACATGCACGAAGATTTCCCAGAAACGATGCGCCTTGTCCGACTTCGCCTTTCGATAAATGCGCCGTCGCAGTTCCTGCAGATCAATGGGCGCCTTTGTCATCTCACCCCTGCCTCACCTTGACGAACGCAGTACCCACCGGTCCGGGCCCTTCCCTCCGGGCGCGTTTTGCTGCACGCCCATCGTCGGTAATACGACCCGATCCGCCACCCTGATGTCTGCATCGACCTTTCCCACTCACGGTTATGGCCGCTGCCTCCTCGACGAGGTTTCTTCGCCGGACATCGAGGGCTTCTCCAGTTTCCACGTCTTCTATCGCACCATGTCGCCGCTGATACCCCGCCGGTGGGAACCGCCGCGTCAGACCTCTGCTGCGCGGTTCCTGCTGCCTTCGCACGTTGTAGACCGTCTCGGCCACCGGAAAAGCGTGTGACGAGGCTACCTCTGCGTTCACTGGTTGTTGCAACCTGGTGCTTTGCGCATCCTCCTTTCAGAGCATGTTGTCGGAGGGCTCCGCCGTCTTGCTCTCGCGCCACGGCGCCTCCCAAGCTACGAGGTCTGAGTCTTTTAACCTCGGTCGGACTTCCACCGACTAGAAGACGTGTCCTTTGACTGGACACGCCCACGTGCCAGCGGCGGGCATAGAGCTCGGAGAGTTCGCTTTTGCGCACCTTGCGCGCATCGAGCATCGTGGTCACCAGCACTTGGCCATCGACCTGCACTTCCCGTACGGTCAGTTCCTCGGGAAAAGCCTCGTACTGTGCCAGAGTCATCCACTCGGGCCGATTTTTCGGCTTCGGCCAGCGCACCAGGTGATCGCGCTGGCCCAGCGGTTGCCCGCGACGAAAGTCGGTGATGCGCGAGCCGTTTTGTTCGAACAGCACGTCAACACCGGCCGCTTGCAGGGTGGCGATCAGAAAGTAGTTGCAGTAGAGGGCGTCGGCCAGCAGCACATCTTGAGCAGACAATGCTCCAAGAAGGCTGCGAAACAGGTCCAGCTCGCTCTGGCCCTTGCCCGCGTGCGGCCCGAGCGCCGCCTCCAGCACGGCTCCGGTCGACAAACAAACGATCCCCACCAGCCGCGCCAGAGGAAAGCCCACGCCCTCGGCTTGGCTACTCGGCTGCGGATAACGCCCTTGGTTCTCGGCGGTGTCCGGCATCGAGATGCCGGTGCCGTCGGCCAGCTTCACGGTTCGACCGCGCCAGCGCCAACAACGCTGCGCCTGAGTCGACAGCAGACGGCCGCTCTCACGCGCGAGCGCCGTGACCATCTCCAGCGGCAAACGCTGGCGCGCCTGACAGTAGCCCCCCGTGCGGATGCTCTGCACGCTCAAGCCTTCGGCCGCGCGTTGCCCCGCCCAGGCATTGACCGCTCTCTGGCAGGAGCGATCCGCTTCCAGCACCTGCTTCATGAACATCGACAAGGTCACCGTCGGCGGATACAGCCGCTCGCGATGCTCAGGCAGATGAGCATCCGTCATCGTAAGCAGCTCCGGTCCGGTGAGAATGTTGAAGAAATCCACCGCGCCCGCCTGGCGAAGCTGCCGGCGGATGCACGCTCGATGTTGCCGCGATTGAAAATCGACATTACGATCGACCAAGGCTGGCCTCCGGGGTTGGTCGGGTGCGTGTGTTGCAACAACATCCTACCAATCCCGGTCAGCCTTCCTCTTCTCCTTCAATCTCTTGGCCTCACGCATCAATCTCGCTGGGGCTTATCTAAGTGCCATTGACTCTAGGCGAGGTCAGCCCGGCGAAGACCAGCACCGACCCACCGGAGACATCCCGACCGGAGATGACCTTCCGACTTATCCACATTTCCCGAAACGCAACCACCCGCGGCGGAACATCCGGCGTGACAGTTCGCGGGGTACGTCAGTGTGCTGCGGGCGTATCCAGGAGGAACTGGGAAATGTGGATAAGTCGGAAGGTCATCTCCGGTCGGGATGTCTCCGGTCGGGGCGGCCCCCTTGTCCGCCCGCGTCTCTGCGGGGTAACGTGAGGTCACGCGCCTTTCAGGTACAGCGCCACTCATAGCAAGAACGAGGCAGCCGTGGCCAAAGTGACCCGCCAGATCGGCCTTTCGCTCGGGGCCGACATCTGCTGGCCGATCTGCTACGAAGAGATCATGCGCCGGCTCAAGCTCTCGATTCCGCACGAGGGCGACACGCTCGATTTCGAAGTGAGCCGCGTCACCATCGAGCCGTTCAACCTGCGCCAGCCCGTGCGTTACGACATCGTCATCGACCGGCTCACGCACTGGTATCACACCAGCCGCGAGTGGATCAAAAAAGCGGTGGTGCTCGACGACCTGTACGTATTCAACAACCCCTGGTCGATCCAGGCGAACGAGAAGCACACGACGTACGCCGCGATGATGCGCCTGGGGCTGCCGATCCCCGACACCTGGATGGTGCCGCCCAAGTCCTACGACAAGACCGCCGACCTCGAGCCGACGCTGCAACGCTATGCGCGCATGTTCGATCTCGGCACCATCGGCAAGGAGCTCGGCTACCCGCTGTTCATGAAGCCCTACGACGGCGGCGGCTGGGTGGGCGTCACCAAGATCGACAACGAGCCTGCGCTGCGCGCCGCGTACGAGGCGAGCGGCACGAAGATCATGCATCTGCAGGCCGGCGTCATCCCCTATGACAAGTTCGTGCGCTGCGTGGGCCTCGGCCCGCAGCTGCGCGTGGTCAACTACAATCCGTCGGCGCCGCTGCACGACCGCTACCTGATGGACCGCGGGTTCGTCGACGCCGCCGACCAGCGCGTGCTCGAGGACATCACGCTCACCATCAACGCGTTCTTCGGCTGGGACTTCAATTCCTGCGAGGCGCTGCTCAAGCAGCACGAGTGGTATCCGATCGATTTCGCCAACGCCTGTCCCGATTCCCAGGTCACCTCGCTCCACTATCACTTCCCGTGGCTCATCAAGGCCAACCTGCGCTGGTCGATCTTCTGCGCGGCGACCCGGCGCAAGGTGCGCATGAATCTCGATTGGGAGCCGTTCTTCGCAGCGGCCGCCGGCGAAGGCAGCTACCGCGACAAGCTGCCGCGCTACGCCAGGATCGCGCGCGAGCACTTCGAGGCCGAGCGCTTCGAGGAATTCAACGCGCGCCACCTCGGCCATCTCGACGAAGTCGCGGACCAGTTCTTCGGCACGCTCGAGGCGCAAGGAGGCCGTGCGCAAGAAAGTCGCGGCCCTGTACCCGGCGCACGAGATCGAGCAGTTCACGGAGCTGTTCTTTCAGCGCATCCAGCGGTGGCGCCAAGAAGAAGGAAACGAAGAGGGAAAACAATAGTGGCCGACGGCAACAAGAAGAACTGGAGCTGGAACACGCAACGCCTGCCCGAGCCTGCGCGCGTGGTGCGCTGGGGGCATTTCGGCACGCCGGTCCTGCTGTTCCCCACCGCCGGCGGCGACTACGAGGAAGTCGAGCGTTTCCATCTGATCCGCGTGCTGGGCGAGCTGGTCGACGCGGGCCGGATCAAGGTCTACTCGGTCGACAGCGTGGCCGGCAAGACCTGGTTGCAGGGCACGCACTCGCCGGAATACTGCTCGCGCGTGCAGAGCCTGTTCGACAGCTACATCTACGGCGAAGTCGTGCCGCTGATCCGCAAGGACTGCGGGAGTGAGGACATCGAAATCGTCGCCGCCGGTGCGTCGATCGGCGCCTTCAACGCGGTCGCCAGCGTCTGCCGGCACCCCGACGCCTTCAAGCTGGCGGTGGCGATGAGCGGCACGTTCGACTTGTCGAAATACCTCGACGGCAAGTTCAACCAGGATTTCTATTTCTCCTCACCCGTGCACTATCTGCCCGGCCTGGAGGACGGCCCGCAGCTCGCACAGCTGCGCAAGCGCTTCATCGTCATCCCCACCGGCGAAGGCGACTACGAGGACCCGGCCGAATCCTGGCGCATCGCCAACGTGCTCGGCGCCAAGGGCGTGCCCAACCGCGTGGATCTGTGGGGCAAGGACTATCACCACAACTGGGTGACGTGGCGGGCCATGCTGCCGAAGTACCTCGATGAGCTGATTCGCTGACGTGGCGAATGAGCGTGCGATTGCCCACATGACTCACGGCGGTGTGCTGGCGACGAGTTGATCCGCCCGGAATCGCGCACGCGCAGCGGCGCACGCGGCGACACGACACGGCAAGGGGAAAAGAACAATGAAGAGTTCGCTGAGAGGCATGGGCCTGACGATCGGCGCAGGGCTGATGCTCTGCTTCCTGGGGTGGCAGCTCGCGGCCGCGGCTGACGTTGCGGTCACGCTGCCGCCGGGCACGGTCGTTCCCGAATCCGCGCAGCCGGGTACAGGGTTTGACGCGGAGAAGGCCACGGCGGCCTATCTCGCGCTGCTGACACCCGAACAGCGCGCACGCTCCGACTCATACTTCGAAGGCGGCTACTGGCTGCAGCTGTGGAACTGGCTGGCGGGTGTCGCGGCTGCGCTGCTCATCGTCGTCACCGGTTGGGCGGTGCGAATTCGCGACTGGGCCGCTCGCCGCGTGTCGCGGTCCTGGCCGCAGAGATTTCTGTTCGCCGCGGCGTTTCTGGTCCTGCTCTGGGCGCTGACACTGCCGCTGGCGATCTACCAGGATTTCATCCGCGAGCACCAGTACGGATCTTCCAACCTGACTTTCGGCGGCTGGTTCATCGAGAGCCTGAAGGGCCTGGCATTGATCGTGCTGCTCGGCGGCATGTTCATCGCCACCCTCTACTCCCTGGTGAGCCGGACCCGCTCCGCCTGGTGGGCGTGGGCGGGCGGCTTCCTGTTCCTGTTCCTGCTGTTCCTGTTCACCATCACCCCGGTGTTCATCAATCCGGTCTTCAACGACTACCAGCCGCTGCCGCAGGGCGAGACGCGCGATGCGATCGAGTCGTTGGCACGCGCCAACCAGGTGCCGGTACAGGACATCACCTGGTACGACGCCTCCAAGCAGACCAAGCGCCTCAGCGCGCACGTCGCGGGCATGTTCGGCACCACGCAGATCGGGCTCAACGACAACCTGCTCGAGAAGACCTCGCTCCCGGAGATCGAGGCGGTGATGGCTCACGAGATGGGCCACTACGTGCTCAACCACGGCTTGCGACACGCCGTGTACCTGGCGTTGCTCTATTCGTTCGGGTTCTTCGTCCTGGACCGCTCGCTCAGCGCGGTGCTCGCCCGCTGGGGCGAGCGCTGGCGCATCCGTGATCGCACCGATCCCGCCACGCTGCCTCTGGTGTTCGCGATCTTCTCGACCTACTTGTTGTTGGTCAGCCCGCTGCAGAACCGCATCATCCATGCGGGGGAGGTGGAAGCCGATCTCTACGGGCTCAACGCCGCGCGCGAGCCGCACGGCTTCGCGACAGTCTCGATGCGGCTGGCGACCTATCGCAAGTTGGACCCCGGTCCGGTGGAGAAATGGCTGTTCTACGACCACCCGAGCGGCCGGGATCGCGTCGAGATGTCGATACAGTGGCTGAAGGAGAACCAGGGACTATTCATCGACGAGGACACAGGCAGTGTCAGGAAGTAGACTGCCTAACTATGCCTTGCCAGGGGTTGAAGCGGCACTAGCAGTCCTCTATGGCAGGATCCGGAAGTACCGGCTCAATAGCGAGCGGGCGACCTTGAAATTGGACGGGTAGCACTTGTGAATAGGCGTCCAACAAGGTGCCCTTCATCCGCTTCTTCCATTCAGCAGGTGTTAACCCCATCGCTCCGATGTTGAAAGGATCGGTGACAAGGTACAGACGCACCTCGCGAATCTCGTACGCAAGAAATATGTGCGCAAAGCGCGCCCCGAGGAAGTCAGTCAGCACCGTTTCGAACTTGCGCCGAATATCTGCATGGCGGAGCCTATTACGACTCGCAGTGTTCCTTAGCTCCACAAGATAGAGATCGAAACAGTTGTGCTCGAGACAGCGAACAACAATCAAGCAATCGGTAGAGGGCAGGGGATTCGGAAACCGCGCACTTGAATAGTAAGCGTCCGTCTTGAGGATCACTACTCGATCCTAGGGGTGGCTCCGCTTCTTAGGACAGATTTTTGGCCGGGATAAGTGGATCGGCCTGGGCGGTTGATGAAACTGATTTCTTCCTCTTTCCCCGCTTGCTCTGTTTAATGGTACAGCAGAACTGCGATCTGCCGCCGACAGGCGGCAGAAGCTCCGCAGGTTGTCGAGCGCTCGCGCATGCTTCACGCCGCGGCCGCGGTTGCCAGCGCGCCGAAGTACAGCTCGTCCGGCGTGCGGTAGTCGAGGGACTGATGCGAGCGGCGCTCATTGTAAAAGCTGAAGTAGCGGGTCAGGGCGCTGCGCGCCTCGGTTGCATTCGCGTAGGCGTGCAAATAGATCTCCTCGTACTTGACGCTGCGCCACAGCCGCTCGATAAACACGTTGTCGACCCAGCGGCCCTTGCCGTCCATGCTGATCGCGACGCCGGCGTCCTTCAGAGGCTTGAGCCACTCCTCGCACGTGAACTGCGATCCCTGGTCGGTGTTGAAGATCTCAGGCCTGCCGAACTTCGCCAGTGCCTCCTCGAGCGCCTCCACGCAGAAGTCCGCCGTGAGGGTGTTCGAGAGCCGGAATGCCAGCACCTTGCGGCTGGCGACGTCGAGGATCGCCACCAGGTACATGAAGCCGTGCGCCATCGGCAGATAGGTGATGTCGCTGGACCAAACGTGGTTCGGCCGTTCAATCGCCAGACCGGACAGCAGGTACGGAAAAATCGCCGCGCTGCGTGCCGGAATGCTGGTCCGTGGCCGCCGATAAAGCGCCTCGATGCCCATCCGGCGCATCAGCGTCGTGACATGTCGGCGGCCCACCTCGTGCCCTTCCTTGCGCAGCTCCCGCGCGAGCTTGCGCGCGCCGTAGAACGGCCACTTCAAGTGCAGCTCGTCGATCCGCCGCATCAGCTTAAGATCTCGCTCCGACAGCGGGCGCGGCATGTAGTACACGCTTGAGCGGCTGAGCTCGAGAATCTCGGCCTGGCGCTTTACCGTCACCTCAGCACCCCGATCGATCATCGCTTGCCGCTCGGACCGGGGAACTTCCCGAGCGCGCCTTCTAAAAAATCCCGCTCGACTGTCAGCTCGCCGATCTTCGCGTGCAGCTCCCGGATCCGTTCCTTGCCGTCCTCGGCAAGAACATCGCCGCCGAAGATCGCCGCCGCGTTCTCCAGCAGCTGGCTCTTCCACGTCGTCACCTGGTTCGGATGGACCTCGTGGTGGGCCGCAATCTGGGCCACCGTCCTCTCACCTCGGGTCGCTTCCAAGGCCACCCGCGCCTTGAACGCCGCTGAATGGTTACGTCTGGGCTTCCTCATGGACTTCGCTCCTCCGGTCACGTTGGTGCCCGGACCGAAATCCACTTATACCCGTGTCCGAAAAACCGAGGCCACCTCTCCTCCAGTAGATCCCCCGCTAGGCAGACCAAATTGGAATGAAACTGAATACCTATGTCATTTTCCGAGCAGCTGCTCCTCTCAAGGCCCTGAAGATCAGGATGGTTTCGTATTGCGTCGAACACCTTTTATGCTCCCTGCGTGCTCGATCAGTCTCAGTTTCTCTTCGTAAAGTGCTTCAGCTACGTCCACAAAGTTTTCGTCATCAATACCTAGTTCCGTGACGGTTAGTTCTTGTGCAGTGCTGCCCTCGCTGCCGCGCTTGAACAGTAAGGCGCGAAAACTCGTCGTATCGATGGCGCGTTCCATGATCAGATTGCTTGCCTTGTTGAAGATGTAGTTGCTGTGCGAAGTCATGATTATCTTTGTCGGCGTGCTGCGCACTAGCTCCGCAAATACCGCAACTAGTTGAACTTGAACTTCAGGATGGAGATGCGCCTCCGGCTCTTCGATAATGATCACTTGTCGGGCTTCTTCATTTCCCTTTTGACGACGCTGTGCGAATTGATCGGAACGCGATAGCACGTACTTCAAGTACGACGCGATCGGAGAAATCTCGGACACCATTGACAACGTCGCAGACAAGTCCAGTTTGAGATCGACCTTCTCAGGAAGAAACGTAAGTCGCTTCGTCTTTGGATCGAAGTCCACCGTTCCACGCAGAATTTCTCGTTCAATCTTCTGAGCAATCGCCACGTACATGCTCTCGCTCATCACACGCGCGACGGGCCGAATATCCGATAGTTTGAGAAAATAGTCGCTTAGCGGCTCGGAAATCCCTGGCAGCTCAAGTTTTCCCGTCAATAGCGTTCTGTTTCGAGCCAGCTCCGCTACTATTTGGCCAAACGCGCTCAACGCTTGATACAAGCCAGACCGAGAGGCAGGGAGGTAGTGGATGTCAGACACAGAAGACGCCACGGCTCGGATCAGAGAACCAAACGTCGAGCGCAGCACGCGGGCGTAGTTTATTTCGAAGTGTCTCTTACTTTCTGTTGGGAAATAGATCACCGATCTCTTTCCGATGTCTTTCACCGTTCGAATAGCTTTAACCTTTCGAACAAAATACTCATGACCGTGAAAATCCACCTTGTTGACAACTAGCTTCTCGCCGTCCGCGCCAATAGTGATTGACAGCTCGTCAACCTCAATTGTCAGCGTCATGGGGTCGCGCGTTAGACGATTCTGAAGATTCGAAATCTCGTTGAACGTACCGTAGATTGACCGAGTCAACCTAGGAATGAATACTCGGTCGAACAGTTGCGTAACGTGCTCACGCATCTGTTCTGTGACATTTCGCTCATCGTCTACTACACCAGCCTGCCCGAACTCCTTTTCAAACTCATCAAACCAACCGCGAGGTACCAAGTCGTAGGGTAGGGAGTCAACAAAATATTCGGCGTGCCCGCCTTGCCTACGCGGGAAAGCGAGAGCCTTGAGCACCAAATATACAACGGAAATTGCGTACGACTTTCCGATGTTGTTGTCGCCGACGATCAGCGTGAAATTGTCGGCGAGGCGAAAGTCAAATGACTTGATCGGCCCGAAATTCCTAATCAGGATCTTCACGCTGGAACTCCAATTCTCCAAGTAGCCTCGCTTGAGGGTACCATGAGCAACCGGCTCAACTCTAAACCTCCGCCTGCTAGTTCGAGGCAAAGAGCTGAAGGTTCGTGCCGACTTCGTCCGCCATCTCGATGGTCGTGCGCAGATCCGGGTGCCGCAGCATCAGGAAGCCGTCGGAGACGAGCGTCTGCTTCCAGTTGCGCCGCTGCGCGCCAACGGGCAGCAGCGTGTTCCAGACGAGCGCGGCGCCGAGCTTGCGCTGAATCTCATCCAGGCCCTCGATCGCGCGGATGCGCCCCACGCCCTGCGCGCGCTTGTAGATCGTCGCGACGTTGTAGCGCCGCTCGATGCTGCGTCTCGAACCGTCCGTGCGCGACCGCGTTGGCCCACTCGCGGAACACGTCGAAGTCGCAGGCGTAGTTCATCTGGTCGACCTGGTGCGCGCCCGGCGGCCGCGCGCCGATCTCGCCGAACACGACTTCGCCGTCGGCCTTGCGATACCACTCCATGTGGGTGAAGCCGGTCGCGAAGCCGAGCGCGCGGATGCACGTCGATGACCCATCTGCACGCCGCCGGCGAGGTCCGGCTGGTCCACGTCGCGCAGCGCGATCACCTGCGGGCTGATCCATTCGTTGCAGCGCGCGATCAGCGGGCGCGGCCGGTACCAGGCGATGTTGTAGTAGGCGACGCGTCCGTCGATGGTCACGGTGTCGAAGGTGAACTCCTCGCCGTCGACGAATTCCTCGACGCTCACCTCGGCACGTGCCGCAGCCGCGGCAGCGCGTCGCGCAATTCGTCCGCGTCGTTGACGCGATAGGTGTCGGCCGAGCCGGCGCCGGCGATCGGCTTGAGGATGAGCGGAAAGCCGATGCGCTCGGCCGCTTCCCAGCACTGCGCCACCGAGGTCGCGGGGAAGTGGCGCGGCGTGCGGATGCCCGCCGCATCCAGCACCTGCTTCATCTTTTCCTTGTCGCGGAACGGCACAGTCTGTTGCACGGACAGCCCGGGTATGCCCAGCGCTTCGCGCAACTGCGCGGCGAGCAGCATGCCGGGCTCCCAGAGGCATTCCACGCGATCCAGCCGCTTGCCGCGCAGCCAGGCGCGCAGTTCCTCGGCCACCTGCTGCTCCTGCCACAGCGAATGCACCTGCAGGTAGCCGCTGAGCGCCTGGCGCACCAGGTCGGGCAGAGCGCCGGTGGGCTGATCGCCGACACCGAGCACGGTTGCCCCGGCCTCGGCGAGGCCGCGCGTGAATTGCGGCATGTCGCCCGGATAGCCCGGCGAGATCAGCAGGATGTTCATGGGTTACAGCCGGTTGACCGGAATCTTGAGATAACTGTGGCCGTTGGACGCGGGCGGCGGCAGGTGGCCGGCGCGGATATTGACCTGGATGGCCGGGATCAGCAGCACCGGCGCCGCGAGCTTGGCGTCGCGCGCCTGGCGCGCGGCGACGAACTCGTGCATCGACGTGCCCTCGCGCAGCATCACGTTGCCCTCACGCTGCTCGCGCACGGTGCAGGCGGGGTGCGGCTCGCGCCCGGTGGGCGGGTAGTCGTGACACTGGTACAAGAGCGTGTCCGGTGGCAGGGCGTAGAGCTTCTGCACCGATTCGAACAGGCGGCGCGCATCGCCGCCGGGAAAATCGCAGCGCGCAGTGCCGTAGCCGGGTGCGAACAGCGTATCGCCGATGAACGCGCTGTTGCCAATGACGTAGGTAATGCTGTCGCTGGTGTGACCGGGTGTGGCCAGCACGCGTCCCGCCAGGCTGCCGATCGCAAGAGTCTCGGCATCGCGAAACAGGTGATCGAACTGCGAGCCATCCGCGGGGAAGCCCGGTCCCAGGTCAAGGATGTCGCGGAACGTGGCCTGCACCTCGCACACACCCTCTCCTATGCCGGTGCGCCCGCCCAGGCGCGCCTTGAGCACCGCGGCGGCGCTCAGGTGGTCGGCATGCGCGTGAGTTTCCAGGATCCAGTCCACGACGAGCGCGCGCGATTCGACGTATGCGGCAATCGCATCGGCGCCGGCCGTGCCGGTGCGCGCGCTGCGCGGATCGTAGTCGAGCACCGGATCGACGATCGCGGCGCGTCGCGTGGCGGGGTCGACGACCAGGTAGGAGAACGTCCCGGTCTCGGGGTCGTGAAACGGCTGGATTTCCGCCGGCATGTCATGTCCGCGGATGGCGGTGCGGTAGCGCCCCTTCGGTATCGACGAGTGTAGCGAAACGCCCGTGGCCGCGTCTCGTCACTGGCCTTCTTTGTTAGACTGACCGCGCATGGCCGCGCCGCTCCGCGTCTGTTTCGTCGCCTCCGAAGTCGCGCCACTGGCCAAGACCGGCGGGCTCGCGGACGTCGCCGGCGCCCTGCCGCGGTTCCTGCACTCCAGCGGGGCACGACGTGCGGCTGTTCATGCCGCTGTATTCGAGCATCGACGCACGCAGGCTCGACCTGCAACCGGTGGACTTCCTGCAGGACGTGCCGCTCGAGCTCGGGGCGCACCGCTACCGCTTCTCGGTGCTGACCGCGCGCCTGCCCGGCTCGCCCATGATGATCTACCTGGTCCACTGCCCGGCGCTCTACAACCGTCCCGGGATCTACACGTCGGGTCCCGACGAGCACCTGCGCTTCCTGCTGCTGACGCGCGCCGCGATCGAATCGTGCCAGCGCATGGGTTTCGCGCCGCAGATCTTCCATTGCCACGACTGGCACACCGCCTTCGCGCCGCTGTTGCTGCGCTCCGTCTACGCCTGGGACGCGCTGTTCGCCGCCACGCGCACCGTGCTCACGATCCACAACATCGGCTACCAGGGAATCTTCTCCGCGCGGCGCCGCAGGCGATCTGGGGCTCGGACGCCGCGGCGCATCTGCTGCACCAGGACGACCTGCGCCACGGGCGCATCAATTCGCTCAAGCACGGCATCATGTATGCCGACACCATCACCACGGTCAGCCCCACCTACGCGCGCGAGATCTGCACCGAACAGTACGGCATGGGGCTGGAAGGCACGCTGCGCATGCGCGGCAAGGCCGTGACCGGGATCCTGAACGGCGTCGACTACAGCGAGTGGAACCCCGCGACCGATCAAGTACCTGCCGCACCACTACTCGCGCCGAGGATCTGAGCGGCAAGCAGAAGACACGCCAGCACCTGCTCAAGATGCTGCGCCTGAAGTCCGGCAGGAGCACTGCCGCTGCTCGGGCATCGTCAGCCGCCTGACGGTGCAGAAGGGCCTCGACCTGCTGTTCGACGTGATGCCCGGCATGCTCGCGCGGCGCGATCTGGATTGCATCGTGCTGGGGAGCGGCGAGGCCCGCTACGAGGAATTCTTCACCCACCTGCAGCAGCGGTTCCCGCAGCGCGTCGTGTTCCATCGCGGCTACAGCGAAGAGCTCGCGCACCTGATCGAGGCCGGCAGCGACATGTTCCTGATGCCCTCGCTCTACGAGCCCTGCGGGTTGAACCAGATGTACAGTCTCAAGTACGGCACGGTGCCGATCGTGCGCCGCACCGGCGGGCTGGCCGACTCGGTGCAGCTGTTCGATCCGGACACCGGCCAGGGCACGGGCATCGTGTTCAACGACTACAACGGCGCGGCGCTGGGCTGGGCGATCAACGCGGCGCTCGACCTGTACCGCGACCGCCCGCTGTGGACGCGCATGATGCTCAACGGCATGGCGCAGGATTTTTCCTGGGAGCACCAGGGCGCGCAGTACGTGCAGCTCTACGAGAGCATGGTGGCGACATGAACGTCATATTCGTCGAACCGGCCTTCCCGCATAACCAGCGCGAGTTCGTGCGCGGGCTGCACGCGTGGGAGCGCGCGTCATCGGCATCGGCGAGCGGCCGCTCGACTACCTCGATGGGGAGCTCAGGCACTGGCTCGCCGACTACGAGCAGGTGCGTTCCGTCGTGCACGAGCCTTCGCTCCTCGAGGCGGTGCGGCGCATCCAGAAGCGCGTGTGGGTCGACCGCATCGAAGCGACGGTCGAAGCGCACATCATGCCGGCCGCGCAAGGTGCGCGAGGCATGCGGCAATCCCGGGCACCAGCGTGCGCACCGCATGGCTGTGCCGCGACAAGCCGAGCGATGAAAGAGGTGCTGCGCGCGGCGGGCATCCCGTGCGCGCAGTCGACCAGCGCGGAGAGTCCCGCAAGCGGCGCGCGCAGTTCGCCGCCGCGGTCGGCTACCCGCTCATCTTCAAGCCGCGCGCCGGCGCCGGCGCGGCGGGCACGACGCGGGTCGATGACGACCGCGGGCCTGGAGCGCGCGATCCGCGAGTTCGGCGTCGACCGCGGCCAGTCGATCGCCGTCGAGGAGTTCATCGAGGGTCACGAGGGATTTCTCGACACGCTCACCATCCGCGGCGAGGTGGCGCACGAGTTCATCAGCCACTACTACCCGAACGTGCTCGAAGCGATGCGCGAGCGCTGGATCTCGCCGCAGATCGTGTCCACCAACCGCATCGATGCCTCCGGCTATGCCGAAGTGAAGCTGCTCGCGCGACGCGTGATCAAGGCGCTGGGCATCGGCACGTCCGCGACGCACATGGAATGGTTCTTCGGGCCGAAGGGCCTGAAATTCTCCGAGATCGGCTGCCGCCCGCCCGGCGTGGGCCAGTGGGACGTGTACAACGCCGGCAACGACTTCGACATCTATCGCGAATGGGCCATGGCGCTGGTGCACGGGCGCATCGGCCAGCTGCCCTCGCGGCGCTACTCCGCGGGAATGATCGCCCTGCGTCCCGACCGCGACGGCCGCATCAGCGGCTACGAGGGCGTGGAACGCATCGCGCGCGAGTATGGCGAGTGCATCGTCGCGGCGCACCTGCCGGACACCGGCACACCCACGCAACCCATCGAAGCCGGCTACATGGCCAACGCCTGGATGCGGCTGCGCCATCCCGACTACGACCAGCTGCGGGACATCATGAACACGATCGGCGAAACGGTGCGCGTGCACGCGCAGTAGTGCACGGTCGTGCACGCTCCCGCAGTAGCAGACCCTCCCGACTTATCCACATTTCCCGAAACGCAACGACCGGCTGCTGTGGGGTCGGGCGAAGCAGTTCGCGGGGTACGACACCGCGCCATCGCTTTCGCCGAGCTCGGCTATTGGAGCTTTAGCTTTCCGGTTTCGCTGAACGGGATGGACCGCAGGAAGCCGGAGGCGAGGCTCACCTTGCCGGTGACTTTGTATTCGACCTCGTCGCGCTGGTCGCCCTTGCGTCCCAGCATGCGCACCAGCGCGCCCGCCATGTTCGCCGTGACGATCATGTCGAATTCGGCTTCGCCGAAGGCCGGCACCGTGAACTGCGCGCCGGAGACGCCCGAGGCGATCTTCTCGCCGGCGATCTCGACATCGGTGGTCACGCCTTTGATCGGCAGGGCGATGTCGTTGGGGTTGCGTACCTTGAGCTTGAGCTTGAGGCGCTGCTGGAACAGGTCACTCTTGAGCAGCTCGATGCCGACCACGTCGAGATCCGGCGTCTCGAGCTTCGGCGAGAACAGGGCGCAGCCCCCGAGCAGCAGCAGTGCGGTCAGTACGGTCCGTCGCATGAAGCGCTCCAGGGAGTTGGGAATGGCCCTTCGGTACGGTCATTCTTCTGGTCTTGCCCGCCTCGATCAAGCCCGGCCGTAGAGCGTGTTCAGGTGTCGCCAGCGCGCGACGAAATCCGGGGGGAGCTGCGGCCAGTCGAACTGCCAGCTCCAGTTGCCGGAGGTCGTGGCCGGCGTATTCATGCGCGCTTCGCGGCCGAGACCGAGCAGATCCTGCATCGGCACCATGGCAAGGCGCGCCACCGAGCCGAGCGCGGCGCGAATCACCGCCTCGGGTTGCGCGCGTCCAGCACCGAGGTAGTCATCGACCCGCTCGCGCGCTTGCGTCTCGAGCGATCGGTACCAACCCAGCGTCGTATCGTTGTCGTGTGTGCCGGTGTAGACGATCGAGTTGGCCACGTGATTGTGCGGCAGGTAGGGATTCTCGGGTGCGCCGTCGAAGGCGAACTGCAGGATTCGCATGCCCGGCAGCGAGAAGCGATCGCGCAGGGCCGCGACCTCCGCAGTGATCACTCCCAGGTCCTCTGCGACCAGGGGCAGCGGATGCAGCATCTCGTGCAGATGCTCGAGCAGCGCGGCGCCCTGCGCCGGACGCCAGCGGCCCTCGCGCGCAGTGCGCGCCTGCGCAGGGACTTCCCAGTACGACTCCAGGCCGCGGAAGTGGTCGATGCGCAGCAGGTCGAAGCGCTCGAGCTGCGTGCGGGTGCGCGCGTCCCACCACGAAAAACCGTCGTCGCGCATGCGCGGCCAGTCGTACAACGGGTTGCCCCACATCTGGCCGTCGGCCGAGAAATAGTCCGGGGGCACGCCCGCGGTGGCGCTCGGCAAGCCTTGCGCGTCGAGCAGGAAATTCTCGCGGTGCGCCCACACCTCGACGCTGTCGTGCGCGACGTAGATCGGCATGTCGCCGAACAGCTTGATGCCGCGGGCGCGCGCGTGCCCGCGCAGGGCCTGCCATTGCAGGTGGAAGAGAAATTGCTCGAATACGAACTGCTCGATCGCGGCGTGATGCCGTTCGCGCGCCTGCGCCAGCGCCTGCGGGTCGCGATCGCGGAACCGCGGCTGCCATTCCCACCACGGCGCGCCCTGGTGCTGAGCCTTGAGCGCCAGGAACAGCGCATCCTCGCCGAGCCAGGCGCGGTGCGCCCCGAGAAAATCGGCAAAGGCCGCCTTCTCAGCCGCGCCCGCGCTGTTCTCGAAGCCGATGAGGGCTTCGAGCAGCTTGCGCTTGCGCAGGTTCGCCGCGGATTCGTCGGCCTGCGCGCGCTGCTCCGCGCGGGTCCAGCCGCGTGACTGCAGGTCCTCGAGATCCACCAGGCCGACGTGCCCGGCGTGCACCGAGCGCGAGAAATAGGGCGAGCCGTCCTCGCCCGGCGGGCCGACCGGCAGCGTCTGCCAGACAGTGAAGCCGGCATCGGCAATGAGGTCGAGCCAGCGGCGCGCGGCGGCACCGAGCACGCCGCGGCGCTGCGGATCGGGAAGCGAAGTCAGGTGCAGCAGCACGCCCGCGCGCCGGCGGTCGAGGCTGGACACGGTCCGCAGGTCTGCACTGGGGACTGTTTGAGCGCGGGACGCGCGAGTGCTCGTCACGCGGGCACTTCGAGGCTGCGCTTCATGGTGCCGCCGTGTTCGGGCGTACCACGCCCGCGCGCGATGGGCTGATCGAGCTCAGCGGGCGGCTCCTCGCCGAGCATCCGGTACAGGTTCGACAGGTGGCGGCGGTACAGCGCGTCGAAACTCGCGACCGCCTCGGCCGGGTTGTCGTCGCCGAACCACCAGCACCAGTCGGATCCTTCGCACACGCCGAGCTGGCGCTCGGCGGCGCGCTGCGCATCTTCGTCGAGCGAACCTTCCACGACGACGCGATCGAAAGCGCGTTTCGCATCGCACAGCAGCTGCCAGGCGCGGTTCTTGGCGGGATGCCCGATCCACGTCGAGAAATCCCCATACACCCAGCTGCCCGCGACCAGGCGCGGCAGCTCGCGCGCCGCGAGGCCCTCGGCGATGCAGCGCGAAAACGTGGTGAGGCGGATGCGCGGATGCTCGCTCAGACGCTCGTACATCGCCTTGAGGAAGAAGTACGCGTTGAACGGGTAGTACTCCCAGGCGTTCTCACCGTCGAGCACGATGGCGACGACGCGATCCGGCTCATCCGCCGGTGCCTGGCCCAGCTTCTCGAGCTGCTGCACGAGATTCGCGGCCGCATCGTCGCCGTGCCATTTCGAGTACGTGAAGCCGACGAGGTCCGAGAGCCCGTCGTGGCGGAAGTAGCAGCGCAGCTCCCGGCCAGGCAGGGTGTACGGCCGGTGCAGACCCTCGACCGGCCGTTCCGCGTTCCACAGCTGCGAAGCCTGCAGGCTGTTGCGCAGCACCGCCTCGCCGCTCGCCGCCCAATCGAAGCCGAATTCCTCCAGCAGGGTGAGCGTCGGCGCGCTCACCGAACCTTCCGCGGGCCAGCAGCCCTGCGGGCGCACGCCGAAATACTCGGTGAAGACCTGCACCGCGCGGGCGACGTGCCAGCGCGCCCGGTCGTCGCCGCCCGGGTACTCGCGCTCGTCGGGCAGCGGGATCTGCGGCAGCGCTTCGCGCGCCGCGTTGAAATCGATGATCAGCGGCAGGATCGGATGGCCGTAGGGCGTGACGGACAGTTCGATCTGCCCGGTGCCGAACAGCCGGCGGTAGCGCGGAATGAGCCCGGCGAGCACATCCGCGACGATCTCGAGCAGCGTGCGGCAATGTTCCGGGCCGAAATGCCGCGCGCGTGTCGTCAGCTCCTCGACGCGCGGGTCGCCGAGCCGCACGGTCTCGCCCAGCCAGGCGATGTGATACCAGACAGCCAGGTCGACGATGAAATCGTCGGCGGCGTAGCAGATCGAATCGGGCTGCAGGAACGTCTCGGCGAGCTCCGCCAGCGCCTGGTAGGGCCCGAAGCGTTCGATCAGCCGTTCGCGGTTCGCCTTCAGGCACGTGCGCACGGCGAGCTCGCGCTGCGCCGGATCCGCGGGCACGCCGCCGGGCGCGAGCAGGCGCAGGACGGCGTTGCGCAGCTGCGCGCCGTGGCGCAGGTGGCCGCTCAGCTGCGCGTTGAAATCCGCGATCTGCTCGAGCAGCACCGGCGAGAAGTTCACCACCGCAGCCGCGCCGGGGCTGGACTCCAGGTGCACGGCCATGTCGACGTAGTCCTTGATGCCGTGCAGGTAGGTCCAGGGCTCGAGGTGCTCGCCGCCGATCAGATCCTGGTACTGCGGCTGGTGCATGTGCCAGCACAGCACCACGCGCAGCGGTTGCAGCTCGGTCACTGTTCCGCTTCTCTCAACATGTCGGCGGTCACCAGCACCACGCGGCCTTCCGTGACGTGGAAGCGCCTGGCATCGAGGTCCAGGTCGACACCGATCTGCATGCCGTCGGGGATCTCGCAGCCCTCGTCGATGATCGCGCGATTGACCATGCAGTGCGCGCCGATCGCCACGTGCGGCAGGACCACCGCGCTCCTGATCGTGCTGCCCTCGTCGATGCGCACGTCGGAGAACAGCAGCGACTGGCGCACCAGCGCGCCCGAGATGATGCAGCCGCCGGACACCATCGAATTCACCGCCATGCCGCGGCGCCCGTCCTCGTCGAGCACGAACTTGGCGGGCGGCTGTTGCACCTGGTACGTCCAGATCGGCCAGTGCTTGTCGTAGATGTTGAGCTCGGGGTCGACGTGCACCAGCTCCATGTTGGCGTCGTAGTAGGCATCGACGTTGCCGACGTCGCGCCAGTAGCTCTGCGCGCGCGTGCGCACGTCCTGGAACGGGTAGGCGAACACCTGCAGCGCCTCGATCGCCTGCGGAATGATGTTCCTGCCGAAATCGTGCGCCGACTCGGCGTTGGCGGCGTCCGCCGCGAGCAGTTTCTCCAGCAGCCGCGTGTTGAAGACGTAGATGCCCATCGAGGCGAGGGCCCTATCCTCGCGGCCCGGGATCGGGTCGGGGTCGGCCGGCTTTTCCGCGAACCTGACGATCCGGTTCCACTCCGTCACGGTCATCACGCCGAACTCGCGCGCCTGCTCGCGCGGCACCTGCACCACGCCCACGGTGATGTCGGCGCTCTTCTCCACGTGGTAGGCGATCATCGGGCCGTAGTCCATCTTGTAGATGTGATCGCCGGCCAGCACCAGCACGTGCGTCGGCCGCTGCGCGCGGATGAAATCCAGGTTCTGGTAGACGCGAGTCGGCGGTGCCGCGGTACCACTCGCTCGCCGATCTGCTGCTGCGCCGGGATGATCTCGACGAACTCGCCGAACTCGCCGCGCAGGTAGTTCCAGCCGCGCTGCACGTGCTGGATGAGGGAATGCGCCTTGTACTGAGTGAGCAGGCAGATCTGGCGGATGCCGGAATTGACGCAGTTGGACAGCACGAAGTCGATGATGCGGAACTTGCCGCCGAACGGCGCCGCGGGCTTGGCCGCGGTGCGCGGTGAGATGCTTGAGGCGCTCGCCGCGCCCGCCCGCCATGATCACGGCCAGGGTGCCGCTGGTCAGTCGGCTGACGTAACGGCCGGAGGAAGCGCGGGCAGGCTGTTTTGACGCCATGTGTACGACTCCGTTGCCGACTTCCATTTCTCCTCGGGTCTTCCTCTTGGGGGTCCTTTTCACCAAGCGAGTATCGGGGAGCGACTGAAAAGGACCCCCAAGAGGAAGACCCGAGGAGAAATGGAAGTCCGGTCCCGGCATGTTACCTTTGAAACCGATGACTGCAACCGCGCGCCGCGACGTCCGCGAGCTGCTCGCGAGTCTCGAGCGGGACTTCGAGCGCATCGCCGATGCGCGCCACCACGACCCGCACGCCATCCTCGGTCGGCACGACCGCGAGGGCCGTCGAGGTCGTCATCGTTTACCTGCCCGGCGCAGCCCGGGTGCGCATCAACCGCTCGCTCACACGCCGCCCGCCATCGCTCGACGGATTTCTTCGTCTGGTACGGCGCGCCCGGGACGCTGCCGCCGCACTACACGATCTCGCTGGGAGGACGGCCGCGGCGGCGTGTACGAGACGTACGATCCCTATTGCTTCGCGCCGCAGATCGACGAGCGCGAGCTGCAGGCGTTCAATGCCGGCGACGCACCGCCGCGCGCACCGCATGCTCGGTGCGCAGCCGCGTACCGTCGACGGCGTCGCCGGCGTGCAGTTCGCAGTCTGGGCGCCACAATGCCGAGCGCGTCAGCGTCGTCGGCGCCTTCAACCTGTGGGACGGCCGCCGCCACCCGATGCGCGTGCGCGGTTCCGCGGGCGTCTGGGAGCTGTTCATGCCCGGCCATCGAGCGCTGGTGCTCTCTACAAGTTCGAGATCCGCAACCGCGACAACGGCACGATCCACCTGAAGATCGATCCCTACGGCCGCGCCTTCGAGCTGCGGCCCGCCACCGCGAGCGTCGTCGCACCGCCGAGCAGGCACCTCTGGCAGGACGGGGAGTGGCTGAGCGCGCGCGGCCACGCGTCCCTGGCTGCACGCGCCGATGTCGATCTACGAGGTCACCTCGGCTCCTGGCAGCGGCGCGGGGACGGCGGGTTCCTGACTTACCGCGAGATCGCCGACCGGCTGATCGCGCACGTGCGTCGACCGCGGCTTCACGCACCTCGAGTTCCTGCCCATCACCGAGCATCCGCTCGACGATTCCTGGGGCTACCAGGCCACCGGCTATTTCGCGCCCACCAGCCGTCACGGCGGCGCCGACGATCTCAAGGTAGCTCGTCGATCGTTGCCACGCCGCCGGCATCGGCGTGATTCTCGACTGGGTTCCGGCGCACTTTCCGCGGGACGCGCACGCCCTGGCGCGCTTCGACGGCGCGCCGCTGTACGAGTACGACGATCCGCGCAAGGCCGAACACCTGGACTGGGGCACGCTGGTCTTCAACTACGAGCGTCACGAGGTGCGCACGTTCCTGATTTCCAGCGCCTGCTACTGGCTGGAGGAGTTTCACATCGACGGCCTGCGTGTCGACGCGGTCGCCTCGATGCTGTACCTGGACTACAGCCGGCGCGGCGGGGACTTCGTACCCAATCGCCACGGCGGCAACCACAACCTGGAGGCGATCGAATTCCTCAGGGAGCTCAACACGGTCACCCACGGCGAGTTCCCCGGCACCGTCACGCTCGCGGAGGAATCGACCGAATGGCCGATGGTGACCCGGCCGGTGTCGAGCGGCGGGCTGGGCTTCAGCATGAAGTGGAACATGGGATGGATGCACGACACGCTCAAGTACATGAGCGAGGACCCGCTGTACCGCATTCATCATCACGAGAAGCTGACCTTCGGGATGATGTACGCCTACAGCGAGAATTTCGTGCTGCCCTTCTCGCACGACGAGGTGGTGCACCTGAAGCGCTCGCTGCTGGCGCGCATGCCGGGCGATGACTGGCAGCGCTTCGCCAATCTGCGCCTGCTGCTGAGCTACCAGTGGACCTATCCCGGCAAGAAACTCCTGTTCATGGGCGGGGAATTCGCGCAGCCCACCGAATGGAATTTTCGCGTGGCCCTGCCGTGGCATCTGGCCGGGGAAGCGGCGCGCGGCGGCGTGACGCGCCTGGTCGCCGACCTCAACCGGCTGTACCGCACGGAAGCGGCGCTGCATGCGCTGGAATTCGATCCGCAGGGCTTTCGCTGGATCGATCCCGACGACCGGGCGCACTCGGTGCTGAGCTTCCTGCGCCGCGCGGGCGACTCGTTCCTGGTGGTGGTGCTGAATTTCACCCCGGTGCCGCGCGAGCGGTTCCGCGTCGGCGTGCCGCGCGGCGGCCAGTATCGGGAGATACTGAACTCGGATTCCGAGTACTACGGCGGCAGCAACCTCGGCAATCCGCTGCCCATGGAAGCGCGTGCGCTGCGTGCGCACGGTTTCGAGCACGCCATCGAGGTGACGCTGCCGCCGCTGGCCGGCGTGATCCTCAAACCCGCCTAGCTCACGCTGCCGGCGCCGGCCGCGTTCTCATACCCACTTCATCATGCCCATCTCGTACGGATGGGCGAGCAGGCGGTGATACGGCACGATGCGCACGCTCAGGGCGAGCTGGCCGCACCAATGCGGCTCGCAGTCGATCCTGAAGACCTGCAGCCCGTCGCCCGTGAGCTCGCCGGCCGGTGAGAAATACTGGATCGCGCGGCCGCGATCCTGCTGCGGATGAGCGCCCGTCCGCTCGAACGACGTGTGCGGCGGCCATTCGGACTGCGCGGCCGGAAGCTCGCGTTGCACCACCAGCTCCACCCGCACGTCCTTCGGATCCAGTCCGTCGAGCGCCGCGCCGATGCTCATGGCGAGCCGATCGCCGAAGGCGAGACGTCGCGGCGCGTCGGAGAGCGGCTTGAGCGTCACTTTCGGCCACGCTTGCGCCACGCGCTGTCGCCACTGCGCCAGCTCGCGTGCGCCCGAGCCATTGCCTTCCACCAGCTCGCGGCTCTTGCGCGCGGCCGGCCGGTAGAGTCCGTGCAGGTAGTTTTCCAGCACGCGCCGCATGTTGAAGCGCGGCACGATGGTCGCCATCGAGCGCTTGGCCTTCGCCACCCAGCCGGGCGACACACCGAGCTCGTTGCGCGCGTAGTAGAGTGGAATGACCTGGTCCTCGAGCAGCTCGTAGAGGGTCTGCGCATCGTCGCGATCGCGGTCCAGCTCGTTGCCGTCGCCGGCGGAGGCGATCGCCCAGCCGTTCTCGCCGTCGTACCCTTCAGCCCACCAGCCGTCCAGCACGCTGAGATTCACCGTGCCGTTGATGGCGGCCTTGATTCCCGAGGTGCCGCTCGCCTCCAGCGGGGAAATGGGTGTGTTGAGCCACACGTCGACGCCCGCCACCAGCTGGCGCGCGAGCCCCATGTCGTAGTCCTCGATGAAGATGATGCGGCCGAAGAAATCCGCGCCCGCGCTGATCGCGTTGACGTCGCGCAGGAGCTTGCGCGCCGGCTCGTCCGCGGGATGGGACTTGCCGGCGAAGACGAACACCACCGGCCGCTCCGGATTGCCCACGATGCTCGCGAGCCGCGCCAGATCGTTGAACAGGAGAGTGGCGCGCTTGTACGTAGCGAAACGGCGCGCGAAACCGATCGTCAGCACGCCCGGCGTCGCCGGGTCGAGCCAGCGCGTCAGGCGCTCGAAATGTGCCTCGCTCACGGTGTTGCGCCGGCACTGCTCCTGCAAGCGCAGCCGCAGGGCCTTGAGCACCTCGGTCTTGATCGACTGGCGCACGTTCCAGAAGAGCTGGTCGGGAATTTCGTCCAGCCTGTTCCAGAATGCGGCGTCGGTGAGCCGCGTGCGCCAGTTGGCGCCCAGCGCCATGTCGAAGAAATCGGCCCAGGCCTGGAACAGGAACGTCGGCAGGTGCACGCCGTTGGTGATGTAGCCGATCGGGTTGTCCTCGGGCGGCACCTCGGGCCAGGAATCGGCCACGATGCGCTTGGACACCATGCCGTGGATGCGGCTCACGCCGTTCTGGTAGCGCGAGCCGTTGATCGCGAGCCGCGTCATGTTGAAGTGATTGCCGCCGTGCGGCGGGCGGCCGAGGGCGAGGAAACGCTCCGCGTCGATGCCGAGCTCGCTCGCCAGCTCGCCCAGGTGGCCGAGCACCAGATCGCGGCCGAACACGTCGTGCCCCGCCGCCACCGGCGTGTGCGTCGTGAACACGCAGCGCGCCGCGACCGCCTCCAGCGCGCTCGCGAAGTCGAAGCCCTGCCTGACCCGCTCGCGAGCCAGCTCGAGCGTGAGGAACGCCGCGTGTCCTTCGTTGATGTGCCACACGGCCGGCTCCAGACCCAGCGCGCGCAGCGCCTTGACGCCGCCGATGCCCAGCACGATCTCCTGGCGGATGCGCACGCTCTCGTCGCCGCCGTAGAGCTTGTGCGTGATTTCCCGATCCGCGGGCGTGTTCTCCGCGACGTTGGTGTCGAGCAGATATACGCGGACGCGGCCCGCCTGCGCCTGCCAGACGCGCGCGTGCACGTCGTGCCCGGCCATGCGCACCGCGACGCGCACCGCGTTGCCGGAGCGGTCGAGCGCGGGTTCCACCGGCAGATCGGCGTACTCGTGATCGCGGTAGTGCGCGACCTGGTTGCCTTCCTTGTCGATGGTCTGCGTGAAATAGCCCTGCGTATACAGCAGGCCGACGGCGACGAAGTTGAGGCCGAGGTCGCTGGCCGTCTTGCAGTGGTCGCCGGCCAGCACGCCCAGGCCGCCGGAATAGATCTGGAAACTCTCGTGAAAGCCGTACTCGGCGCAGAAATACGCGATGAGCTCGTCCGGCGCGCCGTCGCCGTCCGGCGCAACCAGGGGTTCCTCGCTCAAGTACGTGTCGAAACCCGCCAGGATCTTGCGGTAGTTCTCCAGGAAGGCCGGATCTTCCGCGGCGCGATCGAGCGCGTCCTGGGCGACGCAGCGCAGGAACAGCTTCGGATTGCCGCGCACGCTGCGCCATAACGAGTTATCGAGCGCATCGAACAGCGCGCGTGTCGGCCGGTGCCACGAGAAACGCAGGTTGCTGGCGAGCTCGGCGAGGCGCGCGAGCGGCGGCGGCAAAACGGGATTGACTTCGAAGGGAAACCGGGTCGGGCTCATGAGCAGCTGCTGCGGGGAAGGAGGATTCGTAGCGCCAAGCGCCAGGCGCGAAAGGGGCGGAAGTCTAGCACCGTGCCTCCCGCCGCCAGGCGATCCGCGACGGCGGCAGGCATGGTCTCGGCCGCCGTGATAGGCGGCAACTGAGCAGGCCAAGAAAAGTAGTGTGGACTATTGACTAGTATCAACTTAGTAATATTAACTACAGACCACTGTAGATGACTTCGAGGTTACAGTGGACCCGACCGAGAACCCAAGCCCGATCATGGAGGATCCCGTCGAGATCGCCGCAAGAAAGTTCCAAAAGGAGCTCAATGGCGGCCTGATCGCGTTGGTTTTGCTGTCCGTCCTCGACCGCAGCGAAGGCGATCTTTACGGCTATCAGATCGCCAAGCAGCTTCAGAACGCCGCCCCCGATGCCCATGTCGTGAAGCAAGGCGCCCTCTATCCGGTTCTTCGCAACATGAGCGCGGCGGGTCTTCTCGCCAGCCGCGTCGTGCCCTCATATTCCGGTCCGCCCCGTCGTTACTACCGCATCACCGATCACGGCCGCACGGTCCTGGCCGCCTGGCTCGCAAGCTGGCGTCAGACCCGCGAATTCGTCGATCTCTTCGCAGGAAGTCCCTCATGACGCGCTCCGCTCCCCGTTCGGTCGCCCAGTACCTCGAGCAACTCAAAGCCGCCCTCGCCGGCGCGGATCCCGCCCTCCAGCAGGACGCCCTGTATGACGCGGAGGAATATCTGCGTGCCGAGGTCGCACAACACCCCGGCAAATCCGAGGCCGACGTGCTCGAGCTCATCGCAAGCACCTATGGTGCGCCGGACGAAGTGGCCGACGCCTATCGCACGACCGAAGCGACAGTGAAAGCGGCGCTTGCGCCACCCGCCCGGCGTGTGCCGCGCAGTGTCCTGGGTCGCTTCTTCGGCGTGTTCGCGGATGCGCGTGCCTACACCAGCCTGTTCTTCATGCTGCTGTCGCTCGCCACCGGCATCGTCTACTTCACCGTCACCACTACGGGCCTGGCGCTCTCGGCAGGTTTCTCGGTGCTCATCATCGGCATTCCCTTCTTCCTGCTGTTCCTCGGTGTGGTGCGGGTGCTGGCGCTCGCCGAGGGGCGCATAGTGGAGTCGCTGACCGGCGTGCGCATGCCGCGCCGGCCGGTGTACGCGCAGCGCGACGTTCCCTGGTACGAGCGCATCAAGGCGATGCTCATTGACCGGCACACGTGGCTGGCGCTCTTCTACATGATCATCAAGCTGCCGCTCGGCATCCTCTATTTCACGATCGCCGTCACCGGGATCGCCACCAGCGTCGGCATGGTCGCCGCCTCGGTATTCCAGGGACTGATCGACACGGGTGTGACCACGTTCGGCATCCCCGCCGGCGAATTCCACTCGGACCTGCCGACCTGGGCCCTGCCGCTCACGTTCATCGGCGGCATCCTGTTGCTCACGGCCGTGATGCATCTGGCCAAGGGCATTGGCATGATGCACGGACACCTCGCCAAGGCCCTGCTGGTCAGACCTGCCAGCTGAGATCGCCAGCGCGGGGGCAGGAGCCGGGCCCGCGTGACCTCGAGAGCGTTACTTACCGTCTTGCTGGCCGCAGCCGCCGTCGCTGCGGTCCTCGCCGTTTTCGAATGGTCGCGCGGCATCGACGGGTCGATCGTGCCGCGCGATGCAACGCCGCCGGCGACACAGAAGTCGGCAGCGGATCTGTTGGCGCCGTCGGGCGGTTGCCTGCCGACCGGCGACGGATTCTTCCGCGCACGGCTCGACGGCGAGCTGCAGATGCGGCTCGACTGGGGCGACGCGCAGATCCAGTGCGAAGGCATGGCCCGACCGGATGGCAACGGCGTGCGGTTGAGCTTTCGCCACGCGCCCCCGCGGGCCGATTCGCTGCCCGATTCGTTGTTGATCGTGCTGGGCATTTCGGGGCTGAGCGAGAGCTCCTCGGGTCAAGCGCTCCCGGCGAATGTCACCATCATCGAGGAACGCACCAGCCGCGTGTTCGGCACGCTGGGCGACGACAAGTGCACCGTGGACGAGTTGCGTCAGGAGCTGGTTTCGCCCTGGCGCCCGGATACGCGCGTCTACCGGGTGAGCGGCCGCGGCTTCTGCACCGCACCCGCGCTCGCGGTGGGCAGCGATCGCACCGTGCTCATGAGCACCTTCGATTTCGCCGGGCAGGTGATGTACGAGACGATCGGCGCGCCGCATCGCGGACGGGGAAGCGCATGAGATCCACGGTCATGCGCAGTATGCTCACGGTGATGTGCGCCACGCTCGTGTTGATGGCCGGGTCCGAGGGCCGGGCCCAGCAACCCGGCATGGAACCGCTCTCCGCATTCGCCCGCTCGGAACTGAAGATCGAAACGCGCGGCGGCGTGCAGCGCTTCCACGTGTGGATCGCGGATTCGCAGCCGCGGCGCGGCCAGGGCCTGATGTTCGTCAAACGCCTGGCGCGCGGCAAGGGCATGCTGTTCGTCTACAGCGACGCGCAGAGCGTTTCGATGTGGATGAAGAACACGCTGATTCCGCTCGACATGCTGTTCATCGCAGCCGATGGCCGCATCACGCGTATCGCGCGCGACACGCAGCCCCTGTCGCTCGCGACGATCAGCTCGCTCGGTGCAGTGACGGGTGTTCTGGAAATCGGCGGCGGCGAGAGCGAGCGGCTGGGAATCGAGGTGGGCGATCGGGTCCTGCACCCGGAGTTTTCCGCCGCTTCCCGCAGTGAGAACGCTCGATGAAGCGTAGAACGGCGCCTGCGCTGCTGATCTGTCTGGCTGTGGCGGCCGCGATCAGCGCCTGTGCTGCGCCCCCCACGACGGCCCCGTTGCCCGCGCCAACCCCCATCCCCGCTCCCGCCGCCGTCGACAGCGACGGGGACGGCGTCACCGATAACCGCGACAAGTGCCCGGGTACGGCGCGCGATAGCGCAGTGGATGCGGCCGGCTGCGAGTTGGACAGCGACGGCGACGGGGTGCTGGACCGCAAGGACCGCTGCCCCGACACCTCGAAGACGGACAAGACCGATGCGGTGGGATGCGGTCTCGCGTCGCGGGAGAAGCTCCTCGCCAAGCCGGACCTCGCCGCACAAATTCCAGAATTTCTGCCGTCTTAACCCCCTGCGGGTCCCGTTTTGCGGGCGTCCCGTCTCGCCTGCTGCATTGCGTCGGTGGCCGGGACGCCGCTCATTCTCCCCAAGTATCGCAGCGTTACGTCCCCTCTTTGTCCCACTGACCGCCGCGAATGTCCCGTGCCTCATTAGCAACGGCACGTCCAGCGGCAACTCATATTAGAACCGTCGGCAGCCGACTGTTGCGAGTGCGCGACAGTATCGAGCCCTATAGCCGCCGCGTGGGGCAATAGGCAGTTGGATCAGTCGGACAACGATTTTGCTGCTGTGGGATCGCTCGCCACAGTTGTTGCATTTTCGCACTTCCTGTTTCTTTGCTGCGACAGTTGCTGTTATGATCGGTACCAGCTTGGTACGAAGTGCGTCGTGCACGGTATCAAGGGCTTTTCCAGAACGTGGAACGGTGCGCAATTGGTACATCGACACCACGTGTTCATCCCAGTACGCAGGAGGATCAGATGGTAAACCAGAAGCTCAGGCGAGCCGTGAGGCTGGCCCTGGCCACGAGTGCCGCTGCGAGCGCGATGTATGGCGCGACTGCAGTAGCACAGGATCAGGACCAACCGACCGAAGACACACTCGGAACGGTCATCGTCACCGGCTCTCGAATCGCATCCCCGAACCTCGAGTCGATCAGCCCCGTCACCGCGATCACCGCGGAAGATTTGAGTCTCACGGGCAAGGTCCGCATCGAGGACATCATCAACCAGCTGCCGCAGGCCTTCGCTGCGCAGGGCTCGACGATCTCGAACGGTTCTGACGGCACCGCGACCGTCAACCTTCGCGGTCTCGGCGTGAACCGCACGCTGGTCCTCGTCAACGGCCGTCGCGTCATGCCGGGCGATCCGGATGGCGGCAGCGCCGCGGACCTGAACCAGATCCCGCTCGCTCTCGTGAAGCGCGTCGACGTGCTCACGGGCGGCGCCTCCTCGGTGTACGGCGCGGACGCCGTGGCCGGTGTCGTGAACTTCATCATGGACAACGACTTCGAGGGTGTGCGGCTCGACGCGAACTACACGTTCTACGATCACAAGAACAACAATGACACTCTGCAGAACCTGGTCGCCTCGCGCGGCTTTGTCGCGGCTCCGGACAGCACCACCAACGGCTACGCGCGCGACTTCACGTTCGCATTGGGCCTGGGTGGCTCCGACGATGCCGGTCATGCGACGTTCTACGCCACGTACCGCAAGGTCGACGCAGTGCTGCAGTCGCAATACGACTACAGCGCCTGCGCGCTCGGCTCCAGCAACGTGGCCTTCACCTGCGGCGGCTCGGGCACGACCAATCCGGCCCGCTTCATCCTGCTCGACCTGGCAGGCGTCACCGGCGTGGCTCCGGGAACGGACATCACGGACGACACGATCAACGCGGGCGGCACGCTGCGGCCGTTCACGGGGACCGACGTGTACAACTTCGGTCCGCTGAACTACTACCAGCGTCCCGACACGCGCTACACGTTCGGTGCGTTCGCGCACTATGACGTGAGCGAGAAAGCGCAGGCCTACGGCGAAGTCATGTTCATGGATGACCGCTCGGTGTCACAGATCGCCCCCAGCGGCAACTTCCTGAACACGCAGCAGGTCAACTGCGACAACCCGCTCCTGTCGGCTGACCAGGTCGATACCTGGTGCACGGACCTCGGGCTCGCCGGCTCCGACCTGACGACGCTCATCATCGGCAGACGCAACGTCGAGGGCGGTGGACGCCAGGACGACCTCGGCCACGAGTCGATTCGCGCAGTCGCCGGTTTCCGCGGCGAGTTGTCGTCGGCCTGGTCGTACGATGCGTACTTCCAGCACGGCACCACCAAGCGCAACAGCACGTACCTCAATGACTTCTCGATCGTGCGCCTGGGCCGTTCGCTGCGGGCGGTCGACGATGGCAACGGCAACGTCGTGTGCCAGTCGGTCGTCGACGGCAGCGACCCGAACTGCGTGCCGTGGAACATCTTCGACACCACGGGCGTGACTCCGGAGTCGCTGGCGTATCTGCAGACGCCGGGCTTCATCCGCGCCGAGCACAAGCAGCAGATCATGCATGCCGACTTCACGGGCGATCTGGGCAACTTCATCAAGCTGCCCACGGCCGAGTCGGGCCTGGCGATCAACGTCGGCGCCGAGTATCGCGACGAGCGCGCTCAGTTCCGTCCGGACACCGCGTTCTCCACCGGCGACCTCGCCGGCCAGGGCGGTGCGACGACGGCGACCGAAGGCGACTTCAACGTGGCGGAGCTCTTCATGGAAGCCCGCATCCCGCTGGTTGAAGGCAAGACCGGAATCCAGTCGCTGAGTTTCGAAACCGGCTACCGGTATTCGGACTACAGCACCGGCTTCAAGACGGACACGTACAAGGCCGGCCTCGACTGGGCCCCGATCGATTCGCTGCGCTTCCGTAGCAGCTACCAGCGTGCGGTGCGCGCGCCGAACATCGGCGAGCTGTTCTCCACGCAATCGGTGGCGCTCGATGGCGTCAACGATCCGTGCGACGGTGTCCCTGAAGCCACGCTGGCGCAGTGCCTGCTGACGGGCATGACCCAGGCTCAGTACCAGAACGGAGTGCTGGAGAACCCGGCGGCCCAGTACAACGGCCTGCTCGGTGGAAACCCGGACCTGCAGCCCGAAGAGGCCGACACGGTCTCCTTCGGTGTCGTGTGGCGTCCGGAGTTCGCAAACCTGACGGTCGCGGTCGACTACTTCGACATCGAAGTGGACAGCACCATCAGCAGCGTGAACGGCGGCAATGCAGAACGTCTACATCAACCAGTGCATCGCGACCGGCTCCCCGCAGTTCTGCAACCTGATCCAGCGCGATTCCCTGGGATCGCTGTGGATTCAGCCGACCGGCTTCGTGCGTGATACCAGCCTCAACCTCGGCGGCCTGACGACGGAAGGCATCGACGTGCAGGGTACCTACTCGATCACCCTCGGCGAGCATCGCCTGGGCTTCAACCTGGTGGGGACGTACCTGCTCGACAACTCGACGGCTCCGCTGCCGGACGGCGACTTCTACGACTGCACGGGCCTCTTCGGAAGCATCTGCGGCGTGCCGAGCCCCGAGTGGCGGCATTCGCTGCGTGCTGACTGGGCGACCCCGTGGGCCGGCCTGGATCTGTCCGTGGCGTGGCGCTTCTTCGATGCGGTGGACCTCGATCGTTCGAGCACCGACTCGCAGCTGATCCGCGACACCAACGGTGACGGCGTACCCGATCCGCAGTTGACGGACAAGCGCTTCAGCGGCCGCAGCTACCTCGACATGACGGCGGCGATCACGTTTGCCGAGAACTACACGTTCCGCGTCGGCGCAAACAACCTGCTCGACCAAGATCCTCCCCTGGTTGGCCAGGCCAATTGTCCGGCCGGTCCGTGCAACGGCAACACGTTCTCGCAGGTCTACGACACGCTCGGACGCCAGTGGTTTGCCTCGGTCACGGTGGACTTCTAAAAGAACGCCCTTCAACTCATCGTCGCTTTGACGAAACGGCGGGCTTCGGCCCGCCGTTTTTTTTTCTGGACAGACCGTCGGTGAGTGCGCATGCTCGCGATCGAGCCATGGTCCAGATAGCGCCGTTCTTCGCCGTACCCTTCGGGCTCGCGCGGCACGACAATCCAGCCCGCCTCAATGACGAGCTGCGCACGCTGTTCCTGCAGCGCGCTGCCGAAGGCACACGACACGCGAACCCGCGCCCGCTGACCCAGCGCAACGCCGCGGTGTTCGAAAGCCATTTCCAGCTGTTCCGTTGGACCGAGCCCTGCATCAAGGAGCTCAAGGAGTTCTGCTGGCACCAGCTCATGCGCATGGTGGGCGAGCTCAACGGCTACGATGCCGCCAAGCTCGAGACCATCCGCATCTTTTCGGACTCGTGGTTCCACGTCACGCGGCGCGGCGGTTTCTTCGCGCTCCACAATCATCCGATGGCCAGCTGGTCCGGGGTCTATTGCGTGGATCCCGGCAAGAGCGACGCCGACAAGCCGGACAGCGGGCTCCTGAGCTTCGTGAATCCCGCCATCACCTCGGCGATGTACCTGGATGTCGCCACGGCCGGTATCCGGGGACCGTACTCCTACAGTATCCGGCACCTGCGCCTGGAACCGGGCCAGCTCGTGCTGTTCCCATCCTGGGTCCTGCACGATGTGAAACCGTATGAGGGTGAGGGGGAGAGAGTCACCGTGGCGTTCAATTGCTGGTTCGCCCTGCCCGAGTCCGCGCCGGGCACCTGAACCCGCTACGGAAATTTTCGGGGTCTGGGACGACCGGCACTCCAGCGGGTTTCGGCTGTGGCAAGATCAGGGACGGAACTCCTGCCGCGAGATCGAGCCATGCAGAATCAGATGAGCCTCGGCGTGCTTGCCCTGCTGAGCGTGTTCGCCACACCGTCCTTCGCTGCGGAGCCGGCCGCGCCGGCGACGCAGACTCAGGCAACCCAAGCGGAGCCTCAGGCAACCCCCACGCAGACCCCAGCGCCAGCCACCGAAACCCAGCCTGCCGCTACCCCGAAATCCGCGCCGGCGCCTGCCGCCTCGAAGCCGGCGACTTCCCGTGCGAGCGCGAACAGCGTCGCCGACGATCCCGACTTCATCAGGGCCGCCAAGTCCTATAACAAGGTCGAGAAGGACGGGAAGATCCTCTACTGCCGCCGTGACGCAAGCATGGGCACCCGGCTGCCGACCACCAAGTGCCTGACGGCCGAGCAGTTGCTGACCCAGGCCAAGCAGAACGCCGATGTCACGCGGCGCATGGGCCTGCCGAAATCCAGTCCCTGCGGCTCGACGGCAACCGGCTGCAACTGACCTCTCGTCCCGAAAGGATTACGCCTCAGGTCGCAGGCGCGGCGAACAGCTCGCCACGCCACGGCGCACGGTTGCGATAGGCCGCGAGCCTCTCTTCCATCGCGCGCGTGTTCCACGTCAACTCGCGCGCCTTCGCGATCGCCGATTCCTGCTGAGCCACCGCGCGATCGTACTCGCCGGCGGCCGCATGGGCGGCGGCGATCGTCTCGAGCACCTGAGGGTCCGCATCCATGCCCGCACGCGCCAGCTGGCGGGCAGCAGACGAGGCCATCGAGGCACTGCGCGCTTGCTGCAGCGGTGAAGCGGCCAGCACTGCGATCGCGTGCTTCTGCGCATACACTTTGCCGGACTTCGCTCCGGCCGCGAGGTACTCTCTGACCTGCGCGAAGGCGCTCGCCGTCGGCGTGCCGCGCAACAGATGCCGCGCGAGCTCGACCTGCGCGGCAGCGTTGCCGCCGAGCGCCGCCTGGTTCAGCCACCGCAGTCGTTTGCCCTCCTGACCGCAGCCGTCGAGGAATTCGAGACGGCGCGCAATCCAGCGCTGCGCCTCGGCATTGCCCGCCTGCGCCGCCGACAGGATCAGGCCCTGGGCGCGTGCGGCGGAAATTCCCGCCGCCGGGTCGGCAACGCCGATGAGGCCGACGACATACTGGGCGGACGCATCGCCGGTTTGCGCTTCGGCCCGCAGCGAACTGTCCGAGCCTGCGCCGAAGCGCGCGATCACGCGCGATTCGACGGGCGCGTCACCCCGCATGGCAGGTTTGAATTGCGTGCGCAGCAACTGGGAGAGCGCGTCTGGCGCGGCGCGCTCCGAGGGCAGCGCAACCAGCACGTCGGGATCGCGCGCCCGGCCATCGACGCCGACGGTCGATTCGATGATGACGATCGCGTTGCCTCGTCTGGCCGCCTCCGGTGCGGAAGCGAGCACATCGGCAGCGCCCGGACAGGTCGCCTCGAGCGGGATCTCGGGTAGCACCGTCCGCAGCAACGCCTCGCGCCCATAGCGCGACACGATGCTCTGCGCGTGATCCTGCTGAGCGGTCGAGAGCTTGGCGTGCATCTCATCCAGACGTTCCGCGGGGATCTTCACGTAGCCGTTCTGGGCCGCCGCCATCAGCCAGCCCACTCCGGTGCCAACGTCCTTGTGCACACCCTGACCCTGCAACGACATGGCGCCGAGGTTGTACTGCGAAGCGCCGTCGCCCAGGGCCGCGAGTCCGAGGAATTCGACCCGTGCGGCGTCGAAGTTGCCGGCGGCGTACTGCTCGACCCCCGCGCGAAAATCCGCGTGTGCAGGGACAGCGAGCAGCGCTGCAATACCCGAAACGACCCACCGGCGGATGCGGCTTGCGCACATTTTCGTCGTACTCCCTGGATCCAGGAACTCGGGCCGGGCGCGCTCAGCGCAAGCGCCGCACTTTCAGCCCACGGCCGTGCGGCGTAGCCATGCGGAACGAGCCCAGCGCGGCGCGCGAGACCGTGACCGTATCGCCCGGTTCGAGCAACAGCGAGCGCGTTTCCTCGGTGCCCTGCCACACCTGCCCATTCTCCAGCGAGATCACCGGCGTGTTGTCCCCCGCGCGGCTGACGCTCTTGACCTTGGAGGTGACCTGCGTGAGCTCCTCACGCTTGGTGGAGTCCGTGTTCTGGCGCGCGACGCGCCCCATGCCGAACATTTCCTCGGCCGAGGCCGCCGGCTTGGCGGCGTGCTCGCCGGATTCGAGCAGCTGGACGGTGCGATCGAAGCACGACAAGCGCTCGCCGTCGTTGCTCAGCGAGGCACAGGCCCGCAGGCTTTCGATCAGGCGATCCGCATCCGGCGCCGCGGGAAGCGCGAGGGGCATCGAGCCCACGAGCAAGACTGCGACCAGCACGCGCCCCACGCTCATCATCCGCAATGTTCTCATCCGCGTCCCCGAGTCATCTCAGCGGCCGCGCCGACCGGCACTTCACCTTCATAGTATGCGCGAATTCCCGCCACCGCGGTGCGCACGAGATCGCGCTCCGCAGGCGTGAGATACGGATTCCAGATGTCGAAGATCAGCACCACCCGCGGCACTTCGCTGTCGTTCCAGGCCTCGTGCTGAATGCTGTCGTCGAACACGAGAGCCTGTCCTTCGCGCCACTCGCGGGTCTCGGCACCGACGCGGAAACGGCAGCCGGGCGGCACGATCAGCGGAAGATGCACGATCAGACGCGTGTTGGTGACGCCGGTGTGCGCGGGAATGCGGGACTTGGCGTCGAGGACCGAAAAGAAGACGGTCGGCGCGTACCCCGCCACGTCCGTCAGGGGCACGCGCGATAGGATCTGCGCGGTGCGCGGACAGCGCGCCAGGTTCTCTTCGATGCGCTTGCCGTCGCGCCACAGGTAGACCACGCTCCAGCGGCGCGAGTGATTGAGCTCGGCCCATTGATCCAGCGGCGAGCCCTCGGGGTAGGCGATGTACGGTTCGAAGGCATCCGCGACCCCGGCAAACGCCGCCAGGTACTCGGCACGCACTACCTCGGTGGCGCCTTCCACCGCATCGAGCCAGGCGAAATCTTCGCGCGGATAGAATTCCAGCGCCGGCAGGTTCGGGAAATACAGAAAAGTCGGCTGGGGGAAGAACACGCGCCGCCGCCCCAGGAAAGAGTCGATGCAGCGGTCGAAACGCTCCTGCCTGTCGCCGGCGTGCCGTTCGCGCACCGTGCGCAACTGGCCGCAGAGGAATGCGTCGAGCGCCGCGTCGTTGGCGCGGACGGCCTCGACGGCGTGCTGGAGCGCGGGACGCAACGCATCGGGCAGCCGTGCCTGAGGCGGAATGGACTGCAGCGCATTGTGATACGCCTTGGCGGCGGCCTTGGTCCTGCCGCGCAACTCCAGCAGCGAGGCTTTCTGCAGCAGGGCCGGAAGGTGGCGCGGGTCGAGCGCGAGCGCACGATCGAGCGCCTTTTCTTCTTTCTCCGGCGGTTCGCCCAGCCTGCGGTGCGCGCTGGCCAGGTTCAGCCAGAACGCCGGGTTCTTCTCATCCTGCGCTACCGCCCGTTCCAGCAGCTGCCGGGCCGCGAGCGCATCGCCCGACTCGAGCTCGAGCGCGCCCAGCGCGTTCAGCAGCATCGGGTGGTCCGGTGCCAGGCCTCGTGCCTGCGCAAGCAGGCGCCGCGCTTCGTCGCGCTGCCCCGCCACGCGCGCCCGCTCCGCCGTCTGGACGATCCCCCGAATCTCGGCGTCCTGCGCATTCAGTTCCGTCATTCGACCGCTCCTCCATCCGAAGCCTGCAATCTTGCCATTGCAGCGCAGGATGAGCGAGACGATGCCGAACCCCCATGATTCCGAAGGATCGCCATCGCCCCAATTCCCTGGCCGGCGGAGTTGGTCGTCGTGCTCAGCGATCAGGATTCCTTCGTGCGCCAGGGCCGTCCCGGTGTATCTCGATCTCGGCATGCAGCGCCGCGGAAATCGCCAAAAATCACCGTGTTGGCCATTCGTCCCTAGTCCGTGCCTCATTCGCAACGTTCACCTCCTTGGGACAATCGTCCAACGTCCGGCTTCAACATTGTTGTACTGTTGCAACATGCATTAACCGTTCTGGCACTCATACCTGCGAATGAGCGTTTCATCCACTCACCAGTACGATTCGACCGCCAAAACTCACAGGGGATCTTGTTTCTTTTGTGTCACACATGCTGTTAAAATCACAAAGCCAGGTACGAAGTGGCTCGTGCCTGGTACCAAGCCTCCGTCTCCGGAAGTCGCGCGTTTCCGCAGGGCGCCCACCGGCGACCAATCGACCTATATACAAATGGGGAGCATCCATGACTAACCAGAAGCTCAGGCGAGCCATAAGGCTGGCACTGGCGACGAGCGCAGCCGCGAGCACCATTTGCGGCGCGGCCGCCGTGGCTCAAGACCAGGACCAGCCCAGCGCCGAAAATCTCGGCACGGTCGTCGTCACAGGATCGCGAATCCAGCGCCCCGATTACGAAGCGACCAGCCCCGTGGTAACGATCAGCAATGAACTGTTGCAGCAGGCGGGCACCGTACAAATCGATACCGTGCTGAACCAGCTGCCCCAGCTCGTGCCGTCGCTGACCACGACTTCCAACAATCCATCCGCCAGCGGTGGCGCCGGCCAGGCGCTCATCGATCTGCGCGGTCTGGGAGTGACCCGCACTCTCGTGCTGCTGGACGGCACGCGACTCACTCCGTCATACACCTCGGGTCAGATTGACCTGAACACGATCCCCGCGTCGCTCATCGAGAACATCGAGATTCTCACCGGCGGTGCCTCTTCAGTGTACGGCTCCGACGCGATCGCCGGCGTCGTCAACATCAGGCTGAAGAAGAAATTCGAGGGCGTGCAGTTCGATGCGCAGTACGGAGAGACAGCGGAAAGCGACGGCTCACAAACCGCTGCCGACCTCACGCTGGGCGGCAACTTCGCCAACGACCGCGGCAACATGGTGCTGGCGTTGTCCTACGACGAGCGCGGCAAGATCCTGCAGGGTGATCGGGATTTCTCACAGGTCGCTTTCGGTCCCGACCTTCTGGCGCAGGGCTCCGGAACGATTCCGGAGGGTCGCTATGACCGCACTCTCGTAAACCTGCCGACTCAGGCAGCCGTTGATGCATTGTACGGCAGCGCGGCGTACGGCAGCAACGCGCCGGGCTCGGTGTCGAATGGCGCCAATATGGGTTTCAACACTGACGGCACGGTCTTCGACATCAGCGGCACCGAGAACTACCGTGGCGAGCAGTTCGTCGGGTTCAATCCCACCAGCTTCAACTACAACTTCGCCCCGGTGAACTACCTGCAGTTGCCGCTGACGCGGCGCCAGCTCGCCGGCTTCGGTTCCTACGAGCTCGGTGATTTCAACACGGGTTCGGCCGAGGCGTACGCGCGCGTGATGTACACGACGTACGAGGCGTCGCAGCAGCTCGCCGCCACGCCCATCACCGGGCTGACGGTACCCGTGAGCAACCCGAACATTCCAGCGGATATCGCAACTCTGATGGCTTCGCGTCCGACACCGGGCGCGCCTTTCGGATTCCGGCGTCGCACGATCGAATCGGGCGAGCGGGTCGCGACGGTCAACTACGACGTGATGCAGGGGCTGGTCGGCTTCCGGGGCGACTTTGAGCTTGGCGCGCGCAAATGGAATTGGGATATCTACGGCAGCTGGGGCCGCACGGAGTCGACCGAGCAGCAGGACGGAAACATTTCCTTCTCGCGCATCCAGGGCCTGCTGAACGGTGATGATCTGCCAACCTGCGCAGCCACCGATTTCAATCCTTTCGGTCTCAACAACATTTCCGCGGCTTGCGCCAATGCGATAGCCATCCGCGCGACCAACATCATCGAGATCGAGCAGCAGAACGTCGTCGGTGCCATCTCCGGCGATCTGTTCGAGCTGCCGGCTGGCCCGTTCCAGTTCGCAGTGGGCGGCGAATATCGCAAGCAGGACGCAAGTTTCCGTCCTGACGAGTTCCTGGCGAGCGGCGACGTCGTCGGCTTCAATGCCCAGCCGCCGCAGAGCGGCCAGGTGGAGGTCTCCGAAGGCTTCCTCGAGCTCGCGGTTCCGCTGCTCAAGGACCTGCCGGGGATCAAGGCGCTGGACCTCGACTTGGGCTACCGCTATTCGGACTACAACCTGGCGGGCGGCGTCGACAGCTACAAGGGCGCGCTGAACTGGGAGCCGCTCGAGACACTGAAAGTCCGCGCTTCCTACAACCGCGCGGTCCGCGCTCCCTCGATCGAGGAATTGTTCCTGCCCCCGCAGGAGAATTTCCCCGGCTACAACGATCCGTGCAATTTTGACAGCGCTCAGCGCACGGGTCCGGACGCGGCACAGGTCGAGGCGATTTGCATAGCTCAGGGAATTCCTTCAGGGACGACGCTTGACACGTTCGAGCAGACGAACCCGCAGGTTCGCGCGATTCAGAGTGGCAGCGAGCTCCTGGATCCGGAAACCGCCGATACCTACACGTACGGCGTGGTGTGGCAGCCGCAGTTCGAAAGCTTCGTACTGCGCACCTCCGTCGACTATTGGAAGTACGAGATCTCGGAGACGATCGGTTCGATATCGGCGACTTCGGTGATTGCGCGCTGCTTCAACGACGTGGGTGCGAATCCCGGCTACGACCCGAACAACCCGTGGTGCCAGTTGTGGACTCGCGATGCGGGCGGCGATGCCACGGATGTCGACGAAGCCCAGCGGAACCTGGGCAAGCTGGAGGCCGAAGGCGTCGACCTGCAGCTCGACTGGGGTCAGCCGCTGGGCGATCGCTTCGGCAAGCTGAACGTCAACTTCCTGGTCACACGCATCCTCAGCTGGAAGTCCCAGGAAGATGCCTTATCGCCGTTTGGTGAGTTCGATGGAACCATCACGACGGACGTTGCTGAGGCGTTTCCGCACTGGAAGGCGGTCCTCAACCTCGGCTGGGACATCGGCGAGTTCGGCGTGACCTGGAACGCCCGTTACATCGACTCGCTGACCGTGGTCAACGACGATGCGGTCGGCTCACCGGTGACGACGGGACTGCGCGGAACTGTGTCGTCGTTCAACTATCACCGGCTGACTGGCCGGTGGTCGCCGACGGACTCGATCGACCTCCTGTTGGGCGTGGACAACCTGTTCGACAAGAAGCCGCCGATCTACACGGACGACGCGCAGGCGGGTCAGCAGGCCAACACGGATCCGTCGACATACGACATCCTCGGCCGCCGGTACTTCATGAACGCGACGTTCCGGTTCTAAAGAGCCTAAATAGAAGTCGACTTGTGCAGGCCGCCATCTCCCCGAGGTGGCGGCCTTTTTCTTTACTGACGATTCGGCACCGCGCCGTGGCCGCGCCCCGCGGTACCCGATCGTGCGAGAATTGGCGCCATGGAAGCGAGCAGACAGGGTGCTGTGGAAAGCGGTTCGACAGCGCCCCCCAATGCAGCCGAGCTGAGGGCCGCGTATGGACTGCTCCGGACAGGCAATCTCCGTGAAGCTGAAGCGTCCTGCCGCCGCGTGCTCGCTCGCACCCCGCGCGATGGCGCCGCCCTCCATCTGCTCGGCCTGATCCGCAAGGAGGCGGGAGATCTGCAGGGCGCCGAGCGGCTGTTGCGGGAGAGCATCGCGCTCGAGCCGGGCCGTGCCGAATTCAGCGCCAATCTGGGCAATCTCTTGCGGCGCATCGGGCGTCTGTCGGATGCCGAGCAGTGCTACCGCGACGCCCTGGCGAGGGATCAGGCGCACGCCCCTGCACGCCTCGGTCTTGCTCGTACGCTCAATGATCTCGGCAAGCATTCTGCGGCCGAGGTCGAGTGCCGTGCGCTTGTCGCAGCGCGTGGCGGCGACCCGCAATCGTGGTCGGCGCTCGCCATGGCGCTGCGCGACCAGCATCGTCTTGCCGAAGCGGAGGCTGCCTACCGGCAAGCGATTGCGATCGCCCCGGACTACGGCCCCGCGTACCTCAATCTCGGAGCCCTGCTGAACCGATTGGACCGCCCGGAGGAGGCCCTGCAGGCGCTGGCGCGGGCCCAGGCGAGCGGGCTCCGCGGCGCCCACATTGCCTTCAATCGCGGCAGCGCGCTGCTGCAGCTTTATCGCCTCGACGAAGCGGAGCAGGCATTTGCCGAAGCAGTGGCGCACGCACCTGCCAATCGGGATGCCCAGCTGAGTCTTGCGCGGCTGCGCTTCATGCGCGGCGACCCGAACTTTGCGCGGGACATCGCCGCGGCTGCCGCCGCGTCCCGCGAGGATGCAGCTCTGCAAATGCTGTTTGCCGATGTGCTGCGCAGGACTGGCGATCTGCACAACTCGGAGCTTCTGGTTCGCGATCTGCTCGGCCGCAAAGGACCTGTTCCGGAGATACGCTCTGCGCTGGCCACGATCCTGCAGGAAGCGGGGCGGCTCAAGGAAGCGGAGATCGAGGCCCTTGAAGCGGCAGCGGACCGCCCGCAGGACTGCGCCATCGTCGAGAACCTCGTCGCGATACTTCTTGCGCGTGGAAGTGCCGAGGCCGCCCTGAAGTTCATCCGACCGCAGAGACAACGCCAACCCAACGAGCAGCGCTGGATCGCCTACGAAGCAACGGCCGCCCGGCTCACCGGGAGCCCCATCTATCGCGAGCTCTACGACTACGCGCGCCTGGTGCGCAGTTATGTTCTCGAACCGCCGCCCGGTTGGTCGTCGATGCAGGACCTGAACGCCGCGCTTGCGCTCACGCTCGCGGCACGACATCGTTTCGCGGCCCACCCCTTCGATCAGAGTCTGCGCCACGGCAGCCAGACTGCGCACAACCTGCTCGCCGATCCGGACCCGGCGATCCAGGCCATTCTGAAAGCGTTCGAAGGGCCGATCGAGAGCTACCGCCAGAGCATCGGCACCGACCCGAGCCATCCGCTGAGCGCACGCAACCGGGGGCGCGCCGTGATCTCAGGGGCGTGGTCGGTGCAGCTGCGCCGCGAGGGTTTTCATGTCAACCACGTCCACCCGGAAGGCTGGATCAGTTCCGCATACTATGTCGTCGTGCCGGAAGAAGTGCACGATCAGAACCTCAAGTCCGGATGGCTCAAGTTCGGCGAGACGCGCTTGCCGGTCCCCGGTGCGCACCCCGAACGCTTCGTGCAGCCGCATGCGGGACTTCTGGTGCTCTTTCCTTCCTATATGTGGCACGGCACGAACCCGATCCACGGGTCCGAGCCCCGCATGACGATCGCATTCGATGCCGTTCCCGCCCAGGCTGGCAAGCACGCGGGGCCGCCGACGAACGAGTGAGACTCGCGCCATGGAAACGAAGCCACCGCCTGTCCGGCTCGACGACTCGCTCGACCGAAAGCTGATCGCATCCATTTACGCCCGTGCAGGTCGCATACACATCAGGCCGTTTCTCTCGACCGACAGCGCCGCAGCCATCCATCGCTGCCTCGCGTCCGAGATTCCGTGGCAACTGCATCTCAACGACGTCGATCGGCCGATCAATCTCGACGGTGCGAAGTTCGAAGAACTTCCGGATGCGGATCGGGCCCGCTTTCTGCAGGGCGTGTACGCGAGCGCGGCCCAGCGCTTCCAGTACCTGTTCAACAGCTTCCCCGTTTCTGACGCATACGAGCGCGGTGAACACCGCTCCCTGTACGTGATGCGGCTGTACGAGTTCCTCAACGCACCGGAATTCCTCGACTTCGCACGCCAGGTTACGGGCGTACACACGATCGCGCTCACGGATGCTCAGGCCACGCTCTATCGTCCCGGCCACTTCCTCACACACCACGACGATCTGAATCGCGACAAGAAGCGCGTGGCTGCCTACGTGCTGAACTTCACGCCGCGGTGGGTGCCGGACTGGGGCGGTATTCTCCACTTCATTGCCGCGGACGGTCACATCGCAGAGGGCTACACGCCGGCGTTCAACGCCCTCAATCTCTTCACCGTGCCGCAGCTGCACGCCGTGTCGTACGTCGCGCCGTTCGCGCAAGCAGGTCGCTTGAGCATCACTGGCTGGCTGCGCGAGGCGTAGAGCCCGCGCCACGTCGATCAATTCGCGGCGCGCAGGTTTGCGAAGCAATAGCCAGCCCCGCCGAACTCGGCCGGAGCCGTGTAGGGGGAGTATCCCTGTACGTCAAAGGCGACGGGCGCGCTGAACGACGGTCCGTCGTAGACGAAGGTGTGAAATTCACCGTTCTCGCCGCAGGCGTCGACACCCGCAGGGAGTGAGGCGACGAAGGCGCGATCGAACTCGCGCCCGCAGTAGCCATGACTCAGGAACCGGTCGTCGGTGCAAACCACGATGGCGCGGAAACCTGCGTTCCAGAATTCCTCGGCGAGCGCCAGGCGCGGTTCCTGCCACAGAGGCAGCACGGCCTCGATCCCCGCGGCCGCGCAGACCTTCTCTTCCCACTCACGGTGCGCGAGCAGGTCGATGTCGCCGAATATCCCGTGGGTATGGCCGAGCGCGCGCAGTGCACGCAGCTCGTCGATGAAAGCCGGCTCGTAGGATTTCCAGGTTGCGGAGCGCGCGCGCCACTCGCAGCCCATGGCCGCGGCCTGCGCGCGCAGCAGCTCAGGGCGCAATCCGTGCGAACGGCTGCGCTCACCCTTCTCTTCGAACATCGTCAGGAGCGTGCGGACCCGCACACCGCCCGCAATCGCGCGGGCGACGGCAAGGCACGAGTCCTTGCCGCCGCTCCAGGATGCGAACCCGACTGCCGGCGCGACGCCCACTTACCAGTTGTAGACCATCCTCGCGTACAGGAAGCGGCCGTTGAAGCCGAATGGCGAGTAGCGCGAGAAACCGAGCGCGCCCGTGCCGTTGGCCGCTGCGGCGATCGGCGTCGGGTACTTGTCGAGCAGGTTGTCGGCACCGAGCGCCAAGCTCAGACCTTCCCCGATCTTGGTGCGCACCTCCAGATCGACCAGCGTCGCCTGGCTCATCTGCGTATCGAGCGTCGCCGCTGCGGCGGGCTCGAGCACTTCGCCGTAATTCGTGCCCTTGAGCAGCACGCCGAAGGCGCCCCACTGGGTCGGGTAGTTCCAGTCGATGGACAGCGCCTGCTTGCTGTCGGGGGTTCCTTCCTCGAAGGTCACCACGTTGATCCGGCCGAAAAGTACCGGCGCGGTCACGACGCTGGTCGAAGGCGTATCCGTCACTTCGGACTTGTTCCAGTTCGCCGAGGCGGTGACATCGAAGCGCCCGAACGACTCGGTGCGCATGATGTAGCGCAACACCATGTCCACACCTTCGGTATTGGTGTCCACGCCGTTGATGAAGAAGCGCGCTCGTCCGATGCCGAACGGGGTGATGATCGCGTCGATGGCCGGCGTGCCGCCGAGGTTCTCGGACAGCACGATGCGGTCGTCGATGTCGATGCGATAGGCGTCGACCGTCGCCTCGAAGGAGCCCTGGTGAAAGACCGCGCCGAGCGAGTAGTTGCGCGACTTCTCCGCATCGAGATCCGAGGAGCCCAGCGCCTGCGACACCGGCGAGGTCGCCGGGAAGGTGCCGACTTCGAACGGCACACCGCCGATGAAGTTGGTGGCGGTGGAGGTGAAGAACGCCTGCTGGATTCCGGGAGCACGGAAGCCGGTGGAGATCGTGCTGCGCAGCGCGAAGTGACCGGTGAAGTCGTAGCGGCCCGAGATCTTCCCGGTCACCGCAGAGCCGAAGTCCGAATAGTCTTCGACGCGCGCCGCCGCCGAGCCGAGGAACCGCTCGGTGAGCTGCGCTTCGAGGTCCGCGTAGACGCCGACCGCGGTGCGGCTCTCGTCCACTTCGTTGCTCGGCTGGAACCCCGGGAAGCCCTGCGCACCCGGCGCGGCGCCCGGCGCGCCCATGCCGCCGTTGATGTATGAATTGGGTTCGCCCGCGTTGATGGCGTAGGTTTCGCGCCGCGCCTCCAGGCCGACCGCGAAGTTGGTGGGCTCGACCCCGATCCAGTCGAAGCCGCGGACCAGACCGGCGTTGAACACGAGCTGGTCGTATTCCATGCCGCCGGCATCGAAGCTGGTCGGCGAGGTCGCGCCGAGCGTGCCGTTGATGCTGTTTTCCACACCGTAGTCGATCTTGTTGCGGCCGTAGACCAGGCTGAAGTCCGCATTCCAGCCCGCCAGCTCGCCGCGCGTGCCGGCGGCGACCGCCAGGTCGTCGATGTCGCTGGTGATCAGCGGCAGGAAGCCGTCCGGATAGATCGAGATCACGTTGTTGGCGTTGTTGCGCAGGCGCGGAAACGCAGCCGACTCGCCGTCGCGCAGCTGGTAGCCCAACCAGCCGTACATCTCCCATTCGGCGCCGAGGGGCAGCCCCGCGTTGGCGTAGAAGGTGAGATCCTGCGTGGCCGAATCGCCGTAGCGCGAGGTGACGCGCGGAGCCTCAGGCGGCGTCAGTGTGGCGACGCGAGGATCCAGATCGCCGCGGCTGGTGGGTTCGCGATCGCGATATTCGCCGGTGAGCGTCAGGAATCCCTCGCCGCCGAGCGGCAATCCCGTCCACGCCGAGGCCGTCAGCGTCTGGCCATCGCTCTCGCTGCGAGAGCCGCGGGCGGTGTCCACGTCCGTGCTGTACTCACCGAAGGTGACGCGCGCCTCGCCACCGTCGCGCGCCTCGCGCAAGCGAATGTTGATGACGCCCGCGATCGCGTCCGAGCCGTACTGCGCCGAGGCGCCGTCACGGAGCACTTCGACGCGCTCGATCGCGGCGAGCGGGATGGCGTTGAGGTCGACGGCGGCCGAGCCTCGCCCGATCGAGCCGTTGACGTTGACCAGCGCCGACTGGTGCCGGCGCTTCGAATTGACCAGCACCAGCGTCTGGTCGGGCGCCAGTCCGCGCAGCGTCGCGGGCCGGATGTGATCGGTGCCGTCGGTAATTGACGGGCGCGGGAAATTGATCGAGGGAGCAAGGGTGGACAGCGCCTCGGCCAGCTCGGTCGTCGCCTGCGTGGACAGAACCTCGTCCGTCAGCACGTCGACCGGCGCTATCGTGTCCAGCCGGGTGCGGTCGGCGACACGGGTGCCCGTGACGATGACCTCGTCGACGAGCTCATCCAGGGCATCGTCGGACTGCTGCTTCGTGGTGTCCTGCGCCTGCGCGGCGCCAGCCAGCAGCAGGCCGGAGATACAGAACGACAGATATGAGCGCATGGCATCCTCTCTTGCTTGGATTTGGAGGCCCGACGATTGCGGGCACGCCACAACGGAAGAAGTCCGTATGGTGCAGGATTATGCGGGGTTTGCGCGCTGACTCCAAGCGCCAATCTGCAATCGTTGCGCCTGCGCGACAAGGGCTGACTAAAGTCCGGTACTTCCCAAAGTCACCGTCAGCATCGAGACGGAGCCGCCGTCGACGGATCGCGCGCGGCTGCGCCAGCATCGCGGGCTCCCGCTGAGTCAGGATTCCAGCGAAATGATCTCTGCCGGGCGGCCGAGCACTTCGAGCTCATCGCCCACCACGGCGCCCATGAGTGTCGTCCCGATCGGTGAAGCCCAGCTCACCAGCCCGCGCGCCGGATCAGCCTCGTCCTCGCCCACCAACCTGAAGGCTCGTTCGCTGCCATCCGCGAAGCGAACGGTCACGCGCACACCGAAACGCACGGCGTCGGGTGTTGCGGCCGGCTCGATGAGCCGCGCGCTGGCGCGGCGCTGCATCCAGTAGCGCAGATCGCGCTCGACGCGCGCGAGCGTGGCGCGATCGTCCGCCACGCGTGCGGCGCTGCGCTCCTCCTCGAGACTGTGCACCTGCAATTCGATCTGCTTCAGGCCCGCCGGCGTCACGAGATTCGGATGCGGGCTCACCACGCGCTCGGGCAACGCGGCGAACTCCTGATCCGACTCCTTGACGAATGCGCGGCTCATCCTGAAGGCCTGCGCTGCGCGATCTCCGCGCGGAACGCGCTGAGCTTGCGCTTGATCGTGGCCGCATTCTCGCTGCCCATGCGGATCAGGGCCTTCCGCCCTGCAGAGAGCCCTTCCAGGCGCGGATCGGCGAATTCGTAAAAAACATGCGGCTGCGTGAGCCGGACGGGTCCCTTGACCTCGGGCGTCGCCAGCAGGTGATCGATCACCTCGACCATGCGGTCGTTGAAATAGCGATCCGGATAACCCAGACCTTCGTAGCTCTCCTGCATGAGCGGATAGAAGCGCACGTAGAGGGCCGCCAGCTGCTTCGCATCGGCGGATTCGACGAGCTGCACGAACGGCGCGTAACGAGCGTAGTTTTCCTCGCTGAGCGTGAAGTCTTCCTCGCTGCCGCCGACGACGAACGCGCCCGGGGTCGGCGCCACCGCGCGAATCTGCATCGCCACCTTCTTGCGCGGCAGGTTGTCCACCGTGGCGACGAAGCGCCGCACGATACCGTCGGGGACCAGGAATCTCGCGACCGGGTCCGGCCCCACGGCCTGGCTGAGCGCCTCTCGCACCGGCACGTCGCTCGCGGCGAGTTCCGGCAGTGGCGCCTGCTCGGGCTGCACGGCGGCCGGCTGCGGAACGGGATGGCGGATCGCAGGCTCGGTCTGGGCCGGCGGGCTCTCCACCGGCGGCGCCGGCTGTGGCTCCGGTTCACGGAAGTGATTGCGCGTGAGGTACAGGCCAGCCCCAATCGCGATGGCCGCGACGATGCCGATCAGCCAGGCAATGCGTTCGTTCATGGGAATCGTGCCCTCCTGCGCCCGAGGAGCTGCGAGTTTCGCCACCTTGCAGCGTGCCTGTCCAGCGAACCGCGGCCGTGCAGCGAGGCCCAGGACCCTACGACACCTCGGCCCTGCCGGTAGTGCCTCGACGTGCGTCAACAGTGCCGCGAGTGCGGCCGTAGACCAAGTGAAACAGCGGCGCCGCCATCAGCGTGGTGACCACTGTCATGATGACGAGAATCGTGTAGAGCGTCGGCGTGATCAGGCCGTATTGCAGCCCGATGTTGAGCAGGATGAGCTCCATCAATCCGCGCGCGTTCATGAGCGCGCCCACCGTGATCGAGGTGCGCTGGTCCTCACCGCCCAGGCGCGCAGCCAGCCAGCACGCGCCGCCCTTGCCGAGACAGGCTACCAGGGTCACTACCAGCGTCAGCCACATCATTCCCGGCGTCACCCACAATAGGCGAACGTCTGCGTTCAGGCCGGCGTAGACGAAGAAGAGCGGCACCAGCAGATTCGCGGTCAGGGGCTCGAGCTTCTCGTCGAGCTCGCGCGTCACCGCGCCGCGCGGCATGGCCAGTCCCAGGAAGAAGCTCCCGAACACGGAGTAGATCCCGACCCGATCCGTGAACCACGCACCCAGGGCAAGCAGGATCAACACCACGCCGAGCAGGCTGCCCGTCATGCCGCTCTTCTCGACCGCCGAGGCCAGCCGGCCGAGCGCTGGCTTGAGGAGCACGAACAGGATGAATACGTACAGCAGCCCGCCCGCCACCGCCAGCACTGCGATGCCGGCATCGCTGGTGAAACTCGCCAGCACGATCGCCAGGATGCACCACGCGGCTGCATCGTTCGTCGACGCGGCCGCGAGCACCAGCGTGCCGAGCGGCGTGCCGGTGAGCCGCCACTCGCAGATCATGCGCGCGAGCATCGGGAACGCCGTCACGGAGATCGCCGCGCCGAGGAACAGACAGGCCTGCATCCGCGTGGCGCTGTCCGTGAACAGGCCGCCCTCGTTCAACATGTGACTGCCGAGCACGGCGCCCAGCCCGAAGGGCACGGCGATCCCCGCCGCCGAGACGAAGATCGCGGTGCGCGCCTTGTGGCTGAGGATTCCGAGATCGAATTTCATGCCGACCAGGAACATGTACAGCGCCAGACCCACCTGGCTCACGGCGTAGATCACCGAGACGGATTGCACGGGGAAGATCGCGGCATGCAACTGCGGAAACAGCGCACCGAAGAGCGACGGGCCGATCAGGACTCCGCCGATCAGCTCACCGACGACCTGCGGCTGGCCGACGTAGCGGGCCGCGTACCCGACCAGCCGCACCACCACCAGGATGATCGCCAGTTGCAGGAAAAAGAGAGTCGCCAGCTCGTGATTCGACATCGGGGACCTGCCCGGGCTGTTGGAATTATTGTGGCGGTGCGCTCGGCGCCGTGCGCCGTCGGCGGCTGGGGCGGCGAACGACAGCAAGCGCGTAGTTGCTCGCTGGTGACTGATTATACCTGCTGAATGTGTTTGGCATCCTGCGCCGCGATAGAAACCTTTTCCGCGAAGCCACCCCTGCATCGTTCGGTCCGCGGCGGCGCCGCTGCGTCGACGCCGCGCGTGATGGCACAGCGAAACTCGCGTCGCTGGGCTGTTGGGCCACCAGACCCGCAGCCGTGCCATTTCAGAGCGAGTCGAGGAAGCCGAGGATCAGGTTCTTGTCTCCGGGCGACAGCGCGTTGTAGCGGGCGGTGACCGCAGCCGCCTGGCCGGCATGGCGTGCGATCGCTTCCTGCTTGGTGAACGACAACCCATCGTGCATCAGGCGATTGCGCGTCCGCAGCGCCCACAGCGGTGCGGTGCGAATCATGCTGGTCGTCGTGGCGTACTCCGGCCCCGGCAGCACCGGGATGCCGTCGCCGGTGCCGACGTCGTGCAGCAGGAAATCGCTGTACGGGTGAATGATCTTGTTGCCGAGCGCGGTGGGCACCCGGAACGCACCGCCGTTGATGAGCGAGCCCGGCCGCGCGGTCCGGATCGTAGCGACGTGACAGGCCTGGCAGCCCACCTGATTGAATAGCCGCTCGCCCGCCAGAACGCTTCCGTTGATCGGGCCGCGCGCCGGAGCTTTCGTCGATCTCATGAAGTTCGCGAACGCCACGATATCCTCGCCATCGTCCTCCGGGTCGGCGACCGGGTCGTAGCCCGAGCCGGGGCCCACGTACTTGCCGCTCGAGGTGTTTTCCTCGGGGAACAGCGGGCTGGTGATGCCCATCTCGTTCAGATAGGCGTCGGCGGAGAACGATTCGAGGCTCCCGTGCTGAGACTTCCAGCCGAAGCGGCCGACGCGCGAGCTGCCCGGGCTCTCGAGCACCGGCACCGGCAGCGCCGTGCCGCGCAACTCGGCAGGCTGACGGTCGCGGATCGCCAGCAACGTGTCGTTGGCGATCGCCTCCACGAACCCGGCGCCGAGCGTGTTGGTCGAGATGCGGAAGGTGCGTACATCGTCCTCGAAATTGATGCGTTCCACGATGCCCTGGTGGGTGGCGCGCGAGTGGATCAGCGAGCCGCCGAGGGATTCGAAGAATCCGCCGCTCGCGTCGACCCGGCCGGTGCGGTGCTCGGCGATCTGGCTCGCCCCTCCCGTGACGACGTTCTGATGGCACTCGGCGCAGCTCTGCGCGTTGTAGGTCGGCCCCAGGCCGTCGGCCTTGACCTCGACTTCCTCGAAGATGAAACGGTTGTCGTTGAACGACCGCAGCGGCACGACCGTTTCCTCGTCGAGCGTCTCGAACGCCGGGCCCTGGACGTTGAAGCCGTTGGTGCGGTTGTCGAAACCGGTGGGCGCCTGGGTGTAGACGTCGAACGCCAGCGTCCCGGCGTTTTCGGCAAACGGCACTCCCGAATGGCGGAATCGGTCCTGGCGCGTGTTCTGTGCGGACGCGCTATCGGCAATCAGGGACAGCGCAGCCAGGGACAATACGGCCATGGCGGCTGCGGACAGGGACAGTCCTTGCGACTTGCTGGTGAACATTTCTCGCTCCCTCGGGCAGATGTGACGATCGATGCGGATTCGCAGCGCCATGCCACTCCCGCACCCCGGCTCGCGCACCGGTCAGCGCCCGCCATTGCAGCGGGTACGCGTCACGATTCCTTTCGAGGGATCTCCCTGGCTGTTGTCGCACGTTTGCTCCGAATGCGCGGAGCGATCTTCGCGCCGGCGTGCAACGCGTGCAGCAACGAACTTGCAGAACTGCGCGGGAGCGCGCGTGGCGCGAATTGGCGACAGGAGCTGGCGCAAGCGCGGCTCCCGGCACGCGCAGTACCTTCAACTCCGTCTCGCGACGAGCGTCACCTGCGTGGGCTCCTGCGGCCGGTCGGCACGCAATCGCAGGCGCCGGCTCAGGCCCCAGTCGATTAGCGACCAGAACGGCGTGGATGTCGCTGCCTGGCCGGGGCCGAAGTCGAATCCCGCCGCGTGCACCATGTCCTGATATTCCGCCGCGCTCTTCTGCACTTCGTTGGGATGACGGAACATCACGCGCACCGGCGTGGACAGGATGAAGGAGCGGCACGATTCGGCCAGCAGCAACCAGCCGCCGGGAGCGAGCACGCGGTGAAATTCGCGCAGGATGGCTTCCTGGCCGCGCGCGTGATGCAGGGTCTGGTGACACAGCACCATGTCGATCGAGCCGTCGGCGAGACCCAGGCTGCCGACATCGCCGACCAGCAGACGCACGTCCGCGCGGCAGCTGGCCGCCTGGCGGCGACAGCGTCCGACCTCCGCGGCGTCGATGTCGACCGCGACGATCGACTCGGGCGCGAAGCGCTGGTCCAGCAGGGGCAGCGACACCCCGGCGCCGCAACCGGCGTCCAGGATGCGCCGTGGCCGCTCAACCGCGGGCGGCAGGAGCTGTGTGAACTCGTTCATCGCCGCCTCGACGACGTAGCGCGTCCACACGTTGGTGCGCAGAAACCAGCGCCCGAAACGCGTTTCGGGCACCACGGCGAGAGACTTGCCGACGACGGCGTGAGACATGGTGTTCAGGATGCGTGGGCCCGGCACGCGGCTCGACCGGGCACGCAAATACTAGCATCCCGGCGCGCGCGCATGGCGCAAGGTGCCGCGCGCAACGCAACACCGGGCGCACGCCTGGAGGTGGGCTACGGCTTGGAAGTCGCGGCCGCGCGGCGCCGCGTCGCGGTGACGTGACTCTCGCGTTTGGGTGGGGCGCAGTCTGCACCGCAACGGCCGCGTGTTTCTGGTGGAGAACTTCCAGGGCCAGGAGCGGCTCGCCGACTCGGTCAATCACCTGCTGCTGGTCGGTTTCTACCTGGTCAACTTCGGCTTCGTGTCGCTCGCGCTGCGTTACGGTGCCAAGCCCGCGGACCTGGTGGGCGCGGTGGATTTCCTGAGCACCAAGGTCGGGCTGGTCGTCGTGATCCTCGGCCTGATGCATTTCTTCAACATGCGCATGCTGGTCCGGTTCCGCACCTCGAAGCTGTTCCGCTCAATCCCGCTGGGCAGCAGCGCAGAGACGGTCGGCGGCGGGGCACGCGGCTCGGCGTACTGAGAAGACAGGCCGGGCGGGCAGCCGGGCTGCCCTGTCCAAACCCTGGTTCGTGCGGGCGCAATTGCGTCGAACGGCGCAGCGTCCCCCGGCTAGGGCGCCGCGATCACTCTGTGCACGCCGCCGGCGCTGCGGTCGACCACCAGGATCTCGCCGTTCTGCTCTTCCGCGAACGAGGCGATCGCCAACCCGGTCGAAGCGGCTTCGGCGGCCGTCATCGTCTTGGTGGGCGCGGTGTCGGTCGCAATGTTCCAGATGCGGCCCGAACCGTAGTCCCCGAAAACGAAACGTCCCGCCAGCCCGGGCATGGCCGTGCCCCGGTACACGTATCCCCCGCTCACGGCGATGCCGAGCGTGTGATCGTACTCGGCGATCGGCGCCTGCAGCTGATCCTGCGGCGGCGATCCGCACGTGATGCCCGTGTTGCGCGTGCCTTCGAAACAGCGCCAGCCGTAGTTGCCGCCCTTGGTGAGGCGATCGACCTCTTCGCGCTGGCTCGAGCCGACGTTGCCGAGCCAGAGCGCGCCGCCCTGACGGTCGAAGCTCCAGCGCCACGGATTACGCAGGCCCCAGGCGTAGATTTCAGGACAGTTCTGCGTTCCCGAGCCATCCAGGTTGCACAACGGATTGGCCGCAAAGGGATTGTCACTGGGAATCCGGTAACGGCGCGCGCCCGTGGTGCCGCCGACATCGACGCGCAGCAGCTTGCCGAGCAGCGTGGTCAGCATTTGCCCGTTGCCGACCACCCCGCTCGGGGCGTCGTCGTTGCCGCCGTCGCCGACCGCCGCGTAGAGAAAGCCATCCGGACCGAACAGCAGGTGACCGCCATTGTTGTGTCCGCCCGGCTGTGTGATCGCGAACAGGATCTGCTCGGAGCTCGGGTTGAGCGTCACGCCATTGTCGGCCGTGGTGAACTCGGAAATTCGCAGTACCACGTTGCCCGGCGTGACCTCGGAGGTGTACGCCAGGTACGCGCGCGGATCGGACGGGAAGCCGGGATGAAACGCCATGCCCAGCATGCCCTGGACGTGGTCGCTGATGACGCGCGCCTGGATGTCCAGCATCAGTGAAGTCGTCGCGACGTCCGTGCGATTCTCGAATGACTGCACCCGGCCATCCTGCTGAACGACGAACCAGCGGCTGTTGTCGCTGGGCGCCTGCAATATGCCTACCGGGTGCGTGAGGGTGAGGTTCGGGAAGGCACGCTCGACACCGAGCGTCGGTACGGTCGGCGGCGGAGGCGGAGGTGGGGGCGGCGGGGGCGCCGGTGGCGCGGGCGGGTCACTGCTGCTGGAAGATCTACCGCAAGCGGTGAGCGCGAACGCCGCGCATACAATCCAAAGCCATCGGCTCAGCGGTCTGGTGGCCATGAATACGTCCCTGTCGTGACTGCGCGCAACCCGCGCCCATTGCGGAAAACTGATGATCGTGGCTCGCCTCGCGCCCGAGGCAGCGGATGGCAGCGCATTCGTCCGTCAGACGCAGACTGACAATGCCGAGAAATTTTCCATATCCGGCGTGTAGTTAGCGCATCAGGCGTCGCAAATTGGCTACGCCGGAATGAGTGCGCAATGTTGACGGATAGTCGACGCACAGCGCGCCGCGCCGGCACGAATCACCTCGACGACGCCTCGATGTCCGGGCCACGGCGCGCCCGCCGTGCACCCCGCGTGCGGAAATTGGACCCAGTGAATTTGACGATCCTGGCTCTGCTGTTGGGCCACCGCGGGCCGTAATGTGGCTTCCACCCTGATACCCGGAGTGCACTTCATGGGAAATCGCACCACGACCGCCGCGGCGAACGCCGACCCGGCCATGGCCTTCCTTCCGGCACGAGCATCGGCGCCGGCTTCGACACCCTGGGTTGCGCTCGGCCCCGGGAAATCCTTCAAGCCGTTGCGCTTCCTGAGCCGGGACCGCGGCTTCGTCGAACTGCTGCGGCTCGACCCGGGCACCGAGATTGCGCTGCACCGGCATACCGGCGAGGTGCACGCTTGGAATCTGGAAGGCACGCGCCAACTGTGCACCGGCGAGGTGATCGGCCCCGGAGACTACGTGTACGAGCCGGCGGGCAACATCGATTCCTGGAAAGTGGTCGGCGAAGTGCCCCTCGTGGTGCTGGTGGTGGTGAACGGCGCAGTCGAGTATCTCGACGCGGCCCGCCAGGTGACCTCCCGCTATACGGCCGCCACGCTGCTGGAGATCTATCGGCGACATTGCGCGGCTGCCGGCATCGAGCCGCTGGATCTCGTCGACTAGCGCCCCGCTTCGCGCGAGTACACGTCCTTGACGCCGTGATAGGTCCTGACAATCGCGGTCCGCGAGCCGCCGGTCGAGCACTCCGTACAATCGCTGCGTCTCGCAGGTGTAGCGCTCGATCGCGTACGGAACTCGTTCCGGCGCGTGGACGTTGAAGTGCCCGATCTGGCCGGCCATCGGCCCCAGGCCGCCCATCTGCCAGAACAGCCATTGCAGCACTTCCGCGCGGCCGCGTGCGTCGGCGGGGATGAAGGAAGATCCTGATCTTGAGCCCGTTGGGCGTGCCCCAGTAGTAGAGATCGATCATGGCAGGCCTAAGATAGCGCCCGCAGTGGCCCATCAAAGGGTCCAGGCAGGGCGGGCTTTATGGAACCAATTCTCGAACTGAGCGTCACCCTGCCGCCCCGCGGCTCGCGCGAGCGCTTGCGCGCCCTGCACCGGCAGCTGCGGGCGGCGATCGTCGGCGGGCGGCTGCGTCCCGGACTGCGCTTGCCGCCGACGCGCACTCTGGCCGCCGCGTACGGCGTCGCGCGCAATACGGTCGTGGCGACATACGATCTGCTCCTGAGCGAGGGCTACCTGGCGACGCGGCGCGGCGCCGGCACTTATGTCGCCGACGCCCTGCCCCAGGCTCCGGCGCGCAAGCCCGCCAGGAGCGAAGCCCTCGCGGACCGGCGCCTGAATCATTTCTGGCTCGAGGCCGCGGCAGGGCGTGACACGGCATCGCGTACGCCGCCACGCTACGACTTCAGCGTCGGCGTTCCCGACCAGGCACTCTTCCCTTCCGATGTCTGGCGGCGCCTCTCGGCCCGCGCTTTGCGAGCGCTGTCGAAATCGCCCGCGGCCTACGCCGCAGCGCAGGGCAGGTCCGCATTGCGCGAGGCGATTGCGAAGCACGTTTCCTTCACGCGCGCGGTCGCCTGCCGGGCCGATGACGTGGTGGTCACCGCCGGCGCCCAACAGGCCTTCGACCTGCTGGCACGCGTCCTCGTCACGGCGCGGCGCACCGTAGTGGCCGTCGAGAACCCCGGCTATCCGCCGATGCGCGCCGCCTTCGCCGCCGCGGGGGCGCGGCTCGCCGCCGTTCCCGTGGATGAGGAAGGCCTGGTGGTGGCGCACATTCCTCCCCAGGCGCACGTCATCTGCGTGACGCCTTCGCATCAGTTCCCGCTGGGCATGGTGATGTCGGCGCGGCGGCGCGCCGCCCTGCTGGAATTCGCGCAGGCCCGCGGCGCCGTGGTGATCGAAGACGACTACGACAGCGAGTTCCGATTCGGCGGGCGCCCGCTCGATGCGCTGCAGACGCTCGATCGGGCCGAATCGGTGTTCTACGTGGGGACGTTCTCCAAGAGCCTGTTCCCCGCCATCCGCCTGGGTTTCGTGGTCGCGCCGCCCTGGGCACTTCGCGCCCTGGTCGCGGCCAAGCGATACGCCGACTGGCATTGCCCCGTGGTCGCACAGGATACGCTCGCCGCGTTCATCACCGAGGGGCACCTGGCGCGGCACGTTCGCAAGGTGCGCAGCGTGTACGGCGAGCGCCGCCAGTTGCTGCTCGACGGACTGCAGCGCGATTTCAGTCGCTGGCTGCAACCGATTCCCGCGGCCGCAGGACTGCATCTGGCTGCCACCGGCGCCGCCGGCCTGGACGCAATCGTGGAACGGGCACGTCAGGCCGGCGCCGGCGTCGATTCATTGCGACCCTACTATCTGGGCAAGCCCACGCAGCGGGGCCTGGTATTCGGCTACGGCGCCATCGACGGCGATGCCATCGTCGAGGGCCTGTCGGAGCTCCGCCGCCTCTTCAGCCGCTCACCATCTCGAACAGGCGCCGGTACGCATCCGGATCCCTCAGCGCGACAAAAGCGAGGCCCGTCAGGGCGCCGCCGAGATGCGCGTCGTGATTGATCCGGCCCCTGGCCCGGCGCGCCGAGTAGTAGGTGTAGGCGAGATAGGCGACCGCGAACAGCGGCGCGGGGATCGGGATGGGCACGAAGAGGAGAAACAGCTCGGTGCCGGGGAAATACACGATGTACGCGAACAGCACCGCCGAGATGGCGCCGGAGGCGCCGAGCGTCGCGTAGTCCGGATCGTCGCGATGCTTGAGGTACGTTCCCAGTTCGCTGGCCGCGAGTCCCAGCACGTACAGCAGCACGAAGGACATGCTGCCGATCTGGCGTTGCAGCCCAAACGCGAAGAAATAGAACGTCAGCATGTTGAAGAGCAGGTGCCCGAGGTCGGCGTGCACCAGGCCGCTGCTGACGAGTTTCTCGTACTCGCGCCGCCGCACCAGCCAGTACGGACGCAACGCGGCCTTCTCGATGAGCGAGGGCGAGACGAACAGACCGGCCAGGCTCACGATCAACGTGATCCAGAAGATGAGCGCAGCGCCGGTGAATTCGACGATCAGGGTGAGGTATCCGCAGGCACGGAGCGGCATTCTCTGTCAATTGCACCGCCGGGAGCACTCTTTATATCTAATGCCGGACGGCAGCTAACATTGCGGAAAGCTGCGCAGCGGGCTCGTGCACAATTGGATCGCAGCAACGGAGCATCACGATGTCGATGGTGCAACTCGAAACGCTCAGCCTCACCGGGTACCTCGAAATCGCAGCGGCAATGGCGATTCTTCAACCCATCGTCCTGTGCGCGTACGCCCTGGGCGCCGCGCGCGCGCGCCAGTTCTTCCACCGGTCGCGCTCGATCCGGCTGATGAACCGCAGCGCCGGCGTCGCCATGGCCGGCGCCGCCGTCGTGATTGCGACGCGTTGACGCGCCCGGACCCCGCGTCGAGGCCACCCATGGCGGCAGTGGAACCAGGCAACCGGCTCGATCAGCCGGTGGATGAGTCATACGACCACATCCTCGGCGCCAGCGATGCCGGTATCACGCTCCTCGAGTACGGCAGCTATGCGTGCCCTCATTGCCGCGCGGCCAACGAGCGCATCTCCCAGGTTCGCGATCAGTTCGGCGATCGGCTGCGCTACGCGTTCCGGCACCGGCCGCTGACCGGAAGCGACCTCGCGCGCCGCGCTGCGGAGCTGGCCGAACGCGCCGCGGACCCCGGGCAGTTCTGGGATGCGCACGTCAAGCTGATGACGCGCTCCGAGACGCTGACCGAGGACGACCTGCACGCCGTAGCCCGCGACCTGGGCGTGGACGACCTGCCCGCCGGGAAGCGGGAGGAAGGCGCGCAGCGCGCCCGAGCGCGCGTGGCGGCCGACGAGCAGAGTGCGCGCGCCAGCGGCGTGATGATCACGCCGACTTTCTTCATCAACGGCCGCCGCTATGACGGTCCGTGGGACGAGAGCTCGTTCGCCGACGCGATGCTCGGCTCGCTCGGCCATCGGGTGCGCGCCGCGGCGCTCGACTTCGCGAGCTGGGCGCCGTCGGCGGGCGCTCTGCTCCTGCTCGCGACCATTCTCGCCGTCGCGCTCACCAACTCGGAATTCGGCGCCCGCTTCCAGGGATTCTGGGAACAACCCTGGGGCTTCGTGCTCGGCGACGGCAGCTTCCAGATGTCGTTGCGGCACTGGATCAACGACGGGCTGCTGACGATCTTCTTCCTCGTCGTCGGGCTGGAGATCAAGCGCGAGTTCACCGTCGGGCATCTCGCGACCCGGCGCTCCGCGGCACTGCCGGTCGCGGCGGCGATCGGCGGCATGGCGGTGCCAGCCGCGTTGTACGTGCTGCTGATTCCGGCCGGGCCATGGTCGCACGGCTGGGGCGTGCCGATGGCGACCGACACGGCGTTCGCGGTTGCCCTGATCGTGATGCTCGGACGGCGGGTGCCGGTGGAGCTGCGCATCTTCCTCACCGCTGCCGCCATCGTCGACGACATCGGCGCGATCACGGTCGTGGCGGTGTTCTATTCCGGCGACCTGAACCTCGTGTTTCTCGTCGCCGCGGCCGCGATCGTCGCAGCCCTGGCAATGCTCAACCGCTGGCGCGTTTATCGAGCCACTCCCTACATCCTGCTGGGCATCGCCCTGTGGGCATGCATTCATGCCGGCGGTCTGCACGCGACGCTCGCGGGCGTCCTGCTCGCACTGTTCATCCCGACGCGACCGCCGCCCAACCTGAACGCGCTGATGCTGCAGGCGAATCAACTCGTGCAGGCCGAAGCGCAACACGGCGACGAGGTATTGCGCCACGGACCGTCTCTCCCCACGCTGCGCGCGCTCGACGCGATCCACGACCGGCTCGAATCGCCCGCCGACCGGATGCTCCGGCACGTCGGGCCGCGTTCGAGCTACGTCGTGCTGCCCGTGTTCGCGCTGGCCAATGCCGGCGTCCTCATGACGACCGATGCCCTGGTCGGTCGCGAGGCGCTGGCCCTGGCGATCGGTGTCGGGCTCCTCGTCGGCAAGCCGCTCGGCCTGGTGCTCGCGTCAGTTCTCGCGGTGCGGCTGGGCCTCGCCGTCAAGCCCGCAGGAATACTCCTGGCGGCAGCTGGCTGGCGCCGGGGTATTGGCAGGTATCGGCTTCACGATGTCGCTGTTCATCGCCGCCACCGCTTTCCCGGCCGAGCCCGATTTCGCGGCGGCGAAGATCGCCGTATTTGCGGCCTCGGCGCTCTCCGCGCTGATCGGCGTCGCGATCCTGTGGCGCGCGTCACAGGACGAAGGGCGCAGGGTGATGTGACGAATAGCTGACAGGTATCGATAAGTGGAAGTTATCCCGGGTTCAACGTTCCTTACTGGTGCGGCGAGTGCCGCGTGACTATGGTTGCTCACTTCGTTCCGACGAAAAGGGATGGACGCATGACAAGGCGTTCGCGGACCGCAATTGTTCCGAGTCTCCTCCTGGCGGGTCTCCTCCTGGCCCTGGCGACCGAAAGCGCCCTCGCTACCGTGACGATCGACGGTCGTCTGACGGAACCGGAGTGGGAGCGCGCCCGGGTCTTCAACGACTTTCGCGTCACCCAGCCCTATACGCTGGGTCAGCCGCGTCATCCCACCGAAGTGCGCATGCTCGGAATACCGGAGGGCATCCTCATCGGCTTCCGTTGCACTCATCCTGCCGCCACGCCCCGGCAGAAAGAGCAGACGCCGCGCGATGCGGACAACATGGGCGATCGCGTCAACATCTACATCGACCTCGATGCGGATGCGAAGGTGGCCTACAACGTGACAGTCGCGCTGGCCGGATCGCTGCAGGACGCCACGATCACCAACGAGAACCAGTACAGCACCGACTGGGACGGGGACGAGGCCTACGCGGTGCGCGACACCGGCGAGGAATGGTTCGTGGAGGTGCTCCTGCCCTGGACCATCGCGAGCATGAGGGACCCGCATGCCGAGCGGCGCACCGTCGGCGTGGTGTTCGACCGCGTGATCGGCGCGACCCAGGAACGCAGCGCGCTCCAGGGGGTGAGCTTCACCCGGCCGCGCTATCTGTCGGAATTCCCGAAGGTGGAGATCGAGCAGTTCTCGAGCTCGCTGTTCCACGTGTTTCCGTATGTGACTGCCGCCAGCGACTGGGTCGACGACTCGACGCAGCTCAAGGCCGGAGCCGACATCCTGTGGAAGCCGTCGGGGAGCTTTCAGGTCACGGCCGCACTGAACCCGGATTTCGGCCAGGTCGAGGCGGACGAGCTGGTCGTCAATTTCGACGCGATCGAAGTGCTGTTCAGCGACAAGCGCCCGTTCTTCGCCGAGAACCAGGCCCTGTTCGACGTGCGGGTGGCGAGCACCGACCGCCTGCTCTACACGCGCCGCATCGGCGGCGCGCGCGACGACGACCCGCAACGCGCCGCCGAGATCGACGGGGCTGTCAAGATCAACGGCAACGCCGGGCGCCTCGACTTCGGCACGCTGGCCGCGGTCGAGCGCGACTATGGCGATGATCTCGGACGCGCGTTCGCGGCGCAGCGGCTCAGACTCAGCTCGGGTGCGTGGACGCTCGGGTATCTCGGCACGTGGACGGACCGGCCGTTCCTGGAGCGCACCGCCCAGGTGCACGAGGGCGACTTCATCTGGCGTCCGGATCCGCGTTACCAGTTACAGGGGCAGGTCATCGCGAGCACAGTCGACGAGGCCGGCCAGGGGGCTTCCGGAGACGGTGCCCTGCTCCATGCCAGCTACGCGCCTTCGACGGACTGGCAACACGAGCTGGACCTGCTGCATTTCAGCCGCCAGCTCGACTTCAACGACCTGGGATTCCAGCAGCGGCCCAGCCTGAATGACGCCAGCCTCTCGGTCTCGCGCCGCCTGCGAGACTTCGACGCCGAAGACCGGCGCGCCGCGGTCACCTGGCGGTTGCGGCCCGAGGCGCGATGGAACGACTCGGGAGAGCGGCTCGGACACGTCCTGGGCTTGTTCCGGGAAGCGCAGCAGCGATCCGGCGCGGTATTGAACTCCTCGCTCGAGATCGCCGGCGCGGGCGTGGATGACCTCATTTCACGCGGCAACGGCAACGTGAACACGGATGCGCGGCTGCGCACGCTCAAGCAGGACTACCAGAGCCCCCGGCTCGGCAAGTGGCGGCTGTTCGCGGCCGGGACGCTGTTTCAAGAAGGGAACGAGGACTACGCCTTCGAAGCCGAGGGGAAGGTCGAGCATTACACCCGCGACGATTTCAGCGTTGCGCTGCGCACGGTGATGCTGTGGAGTCGTGACTGGCTCATCTGGATGAACGACGACCTGCTCGCCAGCTTTCGGCGCACCCAGTCCCTGATGGCCGGCGACCTGAACTGGTTTCCTGCGCCGAACCAGGAGCTGCGCGTCAAGCTGCAGTGGCTCGCGATCGATGCGCGGAGCCCGACACCGTTCCGGATTTCCCCGTCGGGCGAGCTGGTCGAGAGCGCCGATGCGGTCCTGCCTTTTCAGGTGAACAACTTCGGCCTGCAGGTGCGCTACCGCTGGACCTTCGCGCCGCAATCCGATCTGTACGTCGTCTATGGCCGGGGCGGGTTCCTGTTCGAGCAGAACACGGAGGATCGCGGCCTCGGCGACCTGTTCTCGTCGGCCATCGATCTGCGCGACAGCGATCAGCTCATCGTCAAGACCCGCTATCGATTCTAGAGGAACAATTCGCAATGACACATCTCATGCCTGTCCTTGTCCGACGATGGCTCAGCACCACGCTCGTCCCGCTGTTGCTGGGTCTGCTGACGCCGGGCGCAAGCGCGCTCGCGGCGCGGACCGACTCCCTGACCACGATTGCGGAGCGCTCCAGCTTCCAGCGCACCGGCCGGTACGAGGAAGTCGGGCAGTTGTGTCATGCGTTCCAAGCCGCGTTCGCGCGCCAGGTGCGTTGCTTCTCGTTCGGAAAGACACCGGAGGGACGCGACCTGTGGGCGCTCGCGGCCTCTGCGGACGGCGTGCTCACAGCTCGGCAGGCGCGCGCGCAGGATCGGCCGGTGATTCTCGCCCAGGGTGGCATCCACGCCGGTGAAATCGACGGCAAGGACGCGGGATTCCTGGTGCTGCGCGAGCTCCTCACCGGCCGCGGTCCGGGGGCGTTGCAAAAGGTCACACTCGTGTTCGTGCCGGTTTTCAGTCCCGACGGTCACGAGCGTTTCGGCCGCTGGAACCGGCCCAATCAGCGGGGACCGGAGGAGATGGGCTGGCGCACCACCGCGCAGAATCTGAATCTCAATCGCGACTACATGAAGGCCGACGCGCCCGAAATGCGCGCGATGCTGCGCCTGTTGAACGAATGGGATCCCGCCGTCTACGTCGATCTGCACGTCACCGACGGCGCGGACTTCGAGCACGATGTCGCGATCCTGGAAGAACCCGGCCCGGCGGGCGATCACGAGGTCGCCGCCGTCGCCGATTCGATCCGCGCAGCCATCATCGAACGGATCACCGCGCAGGGCTCGCTGCCATTGTCCTTCTATCCCTCGTTCGACGTCACGGACGACCCGGCGTCGGGCGTGACGGCCACACCTGCGTTGCCGCGCTTCTCGACGGGTTACTGGGGCTTGAGCAACCGCGTCGCCCTGCTCGTCGAGACGCACTCGTGGAAGGATTACCCGACCCGCGTGCGGGTCACAGCCAACATCCTGCGCGCCTTGCTCGATTCGGCCGCGCGCGATGCCGCGGGCTGGCAGGCGACCCTGCACGGGGCCGACCGGCGCGCTCAGCAACTCGCCGGCAGCGCCTATCCGCTTTCGTTCAACGTCACCGACGAGGTGCGCTGGGTCGATTTCCGCGGTTACGCCTACGAGCGCGTGCCCTCTGCGATCTCCGGCACCCTCATGACGCACTACGATCCCTCGAAGCCGCAGGTATGGCGCCTTCCCGTGAAGGACCACGTGCGCGTGACGAAGGAGACCAGGGTTCCGGAAGGCGGCTACCTCGTTCCGCCCGCGGTCGCCTGGCTGCTGCCGAAGCTCGAGGAACACGGCATCCGCTACCAGCCGATTCAGAGTGGTGCCGCGCCATCGAGCGTACAGGTGTGGCGGGCCTCGCGCGTCTCGCCCGCCGCGCAGACGTTCGAGGGCCGCACGCCCTTCAAGGTCGAAGGCGCCTGGTCGGCCGAACAGCGCCTTCTGCCTCCCGGCACCGTGTTCGTGCCGATCGCGCAGCCCAAGGCACGCCTGGTGATGGCACTGCTCGAGCCCGACGCGCCGGACTCGTACGTGGCCTGGGGTTTCTTTGCCAACGCTTTCGAGAAGAAGGAGTACATGGAGCCGTACGTAGCCGAGCGCGTGGCACAGGAGATGCTCGACGCCAGTGCGGAGCTGCGCGCGCAGTTCGCGCAGCGGCTCGCGCAGGACAAGGACTTTGCACGCGACCCCGACGCGCGCCTGGAGTTCTTCTACCGCAGGCATGCCTCGTGGGATGACCGCTACAACCGCTACCCCATCTTCCGGATGGATCGCGCCTCGCCCGGCGCCGCACCGAAGCAGGACAGCGCCACGACGCGATGACCGCGGCAGCAAGGCGCCACTGCCCGCCGGTGCGGCGCCCGCAATCGCACACAGTCGCGTTCGCAGCCTTGCGCGCATAAGCTTCCGGTGGGCGGTGCTGATGGCCCGTCGCATCAGGAGCGGACAATGCGCGTGGGAATGATCGGACTCGGCCGCATGGGCGGCAACATGGCGCGCCGTCTCGCGCGGCACGGGATCGAAGTGGTGGGATTCAGCCGCGCCGCGCAGGCACGCACCGACCTCGACGAAAACCGCATCACCGTCACCACTCGCCTCGAGGACCTGCTTGCCGCGCTGGCCCCGCCGCGAATCATCTGGCTGATGCTGCCCGCGGGCGCTGCGACCGAAGAGAACGTCCAGGCGCTCGCAAAACAGCTGCAGCGCGGCGATATCGTGGTGGACGGCGGCAATGCGCACTACAAGGATTCGCAGCGGCGCAGCGCGCTGCTGACGCAAAAGGGAATGGGATTCGTCGACGTGGGCGTTTCAGGCGGGATCTGGGGACTCGATCAGGGCTACGGGCTGATGTTCGGCGGAGCGCGCCAGCACGTCGATGCGATTCTGCCGCTGGCGCGCGCGCTTGCCCCCTCTCCCGGCCAGGGATGGGTGTACTGCGGGCCCCCGGGCGCCGGCCATTTCGTCAAGATGGTTCACAACGGCATCGAGTACGGTTTGATGCAGGCCTATGCGGAAGGTTTCGCGCTGCTCGCCGCGAAGCACGACCTCGAGCTGCCGCTTGCCGAGATCGCCCAGGCCTGGCGGCACGGCACGGTGATCCGCTCGTGGCTTCTCGATCTGACAGCCAAGGTTTTGCAGGAGAACGGTTCACTGCAATCCGTCGCAGCCGCAGTGGCGGATTCCGGCGAGGGACGCTGGACCGTGCAGGAGGCGATCGACCTGGGAGTCCCCACGCCGGCGATCAACGCAGCGCTGATGGTTCGATTCGCCTCGCAAGGGCGCGGCGACTTCGCCGGGCGGTTGCTCGCGATGCTGCGCAATGCGTTCGGCGGTCACCCTCTGCCGCGCAACTGAGCTCAGGCGTCGGGCGCCGCAGCAGGATCGGTGAAGCAGACGGCTCGATCGCGCTCCACGTGACTTGCGGGGATCGACAGGTCGCGCCTGAACAAGCGCGTCACCGCCGCGCGTCGCGCCGCCCCGGCGACAAACCACACGACACAGCGCGCGCGGTTGAGTACGGGCAACGTCAGGGAGAGACGCCGGAAGCCTCGATGCGGCTGGCTGACGCCAACCGGGCGCCGCGTTTCGTGGAACAGCGGATCGTCGACGAAGAGAGACGCGGTGTGTCCATCCTCGCCGATACCCAGGTGCACCACGTCCAGCACGAGCGCCTCCCCCGCCAGCCCGATCAGAGTTTCTGCATACCGGTCCGCTGCCAGCCGGGGATCGTCGATTTCCACGGGCAACGGGTACCGGTTGGCCGGAACAATCCGGCGTGCGAGCGGACTGGCGAGAAAATGCTTCCAGTTGCGAGCTTCGTGATCGGGCGGCGCGATGCGTTCATCGACCTGCATGACGCGCACGTCACTCCAGGGTAATTCCTCCGCGGCCAGGCGCTCGAACATTCCCGACGGCGTGCTCCCGCCGCTGATTGCCAATGTGGCAGCTGCCCGTTCTTCTACCGCTTGCAGCAGGCGTGCGGCAATGTACTGCGCTGCCGCGCGTTCGGCGGTCGCGACATCTTCACTGGTAATCCATTCCATCACGGCGCTCCCGGTCAGCAGCCCGTGCCGGGTTCGTTCCATCCTCCGGCGCCGCTCGCCAACGCGTCCGCTTCTTCGGGACCCCAGCCGCCGGCCGCATAGGGCCGCGGCTGCACCGGCTCTGCCGCCGCGCGCCGCACCACGTCGTCCACGATTCGCCACGCCGCTTCGATCGAATCCTGGCGGGCAAACAACGTGGGATCGCCTCGCAAGGCATCCCCGATCAGCCGCTCGTAGGCGCCGAACCTCCCCGCTTCGACGTCGCACAGCAACAGCTCGCTGGTGCGGCCGCGCATCTCCTCGCCCGGTTCCTTGGTCAGCACGCCGAGGCCGATCGACACACGATCGGGACCGAGCCGGAAGCGCACATGATTGACGGCGGCCGGCGTGGCGTCGAACAGGGAATGCGCCGGTGCGCGCAACCGCACCATCACCTCCGTGGCGGTGACAGCCAGGCGCTTTCCGGCGCGAATCAGGAACGGCACGCCCGCCCAGCGCGGCGAGTCGATGGCGAGGCGCAGCGCCGCGTACGTTTCCACGCGTGAATCCGCGGCCACATCGGGTTCCTGCCGATAGCCCGCGTACTGGCCGAGGACCACGCTGCGGGCATCGAGCGGCTGCACGGCGGCGAGGACCTTCAGCTTCTCATCGCGCAACGCATCGCTGCTGTACCGCGCCGGCGGCTCCATCGCGAGCAGCGTCACGATCTGCAACAGGTGATTCTGCACGACGTCGCGGATCGCGCCGAGCTCCTCGTAGAGCCGGCCGCGGCCCTCGATGCCGAACGACTCGGCCATGGTGAGCTGCACGTTCGCGACGTACTGGCGGTTCCAGAGCGGCTCCAGAAACGCGTTCGCAAACCGGAAGTAGAGCAGGTTCTGCACCGGCTCCTTGCCGAGAAAATGATCGATGCGGAAGATCTGCCGCTCTTCGAGTACCTGCGCCAGGCTCCGGTTGAGCTCCTGCGCGGACTTCAGATCGCGGCCCAGAGGTTTTTCCACCACGACGCGCGCGCCGCGGTTGCAGCCCGAACCTTGAAGCTGCGCCACCACTTCGGCAAACAGGCTCGGAGGGATGGCGAGATAGTGCAACGGCGCGCGTGCATTGCCGAGGGCACTGCGCAGTCTGCGAAACGTATCCGGATCCCGATACTCCCCGGCGACATACTGGATGGCGCGCACGAATGCCGCGCCCGCCGCCTCATCGACCTCTCCGCCGTGCTCGCGCAGGCTGGCCGCGAGCCGCTCGTGCAGTCCCTCGATCGTCCATCCTGAGCGCGCCACTCCGATCACCGGCCCGCGCAGGCGCCCGCGCCTGACGAGGTGGTAGATCGCCGGAATGACCTTCTTGTAGGCGAGATCTCCGGTGATCCCGAAGACCACCAGCGCGTCCGATTCCGCTTCCGATCCCGATTCCTCTGGCCGCATGCCTGTGAGAATATACGCCGCCGGCCGTCGTTGCCGGCCTATTGCGGCCGCGGCCGCACGTGCCGAAGATGCTGACGGGCTACGAAACCGCGGGCCGCTACCTGGGTCGCGTGTGCGTGCGCAACCTGAACGCGAGCGGGCTGACGCCGAACGTACGCGCAAAACTCGCGTTGAAATTCGACAAGTCGCCGAAACCGGCGGCGGCCGCAATGTCGGCGACGCGCTCACCCGTCGTGCGCAGGCGCCGCGCGGCGTGCCGCAGCCGCGTGGCCAGCACGTGGCGGTGCGGTGTCTGGCCGAGCACGCGCCGAAACACGCGCAGGAAATGAAACGGGCTCAGGCCCGCCGCGGCCGCGAGCTCCTCCAGGGTGCAGGGCTGATCGAAATTCGCCTCGATATGGCGCGCCGCGCGCATCGCCTTGCTCTCGTCGCGCCACGAAAAACGCCGGCCGCAGGGGTCCTGGGTCGCATGGGTCGCTGCCAGTGCCGCGGCAGCCACCTCGAAGGCCGCTTCCTGGAGCGAGCTCAGATCGCCGTCGGCAATCGCATCGACGACTGCGGTCATGGCGACGGACTGCAGGGTCGGCGGCAAGAGCGCCCGCCGGAACCGCTCGCCAATGCCCGCGGTTCCGAGCGCGATGCGAACCTGTTCGAGAAATGCGGGCTGGAAATCGAAATTGATGCAGCGGTCCCCGGCGCCGGTGTCGTGCCGGCAGCAGTAGCAATCGCAGGCGTTGCCCATCAGCAGCGCGCCGGCCACCGGGACGCCGGCGCCGAGACTCGACCGGATGCGGAAGGAACCGGCGACGACCGCGGCAACGCGGAACGCCGGAAACTGGTTTTCGCTCGGGGGGGCGTTGGGACCCAGCCGGCAGCGCATGTCCGACACACTGTAGTGTGCCGACTCCGCGAGCACGCGAATCGAGCCGCTGCCGTGAGGCACTCGAGCGGGCTGAGCAATTTTCCCCAAGACAGACCCCCGCCGGGACTGACAGTGTGAGCGTGGCTGGCATGGCCGCGGCGAGCCACGCCCGAAATTTTGGCATTGTACTCTGGCCGCCCGACGGCGAAATCCGGCCCAAAGGATCGCATGCAGCATCGCGCCATCCACCCGACTGAAGGATCGTACGCCCAGGCTCTCGGCATCTACGACGAGGCCTGGCTCCTCGAAATCAAAGCCATCGCCTGATGAGCAGGCTCTCGCCTGGCGCCCTGTTCCTGCTCGCTGTCGTCGCGGCGACTTGCGCGTGCGCCGGGAATGCCGAGCCACGCCGCTGGACGCCGCCTGGCATAGCCAGCGATCAGTACGAGTCGACTCCGGCTTTCACGCCCGATGGCCGCGAAATGTACTTCATGCTCAGCGACAGACGCTTTCAGAATTACCGGGTGGTGTGGTCGCGTTGTGAGGCCGGCCACTGGACGACTCCGCGGCCCGCCGCATTCGCGGCGCCGCCGCCGGTGTTGGAAGCGGACCCGTTCCTGACGCCAGATGGCAAGCGACTCTATTTCGTCTCTGCGCGGCGCGATCCGACCGGCGCGGATCTCGACATCTGGTACGTCGATCGCGAGCCCGGCGGGCGCTGGGGGCGGCCGTTGCGAATGCCCGAGCCGGTCAACTCGCAAGGTGCGGAGTTGCTACCGCGAGCGACAGCCGATGGCCGGGTCTATTTCGGCTCCGACCGGGCGGGCGGACATGGATTGAGCGATATCTACGTTGCCGTTCCTCGTGGCGAGGGCAGCTGGACAGTGAGCAATCTCGGCCCGCCCGTCAGTTCGCCCGCCAACGAATACGAGGCGGACATCTCCCGCGATGGGCGCACGCTCATCCTGGTGGCGGACCGCGGCGACCGCTCGCACCTCTACCGCTTCGTGCTGCACGACGGTCGTTGGATGGAACGCGATCGAATCGCCGCCCGCGCAGACGTGTTCCAGGTCGGCCCACTGCTCTCGCCACGCGCTGACCGGCTGCTATTCGCCCAGGCCGACGGTGAGCGGTCCGGCGAGCTGTTCGTGGTCGATCTCTCCCCCGACGCGTCGCGGGCATGGCCGCCCGACTGCGCGGCGATGCGATGAGCGGTCACGGCTAAGGCATCGAGCACCTCGCCGCGCGCGAAGCGCAAGCGTTGCTCGGCGCCCTCGGCCGATGGGCTCCTCGCCTCGAACCGGAGGCGGCTTGCGCGGGCGCTACGACCGCGTCTGGTCCAGCGACGCGTTCAGCGACACGGCGAGTGCCGCCTCCCCGCTCACCATGTCTTTCCACGCCAGCTCCTGGCCTTTGCGATTGCCCTTGGGAGTGAGCTTCAATCCTTCGGGCGAGATGATGAGCGTGTACGGCTTGCCGTCGATGTCGATCTCGCGCTTCAGGGCTTTTTCCAGTTTGGTCGCCATTGCTGTCCTCGTTGCCTGTCCTCGTTGCCTGTCTTCATTGCCTATGGTGGGTATCAGATCACGTCCCACGCATACGATCCACGTCCGATCACCGCGGACGCGACCCGTTCGATGTCCATGTCCTCCTCGCCGGCCATGCTGCGGACGTTGCGATTCATGCGCCGCCGCGCCTGCCGCGTAAAGGCCGTTGCGATCGCGGTCACCGGCGGGGCGGTGGCCGGATCGGACTTGACGAGGCTGTCGGCCCGCGACAGGACGCACAGGCCGACGAACAGATCGATCATCAGATCGGCGATGCGCTTCTGCAAGTGCTGCTGGTCCGCAATCGCCTTGCCGTGCCTGCGCAACGCCTCGTCAGCGACGCGCGCCAGCTCGCTGACGTACTTCTCGTAGGCCGCCGCCAGCGGACGCAGTGGCGGGGCGAGACGGCTGAGAATGCGGTCGGCGCCGATGCCGGTCGCCTGCGAAAACCTTCTTTCGGCGTACCCGGCCAGCAGGCCAAATCCCTTGATGGTGTCGTTGAAGATCGAATTGACCGCCGACTCGAGCTCCGCGAGCGAGGCACCGACTCCCTTCAGGCCCGACAGCGCGACGTACAGCCGCAGGATCTCGTTGGTGCCCTCGAATATCGGCAGGATGCGCGCGTCGCGCGCGACCTGCTCGTACGGAAACTCGCGCATGAAGCCGTTGCCGCCCGCGACCTGCAACGCCTCGTACGCTGCGCGCTGCATCGCCTCGCTGGCAAAAATCTTGCTCATCGCCGCCTCGACGGAATAGTCATCGCACCCCGCGTCGATGTAGTGCGCCACCATCCACACCGCGCTTTCGGCGGCGAAGCAATCCACCGTCATCTGCGCGATCTTCTCGCGCACCAGGCCGTACTCCGCGATCGGCTTGCCGAACTGCTTGCGCTCCTGCGCCTGGCGGATGGCGAGCTTGATCAGCGACTTCATGCCGCCCACTGCACCGCCGCCCAATCCGGTGCGGCCGTTGTTGAGGATGCCCATCGCCAGCTTGAAGCCCTTGCCCACCTCGCCCAGCACGTTCTCGGGCGGCACGCGCACGTCGCTGAACGCGACCGTGGTGGTCGAGGAGGCGCGGATCCCCATCTTGTCCTCGTGCGGCCCGTGGCTCACGCCGGGCCAGGCCGCTTCGACGATGAACGCGCTGATCCTGCCCTCGGGCGTGTCGGTGCGCGCGAACACGGTGTAGAGCTGCGCAATGCCGCCATTGGTGATCCAGATCTTTTCGCCATTGAGCGTCCAGCTGCCGTCGGCATTGCGTTTCGCCGCGGTGCGGATCGAAGCCGCGTCGGATCCGGCGCCGGATTCGGTCAGGCAGAAGGCAGCTATCATCTCGCCGCTGGCGAGCTTGGGCAGGTAACGCGCCTTCTGCTCGGCATTGCCGAAGAGCAGGATGCCCTTCATGCCGATGGAGCTGTGCGCACCGATGGTGAGCGACACCGAGCTGTCGTGACTGCTGGTCTGCGCGAGCACCCTGGCATACGCGGCGTTCGAAAGCTCCAGGCCGCCGTGCTCCTCGGGGATGATCAACCCGAACAGTCCGAGCTCGCGCAGCGTCTGGATGAATTCCTCCGGTTGCTGCGCTTCCCGATCCCAGCGCCCGAAGTCCTCGCGCTTGTCCTCGAGAAAGCGGTCGATGGACTCGACGATGGCGCCCAGCATCTCGCGATCGCGCGCGCGAATCTCGGGATAAGGAAAAAGATTCTCCTCCAGGATGTCGCCGAACAGCAGGCTCTTGGCGACACTCAGATCGCGACGCAGGGACGGCTCAGCGCTCGCCGCCGTGCCCGCCGCCGCCGCTGCCGGGGTCGCGATCGCATCACTGGTCGTGTTCATTTTCTTCTCCAAAGGCACTCACAGCCTACACCGCGGATAGTGAATACCGCCCTTTGGAATGCCCGCGCCGGCACCAGTCGGTACGGTACCCTATTCGCGCGTGACAGGCTCGCCGCTGCGCACCCGCATCCACATCCGCGAGCGTAACCGCGCGTATTGCAGCGATTCGGCCGGGACGAGGTGCAGCCGCGATTGCACCTGCGCGGGCGGGTAGACGTGCGGGTCATTCTGCACGGCAGGATCGACGAATGCCCGCGCCTCCCGATTGGCGTTCGCGAACCGGGCGGCGTTGGTCACCTCGGCGATGACCGCCGGTTCCATCAGGAAATCGATGAAACGGTGCGCCGCCTCCACGTGCGGGGCATCGGCCGGAATGGCCAGCAGGTCCACCCACATCAGCGCCCCTTCCGTGGGCAGCACGTACCGTACATCCACGCCCGTGCCGCTCTGTATGGCGATCTCGCGAGCCTGCAGGAGCTCGCCGCTGGAGCCGGCCGCGATGCAGATCTCGCCACTGGCGAGATCCGAGCGGAATGCGCCGCTGCTGTCGATGTAGCGCACGAACGGGCGCACGCGCATCAGCGCCTGCTCGGCGGCATGCAGGTCGTCGACACTTTCCGCAGCGGGATCACGCCCGATCGCGAGCAGGGCCAGGTCCGTCATGATCGAACCGGCGCTGTCCTGCCAGGCAATGCCGCAGGGCGCCAGGCGGCGGGCGATCTGCGGATCGAACAGCAGGCGCCAGCTCGGCTCCGGCTCGCGACCCAGCGCCCGCGCCACTACCGCAGCGTTGTAGGCGAACGCCTGCGTACCCCAGACATACGGAACGCCGTAGCGATTGCCGGGATCGATGCGCTCGAGCGCATCGAGGATGGCAGGCTCGAGGTGACGCCAGTGGGGCAGCCGGCTCCTGTCCAGTTCCTGCAACGCACCCGAGGCAATCAGCGGCTGCAGGAAGTTGGATCCCGGCACGACGACATCGCTCCCGGAATGGCCCGTCAGGAGCTTGGTCTGCAGCGTGACGTTGTCGGGGATCGAATCGACGATCACCCGGACGCCGGTGCGGCGCTGGAATTCGGCCAGGGTGTCCGGACCGATCTCGCCGTCCCAGTTGGAGAAATAGAGAATGGTGGCGTCGCCCGTCGCTGCGCTCTCGCCCCTGTCGATCGAGTCTCCGGAGCTTCCGCCACAGGCAGCAATCAGAAAGGACAGCATGACGGCGCTGCCCCCACGAATCCGCCTCACACCGTGACGGTCGATACCGTTCATGTCGCTCCTGGCCTCCGCGGCATTGTCGGCACGGATTCGTCGGCGTGCAAATCTCCCCGGGCGCTCTCAGTTTGCTGGACGTCACCGCGGGGGGATGGAAGCCGGATAACTCCCCCAGGGCGGTGGTGGCAGCCAAGTTCGCGGCGGTCAATCGGCACTCGGTGCCCGACATAGTGAATCTCTATTCGCCCGACGCCCAGGTGACGGCCTCGGATTTCTGCAAGCCGCGGCGCGGGCGCGCCGATGTGCAGCGTATCTATCAGTACTTGTTCGACACATTTCCGGACATCGTCGCCGAGGTCCACGAATACGTCGCGGAGGGAGACCGCGTCGCCGTGCGCTTCACTGTGCGCAGCCGGCTGCCGGGCAAGACTTTCGCCGTGCCGATCATGGACTTCTTCACCGTCCGCAATGGAATGATCGAGAGCGACGACGGCATATTCGACACGCGCGGGCGTCCCTGCTCGCCTTGAGTCGCGCCGGCTAGCCGCCGAATGCCCGCGTCCACTTGAGGAAGTACCGCCACCCATTGCCCGCTGGGAATGCGTCGGCATGGCTGTCGCGTTTTCAGTCCCGGCGCTGGCGCTTCCTGCGTGGCTCGTGGCGCGCGCGCTTCCCACTCGTCCGGCGATGACCGGGGCTCTTTGCGGCCTTGGTGTGGGGCTGATGGAGGACGCAGGTGTGCGCCTGTTCTGCTGGGTCACGGAACCCACTCATGTCCTGGTCGCGCACGGCGGCGCGATCGTGCTGCTGATCGTGCTCGGAGCCGCCTGCGCGACGTTCGTCGAGAGGATCAAGCACCGCCGCTAGCCGGAAGGCATGGCAGGGGCACGCGGTACGACGCGGCATACAGCGCCGGCAGGAAGATCAGGGTGAGCGCGGTGGCGATCAGCAGTCCACCCATCATCGCGGCACCGATCCGGCGCCGATCCGATCGGGCAGAATCAGTCGACGTGTCGATCCTGCGGGTTCTCGTTCGACGTGACTGTAGAGCCGGGATTCACAGCCCTCGAGGAGGTACGACCATGCGATTCATGATCATGGTGAAGGCGACCAGGGACACCGAAGCCGGAGTCATGCCCGAAGAGAAGCTGATCGCCGCAATGGCGACCTATCACGAGGAGCTCGTCAAGGCCGGCGTGCTGCTCGACGCCTCCGGCCTCAAGCCGACCTCGAAAGGCTGGCGCATCACGTATTCCGGTGAGAAACGCACGGTCGTCGACGGACCCTTCACCGAAGCGAAGGAGCTGGTCGCCGGCTACACGCTCATCCAGGTGAAGTCGCGGGAAGAGGCGATCCAGTGGGCCAAGCGCTTCCCCAATCCGGCGGTCGACTGCAAGGAGGCGGAGATCGAGGTTCGCCAGCTGTACGAGCTGGAGGATTTCGGGCCCAGCGATGCCGTGGAGCGCTTCCGCGAGATGGGAGTCGGGTCCGAGTAGTAAGCACGGCGCGTAGCGAGTGCGCTGCTCAGCGGGGCGATCCCATGGCTATGACCCTCTGTTCAATCGGCGCTGCCACGCACGGCGAGGCGCGCAAACACGCTCCTCATCACATTGAGGCGGGCCAGATAGCCTCGGACCGCGTGATCGCCGCAGCGCTGGCGGGCACCCAGCCTGAGTCCGCGTCTGGCGTAGCCCTCGCCCGCTCCGGCGCCGCACAGGTGGATCACCGCGGCGAGATTCTGTTTTGCGCAAGCGTGGCATTCGCGATCCGGTGCCGCTCGAGCGTGCTCGCGACGTGGCGCTGAAGATACGCGGCTGTGAGCTCGACCGCGTGACTCGGCACTACACGCGAGTAGAGGCTGTTGAACCAGCACGATCGCCACTCGTTCCACGGTCCATCCTCGACGACGACGTGATCGTGAATGCAGTAGCGCCTGGCTTCGGCAAACGTGCCGTCGGTGATCTGGTACATCCCCACCGCACTCGAAGCCGGGCGGTACACCTCGAAGGGCTCCGCCGTCAGTGACCAGCGCCAGTACGTCCGCACGACCGGGTTGCCCGAGCCCTCCACCTGCGCGAGCGCGGCGAGAAACTCCGGCGTGATCACGCTCGTCGCGTGCTGACGAAAGATCGGCTCGTACTGCCGCCATGTCTCGGATGGCGTCTTGTAGAGAGTGCCGCTGACCGGGAAGAACAGCTCCGATGGCTTGCGGATGACCTGGTACGTCCAGTTGACCGCGAGCCAGAGCGTCACGAGTGCGGCGCCGCCGATGGTGAGCTGCACGAACAGCGGCGCGCGCCGGAACGCTCGCCACCAGCGTCGGCGCAGGCGGGCGCTCGGCCAGAGCTTCGGAATGCGCCGGCGGCGCTTGCGGCTCGTCCTGGCCTTGCGGGTTTGTCGCGGGATGTTTCTTGCGATCGCTCGACCCCTCCAGACTGCGGTTGCGATCGATTGTCCCGTGGGAGGATGCGAGATTGCGAGCAGTGCGACGAACCGCGTCCCGCGGGCGCGTTGGCCGTTCGTCCCACAACCGGCTGGGCCGGGCGAGGTACGAGTGGCTCGCCAAAGGCGATAAGGCTCGGAAATCAGGGCTGAAAGGGCTCTCTTGACGCGGCCCGGCCGGGGGCGGACGCTGCACTGGTCGGAGTGTTCGGCGGGTCGATGCAACTTGGAGCCCGCGGGGCCCTCCAAAGCTTCATGGGCCAAACAGACCGTCCGGGAGACTTGCCATGTTGAAACCACTGCTGCTGGGCACATGCATGGCCATGTTAGTCACAGGCTGCGCCGCCTTCCGCGAGCACCGCATCGGCTCCGACACGACGCGAGCGGCGGACACTCATTGTCTGCAGGTCGGCTCGCGCCTGAACATGCGAGGGCGGCACTGCACGATCGGCCCGGGCCGCATCTATACGCGTGAGCAGATCGTCGGTTCGGGAGCCTCCTCTACCGCCGGCGCGATTGCGGCCCTGGATCCGACGATCAGCGTTCGCGGGAATTGACGGTCACGCTTCGGCCGCTTGCTCAGGCTCCTGACTGGGGGCGTGCCGTCCCGCGCGCAGCAGCGCCGCACTCAACAGAGCCGCCACGCCGGCGAAAATGGCGCCCACGAGGAAGGCCGTCTGGTAGCCGCCGTTGAGCGCGGACTGTGAGCTCGTTCCGGATGCAATCAGGCTGTCGGTGCGAGCGGCAGCTAGGCTGGCAAGGACCGCGAGGCCGAGCGCCCCGCCCATCATGAACGAGGTGTTGACCACGCCCGAGGCGAGCCCGGATTCGCTCGGCTCGACATCGCTCATGGCGGCGAGCAGCACCGGGTTGAATGCGATGCCGGCGCCGAGGCCGAGAAGCAGCATGCCGGGCAGCACGTCGACGGCGAAATTCCCGTCCGCCGGTGCTCGAGCGAACAGCGCAAGTCCGATCGCGGCCAGGAACAGCCCCACGGTGAGCGGCCCGCGAATCCCGAAACGCATGACGATCTTCGCCGAAAGGCCCAGCGAGAACGCGGCCATGATCAGGTTAGCGGGCAGGAACGCGAGGCCGACCTGCATCGGGGTGTAGCCGAGCACGATCTGCATGTAGAGCGCGGAGATGAAGAACCACGCGAACATCGCTGCCGCCCACAGCACGCCAACGACATTGGCGGTCGCGACGTTGCGCAGACGGAACAGGCTCAGTGGCATGAGGGGCTCGCGTACGCGGGCTTCGATGACCAGAAAGGTCGCGAGCAACAGAACCGAGGCGCCGAGCATCCCGAAGGTCTGCGCGGAATTCCAGCCGGCCTCGTGGCCGTTCACGATCGCATAGACGGCGAGCATCAACGAAGTCGTCACCGTCACCGCGCCGGCGACATCCAGGCGCGCACCGGGCGCCTGCCCGCGGCTCTCCGGAAGCAGCCTGAGGCAGAGCGCGTAGACCGCGACGCCGATCGGGAGATTGACGAGAAAGATCCAGTGCCAGTTGAACGCAGTCGTCAGGAATCCGCCGAGCAACACGCCGATGCTGCCGCCGCCGGCGCATACGAAGCCGTAGATGCCCATCGCCTTGGCGCGGTCGGCGGGCTCGGTGAACAGGTTCATGATCAGGGAGAGCGCGACTGCCGTGACCACCGCGCCGCCGAGCCCCTGCACGGCGCGCGCCGCGATCAGCAGTTGCTGCGAATCCGCCAATCCACAGGCGAGCGAGGCCAGCGTGAAGAGCGTGAGCCCGACCAGGAAGATTCTGCGGTGCCCGAACAGGTCGCCCAGCCGGCCGCCCAGCAGCAGGAAGCCGCCGAAGGTGAGCATGTACGCATTCACGACCCAGACCAGCGAGGTCTCGGTGAAGCGCAGGTCCGCCCGAATCGACGGCAGTGCGACATTCACGATCGTCGTGTCGAGGACGATCATCAGGACGCCGAAGCACAGTACGTAGAGCGCCCACCAGCGCTTGCGAGTATCCATACCTCCCGTCACTGCTGCTTCTCCCGCGCTTCAGGTTCGTCGAAATAGTCGATCGGCCGCACCTCGACGCCCCAACCGACCTGTTCACCCAGGCGGGCCGCGGGGTGCTTCGAGGCCACCTCGATAGCTTCGCTCAGATCGCCGGCCTCGATGATGAAGAACGCGCCGATCACCTCTTTCGCCTCCGCGTACGGCCCGTCGCTCACCGACGGCTTCCCGTTCCGGGGCCGTATGGAAGCGGACTTGCGCGGGGATGCCAGCGAGGCCACGGTGCGCAGGCGGCCGCTCCGGCGCAGCGCCTCATCGTGCGTGCGGCACTTGCTCACGAGTGCGTCCAACTCGTCCTTGGGCAAGGCCTCGAACTTCTTCTCGTCGTAGTAACCCAGGCAGAGATACTTCACCGGATTCTCCTCGGTAGGTGCGTACCCCTACGTCGACTGGCGCCGGCCGGAATCGACACCAAAGAGAGTACATGGAGAAAGGCGGGTCCAGGCTGCTGGAGGCCCTCCCCGCCTCCGGAAAAAATCTCGGTAGGCCCCTGTCGATTCTTCCGGGCCTGGTTCGACGTGTGACTGAGGCCAACGAACCGGAAGGAATGCATGAGAACGGTCACTTCGCGAGACGGCACGACCATCGCTTTCGATCAGGCCGGCCAGGGTCCGGCGCTCATCCTCGTGGGCGGCGCGTTCAGCTACCGGGCGTTCCCGGGATTCGTGCAACTGGCCGAGCTCCTGGCGCGACACTTCACGGTCATCAACTACGATCGGCGCGGCCGAGGCGACAGCGGGGACACCGCGCCTTATGCCGTCGAGCGTGAAATCGAGGATCTCGAGGCGCTCATCGATGCAGCTGGCGGGTCCGCATCGGTGTGGGGCATGTCCTCCGGTGCCGCCCTGGCCCTCACGGCCGCTGCCAGCGGACTCAAGATGAGGAAGCTCGCACTCTACGAGCCGCCGTACATGGTCGGCGACAGCGGCCATCGACCGCCAGCGGACCACCAGGCGCAGCTCAACGCGTTGGTGGCAGCAGGTCGCCGCTCGGCCGCGGCCAGGTTCTTCCTGGGGAAGGTGATGGGCATTCCGGCCATCTTCGTCGCGCTGATGCGCCTCATGCCCTTCTGGTCGAAACTCGAGGCAACGGCGCACACGCTTCCCTACGACGCCGCGATCATGGGCGACTTCTCCTTCCCCGCCGATCGCGTGGCCTCGGTCCAGGTGCCGGCGCTCGTGATCGCCGGCGAAAAGAGCCCGCGGGTGCTGCGCGATGCGGCGCGTGCCGTCGCCGAGACCCTCCCCGGTGTTCGGCACCGTGTTCTCGAAGGTCAGAGTCACAACGTATCGTTCCCGGCCCTCGCTCCCGTACTGGTGGAATTCTTCAGAGCATAGTCTGTCGAGCAGCAAGGAGATTTCTCATGGCTCGCTATGTCGACGGTTTTGTCATTCCCATGCCGAAGAAGAACCTGGCAGCCTATCGCCGCATGGCGAAGCTCGGCGCCAGGATCTGGATGGAGTACGGCGCGCTCGAATACTACGAGTGCGTCGGCGAAGACCTGAAGGTGCCGTGGGGCATGGGATTCCCGCGCCTGGCCAGGCTCAAACCCGGCGAAACGGTGATCTTCTCGTGGATCGTGTACAAGTCGCGCGCGCAGCGCGACAAGATCAACGCCCAGGTGATGAAGGACCCGCGCATGAACAACCCGCAGATGCAGAAGAACATGCCGTTCGACATGAAGCGCATGGTCTACGGCGGGTTCAACGTCCTCGTCCAGGCCTGAGAGAGAGAACGTGCCGCCGCTCGCCCCGACCCAGGAGATTACGAAATGATCGCGACGAAACCACTGCGGGCCGCCATCGCTGTACGCAGGCTTCTGTGCTTTCGGCACGGCGGGCGGCTACAAGGCGGCCGTGGATCCTGTCGCCTTCACGGTCGTCGACGGCAAGCTCTACCTGAACTACAACACGGATGTGCGCAAGGAATGGAGCAAGGACATTCCTGGAATGATCGCCGAGGCGGACAGGAACTGGCCTGAGGTCTCACGCCAGACCAAGGTGATCGAATGAGCGCAAAGGCGCTCGGGTAGAACCGGCAGTCACGGTGACCCCCCGCCAGAGCCTGCTGCGCCCGGCGCTCCGGGTTTGGCGTCGATGTCGATCTCGACCCACGTCGGCGCGTGGTCGCTGGCGCCTTGCTGCCCGCGCACCCACGTGTCGACGTTCGCATCGATCAGCCGCGGCGCCAGTTCGTCGCTCAACAGGAGATGATCGATGCGCAGGCCCGCGTTGCGCGGCCAATGATTGCGGAAGTAGTCCCAGAACGTGTAGATGCGTTCCTCCGGATGGCGGGCGCGGAGCGCATCGGTCCAGCCTTGCGACAGCAGACGTTGAAAGGCTGCGCGGCTCTGCGGTTGCAGCAGCGCGTCTTTCTTCCACGACTTGGGGTCGTAGATGTCGAAATCGGTCGGGACCACGTTGTAGTCACCCGCCAGCACCACTGGATGTCCCGACGTGTAGAGGCCGCGGGCGTGCTCGATCAGCCGCTCGAACCACGCCAGCTTGTAGTCGAACTTCGGTCCCGGCTGCGGATTGCCGTTGGGCAGATACAGGCAACCCACCACGATGCCATTGACGGCCGCCTCGATATAACGGCTGTGTGTGTCGTCCGAACCGCCGGGCAAGCCGCGCCGGGTTTCGACGGGATCCGCGCCCTTGGCCAGGATCGCAACGCCGTTCCACGACACCTGGCCGTGCCAGATCGCCCCATAACCCGCAGCGCGGATCGCAACGATCGGGAAACCGGCATCGGGCGCCTTGAGCTCCTGCAGGCAGGCGATGTCGGGAGACTCCTTCGCCAACCATTCGAGCAAACGCGGCAGGCGGCTGGAAATGCCGTTGACGTTGAACGTCGCGATCTTCATGGCATCGCAGTCTACCGGACGAGCCGTCGCCCGATACCGTCGCCACGCACCATCAGGCGCTTTGTGCAACCGGCTCGGTGAAGGGCCCGTTGGTCGAATCGCCTTCGACAGCGCTCGATGGCTCGATGGCGTGGCGCTTGGTGGCGATCAACGAGTAGAACACGGGCACGACGAACAGCGTAAACAGCGTTCCGACGACCATGCCCGCCACGAGCACGATCCCGATGCTGTTGCGTGCCTTCGCGCCCGGTCCGGAGACGAGCACGAGCGGCAGGTGCCCGAAGACTGTAGCTGCCGATGTCATGAGGACCGGCCGCAGCCGGGTCAGCGATGCCTCGCGCAGCGCCGCGAGCTTCGCCACGCCCCGCGCCTGCAGCGTATTGGCGAACTCGACGATCAGGATGCCGTTCTTGGCGATAAGGCCCACGAGCGTGATCAGACCGACCTGCGAATAGATGTTGATCGTCGTGAGATCCAGGAAGGTGAATGCCAGGGCACCGGAGATCGCCAGCGGCACCGAGCCCAGCAGCACGATCAGCGGGTCGCGGAAGCTCTGGAACTGCGCCGCCAGAACGAGATAGATGAGGATCAACGCGAAGCCGAGCGTCGTGGTGAGTGCGGCGCCCTCCTGGCGGATCTGCCGCGATTCGCCGGCGTAGTCGAGTGTCACGCCCGGCCCGCCCGCGGCCGCCGCCGCCGTCTCGAGCACGCGCAACCCCTCTTCCTTCGTGACGCCCGGCTTGACGCCACCGAAGATTCGCACGGCGTTGCGCTGCTGGAAGCGGTTCAAGGTGCGCGGCGCGGTGCTCGTCTCGATGCGCGTGAACGTCGACACCGGCACGAGCTGGCCGTCCGGCGTCTTGATCTTGAGGTCGAGCAGCGGCTCGAGCGTCGCGCGCTCCGCGTCGCCGATCTGCGGAATGACCTTGTAGCTGCGATCGAAATAGTTGAACCGGTTCACGTACGCGCCGCCGAGCAGCGTGCCCAGCTCCCGGCCCACGCCGGCGAGATCGAGCCCGAGATCCGATAGCCGCTCGCGGTCGAGCACGACGTGCGCCTGCGGCAGGTCGATCTTCAGGTCAGTATCCACGTACATGAACTTGCCGCTCTGCCAGCCGGCACCGAGCACGGCCGCGGTTGTCTCGAGGAGTTGCTCCTGCGAGGCATCGCTCTGCACCACGAGCTCGACATCGAACTGGCCGGGCGTCGGCAATGGCGGGTCGAGGCGCGGAAACACGCTCAGGCCGGGGATCTGCGAGACCGCTCCGTAGACCTCTCCGAACATCTCCTCGGTGGAGCGCTCGCGCTGCGTCCAGTCTTTCGCGACCAGACCGCCGAACCCGCCCCAATCTGCGGTCAGCGACCAGGTGAACCGCGTTTCCGGCAGCGCGGTAATCGCCTTCACGACCTGCAGATGATCGCGATTGGTGGCGGCGAGCGTCGAATCGGGGGCCGCCTGGAAGAACAGGCTGATGTGGCTCTGATCCTCGACGGGCGCGAGCTCCTGCCGCGAGAACACGTACAACGGCCAGGCCGCGGCCGTGACCAGCACGGCGACGGCCACGATCGCCCAGCGCACGCCGAGCGCCGCATCGAGGGCTCGCGCGTAGACACGGCTCACATGATCGAACGCCCGGTTGACCCAGGTCGTCAGCCGGCCCTCCTTGCCATGCTCATGCACGAATCGCGAGCTCATGACCGGCGACAGCGTGAGCGCGACGAATCCGGACACCACTACGGCCGCCGCCAGCGTGATGGCGAATTCCAGGAACAGCGACCCGGTCAGCCCACCCTGGAACGCGATCGGCGTGTACACGGTGGCGAGCGTGATCGTCATGGCGATGATCGGGCCGCGAAGCTCGCGCGCACCGATCAATGCCGCCTCGATCCGCGACTTGCCCAGGCGCACGTGCCGCTCGACGTTCTCCACCACGACGATCGCATCGTCGACCACCAGGCCGACCGAGAGCACGATGGCCAGGATGGTCAGGAGGTTCAGGCTGAACCCGAATGCGTACATGACCACTGCCGCGCCGATCAGCGACACCGGCATCGCGACCAGGGGCACGAGCGCCGTGCGTACCGAGCCCATGAACAGGAACACCACGACCGCGACGATCAGAATGGTCTCGGCGAGCGTCTTGGTGATCTCCGTCAGCGCATCGCGCATGAACATCGTGCCGTCCCACACCAGGCGCATGTCGATGTCCTGCGGAAGCGTCGGCCGGATGCGCTCCATCTCGTCGCGCAGGTTGTGCGCGACCTCGATTTCGTTCGAGCCGGGCAACGGCCAGATGCCCAGATAGACGGCCTCGCGGTCGTTGTACTTCGCGACCATCGCGGCTTCTTCGGCGCCGAGCTCGACGCGCGCGACGTCGCTCAGCCGCACTATCGCGCCGTTGCGGTCGGAGACGATCAGGTCCTTGAATTCCTGCGCCGCGCGCAGATCGGTATTCGCCAGGAGATTGACCTGGACGAGATTGCCCTTGGTCTGCCCGACCGCGGCAAGATAGTTGTTGCGCTGCAGGGCGGCGTGCACGTCGCCGGGCGCCAGATTGCGCGCCGCGAGGCGGTCCGGGTCGATCCATACGCGCATGGCGATGGCGCGACTGCCCTCCAGGCTGACCCGCTGCACGCCCTCGATGGTCGCGAACTGCGGTTGGAGCGTGCGCGACAGCCAGTCGGTGACGGCCGGTACGTCCCGCTCGGTGGAGGTGAAACTCAGATAGAACGAGGCGTAAGGCCGGTCCGCGCGCTGCACTTCGACCGCCGGCGGCTCAGCTTCCGCGGGCAGCTCCGAGCGCACCTGCTGCAGGCGCGCGGTGACTTCCGCGAGCGCAGCCGTGCTGTCGTGGTTCAGTTTCAGGCGAATGGTGATCGTGCTGACCCCGGCCCTGCTGGTCGACTCGATGTGATCGACGCCACTGATCGCCGACACGGCACGCTCGATCGGCGTGGTGAGAAAGCCGCGGACGGTCTCGGCGCTGGCGCCGGTGTAGACCGTCGTGATGATGACCGAGGAGCTCTCCACGCTCGGAAATTGCTGCACCGGCAGCGTCGTCAGGGCCCGGATACCGACGAGCACGATGACGAGATTGACGACCGCCGCGAGGACGGGATGCTTGATGAAGACATCGGTGAACGCGCGCACGTTGCTGGCTCCCCTTTCCGCAGCCGGCCGATTAGAAGCTGCCGCCGGCGGCGCCCGCCGGAGCGCTGCCGGCGATCGCCTTGAGATTGCCCGTGACGGCGACCAGCACCGCCTCGCGGAGCTTGAAGGATCCCGATGCGGCCACCCGCTCGCCCACCGCCAGCCCCTTGTCGATCACGACTTCATCGCCGAGCATCGCGTCGACCTGCACCTGGCGCAGGTGGGCGCGGGTCTTGCCGCTTTCGTCCTGCGTCAGCACGAACACATGGTCGCCGCCCGGTCCCTTGCGCAGCGCGCTCGCGGGGATGGCAACCGCAGTGCGCACGGTGCCAACCGGAACCCGGACGCGCACCGAGGAACCCGGCGTGGGTGCATTGGCGGCATCGCGAATCTTCGCGCGCACGATGGCATTGCGCGTCGTGGGATCGACGCGTGCATCGATGGCAACGATCGCGGCCGCGGTCGGCTCGGAATCGCTCGCGGCGAAGATGTCGACCCGGTCGTTCTTGCGCAACCTGGCGGCGACTTGCTGCGCGACGGTGAAATCCACGTACGCCACGTCATCGACGCCCTGCAGCGTCGTGAGCTGCGTGCCTTCGTTCAAATACTGACCCGGGTGAACGTCCGCGATGCCTACATGCGCGCGGAACGGGGCACGGATCGTCTTGCGGGCGATGATCGCCCGGGTGCGCGCCATCTGCGCGAGCGCCACGTCACGCTCGGCCCGCGCGTTATCCAGCTCCATGACGGAAGCGGCGCCGCGCTCGGTCATGCGTTCCATGCGCGCGAGTAACGTTTCGGCGAGCCTGGCCTGTGCCTGGAGCGCCTCGAGCTCCGCCTCTTCGACTGAAACGTCGAAGGCCACGAGTACTGTGCCCGCCTCGACGATCTGCCCGGGCGTCAGCGTCACGCGTCGTACCGTGCCCGGCACCTCGTTGCGCAACGTGATCGAGCGCAGCGCGACGACCGTGCCGATCGAAGTCGCCGTCTGCTGATGCTCGCGTTCCTCCGCGACGGCGACGACCACGGATTCCATCGGTTCGGGCTGGTGCGCGGAGGCGGCGTTGGCTTCCTCCAGGGACGAGTGTTTCCACGCAGCGAGCGCGGCCCCGGTTGCAACCACACCCGTGATCAGCACGGCGGATCCAATCCAATTGCGACGATTCATGAGCTCAACACCCCTTGACGGCCGGATTCCCAGGTGCGGCGTAAGTTACCGGCACGAAGCGCGTTGAAATATCCGCAAACGCGCATCTCACTCATGCCGCAAAAGCAGCAATTGCCCGCCTCCCGGGTCGCCGCGGGCCGCCAATCGCACCTCACCATTGGACTAAGTGATTGACGTTCCGGGGTACTCCCGACGGTGCAGCTCCGGCCTCATCCAAAGACGGACGAGACACCTGCCAATCGACAGCCCGTCAGAATTACTTCTTCTAGTGATGTAACCGAGAGTTCCTGTGTTGCAGTTCGGAGACGCCGCGCGCGCGCCTCAGATGCTGCTAGCGATCGCGGGCCGATGGCTCAGTCCGGCGTAGACAGACACCGGTGGTTCGCTGCGCCCGGACAGCCTGCTCATCGAGGCGTGAAATTCACTCAGCGTGGCCCCCACGAACCGCCCGCGCGTGGCTTTGAACAGGCATTCCATATCGCCGTACAGCTGCTCGATCGAAGTTTCGTCCTTGAAGCGGGGGCTGCCACCCGGCATGAGCTCGGAGGAATGCAAGGCGAACTCGGCATGGACGTTGCGGCGCCTGAGCGCCTCGTCGAGAAGCCAAAGCATGGCCCCGCGGTTCTGACCGTCGGGCTGCATCCAGGACAGCAGCGGACGAACGCGCTGGGCTGCACGCCAGATCAATGCACCGCGGTCGAAGCGTGCAAACACCCAGCGGCCGAGCGGGTCGCGCGGCGTCTTTATGGTCAGCGGCACCTCGAGCAGAGTGCTGGATCCGGCGCGCCGGGGATCCTCCGGGTCGACCCAATACGGTGCCTCGTCGCAGCGACGATAGTCGCTGCCGCCGTGTCCGAACGGCGCGCCCAGGCTCGGCTCCCACGAGACATGCGGCGTGACCGAGCAGTCCACCTGATAGCCGTTTTCGATGAGCGCTCGTGCATAGGAGCCATTGAAACCCCAGCGTCCCGCCCGATGACTGGTGATCCTGGTAGCGAATGTGTCTTCGAGGAGCCGTGTCAGGTAGGTAATCTTCGCGCGCAGGATCGCCGGCGGATATTCGATCAGGTACGGCTGATGCCGGTTGTCGTCCTCGGTGAGCGGCACGAGGGGCGGGCTGTTCCAGGCATGCAGGTGCATGCCGATCTCGCCCGTGCCGCGCGACTGGACGTTGCGTGCGAAGGCGACGAACTCCGGGCAGCACGCCATTTCGTAGTTGACCAGGTAGGTCACCTTCAATTGGTGCCGCTCGCACAGCTCCTGGAAGCGGGGCACGAAACGTGCGTTCCTGGTTGCCACGCGCGCCGGCCGCGCCCAGAGGTTGTCGCCTTCGACGTTGATCGTGATCAGGAAGGCCGGCTTGCTCACGGTGGCAGGTTCTGAGCGCGATCGACCGGACGCCGCCGTGTCAGACGAGCGAGCGCCTCGCGCACGAGCATGCTGGCGTAGAGGCCGTACGAGTAGAAATGGCTCTCCTCGACGATGGTGCCTCCAAAGCCGTCCTTGAATTGATTGATCGCCTGCTGCTTGCGATCGTTGGAATCGTTGGAGTAGCCGCCCAGGTCGTAGATGACGAAGCCGCGCTGCTTGAAGTGCAGCATGGCGCGCAAATGCAGGAGCCGGTTGGCGCGACCGATCATCCTGCGCACCGCCGGGTCCGACTCCAGAGCCTGCACGGTCGCGGAATGCCACGAGCACGCCCGCGACTGCTGCGCATCGACCACGTAGCTGCGCATGACGAGCGCGCGTCCTGCACTGCGCGCCGCAGCCAATGTCTTCTGTGCGCCGGCACTCTCGAACAGCCGTGCATCGAGCGCGACACGACCGTCCGGTACCGCGGCGCGGTTGTAGAACTCGACGAATTCAGCCGCAGACACCTCGAAATCGCAGCTCAGGCCTTCCCGCTCGGCGCGATGGATCTCGTTGCGCGTGGTCTTGCCGAAACCGGCAAAAATTTCCTCTGCGGTCCGCGACAGGTCAATGACGGACGTGGAGAACGGCTGGCGGACGAAACCGGCGCAGGGCCGTGTCCACTGGCTCTGCCGATAACACACGGCGCGGACACCGTCGGCGAGACTCGGGCGAGGATAGAACCACTTGTTATGGACCGTGAGCATCCTGCCCGGGACGGTCATTTCGATCATGTTGCAGCGCCTCTCTGACCTGGACTCTGCCGGCGCCGCCACCCCGAGGGCGCACCGGGTCATGCATCGCCCCGTTGCCATCCTTGCATTCTGTCTGTGTCTTACGACAGGTATGTGCGTTTTCGGTTCCGCCCTGCCGGCGACAGCACGTGGGTCATTTCGCGGTGCTCGCGCGGGACCACACCCTTGCACCGTGGACTCGACGTTCATGGTGAATGCTCCTCTGGGATACGACGGGCGCATGGAGCGCGCGGCGGGCGCGGCAAGTCCTGTGGGTTCGCTGGGGAATTGCTGATGCTTTTCCTACGATGATCGAAATCAAGCGCTTGGATCGCATTCGCCGGAGTCCGAGTTCGCGGCAGGCCTGTAGCGCCCCGCGATCGGAGCATCGTGAGCTGTAGAATGTGCCGCACGAGGCCGGCCTCGGCCTCGAGTCCGCCAAGCGCGAGCACGCACCATGAACCGACATGTATCATTTACATTGACGGCACCGGTCGGTCCGGCCGACCACGCGCTCGGTCCGCCCCACGCCACCGTGACCATCGTCGAGTACGGAGACCTCGAGTGTCCCGAACTGCAAGCAGGCGGCGCCGGCCGTGAAACTGCTGCTGACGCGCTTCGAGAATCAGGTGCGCTTCGTGTTCCGTCATTTCCCGCTCGAGGAAGTGCATCCGCACGCCGAGCTCGCGGCCGAGGCCGCCGAATGCGCCGGTGGGCAGGACAGGTTCTGGGAGATGCACGACCTGCTGTTCGAGAACCAGGAGCACTTGAAGCTCAACCACCTGCGCGGCTACGCGGAGCGGTTGCGACTCGACATGGCGCGCTTCACGGCGGAACTGAACGATCACGTCTACCTGCAGCGCGTGCGTGAGCACCTGCAGAGCGGGCACGACAGCGGCGTGCGCGCCACCCCCGCGTTCTTCGTCAATGGCAGGATCCAGGACGTGTCGTTCGGCGTGCATGCATTGACGGACGCCGTCCAGGCGGCGCTGCGCCGGTGACCGATCCACTCGAAGGCCGCAGGGCGCAAGCGTTTCCGACGCTCACGCCGGCCCAGATCGCGCGTCTCGAAGCGCATGGCACGAGAGTGCGCACACGCCGCGGCGACATCCTTGCCGAGCGTGGCGAGCGCTTCAGCAAGATGCTCGTGGTTCTGTCGGGCAGCATCGAAGTCGTGCGTCCGAACCTGACGGGCGAGGAGCCGATCACGGTTCACGAGCCGGGCGGATTCAGCGGCGAGATCAGCACACTGCGGGGACTCGCGAACGTGGTTCGCGTGCGAGTCCGCGAGGCAGGGGAGATGAACCCGCAGATCGACGCTACGCAGGTGCGCGACCTGCTGGTGATCGGCGCCGGCCCCGCCGGTCTCGCCGCCGCGGTCTACGGCGCATCCGAAGGCCTCGACGTACTCGTGATCGAGACGGGCGCCCCCGGCGGCCAGGCCGGCTCGAGCTCCAGGATCGAGAACTACCTCGGTTTCCCGACCGGCATTTCCGGAGGGGCGCTCGCCGGGCGCGCGCTGGTGCAGGCGCAGAAGTTCGGCGCCGACGTTACGGTGGCGAACACTGCAATCCAGCTTCGGCCAGCTCTGCAGTGATGAGGAGGGTCATCATCGTCGGCGGCGGCAATTCCGCCGGGCAGGCGGCCGTCTTTCTCGCGAACGCCTGCCGACACGTGCACTTGGCCGTGCGTGGCTCCGGTCTGGCGGACAGCATGTCGAAGTATCTCATCCGACGCATCGAGCAGAGCCGCAACGTCTCGCTGCACACGCGCACGGAGCTCGTCGAGCTCGAGGGTGATTCGCGTCTCGAGCGCACCGTCTGGCGAAGCGGATCGGAACGGCAGACGCGCGACATCGGGCACGTGTTCCTGATGACCGGCGCGGTGCCGAACACGCGCTGGCTGGCAGGGTGCCTGCAACTGGATGAAAAGGGATTCGTGCGCACCGGGCCGGACCTGCAGCCCGACGATGCGACGTCGAAGCCCTGGCCGCTGGCGCGCGCACCCTACCTGCTGGAAACCAGCATCCCGGGTATCTTCGCCGCCGGCGACGTGCGCAGCGGCAACATGAAGCGCGTGGCTTCGGCCGTGGGCGAAGGATCCGTGAGCGTTCCGCTCGTGCATCGCGCCCTGGCGGAGTGAGGCAGGCCCGTCGCAGCGCCAATGCCGCGCCATGAGAGAGTCAGGTCTTTCTCCTGACGAACGCCTGCCAGTCGGAAGTCAGCGTGCCGGTGAAGGCGGGTTTGCCGCCCGCTGCACCCGGCGCGTGGTTGCGATAGATCATCCGCACGCGATAGCGGCCGGGGACGTGCAGGCTCTCGAAGCTCGTCAGATCCACGGTCCGCGCGACTTCGCCATGCGGCGCCAGCTCCACGAAGTCCTCCGGGGACGGCCCGCCCGCCCGCATTGCGGTCCGACGAGTGTTCTGATAGCCGGGCGGGCCTTCGACTTCCGCGACCAGCTCGCCCACCGTGTCGGCAAACCCGCGCGGCACCGCGAGCATGCGGCCGTTGACCGCGACCGGCGCCGGGCCTTCATTGCGCAAAGCAACGTACACACGCACGTTGCCGTCGGTCGAAGAGAATTCCGGCGCGACGCGCACGCTGAGGTGCAGGGCCGGCGCCGTGGCAAGCGGATCACTGCTCGAGACCGCGGCAGGCGGCGTTTCGAACACGCTCAGCACTCCCATCTCGCGCGCGATCTCGGCATCCAGATCGTAGAGCTGCTCGGTCGCATCGATCACGGCGGGGCTCAACCCGCGTTCCAGCGCGTATCGGGCCACACCGAGCATGCCGCGCGAACGCGCCGCGCCGGCAATCGCCTTCCAGACGTCCGGCGGCCAACGGCGCTCGGCCAGCTGGTCGCGGTCGAGGTCCGTGACGCGCAGTAGCGCGGGCAGCGACTCGGGTTTCTGCTGCTTCGTGATCTCGAGCTCCTGCGCGATCACTTCGCGCGCATCCCTGGACAGACCTGGCGCGAGCCGGGCAAGAGTGTCGTTCAGGCGATGAAAGGACTGCAGATCGCCCAGGGCGCGTTCCGCCCGCGCGAGCTGGAACAGGTATGCGGGGTTCTCGTCGTCGTCCGCGGCGAGACGGCGATACTCGCCCAGGGCGCGTGCCGTGCGCCCTTCCTCGAACCAGAGGCGGTTGGCGTGATCGAACGGTGTCATCCAGGTCTCCCGGTTCGCGATTTCGTATCGGCCTCCTCAGAACGGCGCATCCTCTTCCTCCTTCTGGGTCAGCGCCTCGACCTCCGCCGGCGAGGCGTGCCGCGCGCTCCCGGCCGGCGGCGAGACGCCGATCCGGCTGCGGATGACGGGTTCGACGATGGGCCGCACTCCCGCGTTCACCAGATCCTTCGCTTCGTGCATGAGCTTGTCCAGTTTCCTGGCGAGCACGGCGCTGGGCGTCACGATGCCCCTCGTGTCGCCGCGCAAGTCCAGGGCCGCGTTCCTGATGTCGGACGCAATGTCCGCGGGCGATCGGCCGGTGCCAGCAGGCAACTTGGCAGCGATCGTGTCCGCGGCCTTGTTGAGCATCGGCGTCGCGCTCGAAACCGTCAGGATGCGGCTCTTCCATGAATCATCGCCCGGCCGGTCCGGGATCAACGAACGGGCGATCGCCTCTATCACCGCCAGCTGCTGATTCACCTCGGCGTGCGGGGTGATGAACGCGGGTTGCAGCTGCGACATCGCCTCCATGTCGCCGATGGCCATGAAGTAGTTGAACGCGCGCTTGGCTGCCTTGAGCCAGTTGCCGCGGCCCGCTTCCTCGAGTGCGGCCTGGCGCAGCGCCGCCGCGTAGGCACCCAGGCTTGCCGGCGGAATCGCGTCGGGCCGGTCCAGGTAGGCGACCTGGAACTGCGAAAGCGTGATCGTGCCGAACATCTCCTTCCCGGTCGTGCTGCTGAAGGCGCGTATGTTCAGCAGCTTCGTCATGTCGATGTAACGCTTGCCTGCGCTGGAGCTCTTGTCCTCGATGTAGGCGCGCCAGAACGTGTTGACGTTGCCCTCGCCGATCTCGGAACAGTCGCGCGCCAGCGCCGCGCGCGTCGGCTTGTGTCCCGCGGCGCGCATGATGCCGCTGTTGAGCCACTGCTTGCGGCCCACTTTCGTGAACATGATCATGCGCAGGAACTCGTATTCCGTGGTTGCCTGATTGCGGCTCACGAAGCCGATGATGATGTCGGCGATCGCCTCCCCCGCCTTCGCCTTGTTCGGCGCCGTGACGTCGATCTCTTCGACCAGATCGATGTCCCCCGGGAACGGCTGCACGCGCCCCTGGATGCCGCTGCCGCCCACGCCCATGCGCGCCGTGTCGCCCGGACGAGTCGGCTGGGCTCCCATGCCTGCGCCGAGCGGAAACACCGAAGGCGAAATGCCCGAGAGATGCCATACGACCTGGATGCCGCCGTACAGGTAGCGCACGTGGCCGTATTCGTCGGTGACGGCGAAACGGAAAATGTTCTTCGCGCGGTCGACCACCTCCACGCCCGGGTTTTGCGCGAGCACCACTTCGATGAGCGCGTCCTCGCGCGCGCGCTGGATCGCGGCGATCTTGCGGTCCGTATCGGCGGCGCCCTTGGGGTCCCTGGTCGGATCCGGCCGCGTGGCGACGAGCGCCGCGATCTCCTTGCTCGAATCCTGCACCCGCTTCTGCGAATCCGCCACGGTGCCGGTGAGATTTATCGGCGTGCGCGCCGCACGGGCTGCGTCGACGCGCTGCATCGCGGCCTCGTAACGCACCCGGTACTGCGGTTTGGATTTGGTGAGCGCGTTGTAGTGATCGGTGAGCCGCTTGCCCAGCTCCACCATCTGCTCGCGGCTCGCGAGCACGCCGGAGCCCATCGCGTGCTCGATCTCCCAGAGATAGGACTCCACTTCGCCGCGGTCGATGGATTCCGGGTCCTTGAACTGCGCGGCGGTCACCCGTTGCTGGTGCTGCAGCGAGTGCATGTACTCGTGCATCACGGTGCTGTAGAGCCACGGAGCGTTGACGAAGGCCGGGTCATAGATGGATATCTGCGAGGGCTTGCGCGGGATGTAGTCGCCCGTCTTGGGGTCCACGTCGTAGTTGGTGCTGGTCAGGCCTTCACCGTGCTTCGTCTCGCGCTGATGAGCGAAGACCGCAAGGGTCGCATTGACGAAGCCCTGCGACTGCAGCCGCGCGACCGCGACGCGCAGCGCGTCGGGATAGCGCGCGAGACGGATGTGGCGGTTGACGAGGAACACGGTTCCCTCGTCGAGGGAGGGCACCGTCTCCGAGGGCGATGACTTCAGGATCCGCTGCGCCGTCGGCCACAACGCATCGCCGGTGGCCTTGCGCACGTCTTCCATCACATCGGGGTCCGCGAGCACCGCCGCGCGTTCCGCCGGCGTCGCCTCCGCAAGCGCGAACAGCACCAGCTGAGGATCCAGGCCTTTCTGCGAGAACAGACCCGCCAGGCGCGGGCGCAGCGGCTGCGGCGTATCGCCGAAGGTGTTGATCTTGCCGCCCTTCGGCGGCTCGCGCAGGTCGGCGAGCAGGTCGTCGATCGAGGTGCGCTCCGCGAACGGCTCGTTGCGGATCGGCTGGAACTTGCCGCCGACGTAGTCGAGCGAAAGCGAGGTGCCCATGCGGACACCCCCACCCCAGTGCCGGTGCATCAACGACCAGGTGCGCTTCCAGACGACGCGCTTCAGCACCGCCGCGAAGGCATCTGCGTACAGGTCGAACGTGAGGGCCAGGCCGGCTTCGAGCTGCGGCCGCGCATTGAAAGTCAGCTGACCTGCGTCGTAGAGCAAGGTGACGGAGGGCGTGACCGCGACGATCGCCATCGCTTCGCCGACACCGCGCAGCGCGCCTTCGAGCCGCAGCAACTCGGCGATACCGAGCCAATGGCCCGAGCCGAACAGCGCTCCGGTGAGCGTGGCGCGCGGCCCGAGCGAAGCGGCCGCGCTCATCTGCGCAGTGCCCGAATAGCGCTTGCGGGCAGGATCCAGCCACAGCCGGGCTTCGCGCATCACGACCGGGCCGAGTTGCACGTGCAGATCGACGACCAGTCCGACGCGCACGCCGACCGCCACGGTGATCAGGAACACCGGTGGCGGCAGGATGATCGGCTCCACCCAGAGCATCTTCACGTAGGGTCCAAGCTTCAGCAGCGGAAACTTCATGTCCTGCTTGCTGACGATCGTCCACTGCGGAAACACGATCTCGCGTGGAAAGACGCCGCCCGTACCGGGCGAGGGCGGCTTTGGTGCCGGAGCGCTGGCGGTCGGCACCTTTGGGCTCGTGGCCGTACCGGGACCTTGTGCGGTGGGCGCAGCGGGTCCGCCGGCGTCGCCGCTTGGAGCCAGACCGCCGGCCGGCGTCACGGGTGCATTGGCAGGGCCCGCCGCCGGCGGGGCATTCTGCATCCCCTGGTTGTCTGTGCCCGGCGCGTCGTGAACGGGGGGCGCCGGCGCATCGGGATCGCGGCGCGGCGCGGGTGACGAGGTCTTGTCCGCGTCCGTATCGGTTACAACTCGCGCGGCGTCGCCCATGCGAGTTACTTGCCGGCGCCCTCGAGCAGCGCGTGATACTCGCGAAACTCAGCGATCGAGGCCACGCGCCCCTGCTTGTCGACCTGCCGCGCGAGCGCCCGCACCACGTTGCTCATGCAGATCACCTGGCCGTCCTGGGCCGCGAGAAACGCGGCATCCAGCGCGACGTTGCGGATGTCGCCGCCGGCCAGCGGGAACTGCGCGGCCAGGAAGTCGAAATCGACGTCCGCGGCGAGCGGCGCCTCGCACGGAAACATCGCGCGCCACAGCCGCCCGCGGGCGGCCTCGTCCGGCATCGGGAACTCGACGACGAAAGTCATGCGCCGGGCGAAGGCCGTGTCGATGTTGCGGCTCAGGTTGGTCGCGAGGAAGACGATGCCCGGATGCTCTTCGATCTTCTGCAGGAGATACGCCGTTTCGATGTTGCCGTAGCGGTCGTGCGCGTCCTTGACCTCGGAGCGCTTGCCGAACAGCGCGTCGGCCTCGTCGAAGAACAGGATCGCATTCGACGCCGCCGACGCGGCGAACACCCGGTCGAGGTTCTTCTCGGTTTCGCCGATGTACTTGCTGACCGTCTGCGCGATGTCGATGCGATAAACGTCCAGCCCCAGCACGCGGCCTATGACGGCGACGGCCAGGGTCTTTCCCGTGCCGGAGGGTCCCCACAGCAGCGTCCGGATGCCGTACCCGCCAGCGCGCCGGCGGAAACCCCAGTCACCGTATACGCGGCAACGCTGTGCGATCGCATTTGCGACCTCGCGCAGGCGTGTGGCAATGGCCGGCGGCAGCACGAGATCGTCCCAGTCGAACTCCAGATTGAGACGCTGCGCCACGGAGCTGATCGAGCGGTCGGCAGCATCGCGTGCTGCACGACTCAGCTCGTCGACTCCGAGAGGCGCTCCGCCCCGGTTGGCCGAGCGCAGCGCCAGCGATCGCACCGCCTCGCCCGTCTGCGCGACGGACAGTGCGAAGAATTCCGCGATTTGTTGCACGGCAGCGGACGAGGCACTCAGGCCGGCCTCGTCGAGTGCCTGCTGCCACAAGGCGCGACGGTGCGCTGTCTCGAGCGCAGCCACGCCGACGCGGATGAACGCCGTGCGGGGCAGCGCATCGGCGATCTGCACCGGCGGTGGCGCATCGATGACCACGGGACCCGGCGCGTCCGCCAGCATGCCGAATGCATTCGCCACTTCGCGAGCGAGCCGCCCGCTTCCGTCGCACAGCCTCTCGATGCCCGTGATGTGCAGCGCGGCTCCGGTGAGGCGCTGACCGAGCAGCGCGCTGCGCACTCTCTTGTCGAGGTCCTCCGCGCGACAGCACAGCTTCCCGACATCGACCGGCACCAGATCGCATCCGGTCTCGTCGGCGACGAGGTGCGCAGCGGCCGCGCAGAGGTCGGCATCCGCGCCTGCGAGCACAAGCAGGCGCCGACGGGCATCCGTGCGCAGCCAGAACGACGCCACGGCGATGATCTCGTTGCGCAGAGCAGCGCAGATAGCGTGGTCCGCATGGTGTGCGCCGGGTGTCACGGGCTCCCAAGGCAGGTCGCCGTCGGTGAACCCGAGGCCGAGCACGAACGCGGGCAGCGCGGGGTGCACGGCGAATGCGGCGTTGGCGACGGCGTGGCGCGGCGAGCCGGCGACGTACTGCAGGAGCCCCTCCCGCACGAGCGTCGATTGCGGCGAAAGCGCCCCGCGCACCGCGAGGTTCTCTTCGTCCGTGCCGCCGAACAGGCGCATCGCGAGTTGCACGGTGGGCGCTCTGCGCGCGGCGTCGTTGTTCAGATACGCGATGAGAGTTGCGTACTTGGGGTCGAGCTCGAGTGCCAGCGCGAGCAGCAGCAGATTGGTTTCCACCGTGGTGAGCATCAGATCGTTGCACAGCCTGGCGAACGGCAGATTGCCATCACGCAGGCGCATGGCCGCCGCATCGGCCTGCTCCGCCGCTGTCGCGAGCGCGACCTGCATTGCGCCGTCGATGTCCGCCGCGGGCGATTTGCGGATCAGCGCGTCGACCTGCGCGTCGCTCACGTAGAGGCCGCGAAACTCGTCACGCGAGAGCTGGTACGCAGCTCGCAAGCGCAGGATTTCGCGGTGGATCAGCAGGTCCAGGCGCTGGAGCTGCGCCCGCAGATGTTCGCCGGGCCGCGTGACCATGGCTCAGCCCGCCTCTTCGAGCTGCACGCGAGCGCCGCCGCGGCCCGTCTCGAAGCAGAGCGAACGGAAGCGGGTTACGCGCAGCACCGAATCCAGCGTCACAGCGCCCACACGGGCTACCCAGTGTCCACGACGCTGGCCGACATGCGCGGACGCCGTGAGGAAGTTGCGCAGCAGGAACGCCGGGCTCGACCCCCCGAACGCGCCAAAGCGGAATGCGAATGCACGCAACAGGACCGTGGCACCTTGACGCACTGCGGCCGGCGCTTCCGGCGGGAAGTGCGTGCCGTAACCCGGGTGTGCGGCAGGAGCGTCGCGTGCTCGAAGATCGGCGGTCAGTTCCTCCAGTGCGAGAGTCTGCTGCGCGCTTTCGTCGAGATCCACGCACCACGCGTGCGCGTCCGCGAAAGTCAACGAGTCCGGGATGCCCAGCAGGGTACGCAGCACGGCGTCGGCGAAGACCTCGGGCGCGCGGCTGCCGAGCGCGTGCGCGACCAGCAGCAGCCTCGCCAGGGAATGCCCCGAAGTCGCCGCATGGTCCCCGAGCGTGTCGAATCGCAAGCGCAGATCGTCGATGAGACCCAGCAGCATCAACGCGCCGCCGAAAGGAGTGAGATGCGGGTGCTCGAGCGCGTCCTGCGTATCACTGTCCGGCGCGACCCTTGCGAGCAACGCCGCGGCGCCGTCCGGGTCCCGTGCGAACACTGGCGCGAGGCGCGCCACTACAGCCGGCGCACGGTGTGCCAGAGCGGCGAGGCAGGCGATCGGATCGCGCATCGCGGCCGGATCTGCGTCGAGGACCGACCGCAGAGCGCCGAGCGCGGTGACGGCTGCGACGATCTCACGCACGCCGACCGCCGGCTCCGCTCGTGCAAGATGCACAACCAGCGTGAGCCGCGCACCGGCGCTCACTGCGGCCCGCGACAGCTCGGCGCGGCCTGCGAGCGTCGCCAGCGCCGACTCGAGCAGAGACAGATCCGCAACCGCCTGGCCGCCTTCATGCAGCGCGAGAATGCGCCCCGCGTCCACGTCGTTCACCGCACCCAGCACGCGCTCGACTGCCCCGGCGTCCAGACGCTTCAGTGCCTCGTGAAATTCAGCCGGCCGCGCCTCCGCGAGCGTGCGCAGCGCGCTCGAGAACGGCAGCGCGGCGACACCTTCGAACTCGGCGTAACGCCAATCGCCACGCGCCCGGCCCGCATGCGAGTCGACGACGAAGCAGGCGAGGAATTCGGCGCGGTCGCGGAACACGACGCCGAGCTCGCCGGAAGCCAGCCCGCGGCTGAGCTGTTGCGCGAGCCGGGCGGCGACGCGTTCCGCGATGGACTCGCGGCTCCAGGCCGCGCCGATTTCGCGGTCGAGCGTCAGCCGGTCGATGAACACGATGGCGTCCGGCCCGGTGGGAACGTTCAGCGTGATGCGCGCCAGGCACTCGGGCAGCAGCTTCACGACGTCGTCCGCCATCGACCGCGCGGCGAACGCGGCGCGCGAGGGCTCTGCGGTCAGTAGCCAGTCGAGCTGCCAGCGGTTGATCCTCAGCGTGTCGACGGCAACGGCCATGCACCTTGCCTGCCTTCACAGCGCGCAGATCGCCATGAACATGAACGCGCAGTTCTCCGGCGTACCCACGTCGTGCGTCGTGCCCATCTGCTCGACATCCGCGCCGACGACCTCGAAGGAGCTCGCGGTCACGGCGCGCAGGCTCATCAACGTATCCAGGCCCACCGGAGTGACCGGTGTGAGCGTCACGACGGGCGCCGCGGGCAATGCGGGCGCGAACGTGACGCGGTAGGTGCCCGTGCCGAGCTGCGCGCTGGTGAAGCGATCGCCGCTGACTTTCGTGCCGTTGGAGGCGACATGCCCGATGACGATGACGAGCGTCTGCGAGGCTCCGGCGGCGAACAGGGAATACGGCGCGCCCGGCGGCAGATATTTCAGTCGCCCGTCCACATCCATCGCCTCGGTGGGCGCGGCGATGTTGACACCCACGCGCGTGGGCTCGGCCGCCGTCCCCATGATCGCGAGCGCGTTGGAATTGCCGACCGCCTGGCCGATCCAGCTCGAATGCGCGGGCGCGCCTTCCGTCTGCGCCCCGATCTGCTGAAATTGGATCCGCGGCGGGTTGTCGAAGTCCGACATCACCAGCAGCGGCGCGGACTGCGGGCCGTACTGGATCCAGACCCTGCCGTCATCGCCGTCGGGGCGATCGTTGCCGATCTGCACCCACTTGTTCGTGCCGAGCGCGTTGCCGCCGACGTTCACCTGGACCTTGCGGATGTCGAGCTTCGCCTGGGGCGCGGCGGTGCCCATGCCGATGCCAACGTCGCCACCCGCCGTGACGACCAGCGCGGCGTTCGAGGGTGTGCCGGGGATGGTCAGCTGCAACAGGCCGGTGCCGGAGGCGTCGGAAACGATCTCCAGCTGAGCCGCGCTCGGGGTCTTCGTGTTCACCCCGACCTTGCCATCGCTTTGCACGACGAGCACGGGCTTGGCATCCGTGGCGCCGAGCATTGGCCCGACGAGGAGCCGGTTGTTGGTCTGGCCTTCGGGGCCGATAACCACTCGCAACTCGCGGTTGCCCGCCGCCAGGGCGCTGTCGCCCAGCCGCTGCACATATAGAGGAGTGCCCTCGTCCTGCCCCAGCGCGTTGCGGAACAGTATCTGGCCGCCGGCCAGCTTCGCGTTGCCGATCACGCGCAGCCCGCCCTCCACCCAGACCAGGTCCTCGTTGACCTGCGCGATCGAATCCAGCTCGAGCCTGCTCTGGAAGCGACCGGGAGCCTTCGGGTCCGCGAACCGGTCGCGCAGCACGATGGCCCGGTCCGGGGCGTTGATCTGCTCCGCGACCACGCCCGCGTAGCGCCGGTGCGAGCGCGCCTGCTCGTCTGCGTTTCGCGGCAGTGTCGCGTCGGCGTTGCGATCGATGAAATAGCCCTGCCCCGGCACCGGCACGATCCAGCGCACCAGGCCGACGAACACGAGCCAGCGGCGGTATGGCGGCTCGTTATCGGGAAACATCTGGAACGGCACGGATGCGTCGTATAGCCGGCGCGGCGGCGTGGTCGGCGGAGTCAACGCGTTCGTCACCGGGTCGACCGCGGCGCCCGCCACGTTCACGGCATCGCGCTCGGTCGCCGGCGTCTGCGGGCCGATCACCAGCTTGAAGGTCTCACGCACGCGCGTGAACTGGTTCTGCAGATCGCAGTCCTCGAAGCCGGGCGCCGGGCCGCGGCCGCGCTGCTCGTCATACTGCAGCCACACGTCCACGAGCCGGCCCTGGCCGCCCTGCGCGGGGTTGTCGAACGCCGGGTCGGTGGGAATTCTCTGAAACTCCGCCGCCGGCAGGCGGAACGGGCTCAGCACGACGATCGGCCGGCCGAAACCGTCCCAGGCGTAACCCGCCTGCAGGATGACCTCGCGCCGGTTGCCGGGGATCGTGCGCTCGATGAGCTCGAGCCCCACAGCGATGCCGGGGGTGTGGCCGCCGAGGTGATGCCGCGCATCGTGCACGCGGGCGTAGTCGACCACGGCGTCCAGATCTTCTGAGCCGATGTACTGCCCTTCGTAGAACCGCGGGCGCCGGTCTTGCTCCGCCATGGCGAATCTCCTACCTGACCGGCTTGCGTTTCTGCAGGGCGGCGATCGCCGCGTCCTGCGCCTTCACTCGCTCGCCGAGATCCCCGACCATCCTGCGCAGCTCCGCGACCTCCTCAGCCTTCCGGGCGTCGGAGGACCCGGTGACGAGCGCCATCGCTGGCGCGAGCGCTCCGCGCAGCGCATCCGGCGCGTTGCCGAGCTGCGCCATTGCGGCGAGCGGCCCCACTTCGGATTTCTCGAGCACCTGCCGGAAGAGCGTTTCGTCGCCCTCCAGCAGACGATCGAGCATCGCATTGAAGTCAAACGTCTCCTCGGCCGCGCCGGCGGCTGCGCCTGTCGTACCCGCAGCCGGCGCAGCAACGCCGATGCCCGCGGCGCCCGCGACGCCGGCCGGTGCTGCGGCGAATGCGGGCTGAGTGACGGCCGCAGCGGCCATCATCGCGCGCGGCTGAGCCATTGCGCCTGGCGCGAAGTTGGATTTCATGCGCAGCGTGTTGATCATTACACCCGTCGTCGCGAGCGCATCGAGCTGCCGCTCCGGGCGGCAGCACAGCCGCTGTATGGCGGCGCGAACTTGCGCAAACAGCGTCTTGGGCAGCCAGTAGAACAGGGTCGGGAAAGTGACCGCGAACTTGCGCTCCTCCCAGTTGCAGATTTCGACTACCCGGCAGTCGTGCCCGCGCTGAATCGTCACCACGGCGAGCGGCACGCAGTCCGCCGCGACCGCGTCCGGACACGGCGGCAGGAGCGCGGAGCACAGGCACTCCAGCATCAGATCGAACAGCATCCGGTCGAGCACTGTGAAGTGCGCGGCCGTAATGCTTCCCTGCGCCGGCACGCCGAGCGTGTTGAGCGCCTGCACCAGCCGGCAGTTGTGATTGGCGTGCTCGGCCGCGTAGACCCGCAGGTCCTCGAGATATTCCGTGTAGGCCGCGTAGGCGGCGATGGCATCCGCCGTGAAGACCTTGCGGATCGCCAGCCCGTGCAGCACGCAGTAGATCATGCGGGTCAGCATCGGCCCCCACTCGCTTTCCATCTGCGCGAGTACGGCCGGCCCGACTGCGAGCAGCGACCCGCGGCTGTCGATCTTTCCGGGCACCGGCCGCGCCATCCTGGGCTTCGCCTTGTACGCGGTGAACTTGTAGCCCTCGCAGATCAGCGTGGGCTCACACTGCGCCTTCGTGGCCTTCGCAACCGCCGTCGACGTTGCCGGACGCGAGGTCGCCGTGCCATTGCAGCCGCAGGCGCTCGCCACGGCCGCCTTCGCGGACGCCGCAGCGCCCTTGCCGCCGCACGAACAATTTCCGGAGCCGCCACAGCCGCATTTCGTGCAGCAGGCGTTGTCCGTATCGGGCGTCACGGCCGTGATGCCGCGCGACGGCCGCTCGTCGTAGCAGACGGCCAGCACCCAGCGTTCCAGCACGTCGGTACACTGACGCGGCGGGGGATTCCACGGATCGTCGCAGATGGGCGTGCGGTCGTCGCGGCAGCGATTGACGAGCTCGCAGACGTTCACCTGCTCATCGCGGCACAGCACGATGTCCTCGCCGCAAGGCGCCAGCGCATACCCGGAGCGCACGCGCACCAGGCTCGGGCTGCATGCATCGCACGTCACTTCCAGGCCGCATACCACGCCCCAGCCATGCAGATAGCGGTTGTGAAGCTTGTTCTTGCCGACGACGTAACGATCGAGGCGGTTGAGGTCCTCGTCGGTGAGAAGCTGGCCCGCAAAGAAGCGCGGCCGGCACCAGCATTCCAGTCCGCCGCAGGACGGACAGCGCGGCGGGCAGTCCTCGCGTGGCGCAGGCAGAGGTGCGGTCGCCGGCTGCCTTGCGTAGGAACCGCTGCCGAGCGCGGCGAGCCGGATCACATCGTCTGTTGAGCTACTCATGGGCAATCTCCATCAGCTCGCACGTCAATCGATGAATACATGCTTCTTCAGCGCGGCGAATTCCCGGTCGGTGAGACGGGCTCGCTGGCGAAGGTCTCGTACGCCCGCGAAGGGGTTGTTGCGGCGCGCGGCGACGATGCGATCGGCCACGGCGCGCGTCACACCGGGCAGCTCCGCAAAATCGTCGGCCGTCATCAGATTCACGTAGTTGGGGCGCAGCGCGCTGGCGCGCGTGAGGTCGTCCGTCCCTGCAGGCGGTGCGGGCGGAATGTTGCGATCGTCCGCGTCGTCCCCGCGCAGCCGGAGGAAGAACCAGCTCTCGAAGCGTCCGCCCTGCGTGAGATTGCCGCTGGGATTGCGGCCGCCGGTGATGATGCCGCCGCGCACTTCGTTGCGGCCGACACGCCCGCCGACGTTGTCGCCGTCGAGCACCAGGTCCTGCGAGTAGTTGCCGCCGTCGGTGCCGAACACGAACTCGCCCTTGAGGCTGACGTACAACGTCGGCAGCTCCAGCTGCAGCTGCATGACGAAGGGGTTGAACGCCTGCTGCAGCAGTGCGCCGGCGATCGCGAACCACTCCACGCGCGGTATGAACGCGACGGCGAACGGGCTGGTCTCGCCCGTGTGCGGCGTTGGCAAGGCGCCCGTGACCGGCACGATGTCGCCGTACACGTCGTGGCCGAAGAGACTGAAGATCCCGGTGAACACCGCGCCGTTCGCCGTGGGCAGCGCTGCAGGCTGCTCGTAGTGCAACCGCAGCGTCTGCCGGTCGATGCCGTTCATCTGGCGGTTGAAATAGACGATGAACGGCGTCGAGCGCTGCCCGTCGCGGATCGCCTGGATCTGGTCGTTCACCGGAATCGGCGTGCCCGCCGGCGTGAAAAAACGCTGTGCGAAATCGGACAGCGTCAGCGAGCCGCGGTGCTGCCAGCCGATGTCGATGATCTTCGGCAGACCGACGTTCAGACCGATGCCCGGTGCGCCGTCGGCACCGTCCACGCCGTCACGGCCGTCCTGGCCGTCGCCGCCGTTGGCTTGCAGGCATTCGATCCATGCCTGCAGCGCCTGCGTCGGCGCCAGCACGCGCCGGCCCAGCCGGTTGTCGATGCGCGCATCGGCCGGACCGGGATTGCGATCGACCTCGATCATCCGCGCTTCGTAGCGGTAGTTGCCGATGGTCGCGAGCACGACGCAGTTGGGCGAGTCGCAGTCCTCGCAGCCCGCCAGGTGATGCCACAGATCGGCGCAGGGACCGTCGGAGAACGTGGTTCGATCCAGCACCACGGCATCGCCGTTGACGCCGAGCGCGATGATCGTCTGCCCTGTCGCGCCCGCCAGCCTGCCGACGCTGATGTCGGGCACTTGCGCGGAGGCGAGCGTCGAGAGATCGACGCTCTGCACGTAGCCGTTGGAGCCTTCTTCCTCGTACACGTGGAGCCAGGCGTCGTCGGGCGCATACACGTGCAACGGGGTGCGCTCCAGGGGCGCGCTCGTGAGGAGCGTTCCGGTCGCGACGTCGATGAACGCGAGAATCGAATCCGTCCCCGGGCTCACCGCAATGGCGGCGACGGCCGCGAGCACCGTCGCGCCTTGCAGCACGAGCGTCGCTGCGACAGCGCGATACCCCGCCGGCATGCCCGCGAGAATCGTCGGCAGTGCGGTAAAGGACAGCAGCCGCACCGTTCCGGAAGTCTTCTCGACTGCGATCGCGCGCGCGCCGTCCGGGCGCACCGAGAACGTTGCGAGGTTCGGCAGCGCGCCGAGCGAGCTTCCCGGAGCCGCAACGATGACGTTCGCCGGCGTCGTCGTGTCAGCCTTCCACGGCCGCAGATCGCCGGCGGCGCTCTCCCAGGTCAGAAGCGCCCGGCTGGCGTCAGCCGTGCTCGCGGCGAACGCCGTGCTCGCCGCCGTGCTTCCCGGGACAGTGCGGTTGTTCGCCGCGTCCACCGCTGTGCGGTCCGAAACCTTGAAGGTGCGCACGCGCAGCTCGGTGCCCTCGCGTACGACCGCGAAGAGATACGCGCCGCTCGACTCCACAGCCAGAGCCTGCACCGGCCCGGCCGCGACGATCTGCGCACGCCGGCCGCGCGCCAGGTCGAGCTGCACGATGCGATCCGGGCTCGCCGGATCGACATAGTGCGCCGTGCCGCCATCCGCTACGCGCACGAAGCTCGCGAGTGCGGCACTCGGGCCCGGCGTGAACACGCCCAGCACGGTCGCCGGGTCCATGCGCCCGACGGTCGGCAACGGCGGATCGACGATGACGTCGAGCTCGAACGATTCGAGGATGCGGTTCGGCGCGCACTGCGTGTCGTCGCAGCCGCATTCGTCGTAGAGCACCGGCACCTCTTCCGTCGGGCATTCGCGCAAGCGCACACAGACCTGCAGCGCATGCAGCCGTTCGGGCGTCATGGTCTGCAGCCTGCGCACTGCGGGGAAGGCCAGAACGTCGAGCGGCTCGCGATCGCGCACCAGGATCTCGTGCCCGCAGCAGTCCACCGCGGTGCCCGGCTCCACCCACACGTAGCGGCGCTGGCACACTTCGTTGTCGTGCTGCGTCACTTTCAGGCCGCACACGACGCCCCAGCCGTGCAGCCGCGCGTTGTGATGGCGCATCTTCTCGCCGTGGAACGCGCTCTCCGTGATGAACTCGCGCGCCCCCATCATCTTGCCGGTGAAGAAGTTGTTCTTGACGAACGGATCGAACTCGCACACCGGGCAGGTGGATTCTCCGGTCTTACTGTCGTGATTGCAGCCCATGGCCCGTGCTCTCCGTGATCCGATACAGCTAGGTCAGCTTCGTGGTCGTGCCGACGCGCGCCTGGGCGCCGACGACGAGTGAAGGTCCGTTGCGCATCCGCGGCGACGGCCCGAGCACCGTCGCCCGCCGCAATTGCGCGTCTCCGAGACGAACGCCCTGCGGCGTGCGCGCGATCACCGCGTCGTAGCCCAGCACGGCCTGCACGCCGACGCGGAACCTGGGTTCGACGTAGCGAATGTCGTAGAGCGTGTGCGCCGGCGCTTCCGTGCGCAGCAGGTTCTCGAGCCCCTTGCGCTCCTCGGGGGAAGCGCGTACGCGCGCCGGCGCGAACACGGTGAAGCGATGCGCGTCGACGAGGAACGGGTCGCGCGCCGGGTCCGGCAACGCCTTGAGCTGGGTCACGCCCACCTGGGCGTTGGTGCCGAGCTGCGAGCGGTTGACGATGCTGCGGCCCCAGAGCACCGACTCATCGCCGAGCCGCCCCTTGCCGACGTGCAGCCAGCGGCGCAGCTTGAAGTGCTCGAGAATCAGCGGCGGCCGCTCCCATTCACAGTCGGGCGTCACGGCCGGCTCGCAGTTCGGCGCGCGCGGCACGCAGCGCGTGAGCTTCTGCGGGTGCGCGCAGCATGCCGGACCGCTCATGCCGAGATAGGAGAGCAGTGCGCGCCACAGGCCCGCGCGCGTTCCGCGCAGCGCGAAGAACGACGGCGCGTCCTTCAGGAAGCGCCGGCGGCGCTCCTCGGGCCAGTGACGGTCGAGCGCGATCCCGATCCACGCGCCCAGCCAGCTCAGGAAATCCACCAACTGGCCGCGGCCGCGCGTCGCAGGTGCGGTCATCGGATCGAACAGCGCCGCCTGCCGGTCCAGATGACGCTCGATGGAGCGCAGCGTCGTGTCGAAAATCGACAGGAATCGGTCGGTGAAGTCAGCGCTCACCGGCTCCGCGCCGAATACTGCCGGCAGGTAGCGGCGCAGGCTGATGCGCGGATACTCGACGACGATGCGGCGGATGCCCGGAGTCGCGGAGCCGTCGCTGCGCAGGATCAGGCGCAGCCAGCAGAAGCGCGCGGGTGCGCTGCGCACGAGGCAGTCCCAGTAGGGAGGGCTCGTTCGGGGGGCCCGCGCTTCTATGTCGCACAGCGCGGATTCCGGCTGCCGCTCGCGCGCGCCCACCCACTGCGTTCGCGTTTGCCAGGCTTCGTCCGGCAGAGCCGTCAGCTCATCCGGCGAAAATACTATGTGCGCGGTCGTCGTCTGCACTTCGACCGATGTGTTTTCCGGCACGACGCCTTCGAGCACGACGCGATGCCACTGGCAGCGCTCGATGCGGCTGTCGAGCGGCGCCGACGTGTAGCCGCCTGTGGTGAGATACAGCGGCAGCTTCGCGGCTGCGTCGCGCACCACCGGCATGCCGTTGAGGTCGAAAATTCCGGTGCGGCCGCAGAGGTCGCTGCACAGCGCACCGAGATGCAGCTGCGCGGCGGAATCGACCGGGAAGGGCAACGATGGGAACGTTGCGGCGAAATCCGGCGGGTCGCCCGCAACCGGCGTGAGCGTGCCGGCGTCGAATGTGTTCGCAACGGCGGGGTCCCCTTCTGTGAGCACGTAGAGGCGGTCATTGCAATCCACGGCGAGATGCCTTGGGGATACGAGCCCGGGCCAGCCAGGCTCGATCCACTTGCCGTCGGGTCCGAAGCGATCGATCCGTCCGTTGGTCGAATCGCCCACCCAGAGCCGCCCGGCGCCGTCGATCGCGAGCGCGGAAGGACGCCACGTCAGCCCGGGCTGCAGCGATCCCTGCCCGCGACGCGGCACACGCAGCGCGGCGCGCATCAGCAGCCCGTTCAGCGCGATTCGCAGCACCCGCCCGAGCCGTGGGTTGGCCACGAACAGATCGCCGTGACAGATCGCAAGCGCCGTCGCGCCGACGAACCAGGCCTCGTCGTGTGCACGCGCGCTCGAGCCATGGCAGCTCACCTCGCGGAATTCGCAGGCGCAGGGGTCGAAGCGCAGCAGCACGCCGCGCGTGCGGTCGAGAAGGTAGATATCGCCACTCTCTGCCACGGCGACATTCGCCGGCAGCCGCAGGCCGCCGAAGCTGCCGTAGGCTTCGTCCCAGCGCCGCGCACCCGCGACACCGGGTGCGAGCACGAGGCAGGAGCAGTCGCCCGCCTGCGCGATGCGCACCTTGTCGAGGCCGCCCTTGCCGCCCATTTTCTGGCCGACCTTGAAGCCGATGCGCGCGTCGGGGCCGATGGTTCCCGCGAGCACGAACAACGTCGGGTCGTGCGGGGGCTCGGGCACCAGCGGCAGCTGCTGCACGGCACTCACGTGGCCTCCTGCGCGTACTTGAAGTCGACGCCCACCTCGTGGTGCGTCGAGTACAGCAACGCGTCGTCGCGGATCGGGACGTCGCGGCACTCCTGCTGCGGCTCGCCCTGGAGACTGATGACGAGCGTCTCGACCGAATCCACGCCGGGCACGGCGAAGACGCGCTGGTACACCTTCGAATAGCGGATCGTCTCGCCGAACGGCCAGCCGGCGCCGTCATCCCCGCCCAGCAGCGGATGGAAATAGCACGTAAGCGCCTGCTCGACTGCGTCGCGCACCTCGCCGATGTCGGCGTCGTCGCGGGCGAGGACCTGCACCTGCACGCTCACCTCCTGGTACACGGGCGCGACGACGTACAGTTCCGTGGTGATGAGGCGGCGCTGGTCCAGGTAGGAGCACACCGTGCGCAGCGTCGCCTCGCCGGGCGACGGGTTCGGCACCTTCGGGTCCGCATCCGGCACGACGATGAGCGTGACCGCTCCCGGCACCGTCACGCCGGGAAACTGCGGATTGCGCAGCGGCAGCGCCTTGGCGCGGCGGATGTTCGCGGCCTGCTTCGCGAAATACTCGAAGTCGTCGGCCGCGACCGCACGGCAGCGTGCCCGCATGCCGAGCCGGGCGCGCTTCTTGGCTTCGTCCAGCGTTTCCTCTTCGCGTCCGCCCACTGCCGCAAACAGGTTGGTGACCTTGTCCGGGTCCAGGCCGTCCACGGTGCTCAGCAGCGTGCTCACGGACTTCGCCGCGACGTTGCCGCGCACGCCGCCTCCGAAGCGATATTCCACGGCCACGACGTTCGCATCCGGGTTGTTGGCGTTCGCGACCGGGATGTCGCCGCTCAGTCCGTCGCCGGCCTGCACCTGCCCGCTGGTGTAGTTGACGGCGAGATTCGCGTCCGTGGGACCCGACGCGACCAGGTCCGGCACGACCGTCCAGGGCTGCGGGCCGGTGCCATCGTCGATCGTGATGCGCACACTTCCGGGGATGACCGGCCGATGCGAGAGCAGCCAGGCCTGGTTCGGCCGCCCGTCGGTGCCGCCCAACACCTCGTTGCTGACCGTTTCCGCCTGCGTGGCCGATACCGTGTTGGTTCGCACCGCCACCAGCTCCGGCACGCGGTCGTACTGGCTCTCTTTCACGCGAGCGCGAATCCAGAACAGCGGCTGACTGGCGCCGTCGTCCAGGTAGGCGCCCTGGAAGCCTCGCTTCATCGCGCCCACCGCCGGAGTGCGCAGCAGGATGCGCCCGGACCGCGACAGGGCGAGCGTCTCGTCGCGCAGCACGCGCATCGCCTGCCAGTCCGCACCGTCCCAGAATTCCCACTCGAGCTTCGCCGGCGAATAGGTCGTGCTGGTCGGCAGGCCGCACGCCACGACCGCGCGCCCCGTCGCGCGGCTCGATGTCCACACCATGAGATCGAGCGTCAGCTCCGGGAATTCCTCCGGCGTCGGGTAGCCGGTCGCGTAACCGAACCCGAGCTCGAGCGCGTTGTCGGGCGGGGCGAGATCGCCGAAAGGCTGGTACGTGCCACCGGCCTCGTCGTTGAGCTTGCTGCGATCCAGCGCGCCACCCGCGTCCACCGTCTGCACGACCTTCATCTGCGCAGTGATCGCGCGCAGCGCGCGGTCCGTTTCGAGGACGACGGGCGGCTGCCCTTCCACGCTCGCCGACACCTGCGTGCGCGGCGCCACGTCCACGAACGGCTTGGCGTGGGCCTCCAGCACCGGGAAGGTGACTTCGGCCGTGGCCGGCTGCGCCTCGCGCAGCTCGATGCCGAGCAATTGCAGGAACTTCACGTAGTTCAGGTCCGGCACCTTGCTCATGCGATAGAGCATCATGTCGCTCAGCCACGCGAAGGTCTGCGCGAGGATGATGCCCGGATCGCTGACGTTGAAGTCCGACCACACCGCCTCGGGCTTCCACTCCGGCGCGTAGCGCGCGATGCGCGTGCGCAGCTCCTCGGAGATGTCGTTGAAGCGGCGGTCGTCGATGACCGGCAATGCCTTGTCGAGAGGCATGACTCAACGGCCCTCCGTGATATAGAACGGATACACCAGGTTGCCGATGGCGTTGGTGACGCGCACGCGGTAGTTCACGCGGATGAGCAGCAGGTTCGGCTGCTCCGGCGGGCTGTCGGCGCCCACGTCGAGCACGTCGATGCGCGCCTCGTACTTGATGAGCGACTCGCGCACCAGGTGCGTCACCATCGCGACGTTCTGCGTATTGTTCTCCGCGAACACCAGCTCGTGGATGCCGCAGCCGAAGTCCGGCAGCATCGGCCGCTCCCCGCGCGCAGTGCTCAGGATCAGGTAGATCGATTCCTCCACGCGGCGCTCGAACCTGGCCTGCGCGATCGCCCCGCCCGGCGTCACCTGCAGCGGAAACTTCCAGCCGACGCCCAGGAAGTCCCGGGTTCTCGCTGCGGCTTGCTGCGGCATGATCTGTCCCTTCCCCTGCTAGAGATCGACTTTGTTGCCGCCGCCGAACGGCTGGTAGCGGATACGGCCGCACTCGAGGTCGCCGTCGATGACCACTTTCGCGGGCGCAACGGGCCTGATGCGGATCTCGCCGTTGCCGGCGATCGTGATGGTCGCGAGGGGGTTGCCGGCGGCGTCGCAGCGCGCGATCTGCACCTCGTTGCCGCCGGTCGCGCGCACCTCGACGAAGGCCGCGCCCGTGAGCCCCGCGTCCTTGACGAACAGCCGCGCGAGCGTTGCGTCCTTCGGCTGGGTCTTGGAGTTGTCAAAGATGATTCCGGCGCGCGCCTTCTCGGCTTCGCTCACGTACGTCCAGTCGCTGCTCGGCGCGGACGAGCCCGTGTGCTTGACGCCGCTGTCGATCGCCTCGATCCAGGCGCGCGCGCGATACGCCGGAAATCCGGCGGCCGCCTTGTCGAAACGGTCCGCCTTGCTCTTGTCCTTCTGGCCCGCCGCGATCACGAGTGCCTGCCACGGCTGCGGCTCGCCCTCCTTGAAGCTGAACGGTGTCGGCTGCAGCGCTCCCAGGTCCACCGGCGGCGCCTGCCAGCTCTGTTCCTTCTCGTTCCACACTTCCTCGGGCGCGCCGGCGCTCGCCGTGCGATACACGAAGACGCCCGCCTTGCCGGCCTGCGCCTGCGTCACTGGTGCACCCGCTGGAAACGCGACTGGGCCGAGTGACACGGTGAGCGGCCTCTCGAGCGAGGCAGGCGCCCCTGGCGGATCGAGCAGGGCTTGCGGAGCGGTGAGTGCGAGTGCGGCCATGGCTGTGTCAGACGAGGTTGCCGATGCCCGGCGAGTACAGCGGGCTCACGATGGAACTGGCGACGACGGTGCTTGCGATGACGGCGCCGGAAAACACCGCGGCGCCGGCGCTCACGTTCAGGATTCCCGTGGTGAGGTTCGTGGCTCCCGCCGCCGTGATATTCGCCGTGGAGCAGTTGACCTGCACCGGCGACGGCGTCGTCAGCGACAGGCCGGAGGGCCCGACCTCTATGCGGTTGGTCGCACCGACGCTGATCGTCAGCGAGCCCTGTGCCGTCATCGTGATCGTGACGCCGACGCCGGAGGTGCCCGCCTGCAGCGTGATCGACGGCGGCCCGCCATCGTCGTCGAGCGTGACCGTGTGCTTGTTGGACTTGATGACGATGCGCTGCGCGCCCTTCTTGTCCTCGAAGCGCAGCTGATGTCCGCCGGGGGTGACGATGACGCGGTTGTCCGGCGTGTTTTCGGGCGACTTCTGCACGCCGTTCCACAGGAAGCCGAGCACGAAGGGGTTGCAGAAATCGCCGTCCGCGAAGGCGACCAGCACCTCGTCGCCCACTTCCGGCATGAACAGTGCGCCACGCCCCTTGCCGGAGAGCGCCGCGGCGACCGGCGCCCACGGGCTCACCAGCTCCTCTTCGCGCGCGCGGTAGCGCACCTTGACCCGCCCCTGCTCCGCGTCCACGTCCTCCACGAACGCGGTGAGCACACCTTCCTGCGCGACTTTCATGGCCCTCCTGCCTCCTCCGGTTCCTCGCGGCGCGCGCCGAACTTGGTGAAGTAACCCTTGTCGTCGAGCGTGTGCTCGGTATCCGTGACGAAGTAGGTACCCGAGAAGCGCGCGCCGACGCCGCGGATGCGCACCTTCTGGCCGGCGCGCAGATCCGGCAGCCCGACGGTGATGCCTTTCGCCGTCACCAGCTCCTTCAGTTTCTCGGAGAGCTTCGCCAGCGCGCGCTGCTTGGCCTGGGCGGGTGTGCGCATCGGCTCCTTGACGACCACCTCCTCGCGCGGCTCGCATTCGGCGCGCGTGATGAGGCCGTGCAAATCCTTGTTGATCTTGATGCCCGCATCGTCGAGCTTGACGATCTCGCGGATCGCCTTGTTCTTCGCCCGGTCCCAGCCGCGCACTTCGACCGACTTCACCTGCTGCGACGTGGACAGCGAGGGCTTGAACTCGATGAGCGACTTGCCCCACTCCAGCTCGTAGGTGACCTTGCGCTGCGCCGGGTGCGTGTCGTCCGAGACGCCGAAGTAGAGGAAATCCTCCATCTTCTTGCGGTCGCGGCTCTGCCGCTGGCCCACGTAGACGACGTAGTCGACGCTGCGGGCGAGCAGCACCAGGAAGTCGATGTCGAAGGAATCGCTCTGCGCCACGTACTCGAGCTTCTCCTCGCGCGGCTTGCGTGGGTTGGTCTCCACCTTCAGCGGCAGGTCCGCACCGACCTTCCTGGCGATGGCGCTCGGCGTCTGGTTCTCGAAGTTGCGCTGGTGCTTCTTCTTGCGCAGCTTCTGCAGCACGTTGAGCGCGTTCACCGTGAGAATGGGCGGACCCTCGGAGGGGAAGCTCGGCGCCAGCGTCGTGCAGGTGCCCTTCACCATGGTGGTGAGCGTCGACCCGTAGCCCAGCGCCAGCTCGAGCTCGCGCGCGCACGGCTCGAACATGCGGAAGCGCTGCGCCTTGTCCGGGTCCGGGTCGGCCTCCGCGGCCTCCGCGCCGATGTAGCGGAAGGCGCGCTCGCGCGCGTCCCAGTTGTTGACGGTGAGCATGAAGCTGTCGATCTCCTTGATGTTGTCCTTGTAGGTCACCGAGGTGATGTCGCGCACGATCGCGGGCGCGATGTTCACGCCGCCCGCGCGCACTTCGAAGCGCGGCACGTAAAAACCGTCGTACAGATCCCTGCCTTCCTCGTGCACTTTGACGCTGGGCATGGCCTACTCGATGCGCGGCACTTCCATGAAACGCCCCACCGGGAAACGCCGCGGATCCTCGATGCGGTTGTGGTCGGCGATGCGGCGCCATTCCGAAGGCGTCGCGTAGAAACGCTGCGAAATGCTCGCCAGCGAGTCGCCGCGCTCCGTGACGTAGCCGTGGGTCTTGTCCGGCGAGCTCAGGTGCAGGCGCTTGAGCTGGTCCTCGAGCGTGAGGTACTCGACCAGGGTCACCGTGACGTTGGCGCGCAGCGGCACGCCTTCGGAGCTGAACAGCGTGAATTCCTGCTTGCAGCTCTCCATCACGCAGCGGAAGGACTGCCGCCGGCCGCCCAGCGCCTCCGAGAACGCCGACACCGCGGCGATGGCGCCGCTCACCGCGCCGATGATCGGGCCGGCGACGGGGAACGAGCTCGCGGCCGCCAGCGCCTTGTCCATCGCATTGGAAGCATCGGCCATCGGGTCGCCGATGGAGCTGCCGGGAAAATCCTTGTGCCAGACGAAAGTGAGTATCGGCGGGGCGTGCCGCTCGGGCTCGATCTTGACGAGCTCGTAGACGCGGTCCGTGAGGCGCGTGACGCTCGTCGCGCCCGGCCCCAGGCCTGAATCGGAAGTGTCGAAGAACAGCTTGAGGGTGAGCTTCTCGGCCTTGCCGCGCATGAACTGCTGCAGCGGCGCGTCGATGCCCATGATGCCCACTTCCGCGAGCTGCACGGACTTGTCGAGCGTGAAGTCCGTCGGGTTGTACTGCACCTCGATCGGCGTGCGCGGTCGCTTCGGGTTGCTCCACTCGACGTGGATGGTGGCCTTCTTCACCTGCATCACGGCTCTCCCGCACCGCCGGCCGGCGTATCCAGCCGCGTGTCGTGCTGCAGCGAGCGTTCCTGCGCGCGCGCCTCGTTCATCGCCTCGACGACGGCCGAGACGATCCTCTGCAGCACGTCGCGCGTCAGCAGGGATTCACCGTCCACGGCGCGCACGCGGCTCACCACTTCGTTGATGTGCACCTGCATGGCTAGATGAACCTTCCGCCGAGCGAGCCGGCGCCCTGCACGATGCCGCCGACGCCGCCGCCCGCGATGGCGTTGGCGAGACCAGAGCCGAGGCCCACGCCCGGCAGCTGGTAGATGCCCTGGTGGGCGATTTCCATCTGCTCGATCGCGACCTGGTTTTGTGTCGCGTTCAGCGACGGGCCGGTGTACTTCATCGGCAGCCCCTTGCGGAAGAACCAGATGTTGTTGGGCACGTGCAGCTCGGTCATGAGCACGATGAGCCCGTCGCGGCGCTTGCCGCGGCCCTCGACGTAGCCGTAGTACCAGTCCCACAGCGAGGTGTTGGTCGCGAGGCCGCGTTTGAGGGTGATGTTCGTCCAGCTGATGCGGCCTGGAAACTTGAGCAGCGTGCCGTTGTTGCCGCCCTCTTTGTAGCTCTCCACCTCCATCGACATTTCCAGGCCGGAACACTCCGCAAAGCCGCCGACGGCAACGTCCAGCACGGCGGACAGCGCGCCGGAGAGCACCGTGCTCAGCACGCTGCTGGTGTCGATGAGACTCACCACGAAGTTGTGGTTGAGCACCGGGTCGGTTCGCAGCGCATCGATGGGGAGCAGCGCCATGGTCAGCCTCGCAGCACCGTCTGGCCCAGCTCCGCGTATTCGAAGCTGTTGTTCTGCCGCCCCACGCGCAGCACCACGAACTCGAAGGGAATCGAGGGCGCCACGCCGATGTCGATGATCAGCCTGCCGGCGTCGCGATCCGCGGGCGGGTTGTTCGCGTCGTCGCAGCGGACGAAGAAGGCTTCGTCGGGAGCGGCGCCCATCAGCGCACCGCGCTCCCAGATCTCCCGCAGGTAGCTGCGGATCGACAGGTCCAGCTTCAGCCGCGTGAGCAGGCTGTTGGGCTCGAACGTCGCCCACTGGATCGCAACGTCGATGGCGCGGCGGATCGAGATGAGCAGCCGGCGCACGTTGAGGAAGCGCAGCGCCGGATCGCTCGCCAGCGTGCGCGCGCCGTAGACGCGGATCGCGCGGCCCGGCAGCGCGCGGATCGCGTTGATGCCGCGCGGATTAAGCTCGCCGTGCAGGGTGTCGTCCACGGGGAACGAGAACGTCCTGTATCCAGTTCAGCGCGGAGTTCGCCGGCGCGCGATGCACGCCGCTGCGCCGGTCCCATTCCGCGATCTGACCCGCGACGTGCCCGCACGGCGGGATACGCAGGGTCGGCGCGCGCTGCAGCCGCAGCGGGTCCACAACGTCGGTCCAGGGAAAGTACAGCGCGGCGTAGCTGGAATCGAAATTCTGGCGCCAGCGCTGCACGGAATCGATGCCGAGCCGCGGATCGCGCACGGCCGACAGCGGCGGATCGAGCAGTGCGACGCGGTCCGCGCGCCGATCGCAGCTTTCGACCAGCGCCCGCTGCACGATGAGCACTTCGCCGTCGGAGAAGCGCGGCGGCAGGTCACCCACTGAGCGCGCGGTAGCGGTGGTCGGCAGATTCGGCGCTGGCAGGCACGGGTCCGGCACGCACGGCGCCGGCGGCTCGGCGAAGCGGACGTCGCGCGGATCGATGTTGATGTCGGGAATCGCGACCAGCCCGATCTCCGGCACCTGCTCCAGTGCCGCGAGGCCACGCCGCTTGCGCTGCGTGTCGGCATCGGTGTCGTTCGGCTCGAAGGATTCGCCCAGGAAATCCTGATAGCGCAGCGCGGCGAGCCCGTCCGCGCCGCCGCGCAGCGGCGCCCGGAAGCCCCGCCCGTTCGGCGCCGCCGGCAAATCGAGCGGACGCGGGAAGTCGGCGGCAGCCGCGACCGGGTCCAGCGCGAGAATCGACAGCGGCTCCGGCAGCGGCGGCAGAGGAAAACGGCCGCCCGCGAAGGGCGTGTCACTGTGCAGTTGCGCATCTCCCGGGCTCTCGCCCGGCATGCTCGCGTGCAACTGCTCGAGGAGCGAGGGCAGAAAACCCGGAGCATGGCGACGGTGGCCGGGCACGACGCTCAGCTCGTCATACACGCGTACGAGCGTGCCCGCCTCGCGCAGCTCGAGCGTGTACGCGATCGAATCGATGCGAATCTCCAAGCCGGCCTGGATCGTGCCCGGCACACTGCGGAACCAGGGCCGCGGGTGCACGGCCGCGTCCACGAACGACACCCGGCGCGCGCTCTGCTCCACGTTGGCGACGACCAGATGCTCCACGTTCGCGCCCTGCCGCAGCTCGACCAGGTCGTTGCGCGCCAGCCCCGCGGTCGACTGCACCGACAGAAAGTCCCGGCTGGTCGGCGTGAGCTCGCCGCGCGTCTGGCTGCGGCGCCGCTCACGCAGACGCACCTCGAGGTCGTTGCCCCACACGCCGGCGCTCGAAGCCTCGATGCGCCAGCCGTTGAGCCCCGACTTGTCCCGTACCCGGAGCGAGGCGGCCGCCGTCACCTCGGAACCCACGCGCACCACCCAGCAACGCCGCCCGCCGTTCTCGAAGAACGCGCGCACGACATAGGCCAGGTAGCCGCTGCCCGTGAAGCCGCCGAAGTGCGCCTGGAACTGCTTCCACGATTCGATCGGCACCGGCAAGCCCACCGGGCCGCGCTCCGCGATGCCGACGAACGCGGCAATATCCGAGCGCAGCGTGTTGACGCCGCCGCCGGACGTGTCGCGGCGCTCGTAGTAGACGCCGGGCGTGTCGTAGACGCGCATCCGGCCCTCAGCCCTGATCGACGACTTCCATCGTCAGGCCTTCGTGGATGATCTCCACGGACTCGATCGCGATCTCGTTGGCCGCCGCTTTCATCGTGGGACCCTCGATCTTGTTCACCCATGCGTTCTCCGCGCTCCAGCGCAGCACCGGTACGTGCTCTTCGTTCTGCAGGGTGATGGTCACGTCCTTGCGCTCCGGCTTGCCCTTGCGCACGGCGTCGTACCAGTCCCACAGCTTGCGGTTGGTGGTGTAGCCGCGCTTCAGGACGATCGGCGTGTACTTGCGCAGCCCCATCAGCTTGCGCACGTTCTGCTGCAGATCGCTCCCCTCGCGATATTCCGAGGCGTCGCCGTCGCCGGTGAGGCCCGAAACGTCGCTGAAACCGCCGATGTCCTCGCCGCCGATCTCGACCGCGAAGTTGAATGAACGAAACGGATCGTCTGCCATGGCTGTCTCCTCAAAGTGCCTCGAGCTCACTCGTCCGCGTGCGCCGTCCACAGGCCGATGCGGACGATCACGAACTCGGCCGGCTTCACCGGCGCAACGCCGACCTGCAGATCAGCCGCCCGTTGTCGATGTCGGTCTGCGTCATCGTCGTGCGGTCGCACTTGACGAAGAACGCCTCCTCGGGGGCGGTGCCCTCGAGCGCGCCGTTGCGCCAGACGACCGTCAGGAAGTTCTTCACCGAGCGCCGGGCGCGCGCCCACAACGGCTCGGCGTTCGGCTCGAACACCACCCACTGCAGGCCGCGATCGATGCTCGCCTCGATGAAGATGAGCAGCCGGCGCACGTTCACGTACTTCCAGTCCGAATCGCTGGTGATCACTCGCCCGCCATAGATGCGGATGCCGCGGTTGTTGGGACGGAAGTCGCGGATCACGTTGATGTTGACCGGGTACGGATTGAGGATGTCGTGCTGCTCCTTGTTGAGCGTGCGGCGCAGGCCCGTCACGCCGCGGACCACCTCGTTCGCCGGCGCCTTGTGCACGCCGCGCTCGATATCGGTGCGCGCGTAGATGCCGATCATGTGTCCCGAGGGCGGAATCGGATAGTCCTGCACCACGCCCGGAGTCGCCGCGTAGGGGTTCGGTATCAACACCCACGGGTGGTAGAGCGCCGCGTACTTCGTATCGAACTGCGAACGCTGGGACTGCACGTCCGCGATCGTGTCCCGCGGCGGCGGGCTGCCGTCCAGGACGGCGAAGCGGTAGCGCATCAGCTCGCAGTGGTTGATGAGCGCGTTCTGCAGAGCCGGCGAGGTCTCGCCCGGACACGCGACGATGCTGATCTCCTCGACGTTGCGCAGCGTCTGGAGCCCGGTGCGGTTGATCGGCTCCGCCGCGTCCGCGCCGATGCAGGTGTCGTCATTGACCCCCGGAATCTGGTCATCGCCGCCGTCCAGCGCGAGCCGGCTCGGCTGTGTCGTTCCGTCCGCCAGCGTGTCGAGCAGCAGATCGGGCGACATGCGGATGCGGGCCAGCTCCGCGAGGCGCGCGGCCGGCGCCAGATCCTGCGCGAGGTCGCGCACGCGAATGTATTGCGATTCGCCTTCGGAGCGCCGGTCCACGCGGCGCAGCGCGTTGCCGTCCTGATCAAGGTCGCCCGGCGCGCCGGGTACCCAGGTGGTGCCGATCACCTTGTGCACGTAACGGCTGTGGCGGTCATCGAGCGACAGGCTGCGAAACACCTCGCTGTCGATGACCTGGTTGTTGCGGTTCGGCTGCGCCGGATCCGGCTGGCGCAGCAGCCGCACGGTGAGCTCGAATTCCACCGATTCCACGCGCGCACCGATCGCGGCCGCGGGATCGGGCGGGTTGGCCGCGGGAAAGGTGAGCTCGTAGGAATTCTGCCGGTCGATGCGTTCCACCTTGAACGGCGCGCCCACCGGCTCGCCGTTCGCGTCCACGACCTGCAGGATGGTTCCCACCTCCACGCCCGAGGACGAGCTCAGCTTGAGGGCATTGCCCACCCTGTCACGAACGGTGGTGCGCACGATCGGCGGGTTCTGCCGGCGCAAGGAGATGCGCAGCCGGTTGCCCCACGCGCCCAGGTCCAGCGCCTGCACGCGCAGCAGGCGCGCCGCAGAGGTCATGGCTGCACCAGCCCCGTGCGCGACACGGAACTGCGTGAGGATCGGCACTTCGTGCACCACTTCCGCTGCAGCCGCGACCATGCGGTGCAGATAGACGCGGGCATCCGGAAGCGTGATGCGCAGCAGACGCGTGAGCGGCAGCGCGGGCGGCGGACCGTCCGGCGGCCAGATGGGCGCTGCAGTGCGCACGTTCGGGAACGTCGCCACGGCTTCGCCCGGAACGATCGGCAGAGAGAGCGCAGCCTGGTTGTCCTCGATACCCACCACGGTCACGGTCTGCAACGTGACGGTCAGCGCGCCCGCCGTGTGCGGTCGCTGCAAGGCGTGCACGAGGATCACGCGCCCCGGGTCCGCCACCGCTGTCGAGGCGGATTGATTCGGCACCTCGCGCACGGTGAGGTACTCCACGTCCGCGCTGCCGATGGCGCCGAACCTCAACACCGTACCCACCGTGATGGCGCGGCGGTCGTTCAGCTCGACGACGGTGCTGCCGGCTGCGACGTCGACGGCGAGATCGCGCCCGGGCGCCACCGCGGCGTCGGCGCGATTGACGTGCTGCACGACTGATCCGGGCGGATACTCGACGTACGCGCCGAGCGACAGCGTCACGCGGCGCAGGTCGCCGATGCGCCGTATTTCGCGCGGCGGCGCCGTATTCACGTCCGCGGCCGGAATGGCGCCGTCGTTGATGAACACGATCGTGCCGCCTGCGCCCGGAGCGGCGGAGAGCTCCGGCAGTATGGTGTCGCCCGCCTGCAGCGGACGCGTCGTCGTCACCGCCGCCGCCGCGCCCAGGAACCCCGCTGCCGTGTAGACCTGCACGTTCGAAGCGGTCGGATGCCGCAACAGGGCCGGCGTAGCGAGAGTGACGGTGCGGGCCGCCTGCTCGCCCGTGACGGAGGCGACGATCACGAACTCCTCGTCGCCCACGAAACCGGCGCCCGGCGCGGTGATGCGCAGCACGGTGCCCTGCTGAATGGCTGCCGCCGGAGGTGCAATGGCTTCGAGACGCAGAATGGACGCGCCGATTTCGACGGCCCCGGCAGTCGTCGCCGTTGCCACGGCCGCCGCCGGCAATACCACGTTGCGCACGGTCTTCGTGGCCTGCGCATAGGGGAAACCCAGCGGCACGCCGAGTGCCGCGACGGAACGCGCGGCCGGCGGCACGACGTCCGGCGCCGAGGCCTGGACGTATTCGGCATCGCCTCCGCTGCCGACACGCAGCCAGTCGTTGAGCACGATCGCCGGGTCGCCCAGCAACAGCGCACGCGTGTCGTTCGGGACGATCCGCGCGAGCAGCGTCGTCTCGAAAGCGGGCGTCGCCTGCTGTTCGAACAGCAGCCGCCGGGCCGTATCCGCCTCGTCCGCGGCGACGCGCGTGATGAAGACGCGCTTGCCGCCGTTGCCGAAGAAGCCTTCCACCGAGTGCGGCAGGTAGCAGTGCGGCGCGAAGTCCGCCGGGTTGAGCATGTCCCCGAACCAGCGGCGGTATTCGCCGAAGGAGGTGACGAGAACCGGGATGTTCACCGGCCCGCGCTCGGTGACGCCGACCATGCCGGCAGTGCTGGTGCTCACGCCTTCGATCGGCTTCGAACCGGTGTCGACCTCCTCGACATAGACGGCAGGTGCTAGATATTCGGGCATGTCGGCTCTCCTCGGCTCAAGAGATGAAGAAGTCCACGCGGTTCTCGTCGCTCGAATAGTCCGGCTCGATCAACAGCGGCGGCGCCGTGAGGTTGAACAGCGGCGGCGGCCCGAAGGCCGCGATCACCAGCCGGTTGGTGCGCGCCACGGGCAAGCGAAACACGCCGTTCGCGCCGCTGGTCGCGACGTAGCGGCGCACGCGGTGATAGCTCAGGCGCGGCGGCGGGCCCGGATGAAACACTTCCACCTGGCCCTCGCTGCCTGCCGCCGTCATGTCCAGCAGCAGCACTTCGTCGCCCGCGAGCGCTTCCTGAGTGAGCGCGCGCAACGGCGCCACCCCGGCGAAGGGTTGCAGGCGACGAACGACAATTCCCTTCGCGTGCGCCAGCCGCAGCGGATACTCCAGCGCAACACGCGCCGCATCCGTTGGCGTCTGTCCCCCGCTGATGCGCGCGATCGGGAGCAACTCCTCACGCTCTGCGTCGTCCGCATCGATGGAGATGACGTCGCCCACGCCGAGGCCGGTCGTGTCGCCAAGCTCGATGGCCCGTGCGCCAATCGGTGCCCGCTCCAGCAGGTGCTTCGGCGTGACGCCGGCATCGAACGGGCGGTTCTGCATGCGTACTTCAGTGCCGACCGCCGGATAGTCCACGTAGAGTGGCGAATTGAGCAGCGCGACGGGCGGCCGGAACAGCGCCGAGGGTGCATCCGGCGGCGGCACAGCGCCTGGCTGCGAGCTCAACCGCCAGACGCTCTGCACGCGAACTTCCGCCCCCGCAACGGGGACGATGGTCCCGGTGTTGCGCGTCACACGCCCGGTGATCGCGGTTGCGCGGCGATGCAGGCTGAACTGCCCCTGCATCGCCGGGTCCGGCGTGAATTCGTCCGGGATGACGAACAGCCCCGGCCCGACGGTATACGTGCGGCTCACGTTGCCCGTGAGCCGGATCTGGCTCAACCCCAGGTCGACCGAGTGGATCGTCGCGAACTCGAAAGCGGTACGCGTGCCGATGATGAGGCGCTGCCCGGCGAACAGCCCGGTCGGTGCCGGCGCGACGTCCAGTACGTCCGTGGAGGCGTTGGCAGTGAGCTGCAAGCGCCGCACGCGCACGGTGGGCCGGAACGTGCGTTCGTGATAGCCGGCGGCCGTCACGCGCATGTCGAATTGCACCGCGTCCCGCTCGAGCGGGTTGAGGATGTCCCACGGCCTGCCCACCGCACCGACGATTCCGTCCGGCGCGACGCGAGGCACGAGCTTGCCGAGCGACAGCCTGAGTGCGGCGCTCTCACGCAGTGGCTCGCGGGTGATCTCGTCAGTCATCTGCAGCCGGGCCAAACCCCACCAGCGCATGGCGAGAAACGGCGGGTCGTCGAACGACACCGTGACCGCGTTGCCCTGGACGTTGAGCGTGGTGCGTGCCATTGCCCTGCTCACACCACCACGCCGTAATCCGGCAAAGCCACCTGGACGGGCGCGGCACGCTGGCGCACCGCGTCCGCCGCGATGTTGACGATGCTCACCTCGTAGGAAACGCACAGCTGGAACGAGCCTTCGAGCGCGTCCCACACGCGCGACAGATCGTCGAGCGGAAGCGTTTCCAGGAGGACGTGCAGCTCGCCGTCCAGGCCCTCGAATTCCGTGCCGGCGAAATCCAGCCCGCGCAACACCGGCCGGCTGTGCAGTGCCTGCATCACGCGTCCCATGATGCGTTGCTCGGTGTCCGGCACCCCGCCTCCGCCACCGAGAAAGGTGACCGGAGTCATCAGGTAATGCAGCCGCAACGGCAGTGGCGGGTATTCGAGCTCGTCCGCCGATACGCGGCGCGGCGCGATGTTGAGCCGCGTGTCGTCGCGCACGATGCGGTAGAGCCAGACGGAAAGCCCTTCGACCCCCTGCTCCTGCCGCATCTCCTGCGGCGAGTTGAGCGAGACGACGCGCGCGCCGCCGAAGCCGAGCGCCGGCACGGCCTGCAACTGGGTGCGCAGAAACCTGCGCAGCACTTCGCTGGTGTTCAATAGTGCGCTGTGCACGATCCCTTACGCGCCGCAGTTCCTCACTGCGCGCCTGCGTCTCCTTGTAATTCGCGGGCGCAGCGGTAGATGGCGGTGCCGCCGGGCAGCTGGTGCCGCTCGACCACGCCTTCGTCCACCAGCGAGTCGAGCGCTTCCTCCACGTCGACGAGCTGCTGCTCGCCGCGCGGCAGTTTCAGCCAGATGCGCATGACGCCTTCGCTCGTCTCGGCAGCCGCCTCGTTTTCGAGCAGATACCGGCGGATTTGCGCCTTGAGGTTCATGCCCGTCTTCCGCGCCACGTTTCAGGCCCTGCCTGTTCTGAGTGCAGGCTGCGTACCAACTTGCAGGGTTGAGAGAATTCAGTCAGTTAGGCGAGGGTTGGAGACTTTGGGTGGGTTGGACGACACCCAGAGAGCGCGCCGGAGAATGCCCTTGCGCGCGGCGCAGACCGCGCTGGCGGACCGGGTGCGAATTCACAGCTACTGGGTGGAAACCCACCCACTTCGATCAGGTGCGAAAGTTCTCGGGATGGATCGCGTACTTGCGCAACAGCTTGCCGAGATCGCGCCGTTCCTTGCCGGCGGTGCGCGCTGCCTCGCTGACGTTGCCGCGCGATTCGCGCATCAGCGCCTCGAGAAAGCGCCGATCGAAGGCCGCGAGCACGCGTGCCTTGGCGGCGCGGTAGTTGCGATCGCCGCGCGACTGCGCACGCCCCTCGTTGGGTTCCTGCCCGGCGGTAGCCTGTTCCGTCGGCAGCGTCAGCACCGCGGCGCCGTCGGAAAGCAGGAATTCGCGTTCCATGAGGTTTTCCAGCTCGCGCACGTTCCCTGGCCAGTCGTGCGCACAGAGCCAGCGGCTGAAGCCCGCATCCATTGCCGGCACGGCGCGGCAATGGCGTGCCGCCAGGCCCTGCAGGAAGGCCTGCGCGAGCTGCAGCACGTCCGCTCCGCGGTCACGCAGCGGCGGCAGATGCACGAACAGCACGTTGAGCCGATAGAACAGGTCCTGCCGGAACAGCCCCTGCGCGGCGAGCTGCTGCAATTCGCGGTTCGAAGCCGCGACGACGCGGACATCGACCTCCCGCTCGGCCGACGCCCCGAGCGCGCGCACCTTGTGCTCTTGCAGGAACCGAAGCAGCGCGATCTGCGCCTTGGGCGAAAGGGCGTCCACCTCGTCCAGGAAGAGCGTGCCGGTATGCGCGAGGACGAGCATGCCGGGTGAGCTGTTTCGCGCGTCGGTGAAGGCTCCCTGGGTGTGGCCGAAAAGCTCGCTCTCGAGGAGCCCCTCAGGAATCGCGCCGCAGTTCACGGGCACGAACGGCCGGCCGGAGCGTGCGCTTTGATAATGGATGGCCCGGGCCGCGAGCTCCTTGCCCGTGCCGGTCTCGCCTTCCACGAGCACTGATGCATCGCACTTTGCAATGCGTGCGAGCAAGGCCTGGACTTCGCCCATTGCAGGCGACGACCCGATCATCGCCACCACAGCACTATCGTCGCGCGCTTCCCGTCGCATGACGCGTTCCCGTTGCCGCCAGCGGGGCGTTCGCCAGTTGTTGTCAGCTCCCCAGGGCGTGGAAGCGTCGCCTGCGGGAATGCGTTACGTCAAGCGACAGCGGTCACGATTTCATGGCGCGGGCGCGACCGGTGAGCGCGCTGGCCTCGCCGTTCGAGTGCGTTGCAGCACGCCGCGAGATCATCGCTCGCGGACTCGGGGGCTCACGGGCTGAAACGCATTGCGGTAGACGTAGCTCGCCACACGCCGTCCCTGCGCGATGCCCTCCGTCTTGTCGAACGTCCAGTGGATTCCCAGGTAGATGCGGCTCTGCCCGTTCTCCTCTTCCGCCTGCGAGAACGACTCGAACGAGCGCGGCACGAGCGGGCGAACCTGCCCGTCGTTGCCCGTCGTCACGCCGTTGAGCTCGTCGGAGACGAACGTGAACGCCACGCGGTCGGTGCCGTAGTAGTTGCGCAGGACCTGGAACAGCGCGCCGCCGAATCCGGCATGCCCCGAAGGGTATGCGGGGAAGGGTGGCGTGAAGTTCTTGCCGAGGAGATTGCTCGCGGGTGCGCCGAGCGGGCTGAACGTCGCATCCCCCACCGTGAGCGGATTGCCGTCACCGGCGCCGGAGGGACCGGTACCTTCATCGGCTTCGCGAATGCCGGTCACCGGCCGCCACGTCTTGTAGAAATACTTCGACTCCCAGATCGCGACGCCGGCATCCGCCATCGCCACGTTCACGAGCGCGAACAGGCGCGCCAGTCGAATCACATTGGTGCTGCGCTTGGAGATTTCCGTGGTGATCTGGTTGTAGAGCCGGGGCGGTGCGCACAGGCTCGGTGTGCCGTCGTAGGCCCAGTAGATCCCGACCTGCGTCTGCTCTTCCGTACGATCGGTTGCCGTCGTGACGCCGTCGCCACCGAGCGACTTCACCTCGTTGAACGCTTCCGTGTAGGCGGCGCTGGTCATGGCTGGCGGCGGCGGCGCGCGGAAGTGGCTACCGGAGCGAACCACGAACGGCTTGACGGCGCCCCACTTCCAGCCGAGCGCGATCGGCGCCTGGCTGATCGGATCCTGGCGCCATTCGCCCGGCCCGTCGCCGCCCGGATACTCCCCGTCCATGAGCGGGTCGGCCTGTTTGCTGCCGTCGTTCGCCCGGCGCGCCACGATCAATGCCGCGGCGAGCTTGCCGATGACGATGCCGCGCAGCTTGACGCGCGGAGCGCGCGGCTGAATCAGCTTCAGGTCGCGCGCCAGCAGCTCGTCGAACTGCGGCTTTTGCGACGGGAACATCGCCGCCAGGGTATCGTGCGCGGCCTGCGCGATGGCCGCGTCGATCGAGGAGTCGGCGAAGGTGCGCGGCAGGCCGGTGTAGCTGCGATAGCCGCCGACGATCGAGTTGACCGCATCGAAAATGGCGATGTGCACGATCGCGATGGCGCGGCTGGAGCGGCCGGGGCCGAGCTGCTCGCCGAACCGCCGCGTCTCCCCGGCCTGCACCGGGGTGTGATCGAGCCCACTCGCATCGACGGCGATCTGGTTCCAGTAGCGCAGCGTGTCGGCTGCGTTCGTCAGGCGACGCAGCGGACGCTGCGTCAGCGTTGGTATTTCAGTGCCGGCCTTGAACGCCGGCCCGAGGTAACCACGCAGGTTGCCTGGCGCATCCTGCGCCTGCACGGCGAGAGACAGCATGGATGCGAGCACAGCGCAGCCGGACACGAGGGCCCGGGTGAGAATTCTGCTGGGCATGACTCCCCCTCTCGGCGCGCCAAGCACCCGGCGCGGCTGCCGCGGAACGCAGCAGCCAGGTGTCGGGGTTTTGTCGCCAGTGCTGGTCAAAATTTGAGCAAGTGCCATGCCATGCGTCAGTGCATTTCTGCAGGGCATTGAGTTCGTGGGATTTCTCTGCCTGCGCGCCAGGCGCGCGGCGGCGGCCGCGGCGGCCTCATTGTCTTCGTTTGCCGACGCCGGCGCGCGCCGTCAGACGCAACCGACTGATTGCCGTACGAGGCGGCGGTCGCCGTGCCGCAACGAACGCGTCGGGCAGCAGAATCGACGCGGGCGAGCCGCGCTCGATCCGAGCGGCTGACTGTAGTTCAGCCGCCCGGCCTTCCGTATCATCCGGGCTCCTCGGCGAAACTACAGTGCAGCGCGGTGACTCTGCTCGCCAGCCTGGTCGATACGTCGCAACGAGTGAGCGCCACGCCGGCGCGCCTGGCAAAAGTGCGCGAGCTCGCTGCGTGTCTGCGCGCGCTCGGGCCGGGGGAAATCGACACCGGCGTCCAGTATCTGTCCGGAGAAACACCGCAAGGACGTTTCGGCATCGGGTACGCAGCACTGCGGACGGCGAGCGCCGGCGCGGCTGCGCGCGAGTCCACATTGTCGATTGGCGATGTCGACCGGCGCCTCACCGAGGTCGCCGCAATGCGCGGTTCAGGCGCAACGGCCCGGCGCTCCGAGGCATTGCGCGAGCTGTTCTCTCTCGCAACGACCGCTGAACGGGAGTTTCTGATCCGGCTGCTGGTCGGCGAGCTTCGCCAGGGTGCCTTGGCCGGCGTGATGGTCGATGCGATCGCCGCAGCGGCCGGGCTGCCGGTGGCGCAGGTGCGTCGTGCGGCAATGTATGCGAAGAGTCTCGGCGCCGTAGCCCGTGCCGCGTTGCTCGAAGGAGCAGCGGGCCTGGGGCAGTTCCAGCTCGAAATGCTCTCCCCCGTTGCTCCGATGCTGGCGCAGACCGCTGCGGATACGACAGAAGCTCTGCGACAGCTTGGCGCCAACGCGGTCTTCGAGTGGAAATTGGACGGCGCCCGCATCCAGGTACACAAGGCGGCCGACACCGTGCGGATCTATACGCGCAACCTGAACGACGTCACGGCCGCGATACCGGAAATCGCGCAGCTCGTGCGCGGGCTGCCGGCGCGCGAAGTGATCCTCGACGGCGAAGCCATCGCATTCAACGCATCGGGCCGGCCGTATCCGTTTCAGGTCACGATGCGCCGCTTCGGCCGCAAGCTCGACGTCGAAACGCTGCGTGCCGAGCTGCCGATGCAGGCATTCTTCTTCGACTGCCTGCGGCTCGACGGCCGCAATCTCGTCGATCTGCCGGCTCACGAGCGCTTTCGAGCGCTTGCGCAGGCCCTGCCGGATTCGTTGCAGATTCCACGGCTCATCAGCCCTTCCGCGGCGGACGCACGGGCGTTCTACCAGGCAGCGCTCGCGGCGGGTCACGAAGGCGTGATGGCAAAATCGCTCGATTCACCCTACGAAGCGGGCAATCGCGGCGCCGGCTGGCTGAAGATCAAGCGCGCTCATACGCTCGATCTGGTGGTCCTCGCCGCCGAGTGGGGCCACGGCCGCCGTACCGGCAAGCTCTCCAACCTGCACCTCGGCGCCCTGGATCCCGCCACGGGTGAATACGTCATGCTCGGCAAGACCTTCAAAGGCCTCACCGACGCGATGCTCGAATGGCAGACGCAGGAATTCCTCGCCCGGGAAACGCGCCGCGACGAGTGGACGGTGCATGTCCGTCCCGAGCTGGTGGTCGAGATCGCGTTCAGCGACCTGCAGGCCAGCCCGAGATATCCCGGCGGCCTCGCGCTGCGTCTGGCGCGCGTGAAGCGCTACCGGGAGGACAAGCGCGCCGACGAGGCGGACACGATGGAATCCGTTCGCCGGATCTACGAATCGCAGCGCTAGAAGCCCGCGCTCCACAGGGCCAGGGCTTCCTCGGCGATCAGATCGGGTGCACCCGAGGCCCATGAAATCCGGGACGATGCAGCGCCGGTAAGGCGCCAGGCGGGCCGTCCTGCGACGCATCGTCGACGCAAACCCAGGGAGCGGCGGCGCCGAACTCAATTACCTCCGAGGTCATGAGGTCGGCGCAGCGCTCGCCACGAGCGCATGCAGGCGCTCAGAACCTGCCGCTCTGAAAGTCTTCGAACGCCTGCAGCACTTCTTCCCGGGTGTTCATGACGAACGGGCCGTATTTCGCAACCGGCTCGCGCAGCGGCCGGCCCGCAACCACGATGGCGCGGCTCGCGCGCGCGTCGGGCCCCGGGGTGAGGCCGGCCAATTCGATCTCGCTGCCCGGACCCAGCACGGCGAGCTGCTGAGCATTCACCATGACCGCCGCATCACCTGTCCCGACGCGCACCGAGCCTTCGTAGACGTAGAGAAAAGCGGCGTGATCCGCAGGCACGGCGTGCGAGAACCGCGCGCCGGCTCCGAGCTCGAACGTCGAGGTATGTCGGATCGGTCGCCGGTTGCACGATCAGGCCGGTCACGTCGCCGACGCGGCCGGCAATCACTTTGACCCGCACGCCTCGGTCGGGCGTCGCCAGAGGAATCTTCTCCGGCCCGAACTCCTGGTACTTCGGCGCCGTCATCTTGTCGCGCGCCGGCAGGTTGATCCAGAGCTGGAAGCCTCGCATGCGGCCCTGCTGCTGCTCCGGCATTTCCGAGTGCACGATCCCGCGGCCCGCAGTCATCCACTGCACGCTGCCCGGCACGAGAACGCCTTCGTGCCCATGGTTGTCCCGGTGGCGCATGCGGCCGTCGAGCATGTACGTCACCGTCTCGAAACCGCGATGCGGATGCTCGGGGAATCCGGCGATGTAGTCCCCCGGATTGTCGGTGCCGAACTCATCGAGCAGGAGAAACGGATCGAGGTCCGGGAGCTGGGGCTGGCCGATCACGCGCGTCAGCTTCACGCCCGCGCCGTCCGATGTCGGCATGCCGCGCACTACACGTGTCACGCCGCGTGTCGATACTTCCTGAGCTTTGGTGTTCACTGGGTTCTCCTGTGCCGTCACCGCGAGCCGCACCGGAATCGCAACCCGCGCCGCATTGGACCCTTTCTGAGGGTTGCGGCGAAAATCGCAAGGCCCTTCGGGCGACACCACGGCCGCCAGGCGCACGGCCAGGGCTAGAGCCAGTACGCGCCGAGCCGCGCCATGCGCTCCTTCAATCGCAGCATCCACGACCGGTGTCGCCATCGCTCGAGAGTGATCACATCGGACTCGGCCAGATCCTTGGCGAACACAGCTTCCATTTGCGCGGCGAAGCCGCGGCCCAGAATCACGGCGTTGATTTCGTCGTTGTGCAGAAAGCTTCGCCAGTCCAGGTTCGTGGAACCGATGGTGGACCACACGCCGTCGATGCACGCAGTCTTGGCATGCATCACCGCGCCGCGCAGTTCGTAGATCCTGACGCCGCCACGCAACAGTTCCGTGTAGTACGAACGGCCGAGGTGGAAGATCGCCCCGGAGTCGGAGTAGCTCGGCAGAACCAGCGTGACCTCGACGCCACGCTGCGCCGCGTCGGTGAGGGCCTTGAGCAATTGCGGATCCGGCGCGAAATAGGCAATCGTGAGGTGCACTTGCGATTCCGCATGACTGATTGCCGACATCAGAGTCAGGGCGCACCCTTCTGCCGAGCCCAGGTATCCATGAACAGTTTCTGGAACTCGGCGACTACCGGTCCTTCGATCTGAATGTGCGTATCGCGCCAGCCGACGGTCGGGTTCCGGGCGAGGTCGCGCTTCTTCCTGGCGCGCTTGCCCACCGGCGCGCTCGAGTACGTGTCGCTGATGTTGACCCCGCCGGTGAACGCGGTGCGCCCGTCGATCACCAGCTGCCTGCGGTGATCGCGGTTGTTGAGCAGCCATGCCTGCTTGTTGCCGGCCAGCGGGTTCACCGGATTGAACTCGAGCACCTGAATGCCGCCGTCCCGCAGCCGGTCGAAGAAAGTCGTCGGCGTCATGATGCCGCCGACGCTGTCGTGGATCACGTTGACTTGAACACCGGCGGCCTGCCGCTCCAGCAACAAGGTGGAGAACTCCTCGCCGGCCTCGTCGTCATCGAAGATATAGGTTTCCAGGTTGATGCTGTCCCCGGCCTCGCGAATCGCCGTGAACATCGCCTGGTAGGTCGCGGGACCGTTCTGAAGCAGGGTCAGTTTGTTGCCCAGCACCAGCGGGCTATCGGCATTGACCGCCTGCTCGTATGCCAGATGTTTCTGCAGCACTGCGGAGGCGCCGTCATTGCCTTCGAGGCGGACGATGATGGCGTCACTCCTTGCCACGGAGACCGGGCCGTGCGCGCCCTCGAACTCCACTTGTTGAGCGTGCGGTACCCCCATTTCGCGCTCGGCGTCCGGGAGACTCGCACAGCCATGCATGCTGAGCAGACCGACGGCGAGCGGCGCGAAGTGCCTGAGGCAGAACCCGGACGCACAAAAAAAGGGCCCGCTCAGCTGACGCTTTGCGAGCCCCGGATCACCATGAACAGATGTCATCGACCCTACTCTGAACCCCGCGCATTCCCGTGAATCGGGACGCGCGGCGGTCTTTCGACAATTTACAACGTCGTGAGAGCCTTGGAGGTGACGCTCTTGACGCCGCGCACGTTCTGCGCGAGCTCGATGGCCAGGGCGCGCTCGGCCCCGCTGTCCACCTTGCCAGTCAGCGTGACGATGCCGCCATTGGTGCTGACCGCGATATCGGAACCGTCGACATTGGTCGAATACATGAAGGTGGACTTCACCTTCGTCGTGATCCAACCGTCAGCCATGTCCCCTCCCGCACCCTGCGCGGAAGTCCTGGCCGCTGCGGCGACGCTCGTCTTCGCGTTGTCGACCACCAGCTGATTGTCCACCGACACGACGCCGCGGGTGTTCATTGCCAGCCGGCCGGCGAGTTCCTTGGACGCCGCGCTGTCGGCAGTGCCCATGAGCTTCACCTTGCCACGTTTCGTATCGACGTTGGTGGCCAGGCCACCCGTGTGCTTGCTCCACATCAACTTCGACTTGACTGCGGATGTGATGGTCGCATCGTCAACCACCTCGCCGTAGCTGCGTTCCAAGGACCGCGTCGGCACATAGTCGGCCTGAACCACGATCTGGTTGTCCACTTTCTTGACGCCGTCGACGCCGAGCGCGATCTGCTCAGCCAGGTCCTTGCTGACGCTTTCCTCGACCTTGCCGGTCAGCGTGGCCTTGCCGTCGTCGATCGACACCTTGAGGTCGTTGGCGCGAAGATAGGGACTCAATGCATAGGTCGTCCAGATCTGAGTTTCCTGCCGTGCCTCGGTGACATCCTGGGACACCTTATCTGCGGCAGATGCCACAGGATCTGCGGCAGATGCGCCGCTCGACGCGCCGATCGCCATTGCGATGCTCGACGCGAGTAGTAACTTGCGATATTTCGTGTACACGTTGTTTCTCCGTTGCAATAAAGAGTGCTGGTCGTTGATGGCGGTCGGATGACCGTACCCGAAGAATGTGGGGTCAGCCCTGGGCGCCTGCCGTCCCGCTTCGTCGGAACCGCACGTATGGCGCATCGCTGCAGGACTTACGCTTCCCGCGAGAGTGCGAGAAGCCTGGCTCGGTGCAACCACGAAGGATAGCGGGCAACCAGCTTGGAGTCGGTGCGCTGCCGCGCTTATGGAATCGTCGAGCGCGGACGCGCGGCCGGGGGAATCAGTGTACAGGTTCGCTGCCGTCCCCGCGCCGGCGTGCGGCGTCGCCGTGACGACCCGCACCGCTTCGCAGAGCGGGAACGATCTCCCCGCCCACGATCTCGTTGCGCCAGCGGCTCCAGATCCCACCCTGCCGGTAGTTGCCCCCGGTGAGAACGACCACCAGGTCGAAGTCGGGAACCACGATCAGTAGCTGGCCGCCGTTGCCGGTCGCCTCGTACTCTTTATATACGCGCTCGCCGGTACTAACCCCGTAGGAGTGCCAGGCGTAGCCGTCGCTACCCTCGAGGTAGAACTCCGGGAAAACCGCTGCATCGAGCCCGGTAGTCGCAGGCGAAATCGCTACGTGCGGCGAAGTCGAGCGCGCGACCCAGGACGAGTCGACGATGCGCCGTCCATTCCACACGCCGCCGTCGAGATATGCCTGCCCGACCTTGAGGAGATCTCGCGGCCGCAGCCATGAGCCGCCGCCGAGATAACCCTCATCGGTTGGAATGAGGTTCCAGTGATAGGGACCGAATTGCAGCGGACGCGCGACGGTGCGATCGAAGACCTCCGGGAGCCAGGCCCCGCTTGCCTTCGTGAGCGCGGCGCCCACGAGGTTCATGTTGGCCGAGCAGTAGGCGTAGCGGCTTCCCGGGTCGTGAGCCATCGGCAGGTCGAGCGTGTACTTCCACCAGTCCGGCTGCTCGCGCTGGCTCTGCATCGTGTTTTCGTTCCCGGGCGAGGCGTCGTCATTATCGTTGCAGGCGAGGCCTGCCGTGTGGGTCATGAGATGCGCGAGCGTGATCTGCGACTTTCTCGGATCGGGATCGGCGAACGGGCCCATGCCGGCGAGCAGATCGTAGAGCTTCGTCTCGGGCGCAACTCTCACGCCCTTCAGCATCGCCGCGCCGAGCATGACCGAGGCGAAGGTCTTGCCCGCCGAGCGCAGGTCGTGCGGCGTAGCGCGATCGAATCCGAAGAAGTATTCCTCGAGCACGAGCTTGCCGCGCCGGGCCACCAGCAACGAATGGATGAGTGAGGGTCGCCGAACGGACGGATCGGCGTCGATCAATCGCTGCACCAGCCGCTTCAGCGCGGCTTCATCGATGCCCACGTCGCTGGCGCGAGCCGTCCTCCAGCCCTCGCCGGTTTCGGGGGGCCTGCGGTACGCGTAGGCCGGCTCGCCCGGCGGACGCGGGAAGAAATGCGCCGCCTGCGCCGGCGTGCGGCGCGTCAGATCGAGGACGCGCCCGACGTCGGGCCAGAAGATCCGTAGCCGGTCCGGCGCGCTCGCCAGCATTGCGTCGTGAACGATCTCCGGCGCCGTCTCCTCGAGCTGTGCACTGAAACGCACCGCGTCGCCTTCTCGACTCACGCGAAAATGCGACGCGCCGCCGTTCGAAGTTGAAGTCCGGATTGCGGAATGCGCCCGTGAGCGATCCCTCCGCGTTCCGGAAGATCAGCAGGTAGAGCGTGAATCGCTGCGCAAGCGGACTGACGGAGCCGCGCCACGCGTCGCGTCCCGTACGTTGCAGCTCCAGCGGCGTCGCGAACGCCTGGCGCGAGCCGACGGGGTCGGATCGCTCTTCAGTCACTCCCGACGGCTGCAGCCAGAAACCCTCGAGCGCGCGCCCATTGTCGATCAGCGTGCCGCGGAACTTGCCGGCATTCCCGGGAAAGGCGAAGCGAACCTGGTCGCCGGCGACGGTGAATCTCGACTCGGCGCTCGCGATCTCTGCACGCCAGCTCGAGCCCTCACGCTTGACGGTCAGCTCGCCCTGCAGAGCCGGACCGAACGTCGTCTCGTACGCCCAGATGCCGATGAGCGGATCGTCCGCCGCGACCGGTTGCGCCGGTTGCGCCTGCGAGGCGAACAGCGCGACGACGAGCCCGCTCAGTTTCATCTTTCTGCTTCTGGCACCGGTCCCGCCACCTGCGAATGAAGTTTCATACTGCCGGCGCTGCGGACGACTGCGGCACGGGTTCGTCGAGCGGCGGGACAGCTTCGACTGGTGGCTGCGGCGGAATCGCTTCGACAGGATCCAGCGGCGGAATGGGATCGAGAGGCGTGAGCGGCGGCAGTGGCTGAATCGGATCCACCGGCGGCAGCGCTTCAACGGGATCCGGGGGGTCAGGTGGTGTCGGGGTCGTGGGTGTCGCGGGCGTCGTCGATGGTGTCGCAGGTGTCGTCACGCTGTTCGCAGTCGTGGCGGTCGTGGCGGTCGTGGCGGTCGTGGCGAGCAATAACATCAAACCAGACAAGGGCACGACGGCCGCGAGGAAAGCGACGAAGCCAGGCTGCACACGTGCCTTGTGCGGATCGAGGATTGCGACGACGCGGCCATGCAGGAGCGATCGCTGCGCCATCGCGATCGCCATCCGCATCGGGGCAGGAAAGCTGCTCGCTTCCTCGGCGACAGTTACCAGGAACTGGGCGTACTCGGATGGCGTGCCACCGGCAGCCAGCACGGCGTCGTCACAGGCCTGTTCCTGGAGTTTGCGTGCCTGCGCGGCGGCGAACCACACCAGGGGGTTGTACCAGTGGATCGCACAGGCGAGGCGCGACACGAGCGTGCTCAGGTAGTCAAACCGCCGGATGTGAGCAAGCTCGTGCAGGAGCGCGTGGCGGCGCTGTGACTCGGACCATTCATTGCCTGCGAGCGGGAGCAGCAGCACGGGCTGCACGAACCCCCAGGTGCACGGACTGACCACGTTCGGAGACTCGAGCACGCGCAGGGGCCTGCTGAGACCGAGCTCGCCGGAGAGCCTGTCCAGAGTCGCGGTCCATCGCTTCGATCCAAGCGGACGTGCCCCGCGAACCCACCGCATCAAACCGACATTGGCGAGGGCGTCGCGAATCAACAACCCCAACACGCCGACGGACCAGATGATCGGGAGCATCGACCCTGCTGCCTCGATCACGCTGTCCGCAGTGAGCTCTCTGCGTTCGCTCGCAGCGTGAGCGATGGGCAACCATTTGCTGGTGCTCGCCGCTTCCGGCCACCAACGCTCCGGCGCCTGCCACGACACTGGAATCACGGCGTACGACGGCAAGTACAGGCTGGCGAACGGCATCATCAAGGCGAGCGCGAGTGCGCAAGTCCACAGGGAATGCCGGTACGCCGCCGGTTTTTTCATCACGACGGCGGACGCCACGCCCGTGACGATGACCAGCAGGCACGTCTTCAGCGCGATGGCCAGGACCGTCGACAGGGCGAACACGATCAGCGGCCCTTCTTGCGGGCGGAGGTTATCAGCGCGCTCAGCTCGTCCAGTTCGGCTTTGGACAGTTTCCCCCGGGATGAACCCAGCAGCGCAGACACAACTTGCGCCGCCGAGCCGTCGAAGAAGGTATTCACCAGTTGCGCCAGGGCGCCGGCGCGCGCTTTCTGCCGTGAAACTGTCGGCGAATAGACGTACCGCGGCCCGTCTTCGCGATGCTGCAGATGCTGCTTGTCGACCAGGACCCGCAGCAGCGCCCGTATCGTCGAGTAGCTGGGCGGCTCCGGTATCTCCTCCTGGATCTCGGCCGCCGTCGCCTCGCCGCGGCGATAGACGATTTCCATGATCTGGCGTTCACGGCGGCTCAGGGAGGGCTGGGGCACTGGGCGGCTCCTGCTAAAAACTTCGCACTGTGCTAATAAAATAGCACACCTGCCCGCACTGTCAACTGCCGGCCGAGCAAACCCCCCGGGCTCGATGCGCCTGCGCCGCATGCGGCGGCGCGCTAAAGCTCTGCCTCGTCGGCATCCGGCTGCGCGATTGCCTGACGCTGAGTTGCGGCTGTACCATCGCCCCAACAGCGTCGGAAGGACCACCCGATCATGGAGCGAACCAGGGTCCTCAACGATAGCGATATGCGCCGAACTCCCCCTTCGCCCATTGGGACCACACCTGTGGCCGATCGCCGGCGCTCGACGCGCCATCACCCCGGCAGCCCGCTTACGTCCCGGTGCGGCGCAGCGCAATCTCGACAGACGCTTGCGGCAATGAATGAGAGCTCGCCATGAAAGTCTTCCTCGCCTTTGCCTTCCGTGAGCAGGACCGGAGCCTGGTCGACTACGCCGACCGGTTGCTGGCCAGTCAGTTCGTGGTGTCACGAACCGGCGAGGACCTCGGTGGCGAGCAGCTGACACCCGCCGTGCAGAGCCGCATCGACGAATGCCACGCCCTGATCGCGCTGCTGACGCAACGCGATGCGAAGGTCGGCGGCGGCTACACGACCCATCAATGGGTGCTCGACGAGGTGGGCTATGCCCGCAACAAGAAGAAGCGCGCCATTGCCCTGGTCGAAAACGGCGTCGACGTCGGCGGGATGTACCAGCCGCACGAATACATTCCGCTGGATCGCGCGAATCTCCTGCCGGCGTTGCTGCGGCTGTCGGAAACCGTCGGCGTCTGGAAGCGGGAGCTGGGACGAACGGTGAAGGTACAGATATTGCCGCTGCCGCTGGCCAAGAAGGTCGGTGGCGGCGACAACGGCGTGCGCTGCTCGCATCGCCTCTGGCACCAGGGGACGTTCAGCGGCTGGACCGAGGTCACACCGGTGCCGGAAGGCGGGGGCACGTTCGTCTACGTCAACGGCGTACAGGAAGAGCATCTGATCCAGCTCAAGGTGGAGGAAAAGGGCAAGGTGTGGCAGTCCACCGCCACCTCGCAATGGATGCAGGTGCAGCTCAGCGCGGGAGGTGGCAGATGACGCTGCGAATCGCGCAGGAGTCCCACCTTCGAGGCAAGGACTGGTGGGACTGGTCCGTGTGGATAGATGGCACGACCAGGGAAATGGCCGAACGTCGATCACGTCACTTATACGCTGCATGCAACCTTTCCGGATCCGGTGCGACGCGTGACGACGCGACGCAACAAGTTCCGTCTCGACTCCTCGGGGTGGGGCGAATTCGAGATATTTGCCGAAATCGCGCGCAAGAACGGCAGCACCCTCAAGCGCAAGCACTGGCTGCAGCTCGAGAGCCCGATCGGTGCGCCGGCGAAGTCCAAGGGCGCTGCTGCGGAAGAACACAGGCTGGTCGCTTATATCTCAAGTGGGTCCGCGGACGCGGCCGCCGCGCGCAGACTGGCCAACGCACTTACGGCTGAGGGCGTTCAGGTGCTATCCGCCGAGGATGCCGTAGCGGGCGTTCCTTTGGACAAGACGGTGGATCAACTGATGAGCAAGGCCAACGTCGCAGTCTTCCTGCTGTCGACACGTCCGAGCTTGTGGATGTATAGCGAGATCGAGCACGCCCTGGCCCGCAGCGTTCGACACATCGTGCCCGTCGTGATCGGCACCGGTATCGAGTTGCCGCCGCGGCTCGAGAGCATGCAGGCGATTCGGGTCGGATCGGCGCAGGAGGTTCCGTCCGTCGTGGGCCAGATTCTCAAGGCGGCATTGGGCAAGAGTAACGTGGGGTGAATTACCGCGAGACTCGCGGGTCGACCCAGGCACAGACTCGGAGGGATTTGTCATGCCCGCACCATCGTTGAAGGATTGGTTGCAGCACGCACCCACAGCGACCGCGCTCGAGGCGCCCCAGAAGTACCACATCTTCATCAGCTACCGGTCGGTCAACCGGTTCTGGGCTCTGCACCTGTATAACGTCCTCACGCAACTCGGCTACAAGGTTTTCATGGATCAGTTCGTGCTGGCAGCGGGCGCAGCGCTGGCCGGCAGCCTCGGCGAAGCGCTGCAATCCAGTCGCGCGGCGACCATGGTCTGGTCGACTTCCTTCGCGGACTCCCAGTGGTGCATGGACGAATACAACGCGCTGATGGCCCGACGCAGTGAAGATACTTCGTTCAGGTACGTGATCGTGACCGTCGACATGGCAAAGGTGCCGGCTCTGTCTGCCGGGGCGATTCGCCTGGATTTCTCCGCGGATCGCGATGGACCCATCGGCAGCAACCTGCTGCGTCTCCTTCATGGCCTGAACGGCAATCCACTGCCTGCCGATACCGTGAAATTTGCCGCGGACTACGACGATCAGCTCGCCACCGCCCGAAACCGCATCGCCACGGCGCGGGAGCAGGGCAACAAGCAGCGCTTGCTGCAACTGGTAAAGTCGCAGGACCTTGCGTGGCAGACGTCATCGGGCCTCGGGTGTGAAGTGGCGGATGCGTTGATCGGGCTGGACGACCCTGAGGCGGCACTCGGCGTTCTGGATCTCGTGCAAGCCGGGTTTCCCCGTGCCTTGCGCCCGAAGCAGCTGCGCGGCCTGGCGCTCGCAAGATCCGGCCGATCGGCGGACGCCGCGGAACTTCTGGGCGAGCTGTACAAAGCCGGCGAGCTCGACCCGGAGACCGGCGGGCTGTACGCGCGCACCTGGATGGATCGCTACAAGGTCACGAAAGACGCGACTCACCTGCGCAAGTCGCGGGACATGTACCTGAAGATGTTCGAGATGAGCAGGGATTCCTACAACGGCATCAATGCAGCCGCAAAGAGCCTGTTTCTGGGCGAGACCGCCATGAGCGTCCAGCTCGCAGCCCGAGTCGAGAAGATCGTCGGCACCCAGGCCGTAGCCGACAAGTACTGGGATACCGCAACTGTCGCGGAAGCGCAGTTGCTGCAGAGCCGCTTCGAGGAGGCCGCCGCGCTGTATCGCGAGGCCGTGCAGATCGCCACCGAAGATCACGGTTCGCATCGTTCCACGAGCGGTCAGGCGCGGCTGATACTCGAGGCGCTGAACCCTCCCCCGGAAGTCATGACGAAGGTGCTCGCGGCATTCGATCATCCCGGCTGCCGGAAGTAGGAGCAGCTCGATGCGCCGCGCCGTGAAACGCCGCAAGTACCGCAAGAAGTCCAGCCAGTACGTCGTCGCGGTTCGGCTCGATCTCGATACCGACGGGCTCTCCTATCGCAAGTGGGGCGGCGAGCAGCGCGCCAAGCGCGGTGACTGGCTGGTGGACAACGACGGCGAGGTCTATACGGTCGACGCAAAGGTGTTCGCCAGGACCTACCAGCGGTTGCGCCCCGGAATCTACGTCAAGACCACACCAGTCTGGGCTGAGGTTGCGACCGAATCGGGCAGCGTAAAGACAAGAGAGGGTGAATCACGCTACAAGCGCGGCGACTACATCGTCTACAACAACAGAAACGGTCGCGACGGTTACTGCATGTCGGCCGCGAAGTTCAGGGCAATGTACGGGCCGGAGCGGTAGCGCCACGACAAGGTGCGCTCTCAACGCAATGGAGTGTTCCGCGAGCCAGCGGCGAACCAGACCTCGTAGTGATTGGCCCTTACCTTCGTGTTGTCTTCCTGGTTGAGATAGTTGGGACTCGCGTCCACTCCGAACGATTTCAACAGCGCAACAATTTTCTCCGCACCCTCCCTTTCCGCCTTCTTGTAATAGCGAACATCCGAGCGCTCGAGGCCGACGGCCTTCGGCACGAGCTCGATGCCGGGAACGATGATGCCGGCCCCCTCCAGCCTGCTGACCATCTCCTTGGCCCACGCGCGGTCTTCCGCATCCACGATCTGCACATAGGCCCGGGGCAGCAAGCGCGCGGCCTTCGGATCGTCACTCAGCTTCTTTTCGAGCGCGGCCCTGCGTTGTGCCTCCGGAACGTTGCCGAGCGCCTGGGTCACCGCCGCGAGTTGCGCCTGCTTCTCGCTCAGCTCCGCCTGGACCTTCCCCAACGCCTGTTCCGCGCTTGCCCTGCTCGCAATCATGCTTCGAAGCTCGGTTGCAGCCACATCGCGTTGCTCCGTGATTCGCGCGAGCTCGTCCCGCGCGTCACGCAGGTACCAGGACGCCCCGAAGACGAGAACCGCCAGCACCAGCGTCGCCATGCCGACGGATCCCCAGGCGGCGAAAACGGCCTTGCGACGGCGGTTCGCGTCCTGCTCCTGGAGTTGCTCGAGCAGGGTCACCCGCTCGGCCGCTGTCATTTCCGCAGACATTGCTCAGCCCTCCACGCGTGACAGCGCGGCCAGGTCACTCGTTTGGCGCAACACGATCTCCCAGAACTTCTCGCGCAGCGTCTTGCAGCCCGGACCGGTCCGCATCCGGCACATCTCCAGTCCGTCCCGCAGCATCTCGTATTTCTCCAGCTTCCGTTCGCACTGCGCGAGCGGCGCGGCGGTCACGCTCCACGCGATCAGTTCCGTGATGAGTGGCGCGCCGACGAACACCCCCGCCAGGGCCATTCCCGGCGGTTGCTGCGCGAATGCCCAGAATGCGCCGAAGATCGCGAGCCCCGGAACGAGCGCCAGCAGGCGGGTGCGCTGAAACCTGCGCGCGTCGACGCGGGCACGCTCGATCTGACGCGTGAGGAATGCCACCTCGTCGATGCCGCCCTCCGTGGTCGCCGGTGTGTCGCGGCGCAGGTAATCGGAGACTGAGTCGGCACCCGCGGCGCCCTCTCTTCGTCCGGTGATGCCGAAGATCAACCGGTCCAGGTTCGCGGCACGCCTGGCGGAGTCCCGGAAATCGACCCAGTCCCTGTTCGCCAGAAATCCGGGCGGCTCGGCATCGTCGATGAGAATGGGAATGAGCCGGCGCCCGACGGCAGTCGTGTTGATGAGTGTCAGCGTGCGATGGAACTCTTCCTGCACCCACGCGGACCGCAGCGAGCCGGGTGAAACGACGACGACCACGCACCGCACTTTCGCGAGCGCCTCCTCCAGATTCCTGATGAAGAGATCGCCGGGACGGATCTGATCGCGGTCGAGCCACACCGTTAGACCGCGGGACTTGAGGTCCGCCGCCAGCGCAGTCACCCATTCCCCGTCACCGCTGTGATAGCTCACGAAGACGTCGAATACGTCCGGCGATGTGACTGCGCTCATGACGATGCCCTACGGCACCGCCGGTGGACTGGCGGATTGAGCTCCGGGCTGCGCTTTCCAGAGGTACGTGCCGACGAGCGCTCCAAAAACGGCTCCGCTGGGAGCGCCGAAGACCGCGCCACCCGCGAAGGCGTCGCTGCCGCTGAATGCGAATATGGAAGCTCCCAACCATCCGGCAGCAGCGCCCACCAACGCTGCGACGATGCGCCGACGCCGCTTTCCGCTGAGGAATCCGGCAATGGCTCCGCCCGCTCCCGTGAGAAACGCCCAGGTGATGGACTCGCTGGTATAGGTCGACATTCCGATCAGCCCTGCGGCGGTTCCCAGGACGGCTCCCCAGATCGCACCCGTCATTCTCTCGCGTCTCGTGAGACTCTGACGGATGCCGGCTGGAGGCGTCGGCGTCGGCTCCGGATTTGGCGGCTCTCGTTCCGGCGGCCGAATGCCCTCGCCTGGACCTGGGTCCGGCGTTTGTATCGGCGATCGCACGGCCGACCATTGTTTGGGTTGCGCCGCGGGCGCTGTCTTCCCGCTCGCCAGCAGCTCATCGATCTCCTCGGCGATCGTGGCCAGAAGATCGCGCCGCCTTCTCAACCGTTTCAGGAGTGCCCGCGAATCCTCGGCGGTCTCGGGATCGCGAAGCCCCTTTCTCAGGTCGACCAACAACGCGCTCTGCTGCTCATAGCTGAGAGACGATGAGCTCTCGATCTGCTCATTGAGGCTTCCCAGATAGGAAGTGGGGACTTCCGGAGGAGCCGGCAGTGGGTCGGGCAGAGGACCAGTCGGCGGCAGTGATGCGAGGGCTCTCGCCAGGCGAAAGCCGGCGGCACGGTCCCGGCTGCGATAGTCGACATAGTGGATCTGCGCCAATGCAGGCGGCAGCAGATTCGTGGACACGTCTTCGGCCACGAGCACGGGAAGGATTGGCTTGCGAAGCGCGGCGGCGTAGCCGTACTCGCGCGTACACGCGATGGAGCTCAGCGCCTGCGGGGTCAAGATGAAAACGAACACATCGGAGCGGCGGACGGTTGCCAGGATTTCGTTCCACCACGTCTGGCCGCCGCTCAGCTCGTGATCGAACCAGACGACATGACCCAGCTCCTTGATGTCGTCGGCCACCGCGGCGGCGATATCCTTGCTGTCGCGGCCGTAGCTGACAAAGATGTTCGGCATAGGCGCCTGCTCCCTCGGACTGGCGGATGCTCTTCTTGGTCCCCGATCCCTCCGGGGCTGCCTTTTACGGCCTGCGCATTGTACTCCGACCGGCATTTGAGCCCCGCTGGGCTCGCTCTGCAATCCCTTGATCTACCAGGATCTCGGAGCCGACGAAACTGCAGACTGCCGGCCCGAAAGCGATTCTAATGCACCCTGCGCGCCCCTCTCCTGCGTATTCCCAGCAGGGGCAATGCCGCCCGCCGCCGCCGCGAGGAGAATCACGATGTCCGCTCGTACCCTGGCCGTTGCCGTCCTGCTGCTGAGCTTGCCGTTGCTTGCCGCGGCGCAGAGCCCGGAATTGAAGCTGCCGTCGTTCGACCACCTGCGGCGGGAGGCGACCGAATCGGTCGATATCTCGATCGGCGCGTGGCCACTGAAGGTCGCGGCGTGGTTCATGGACAAGGACGACAGCGAGGAAGCGGAGCTCAAGAAACTGTTCGGCGGCCTCAAGTCCATCCACGTGCGCAGCTACACGTTCGACTCGGACTTCGTGTATTCGGAATCGGACCTCGACGCCGTGCGCGAGCAGTTGCACAAGGACGGCTGGAGCCAGTTGGTCCAGGTCCGCGATCGGGGCGACGGGACGTCCGTCGACATCTGCATACTGTACGACGGCGAGCGCGCCAAGGGACTCGCGCTGGTGGCGAGCGAGCCCCGGGAGCTCACGATCCTGAACATCGTGGGCTCGATCGATCTGGACTCGCTCGATGAGCTCGAAGGCCATCTCGGGATCCCACAGCTGGACGTGCTGCACCAGGCGCGTCGAGCGCACTGAACGCGAGCGATGGCCGCCGGGCCGCTCGAACAGAGACTGCGCCGCATTGCGAGGCAACGAGTCATGCTCGCCGGACGAAGAGCTTGCGAGAGCGCGCGCCGGCGAGCAGGCGGCGTTCGCCGCGCTGGTGCGTGCGCATCAACGCTCCGTGTACAGCCTCGCGTTACGCATGCTGAGCTCGCGGGAGGCGGCCGAGGACCTCGCGCAGGAAGTCTTTCTGCAACTGCACCGCAACCTGGTATCGATCGAGTCGGACGCGCATCTGGCGTTCTGGCTGCGCAAGGTGACCGCGAACCGCGCGATCGACCGCTTGCGCCGGCAGCGGCAGATCGAAACGACATCGCTCGACGCAGCGGCCGAAATCCCCGCCGTGCTCGCGGCAGGCGACCCGCTGCTGCTGCGCCACTTGCAGAAACTGATTCTCGAGCTGGCGCCGGCCGCGCGCGCAGTTCTGTTACTGCGCTACCAGGAGGACCTCGATCCGGTCGAGATCGCGCGCACACTCGATCTGCCGATCAACACCGTGAAGAGCCATCTCAAGCGCTCGCTGGCGGCGCTACGCGACAGAATGCCCGTGCCGGTCATCGAGAACTGATATGAGCAACGATCTCGAAGACAAGCTGCGCTCGGCTCTGCGACCCGTCGATCCGGGCGAGGAATTCTCCCGCCGCGTGCTGACCCGCATTGCGGCGGGCGATGCGCGTGCGGACGGGGAACCGCTGCAGGCACCGCCGCGCGGCGTCGCCACGCACCCGCGATTCCTCCGGCCACGACTGCAATGGTGGTCCGCGGCGCTCGCCGCATCACTCGTGCTCGGCGCAGTCGGCGCACACCTGTGGCGGGAGCAGAGCGAGCGAGCGGCAGGCCTCGAAGCACGCCAGCAGCTCATCGAAGCACTGCGCGTCACCAGCGACAAGCTCGACCTCGCCTACCAGGGCGTGAGATCGCAGACACGGCGCGACGACGAGGAGAACGCGGGCGCATGAATCCCGATACGAAACGACTCACTGTGAAGTGGAGCATCGCGTCCGCTCTGTGCGCGCTCCTGTGGTGCGTCGCAGAGGCGGCTGCGTCCGACCCGCTGCTGAAACTCCCCGATTTCGACGTTCTGGCGAGCAAGGCCAGCGAGTCGGTCACCATAACCCTGGACTCGAAGCTGCTCGGCATGGCGGCGCGCTTTCTCGATACGGACGACCCCGAGGATGCCGCTGCAAGGGAGGCGATCGCCGGGCTCAAGGGCATCTACGTGCGCAGCTACACGTTCGATGACGAGTTCGCCTATCCGCTGTCCGACATCGACGCCGTGCGCAAGCAGTTGGCCGCCCCGGGCTGGCAGAAGCTCGTCGAAGTTCGCAGCCGCAAGGAACGCACCGCCGTCGACATCTATGTCTCGCAGGTGGCCGACCGGGCGAACGGCCTCGCCATCATCGCAAGCGAGCCGCGCCAGTTCACCATCGTGAACATCGTCGGCTCGATCGACCTGGACAAGCTGCACAAGCTCGAGGGGCATTTCGGCGTGCCGGACCTCGAGCTCGAGGCCGGAAAGAAGCCGGAGAAGTAGCCCACACGGGGAAGGACATCCTCGTCTTCGGCAGCATGACCCTCGTCAGCACGCTGATGCAGGAAGACCTCGTCGATGAGTATCGGCTGCTCGTGTATCCCGGGGATGACGGCGCCTGCCGGGCTATCGCGCCCTCATCTTGATCCACGCCGTCCGCGCGAGGCCGGCGATCACGAGTAGCAGCATCAATGGCAGCGAGGTGAATCCGGTCGCCAGCTTCAGCGTGGTCGCTGCCCCGGCGAGCGTGCCAAGCGGTGTCGGTTGGTCGGGCGATGTCATGAGCACGGCGGTGAGGCTCGCGTTCTCTACCAGATCGTTGGCGGCGCTGACGAGCGGCAAGACGATCAGCCACCGCAACGGTGTTTGCACCCTGTTGAGCAGGCGAAGACCGAAGCCCATCAGTGCGGCGACCGATGCTCCGAACAGGAGTGCGTTGGGTACATCCAGCGCATAAAAGGTCAGCGCTGCGGATCGAAGCGGTGGATCGAACGCGGCGAACACGCGAGCAACGTCTTCGGCGCCATAAGAGAAGGTGGTCTGCAGCTCTGAGCCACCTTGCGCCGCTGTGAGGCGCCCCCACCAGGGCAGGGCCTGCAAGATGAGCCACCCATAGCCGAGGGAAGCGATCGTGAGGATCGCCACCCAGACACCGCGCACGCGCTCGGCGAAGAAACCGACCATGATCGACCCCCAGGGGTTACGGCCCCGCTGATTGGGCATGTTACTAACGTTGCCGGCGAGATTGGACGGTGTTCCGCGACGTTGCGCACACTCAGTGGTGAGGCCCGGTTATGGTCAGCCGGCGCGTGAATCGTCCGTTGCATCTGTTGACTCTGATAGTGATGCGGGCGTACGGTCAATCTCACTCCACGAATCGAAGCTCGTCAGAAGCGGTGGAGAAGTTTGAAGGCCCAAGAAAGGGGCCGAGGGAGTGTCAGTGGAAAGACGGCACGGCTGGCTCACGCCGATCTTTGATCCCCTTCGCTACCCTATGTCCCGCTGATTCGGGCAATTCGCAATCCGAGGAGTCGCAAGTAGGCGTGGCCAGAAGTAAGGGATAGAGCGCTCGGCGCCCGAGAATCAGAACTAGGCGGGCGGCGAGATGTACGACATGTACGGGAGGTACAGCGATGGAAAGAACCAGGTATGGGTCCATTCGGTCCTCGGATGCATCGAGCAAACGTCATGTGGCTTCGTGGGCTTGTCTCCCACTCGCAACCGCGCTGCTGAGTATTGCCGGCGCTGCGACGTTCGATCCCACCGTCAGCGCGCCACGTGAACTAACGGGCGTCGAGCTCAAGAACCATGTTCCGCCATACTTTAGGGGCGGCCCGAATTCGACGCTGTCGGCAGCGCTGCGAGATCGGAACGCGCATGCGCAGTGGGTCGAATTCCACTGGCAGTTCATAGAGGCGCTCGACTCGGGCAGGTCGCTCAAGGAGCTGGAAGAATTCGGCCTTCTGCCGAAGAGCGATGGCACGTACACAATTGACCTGGTCCGATTTCCGCACTGGCAACCCTTGGACGCACGCATGAAGATGCTATTCAACAAAGGGAGCCTTGACTTCCACATTGAGCAACTTCGGATCAGGGGCTTTCGCGACAAGGACGTGGCGACACTGCAAGACTACTTGGCGAAGACAGATCCCGAGCGAGGACGGCTCGCTGATGCTCAGTCGCGGGCCGAGAGTTTCGCTGCTCGAATCAAGGCGAGAAACAGTGTGTCTCGCGGGATCGTGCGCAGTTGCGCGCTCTTCTCTACCAGCAGCAACTTGGTGTTGCAGAAGCCTCTCGCGCCTGGGCCGTGGGATTGCTGGATTCTATGGACCCGCAGCGCCAGCGAATCCTCGAGTCCTACTTGCTCGAATGGCACATAACGACCGCCATCGCCCCAAGCAAGCCCGCCGATCGGGAAGAGCGTTTCAAGGAATTGGAACGTCAGCTTCTCTCCGGCGAGTACGCGAAACATGACGTACTGGTCCCAGAGGAGACTCGGTGATGCGCGCCTTATTCAGGCTGTTTCAATCAGGAACCCGTCGAGACACGCATGGTTGATGTTTTCTTCCTCGTGCTTCCCGAGCGGAGCGCCATGTGTCCGCAACGACTGGGCCAGGTCGTAAGGGCGAGCGCGGGCTAAGCGTTCCGCCTTTCGCCTGGGGTCTACGTCACCCCCCGAGGGGCGCTGGCAGCTGAACCCCAGCGACATCAGGATGCGCCACACTTGGCTCTCGCTGTATCTGCGACCGAAACGCTTCTCGATGAGCTGGCCCACCCGCGGCAAGGTCCACAGCTCCGTGGCAAAGCCTTCGGCAAGGGCGCCCTCCTTCAAATGCCGCACCAGCGCGCGTCGCTGTTCGGTGCTACCCGACCATGGCGCGAAGCGTCGAGACCGGTCTCGTCGGTGCATCCGAAGTCGGCGCCGGTGAGTGCTGGGAAATCACGCCCGATACCCGGGTCAAGAGGCAGCAGTACTGGAATCCGGTGGAGATCGCGCGCTCGAACGTCATCGAGAACATCGACGAAGCCGTGAAAGCGGTCCGGCAGACGACGCAAGCCTGCGTGTGGGCGTGGGCGCATTGCTTCCCGCGCATCGTGCATCTGCTTTCCGGCGAGCTCGACTCGTCCATCGTACTGAGCTGTCTCAATACGGCGCCGGTGCGTCCACGCGTCACCTGCCTGATCTACTTCGACACGTCCTCGCCGGCCGGTGACGAGCGGGAGTACGCGCGCGCGACCGCTGCGTCAACAGGATTCGAGCTGGTTGAGGCTCCTCACGGCCTGACCGGCGGCGGCCTGGAACCGATGCTGGCGATCTCCAGATCGGTGAACTCCACGGTCTGTCTCAACGCGAGATCGCCGCATGCGCGGCTTTTGGTGGCGGAGGAGAGAGGCGTGCATGCAGAGCGCGGAGTTTCTGAGCGTGCTGGAACAGATGATTCCCGAGGGATCGTATGCCCACACCTGATTCGCGCCCGTTGTCGGGCTATCGACATCATTCTGTTCCTCCGCTGCCAGCGGCCGTCTCGCGTGCCCTCGGTGCCAGAATCGTGGACAGGCGATCCGGCTCGCCTTCGATGCGCTCCAGGTGCGGGTACCGAAGCCCGCCGGTGTAGTCGATCGGAACCGTCCGGTACCGATCCAGCTCTTTGACGAGCACTTCGATCGGCTTCTTGTCGCTCCTGGCGTCGCGGATCCCCTGCTTGAGCAGATCCGGCTTGTACGCACGACCGTTGACGGCAACGAGCGTGACCGCGGTCGAGAGTCTTGCCTTGAACGCCGGGCTGTCCCAAACGACTTCGGTGAGATTGGCATCCTTGTCGAGGACAAGGCCGAGGGAGTAGCTGAGGTCGGTGTCCAGGCTCCGCTCCTCGGCCTGCCTGCTGAAATTCGAGGGCTCGTCCCGGAAGACGAGCCGCCAGCCGGCACGCTCTATGCCATCGAGCAGCCCGTCATCGGTCTTCGCATCCAGGCGCCGCTCGAGAAACGCGGCCCAGTCATGCGGCGCCACGGCGTTGAGAGCCCGAACAACGTCTTGGAGCGTGTAGGTCGCAGGCCCGAAGCGACCATCGTCGACCTCAAAGAATGCTCGCGTGAAATCGTCGAGCGAACGCGCATCGTGTGTGAGATCGCGTATCCGGGTATCGACCGCAAGCCAGAGCAACACGCCTTCGCCGTAGTAGTCCTCGGTGCGCTGCCACGACACCCACGGAAGGGGTCGGCTCGAGATGATGGGCTGGTGGGTCGTATCCCGCAGATTGCGCCATGTGCGGCCCTGACGCTTCTCCTTCAGGCTTGCGGCAATCGCCGCGATCGATGCTCGAGTGGTGTTTTCACTCCACAGCCCCGAGCGCGCGGAGAGGACCCGCCCCCAGTAATGCGTCATGCCCTCGTAGACCCACAGGAGACTGTCCTGCATCCGGGTGTTGAAGTTCGGCGTCCAGAGATCAGCCGGACTACGGAACTTCCCGTTCCAGGAATGCGTGAACTCGTGCGGCAGAAGGGAGCGCGCAACTTCGTTCTTATCCCAGTTCTTGAAGTAGCCGCCCCGCACGCCGTTTTCGCTGGACCGCTGGTCCTCGAGCCCGATGGCGCCGAAGTCGTCACTGATGGCCAAGAGAAAGTCGTAGTGATCGTAACGGGGCAGGCCGAATGCCGCGTACGCCTCCTCGACCAGCCTGCGATGAAGAGCAAGATGCTCTGGCTTCGCGTCAATCTCGTCGGGCGAATCCGCCACGACGTTGAGATAGATGGGCCTGCCCCCCGCGGTGGTCAGGGGAAAGCGTCTGAAATGGCGGCCGGCAAAGACTGGAGAGTCCACGAGCACCTCCAGTGTGGTCGCCTTGAACTGGACGGTGCTTGCATATCGACCTGAGACCTCGAGGGCGCTCGCCAGCTCCCAGCCTTCAGGTAGCTTCAGGGAAGGCATCACCGTAATTCGTTGTGAGTAGTAGCCGGCCGGGTACAGGGCCACCGTATTCCACTGCACACCCAGAATGTCGGACGTGATCGAGATCCTCCCCTGATTCGAATTCGCCGGTGAGACGAATTGAAACTCGAGCTCCAGTCGCGGAACCTGCTTCGGGACCTGCAAATGAAATGCGTAGACATTCAGGGGATCGCGTGCCCACTCGATCTGTCGCCCATTCGCGGTAATCACCAGTCCGGCGAGTGCGGAGATCGGCCCGAGAGCGGAATGCACACCCGGCAACCACTCCGGATAGAGAAGGGTCAGCGGGCCGGGCGCAACTGGAATGCTCTCGCGAACTTTCAGGATGCGGCGCTCGATGTCTGTGGCATCGACGTTGAGAGTGATCGTACCCGCGTACGGTGCGTCGCCGCGATGAAGGTGTAAGCGAGCGGCCGATGCATTCGCGCTGAGAGCTGACGAATACAGCAAAGCGACCAGCGAAACGAACCACTGTGGACTGAAGGACTTCTCAATTCGATAGGATTCGAGCGCTTCGAAGTGCTCGGCGGTCATGGCTTTGGGCAATTCATTGAAGGGGCACCTGGATATGCGCTGCGGTCGCACGCGCTCATTGGAAGTCGCGGGGCACGTCGCGCGTGATCCTCAACGTCAGCCGCCGGTATACCCGGCTTCGTCAGAAGAAACCGCTGCAGGGGCGAGTGCCACCGGCGAAACCAGTCGGAAAGTCGAGGCGTGGCGTTACCAGTGGTCATCTGTGACGAAGCCCCGCGAATCGACGACGGTTGGCTCGGTTGAGATGGCACCTCAGCCCCCGAGGCGCGGCCGCGATCCAGGCTTTTGACGAGCAAGCGGCTTGGTCTGTTGCCGATCCTTGCTTCGCGGATGGCGCTGGGCTCTCCCCGACCGCCCAATGTGTGCACGGCAGAGGGAGACCCAACAGGACGGGCACGCTTGCGCGTGCGCGTGTCATCTGGCTGCGACGTTGCGCCATTTTTCGACTGCCTTGGGGAGAAAGTCCGAGAGAGTCTCACCACGAGCCAACGCCGATCGCAGCAGCGGCCGGATGACTGCCGCGACCATGTAAAACTGCAGGTAGCTGTCCGAAGCCGGAGAACCGCGCAATACGCGCCGCACTAGTACGTCAACGAGCGTATCACTCACCGTCGGGTCGTCCATAACGCCCGGCCCCAGCGCGTATGCAATGCCTTCGTTCAACGTGGTCGTGTCCAAGGCGGCGGAACCCGCGGCCGCCTCGATGGCCGCATGGCGCGGCTCGAGCAGCGCATGCATGCACTCGTGAAGGAATGTGGGCAGTACGTCCGATGAATTCTGCACCTCCAGAACGAGCCGTCCACCGTTGAATCCTCCTCCCGCAGTGCTGCGTGGATCATCCGGGCTGGGCACGAGGAACACGGGAACGCGAGGCGGCCGCTTGGATTCGGCGAATTGCTGAAGCTTGCGCATGAGGGCGCCGATGTCACCTGCCTCGGTCACCAGGCGATGCCGCAGGCGAACTATCGAGCCGGCGCCCCGCTCCCGCAGAGACGCAAGCAGCGGTTCGAAATGCAGCAGGACCGCCTGTTCCATGGCGGCCTCCTCCGGCGACAAGAGTTTCGCATCGACGGCGTGTGCGGCCGCGACCTCAATCGGGTCGTCGACGTAGAAAGCCTGCTCGAAGCCGTTTCCCCAGCCTCGCGCACGGCGCATCTCGGCGTGCTGTTGCAGCAGCTTGCGGTCCTGCGCGTCAAGCTCAAGCGCTTGCCTTGCCCAGCGGGCATACTGACGGTGCGTATACTGGTCCCATTCGGACAACTGATCGACGATGTGGAACACTTGCGCCGTCGGCGAATCGGACACGATCGCAACAAGTCCACCAAGATCGATTTCGACCGTCGCGGCGCGCGTCTGCGTCGTCTCGAGAAGAAGGCTCGCACTCACGAAACCTGTCACAACGATCAAGGTAAGGCGCATCACTTTTGTCCGGGAAGAGGGCCGAATACCGGCGGTGGCCTGCGATGTTGGGTCGCGGCCGTGTAGGCTGAAGCGATCCGAAACAGGAGCGGCTCATCGAAGGGCCGCGCAATCAGGTCCATCCCGACCGGCAGTTGCGCCGAAATGGGTCCAACGAGACGCGTGCGGTCGTCGCCCGGAACCTGCTCGCCGCCACGCATGCCCTGAGGCGGCTCTGGCGATAGCGCCGCCGCCGGATCGCGCACGCGATCGTATACGAGCGTGGTGAATCCCGCAGGCACCGTCATAACCGGAAAGCCTTCGTGGCCGAAAAAGGTCCAGACGCCGGACCTCCCATTGATCTGGGGCTCGCCCGGCGCACCGATCTTCGCCGGAGGAAGATTGCTTGTCGGGGAGACAAGCGCGTCAAGCCGCTGCTGGGCAATGCATTGCAAGATCATCTGCTGAAGCGCGAATCGCTGGACCATGCGCCCGGACATGTCGAGCTCACGATCCCGATCCGCCTCCTGGCGCTGGGCACGGCGATCGGGAAACTGCGGGTCTTGATGGAAGTTCGCCTTGTAAATCAGATCTGTGCTGCTGCGGATCCTGGCGTCGCCGCGCTCGCGCAGGTACCGGTTCATCATGTACCGGCTCTCCCCCGGTGCTTCCGGTGGACCAAAATCACGCAGCGTAAGAGCAGGCATGAGCGACGGATTGGCGGCGATGTCAACCAGGATCGTGATGGAGTCGACTGCCTGCGGCCTCGCCGGACCCGTCACAAATAGCTGCGGAAACCGCTGGGCGTACCACCCGTTCAGCCACTCCGGGGTGTAGCGGGCGATGCAGTCTCCAAACAAGGAATGGCCCGGAGCCGGCTCCACGATGGTCGCGCCAGCCTTGCGCAGGTCCTCGATTGCGCGATCGACGATGTCGATAGTCTGCGCATCAGCGACGGAGAAGGCGTCCTTATCCATATACTCGCGAACGACGCCGATACGCACGCCGTCGAGGCGCGAGCTGTGCGCGAAATTCTGGTATGGCTGCGAGGGCATGCGGCCGATACTGAATACGGTCAACTCATCCTTCGGATCGTACCCCGCAATCACATCCAGGATCCGTGCCGCGTCTTCGACCGTGCGGCAGACTGGCCCAACGCGTGTGTGTATTCCGGCACCCATCATGCCGTCGCGGCTTACCAGTTCCTGTGTCGGAGCAAGTCCGACCACATTGTTCGCACTCGCGGGTCCGCGGATGGACGACCCAGTCTCCTCGCCAATGGCGCACGTTACAAGGTTCGCGGCGACGGCCGACGCGGAGCCGGAGCTCGAACCGCCCGGGCTTCGCTCAGTATCGTAGGGATTGCAAAAGGTACCGCCGAACGAGCTGCGAGGAATTGCCGAAGCGTATTCGCCGAGATTGGACTTCGCGAGGATGATTGCGCCGGCAGCACGCAGGCGCGTGATGAATGTTGCATCGTCGGGCGGACGGTCGTTCGCGTAGTCCGCATCCGCGCCGGAAGTGGTACGCATATCGAACGTGTCGAACTGATCCTTCACGGCAATGACGACACCGTGCAGTGGCCCGACCAGCCGTTGGGTGCGGGCAAGCTCCCGGTCCTGTGCCACAGCCGTTTCCAGCGCATCTGGCATCGACAGGTCTGCGTCCACGGAATTGCTCATGGTGCGGGTCTTGCGCTCATCGAACCCGAGCGCACGGCGCGCCGCAGGTCGCAGATTCAACGTGGACAGCGCATTGATCTGGCCGGCGTTTGCAACAGGCGTGACCGGCCCGAGGATGCCCTGCGGCTGACGAACGCATGTGCGGTTGTATGCCTTGATACGCGCCAAGTACATCCGAACGACTTGCTCCGCTGTGATTCGCCCGGATTGAATCGCTTCCTGGATGTCGGTGATGCGCGCTTCGACGACTGAAAACCGTGCTGCCGCCGGAGTTGCCGGTGCGGCGCTGCGAATCGGGACGGCAGCGCAGGCCACGAGCAGCACAATTTCTGCGGTCATGCAACGCTTCATCATCGGCTACATCTAGTGCGCTTCGGGTGCGCGGTGTCTTTCGAACCAGCCAAGCATCATCAGCGTCCATGCAAGCGCCTGGCTCGGGCGGTTGCTGAGATCGTGGGAGGAACCGGGCACTCGCACGAGAGCTGTGTCTACGCCGCGGAATTTCAACGCGCGATAGAACTGCTCCGCCTGGCTGAAAGGCGTGCGAAAATCGAGCTCTCCGGTCACCAGCATCGTGGGTGTCTGCACCTGATCGACGAAGAAAAGGGGCGATTTTCGCTGGTAGTCTCCAGGATGCCGCCACGGCAGCTTGTCGCCGAGGAAAGCCTGGAACATCGACATTCGGTCCGCAGTCAGCGCCCAGCTACCCCAGTCGACGATCGTCTTAGCCGAGACGGCAGCGCGAAACCGATTCGTGCGTGTGACGATCCACGCCGTGAGGACGCCACCGGCGCTGCCTCCCTGTACAAACAGATTCCGCTGGTCGATATAGCCGCTCGCGACCATGGCATCGACTCCTGACATCAGGTCGTCGTAGTCATGGCCCGGGAAGTCATGGTTCGTCTCGTTGCCGAAGTCACCGCCATAGGAACTGCTGCCTCGTGGATTCATGTAGAGCACAACGTACCCGGCGGAGGCGAAGAGCTGCTCGGAGGCGGCAAACACCGGTCCGTAAAAGTCCCATGGACCGCCGTGAATCGACAGTATGAGCGGGTACTTGTTGTGCGGATCGAAGGCAGGAGGCTTGATGATCCACCCCTGGATTTCCTTTTCATCGTAGCTTGATTTGAAGCGCACCTCCTCGACGGCGCCGAGCCTGCGCGCGGCGAACAGCTCGCGATTGAGATCCGTCAGCTGCCGTGTCGAAGCGCCGTCGTATATGGCGAGGTCCGACACGAGCGTAGTCGATGCGAGCGCGAACGCGAGAGTCCCGTTGCGACTGACCGAGAAGAGCGGATTTCGAGGCTGTGGGCGGGCTACGTCGACCGGGCCCGCGCCGTCGACAAGCTTACGGAACCGTCCCCGCAGATCGACGTAGCCGATTCGATTCTGCCCTCGATCGCCGTAGGTGAAATAGACGCCCGCGCCGTTGCTCGCCCACACGGGATTCGCCACTTCGCGGTCAAGTATTAACGTCAGCGACCGACGCTCCGTGCCGTCCGGCTTCGCGACGTACAGCTGCCAGACCGCGTAGCTGCTACCAACGTCGTCATACCCGATATAGGCAATCAGATCGCCACGCGGTGATACGACGGGGCGCTCATCCGGGCCGCGCCGCGCCGTAATTGCAGCGGGCGTCCCTCCGTCGATGCCAACCCGATAGATCTCGGTGTCCGTGGGAGGATAGGCTCGTGTGCCCACAGGACCGCGTTCTCGATTTGAGCGCATGTCCGCAGCGAAGTACAGCGACTTTGCATCTGCGCTCCACTCAGGATCGGTGCAATCGAAATCGCCCAACGTCACCTGACGCGGCGCGCCGCCATCGGCGGCGACGACAAAGACATGCGTACTTCCCGGCGTGACATCGCCTACTCCATCGGCACGATAGTCGAGATCAGTAACTATTGTTGGAGCGTCGGCCCATTGTGCGCCAAGTGGCGTCGGCGGCATGCGATACAGAGGAGGATCGATCCGCGGCACGAGCGAGGCGAACGCGATCGAGCGACTGTCGGGCGACCAGACGGCACTGCGGACTGGCTGCCGCATGTAAGTGATTTGCGCCGTACTGCCATCGCGGACCCAGAGAACGTGGACTTGTGGTATGCCTCCGACGGGTGCGATGTACAGCAGCCGTGTGCCATCGGGCGACCAGCGTGGCAAAGTCGCTGCGACGCCTTGAGGTAGTAATGGCCGATTGTCAGTGCCGTCGTGGTTCACGATCCACAGGCGCGCCTCGCGGCGGTCGGTCATTGCATCCATGGCAAGGCGCGAGTACGCGATGAGCTTGCCGTCCGGCGAAATTTCCGGGTTGGCTACCCACCTAAGTGCGAAGATGTCTTCGGCCGCGAAGCGGTTGGTCGCCGCCGCACTCAGACAACAAACCGAGGCGGCACTGCTAACGATCACGCATACCAACAGCGCCTTTCCGACGTTTCTCGACATGTAACCTCCCGGTTTATCGGCTGCCCGCGATGAATCGATGCAAGGCTTCGGAAGTCTGCTTGCGGCCATCGTCGCCGTCATAGACATGGTGTCCCGCGACGATCGCGCGCACCGTCGTCCGATCGAGCGGCACCCCCGAGTGAGTCAATGAATAGTGCAGCGCGAGCATCGGCGCCGTCAGATCGTAGTAACCGGTCAGCAGCAGAATCCGTGCGCCGGGGTGGCTCTTCATGAAGGCCGCAAGATTTGGAGTCCTGTTCAGCCCGAGGTTGTCTTCAAACTTGGGCGAGTCGGGCCGCCAGTCCCAGGCATTGTTCAAATCGAGCGTGAATGTGATGTAGTCGCGATCGCTGCGTACCCCCACGTCATCGCGCAGGAAGTCGCGGACACACGGTGACTTCTTGACGTTCGAGACATCCAGTCCCATTGCAGGGTCTTCAGCTTCCTTATCTCGACCTGCCACGCGCGGGATAGCCGACAGCGGCGCACTGACTCGAGAGTCGAGCCGGCCCACGATGCGGCCCGGCAGAAGCTGCTCCTGAAAGGCCTGCGTCCCGACTCTCAGGTTGGCGGTAACGATCGTAGTGGCGGGCAATCCGATCAGAGCGGACATGCGGCTGGCCAGATCGGCACGCTCGGCTGCCGGAAGCTCGGACCCCAGCTGCAGCGCACGGGCATAGTCCCGCCGGGAGAACTCGCGAGCTTGCGCAACAACCTCCTCGACACTGCGCCTGGCGACCGCACTCTTCCCGTGAAAAAAGGCGGCAGCCGCCATGGACGGCAAGCTGTTGACGAACGACTGATCGTCACCGCTGTACCGCGACAGGTCGCCGGTGGTTGCAACCATGATAAGACCGGAGACGTTCAGGTCGGCGAAGTTTTGCGCCATTTCCGCGATCCGATAGCCTCCGTAGCTAACCCCCAAGATGTAGATTGGCGAGGCGGTCCGGCCGTTCTCCTGTAGCCAGCCGCGTATCAATTGCCGCGTCGCGCTCGCATCGCCCGCAACGTTCCAATAGACGCGACCGCCACCTGTCAGCAGCTCGCGGCTGAATCCGGTACCTACCGGATCGATCAATACGAGGTCCGCAACATCCAGCAGCGTCTCTCGGTTGTCCGCAAATGCGCAGCGTCCATCGTCGCTGAGGAGGCGCGGCCCCAGCAGCTCGAAATTCAACGACGACGAGGCCGATCCCGGGCCACCACCGAATGCGAACAGAACCGGCCTGAGCGCGGGGTCACGGACATCGTCGCGCACGTAGCTCAAGGCCGAGATCGTCGCCTGTGCAATTCCACTCGCGTCAGTCAGGGCGCTCTCCGCCCAGGTAACTCGATAGGAGATAGCAGTCTTACCGAGCCTCAACGCGTGATGCATCGACGCCGGCGCGACGATGTCCGCTGTATCCGGAGACGACGCGGCCCGAACCTCTGAGATGGCGAGCACGGCGGATATCAGCGCGGCTCCCGCAACAACCGATCGCTCGCGCGGCAGCTGGCGGCAGCGCTGGAACTTGACACTGGGCCAGCTATGGAGGTCTCGTCCTGCCATCGGTGAGAACTTCTCAATTGGGGAGGATTCGTCTTTCGCGTTCTGCGGTAATGATTGCGGCAAATTATCGACGGCATCATTCATGTCTCTGCAACCTACCATCATGTCGACGAGCGCCGTGCGCATGCGATCCACGACTGCCGAAAGAGCTGCACACCGTTCGACCTATTGCCGCGCCCAGTGGGCACCTGGATATGCGCTGCGGTCGCACGCACTCACTGGAAGTCGCGAGGCACGTCGCGCGTCCACACCTTCTCACGGACTATCGTGCCATCACGCAGCAGCTGGCGGCGATGCATGTAGTGGAACGCCTTAGCGTCACTTTTGATCTCCGTCACTCCTTGCCATCTGACCACATGGTCCTGCCACTTGCGCTCATAGGACACGCGAGTGGTTGCGCGTGAATGGGCAGGATCGGTATCGCTGGTCTCGTACTCCTGAAGCATGGTGGATAGGCCCGGATAGCCATAGGCGTAGCGGATCAACGTCCGCCCGCCGGCCACGTCGCGCTCGATATGCGCAGGTCCGAACCAGTGCTCACCCGTGTCAGGAGGCACCGTATCGGCCTCTTGCCTGGACAGGTTGCGGCTGAGAGCGAGGCTCGCGGCGGATTTCGCGTCATCTGCCGACTGCCGCGGGATCAACGGCAGCGTCACGCGCGAGCCGGCGGTTCCGCCCAGCTCGATCCGCGTCGTCATCCGCTCCGGCGTCGGCCAGAACATGGGAAACAGCGCATTCGAAACAGCTATGCGAATGCGATGCCCCGGTTCGAAGATCCAGCTCGTGAATGCCAGAGAAACCACCAGGTCATACAGCTCGCCTGGTTGCAGCGGCTGGGGATCGATGCTCGAGTTGCGCTGCGTGCCGTTGACCGCGCCGCCCGTAATCTGGGTCACGCTTCCATCCGGCGCAACATCCTCCAGTCTCACCATCACGTTGGCGCGAGTGGCGCTCGTCGAGATACGAAGGTGCGCCTGCGGTGTGCCGAGGAGGTGGAGCTCCTCGCGTACTGGAGCGCTTTCGTAGATCAGACTGTAGGCGTCGGCGGGCCGCTGATCAGGCATGGGATTACCGAACCAGATACCTGCCTCATTGCCGCTACTTGCCACGTAGCGAAGCTGCTGCGAGACTGGATTCCTGAGTGCCTCCTGCAGGCTTCGGTCCTCGCCCAAGTAGAGCGTTCGGTGGATCAGCTGCTCGGGTGGCCATCTTTGCACTGCGCGCCACTCACCGGGTACCGCGGCAAGACCGACCTGGGGCAAGTAGGGCCGCCGCATGTAAGCGAGCAACTCCGGTGCTTTGAGCACCCCGTTCTGCTTGTCCTTCAGCCAGTAGTCCCACCAGTGCGCCGCCAGCTGCCCGAGGTCTGCCGCGGGTGCGGGACTGTTCATGCGGTGAACCCAGGGACCGACGACAGCTTGCACAGGCGCCTGCGCGTGCTCCATGGCCCGGAGCACAGCCATGCGGTATCCGTCGTACCAGCCTCCGATCATCAATGTTGGAACGCCCAGATGTCCCGTGGGGCGATCGAGACGGATCGACCGTCGCCAGAAATCGCCATCCCGCTGTTGCTGTAGATAGGCAAGGCTCCATGGCGGCTGATCGAATCGTTTGCGCAGCGTGTCCTCATCGAATGGGTCGGTGGGTGGAGGGCTGGTAATCAACTGCAGATCCGCGAACCCACTCCAATCGCTGAAATGCAGAATACCGTGGTAATAGCGCACGTCTTCGTCGTACATGTTCTCCGACGCCACGTGCGACACGATTGCCTTCAGCGCCGGAGGATTGCGCATCGCGATCTGCAGAGCATTGAAGCCACTCCAGGACGCTCCGAACATGCCGACCTTGCCGGTGCTCCAAGGTTGACGGGCTAGCCAATCGATGAGGGCGACGGCATCGTTGAGCTCCTGCTCGGAATACTCGCGCGGTGGAAACACGCCTTCGCTGCGGCCGGTGCCCCGCGCATGCACGTACGCTACGATGTATCCAGCCTGAGCGTAGGACGCATACCAAGGCCGTCCAGCCGTCACCAAAGGGTCCGGATCGCACTTGCCCGCGTAAGGGTCGGTTGACAAGAGTGCCGGGAATCGCTCATCCGCCTTTCGTGCACGCGGCAGCGACAGGCACGCGTACAGCCGGACACCATCCGACATGGGGATCTCGACCTCCTGACGATCGACGGCGTAGGCCCGTGGGAACTCCCCGGGCGCCGCCCAGCCGCGGGAAAATGTACCCACCAAGCAGAGCACTGTCGCGGCGGCCAGCGCACTCATGGCTGGCGACGACACCCGTGCCATCTTGATATCGCCACTTGTCACGTGGCTAGTGGAAGCGATAGTTAGCTGATAGAAGATAGGTGCGGCCGATAAACCCGGGAAAGTACAGCGAGAGCGCGCCCCTGAAGCTTCCTCCGCCGCCGGCGAATGCAGGGTATGGTGGCTCTTTGTCGGCAACGTTGTTGATGATCAGCCGTGTCTTGAAATTCTCGGTTACGTCGTAGCCGATTGTCGTGTTGAGCACCCACCAATGACCCACGCCCGAGATGTCCCTCGAGTTGGCCAAGTCCGAATTGCTGAATCTCATCGGACTGATGTAGTGCCCCTGCCAGTACCACTGCAGCGGGCCCTTATGCCAATCCACGTTGAACACGCCGCGATTGCGTGGGGTGGAGACAGTCGAAAGCTCGCCGAGACGGTTGACGGGGCTGGCAGAGCCCACTTGGAAACGGAGCTTGTGCGTATCCAGCATGGAGGCGCGCAGGTCGATGCTGCCCAGATTATGCGGCAGATGCGTACTCCAGTCGGCCTGAAACTGTACACCTCGGAAGTCCCGCAGAGCCGCATTCACGTAGCCAGAGCGAAACGTTTCGATTTGTCCTTCCGCGTCACGTGAGAACTGGCTGCACGATGGGGTATTGGGGAAATCCGGCGCGTCATAACAGGCGCTCATGAGTGCAGCGAGACCCAACTGCTGGATTGCATTTGTAAGATGGATGTCAACATAGTCGACCGATAGATTGAAGTGAGGAATGAAGCGTGGGCGCAGGACCACTCCGAAAGTCTCGGAATCGGCCGTTTCGCTGATCAGGTCCTGGTTTCCGGAGTTGATGCCCTGGACGCTGACATTCACCACATTTGATACGAACGTATCCGGGTCGATTCCCGCGGCGATGCAGTTCCGCCTGCGTGTCTCCGGATCGTTGCCACGGTTGACGAAGTTCCTGTCACAGGGGTCAGGTCCGAATTGGGAGGACGAGGACGCGGGCAGAAACAGCTCGGTGACCGCCGGCGCGCGAATCGATCGCGTCTTGTTGCCGCGGAACTGCACGTCCGTGATCGGCGACCAACGAATCCCCCGGGTCCAGGTGGTTGACGAGCCGACGATAGAGTTCTTCACCCGTCGTACGGCGCCTTCGAGGTCGACCTGATGCAGCAGGGGAAGATCCTGGAACGGCCCGAAGATGGGAACCAGCGCTTCGCCGTAGAACTCACTAGTGTGGTATCCACCGGAAATTGGCGTTACCGTACTCTGGCCGAATCCGCCGATGTAGAAGCTATCGGGTTCGAAGTCCGCCGTCTCGCGGCGATACTCGAAGCCCACCGACGCCTTGAGCTCGCCAGCAGGCAGCCTGAGCAAGTCACCACCGAGATTGGCGATCAGGTTCCGTTGAGTATTGATCGAGCGCGCGACAGCGTCGTGCGTGATGTACGCAAGTGCCTCAGCGCTTGGCGAGCCCTTGCCAAAAATGTTGAGCGGCGCACAGTTGCTGGACCCGGTGGATATCGGTGCGGCAACCGGATTGCCGGCGCAGACGATGTGTCCGTTACCATCGGTGGTCGCGTTGAGGGCGTTCTGCAGATTCTGAAACACGTACGCCGGTGCCAAGCTCTTGTCGCGGGAGCGGCCGTAGTTGGCAGCGGCTTCCCAGTTATAAGTCCGTTCACCCACCGTAAAGTCGCCGTTCACACCCAGCACGCCGCGCATCACGACCTGATCGGTCGACGAGCCATTGTTTTGCAGATCCGTGCTGTAACGGCTCACGTAAAAATGGCGGCCATCCCAGTTCGGGTCCACTGGTGCGCCACCCAGCGGCAGGCTCGCTCCGTAATTGTCGAGAGCCTCCTGGATCGTCGTGCGGTCCGCAATGGAGAGGAACGGGTTGTCTACTGAGACCACGAAATTGCCGAACGCCGAGCCCGCGGAGCCGAACAATGCCGAGTTGCCGGCTGGCTGATTGATCAGGTTTCTGGCGCGGCTCCTGGAGAACCAGGCTTCTGCAAACATGCCGACGTGATCGGTCATCCTGAAGTTTCCGAGGAGACTGACGTTCACGCGCTCCTGCGGGGAGAGAAGGTTGCCAAATTCGGAATTGCGCACGCCATCACCGCCCGACCAGAAGATCGGGTTACCGGTTCGTGCGCCAGGATCGTAAGGGGAGAGCGCGCTCGAGCCGGGCGACCAGGCAAGTGGCTGCCCGCCAGCTGTCGTCACACCTACGATTGACGGGTCGAAACCGGATGCGGGCCCGAAGTAGACATCGTCGACGAGCGGGATACCCGAAGTGCTGATGGCGCCGACGCGCATGTTCGGCGTGAGCACCACCCTATATGGGCCTCGCTCCAGCGGTGCGAGGAAACCCAAGTCTGTCATATAGACTGGACGCGACTTGCCGAAGAGACCTTCGCTCTTGTGGAACTCGGCGACGCCGGTAAGATTACCGCGGCCATCGGCGAAATTCAGTCCGCTCAGCGCACGGAAATTATGGCGCCAAGCGTCCCCGCGCTCCGAAACACCGGTCTGCGCATCGAAATCAAGGCCTTCGAAATCCCTCTTCAGAATGATGTTGACCGTGCCGGCGATTGCATCCGCGCCATAGATCGGCGCACCGCCTACCGAGACGGTTTCGATGCGATCAATCAGTTTGGTGGGAATGACGTTGAGATCAACCTGCTGGCCAGGAGAGGTATTCCCATTGGACGGAGTGGCAGAGCTGGAAGACACGAACCGTCGACCGTTGATCAGGGTCAACGTGCGTTGCGAGCCGAGCGAGTACAAATCGACGAAGCTTTGGGCGACACCGACTCCATTCTGCTGGTTCATCGCACTCGAGGATGGAATACCGAAGGATGGCGTCTCCTGCAACGCCTGGCCGGCATCCGCATAACCGCGCTGCTCGAACGATTCGGCGCTTACCACGCTTGTTGGCTGCAGGCGGTTGAGATCGGGACGTGCGATGCGGGAGCCGGTGACGATGACTTCCTCGACTCGGCCCTCTCCCGAAGACGTACCTAATTTTTTGTCACTCTCAGTGGACTGAGTTTCTGAAGAATTCGGATTCTCCGATCTTTCAGAAGCCGTATCCGCCCGCGCCAACCGAAACCGATTCCAAAACGAACGGTTCTCTCGAACCGCAGCGCTGTCCGCACCGGCTGCGGGTTTCGGCTGATTCTCGTCCGTCGCTGAGGTGGACGACGGCGCCGGCTCACCACTCGGCAACGGCGTCGTAATGAGCAGTGCCCCCGATGTCTCGTCCGTGCGCAGCTGCAGTGGCGTTCCTTCGAGCAGCTTCATGACCGCATCTCGCGGCGAGAGATCGCCACTCACGCCCGCCGTCTGAAGTCCCTTCAGCTGCTCGTCTTGGTAGACGATATCGACATCAGCCTGCTTCGCCAGCGTCTCCAGCGCGGCGACCAGGCCACCCGCTGGTACATCAATCCTCTGCGTGTCCGCAATCGCGTGCGCGACGAAAGAGACGGAGCCCACGAGTGCGATGATTGTGGCTTTCATGATCAGGGTCTTCAGCATGTCACGACTCCCCAGTTCGGCTCCAGTTCGGTAGGCCGTTGGGTACCGTGACGAAGCTGTGACGGAAATCCCTGAGTGGTGGTGAGGTCCGGTGCCAGTGTCGGGGGTTCGGGGTTGTGCGTTACTCGGCGGCACAACCCCGAACCCCCGACGCTGGCACCGTTAAAGATAGGCGCCCGTTCTTCTGCAGGAGAACAATCTGAAGATTTAGGAGTACGCCTCTGGCTGATTGCCTCACCCTTTCCCTCTCCATCTCCCATGCAGAGGGGCCTCACCCCCGCCCCCTCTCCCAGACGTGGTGAGAGGGGTAAGAGGAAGAACGACCCTCCGGTGGAGCGTCGTGGTGCAGGGCGTCCCGGCCGGCAGCCGGATCGCTGCGCTCTATTCCTTCGCCGCTGCCGCTGTCCCCATCACCTTTCGGCTGTCGGCCAGCACAATCTGATCACCGACGCGCCGTGCCCGAATAGGGAAACCGTCTTCCATGAGGCGCACAAAGGCTTCAAATTGGGTGGAGCGGAACTTGCCGCTCACGCGGATCGCGGCGACGGCCGGATCTTCGATGATGATCTTGCGCGTGTTGTAGCGATTGAATTCGGCGATGGCATCGGCAAGCGCGGTGTCGCGGAAAATCAGATGCCCTGTGCGCCAACTCAAGTAGCTTTCGATCTCGGGGACTGTCTTTTCCTGGACGAGAACACCGGCGTCACTCGCGCGGGCCATGCTTCCAGCCGAGAGCGTGAAGAGGTTGTCATCTCCGCTTCTCTTTGGCGCTGCAGACTCTGCTTCGTCCTCGATTCTGACCTGGCCTTCGGTGATGAAAACGCGCACGTCGTTTCCGTCGCGACGCACGGAAAACTGAGTGCCCACTGCGATGACGCGCTTGCCACCTGCCTCTACGACGAAGGGGCGGTTCGGGTCCTTGGCGACCTCGAAGAACGCTTCGCCCCTCTCAAGCTCGACTCGGCGCTCGGTCTCAGTGACCGCGAGCCGGATCTTGCTGTCGGTGTTGAGCGTGACTTTCGAGCCATCGCTCATCGGCACCGATGCGATGCCACCGACGGGTGTTCGGTATGTAGAATCGAACGGCCACATGTACAGCGCGATGCTCGCGCCGATCACGATGAGCAGGCTCGCGGCGAGGGCCCAGCGCTTTGAGAAAGGTGGTGCCAGCGTCGGAGGGTTCGGAGTTATCGACTGACACTCCTGTTCATGATTCGATAACCCCGAACCCTCCGACGCTCGCACCGAGGTGGTCATATCAGAAGGCGCAACCTTGTCGAAAAAAGGGGCGAGCTGCCACTCTTCTGGCGAGGGGACTGTGCATGGTTGCACGCCCGCACTGAGTGCCTTGAGACGCTTCGCCTGCGTCCACGCCGCTTCCAGGCGCACGAACGCGACGACGTGCAACGTGGACTGCTCGAGCCACGCATTGAACGCGGCCTCGTCGCTATCGCTCCACTCGCCGCTGTCGCGTTTGGCGAGCCACTGAGCGGCTCGTTCTTCAATCTGTATGCTGCTGTCCATCCTCGGATTCGCTTTCGGTGGTCCCTGGCTCGTCTTGCTGTCCTCTATGTGTCTTTTTCCCAAACATGGCATCTGCGAGCAATCGCGTGCCCTTTACGACATGACTCTCCACGGTCTTCTCACTGATATGCAAGCGACTGGCTACTTCCTTCTGCGAAAGCTCATCCACTCGCCTCAACCAGACCACTTCCCGACATTTGGGAGGCAGGATGCTGAAGGCCCGTGCGAGCTTCATGAGTTCCTGCTTGGCGTGCAATCGCTGCTCAGGCGAGACCTCCTCTACCGAGACGTTTAAGTCGTCCAAATCCCCGATGGCTTCCATGGAGACGACGCGGCGGCGGCGCACGCGATCGGCCATCAGGTGGCGGGCAGTGGTGAACAAAAACGATTTTGGGAACTGCGGTCGCGACTTCTTGGCTGCTTCGTAGACCCGCATGTAAGTCTCCTGGCGCAGGTCGTGGATCTCTTCGCGGTTCGGCCAGGTGCGCGCGAGATACCTAACCAGTGCAGCCTCGTGCGACAGAACTTCGCGGGCGAACCAGCTATTGAGCTCTTTATCCACGCGATCACAATACAACCTTCACAGCATTTAAATACAGGCAGTTGTGACCGTGTGGAGCGCCCCGGCACCTATTTGCTGTGGAGACTCAGGGATTCGGCGGCTTGGTTCGTCACGGCAAGGTTCGGCCTGAAATCAATGCCAAGCCCGAGACGCCGCGAGCTATCCGAACCCTTACCGCACACCATTCATCGGGTGCTATCGCATCCGGGATTTTGCGCGATTGATCGTCCCGGCATTCAAGCAGCGCCACCGTGGCGAGTACGAATGCCGGCTCACCTGAGTGAGCCGCACTCATTGTGCCTTAAGTGGCCGAGGCAGCGCGTGCGGGGCCGATAAGCTCGCCGCAGAAGAGTAGCTTGGCGTGGTGCCTGAGCACCGCCAGCGCCTCTTCGTCTGCCTCTCGGGCGGCGATCAATAACTCGCGCCAGAACTGCGCATCGTCGTTCCAGCGGATGCGCAGGAACGGCGTGCTCTCGACTGCGAGGGTGCGGATCTGTTGCATCGCCAGCGTGGCGATTCGGCCGGCGACCGACGGTGTCATGGCGAACACCACTTGCGCGACGTGGCGATCTTCGCGCGCGGCCTGCCAGGCGAACATGAGGGTTTCGAGCAGGAGGTATTCGCAACGCTTCGGTGGAATGCCGTTCGAGGCCGCGGAGTTCGCGAGAACTTCCGGTCGTTCTCCGCCGAGTGTCTGCCACCAGTCGTCGTCTTTGAAACGCACATCGACGATGACGAACGGGAATGCCGCCAGGCGTTTGCGCGCTGAGATGTCGAGGCCGCACCAGAGGTCTCGGTTCAGCTCGACGAAAGGCGGCGGTGCCTGAGTGGGCGACGGCCCGGCGAGTTCGCAGAGCAGCTCGATGCACTGTTCGTTCAGTTGATGGGCAAGGCCGATGGATTGAGCGCCCTTCCACCGTGGTGGTGGCGGTGGCGGCGGCGATGGTTGCAGCTCAGTTGCTTCGTCATCGGCGGTGAACTCGTCCATACGCTCCTCCCTGAGATTTTAAGGGGAGCGGAATTGTCTTCAGACGGACGCGCGAAAGCGCTGTTGGGTTTCCGGGCGTTTATGGCAGAAACTTCAGCAGGAGATCGTGATGGATGTGACTGTCTGGGATGAGCGATTCGATCGCTACTATCGGCGGATTCAACTGGGACTGCGTCTGCTGTCGCACGGCGCCCGCGCACAGACCGCCAGTGAATGGAGTGGATTGACGCCTGATCGATTGGTCACGCTGAAGCGGCGATGGATGCCAGGAGCGGATGATGGCTTTCGCGGGCCGGCACCGACTTCATTCAAGCCGTTCTTCCGCTCGGCGCTGCGCGCGAGTCACGCGGCACTATTAGCCACTATTCATCGGGTGGTCGGTCTCGGCCCGAAGGCTCTAACCGAAGCGGGCGAGCTACCGCCGTGCCTGACTAATGGCGAGCGGCTCTGTGAGGCGTTCGAGATTTATCGGGAGTGGGTGCCCGATACGGATATGGAGTTCGACCAGGCGGTACTGTTGGCGACAGGGACTGCAAAATCTGAAGAAATCGAACTGACGCAGTGCTCGAGTTGTTACCGGGCACTGCTCATCGACAAGCTCGCGCGTCGTCGCGATACGTGTGTTCGCTGCCGGCGGCGACGCCGTCGCGGCCCTGGAACGCTTGAGCGCCCTAGGAATGCTTGGGTCCCAAAACTTGTAGCGAATGAGTCAAGTTTTTCATGTGGCGAGTTTTTCCTGTTGGCAGAAGGTTTTGATTTGTTTGTCGAGGTGATTGAAAGCGCGCTGCAGGCCGTGATCGGAGGGCAGCGCGTTGGGATCGATGAACGACAGTCCCGGTCTGATGGTTCTGGCATAGAGGCGCGAGAGAAACAGCGCCGTGCGCAGCCCCTGGTCGGTGAGTCGATAGCGATGGGTTGCGGGGATGCGTTCGATCAAATCATGCAGACGAAGGCGCCGCAGCTAGCCGCAGCTGATAGGTCAATTGCCCTGGAGTGAGGGCGGCGGGGTCGAGCCCGCGAAGCCGGGCGTAGTGCACGCGCAGATGAGAGTTACGGAAACCTTCGGGCTGCAAACAGAAGAGGATCAGGGCCTGGAACAGCGCCAGCACGCGCGGATCCCCGAAGCGCAGTGCGGCCGCTCTTTGGCTTTTGCGAGCCAAGGGGGCTTGCAGTTTCTGGAAACGTTCCTCGCCCAGAGTGCAGTCGTGACTGATGGTCTGCACTTCGAGCAGGCGGCGGTTGGCAGCGAAGCCGATAGTTTTGAGTGCCGGCAGGTTCTTGAGGCTGCGTCCGATGCCGAAATCGTAACTATTGTTGATCGTGGTCTCGGTGCGCAGCGCGTGGCCTTCCTTGTGGTACTGCTTGATGCGCGTCCTTTTGTAATCCACGTACAGCGAGGGAATCACTCCCTCAGTGATGACCCGGGTGCGAAAGCGTCCCGGAGTGCGGCGGGTGAGCTTGCGCTCGAAGATCAGCTGCACCTGGTCGGGGCGGCCCAGGTCGAGGTTCTCGCGGATGACTTCCTCGAAGAACACCCGCCCGCTCACGGAACGATCCAGCACCTGGGTCACAGAGAACTCCGCCTGCAGGATCGAGGGCTGATAGCGGTAGCCGGCGCGACGGTCCCCGGGCGTAAACGGATGGGGCAGAGGCTTGAGCCATTTGCGCAGCAGCGCATCGATCTTCCCGGCCGTGAGCGTCTCGCACAACCGCTGAAGTCGTTGGGGGTCTTCACAGGAGAGAATACCGTTGTCGAGCGGCTCGAACCGGATGCCCTTTTTGGCCAGCTGGCGCTTCAGATACTCATGTCCGTTGATGCACAGCTTGGCGTTGTAAGGAAAGTAGGAACCGAACTTCAGAAAGAATGGACCGAAGTCCTCATCCACCCCATGGCAGTAGTAGTGGTTGATCATCGCCGTGGAGGAGACGATCCAGGCAAAGCGCTGCCCGGTCTTGGGATGGCGGCGTCCCTCGGTGCGAAACACCCGGGTTTTCTCCTGCGCCTTGCCGATGAACAACAACCCCTCGGTGCTTCTGAACCGTCCCAGGTGCTCCTTCGCCACATCGTCTTTGCGTTGTCCCTTCTCGAAACGGATCAACGGGATCTTCTGTTGGCGCGCGTAGTCTTCCAGCTGCGCCACGAACTGGTCGCTGATCGGCTTCATCAGCGCCGAGGAGGCAAAGGTATGGCCTCGATGAAAGCGGAAAAACCCGACGACGCCTTTGTCGTGCTGCAGCTGTGGCACGTAGATGTTCAGGTACATCCGGTCGATGCACTCCACTTCCAGCCCGACCTTCGAGCTCAACAACTCCGCCACCGAATGCGCTACAGTCATCTCGGGCTCCGGTCGTCATCGGCCCTCACGGGCCACCAACCGCCTCGGCGGTTAAATATTTGGGAGCGAGACTAGCGCAACCCGTGCTCGGCCGGAGCCCACTCATCCCGCCGCAATCTCAACCAACTACCCTACAACTCGTCGGTCTGAGGCGGAGCCTCGTTAGAATTGGACACTCGTTGATGGGGGGTCATCGTGAGAGTCTGGTTGGCGGGTTTCTTCTGTGTTGCCCTTTGCATCCTGGTGGCTGGGTGCGAGTCGCCGCGGGCGAGGGAGGCGCGCGAGCAGGCCGAGTTGGTGAAGCGGATCGATGAGGTCTGCTCGCTGCCGGCGGGAGAGAGGGAAGCGGCACTTCAGAGGTTGAAGACGCAGTCGGGGCTGGTGTTGGTGTGTGGGAGCGAGAAGTGAAGGAGTGATGGCTCCAGCGTGGAGCTTCACCACGGCGCTTCTCGTGGCCATGGGAGGCCCGAGTTCAAATTCGGGGTGATCGGCATCTAAGACGTTCGAGGGGACTAGACCCAGAATTCGTCCGGGTGCATGAAGGCCTTGCTGATGTGTTTCTCAACGGTGCTGAGGCACACGCCCAGCGTCGCGGCGATGGGATCCTTACGACCGCACGTCATGGCGCAATCCGATCTCGGACGCGCGCTGCAAGTTACCGGCCGCCGGGCGGGACGCGGCACTCGAGCGGCTGAAGAAGGAATCCGGGCTCGTTCTGTTCTGTGGTGAGACGAAGGACTGAGGTCAGCGGTGGTCAGCGTGGCGACAATGGTGCGACGAGCGGCTTCACGGATGGTGAGCTTCATTCGTTCTTCTCCCCCTGCGGTGGAATACGGCGTAGGTGAAAAGGAATGCCGTGAACAGCCAGCCCACCTCGACCTGCGTCAGGCCGAGCTCCGGCATCATTCGCTCGGCCGCGACAGCCACGCTCGTGCGCTGGACATAGCCCGTGAACGCGAAGGCAAAGAGCATCGCGAAGACGAGGGAGAGGATGCGGAACTTGCGCATCGCTTCGATACTAACAACAACGGCTACGGAGCTGGCGTGAACTCCAGGTCGTGGTAGTCGAAGCTGAAGTCCGCCACCGGCGAGACCGCCTTCATCGTGATGTGCGCGGGCTTGCCCTGGGCATCAAGTGAAAAACTGACGAAGGCCGGCTCGATCAGCGGATCCGGCCAGCGGACGATGAAGGTGTCGTAGGCCCAATGCTCGAGCGGCCCGACCATCCCCGGCGTCTGGAGAAAATCGATCGACAGCGCACCGGCCTGTTCGCGGATCGCGATCGACCCGTACCATGGATCGACATAGCTGCCGGCGTAGCCCGCAAGGGGCAGCGAGGGCGCAGAAGGAGGGCGGGACGTCGCAGCCGCGCGCATCGCCTCGAGGCCCGCCGAATTTCGCTGTGCAAAGAAATCGTCAAAGTCGCGCGGCCAGTCGTGTTTCGGCAGGCCCAGGTAGTGATCGAGCAGCTCATACTCCAGACCCGGCACGAACTCGCTTTCTTCCGAGTTGTTGACGATCGCGAAGCCGATGTTCTTCTCCGGGATCAGGACGACCACGGCGCGGAAGCCCTGCGTGCCGCCGCCATGCTGGATGATCCGGTGGCCGCGATAATCCTGGACCATCCATCCGAGCGCATAGCCGCGAAACTGCGGCGCCGCGTCGGCGAGCGCGCCAGGCAGAGGCGTGACGGGAACCGGTACGACCGGCTGCCACATCTCCTGGCCATTCGCCGCCGAGTACAGGCGCTGCTCGGAGCCGGGGAGTTGGCCGCCCGCCAGCTGCACGGCGAGCCAACGCGCGAGGTCATTCGCGCCCGCGGCAATGGCCCCGGCAGGCGCGCAGTTCGCGCCGAGCGCGACCTTCTTTTCATCGAACAATTGTTGCGGGCCGATGCCGCGCAGTTCGCCGAGACGGCCATGCGGATAGGCCCGGTCCGGGGTGACCAGCCGGTCCACGTCGTTGGTGACGCTCCTCGTCATGCCGGTGGGCACGAGCAGCCGATCGTGAACGAATGCCTCCCAGGTCTGGCCGGTCACGGCCTCGATCAACTCGCCCGCGACGATGTAGAGCACGTTGTCGTAGGCAAAGCCCGAGCGGAAGCTGGTCGGCGGCTTCAGGAAGCGCAAGCGCCGCACCGTGTCGGCGCGGCTGATGTTCGTGGACGGAACGAAGAGCAGGTCGCCTTGCCCCTTTCCGAGACCGCTACGGTGCACAAGGAGGTCCCGGATCGTGATCTCGCGCGTGACCCAGGGGTCGTACATCCGGAAGCCGGGCAGGTGATCGATGACCGGGTCGTCCCAGCGGATCTTTCCTTCGTCGACCAGGATCGCGAGCGCGGCGGCGGTGAAAGCCTTCGAAGCAGAGCCGATCTGGAACAGCGTGTCGGCTTCCACCGCTTCCGCGGAGTCGAGGCGGCGAACGCCATAGCCGCGGGCGAGCGTGACCTTGCCGTCTTCGACAATCGCAACGGCGGCGCCGGGCACGCCCTGCTGCTTCATGACCGCTTCGACGCGGGCATCGAAGCCCCGTGGCGGCGCGGCGGCGGAGATTCCCGGAAGAACAAGCAGGAGGACAGCGAGAAATTGGCGCATGGGCGACTCCGGTTCGACTCAGGCGGTGTCGATGCGTACGGCGCGTGCAGACGCGAGCCGCCACAGGCCGTAGGTCATCAGGGGCAGGACGTAGACGATCAGGAACATCCAGGCAAGCGCGCGATAGCCTTTCGCGATCAGCGCGACGAGCCCGAAGCGCTGGGCGAAGAAGATCGCGACGACGAGCAGAAAAGCCGTGCAGGCCAGGCGACTGGTCGGCGGAAAGCCACGCTGGCGACGCTCGGCCAGGTATCCGGCAATGCGCTCGTTGATCGCATGCACGGCGCTGACGCTGCTTTGCAGCAGGGCGAAGAAAATCATCAGCTGGAATGCGCCATGCAGAATTGGCAATCCGAGCTGGCGCAACATGAAATCGGCCGGCAATGCCTCCGCGCCGATCGCGGGATACCAGGCGATCATGCACAGGAAGAAGAGGACCGCCGGGATGATCGCGAGCGGTCCGGCCAGCAGGCCGGCGATGACGGCATCGCGGGTGCTGGTCAGGTGCCGCACGACGGGCAGGATCACGGCCGCGCCGATGATGTTGTAGCTGGCATACGTGGCGCCGGCGAGCGCCCAGCCTTCGGTGCCAGGCGACGCGGCGATGCCCGCGGCTACTTGCCCGCCGAAACGGTCAAGTGCGAAGAACACGAAGAGCGCGTACACGCCATACAGGAAGTACGAAGCGTACTTGAACAGCCACTCCACCGAGACGTTGCCGAAGGCCGTGAACGCGGCAATCGCGGCCGCCAGGCACAGCACGCCCGCGAGCGGCGGCCAGGCGAACATCGCCGCGCCGATCGCGCCGGCGGCGGCACCGTACACGGCGAGGATCAGGATGAAGAAGAACACGTAGGCCGCTTCGAACAGGACCCAGAAGGGACCCAGCAGCTGGCGGAAGAAGGCGCGATAGTCCGCACTGCCGGTCATCCGGGCGAACAGGAAGGTGACGACGCAGACCAGGCTGAAGAGCAGCATCGAGAACGCCATCGCCAGCAGGCCGCCACGGGGACCGGCCGGCACGAAGAACTCGGCGAGTTCGCGGCCGGTCGCGTAACCACCGCCGATCACCACCGCCTTGAACGCGAATCCCGGCAACAGAAACCGCTGGAACCAGGACGGCCGGCTCATGAAGCGAGACAGGACTCCACGAGCCGTTCGAAGGCGGGGCCGCCGCGGATCGGGTCCGCGACCGGCAGGCCGAGTGCCCGGGAGGCCTTCTGCATCACGGCGTCCGCTTCGGCCGCGGACAGGGCGCCGGTATTGAAGCTGAGCCCGCCGCAGCGAATCGACGGATTGGTGAGCGCGCCCAATCTGAGGTTCAGCGAAATCGCGTCCGCGAGCGGCGGTATCGGAAATTCGGGATAGCCGAGCAGATGTGTGCGGCCCGGCTCGTGGCACAGCACGATGACGTCGGGCTGGCTGCCGTGCAGCAGCCCGATCGATACCGCCGCGTAGGACGGATGCAGCAGCGAGCCCTGGCCCTCGATCACGTCCCAGTGGCCGGGATGCGCATCGGGACTCAGGATCTCCGCCGCGCCCGCCTCGAAGTCGGAGACGACGGCATCCATCGGCATGCCGCTGCCCGCGATCATGATCCCGGTCTGGCCGGTGGCGCGAAAGTCCACGTTCACGCCGCGCTTCCTGAAGGCCGCGGCAACCGCGAGGGCCGTGTACTTCTTGCCGAGCGCACAGTCGGTGCCGACCGTCAGCAGTCGCTTGCCACTGCGCTTGTGGCCCGTCGCCACGGGGATACCCGGCGGCGGCTGGCGCACGTCAATCAGCCGGCGCCCATGGCGTTCCGCGGCCGATTTGAGCTCGTGGGAATCCTTCAGCCTGCCGTGCATCCCCGAGACGATGTCGAGACCGGCCTCGAGCGCCGCCAGCAGGCTTGGCACCCAATTCGCCTTGATGACGCCGCCGGTGCTGGCGACACCGATGACGAGCGCGCGCGCGCCGCGAGCATAGGCTTCCCGCGGTGTCAGGTAGGGCAGGCCGGTCGAGACGGTGCAATCCGTGCACGCGAATTCGCCGATGCAGAGATCCCGCGCCCAGTCGCGCAGGCCAAGTGCCGTCTTTGCATAGCCCGGCTCCGTGACGTCGCCGAGAAACAGGAGATACGGCGCCGGCAGACCAACCACGAGTGACGCCGACCCGTCGTCGTTGACGCTCGAAGTACGGACTGCCGACACTGCGCTGCCGATTCCGGGTACCGGTCAGAATCTTGTGCCGACCGACAGGCCAATCGTCCTTGGCCGGATCACGCCCAAGCCGATCGCACCATTCGGATAATTGCCCTCCGGGATGATGTCGTTGATTCCCCTCTCATCCGTAAGATTCTTGCAGAAGGCTTCGAAGTTCCACCGGCCCCTGTCCATCCCGCCTCGAACATCGACGGTTGTGTAGCTCTCGACCACGCGAAGGCTGCCGTCGGACGCCCGAGTGGAAAATTCTGCCGTCCGTTTGCCGGTGTATCCCACGTGGCCCCCGATATAGGCCGTGGAATCACCGAGGACGGTCCACTCGTAGTCGACACCGAGGCCGAGGCTCCAGTCCGGCACGAACGGCAGCGGATCACCATCCAGGCCACCGACGATGGGATCGGTGTCCTGCGTCAGGCTGGCATCCGTATAGGCCCCGTTCAAGATCAGAGTCAGACCCGCCGAAGGACGAGCCGTGGCAGTGAATTCGAGGCCCTGGCTGGTTGCGGTAGCGCCATTGGCGTTGAGTCCGACGCCATTGATGACCGCGAGCAACTGAATATCCTCCCAATCGAGGTAATAGGCCGCCGCGTCGAGCGAGAACTTGCCGTCCGGACTGCCGGTCTTGATACCGACTTCGTAACTGGTGAGGCTGTCCGAGTCGTAGGACGTCGGCGTGCCCGACGGGGCCCCCGGAGGCAGGACGTTTGGTCCGCCCGGACGATAGCCTGTCGCGACGCGGGCATACACCGAGGTATCGTCAGAGATTTCGAATCGTGGCGACACCGAATAGGTAAACGGACTTTCCGATGAGCTCACGTCGTCAAACGTGGTCAGGCCGCCGACGAGGATGCCGTCGAGCACCTGCGAGGCGTCCTGGTCGTTCTCGCTGATGCGCCCGCCGAAAGACAGCTGGAAGCGTGGTGTGGCATGCCAGGTCGCATTCGCGAACAGGGCCAATTCCTCAAATGTCGACACGAGCGAAGCGTTTGCCAGCGTCGGAAATCCCGCCGCGAACGTCTCCGTCCCGGCGTCGACTGCGGATATTGTCTGTGGATTGATCCCTGAGTCCTCCTCCGTGTAATAAGCGCCGATCAACCACTCAACGGTCTGGTTTTCCGGCGACACGATGCGCAGTTCTTGCGTGAACTTGTCGGTGCTGGTGATTTGCTGAAGGATTGCGCTCAGTGGCGGTGTCGCGGTGATGGGGTCGCCGAAAATGAGGGTCAGGAGCTGGGACAGACTCAACCGGATGGCGAAGTCGCGCTGGAATTTCTCCTCGAACGTGCCGTAGCTTGTCACCGACTGGAGACTGGCAGGGCCGAAGTCCCAGTCGAGCGTTGCGCTGTATACCTGGTATTCGATATCGGTGAACTCGTGATGGTATCGCGACGCGACCAGGCCGCCGTACAGCGGACTGTACGTGGTCGGGTCGGCCTCGAATGCATCCGAACTGTCGCTTTCAATATTCTGCATCATGGCCGTCAGATTCACCGAGAATTGATCGGAGGGCTCGAACAGTGCAGAGATTCGCCCGCCATAGGTCGCGAGCCCGTTGAGATCGCTTTCCACGCGTGACCCGTCGACGATGTTGATCGCCGGATTCTGGAGGCTTGGAATCGGATTATTGCCGATCGAATCGATGAAGCCCCCGTCGGCCCGGTAGAATCCACTGGCACGAATCGCGACCCTTTCGCTCACAGGTGCGTTGACCACGGCTGTCAGCGAGTGGCCCGGGTCACCTCCCTCGACGTCCTCCATCGTCCCCTGAATCCTCGCCTCGAACCCCGCAGTCGATGGCTCATTGGCAACGTATTTGAGCACGCCGCCGAGTGAACTCGCGCCGTAAAGGGTACCTTGCGGTCCACGCAATACCTCGATCCTCGCCAGGTCGAACGTATCGAAGTCGCCGGACAGGACCGCGCCGTTTGCCAGGCCGCTGCTCGACCCGAACGGCACGTCATTGACGTATACGCCGACCGTGGACGCGACGCCGCCGGTATTGATTCCGCGCAGTGTGACCCGCGAGACGCCGCGCGTATTCGAGTTGATGCTCAAGCCCGGCACCATCGCGACGAGGTCCTGGAAGTTGTCGGCCCCTTGCCGTTCGAGCGCTTCGCCGGAAAGGACCGTGATCGACATCGGGACTTCCCGCAGTGGCTCGACGCGTTTCTGCGCGGTGACGATGACCTCGCCGAGAAGAGGCTTTTTCGACCGGTCGGACGCCGCTGCCGTCTCCTGTGCCTGTGCGGCCGCTGCGGCGAGGATCAGCGCGATTGCGGCCGAAATCATCGGGACCGCGTGTCCGGTGTGCTTGCCCATGTTCGTCGTCCCCCCTCAAGTTGTCGATATGGCGCTCAGGGCCAGATGGTGCCCAGTAGCCGCCGGAGATTGCCGCCCAGGACCGCCTGGATGCCGGTGTCGCTGTAGCCGCGGCGGATCAACGACTCTGTCAGGTCGAACATCTTCTGCGGATGGTCGAAGTCGTCGGTGTCGAGCTTTTCGCGGAAGGCATAGCTCGCCTTGTACATGGCGAGCAGTTTCTCGCGCTGGTCGGCCCGCATGTCGTCGTAGCCGTTCAGGTCGGAATCGGAGCCGATACCGACGTGCTCGATGCCGACCAGCTTCACCACGTGGTCGATGTGATCGACGATGTTTTCGATGTTCGTCGGTTCCTTGTCCGACACAAAGTTCCGGACGCCGGTGATGCCCATCACGCCGCCCTTCGCAGCGAGCTTGCGGATGGCTTCGTCGGTCTTGAGCCGCGGATGGTTGTTCAGTGCGCGGCAATTGGAATGCGTGATGGCGATCGGGACGCTCGAGATCTCGATCGCATCGAGCGTCGTCTTGTCCCCGCAATGGGAGACGTCCACCAGCATGCGGGTCTCGTTCATCGCCGCGATGATCGAGACCCCGAAATCGCTGACCCCGCCGTCCACCCGGTCGGTGCCGCCGGTTCCGATGAAGTTCTGGCTGTTGTAGGTAAGCTGCGAACAACGCTGGCCGAGCTGGAAGTATTTCTTCACGTCGGCGGGCGCCTGAAAGTGCTCGGAATTCTGGACGCCGATCATGACCGCGATCTTGCCCGCCGCCTTGGCCTGGTCGAGGTCGGCCGCCTTGTCGACGAGAGAGAACAGATCGTCATGGCGACCCACCAAACCCTGCCAGCCCGCGAGGTATGCGAGTGTCTCTTCCTGAACGTCGGGACCACCCGTACCGATCGAATGGTGGAATCCGTCGATGCCGCTGGACCTGAATGCGGCGATCTCGGTTGCCGTCAACGGATCGGAGAAAGCCTCGGGACGAAAATCGATCTTGAGCGGCGCGAGCATGTCAATCACGAGCGACTGTTGGACGATCTTCATGGCGCGGGCGGAGTATTTTTTCGGGCTCTCGGCAAGAGCCTGAAACGAACCGAAGTTCAGCATCGGGAAACCGGTAAGCGCCGCGACCGAGCCCGCTCCCTGGAGCAGGCGCCGGCGCGACGTTCGAAGAGCCTCAAACCGCGCCATCAGGCCTCTTTCGGGGAAAAGTGTCCCAATTGGGAAATAATAATCCCAATAGGAGAATTGTCAATCCAGCGCGCGGAGCCGGCGCATGGAGAGCATCAAGAGCGCGAGCGAAGACAAGGCCGCCACGGCCGCCATCAGGACGAAAGAACGTGCTGGCACTCAGGCGGCTCCACAGCGTGCCGAGAGCGCCGGCGAGCAGGTTGCCGGCGAATGCCGCGAGAAACCATGCGGCGATCGTGGTCGCCGCCATGCCGGCGGGCGCCAGGCGCGCAAACAGGCCGAGGCCCACGGGCAGGACGAAGAGTTCCCCTGCGGTCAGCACCACGAAGAACGCGACCAGCCAGAGCCAACTGGCCGGCCCGGCGCCGAATATCGTGACCAGCGCGAGCATCAGGTAGGACGCGGCGACGCCGCCTGCGCCCAGGGCCATCTTCCGGAGCGGCGCCGGTTCGCGGCCGCGCAGCGCGAGCCTTGACCACCACGCAAGCAGCGGCGGCGTCAGCGCGAACACCAGCAGCGGATTCAGCGACTGAAACCAGGTCATCGGAATCGAGAAGTCCGCTCCGATCGCGCGATCGACGCCCTGGTCCGCCCACAGCGCGACCGTGTTGCCGACCTGCTCGTAGGCGCCGCGGAAGACGATGACGGCGCAGACCGATGGCGCCGAGCAGCAGGAAGAGCCGCCACCGGTCGGTCTGCGCCGCGGTGCTCACGGCCGCTTGCTGCGCGCGTGGCGGATCCGCCGGGAGATGGCGTCCGCCGGCAACGTAGATCGCGAGGCCTGACAGCATGCCGATGCCGGCCGCGGCGAAGCCGTAATGCCAGCCGTAAAGCTCGCCAAGCGTCCCGCAGACCAGCGGCGCCAGGAACCCGCCGAGATTCACGCCGACGTAGTAGATGTTGTAGGACCGGACGCGGCGCGGATCCTCTGGCGCATACAAGGCGCCGATCTGGCTGGGCAGGCTCGGCAGGAAGAGGCCATTGCCGAGCGCGATGCTGGCGAGCGCGGCGTAGAACAGCGGCTCGAAGGCCATCATGAAATGACCGAGCGCCATGACCGAGCCGCCGATGATCACGGCGCGGCGCCGGCCCAGCCAGCGGTCCGAGACAACCCCGCCGCGATCGGGGTCAGATAGACGAATGCCGTGTAGAAGCCGTAGATGAGCGAGACATTTTCCTGCCCGATCAGGAGCTGCTTCGTCATGTAATAGACGAGCAGCGCGCGCATGCCGAAGAAGGAGAACTTCTCCCACATTTCGGTCAGGAATAAGATCGTGAGTCCCGCAGGCTGGCCGAACCAGGATCTCGGCTCAGTTGCCGCCGCAGCGGTCACGCAGGATTGCCCCAGCCGCGATCAGGATAGGAGACGCGTCCGTTCTCGAACATGATGGAGGGGCTCCGGTCGCGCGTGATGAAGAGCGTTCCGTCGAGATCGGCGATGTCGCAGAGCTGGCCGAGCAGCCAGGCCGGTGCCATCGCGAGGCTGGTTCCGACCATGTTGCCGACCATGACGCCGAGATCCAGGCGGCGCGCCTCCGCGGCCATGGCGAGTGCCTTCGGTCAGGCCGCCGCATTTGTCGAGCTTGATGTTGACGACGTCGAAGCGGCCGACGAGCCCCTCGATGTCCGTCAGACACAGGACGCTTTCGTCGGCCGCGACGGGAATCGGGATGCGCAATCCTTCGAGATCCGCTTCGCGCCGCGCGTTTGAACGGCTGCTCCAGGAGTTTCACCCTGGCGGCGACGAGCGCCGGCATCAGCGCCTCGAGACTGTCGGGGACGAATCCCTGGTTGGCATCGACGCCGAGCCAGACATCCGGCCGGGCCTTGCGCACAGCACGCACGCGCTCGGCGTCGAGCACCGGCTGGCCCGTGAGTTTCAGCTTGAGGGCCCGGGCCTGCGCGTAGCGGATCGCCTTGTCCGCCATGACACCGGGCTCATCGGCGCCGATCGTGAACGTGGTCGTGAGCGGATGCGGGTGTTCGAGTCCGGCAAGACTCCAGACCGGGCGCCGCGCGCGTTTCGCTTCCAGGTCCCACGCTGCGCAATCGAGCGCGTTTCGCGCGCCACCGGGCGGCAGCAGCCGGCACAGTTCCTCGCGGTCTGCACCGGCCTCGATGTCTGCGCGCACGGATTCGATGGCCGCCAGCATGTGCGCGGCGTCGTCGCCCAGGTAATAGACGCCGGCCGCTTCGCCTTCGCCGGCGATGTCGCCGTCGTGCAGGCGGGCGACGACCACGGCCACCTCGGTGAACGTGTAACCGGTGATCGTGAAGGGCGCCGACAGCGTCAGCGCCTCCTGCGAGACATCGAGCGCCTGGCGCCTGCGCGCCGCCGGCGCCATCAGTAGCTCACGCCGATGCCGACCAGGTGGAACGCGATTGCGAGCCAGGCGAGCACGGCGGTCGACAGGACCAGCACAATGCTCCAGACCTTCGCGGGCCACTTGCGTTTGCCGCCCCAGACCACGCGCAGATTCCAGAGCGCGAATACCAGTCCCGCGAAGACCGCGAGCGTGCCGAGGACATGCAGGATCCGCAGCCAGGCATCGAGACTGCTGGTCATGATCGCCAGGTCATTGAGCATCCCGATGACGATCCCCGCCCAGGCAGCGGTCGCGAGCAGCGAGGCCAAGGCGCCGATGCGCATGAGCCGATGCGCCCGTGCGTCGCGGCCGGTGAGCGGGAAGGGCTGCCGGTAATGACGGCGCACGAGCGCCGCGACCGGCCACAGGATCACCGTCAACGCGAGTGCCACGAGACTCGCGGCTGCCGCCGGCAGGAGCCAGGCGCCGGACTTGGCCGCCGGTGACGGCTGGAAAACCATGAATGGCGAATAGTCGTCGAAGCTGAACCGGGTCACCTTGCCGTCAACCACGTCCGCTGCGAGCCGGGACTTGCCGCCGACTTCGGCCCAGACGAATGGCGCGATCTCGCGCCAGCTTTTCGGCTCGCCATTGAGGCCGCGCAGGATGGAGACGGAAATCGTGCCGTCGGGATTGGTGCCGACTTTCAAGGGCGTGAACAGATTGACGAGACTGACCAGGTTGGTTTCCATCCGGCGCGAGATGAGGTAGGAACCGGAAATCAGGGCGGCGTGCTCCGCCGCGGTTGCCTCGTCGACCGTGCCCTCGGGCCCCGGACCCGGCAGATAGCGATCGCTGAATTCCTGGAACAAGGCCGTGCGGATCGGGCCCGCGGCGCCCTCCTTGCCGGTGCTGTTCATCGAAATGAAGAGCCCCACGCCATCGTCGATGTAGAGGTGCAGCTCGCTGTGGAAGAACTGCGTGTCGCCGCCGTGGGAAATCACGCGGTGGCCGTTGATGTTGCTCTCGTAGAAGCCGAGCAGCATCCGGTTCAGCGGTGGCAGCAGGGTCAGCGCGGTGTCGTGCATCATCTTTGCCGTTTCCTCGGCAAGGATGCGCTTGTCGCCGTAGGCGCCATTCTGCAGGTGCGCGATCATGAAGGCGGCCATGTCGGCGCCGGTGGCCGACAGCGAGCCGGCCGGCGGCATCGTGACCAGTTCGAAGTCCTCGGGATCTCCGGAGGCAACGGAGTAGCCGTTCGCCATGTCGCCCTGCAGTGACGAGGGCAGGGGCTGGCGGAAACTGCTGTGCGTCATTCCGAGTGGCGCCAGCACGTTCTGCTCGATGTAATCCTCGAATGTCAGACCCGACACCCGCTGGACGATATAGCCGGCGAGCGTCGTGCCGTAATTCGAGTAGGCGGGCGTCGTGCCCGCCGCATAGAGCCGGGCCGGAACCTGGCGCTTGACGACGACGTTCAGCGACGTGAGTTTCGCCGGGTCCGTGACGATCAATTCCTTGCTGACCTCCTCGAATCCCGGCGTGTGGGTCATCAGGTTGCGCAGCGTGATGGGCTTTCCTTCCGGCCCCGGCGGAATCTCGAAATCCAGGTACTTGTTGATGTCGGCGTCCAGGTCGAGCTTGCCGCGCGCGACCTGCTGCATCACGGCGGTCCAGGTCAGGAGCTTCGATACCGAGCCCGGGCGGAACAGCGTGCGATCCGGGATCACCGGCGTCCGCTTCGCGACGTCGGAGTATCCATACCCCTTCTGCAGCAGGACCTGGCCGTCCTTGACCACGACGACCACCGCGCCTGCAACGTCGCCGCGATGGAGCGCGTATGGCATGAAGCCGTCGAGCCAGGCCTCGGCGTCTTCGCGTGTCAGTTGCGGGGCGGTTGAAGTTGCGGACTCCTGCGCATGCGCAGGGCCGAGCAGGGCGAGGGCGCAAAATGGCGCCGCGACAAGGGAAGCGACACGCATACGATCCTTGGTTGGTTATCCTGATGAGGCTATAATAGGCCCATCTGGAGAAAGACGTCAAAAAAGCTGAAATGTAATCCGGCGGCCTGCGAAAATTGCGACCTGAGAGACCGCGCGCGCCGCGTGCAATGGGAGAAGGAACCTGACCACCGCGAAATCTCGCCGGCCCACATTGGGAAGCCTGCTGCGCGGATTGCGGCAGCGGAACAAATGGACGCTCAGGGAGATGAGCGAGCGCACGGGGATACCTTTTTCCACGCTTGCGAAGGTGGAACATGACCGCCTGACCCTGACCTACGACAAGCTGATGCAGTTGAGCCAACGCCTGAATGTGCGCATGTCTGACTTGTTCAGCGAACCGGACGACGGGCTGGAGGCGCCGATCACCGCGCGCCGCTCGATCGGCCGGCTCGAAAGCGCGATCCGCGTGAACACGCCCAATTACGATTACTTCTACATGTGCCCCGAGCTGCGCCGGAAGCGCATGGTGCCGACCGTGACGCGGATACGGGCCAAGAGTGTCAAGGAGTTTGGCGACCTGGTCCGCCATCCGGGCGAGGAATACATCTATATTCTCGAAGGGCCGGTGGAGATCCACACGGAGTTCTACGAGCCGATCGTATTGCAGGCGGGCGAGTCGATCTATATCGACAGCACCATGGGCCACGCCTATGTGGTGCCTGAAGGCTGCGAGGAAGCCCTGGTCCTTGGCGTCTGCTCGAGCGCAGAAGAAGACCTGATGGAGGCATTGATGACGCTGCACACGAACGCGACGCCTCCGGTCAAGCCGCGTGCTGGCAACGTGAAGCGCCTGCACGCCAGGCGCTAGGGTCGAATTGCGCGGCGGCTGGCGGGCCAGCCTCTTTACGGCCGGCATCTGTTTGAGCTGGTCCGGGAACACATCCAGCGGCAGTGATACCACCTCGTCGATGGACAGCCGACCGACGACGAACGGCAACGCTATGCCAGGCTCGCCAGCTTGCGCCTTGGCGAAGTGGAGGCGGCCCAGCGCATGCCGATGGATTCCGCGCGGACGCGCGCTGCAAGTTACCGGCCGCCGGGCGGGACCGGCACTCGAGCGGCTGAAGAAGGAATCCGGGCTCGTTCTGTTCTGTGGTGAGACGAAGGACTGAGGTCAGGCGCGTTTGAGGCGCAGGCGGATTCTCTTTATTGAGGCTTTGTGGCGCACGGCTCCTTCAGTTCGCTTGAGCTGCCGGGCGATGTGCCTGGCGCTCTGGCGGCCGGCGAGCTTGCGAAGGAGTTTCAGATCGGCGGATGTCCAAACGTTTCGCTTTCTTCCTGGGCGGGGCATTGTTGGCTCCGGGTTGTTGGGGGCGGCATTCTAGCTGACGTACTGAATCGTCCACAGGGTCACTATTGATCGGGTCAGCCCTTGCGCTGGGAATCAGTGCGAGACGGCGTTTCGAAGAGGATCGACAGGCAGGTGAGCCCCGCTTCGGCGCGGTGCAATTCGCTGATGTCGAGCGGGCGTGGTTTGAAGCCGTGTGACTGGACGCGCTTGAGCGTGTCGGGATAGCTCGCGGACATCAGCAGCTGCCCGCCCACGAGCAGTGCGTTGGCAGCCATGGGTTCGTGCGGCCCGATCGTAATCTGCACATGTTTTGCCAGGGCCGTGCGGAGCACCCACTGCGGATTGATGAGCACAGTATTGCTGCCGAGATACGTGACAGCGCTCTTCAGGTGCAGGCAGCCGGAGACCGGCACGGGAATGACATCATAACCCTGCTGGCGCAGCAATCGGCGGAGGTAGTCCACCCCTGCTGCGTTGGTCCGCTCGGTGAGGCCAACGTACACGGTCCGGTTGATCGCGAGGACGTCGCCGCCGTCGAAGGTGGCCGGTTCGGGTGGCTGGGACAGATGACAGTACCGGTTCAGCACCGCCATGACCGCGGGCGTTTCCGCACGACGTGACAGCGCGCCCGATCGTGCAATCACCGCGATGCCGTCGAACACGACGGCGTTGTCCTCGACGAATGTGGCGTCGGGGAGTTTGTTGGCAACGGGCAGTTCGATGACCTCCGCACCCGCCTCGCGCAGTGCCGTCACATAGTCTGCGTGTTGTTCCCGTGCGCAGGCAATATCGATGGGTTGGCCCGCGACATGGCTGCGTTCGCCGTCCTGCAGTGTTGCGCTGGGCGGGCGGACGATCGCGATGAGTGTCATATGACGTTGCCGCGTGAAATCCTGATGCCGTGGGCACGCGACCGGCGTTCGATGGCACTGATCGACCGCCGCAATTTCCGGGCGATGGTCTGGATGTCGTGGCCTTCGCTTGCGAGGACGCGAAGCTGGCGGACTTCGTCGAGTGTCCAGGCGCGCAGGTGCTTGGGCAGCGGGTTCTCGGTCAGCCGGTAACGTCGTTGGCTGTCGGTCATTGCGCCTCGGTGGGATTCATTTCGCGCCAGCCGTCATATGGACGGCAACGCCAGTGGCTCCTGATAATCCGCGTGGGCGCATACCATTCGGCGACTTCGAAGTAGTGGCCCCGCGCCTGCAGGTTTGTGAGCCGCATGCCGATGGACGGGCAGCGCCCAAGAAGCCATCCAACGCTGCAGACCGAGGTTGCAAGGGGACCTTTTTCTGGCAAGGGGAAACTGTCAACGGGGCGCACAGACCAACGTCGCGCGCCAGAAATCGAATCCCGACCGCCACGCGTTCATCATGCAGTCCAGGTCGAGACTTGCGTAGGGGGCAGCGGTCTCGGGCTCGGCGGCTGGCTCGCTGCCTCGAGCGAGCGGCCTCCTTTCGAGCACCTGGGCCACCAGAAACAGGGCAAGCAGGAGAACGCCAACGCGTCGAAGGACCTGCGGCCGCCGCGAAGCAGTGGGCATCAGCTTCAGGTGGGGCTTCACGACCGGCCGCGGGTCCTTCAGGGGGTGCGCGTCAATACGCTCTTTACAGATAGACGTTCCAGCGGCTGCGATCCGGAAAGCGGCGCGCGGAAAAGTTGGCCGTTCTCGATCGACAACCCTTCCAGGGATTGCGCCTGCACGATGACTTTGCCGCCGTAGAGCGGTGTTACGGTGGGAACGCTCGTGTGGCCGACGAGGATTGCGTTGACACCAAAGTGACGTAGAGCCGCGTCGACATCTTCAGCTCTACGTCGATGACCCGATGCTTCTGCAGGAGCTCAACGAGAGTCTCAAACTGACCATGCGTGTCCGCAACCTCGCCGACTGCGGAGACCATGACGGTCCGACCGCGGAACAGATGCACCCGACGGCGACGCGCTTGTCGCGAACGAGTGGCGCCGCATCATCGCCGTCGACCCACCGCGCGACCATTTGCCGTTGGTTTTCTGGATGACGTAAGGCCCATCGCTGATCGGCGCCGCGAACGCCTGGCGGCGAACAGAATCGCGAGCGCGAATCTGGAGAACAGCCACGAGGTCGGGCGCATGTTGATAAGACGTTTGCGGACCGCAGATCCGGAAGGCGCATTGCAGTTCCACACGGACTTGACTCTCGATGGATGACCGCGCCTCTAATGCTCCACATCTGCGGATGAGGAGTGAGCTGTCATGACGTATCGAGGAATCTGGGTCTTGCTGCTGGCTGTCGGTATTGCGGCATGTTCGGGTTTTCCGAAGCGCGAGGACGATCGGGCGACCTTGCAACGCTATCTCGATTTCGCGGGTGAACCTGTCGCGCAGTTCACGTACCTGGGGCGGCTGGATGGCTGGCGGCCGCTGGGGCGCGATCGGCTGGTCGTGTGGACTGGCCTCAATGACGCGTACCTGCTGACGGTGGCTTCCCCTTGCCTGGATCTGGGATTCGCGACGCGGATTGGGGTGACATCGACGGGGTCGGCCGTGAGCCGCGGGTTCGATTCGATTCTGTTGCCGCGCGGGGAGCGGTGCCGGATCCTCGAGATCCGGCCGGTGGACTATCGGCAAGTAAGGGCCGCTGAGCGGGAGGCTGGCAGGTGAGCGCGGCGGGTGGCGCTCGGCGCCTGCGTATTCCGCGCCCGCTAACGTCGACACTGTGACTGATCGCGTGGGCGATTGCCGCCGGCTGACGATTTGCTACGAACGCGCCAGATATTCGCGTTGCCTGCGCTCGCGTGGAGCGGTCACGCTCGTCGCATGGGATATGGCATGTATGTCGGCGCATGCAGCGGGACAAACTGCGAGCGGCCTGGCAAGGTCAGGTCCGGAACTCGAAGGTCAGCGTCTCGCCGCGCAGGAGGCCACGCTCATACACCGCGCCTGCGGCTGCAGCTAGTCACAGGTGATGGCCACCATCACGTCGGGCAATTGTCCCAGCTGGGCCGCAATCCGTTGCAAAGCATCGGGCTGGATGTCGGCTGTTGCGACATCGACGGCGATTTCGAGATAGTCCTCGCCGATGCGGTCAATCCGGACGCTGTGCGGGACAATGTTGCGGCTTTGGAAGGGCTGCAGGACGCGGGCGATGGCGCCGGGGTCCGCTTCAGCGAGGACTTTCAGTCGATGGTGAGCCGGTTGCAGGGCGCGTTGCGCGCTCGTCGATGACATGTTCCGTGACCCTCATGCTGATGGACGCCGATACCCCGTTGCCCCGGCGCTCGTGGAGCGCCGGGTGGGTAATCCGCGTAATCAGCAGTCGGGTCATGGCGCGATCTTAGCAGAGCGGCCCATCATGGCGGCAAGCGCGGCGGGAGGCATGGGAGCGCCGATCAGATAGCCCTGGACGGCATCGCACCCGAGTTCCTCGAGGACCTTCAATTGTTCATGCGTTTCGACGCCTTCTGCGACGACGGTCATGCCGAAAGCGTGGGCCAGCGTGATGATGGTGGCGATGACACTGTGCCGCTGGTGCCCTCGCCGATCTGGTGGACGAAAGAGCGGTCGATCTTGAGGACATCGATGGGCAGGGTCGACAGGCGGCTCAGGGACGAGTAGCCGGTGCCGAAGTCATCGAGCGCGATGCGCACGCCCGCGTCGCGCAGCTGACGGAGTTTGCGTACGCTCGCCTCGACGACAAGATCATCTCGATGTATGCCCGCGGCCTGAGCGTGCGCGATATCCAGGGCCATCTGCGCGAGCTGTACGGGCATCGTGGCCTCAACGCAGCTGATCTCGACGGTCGTTCTGCGGCGACAGCATCACGTATGCTCTGTGCGCTTCGCCGCCCGTCCACAAAGTTCAGCACTTCCAAGGCGTACTCCGCCCCATTACCACGTAGCCCCTCATAGTTGTACAGCTCAAGCGCAGCAAACCGCTCCACGGAATCCCCAACCCCCGCCTCATACCACCGATGCAGATCCTCCAGCGGCTTCCTCTCTTCAACAACAGCCGCCGCACGCCGCTGCATCGATGTTCGCGGGCACGTCGCCGGTCGTGTGGATATACCGGTCGGGCTGTCGAGCTCCGCGGCCAAGGCAGCGACGGTTGGCTCCGGGAGCAGGGGCGGCGGCGTGGCCGCTGGAGCGGACGCCGTGAACGCTGCGGCGGCCAAAGCGACAATCGTGAGGCGGGCTTGGAGGCGCATGGGTGATTCCTGTTAAACCCTAGCCGCGCGGCCGTCTGGCCCCTCGCCTGAAGTCGTTCCCGATGTCGCCGCGGATCCGCTCGCGAACTTCGGCACTGACGGCGGTCTGCTCGAGCAACTCCAACAGCCGCTCACGGTCGACGATTCCGCGCCGCGCGAGCTCGCGCGTGAAGGCCACGTCCTTATCACGGCGCGACGCGTACTTCGCGATCGCGAGGTCATGCGGGTCGAGGCATAGTCCCTTTACGCCTTCGGTGTCGCCGGGCAGAAGATTCACCAACCGACCCTTCCAGCCCTTCGGCAGCACCCACGTCGTCTCGTCCACCGGATCGGCGTAGTAACCGAACTGCTCGTGGAACGGCGAATCCTGCCCAATGGCATTGAGCCACTCGGTGCGCCGGATGTCGCGCTTGGCGATGAGATCGACTTCGGCGGAACGGACGATGTCATCGGCGAGGTCGGGATGCTTGCCGTGCAACGCCTGGCTGCCGACGATCACGAACTGCTTTTCGCCCGTGATCCTGCCGGCCGCGCGCAGGACGTGGTCAACCTGCTGCTTCTTCATTGAGCTTGCGCACTTCTTCTCGCGGCAGGAGCCCGACGTACGGGGGTGACTGGCGCAATCGATTAGCGCGGTCATCGCGCCCCAGCATTGCGGCAAAGAGCTCGCCATCCTCGGCGCCGGCGAGGATTTTCTGCCACTCGTCGTAAGCCGATACCCAGGCCCCGCTTTCCTTCCAGCGATGCAGGTTTGCGAGGCTGTGCGCGCGAATGTGCTGCGCAGTGAAGCGTGCGACGACTGCGGCGGCCAGCCTGCGCTTGTGCTCGTCGAGCGCCGCGGCCGTGCTACCGGCACGTGGACGGATGGCCTGTTCGGTGAGCTCCAGATGGCCACCCTCAGCCACGCCCCATGCCTTGAGCGTCGTACGCGGGATGATGACGCCCAGGGAGTTGCCTATGCGACGGATCGGCAGCTTCATACGTGATGTTATAACGCGTTATACCGCAGGAGGCAAATGCCCGGCAGCGGGAATGCTCGGCGCCGGGCGTATGGAACCACGCGACGTCGGCGCGTCGCCGCGCGCTTGAAAACAGCCTCGAGTGCGACGGGCGCCTTCCAGGATTACTTGCGGCTCCGATCAACGTCCGGCCGCTCCAATCGCTTCCTGCTCCAGTTCTTGAGCCTGCGTCCAACCCTGGATCGTTCAACCCCGGATTCGCTGCACCGCCGGCTCACGCGCCTGTAGAATCCGCGGTCGTGCAGCCAACCGACGACAGCGGCCGGACGGCCGATCCCCGCTCGCCGGCACGGCACGACCGTGACGAAGCGCAGTCGCAGAACGAACCCGCAGAGGTCGCGACCCCGATGATTCCTGAGATCGAATCGCGTGCCGAGACGCGCAAGACGGGGCATCGCTGGATCGACATCAGCGCGGCGCTTTGCGCGCTCGTGGTTTCCATCACCTCCCTGGGCATCGCGGTACTGCACGGCCACACGATGGAGCGCATGGCGGACGCGAATGCACGGCTCGTTTCCGCGAACTCCTGGCCCATCCTGATGTTCTTCACCTCGAACGCGACGCCCGAAGGCGATGCCACCATCACCTGGAACGTGTCGAATGCCGGAGTCGGCCCCGCAAAGATCGAGACCGCCGAGATGCTCTGGCGCGGGCGAGCGGTGCGCAGCGTGAACGAGATGCTCAGGGAATGCTGCGGCTTGGGCCCGGACCAGAGTCTCCTGCGGGGTTCTCTGCAGGGCACCGTGCTGCGTGCCGGCGAGACGATATCCGTGCTCAGGTTCCCGCGAACGCCGCAGAACGAAAGCACCTGGAGGCGGCTCAACGAGGGATCGATTGGCGCAAACGCGCAGCTGCGCGTCTGTTATTGCTCAGTCTTCGATGAATGCTGGCTCACAGATTTCCAGACGCTGCGCCCGAAGTCCGTCCAGCAGTGCCCGGTGCCCCCGGTCGCGTTCACTCAGTAGCCTGCAGCTCCGGGCCCGGGGTCCCGCGCCCGGTCAGCCGGGCATGGAGTGCGCGCACGCGATCGCCCGCGGCCGTCTGGCAGATGAACGGGAATACGCCGTGGAGCAAGGCCGCGACCGCGCCTACTGCCATCACGGCGCCGAAACGCCAGGCAAACCAGAGGTGCTCGAAGTAGCGCTGATTCGCACTCCGCGGATGGGCGAGAAACAGACGGTCGATGAATCCGGCGGCCATGGCACACCTTGATACAGGGCAGGAGCCTTATTCTGCCACCGCAGGCGGTCAATGAGAGCGGGCTACCGGCGCATGCTCGTCGGCTACGGAGTGACATCGCGGGCGAGCGCTCGGCAGAGCTCCGCCGTCGCATCATCCGCTGGAAAGACACATTCGATGCGCAGCTCGTCGAGGGTCACATCCCGCGGCGTTCCAAAGGTCGCGATGGTCGAGAAAAAGCGCAGCTCCCGGTCGTCCTTGCGAAAGACCACCGTCAGGAGCGGTGGAGGCGCCGCGCCCAGCTCGCGCGTGCGCCACTGCGACGGCACTCCGGGATAGCGAAGCACCTCTTCGAGGAGCGCGCGCGCCTTGGCATCCGAGGGCGCCGCCGCGACCTCGTCGTGCAGATGCCGGATGAGGTCGCCTGCCACCTCCTCCCAGTTCACGACGACCCCGCGCACGTCGTTCGGATCGAAGAACTGCCGCATGACGTTCGCGTGCGCGCTGCCGCCGCGCAGAAAGCCCATGACGCGCGCCGCGGCACGATTCGCCTGCACCATGTCCCAGTGCCGGTTGAGGACGAACGCCGGATACGGCTCCTGGTGCTCGAGGATCAACTCGATGGCGCGGCGGACCTGCGCAAGCTCCGGTGTGCCGAGCGCGGTTTCGGGGTACTTCGGCGCATATCCCGCGGCCATGAGCAGTGCGTTGCGTTCGCGCAGCGGCATGTCGAGCGTGTCGGCGAGCCGCGCGATCATGTCGCGACTCGGTTGCGCCTTGCCGGTTTCGATATAACTGAGATGGCGCGCAGACACGCCGACCTCGAGTGCGAGATCGAGCTGGCTCAGGCGTCGCGCCGCGCGCCATTCGCGGAGCAGCGCACCCGCATGAACCGCGAGCGCGGGAGGCGGCAGCGTGCTCGAGTCATTGGGAGCCACGCTGCAATGATACCGCCTCGCGACGCGAAAACCATGACCTCGGAGGTCATTGCTCGCATGCCCCCGACGCGCGTATCTATGCCGCCCACCGAAGGGCGGTGCCTTGTCACGGAGATCGAGCAGATGCGTCGTAGAGATTTCGTTGAAGTGGTGACCGGCGTGCTGGCGGGTGGCGCGCTTGCAGGATGTGTGTCGCGACGGACGGGCGGTGGTGAGACCCAGAGCGTTGCGGCCGCTCGCGAGGCAATGCGCGAGCCCATGAATGCGGCGGCCTTCCACGCCGCCCGGCGATACGCCGGGACGCGCTTTGGAAGGATCGCGTATGTCGAGCGCGGAACGGGGGACGCGGCGCTGTTCCTGCACGGCTTCCCCCTCAACAGCTTCCAGTGGCGAGGTGCGCTCGATCGTTTGTCGGCACATCGCCGGTGCGTCGCTCCAGACTTCATGGCAATGGGCTACACGGAGGTTGCGGAGGGCCAGAGCGTCGCACCCGACGCGCAGGTCGCCATGCTCGTTGCACTGATGGACACGCTCTCGATCCCGACCGTCGACCTCGTCGCGAACGACAGCGGCGGCGCGGTCGCTCAGCTCTTCGTCACGCGACATTCCGAGCGCGTCCGCACGCTGCTGCTGACGAACTGCGACGCGGAGAACGACAGTCCGCCACCCGCGTTACTGCCCGTCATCGAGATGTCGAAAGCCGGAACGTTCGTCGACCAATGGCTCGCGCGGTGGCTCGCCGACAAGTCCCTCGGGCGCTCGGCGGAGGGCATCGGTGGGATGTGCTACGCCGATCCGGCACATCCGACCGACGAAGCGATCGAATGTTACTTCGCGCCGCTGGTGAGCTCGCCGCAGCGAAAGGCCCTGGTGCACGCGTACGCCATCGCGCTCGAGCGCAACCCCCTGGAAGGCATCGAGCCGGCGCTCAGGCGCTGCACCGTGCCGACGCGGATCGTGTGGGGCACGGGCGACACGATCTTCTCGCCTGCGAGTCCCGACTACCTGGACCGCGCCTTCGGCAACTCGCGCGGCGTGCGGCGGCTCGCGGAGAGGAAGCTGTTCTGGCCGGAAGAGCTTCCGGACATCGTTGCCGAAGAGGCGCGCCGGTTGTGGGGCATCGCCTGAGTGAAGGCCGTGACGGACTCGAGCCAGGTGTCATCCCCGAGACGCGATAGCGCCTGCCAAGCAAGTCCGCGGGGAGCGCGCAGTGTCTGCCCGATCCCGGTCCGGCTCGTCGATCTCATTCGCCGAGCTCCCTGGGTGCGATGCCGTGCTCCGCGCAATGCTGCACGTAGCGCTCGTGCAGGGATGCAGCGTCATGGCGCTGGGTGACTGCGCCGGCCTGGTCCAGGTGCTCGACCGCCCCGCGGACCACCACGAGGACCACCACCGGCTCATCGCCCACAGCGCGCCAGCTGTCGACGTTGCCGGGAGGTTCGTAAACGTATCCACCAGGGCCGATGCGCTCTCCGGTGTCGAGCTCGCGCCAGCCCTCGAGATTGAAGGCGTGCACTTCGCCCGTGTGGCGGTGCCATGGGACCAAGACCCCCGCGTCCACGCGCAGCAGCCCCACGTAGCCGCGATGCTCGCGAAAAAAACGCAGCGGCTTGACCGCCTTGCCGTCGCCGATGGGCACCCACGGAACGTCAGCGGCGGCGGTGGCGAAGGAGGGAATCCTGCGCTGCGGAATGGTGATGTCCATGGCTCTCGCGGACGATGTCATCGAGGAATCTCCCTTTGGTGGCGTGGATCGGCGCCACTGCCCGGGATTGGGAGCTGCGCGCCGACGATGGGCGCAGCATGCGTTTCCGAAGTGGCATGCGCTGCCGCAGGCGCATTCCCGCGCCAGGCCTGCCCCGGCAATGGCAGGCGCACGCGAGGATGTGATCACCGCTTTCGGATAGATAACACCGCATCGGCTGCAATACTTTCCTGGTCGCAACGCGCGCCACCGTCGAGCGCAAGGAGACCGAGACATGCCCTCGTTCCCGCCGCCTCGCGTCCTGGCAGCACTCGCGACGTTCACTTGCCTGGCAGTCGAGGCCGACACGCTCACCGCTTCCGCACGCGTCTCGGTGTCCGCGCCGCAGCTCGAAGATGCGCCGCGGGTCGGTGTGTTCGCGCAGGCGATGGAAGCGGGCCTCGAGCCCGCGACGTCGATGTTGCGCGTGGAAGGCTTCCTCAATCGGACGCCCCGCGACGATGAACCCTTGAGCGAAGCGACGGTCGCCTATCTCGGGCGCGATGCGCGGGCGCTCTACATCGTGTTCATGTGTTTCGCGAAAGACGTGTCGGCGCTGCGCGCTCATCGCGTGGCGCGCGACAAGATCCTCGATGACGACGACAGCGTTGCGGTGCAGATCGACACTTACCGGGACGTTCGCCGCGCCTACGGGTTGCAGGCGAACGTCGCGGGCGCCAAGCAGGACGGCTACTGGATCGAGGGCAGCGGCTGGAGCCTGGACCCGGACTTCGACTATCGCACCGAGGGCGCACTGACCTCGCGCGGATACGTCATGAAGTACACGATTCCGTTCGCCTCGATCGACTACCCGAAAGCCGCCGATACCTGGGGACTGCTGCTGATGCGCGTCGTGCCGGGCACCAACGAGATGGCGTTCTGGCCGCGGTATTCGCGCAATGTCCAGGGCCGCATGAATCAGGCTGCGCTTCTCGAAGGCATGGCGGATGCGCCGCCTCCATCGCGCGGCGCCGTCGTACCGTATGTCACCACGCGCTACACGGATCTGGATGGAGAAACGACCGACGATGCCGAGGTGGGCATCGACGCCCGGCTGCGCGTCGGTCATTCGACCGAGCTCGCGCTGGCGATCAATCCGGATTTCAGCCAGGTGGAATCGGACGAGCCGCAGATCGTGGCGAACCAGCGTTTCGAGCTGTTCTTTCCCGAGAAGCGGCCGTTCTTCAGCGACCATGCGCGCTACTTCAAGACGCCGCTCGACCTGCTCTTCACCCGCCGCATTGCGAACCCGAAGTACGGACTCAAGGCCACCGGTCAGGGCCGGAGCACGACGTGGGGCACGCTCGCGGTCCGTGACCAGCCGCTCGATGCGCCGGATCGCGACCTCCTTGCGGGGCGCATGCGCTACGACGCCACACCGCGTCTGTCTTTCGGCGCGGGTGGAATCTGGCTCGGCGATGACGCCCAGCGCAATGCCGTGGCTTCGGTCGACACACGCTGGGCGGCGAGCGATCGCTGGACGCTCCTGGGCCAGGTCGCAACCAGCCGCGACACGCAAGAGGAGAACACCCTGCGAGGCAGCGCTGCGGAACTGCGCCTGCAGGGAAGCACGCCGACGTGGAGTTACGACCTCAACGTCAAGGCCATCAGCGATGACTTTCGCGCCGATGCGGGCTTCGTGCCGCGCACCGGAATCATCGACTCCCACCAACTCGCCTCGTGGCGTCACTACCCGAAGGGCTCCGCGTTCGTGGCCTTCGGCCCCGATCTGACGCTCGACTACGTCACCGACGCGTCCGGCGTTCGATTGGACCAGGGCGCCGAGCTGGCGCTCGTCGCGGAGTTTGCGCAACTGACGACGGTATCGCTCTTCGGCGGTCCGCGCCGCGCGCGGCTGCTGCCCGAAGAATTTCCGGGTATCGCGCAGGCGCTGGACTTCGACGCATCGCGCGTGGGCGCTCGGTTCGCCACGTCGTTCGAGTACGGTGCGCTGGAGCTGGAGCTGTCGCGTGGCCTGCGGATCAATCTCGTGCCGCTGGAGGGCGCCCTGCCGAACCAGGGTCGCTTTCAGGAGGCGACCTTCACGCTCGGCCTGCGGCCCAGCAGCTCGCTCACGAACGAGAACAAGGTGCTCTATGCGCGTCTCGACGACGACGCGAGCGGGGTGCGCGTGTTCGAGCAGATCGTGGCGCGCAGCAAGTGGAGCTACTACTTCACGCCGGAGTGGTCGCTGCGTTTCATCGCGCAGTACCAGCGGACGCGGGCGAACGAGGTGGCGAGCCGCCTCGAGGACGACGAAGGCGCGAACCTCGACGTGCTGATGGCTTGGCAGCCGACCCCGACTCGCGCGCTCTACGTCGGCGCCAACACCGACTATGACGTTCCGTTGGACGACGTGCAGGATTCCGCCGGCTTTCCCGACCGCCTGGAGCGTCGCGCCGCCAGTGTCTACGTCAAGTTCTCCTGGTCGTTCGCTCTCGGCGGCGAGTAGACGCTCGCGGAAACTACGTATCCTCCCTCAAGCGCGGCTGCCCTACGATTATGATGCATGAGGTCCTTGCAATCCCGGTTGCACCTGCTGGCGGCAGCCGCAACGCTCGCGCTGCCTACGTGGCATGCGCACGCGGCCGATGCGGCGAACGGTGACGGCGCGTCGCCGCTGCTCACGCCGATTGCCGAAGTGCGGCTGCGAAGCGAAAGCGTGACCCAGTCGGGAATGCCGAAGGACGCTGAAGCGCTGACGCTGCGCGGGCGCCTGGGATTCGAGACGGCCGCGAGGCGTGCGAACGTCGCTCCTCATCGAGGGGGAGCTCGTGTGGCCGCTCGCGACGCACTACAACAGCACCGTGAACGGCAAAACCGAGTATCCGATCGTGGCCGATCCGGAGGCGCACGAGATCAACCGCCTGCAGTTGACCAGCACCGCGATTGCGGGCACGCGCATCACGATCGGCCGCCAGCGAATCGCGCTCGACGACCAGCGCTTCGTCGGCAACTCCGGCTGGCGCCAGAACGAGCAGACCTTCGATGCGCTGCGCGTGATCAACACCTCGGTGAGGCAACTCACGCTCGATCTCGCGTACCTGGACCAGGTCAATCGCGTCAACGGGCCGGAATCTCCGGTCGGACGCTTTCATGGCGACAGCTATCTGGCGAGCGCCGCCTACAAGCTGCCGGCCGGCACTCTCACCGCGTTCGCGGATAGGCTGGAATTCGACGAGGCCGCTACAGATTCGTCGAGCACCGTCGGACTACGGTTCAACGGCAGCCGCGCGCTGGGACCCGGAAAGCTCGGATTCCTGGCGTCCTATGCCAGCCAGCACGAACGCGCCAACAATCCGCTCGATTACGAAGCGGACTTTCACGCGCTCGCACTAACGGGGTCGTATCGCGAATGGAGCCTCGAGGTCGGCTTCGAACAGCTGACGGGCGACGGCGTGAAGGGATTCTCGACGCCACTTGCGACGCTTCACCGGTTCCAGGGCTGGGCGGACAAGTTTCTCACGACGCCGCCGAACGGCATCGACGACCGATACGTCACGGCTGGCTACGCGAAGGCGCACCTCCTCGGCCTGGAGAGGCTTTCTGCAACGGCGAGCTATCACGCTTTTGATGCCGAGCGGGGAGCAGGCGAATACGGCTCGGAGATCGACCTGCAGGCGCGAGCCGAATGGAAGCGCCTGCGCGTGGGACTGAAGTTCGCGGACTACGCCGCCGACGGCTTCGCGACCGACACCACAAAGTACTGGGTGGAAATGGAATACGTGTGGCGGTGATCGGCTCACAGCCCCCTCTTGAATCCTCGCGCCGCTCGGGCTGCCGGCGCCGTGCTGCGGCTGTTCGTCAGCGTGCGGCGTAATGCCTAAGGAGTCTGCGGAAGCGGCAGCGAGGATTGGCCGAACACGTAGCGCCATCCGGCGGGAGTCCGGATGTACGTGTCGCTGAACCAGACCTTTACGTCACGTTCCTGCGCATCCTTCCGATACTTGAGCCAGAGCTTGGCGGTGACCACTGCGGTGTCGCCCCAGACGCGGACCTTCTGTGTTCCCGCTTCTTCGTCCTGGCGCTCGTAGATGATCGACTTCGCTTGCGCCTCCTCCAGCAAGTCGGCCTTGGTATGGACACTGCCTCTGCCGGTGACCAGCACGAATTCGTCGTGGAGGATGCGGTCCATGGTTTCCGCATCGTTGTGTTTGACGGCTTCCTGGTATTCCGTATCGAGGGCAGCGACGGCTCTCGCATCCTCTTCCGGTGAAGCCACAGAGCTGGCCGCCGCGACAAGAACTGCCAGGACGGCGGCGGCTTTCGAAGCGAGTGTTGCTCTCATGTTCTTTTTCCCCTGGTAACGCCTCAGGCAATCGTTCGCAGTCGCCATGCACAATATGTCTGCGCATTACCCCGCGGCTCGAAATGTGAAGAAGCCGGCGGGCTGAGTGACGAAAGTAGCTAGCCCTTTCAGCGGCTCATGCTGCTGAGACGGTGCGCGCATTGTGGCTGCCGCGCCACACATGCGTCTTGCGCTCGCCGCAATGGCGATGCAGTCCATCACAAGTTGCGCACAGCGCGCGCGAAACGCACTCGATACGTCGCCGTGCGTTCATGAAGAATGCTTTTCGTCCCTGTCAGGCGCACCCCATCACGCGGAACCTAGTCACGTCCGAAAGCAGCCAGCCGTGCGACTTGCCTTTCCCTATACGGATCGCCAGGGAGAAACACTCACGGCGCGCTTCGGTGGCCTTCTTACAACGACAACGAGCTCCGGGTTCGCGCAGCATCGGACAGAATCGAAGGAGACACCTGTGAAAAGTTTGATCGCGCGATATGCACTGCCGGCCGCCGCGGCGCTGCTGGTGGGGACGGCTTTCGGCGGCGACGCCGAAACGGCCGGGCACGATGGGCCGAGAGAATACAGAGTCTTTCACTTGGACACGCTCGGTGGGTCGAATAGCCAGGCCAACAGCGTCAACAACCTGGGCATGGTGACGGGCTATTCCGATCTCTCCGATGAGCTGCACCGCCATGCCTCGCTGTGGCTGTTTGGCGCGCAAGTCGACCTGGGCACCCTGGGCGACAACAGCCAGCGCAATAGCAACGTGGTTTGGCCGGTGAAAAACAACCGCGGCATCATCACCGGCATCTCGCAGACCGACACGCCGCAGCCGCGCGGAGAAACCTGGAGCTGCCGCGCTTTCTTTCCGTTCGCCACTCGTGCGGGCGTCACGTGCGTTGGCTTCGTGTGGGAACACGGGCGGATGCGCGCCCTGCCCACGCTCGGCGGCGACAACGGCTTCGCCACGGGCTCGAACAATTACAGGCAGATCGTAGGCTGGGCCGAAAACCAGGTGGAGGATCCCACCTGCAGGAGGCCGGGACAGGTCCTGCAGTTTCGCGCGGTGATGTGGGGCCCCGCGAAAAACCAGATCCGCGAGCTGCGGCCTCTCGGCAACGATGCGACCAGCGCGGCCACCGCGATCAACGACAAGGGACAGGTCGTCGGCATTTCGGGTGACTGCGGCACCGCGGTCGGCGGCGTCAGCGCCAGGAACGCGCTGATCTGGGAGAGCGGCAAGCCCAACGAGCCCGAGCCCATCGGCACCCTTGGAGGCATCGCGTGGAACACGCCCATGGCCATCAACGAGCACGGTGAGGTGGTCGGCTTCTCCAACATCAACGAGGCCGACGGCTCCGCCTTCAACGCCCAGGCTTTCATCTGGAGCAGGGAGCGTGGCATCCGGCCGCTGGGCGTTCTGCCTGGGACGGACATCAGTCAGGCCCTCGGCATCAACAACTACGGTCAGGTGGTGGGTACGTCCTGCACCGCCGACTTCAGCGTCTGCCGCGGGTTCCTGTGGGAGGACGGCGTGATGATGGATCTCAACGATCTCGTGCCGGACACCTACGGCGACATGCTGGCTCTCGGCAGTGACATCAACGACTTCGGCAGGATCGCCGGCGGCTCGGTACTGGCCGACGGATCGGGGCAGGTCGCGTTCTACGCCATCCCGACCAGGCGGCGCGATGGCCACGCTGCAACGGCCATACACTCGTCTCGGCCGGCAGTCGTTCTGCCCGCCGCCATGCGGCAGGCAATCATGAGCCGCGTGTTCGTCGAAGAGGCCGATCTCGTCCGCAAGGGCAAATGACGCCCAGGGTCGATGACGCCGATCTCGCCCGCCAGGCAAACAGCAAGCCCCTGCCTGGCGGGCGAGAAAGCGCGGCGTCGGTTGACGCGCCGGCTTCGCAGCTGCACCCACGCGGGCAGGCGGAGCCGGCGCGTCGACGTTTCAGGCGTAACCGTTCCTCGGCTACCTCTTGCAGATGGAGGGCCGCTCAGGCTTGCGGCATGACAGGTGTCGCTGCGCTTTCCCCTGCCACGGTACTCCATTCACGCACGCGCCAGTGGGTCACCAAGCCACTCACGACGTATGGATCCGCCTTTGCGAACGCTTCCACCACTTGCGCCGAACGGCACTTGAAAAGCAGCACCGCCCCGTCTATCGGGTCGGCTAGCGCACCGCCAAGGACGAGGTCGCCCAGCGCGTGCGCAGCCCATGCTTTCCTCAGGTGCGCGTCCCGAAAGCTGGCGCGCCTGGCGACGTAGTCGTCGCTGATCTCGTAGAACAACAGGAAGTGCTTCACCCTTGCCTCCTCACACAAGTCATCATACTGCACGCGATCGGCGGGCCGCCCGGCCCGGCAAGTTCCCGTCACACCACGTCCAGCCATCCGTAGGGGTCCGGCGCCCGTCCGGTCGCGATGGCGACCAGGCGCTCACGGACCGCGGGCCCGATGGTTCGGTCGTCGACGGGCGGTAACTCGAGATCCCGATCGCGATAGGCGATGCGCCGCACGTGCGACAGCGTTGCGGCCGTGCCCGTGCCGAAGCATTCGCGCAAGGCGCCGCGATCGTGTGCGGCCACCACCTCGTCGATGGAAACGCGTCGTTCCTTGACGGCCACTCCCATGTCGCGCAGGAGCGTAAGGACGCAGTCGCGCGTGATGCCCGGCAGGATCGTGCCCTCGAGGCGCGGCGTGACGACCTCATCGCCGATCACGAAGAACACGTTCATGACCCCGCACTCTTCCACGTAGCTGCGGTGCACGCCGTCGAGCCACAGGACGGTCTGAAATCCCGCCTCGCGCGCATCCTGGTCGGCGAGCAACGCCGCAGCGTAGTTGCCGGCGGGCTTCACGTCTCCGGTGCCGCCGGGAAAAGCTCGCACGTACCTTTCGCTCACGAGGACATCGACAGGGTGCGCGTAGTAGGCGCCGAACGGGAAGGTGAAGATCACGAACATGTAGCGATCCGCGGGCTTCACACGGATCGACGTGTCGATCGAGAACATGCACGGGCGCACGTAGAGCGCGCCCTGCTCGGCGGGCGGTACCCAGGCGCGGTCGAGCCGGATGAGCTGGCGCAGTCCGCCCAGAAAGAGGTCTTCGGGCACGCCGGGCATCGCCAGCCGTGCCGCCGAACGGTTCAGTCGACGGGCGTTCTCCCGCGGACGAAGGAGCGCGACGTCTCCGGACGGCGTGCGGTGCGCTTTCAGGCCCTCGAACACGGAGACGCCATACTGCAGCGCCGTGATGCTGGGTGGGAGCGCAAGGGGCGCGTACGCGCCGATGGTCGCCTCGCGCCACTCCCCATTCTCATGGATCGCCGTCAGCATGTGATCGCTGAAGACGCTCGAGAACGCCACACTCGCGAAGTCGACCTCGGCCAACCGAGATGCGCGCACCGGCTCCACTCGCACGTCGGGAAGGCTTGCAGTCACGCCTCGACTCCCTCCGGCAGGCCCTCCACGACGATCATGTTCGTGCTCGTCGATGCCTGGCGCATGCGCTTGAGGTCGTGATACTCGCTCGATGCCCACCAGCGGCGAGCAGCCCCGATGGAGTCGAACCGAACCACCACGACGCGCCCGGGTTGCCACTTGCCCTCCAGGACATCGACGGTGCCCCCGCGCGCGAGGTAGCAGCCACCGGCCGCCCGGATGCCCGTCGACACTCGCGACCGGTAGGCCGCGTAGGCTGGCTCGTCATGTATGGCGGCGACATCGACAATGAGGTACGCGGACATATGTGTTCCAGCTCTGGTCGCGACGGCAAGCTCGCCTGGAGCGCCAGAATAGAGCCGCGGATGAGAATGTTGCAAATGAATAGTCGTCATGCACAATATGCCTATTATGCATATAGAAGACGTGCGGACCTTCGTGGCGGCGGTCGAGTCCGGCTCGGTGAGCGGCGCTGCGCGTGAGATGCACCTCACGCAGCCCGCCGTGACGCGCCGGATCCAGCGTCTGGAATACACCGTTGGCGGATCTCTCATCGATCGGCGCAAACGGCCCTTCGCACTCACTGATCTGGGTCGCGCGGCCCTCGAGCGGTGCCGACGTTTGCTGTCGGCCACCGACGAGCTGAAGGCGCTCACCCAGGCAGGCATCCTGCCGTCACGCGAGATTCGCATCGGCGTGGCGCACGCTCTCACGGAGCTCGCCATGTCCGACCCGGTCGACGAGATGCGACTTGAGTCCCCCGCCGTCGTGCTGCGGCTCCATACGGGTTGGAGTCGCGACTTGCTGGCGCGCGTGAGGAACGGAGCGCTGGACGCCGCAGTAATCCTCTTGCCCGAAGGGGAGGCGCTGCCGGAGGGCGTGGACGGGAGCGCCCTGGCCAAAGAGCACCTGGCAATCGTGGCGCCCAGGCGCCGGCGATCGCAATTTGCAGCGATCCGCGATCTGAAGGATGCGGGATGGATCCTCAGCCCGGAGGGCTGCGCGGCGCGCGCCGAACTGCAGCGAGCCCTGGCACGCGCGGAGATACCGCTACGGGTGAGCGTGGAAACCTACAACTACGAGCTCCAGCTCACGCTCATCGCCCGGGACCGAGGACTCGGTCTCGTGCCGAATCGATTGCTGGCACGAAGCGCATCGCGTGGCCAGCTCTGCAGCCTGCGCATTCGCGGCCTCAACTTTCCGCTCACCGTGTGGATGGTCACGGGGGACCTGTCGTCGGCACTCGAGCTGCCGTTGAAGCAACTGAGCCGGGCGCTGAGCGCGGGCCTGAGGCTCTGATCGCGCGCTCCGGGGCATTACAGCCGCAGTATGACCTTGCCGACAAAGTTGCCTGACGCCATGTGCCGCAACGCCGCTTCGTACTGCTCGAGCGGGAACACGCGATCGATCACCGGATGCATCCGGTGCTCGACGATGAAGGCACTCATCCGCAGGTAGTCGGCCCGGGAGCCGACATACACGCCCTGTGCGCGCGCGGTTTTCAGCATCAGGCCCAACGCAGGAATGTTTCCGCCATAACCCGTCAGCCCGCCGACGAGCGAGAGCGTGCCCCGATAAGCGAGGCTCTTGACCGACTGTTCGAGCGTTTCCTTGCCGCCGACGTCGATGACCAGATCCGCGCCGTGGCCACCGGTCATTTCGCGGACACGGTCAGCCCAGCCGGGCGTGGTCCGGTAGTTGATTGCGCCCTGCGCGCCGAGCGCTTGCACGCGGCGCAATTTGTCATCCGAGCTGCTCGTCACGATGACGCGTGCGCCGGACGCCACGGCAAACTGCAAGGCGAACACGGAGACGCCGCCGGTACCTTGCACCAGAACGACGTCGCCTCGCTGGATCTCGTGCTGACCGGCGGATGCCATCCAGGCGGTGACGCCAGCCGTCGGGAGCGTCGCCGCTTCCTCGTAACTCAGTCCATGCGGAATGGGCGCCACTGCCGTGTCGTCGAGGACGATGTAGTCGCCGAGTACGCCATCGATGCTCGAGCCGTGTGCTGCCGACAACTTCTCCTCGCTCGGCGGGCCATCGACCCAGTTCCTGAAATACGTGCTGGTGACACGTTGTCCGTGACGAATGCCACGCACTGCCTTGCCTGCTGCCACGACATCGCCCGCGGCGTCCGAGGCGACCACTCGCCCGGCGTAGTCGCGACCCCCGCCCGGCTCGAGTATCTCGAGATCACCGCGATTGAGGGCGACCGCACGCACGCGCACGAGCACCTGGTGATCGCCGACGGACGGCACCGGCGCCTCGATGAGTTTCCATCGATATCCAGCCTCCGCCTTTTCCAGCACCACCTTGCGGGTTGTCGTCGCGGGCGGCGACGATTCGGCCTGCAGCGGCGCAACGGCGATGAGGCCGAGACCGAACGTCGCGACGAGCGCAATGAATGGCGTTCTCATGTCTGGTTCACCTGGTCGACGATGGCCGGAGCCGAGCATCGCTACTGCTCTGTCCAATGCTCTGGGGCCGGCGGCCGCGAGCTCGGCTTGCCCTTGTCCTTGACCATGAAAACGAGAAATTTCGCGGGCTCGGTCGCGCTCGCGTTCGCGGACTGCCGATGAACGTCCTGTGGGCTCTCGTAGAAGGTTTCGCCCGTACGAACACGTGTGCGTCGTGCCGATGCGGAAGCGACGCGCCGCCCGGCGGATACTCGACCCTCAGCATAACCGCCTCCTTGCCCGCGCTGCCGGTGAGATCCTTCGTCGTCAGCGGCACGACGATCGCAGTGCTCTTGGCGCCGTCTGCACCAACAGGATCGGCAGCATACATCAGCAACAGAGCCGCCAGCGCGCCAGTCGCCCTACCAAGGCGCCATCTCGTTTCGATGCCAGTCGGATTCATGAATGCTCCTTTAGGCGCGATCAGCTACGCCCGCGCCGAGCCGCGATCGCGCACGCGCGGTGTGAGGATCTGCCACCGACAGAATGGCCGGCGATGTGGTGCCGATAAAGCACCAAAATGAGAGATTTACCTGGAGCCAATTCTGCCAGTCGGGATGGAAGGCGTGCGTTGGAGCAAAGCGCGCGTCGCCAGCCATGTCCGCGAGGGGCGCTCATGTGTCATCGAGCGCTATTGCATGCCCTCAACCTCCCCGGCCGCGCGCTCGAGGACTGGCGCGCTGCGCAGTGAACTTGAGCGGTGGTCCGTCGCTGAACCCGCCGGTCGATTGCATGCGCACGTGCAGAACGTCTCCCGCGAGACGCGCACGATAGCAGTGCGTGATGCGGCGGCGCTCCTCCCCCATCGTCGCCTCGCTGTGCAGCGTGAAGCGCAGGCCGTCCTCGAGCAGCTCCATGTCCTCGAGCGGATGCGGGCCGGTCAGAAACGTACCCGTACCGAACAGCTCTTCGCCATCGAGCTCGAGCTCGAAGGTCTCGGTAACCTCGTCCCGCCAGGGATAGCGCACGCTTGCAAGCCACTTGCCGGCGAGCAATTCCAGCGTGCGTCGCGCGGGCTGCGCCTGCGCGGATTTCGTCGGCGGAAGACACGCGAACAGCACCTCGAGATCGTCGTCGAAGCGCGCATCGCGCAACTCGCACGCCTGCAGCCGCACCAGTGCAGCCAGCTCCGGCGGCAACTGCTCCTCCATCGGGACTTTCGCGCCGCCGACCAGGACCGGGATGATCGACTTTGCCGAGGCCAGGGCGGACAGCAACTCGCGCCTGACGAAGTCGTCGCGCTGCGTCAGCCGCGGCTGTCCCGCGGCATCGCGCGCCTCGACCCATCGCGGGCCGATGATCGCAAGGACCACCGCCGCCTGCTGCAGGTTTGATTCGATCGCCGTCGTGAAGTCCGTACCCGGCGGCAGATCGTAGTGATCGATGAACACGTAGTCATCACCATAGCGAGCGACGAGCCGGTCGAACAGGCGGCCGGCATGCCCGGCGGCGTCCTCACGTCGATAGCTGATGAAAATGCTGGTCATGGCCGACGCTGCCGCGCAGTCGCATCCACAGAGCGGGTACGCAATGTAGCCGATCCGCGGGCGCAGGCGCTACGATGGCGAGACCAGGGACACGAACGTGGAACGCCGCATGACAGGTACCTCGTGATGCAGCTTGGACAACTCATCGCGTCCACCGCGCTCATCGTGCTCATGACGCAGCAGGGCACCGCCGCCGAGGATCGTCCACGCGCGCGCGACCTCGGCATCGCACCCGGCGCAATGGAGCCTGGCCCGCTCGACGCAATCACAGACGTCGCGGGCGTGAAGGTCGGCCACGTCACGCTGATCTCCGGCGATCGCGTCCGCACGGGGGTCACCGCGGTCCTCCCTCATGGCGGCAATCTGTTTGGGCAGAAGGTGCCCGGCGCAGTGTTCGTCGGCAACGCCTTCGGCAAGCTCGCCGGCTCGACGCAGGTGCGGGAGCTCGGCACGATCGAAACGCCGATCGTCCTCACGAATACACTCGCGGTCGGGCCCGCGATCGAAGGCGTGGTCGCGTGGACGCTTGCCCAGCCGGGGAACGAGCAGGTGCGCTCCGTGAACGCGCTGGTGGGAGAAACAAACGACGCCGACCTCAACGACATCAGGGGTGGGCATGTAACGCGGTCGCACGTGATGGAGGCGATACGGTCCGCCGCCGCAGGCCCGATCGAGGAAGGCGCGGTTGGCGCGGGCACCGGCACGAGCGCCTTCGGCTGGAAAGGAGGCATCGGCACCGCGTCGCGACGCGTTCCGGTGCACGATGAGGTGTGGACGGTCGGCGTGCTCGTGCAAACCAATTTCGGCGGACGACTCACGGTCGCCGGCGTGCCCGTCTGGCGCGAGCTCTCGCCAAACACCAAGGGGTCGGGCACTCCGGCGCCTTCAGGCGACGGCTCCTGCATGATCGTCGTGGCCACTGACGCACCGCTCGATGCACGCAATCTCGAGCGCCTCGCGGCCCGAGCGGTCTATGCGATGGCGCGCACCGGCTCGACTTACTCGAACGGCAGCGGCGATTTCGCGATCGCGTTCTCCACGCACCCGTCACTGCGCGTCACGAGTGCGGAGAGACCCCAGTCGCGCCTGATCCTTCCGACCGATGCCACGTCCGCCCTCTTCGAGGCCGTGCTCGACGCCACGGAGGAAGCGATCTACAACTCGATGCTGCGGGCAACCGACACGAGCGGCAACGGGCGGACCGTCCGAGCGATCCCGATCGAGCAGCTCAAGGCGCTGCTGGCGAAGTACGGACGGTAGGACCTTATCGCCGCCGCCTCGACCGTGCGTGGGCCCGGAACGAGGCCGGTTTGACGATGAGGACATCGCAGGTGACGTCGTCGATGACCCGCTCGGCCGTACTGCCGATGAACAGGTGATCGAGGCCGGAACGCGACACGGCGCCCATGACCAGGACGTCGCTGCGCAGACGCCGGGTCATGCGGGGCAGCACAACGACGGGATCACCGCTCTCGACGAAGCGCGCCGCGGTGGGGACACCGAAGCGCCGCGCGAGCTGATTCGTGGCTTTGCGCACGGTTGCCAAGTGACGACGCAGTTGACCCGGGAGCAGGGGCGCCGGCGCGGGCAAACGCCCGAGAACGTCGCCCACGTATGGCGCGGGCGGAACCTGCGCGTGGCACACGGCCAACTTGCCGCCAAACATTTTCGCGACCTGCCGTGCGGCACCGAGGATGCGATCGTCGAGTCTGGCCAGCTTGCTGCCGAAGTGAAACGGGTCCACGGCCGCCAGCACCTGAACCTTCGGGCGCAACCGCGGTGATTTTGCGAACCACAGCGGACAGGGGCACTGACGAATGAGCTCCCAATCCGCGTTCGTGAGGAACCAGCGAGCGAGTCGGCTGTGCCGGTGTGATTCCGCAACGAGCAGATCCGCCCGCTGCTTGACGGCATAGCGTACGAGAGCTGCGTGCGGTGGATAGTCCCACACCACTTCGGTGTGGACGTTGATCCCGCGCCGACGCAGGGGACGGGCGAGGCGCTCCAGTTCTTTGCACTGCCGCGCAAGCGTCTCGTGAGCGATCGCTTCCGCCGTCTTTGGATCGAAAGTGCTGTAGAGGCCGGGCGTGGGGGAATAGGCGTGGAAAATCTGAAGCCGGGCGCCGCACCGCGTGGCTATTTCCGCGCCCTTCCGGAGAGCCCAGCTCCCGCGGCGCTCAGGGTCGCCGATCGCGACCACGATTCGTTTCCAGTTCCTGGCCATGGCTACCTCCGCGGATTTTGATAGTGTTGAAAATGCAATCCGCCACGCCATCCGTACGCGTCGCGCGGCCCTGCGGCAAATACTTACCTCGGTCTCATTCCGCGAAGCTGGTACAGAAACCGACCTTGAAAGTCTATGCTGGGCTTCCGCACGGCATCTGCACGACCAACAAGGACCAGATCCATACCGATCGGTTGGCCTTTATCCGGGGCCCAGGCCGTTCTTGACATGAGGAGACTGCTATGAGGGGCATTTTCACGACCTTCTCAATGACATCGACAAGGAAGTGGTGATGAGGGACATCAAGAGCTGGATCAACGCGCGGCTTCCCGCAGCGTGAGGGCCGTTACGATGTTCAAACTGTGAGCACGCCGCCGTGATCGTTCATCTCATCGATGGCACGTACGAGCTGTTCCGCCACTTCTACGGCCTGCGCCGTTTCAGCAAAGGCAAAGATCGGCCATTCGGCGCCGTGGCCGGCGTGCTCAATACCGTGCTGCAGATGATCGAAGAGGGAGCCACGCACGTCGGCGTGGCGACCGATCACGTCATCGAATCCTTCCGCAATCGCCTCTGGTCCGGCTACAAGACGGGCGACGGCATCGAACCGGCGCTGCTCGCGCAGTTTCACCCGCTCGAAGAAGCGCTCGCCGCCATGGGGGTAGCCGTGTGGCCCATGATCGAGCTCGAGGCCGACGATGCGCTCGCCTCCGCCGCGCGGATCGCCTCCGCAGATGAGCGTGTGCAGAAAGTCTGCATCTGGACGCCGGACAAGGATCTGTCGCAATGCGTCCGCACCGATCGAGTGGTCCAGGTCGATCGCAAGACGCAAAAGATTCGCGACGCCGCTGGGGTTCGCGAGAAGTTCGGAGTGGAACCGATCTTGATCCCCGACTTCCTCGCCCTCGTCGGCGACACTGCAGACGGCTATCCGGGCTTGCCGGGTATCGGTCGAGTTACCGCCGCCCGCCTCGTCAGCCGTTACGGCATCATCGAAGACTTTCCGCCGGCGGTGCTGGGTGAGCGCCGAGAGCTGGCGCTCCTGTTCAAGGATTTGGCGACACTCAGGACAGACGCCCAGCTCTTCGACCAGACCGACGAGTTGAGGTGGCGGGGACCTGCTGACGGATTCGCCGCGTGCGCGGCGCAGCTGGGAGACGCGCGGCTGCTCGCTCGCTCGCTCAAGGCTCCGGTTGCTTAGCGCAAAGGACGCCCTCAGAGAACCTGGTTGCGTTGCGACTGGGTCCGACGCCAGGTCGCCGGCGGCGAGCCGAACTCGCGCCGGAAAGCGCGGATGAAAGCGGTATCGGTCCGGTAGCCCACGTCTTCGGCAATGCGCGCCAGCGGGACGTTGCTGTGGCACAGGAAATTGGCCGCAAGCAGCATGCGCCATTGCGTCAGGTACTGCATCGGCGAGCTTCCCACGAGGTGCTGGAAGCGTTCGGCGAGCACGGACCTCGACGTGCCCGCCGCGCGCGCCAACTTCTCGAGCGTCCAGGCATCGGCGGGGCTCTTGTGCAGCGAGTTCAATGCGGCGCCGACGATTCGATCGCCAACGCCCGCGAGCCAACCGGTACGGCCGTCGCGTTGCTCGTTCATGTACAGGCGCAGTACCTCGATGACGAGCACCTCGGCCAGTTTGGCCAGCACGCCGGCGCCACCCGGCCGAGGTGAGCGCGCCTCAGCGAGGGCGTAGCGAACAGAGGCTTCCAGCCAGACGCCGGCATTCGATCCGCGCACATTGGTCCGGACCAGCGAAGGCAGCCCCGAGAGCAGAATCCGCGCCAGGCGAGCATCGCACGCCAGGTAGCCGCAGATCAGACGTGTCGCCGGTCCGCCACCGCCGTAGGCCAGCTGGCGTGGACGGCGCGTCAGCACGGCGTCCAGGCGCTTGCCTGCTGCCGGCGGAAGTCCGGGCTTGGAGGTCATGCGATGCGCATCGCCCTGTGGAAATACGACCACGTCGCCTGCGGTGAGACGCACGGGCGGCTGATCGTCCATCTCGACGTAACACTCGCCCTCGGTGATCAGGTGAAAGATCACCACGCGCTCGGCACCGGGCTCCAGTATGGGCGCCGCCGAGTCGGCATGCGGTGACTGGTAGCACCAGGGCGCAGTGAACCTGGCATTGATGAAGATGGCGCCGACCAGGCGCACGACGCGAAGGGTCTCCGACAGGGCATCCATCACGCGGCCTCGACCTCGATGTGCATTGTCACCGGCACCGCGTTCTGCAGCGCGGCGGTCACGGGTGACCAGCAGTGGCTGCCTTCGACCAGCGCGCGCAATCGGTCCGGCGCGACGCCGTGCGCCGAGATTCGCACGAGCAGTTGCACGTCGCGCGGACCGGCGTCTATCGGTCCGCCGTCGTCCTCCGCCATGCCCAGCAGCCCGCGGGTGTCCGAGCGACTGCTGGCCCGCAGTTCGAGCGTTTTCAGTTCGATCCCCTCGGTGGCGGCGCCCATTGCGATGCGGGTGGCGGCGCAGGCCGCGAGTCCTGCACGGAGCAGCCAGCCGGGCGTGACCTGATCGCCGCTGCCGCCCAATTCCGTCGGCATGTCGGTTACGACCTGCGCACCGTTCGCATGACTGGCGACAACCCTCATGCCGCTGGCCCAACGCGCAGTGGCCGCTGCGTCATCCTGAAGACCCAACCCGGGACGCCGCCGCAACGCCGCCTCCGCCCGCTGCAATGCCGCCGCAAGGTCTTGTGCTGCCATGCTTGCTCTCCGTAACGCTTGGACATCTCTGATTTTGAGCGCGTCCGCGCGCCGCGACTAGGGGCGCGGACTACCCAATACCGGTCGGCCGGTTGAATGGGCAGCAATCCCGGACGCTCGGTCAGTGACGAGACACGCCGATGGCGCTTATGCGGACGATCGGGCAGGCATGACCGACGCGCAGGCAGGACGCCGCCGGGCGTGGACACGATAGTACGCCGCTCGCCGGAACCCTCAACTCCACCCGGATCGAACGGAGAATTGCCATGAACGCCCATGCCGAAGTCGTGCATCAGGCTGCGAACGATGCGCTGCATCAGATCGCGACCGTCAAGTACCCCCTGCACACCGCCCGCTATGCCCGCTCCATCAACGCGTCGAAGCGCGTGCGTTGGGAGATCGACGCGGACGTGATCCGGGGCCGGCAGTTCGACCTGTCGCAGCGTTTCCTGCCGAACGGCCTGTCGCAGGTCGACGAGATCGCCTTCCTCGATGCCGCGCAGAAGCGGCTGCTGAGCCAGGTGCAGGGCCGTACGTATGCCAATATCTTCGGCCTCGTCGAGCGCTTCATCAATGCGAAGGTGCTCGAAGTGAGCCGCGATCATTGGTTCGAGGACCAGACGGCGCTGGAGGCGTTGATCCGCTTCAGCGACGAGGAGCTCAAGCACCAGGAGCTGTTCCGGCGGATCGAGGAATTGATGGCCGCCGTGATGCCCGCGGGCTACCGGCCGGTGGCGGAGGCGAATGCGGTGGCGGGCGCGGTGCTCAGCAAGTCGACGTGGGCCGTTCTCGGCCTGACCTGCTGCATCGAGCTGTTCACGCAGCAGCACTACACCCAGAGCATTCAGCCCGAGGCGGAACTCTCCCCGCTTTGGAAAGACGTCTTCATGTTCCACTGGAAGGAAGAGTGCCAGCACGCGATGCTCGATGAGCTCGAGTGGTTGCGAGAGGACGAGAAGCTCGGTCCTGCCCAGCGGGATCGTGCCGTCGACGACCTGATCGAGCTGGTGGCTGCCGTGGATGGAATCCTCCAGGGGCAGGCCGCGGCGGACGTCGAGTACTTCGCGGCGATCGCCGGTCGCGCATTCAGTGCCGAGGAGCGTCACGCGCTCGACGCCGCTGTGCTCAAGGCCTACCGCTGGCAATACATCGGGTCGGGCGTTCAGCACCCGCATTTCCAGAAGGTGCTGGGCGGCCTCATCAACTCACAGCAGGCAGAGCGCATCGGCTCCGCGCTTGCGCCAATCCTGGCATGACCTGCGCATCGGGAAACAGGAGCAAAACGCCATGAACGCATCGATCGATTTCGTCGCTCTGAAAAACCGCCAGATGACCACGTGGGCCAGCGGAGACTATGCCGTGATCGGCACGACCTTGCAGCTCGTCGGGGAGTTGCTGGCCGAGGCGTGCGACTTGCGTTGGGATGAACGTGTGCTCGACGTGGCGGCCGGCAACGGCAATGCCACGCTCGCCGCGGCGCGCCGAGGATGCCGGGTGACTTCGACCGACTACGTGGCCGGCCTGCTCGAACGAGGCCAGGAGCGGGCGAGTGCAGAGCACCTCGATGTGACCTTCCAGGTGGCCGACGCCGAGGCACTGCCTTTCAAGGACGCGAGCTTCGACGCCGTGCTTTCGACCTTCGGCGTGATGTTCTCGCCTGACCAGGCAAGAGCGGCCACTGAAATGGCGCGGGTGTGCCGTCCAAGAGGCCGGATCGGCCTCGCCAACTGGACGCCCGAGGGCTTCGTCGGTCAGATGTTCAAGACGCTGGGGCGCCATTTGCCGCCACCGACGGGCGTGCAGTCGCCTGCGCTGTGGGGCGTCGAGTCGCATCTGCGTTCGCTGTTCGGCGAACGTGCCGCCGCGATCGACGTCACGCGGCGGCTGTTCAATTTCCGATACCGCTCGGCCGCGCACTTCATCGACGTTTTCCGTACCTGGTACGGACCGGTTCACAAGGCCTTCGCGGCCCTTCCCGCCGGAGCCGCCATGGCACTGGAACGCGACCTGACGGATCTCCTGAATCGGATGAACCAGGCCGGTGCAGGATCGCTGGTCGTGCCCAGCGAGTACCTCGAAGTCGTGATCACGCGGCGCTGAGCCGTGCCTTCGAGCAGGACATCCGGCGCGACTGACGATGGATGCAAGACTGCAACGACGTATCCAGCGCTATGGCTGGGACCTGGCGGCACACGACTACGAACGGCTCTGGCACGCGCAACTGGCCGAAGCCCAGGCCACACTGTTGGCATTGGCGTCGCTGGCGCCCGGTGAGCGCGTGCTCGACGTGGCTTGCGGCACCGGCCTGGTCACCTTCGACGCCGCCCGCGCAGTTGGGCCGAACGGACGGGTACTCGGCATCGACATCTCCGGTGGGATGGTCGATGCCGCTCGACAGCGCGCTTCGGAACGGCAGTTGTCGAACGTCAGCTTCGCGCGTATGGATGCCGAGACACTGAGCCTGCCCGATGCCAGCTTCGACGTCGTGCTGTGCGCGCTCGGCCTCATGTACGTGCCTGATCCGGAGCAAGCCGTGCGTGAAATGCGGCGGGTCTTGCGGCCGGGAGGTCGCTTGGTCATCGCCGTGTGGGGCGAGCGATCCCGGTGCGGATGGTCGCCGGTGTTCCCGATCGTCGAAGCCGAGGTCGCCAGCGAGGTATGCCCGCTGTTCTTTCGCCTGGGGGAAAAAGACGCGCTGGCACACCTGTGTGCCGACGCGAAATTCGAGGCCATCGAGCAGCGGCGCATCGCCCCGACGCTCAGCTACGCCGACGCCGATGAGGCCTGCAACGCAGCCTTTGTCGGTGGCCCCGTCGCGCTGGCCTGGTCGCACTTTGACGATGAGGTTCGGTCGCGGGTGTGCGCCCGCTATGTGGAGGCGATCGAGCCCTGGCGGGCCAATCAGGGCTACGGGATCCCGGGGGAGTTCGTCATTGTCTCGGCCGAGAACCCAAGCTCAGCCGACCGGCCGCAAGCGTAGCGAGTGGCCGGTCGGCTGGAGCGACTGATCGGGCGATGAAGCTTGAAGAGCCTGCCGTGTCATTCCGCCAAGGCTGACGCCCGAGCCACCCATTTCCTTCGGGACGTCCTTCATCTTCGGCAACCCATCCTTGATGCGCAGCTTCGTCTCCTGATAGTTGACATGGACAGCCGGCCTGGTACGGAAAGTCCGGAATGACCGCTGCATACACGTCGGTGAGTCCCCAGCCGGGATGCTCAGTGAAGAGGTGGCCGCCACACGTCTTGCACCATTTGCGATAACTGCTTCGGCGTCTTGTTGTAAGTGCCGATGTTGTCTGCTCCCCGCGTGATCTGCACCGCTTCGGGTTTCCAGAGAGTGAAGGCGTTGACCGGCCCTGCCGACCAGTGTCGACACGACTCGCAATGGCAATAACCCATTGCGGCCGGCTCACCGCTGACCGTGAACTGAACAGCGCCGCAAAAGCAGCTGCCTTTGTAAGCCTTTCCGTTGTTCATGAATGTACCTGCATGATGACGACACGATGGAAGTGACTGGAGCGCAACTCGTTTCTCAAATCTACTCCAGCGCGAAATCTGCTGGATTCCGGGATATCACGATGACAGCGATTGAGCTGCAGCATACTTCATGGCTCAGTTCTTCCTGCATGACTTTCGTCAGTGCCGCGTGATCACGATCTCGAGGTACTCGCTGGGCACGACCATGGAGCCGTCCCCCGAGCGGTCGAACTGATTGGTGGCGGCGGCTGTATCCATGTATGTTCCTGGGATGTTTCGCGTCGCGTGCGCGAGGGCGGCGAATTGAGGTCCGCTTGAGCGCCGGGTTGGGCGGCACTCTCGCTACTTTTTTACGCTCTCGACCGGCACCGCATCCAACGGCGATTCAAAGGCAATGAAGAGGACACATGGGACGGCGCTTGCGCAGTAGCCCTTGTGTGGTCGTTTGGCGGGACCGTACGCATAAGTCCCCGATTTGAGAACGGCCGTCTTCTGACCGTCATAGGTGACATGAAGCTCACCTGCTACCAGCACCATGCGCTCTGCCGAAGTATGCCAATGGAGAGGAATGGTCGACTTGGCGGGCACTTTGAAGAACACGTCGAAGTTGTTTTTTGCAGGGTCACCATGGAGAACGGCGATGCCGCATCCTTCGGGCAAGAACGGGGGGCAGGGCCCCCACTTAAGCTCCGCATCACGGGCAGTCCGCGTCAGTGCCTGCTCTTGAGCAGCCACTTGTGCATTGGCAAAGGGGCCGGCCAGTCCCAAGAAAAACAACAACGAATAGCGCAAGGCTGCCAACAACGACCGGCCAATCAGGGTTTGGTGACACATGGTGATTCCCCCTTTCGGTTGACAGTGTTGTGCAGCTGAATTGCCGCCCAACGAAATGTAGACATTTCGGACGATGGATAGGCAAATAGGCTCCGTCGATTGCAACCGTAACGGCCCGACGTGGAGACGAACGTGGTAGCCGGCGTGGAAATGCCTGTGGGATCGCTCGGCGATCCACGTGCGGATGCTCGGGCGTATGACGATCAGCCGGGACGGCGTCGCGCTGGCGCTGCCGGCATCCCGCAAGGTACGCGCGCTCTTCGCCTATCTGGCCCTTGCACCACGCGCCGTGGCGAGAAGCCAGCTTTGCGAGCTGCTGTGGGATGTTCCCAACGATCCGCGCGGCGAGCTTCGTTGGTGCCTCAGCAAGATCAGGAGCATCGTTGACGAGCGTGGCCGCCGACGCGTCTCACACTCACGAGGACACCATCCGGCTCGACCTGTCGGATTGCTTCGTCGATGCGATCGAGATCGCCCGCGCGATCGATGAGGGCATCGAGACGCTCGCTCCGGAGCGGCAGCGAGCGCTCGTCGATGCTGTTCAACGGAGACTTGTCTGGAGGGCCTGGAAATCGACCGCAGCCCGGTCTTCAACGGCTGGCTCACCGCTCAGCGGCGACGATTCCGCGGCTGTCAGGCCGCGCTGCTGGAGCATCTCGTCAAGAGCGTTCCGGAGACGGAAGCGTTCGGGTATTTGGAGAAGTGGCTCCAGCTTGCGCCGTTCGATCAGCATGTCCACGAGCTCCTGCTGACTGCGCTCGCCCGGCGCGGCCGAATTCGCGAAGGAGAGGAGCATCTGGCGGCGACCGCTCGGCTGTTCGAAGCCGAGGGCCTCGATTGCACTCCAATTCGCGACGCATGGCGGTCAGCCAGAGCGCAAGGAACCAGTCCGCCGCGCATCCGAGGCGCCGATCCCTCTTTGACGGCGGCAGCGAGCAGCGGCCGTGACGACAGCGTCACGGTTGCAGCTCGCCGCGCCTCCATAGCGGTAATGCCGTTCGTCGACTCGTCCACTGCGACAGGCGCCCGCGGCGGGGCTGCCGACGCCCTCGCCCACGACGTGATCACCAGGCTCGCCAAACTGCGAAGCCTGTTCGTCATCGCGCAGGGGACTGTGTTCGCCCTGCATGAGCGACGCATCGGTCCGGAAGAGGCCGGCCGGATGCTGAACGTCGACTACGTCGTCAGCGGATCTGTGCGGCGCGACGGCAAGCGCCTCACTGTGACCGTCGAACTCGCCGAGACGCGGACCGCGCGGATCGTCTGGGCGGAAATCTTCAACCACACACCCGACGATGCGTTCCTCGTCCTCGATGAGATCGGCAACAGGATCGTCGCGTCCATCGCCAGCGAGATCGAGACGATCGAGCGCAACCGCGCCATCCTGAGACCGCCAAGCTCGCTGGATGCGTGGGAGGCCCATCATCGCGGCCTGTGGCACATGTACCGGTTCAACAAGCCCGACAACGAGCGAGCCCAGCATTTTTTCGAGACGGCGGTGCACCTCGACCCGACCTTTGCGCGCGCCTACGCCGGACTGTCCTTCACGCATTTCCAGAATGCATTCCAGGGCTGGGCGAAGCGCGAGCCGGAAATCGACCGCGCTTTCGAGGCGGCCGGACGAAGCCTCATGGTCGACGATCGCGACCCCGCCGCGCACTGGGCGATGGGCCGGGCGCTCTGGCTGCGCGGCCGCCATGACCAGTCCGTTGTCGAACTGGAGCAGGCCATCGACCTGAGCCCGAACTTCGCCCTGGGTCATTACACGCTCGCCTTTGTCCAGTCGCAGGCCGGCGATCCACGCGCCGCGATCTCCTCCTCCGATCACTCGCGCCATCTAAGCCCGTTCGATCCGCTGCTCTTCGGCATGCTCGGCGCACGCGCCATGGCGCTCGTGCGTCTCGGCCGATTCGAGGAAGCCGCCGATTGGGCCGTCAAGGCCGCCGCCCGCCCCAACGCGCATCCACATATCCTTGCGATTGCGGCCTACAGTCTGGCGCTGGCCGGCTCGCTCAAAGAGGCGCGCGGCTATGCTGCTGCGATTCAAAGGACGCTCCCGCAATACAGCGTCGCCGACTTCCTCGGCGCCTTTCGATTTGATCCGCACGGCGCAGCGTTATTCCGCGAAGGGGCCGAGCGCATTGGGATGACATGAATTTTCATGCAGTGAGAGTGCACGGCCGCGCGCTACCGTTTCAGAAACGCCGCAAGCTCAACTGGCCGCTGGCGCCTCAGGAGGCGCCGGCGCCGCAGCCGGAGCAGGGGCCACATCGGAGTTCCAAGTGTCGCGGATCAACTGCCAGTCACCGTTTATCCGGCGATAGACCGACAAATATTTGCCGTGATCGACCGTGGCCCCGGATGGGTCCGTGACTGAGAAGGTTCCGCTGAGCCACCCCAGGTCGCCGGATACGCCAACGCCTGTGTTCTCATCACTCCTGAAGGTGAGCCCAGCTGCCTTCGACGCCCCGATATCCGACGCAATGAAGTCCCTTATCGCCGCGCGACCCGTGAGAACCTGTGCGCCAGGCGCCATCAGGAGTGCGTCCTCTGCATACAGATTGGCGACGCCCTCGGCATTGCCTGCGTTATAGGCGTCCATCCACGCCACAGGACCCGACGCGTAACATGAAGTGGTACGCCGCCAAGTTGATCCAGGCGCGCCAACGTTTGGATCTGCGATCCTCGGTCGTCTGACGCGCGCGCGCTAATAAGCAAACCACGACGCGTCGACGGAGTGGTTCTACGTCAGTGCTTCGGTTGGTGACCTGGCTTCGACAACGACCGAGTAACCGCGGTATCGCTGCGGGACAGATCGTACGAATCTGAGTTGCTCAGGATCTATTAAGACTCGGATAAATCGCTTTCTGCCGTACGCGATTGCCATTGTATTCACTGCCCCGGCAGGTACTGACAGTTCGCGCGCTAGTAGCGCCGCAGCGTTTTCTAACTTGGTGCTCATACATTGTGGCCAGTCACCAAGCCGACACCAAAGCCCTCTAACACGGGTTCGATCGGCAGGGCAATTGTCGTCCGTTTACCCGGAGCCGAACCATCTTGCATGCCTCCAACAACGATCCCGACGGCCAGTCGGTTCCCAGTCGTCGAATCTACTGTCGTTATTAGTGAGCCCGAATCCCCGTTGTCCGAAAAGACGGTGGTTTCTCCGACGATTGCGAAAGCAGGTTCAAAACACACTAACCCTGCGAAGCCATATTGCTGAGCGCTGTACTGAATCGGATGGGCACCAAAAATCTCGCTTATGACTCTCCCCTTCGTGAGCCCGGTCGTACGTCCGAATTTTTCGACAACCATCCCGGCCTTGATAGCGGCAGCCGTCGGTGGAGTATCGTATGCATCGCCCTGAAAAGATGACACGGCTCCTTGATCCACTATCCTAAAAATCGCCGCATCTCTATTCGCTTTGTGGTCCACGTTGTCTGGGGCGCCCGTAACGAGTGGAAGAGAAGCGTGGTGCAGACCAATCGTGAACGGGTTGAGACTATTCGGAGCGACATCAATCACTCCTGGCGCGAGAATAGGCAGTCCAGTACCCGCAAAGCTACAACTTCCAGAAATATGGTTATTGCTTAGGCCGAATACCTCACCCGCAGCGTTTCGCACAAGACAGCCCATCGTTCCAGCGTCTCTGGCGTTGCCCGCTGAAATGGAGCTGCCGCACGCATAGCGGTGCTGCGCTCCATTGACACGGATAGTGAATGGCGGGGAGCCAAATGGGGTTGTGGGTTCGCTGCCAATGGACGTTGTCATTCCCTGTCGATACTGAATCTCAACGTCATCAACATGGTCGGGCAACAGAGCTAGAGCTTTCTTTGATGATGGAGCAGCGCGCCGAGTAAATACAACGACCTTGTTCCCGCTATCATCGAATCCCACAGCATGAACTTGTTTGGTTCGCAGTAATTGCTTGCCCTTGTCGGTGACAGGCTGAATGAGCCCCATTTCGTGGGCCGTGGATCCCGCCTGTGCGGCCGGCTCCGACACTAGTCCTTCGCTGACAGCCCAATCATGAAAGACCCTGGCAGCCGCTCTAGCTTCCATCGACGGTGCTCCTTGCATTACGGAACAGGTTTGCGAGGAATCTGTACCAGATGCTGTGAGAAAGACGTGGTGTGGCTCACGACTATCGAACATTCCCTATTACAAGAACGTCGACGCCTAGCGGTTTCGCCGATCAGTGGTCCGACGCCTTTCTGCTAAGGTTTCCGCGAAGACTGCCAAGACATCAAGATCAGCATCGGAAAGACGCTCGGCATAGGTCACGACCTCATCGAGCCTTGGTCCCGCGATGCCTTGGCGGGTTTGCCTGCCCAAGAGGTAATCAGTTGTCACGCCAAGTGCATCCGCTAACGCACGCAGGTTCTCGGCCGACGGTGATCGGCGTCCCGTTTCGAAATGCGAGACATGCGACGGCTGAAGCCCGGCACTCTTTGCAAGCTCCGCTTGACTCATCTTCTTGGTCTCTCGAGCGGACTTTAGTCGTTCGGCAAATGACGCTCTGCTTGACATGACTATAGACGCTTCCGTATAGTATTAGATGACGCGGGTGCCTATTCACAGGCACCCATTTTTCAGAATGCATTATAGACGATATCGTCATGTAATGCACGACGTTTAGGTGCTTTATGTGGAGATTACTAACATGACCGCGAAAGACGAGGAAGAGTTGGAGTTACTCGACGTTGAGGAGTATGCCCGTGCCGGCAAGGACAAACCGAAAGCGCGACGCTACCGCATCCGCATCGATCGCACGCATTACGAAACGAAGAATCCGAAGCCAAACGGACGACAGATTCTGGCGCTCGCCGACAAAACCCCGGAGACGCACCTGCTGTCCCAGAAGGTGACGGGCGGTGCGCCGGCGGCGATTGAGGCGGACCAGGAAGTTGACCTGCGCGCCAAGGGCGTCGAGCGCTTTATGACGGTCCCGCGGGAGGCTACCGAAGGCCGAGAATTTCGGCGGCAGTTCAAGTTACCGGTTGAGGACCTTGAGTTTCTGGAGGGCCGCGGCGAACCATGGGAGGCCATCATCGATGGCGGTACACAGTGGGTGCTCCTGCATCGGTTCGAGCTTCCGCCAGGATTCACGGCGACGCACGCGAGCGCGGCGATTCGGATTGTCGCCGGATACCCGGACACCGCGCTCGACATGGTCTACTTCGAACCGCACCTTGCGCGAGCAGACGGAAAGCCGATCAACGCGCTTTCGGTGCAACTGATCGACGGCCGTAGCTTTCAGCAGTGGTCTCGGCATCGACCACCCAACAATCCTTGGCGCGTCGGCGAGGACGGTCTCGCGAGCCACTGCGCTTACGCAATGGGTTGGCTGGCCGATGAGCTGAAGAAACGGTGAGTCATGATTACCAAGCTGCGTCTGACCGGCCGTCAGCATGCACGCCTCGAGCGACATCTGTTTCCTGGAGATGGCAAGGAGGCCGTCGCTGTCTTGGCATGTGGCCGATTAAGCGGAAAGGATGTCAGGGGCTTCCTTGCTCACGAGATCCTGCTCGTTCCGCATGAGGCTTGTCGGCGAAGCGAGATGGAGGTTACATGGCCGCCGAGCTGCGTGCTGCCATTGCTCGAACGTGCCTCGCGCACAAATCTCGCTATCGTCAAGATTCACTCACATCCAGGTGGCTATGGCGAGTTCTCAGAGACCGATGACCGTTCTGACGAAGACTTTTTCGGTTCCGTGTACGGCTGGATGGATACTGACGACCTGCACGCCAGCGCGATCATGCTGCCGAGAGGCCGAATCTTCGCACGGACGATTGACGTGCAGGGGCACTTTGGGCGGATAGATCTCGTTTCCGTAGCGGGATCTGATCTGCAGTATTGGCCGGCGAGCTCCGAATATTCCAGCTACATGAGTTTCGCCAAACGGCATGCCCAGCTCTTTGGCACTGAAACGGTGTCGCGGCTACGGCGACTCTCTGTGGCCGTCGTGGGTTGCTCGGGCACTGGTAGTCCGCTGATCGAAATGCTAGCGCGCCTCGGGGTTGGCAGGCTCGTGCTGGTCGACCCTGATCGCGTCGAGGAAAAGAATCTCAACCGAATCTACAACGCGACGCGCGAAGATGCTGTATTGAATCGGCTCAAGACGGAAGTCATGGGTCGATCGATCGCTCGCATGGGATTGGGAACGGAGGTACAACTCGTCAGCGTCGATCTCGCGACCGCCCAAGCCGTGCGAGCAGTCGCACAGTGCGATGTCGTTTTCGGCTGCATGGATGGCGCACGGGGGCGAAGCCTGCTCAATAGGCTTGCCACTTACTACAATATTCCGTATTTCGATTTGGGCGTGAGACTCGACGCGGATGGAGAAGGCGGAATATCGGAGGCGACTGGCGCTGTCCACTACATCCAACCGGACTCGTCGAGCCTACGCGACCGGCGCGTGTTTTCGAGCGAACAGCTGCAGTCGGAAGCGCTGTACTACTCCGATCGCGCTGAATACGAACGGCAGCTGCGCTCGCGCTACATACGAGGTGTCCATGAAGACCGCCCGGCAGTGATCAGTATCAACACGCAAATTGCGGCGACGGCAGTGAACGAGTTTCTCGCAAGACTGCATCCGTATCGATACTCCTCGAACGATGAATTCGCAGCGGTTCGTGCAAGCTTCATTCAAGGCGAGTACTACCACGAGGAAGACCGGGCTCCGGTTCCCGCATCGGCAAAGTATGCGGGACTGGGTGACTGCGAACCGCTGCTGGGGGTACCGCAGCTCAGCGAGCAGGTCACGTCGTGATGAATACCTTTCGCGCGCTGCGCGACGCACTGCGCCGCCTGTTTCGGCGCGACGCGAGACCTGATTTCGTAACGCGGGCTGAGCCAGACCTGCCGGAAAGGCTTGAATCAAGCGTGATCTACCTCCTCGGGGAAGGCGGCCACAATTGGCAAGTCGGTCTCCTTTGCCCTTGTGGCTGCGGCGGAGTCATACAACTGAACCTCGTCCCTCCGGGTCCTCCCCTCTGGCGCGCGCGGCAATACCACGATGGCAGCCTCACGATATCGCCGTCGATCTGGCGCAGCATCGGTTGCTACAGTCACTTCTGGATTCGCCGCGGACGAGTTCTGTGGGTCGGTCGCGGCGAACCACCGCCACCGAATCGTTGGGCGTTTCAACGATGGGGTAGCGAATAGGTCAGTATCCTATGTGGTAGGACGACTTTCCCCACGGATGCTCGTGGACCGCACTCTGGTCCGGCTACACGACCTGCGGTGTCATTCAGGTGGCGCTTCTCATCCGAGCGCGGGAACCTGACTCAACGGCAGCTGGCCGCCCGCCTCAAGCGGCCGCATTCCGTCGTTGGGATGATCGAGAGCAATCAGCGTCCGGTGAATGTGCCTGAGTTCATCGCCATGGCTGAGGCGATTGGAGCCGATCCGGCTGAGCTATTCCGGCGAGTCTTGCGCGAGAGGAAGGCGCAGTAACACTCGCCGTCTGATTAGCCGGGAGAACGACAGACGGCTCTTCGAGCCCGGACGAGTTGTCGCAGATGCTACGCGCCCTCACGCCGCCGCTGCGTTCGTTGGTCGTCCGTCCATGGAGGGTTCGTCGCCGCGCGCTGTTCGGCCTTCCAAAGTGTGCTCTACTCTGCCGGCAGTCCGGCAGCCTGGAGCAATCGACCCTTCATGAGGAGGAAGCTCCTCGTCCTGCAGCACGTGCCGCGCGAGCCGCTCGGCATACTCGATCCGCTCCTGCGTGACGCCGGCTTGCGAATCCGGTATGTGAACTTCGCACGCGAGCCGGCAGCGCAGGTAGACGTCGGCCGCTATGCCGGGGTCATCGTCCTCGGCGGCCCGATGAACGTCGACCAAGGGGACCGCTACCGGCACCTCGAGCACGAGATCGAGATCCTGCGCACTGCGGTCGCGCGCGAGATCCCGACGCTCGGCATCTGCCTCGGCGCGCAGCTCCTCGCCGCCGCGCTCGGCGCGCGTGTGCACCCGAACCCCGTGCACGAGATTGGGTGGTATCCCCTCGTGCTGTCGGAGGCGGCAACGAGCGATCCGCTGCTTCGTCACCTCGCTGGCGACTCACCCGTTTTTCAGTGGCACGCGTACACGTTCACGGAGCCCCAGGGAACGGTCCACCTGGCAAGCACGGCGAGCTGCAGCAATCAGGCGTTCCGGTTCGGGGACTTCGCCTACGGGCTGCAGTTCCACCTCGAAGTGGACGCGGCCTTGATCCAGCGATGGCTCGAGCACTCGGAGAGCCAGCACGAGCTCGAAGCCCTCGGTGGCGCGCCGCACGCGCAGGAGGTCGAGTGGCAGACGGAGCTTCATCTCGAGCGCTCGCAGGCGCGAGCTACCCTGCTGTTCGACGCATTCATCCGGCGACTGGGCGCACGGCGAGTGTTCCGACTGCTGACATCGCAGTGAGCACGAGTTCAAGACAGGGCCGCGAGCGCCGGCGATTTTTGGCATGGCGATGAGGCACTTGGCGCGTGCGCCCTGTGCGACGCTATCCCGCTTCTTTGGCGTACGCCATCACTGCCCAGAACACTTCTTGCAGGCGGAACTTCACATCATTTCATGCGTATCAGCGGCACAACATGGTCAAGCGCGCGGGGTTCGAACAGGTCCGGCCGAAGAGCACGGTAGCGATCCACAGCCACCAACAACGTCGACGGATGCCGACCCAAACGCTTCGCGACCTCAGTAAGAGAGACGCCGCGATCCATGGCGTGCCCGGCGATGACCGCGCGTGCCTCGCACAACTTATGCTTTCGAGACGTTGAAAGGACTTGCTCCCGTTCCGCGTTCAACACTAGACAGACGGTATCGATTAGCTGCTCGATCGAGCGTGGCTTGCGACGGGCGGGCACGTAGCCCTGAAGTGTGGCCAGGAATTTCTCATCGCCTACCACACGTGAATCCTGCGGCGAGCCGCGCTCGAAGAGCAGAACATCGGCAGGATTTGGCTCCTCGCGCATGAATCTCTGATAAGCCTCGAGCGGGGAAGTACCGCGACGCCCGAGCATGCGAAACGCCACCTGCGTGGTCAGCCACGGCTTTCTCGTGAGTCCCAGATAAGCACGGTGGCTGCTCCAATGATAGTCAGCCGGATCGGGCACCAGTCCGGCATCCACGGGAATTAGGTGGATATGACGGATGAGCCTGAGCAGATACGCATCTGGGTCGATGAGTCTCTCAAGATGGCGTTGCTCAAAAAGATGTCCAGATCGATGGAGCTTCAAGTTGCTCCAATGCGCGTATTGGCTCGTAAGGCGCTGCACTACTCGACCGGCCGATTCAACACTGATCTGGATCAGCAGATGAACCTGATTGGGTTCCAGGCAGAAGGCATTGGCGTGCGCTCGACAGCGCGCGAGCACCGTCGACAGCACACGTTCGAACTTCGCCCGGTCTTCGTCGTCAGAGAAAATGAGCTGCCTGCCATTGCCGCGCAGCCTGACGTAGTACCAACCACCCGGGACCTGCAGTCGCGATCGTCGAGGCATCCCTGCGCCTTGCTTGGTGGACGAGTGCCTGCATTGGCAGCGACGCCGACAGCCAATGCAACCGCTCGCCTGCACGCTTGATGGAAGCGCCTTGTAATTATTGACCGCCACGTTCGGCGCCCGCAACACTCAATACGGTGTAGGTGTTTGCAGCAGCGGCGCGAACATCCAACAATCCAACCTCCGACACCGACGGCTCCCAACGTCGCGAGGTGGGTCAAGATGTGATCAATCCAATAGTCAGGTGCCAGACGCGGAGCGTAAGTGCGCCTGTTGGCTCACGCAGTCGCTGACTCTTGGGCAACCGAGGCCAGTCAGGCGCGCAATTAGAAGCCCTTCGTTTCTTGCGCGTAATCGCTGCCGGTGGCGATCGGCGCAGGGGCGCAACGCCTTGTTCAGGAGATGTAGCTTCGCTGCACGTACGCCCACGCCCATCTGGCATTGCAGGCGTCGTGACTGTGCGTGTTGCCTCACGTAATTTTGTTACCGGATGCCTCACCGGCGATGTTACCGGCGGGGCTCGGTCGTGTGGGTTTTGAGAGTCTTTTATCAACCGTAAAACGAAGCGCAATCTGACGCCGAAGGCGGCAGAAGCCGGGGCTTGCGTTTGTCATCGTCATCACGCTGCCGCTCCAGAGCCAACGTCTTGGGTAAAGTCCTTCATCTCGCAGATCAATCGCTGAATGGTTTGGCGGCGCCAGACCTGCAGGCGCCGCCGCAGCGTACGCAGATGGCTGCTGCTATAAAATCCAGGATAACGCGCTTGGAATTCATACGTTCGAGCGTCTCAACCAGCAAACCACTCTCTCGAACCACCAGGGGCGCAGCCTCGGTCCAACCGCTGGCAATGTCGGTCAGAACCAAGCTGTTGACGTAGCTGCCGCAGTTGGCGTCTCCGCAATGCGCGACGCAATCCATCTCCATACTCCCCGGCGGTGGCTCGTTCCAGTCCGCGAAGGTGCGCACCGGCACCCGCCGACGTACTTCAGGGACAGCGCGGCGAGGCTTCTTCAAGCGTGTCGCGCTACGCGGCACTCGCAGCAGTCGGTCGATCGTCGAGGCGCTCATGGCCAGGATCTTTTGGCGCATAGGCTCACGCAGATGCAAATGCCCATTGCGCTCCAAAGCCGGCAACAGAATCGGCAACAGCGCCCGAAGGCGCTTCCCGCATACCCGATCGGAGGCCTCCCAGAGCACAATCAACGCAGCCCGCGCCGCTTCGTCATACAGCGAGGGTCGGACGCGGGTCTGCCGTCTCTTCGCGATCGGCTCGGCGTTCAGCGCTCGAATCGCCGATTTGTGGTGATAGCCAGTTACGGCGATGAACTCATCGAGGATCCTGCGCTTCTCGGCGCCGGTCACGGCGCGATAGCGCCGGCGGACTACGTTGGTCAGTTCAGCCCGCGCCGTGTGCGTCATCTTGGTGGCCATAGCCCCTCCGAAGTAGCGGAAGCAGCATGGTGGCAGGCGCAATCGCCGGTAACATCTCACCTGAGGCAACTAAGCCGGTCGGTAACATTTTTGCTGAGGCAACGCGGGCAGTCGTGACTGCGCAACGTGGTTCTCGTGCTGCAGGCCCGATTGCCCGGGGCAGTTCACGTTGTGTCGTCGCGCTATCCAATATTCCAATCTCGGACACTGGCAGATTCCGGCGCATCCATGCTGGTCGGAATATGATCAATCCAACAATTCGGTGTCGGACAGGGAGTGTGCGCACGTTGCCCGGACTGCGCGATCGCGCGTCGTGCAGGCACACGCACAACGGCCATGTCTGCGTGAGTCGCGCATCGTCGCACGCTCCTGATCGATACCAGCTGCGGGCTGCTTATCACCCAAAGCCTTGTCACAAAGGCACAAATCACGCTGCACTGCTGCGCAGATCACTGCGCCGATGACGTGATTCGAACGCGTCGCCAGCGAGCAATATGCGCGCGCCGGACATACCCCCTCTGACAATCGAACTTTCAGGGAGGAGTCACGAAAGATTCATTCGACAAGTTTGCAATTCCTAGCACAGGTTCCTCGCGCCACCATCGTGGTGGCGTAGACCCAAGCAACCTGAAAAAGGAGACTGACATGAACGACCTCATCGAGCTCGGCACCGTGTCCGACGAGACGAAGGGCGGCGGCAACGTCAATATCGAGGATGACGTTCCGTTCCAGCAGCCGTAACGGGATCGTCGAGCCGCCAACACTTGTGTGTTGGCACTGGAGGGAGGTGCGGTGACGCACCGCACCTCCTCCCTGGAGACGCATGATGAATGCAGACATACGCCACGCTGATTCGGTCTTGGTCGAACTCGGAGACGTGTCCACTGCGACCCGAGGCAGTGGCGGTATCGAACTCGAGGGTCCCATACCGTTCACGGGTCTGGGTTGATGATTACCGGCGCGGTAGCATCGAGTGGAAAGGCCGTCGATCATGGCCGGGCGCAAGGCGTTCCGACCGAAAAGATAGCATGGTCTGGTACGCACTACTTCGCGAAGCACGTCTTCTGTTGCATCGAAGGCCGACATGCCGTGCTGCTCGATCTGAAACGAGACAAGTACCTGTGCGTACCCCGCGCCCGGCTCGATGCCTGCGGTCACAGGCTGAGCGGATGGGCGACGCCGCACGAGGACGGACCAGCTACCTCGCCGGCATCGGACAATGAGGCCGACGTGACGCTTCGCGCCATGCTTCAGCAGGGCGTGCTGACCACTCGTGTAACGGAGCGAAATCCGGCCGTTCCGACAAGCCACCCTCTGCCGACGACGTCTCTCGCGCCGGTCGCTGGCCACGCATCGCGAGGTGGCTACACCCTCAGCCAATTCTGCAATTTTGCGATCGCGGCCACGCTGGCATCGGCTTCCTTGCGATGGCGACGCCTGGAGAACGTGGTCGATATCGTGGCGCGCCGTCGGGCACGCCGCAGCGGCGCGCAGGACATAGGGAATCTCGATTCCCTCCGGGAGCTCGTGAGGGTATTCGATGCTCTCCGGCCCATTTTTCCGCGCCCGTACCTGTGCTTGTATGACTCGCTGGCGTTACTCGCGTTCTTGGCCAGCTATGACCGGTTTCCCCGGTGGGTTTTTGGAGTCCGGATGGATCCCTTCAACGCGCACTGCTGGGTACAAGCCGGAGAAGTAGTGCTGAACGAAACGGTGGACGAGGTGCGCTCGTACACGCCGATCATGGTCGTCTGAACGGAAGGCAGCATCTTCGATGCACCGATACCTCGCGTTTCTCTGGCGTAGAAAGGACCTATCCGCAGGGGAGCGGGTTCGCGCCCTGCTTCGCCGGTTGCAATCAGGACGCACGAAATGGACCCTCGCAATGGACGGCGCGGGCATGACCGTCCTGCATGCGAACCCGCGGCCCGGGCGGTCGCGCGCGTACGTGCTGGCCAACGGCGCGGGCGTCGTTCTCGGCCGACTCTTCTCCAAATCTCTCGCTCGGGGCGAAATGCCCGGCGATCCTGATCTCGATGCAAGCGCCTCTGCAGAGATTCTCCGCAGCGGTGGTCGCTACCTCATCGAGCGCCACTGGGGTCGCTACGTGGGTTTCTTCCATGACGAGGCACGAGACCAGCACTACGTGCTACGCGATCCGTCGGGCGGCGCACCGTGCTTCTCTACGGTTTGGGAGAACGTGCGTGTCTTCTTCGCCGACGTGCAGGACATCATTGAACTTCATCTCGCGCCGCTCGAAGTGAACTGGCAGTACCTGACTGCCTTCCTCAGCAACAATCACTTACGGATTGCGGACACCGGACTCAGGGGCGTTTCGGAACTCCTAGCCGGCGAGCGCCTTGCCATCAGCGCGCAAGGTCAATCCCGGAGTTTCCTGTGGAATCCGACTCAGATCGCCGAGAATGGCCAGATCGAGAACTTCGATCGCGCCTGCGAGCTACTGGAGAGTACCGCCAAAATCTGCATCGGCGCTTGGGGTTCGATCTATGACACTGTATTGCACGAGCTCTCCGGTGGACTGGACTCCGCCGTCGTGCTCGGTTGTCTCACCCAGGCGCCGAAGCGGCCCCACGTCGTCTGCCACAATTCGTTCATGGCTGCCGTACCCGAAAGCGATGAGCGGCACTTTGCGAGGATCGTCGCGGCACGCGCCGGCTGTGGCCTCATTGAGACCGAGCTCCGATCTGAACAGTCGAGATTGGACCGCCAGCTCAGCATTCCTGCGAAGGTGAGTCCCTCGCTCATGCTCTTCAGCTATCAACACGATCACATGCCGACGTTCGCTGCCCAACACAAGCTCGACGCTATCTTCAACGGTCGTGGCGGCGATCAAATCTTCTATCGGTATCACAAGAGCTTCATCGCGGCTGACTACGCGCGGCGATTCGGCTTTCGCCCGGGACTATTCAAGATCGTCCTGGATACTGCCAGGTTGACGCGATCTTCGGTTTGGTCGGTGCTGCGCGTCGCTATGGAGCATGGCGTGTTCGGTCGCTCAGGCGACGCGTACGCGCTGTCCCGCCGTGATTCAACCTTGTTGGCCGATTCCGCGCATCGATCCCTAGAGCGCAACTATCATATGCACCCATGGCTCATTGAAGCCATCCGTCTCCCGCCGGGAAAGCTGCTGCACGTGTCTGCCCTGATCGATCTTCAGCTCTATCAGGAACCATCCAGCGACGCACACGTTGCTGACACTCCACTCCTGTTTGCCTCTCAGCCGCTCGTCGAGCTGTGCCTCCGAGTGCCGACCTACATCTTGACAAGGGGCGGCATTGATCGAGCCCTCGAACGCACGGCATTCACGCGTGACGTGCCTCAAGAGATCGCGGTACGGCAGACGAAGGGCCGGACGACGCGCTATTTCGCTGGCGTGCTGACCGCGAACCTGCCGTTTCTGCGCGAGCTCCTGCTCGACGGCGAATTGGTGCGCCAGGGTCTGCTCGATCGCACCCGGCTGGAGGGGATTCTCGCCAAAGACTACATCGTCCATCTGGCCGGGGTCGGAAGTCTGCTGGACTGCGTGGCCGCCGAGGCTTGGCTCCATCGCTGGCGCGGAGTCCGGCAGCAAGCCGCTGCGTGAGACGTCGCACAGGTTCTCCTGGCGTAGGCGGTTGCGCGACTCGCAAACGGCTAAAGGAGATCTCTGGTCTGCTGTGGTCCAGTGCAGACCGCAGAGTTCGCGTCGGGTGTGCCGCGGCGGCCGCGCTAGCGATCATCTCCTCGATCCTTCTGGGCTTGGCGCCGCTGCTGCTGAAGCACATCACGGATGGACTCGCGGGACGCTTCTGGGTCGCCCTGTCCGTAGCGCCCGCATTGCTCATCGTGGGCTACGCGCTAGTTCAGTGGCTCGCCCGCTGTTTCGGCGAGATCAAGGTCCTAGCGCATGGAAACGCCGAACAACGACTGCACCGACACCTGAGCCGCCGTGTATTCGGGCACGTGATGAGCTTGCCGCTGCGATTCCATCTTGACCGCCACACCGGGGCACTCAGCCAGGTGCTAATGAACGGTCTGGACGGATACCGCCTCTTGATGCAACACGCGCTCTACACCCTTCTGCCCTCGACTGTGGAGGTGCTGACTATCTTGGTGGTCATCACCCTCATGTTTTCATGGCAGGCGCCGCTCGGGTTCGCCTCGTGTGCGACGGTGTACGGCATCGTGTTCTATATCGGGGTGTTGCGCATCTCCGGACCTAGCCGCGAGGCATCGCAAGCGCGCATTCATGCACAGGCAGCCTTCACCGACAGCATTCTCAACTACGAGACCGTAAAGCTGTTCAACGCGGAATCGCAGATCGGCCGGCGTTTTGATGACGCGCTGGCAGCCTCCGAGCGCGGGTGGAGAACGTTTTTTCAGCGCCGCACCGCCAACAGCCTCATCATCCACACGTTGTTTCTCGTGGTACTCGGTGCATGCACGGTGGGGTCCGCGGGAGCGGTCATTCAGGGCACTATGACGCTAGGCGACTTCGTGTTGATCAATGCCTACGTTCTGCAGATCGTTCGGCCGCTGGAACTGCTAGGCTTCGCGGCTCGGGACGTGGCTCAAGGATTCGCGTTCGTCGAAAAGATGTGCGAGCTGCTGCGAGAGGCACCCGAGCGCTCGGAGCCTTCTGGCCGCGTATCGGCCGCCTCCGGCCCGGTCGAGTTGCGCTTCGATGGTGTTTCCTTCTCGTATGGCCCGGGCCGTCAGGTGCTGCAAGACATTAACTTCACGGTCCCGCCGGGGCGGACCGTCGCAATCGTTGGCGAGTCGGGCTCAGGAAAATCGACGCTCATTCGCCTGCTGCTGCGATTCTGTGAGCCCAGCGAAGGATGCATTCTCTTGAACGGCACCCCGATCATGCATCTCCCGATTGCATCATTGCGGGCTGCCCTGGGCGTCGTGCCTCAGGATCCGGCGCTGTTCAACGACACCATCGGCTACAACATCGCATTCGGTAGGCCGGGCAGCACGTCCGAAGACGTGCGGCAAGCTGCGCAGGTCGCTCAGCTTGACCGGTTCATCGAACGGCTGCCGGACGGCTACGGGACGCTGGTCGGTGAGCGTGGCGTCAGGATCTCCGGCGGCGAGAAGCAGCGCATCGCCATTGCCCGCGTAGCGCTAAAACGCCCGCAGGTGTTCGTCCTCGACGAAGCGACTTCGTCCGTGGATACCGGCACCGAGCGCGCAATCCTAAAGGCACTCATCGAGGTCACACGCGGGACGACTACGCTGCTAATCGCGCACCGACTCTCAACCGTGATCCATTCGGATGAGATTTTGGTCCTCGCGCGCGGACATATAGTTGAGCGCGGCACGCACGGCGCACTACTCGGACGCGCCGGCGCGTATGCCGCACTTTGGCGCGCACAACAGAATGATAGACTGCTGCAGCCTGTCGCCGAGGGCGGGACTTGAACAGGTACGCGGACGACCTGGACCTATAACCGCCACGACAGCTGCAGAGCCGCCACGAGTCAATGAAGTAATTGCGTTCGCGGCTCTGTGCGCTCCGGGTTGGACGAGCCCTTGAGCGCGCGCAGCTTGCGCCAGCGTGCGTACTGCTCCGTCTTCTCCGGAGCGGGATCCTCGACCTCACGTAGCCAAAAATTGAACCAGTCAACGTTGCGCTGCAGGATACTGAGGAGTGCTTTGGGTTGATTCTTGATGTGGGCCTCGCCCGGATAGATGTGCGCTTCGAACGGTTTGCCGGCGTCGCGGAGCGCCGCTACGCCCTGCGTGGCCCTCGACGCCTCAGAATCCGGGAGGTTCATTAGGATCGGCGCCTGGACCTTATCTACGTTGAGCGCGAACGAGAGGTATTCCCAATAGGTACGCGATTCCTTCGCATCAGTCGGAGGCCGTTGGCCGAGGAGGCGGAAGTAGATCTCACGATACCGTGCGGACTGGAAGTAATAATTCACGGGATCAGATGGAGGCGAACTTACGGCAGCGACTGCGAATCGTGTGGAGTGAATGAGCCCGATAAACGTGGTCTCCGCTCCATCGCTGAGCCCGGTGATGCCCACACGGTTTGGGTCGACCAGGCCCCGCGCGGTCAGTGAATCGAGCAGATACTCGAGCGCCGACTGCTTCGAGAGGTGCTCGCGGTTCTGGGCGTAGGCGTAAGTCTGGGCCTCATCTGCCAGAAGCCGAGCCGCAACGGAGCGGAAGTCGGGGCGATCCCAGCTCATAACAAAAAAACCCTGTGCCGCAAGCACATGGATAGGATACTCGCCGCCGATTCCGCCTCGCAGAAAGCCCTGTGATCTGTATTGAACGATGACCACCGGGTACTGCTGACCGGGCCGGTAGTCGCTGGGATAGACCAAATGACCGAATGTATCGTTGCCGTAACGATCCTGCCACTCCAGCTTCTCGATGCGCGTGAACTGGAGCGCGCGAAACTCCGGATTCGGATCAAACAACGTAGTTTGCGTGCCCGTCGTCAGATCGATGGAGACGATGCGGCGCGGTTGAGTCGGCGCTTCGTAGAGGCAGATCGCGCGGTCTTTCACGATCGCGCAATCATCCCCAATCCAATCGTCGGTGGCATAGATCCGACGAGTGGCGCGCGATCCGATTCGCCACTCGTAGATCACACGACGGCTATCGCCGTGCCCTTCGCGTCGCAGAAAGTACAGGCGATCCCCGCTGGGGTGCCACCCGATCCATTGGATCTGCCCCGTACAGGCAGAAGCCCCACATACGGTCGGCGATACTCCGTCGGAGGCGCGTGAGACCACAACCGTTAGCGGCGCTCGGTAACCTTGCAAGTTTGGATCGAGTGCTTCGAGCGAGGCAGACCGACTACTATTCGTGAGCGTAACGACGACCCTCGCGTTGGGCCGTGCGGCTAGTTTGAGTGGTTCGCTTCTCGCCTTGAACGCTAGTACCTCCGCGTCCGTCGCCTTTCTCTCCTCACGGTTCTTTGTGTCGACGGCCCACACCGTTCCGTCGCCCGCCCTTGGCAATCTAGGCTTCCACCCAAACAGGGGATAGAACTCTTCATCCCAGAGGAAGCCGTCTTCGTGCGCAGTTCGCTCTGCGAGCCGTTGATCGCGCCGCAGCGCCTTCAGCGTAAACAAGATTAGAGAACCGTCCGCGGCCCACACAAAGCTATCGATATCGGCGTCCCCATGGGTGAGTTGCTCGTCGACGAGTCCGTCGCGTCGACTCCGCCAGATCTGCGCCTCGCCGTCATCCTTGCGCACATAGGCGAGCCACTGACCGTCTGGAGACCAGCGTGCGACCGGCGTGGCAGGCACACCGACCGTAAAGCCGCCTTCGGTAACCGCGACGTTGAGATCTCCGCCGTCCCCGACCTGCGACGGAGGACCTCCGGACACAGGAAGCACCCACCAACTCGTTCGCCACCGATTCGTCTGCACATCCATCTGTCGCAACTGGAACGCGACTGCGGATCGGTCCGGAGACAGCAAGACTCCGTCGGAGTATCCGCCAAGGTCACGGAGACTGAGTAGATCCGAAATGTTGACCCGCCGGTCCCCAACAACCTCCGGCCCGGAGGCGCTCACGGTGACGGGCGAGTGACGTTCCTGACATGCGGCTGCGCCCGCCCATAGGAGGCCGAGTGCCGCGCTCGCCGCAACGCGGGCGTGCCACTTCCAGTTGAGCATGCGTTGCGCCTGCAACTGGATGTCACTTGCGCCGTCGATAGTCAATTGACGAGCACACTACCACGCGCGCGAAACGTCGAGAGCGATGAACCGCCCCAGTGGGCTCGCGTTGGCCGGGTCGAAACCGAATCCCGCAGGGTTGTTCGCAAAGGGCGGGGACTTGTCGAGCACGTTGACAGCAGAAAGAGAAAACACCGTATCAGCGAGCCATCCACCTCGCCCGGTTGTGTCATACCGAACTTGCAGGTCTGCCGTCGTCCAAGACGCGATCTTCCGGCTTGGCACGCTCAGCGTGTCCTCGTACTGGTCCACATAGTTGACGAACCCCGATACAGCCAAGCCGCCTTGCGACCAGGTCACGCCACCGCGCGCCCGCATATCTACAGGCTTGTTGAACCTATCTACATTCTCCGCGACAGGGGCCGTGCTCGAGAACTTCTCATCAAAGCTAAACAAGTAGCTTGCATTGAGACCGGCACGGATACTTCCAACTCGCGTACTCCATTCGTATCCCGCATCGAAGTCGACGCCTTCGATCTCAACGACGGCCAGATTCCGAAGACTGACATCGAGGATTGCTTCAATGCTCCCCGGAGCAGGTGGCGGGCTCAGAAATCGATCGACGCCAGCGATTAGGGCATCGACCTGTGCCTGGGTCGGGTTTCGGATCAAGACACCGGGGTACAACTCTGGATTGGTAAATATCGGGAGTACGCTACCGAGGCCGCTGACTCTGTTGTCGTACGAAACGCTGAAATAACCGAGGCCTATCTTCAGCCCCTCCATCGATGGCGGCTCGACTTGCACAGCAAAGGTCCACGACTCCGCGGTTTCTGGCTTCAGATTTCGGTTGCCCCCTCCTCGGAGCAACGTAACTGTAGAGCCCCCGGTCGCGCCCGGGTCCAAGATTGCTGGCAAAGTATTCACGACGGCGAGACTTGGTTGACTCAGGTCTCGCAAGAATGGTGCCTTGAAGGACTCGCCGTAGCTGCCTCGCATCGTGAGGCCGTTGAGCGGCACCCATCGGAGTCCGAGCTTGGGACTCGTCTTCTCTCCAACGTCTGTGTAATTCTCGTAGCGCGCCGACAGCGATAGGTCCAGGCGCTGCATCGCCGGCCGCGCGTTCTGCTCGCTGAAGAACGGAACATAAACTTCACCGAATAACGCCCGAACGGTGCGCCGATTTGATACCAGGGCACCACCGGTCGGTGTACGTACTCCAGCCGCCGAAATGGTGATGGACGAGAAATCAAAACGTTCTTCGCGCAATTCCCCGCCCACCGCGAGCTTGACCGGCCCCGCGGGCAAGTCGATGAGCGCGCCGTCTGCCTTGGCGTTAAGCGAGCGGACCACGGCGCTATTGTCTTGCTCGATTGGCGCACGCAAGCCCGACAGCACCGACGCATTGGTGTTGGACCCATCGGCGAACGGATTGAAGGCGGTATCGCGATTGCTACTGGCGAGCGCGCCCGCTAGTGCCGTAGCGTCGGGCCGATTTGGCAAGCGAAAGAATGAACTCGTATCGGCGTATGTTGCCGACGCTTGGGCGTTCCAGCTGCCAGCCCCACGAAAGGTCGCACCGGCCGTGCCGCTCCGCGTCTTGGCTTCGCCGAAGTTGACAGACGGGCCGAGGTCATCTGTAAAATTATACGCCATCGTGATGTTCCCTTGCCCAGGGAACAGGTTGTTCAGAATCCGATACGCGTTACTCTGTGGAATAGTGATCGTCGTGCCCTGTTGGTTGTCAGCGGCGACGAAATCGCGCTCGCTGTAGACGGCGTCGGCGAACAACTCAACGCGCTCGCCAAGTGTCTGAGAAACGAACAGTACCGCGCTATTGCGCTTCTGTTCAGGTAAGAGTTCGTCAGCCTCGCGCAAATTAAGAAGGTTGGGTTGCCCGGTAGCGAACTGCGATTCGCTCAGTGCTGTACCGTTCTGACCACTGGGCACGGCAAGATTGACGGCGGTCGTTCCGATTCGCGTGATGTTGCCTGGATTGCTCTGCGTGCTGCTGAAATTGCTTCCACCGAGCGGCCGTAGATCGCTGTTCGTCGTGTATCTTCGGTCAGCGGACGCGAGCGGGTCACGTTTATGGTACTCGTAACCAACAAGGACATTGCCGCTGGCCCACGACTTGCCGAACACTTGCGCAAACTGCTGCTCGGGCGCGTCACCTCCACTGAGTGCCCCGTAGCGCAGGCGCGTCTCGGCGCCGTCAAAGTTCTTTCGCAAAACTATGTTGACTACGCCGCCGATTGCATCGGAGCCGTACGTCGCCGAGGCTCCGTCGGGAACGATCTCGATCCGCTCGATCATACTCAGGGGGACCGCCGAAATGTCGACGAACGTGCCCGTGCCCGCCGGGGCAAGGCGGCGCCCGTTCACGAGCGTTAGTGTGGCATCGGCACCCAGTCCTCGTAGATTCACGCTGGAGCCGTACGACTCGTTGGGTGCGCCGCTGCCAACCGAACGCGTCGTCTCACTCTGCGAGCCTGAAAAGTTCTGTGGCAGGGTACGCAAGACATCCTGAACCGTCGCGTAGCCGCTTTCGTCGATATCCTCTCGGCCCACGACGATGACCTTCGAGCCCGCAGTTTCACCTCCGCGGATATGACTGCCCGTGATAGTCATGTCCCCCAATTGCACTTCATCACGCCCTCCCTTGGCTGCTTGGGGGCTCTCGTCGTTGCTCTTTGTGCCTTGCTGAGTGCGCTGCTTTGTGCCTTGCTGAGTGCGCTGCAATGCTGGCGTCACCTGCGCAAGAACGAGCGGAGTCCGGAAGACGGAACTCGTCGTCTCGGCTCGCCGATCAGTTGCATCTGCCCCCGTGCGCTCGATGAGAATGGTGTTCTCGTTCGTGACGCGGTATCCAAGCCCGGTGCCCTCGAGCAGCGCGCGAAGTGCGTCAGTGGGCGCAAACTCACCCGTCACACCACCAGTTCGCTTGGAGGCTGCGACATCGGTCGAGAATAGAAGCTCTTGATCGCTTTGCCGTGCGAATTGGGTGAGCGCGGTGAGGAGATCCTGGGGCGCTATGTTGAATCGAACTCTCTTTTCAGCGGCGGCAGTGGCGGTGCCGATGCTTGCCAGTGCTACGCATGCAATGAGTACGCGCAGGACCAATGCGAGCCGACTACGCTCGTTCATACTCACTCCCCTCGCTGCTTGTTGTTAGTGCAGGGCCGCGTCCCTGCGGCGTCACACTCCTGTCACATTCATAGACGCAGCGAACTGTGCTACCCGCCAGACGAGGTGAGACAGGTTCCTGTTGGAGGTGCGATGGAGCAGCGGCGTGAACGACGTGTGAATTCAGCGGCGCCACTCGAGCAGAATCTTCTCCTCCGCCGCGGGGCGCGCCTCGATGGGGAAGTATTCCTGCAGGGCGTTCACGAAGCTCGAAACTTGACCGGTGCGAAATAGACCATTGACCCGCAGCTCGGCCATCGCCGCATCCGTGAGCACGATCTGCGTCGTGCTGTAGCGGTTGATCTCGGCGACGGCCTCCGACAGCGGCGCGTCCTCGAACACGACGCGCCCTTCGCGCCAGCTCGTGACATGTTCGACGTTGGCGTGGCGCACCTCTGGTTCGACGGCACCGGCGGATACAACGAGTTGCTCACCGGGTTCGAGCTCGGTGTGCGCGGATGCTCGCGCCGATGACGCTGATCGCGCTGATGGCTCGAGATTCTGCGTCGGGGCGTCGACGGCGACGCGTCCTTCGACCAGCGTCACGCGCACCTGGTCCGCGTCGAGACGAACGTCAAAGGCGGTACCCGTCGCGGTGATCCGCTGGTCCCCAGCGTAGACTACGAAGGGCCGGCGCGGATCCTTCGCGACCTCAAAGAGAGCCTGGCCGGCGAGAAGAGTCACACGTCGCTGGAACTCGTCAAATTCGACCGTGATGCGGCTCTGAGTGTTGAGGCTGACGGTGGAGCCGTCATCCAAAGGCACGGTGGACCGCTCGCCCACCGCCGTCGCGAAGGTGTGAGGGCCGGCTGTCTCGCCGTTCGAGAAAAACGTAATCCCCGAGGTAAGCCGTTCGATCCCATACCCAGCCAGGCCGATCCCGCACGTGAGCGCCACAATCGCGGCAGCCCGCCCGAGAACCCACGAGCGTCGGGGTTGTGCTTGACCGAGCGCGAAATCGCGGATGGATCGCACCTCCGGACGGTGTCGAGCCTCGCGCAACTGATCCAAGATGCTCTGCAGCCTCTCGAACGCAGCGCGGTTTGCAGGATCGGCGTCGCGCCATTCAGCGAACGTGACGTGCTCGGCTTCAGTACAGTCGGGCGAGCGCAGGCGCGCGTCCCAATGGGCCGCCCCAGATTCCGGATTCGACAGATCCGGCAATTCGGCGGCGTCCGGTTGCCGCCCTGAGCTGATCATCGGAGTCGCCCCAGCCGTCGCAAAAGATGGGCATTCGCCCGCGCCATGTGTTTCTCCACCGTGCTGATCGCCATGCCGAGCTGGCTGGCGATCCGCGCGTGCGGAAACTCCTCGAAGTGGTAGAGGGCGAAGGCCGTACGCGTACGCTCAGGCAGCTCTTCCATGGCCGAAATCAGGGCTTCGACGAATTCCTGTCCTATTAAGACGCGCTCCGGCGGGAAATCCGCCAGCCCATGTAGCGTTTCGTCGAAGGATTCGTGCGTATCAACCGTCCGCACCGCGTCGCGGCGCCAGCGGTCATTGAGCACGGAAGCTGCCGTGCTGAAGAGATAGCGGTCGGCACGCTCGATTGTCCCGAGGTCCGAGCGATGGGCCAGCCGAAGAAACACCTCTTGAACGAGGTCTTCGAGATCAGCAGCGGCGGTGGCCCAGGTGCGTTTCCGGAAGTACCGTAGCAGCGCACGCCGATAGCGGTGCGCCCACGCGTCCAGAAGCGCTGCAGTATCCGTATTTTGAGGTCGAGTCGAATTCCCTTTGATCGTCTCTGCGCTTTCGGTCATCTCGCCTTTATGTTTAATGCGGGCGTGCAGGCGCTCTCTGAGAAGCCCTGCCCCGTCAGCTTGTTCGCTAAGACGGGCGACTGCCACAAAATGGCAAAGAATTATCCTAACGGGCGGGGGCGCGTGATCTCAGGAGTACCGTTTGGTCATCGGTAGCGACGACCTCGATCATTGGGAGCGAGGTCTCGAGCCCCCTCGAGCCAGTCCTCCACGTCATCCTCAAACGCCGTACCCGTGAACTCCAACAGCCCAACCGCTTCATCCGCGATCACCAGCCGCTTGCGGCTGTAGCGCTGCACATCGGGAATGACATACTTCAGCGGCTGGCCCAGATACTCCAGATGACCTGCACGCCAGGTCACGGCCGTAGCGGGGTTCACAGTCCGCACGGGGCTGAGTGCCTCACCGTACACGAGCTGCTCACCGGCCTGGACGCGAGTCATCGGAAACGCCGTAGCTCGAGGCGGCGTGGAAGCCGTGGCGATTTCTTCCGTCCTCGGCGTCGCAGGGATGCTCGCCACCTGCACACTGCCTTCCACAACCGTGACCACCACCCGTCCGGCGGTCTGCTGCACGTTGAACTCGGTGCCCACCGCGGTGATGCTGCCGTTACCCGCATGCACCACGAATGGCCGAGCGTCTTCATGGGCTACGGTGAAGTACGCCTCACCGCTATCCAACCGGATGCTTCGCGTGCTGTCGCTGAACTGCGCGCTGATCGCCGAGCGCGCACCCACGGTCACGGTCGAGCCATCCGGTAGCGTAAGCTCCCGGTGCTGACCGACATCGGTTGTGACGCTGACTTGCCCAGGCGATGCAACGGAACCGAAGAACTCTCGATTCAACAACAGCCCCGCCGCCGCAATCACAGCCACCGAGGCGGCCAGCGCGCCAGACCACAACCCAATGCGTCGGCGACGAGAATGCACTTGCGTGAGCGCGGCATCGCGGATCGCTCGCAACTCCGGGCGGTGTCGGGCGTCGCGTAACTGATGCACGATGCTCTGCAGCCTCTCGAACGCTGCGCGGTTGGCCGGATCGGCGTCCCGCCATTGAGCGAATGCAGTACGCTCGAAGTCCGCGCATTCGGGAGAGCGGAGTCGTGCGTCCCAGTGGGCAGCCCCGGTTTCCGGAGTCGACAAATCCGGCAGATCCATCTGGTCCTTGGCGGCGATCAGGGTTTCGACGAACTTCCTATCCTTATCAAGACGCGGCCTGCCGGGCGATCCGCCTGCCCGGACAGTGCGTGGGCAAAGAGCTAAGACGGATTGGAGCAAGATTCCGGCATAAAGATTTCAATAGTCCAATAATCCAATCTCCGACACCGACCATTCTTAGAGTTTCTTCGTCGACCAGATCAGCGTCAATCCAACGTTGCGGTGTCGGACGCAGTGCCCGCGCACATCGTCGGAAGTACGAATCGCGCGCGCATCACCTACTCGAACCCGGTCCCACGGCGTGCGGCGGCGCATGATTACGACCAGCGCGCCGCTGTCGATTCTGCATAGCGCGCGTGGCCTAAGTCGTTGTCCGCGTGGCGCAAATCACCGCTGTGCCGATCCGAAGGCGACTCTGCCTCGGCTTGCCCTGAGAGATGGACTTCGCGTGGCAGATCTCGTACCCACACTCGCGAAACCTGCATTACGTGGTAGTCGTGCTGCAATATCAGGGAAAATCAGTTCGACAATCTTCCCACCGTAAGCACGAGTCTTCCGCGTACTCGAGTTGCAGCGAGGCGTCGGCGTGTTTCGGTATGTCGCAATAGCATGGAACGCATCTGACCCGCGGCAAACGGAAACGGCCCGGCGCGTTGCACGCCGCTTGCGACTCACCTCCTCCGAATTGCTCCTCTCTCTGGGTACCAGAGGCCTCCTGGTTTTTCACGCCAAGGCGCGGCCCGAGTCGAGCGAGGCACTTCTGCTCCCGAATACGGGTGGCGTGGTGTTGGGCAAACTCTTCCATCGCGAGCTCGATGCGCACGCCGTGCCCAGGAAAGTGGTGCTGGATGGGGGCGCCGCATCGGCAATTCTCGACACTGGCGGGCGCCATCTGATTGAGCATTACTGGGGCCGCTACGTCGCCTTCCTGCGGCAGGAAACCACGCGCACGACATGGGTGCTTCGCGACCCCACAGGGTGCCTGCCCTGCTTTGTCACGACCTACCGAGACGTGGACATCTTCTTCTCGAGCATGGACGACTGCATTCGGCTGGGCTTTCTGCGATTCTCTATCAACTGGAAATACGTCGCGGCACTCGTGGCCTATCCCGCGTTGCAGGTCCGGGACACTGGCCTCAACGAAGTGTCGGAGGTGCAGGCCGGTGAGTGCATCGAGTTTCGTGACGGCGCCGCCGGGAAGCGGACGCTGCACTGGGACCCCGTTCGGATCGCGCAGGCCAACCCCATCGAAGATTTCGATGCGGCCGCTTCTGCACTCCGACGCACGACCGGAATGTGCGTCGCGGCGTGGGCATCCTGCTACCCGAGAATTATCCACACGCTGTCTGGCGGGCTCGATTCCTCGATCGTTCTGAGCTGCCTTCGCGATGCACCCGGACGACCGCAGGTCACCTGCGTGAACTACTTTGATCCCTCGACGGAGGGAGATGAGCGCCACTATGCTCGGCTGGCGGCGCGGGCCGCCGGATGCGAACTGATCGAATGCGAGCGCGACGTGTCGGCAGTGCGGCTCGAAGCGATCCTGGACATTGCGAGATCGGCGCGTCCGTGGTTCTACATGTACTACATCACGCACAGCCCGATCGAAACTCGATGGGCTCACGAGAAGGGAGCGTCGGCCATCTTTGGAGGAGGCAGCGGCGATCAAGTTTTTTGCAGTGGCGCATCGCGTCTGGCCGCCGTCGATTACGTGCATCGGCATGGGATCGGCGGAGATCTGTGGCGCATCGCGCTCGATGCCGCTCGTGCACAACATCTCTCGATTTGGCCTGTGTTGTACAGTGCGATGCGCGGCGGGTTGTTCAAGCAGCCCTGCGATCCACTATCCGAGGTCGGCATCTATCGCGAGCTCGTCAATCCCGAAATCATCGAGACGGCCAGACGAGATCAGCGCCTGGTGCTTCCATGGCTTGCAGACGCGAAGGGAGTGGCCCCGGGGAAGCTTAGGCACCTCCTGTCGATGTCAGTGGCGCCGAGTTTTTATAACCCACTCGGACGTCCCGATGATCCGGAAACGGTACACCCCCTGTTCTCGCAGCCGCTCATCGAGCTTTCCATTCGGATTCCCACCTACGTCCTCGGGGCAGGTGGGGCGAATCGCGCTCTCGCACGCCGCGCTTTTGCACACGATGTGCCGTCGCCAATCATTTCGCGTCGTGGCAAGGGAGGAATGACTCACTTCGCGACGGACTTGCTTCGACGTAATGAACGGTTCGTGCGGGAGCTGCTGCTCGACGGTCACCTGGTAAGGGCAAAGCTCATCCAGAGACACAGAGCTCGAGCAGCTCCTTTCCACAAAGTATTCCGCTCTCACACCGGGGGTGGTCGAAATCATCGAAGACCACCTCAGTCTGGAGGCCTGGCTCAGGAGTTGGACGCGGATCCGGCAGAGAGCGGTTTCGGCAGCCTGAAGGCCCAGTGCTCCCGTGTCATTCGATGGTGGCGTTAGTAAGACTAAAAATGCAGAAGGAGTGTGTCATGAACGAGGTCAAGAAAGAAAAAGAGCAAGAGAAAGGGCAAGAGAAGAAAGAGATCGGGCTGCTGGAACTTGGCCGGGTAACGGAGGAGACCAAGGGTTGGATAATCGGCGCTATCTCTGATGGCGGGCAAGCACCATTCAATCGAGACATCTTCTATTGAGGATATGGGAGCCCCGTCAGTCTTGGCTGGTGTGCAGCGCGCAGCGCTGCACACCTTCCCGGACTCCGGAGGAGTTCTGAAGCTGCTTCCCTCTGCAGCCGTTACCACCGCTTTCGCACCTGCAGACTGATGAAACGGCCCAACGGATCCGCGTTCTCTTCGTCGTAACCGACGCCAACGGAGTTATTGAGGAAGGGTGGATCTTCGTCGAACACGTTCTGAACATTCAGCGAAATTAGCACGTCTGCCATAGGACTCTGGTCACCGGCACGCGTGTCGTAGCTCAGTTGCAGATCGAGCGTCGTCCACGAACCCACCTTGCGATCAGGCTCGCTCGCGGTGTCGGTATAGGAGTCCGCATAGTTGATGTACGCAGCAGCACCGAACTCTAGATACTTCCACGCGAACGAGTTGCGCAGCCGCACGTCGACGGGATAGTGCTGTGTGTCGAGCAGATTCACGATCGGCGATGTTCGCAGTCGTGCTTCCGCGAAGTCGAGCAAATAGGTTGCATTCAGTCCGCAAGTAAAAGTGCCGAGGCGGCTCTGGATCTCGTAAGAGCCAAACAAGTCGACGCCAGTGGTCTCGGTCATTGCGATATTAGCGACTCGCGCGTCCACGATCGCAGCGATTGGTCCATTGCGGCAATCGTCAAGGTCGCCGAAGAAAGCGCCTCTACTGCATACCGCCTCGCGCTCCGCGCTTGTGGGACCGCGTATCACGATATCTCTGAACAGTGGATCTTCGAGAAAAGTTACGCCAGATGGAATGTCCTGGACGCGATCTTCGAGCCGGATATGAAAGTGGGTCAGCCCGAGCTTCAGGCCCGGGAAGGCGGCCGGCGTAATCGACGTGCCCAAAGTCCAGGCCGTCCCAATCTCCTCGTGCAAATCCGCGTTTTTGCCGAACCAAAGCAAGATGGGTGAATTGCCAGAAGGCGACAGGGGGTCGGGAACATTCAATATGACACTGCCGTTGTTGCTTTCATCCAGATCCACCAGATTGGGCGCTTTGAACGACCGGGACCAAGTTCCGCGAAGCGTCATTCCCGCAAATGGCGACCACTCAACTCCGAGCTTCGGATTGATTGTGTGTCCAGCATCGCTATAGCTCTCGTAGCGGCCCGCGAGCGAGATCTCAAGGCGGTCGAAGCCGGCTCGGCGATTGGCCGCGCCTATCAGAGGGACCAACAATTCTGCGAATGCAGCCCTCACCTGTCGATCGAAATGCTTCTTGCTTTCCGGAATGCCGAGGCCAGGCGCTTGGGCAATTGAGCTGAACTCCTGTTGTCGATAATCGGCTCCGATCGCCAGACGTATCTCGCTGCCGCCGAGACGCAACAAGCGGCCATCGACAGTGATATTTGCCCCGCGGATTCTAGAGTCCGTTGCGAAAAGCGTGTCCGCACGCAGGGCAGCCAGCGTGACCGGATTGTTAAACGAACCGTCACCAAATGGGTTGAACGCCGTGTCCGGACTTGGATCGCTGAGCGCTGCGTTCAGAGCGGCGATATTGAGCGAGTTTCGTTGGCGCTGAGCGAGACCTTCAAATGCATACGCAACCTGTGCGGTAACCCGCCAGTCCGCGCTTGTATTGATGGTCGCGCCCAGCGCGGTGTTGTAGGTTTTCAGGTCTATATCAGCGATACGCGGGCCAAGATCGTCACCGAAGTTGTAGTCGACCCGAATCGGACCGGTTCCGCCGGTGGGATTCACGTAGAACGGGTTGGTGTCCGGAACCGTCAGCCCGGTCAGGAACCCGATCAGGCGCGCCTGTGCTTCACGCTCGGAATACAATCCTTCGATGAACAGCGTTGCACGACTGCCGATGTCTTGAGAAGCTGTGGCGAAGACGCCGTGGCGCTGCTGCAGCGGCAGAATGTTGCGCCCCTCGTTCCTATTCTGGAGGTTGATCCTTCCTTCGACGAAGTCGCCCGGCGTCAACGATCGGCCGTCCTGCCCCAGCGGAATTGCCCAGATTCGGCTTCCGATCCGGATGTTGCCCGGATTGCTCGAGCGCGTACCAAAATTGTCGCCACCCAAGTGCCGTAGATCGCTGTCCCCCGTGAAGTCCCGTTCCGCAGCGGGCAGTGGCTCACGCTCGTAGTATTCGTACGAGAGCAGGCCGTGGCCGGATCCCCAATGCGTACCGAGAGCCTGCGCGAACTGGTTTTCATGGGCACTGCCATCGGTAACCGAGCCTGACCGAGCCTGCGTGTCGGCTCCTTCGTAGTCCGTACGCAGAATGAAGTTGACGACACCGCCCACCGCCTCGGAGCCGTAGATAGCCGACGCACCGTCAGGAAGCACGTCGATCCGTTCAATTGCGCTCAACGGAATGTTGGAGACGTCAGTGTATGTCCCTTCGCTGCCGCCCGGCGCCAGGCAACGTCCATTGATAAGCACGAGCGTGAGTCCCGCACCAAGTCCCCTTAGGTTGAGCGCGGTACCCGCTGCCGCATTGGTCGCTGCTTCCAGTCCGCGACTCGTGTCCTCAGTCGGCCCACCGCCAAAGTTTTGCGGTAATGCGCGGATGACGTCCTGAACAGTGGCAAATCCGCTTCTGTCGATTTCCGCCCGGTCGATGCTGATTATCTCGGCCCCGACTGGGGCTCTAGGAAAAAGGGTGCCGGTGACGAGCTTGTTTCCGAGAATAGCTATCCCCAAGTCGTCGAACGTCCTGGTTCTCGACTCGCTTTTCTCAGATGCATTCGGTCGCAATGCTGAGTGAGCCCGCGCGCCCGATCCCGATGCGTTCGTGCCACCCACCCCAGCGGCTGACACATTGCTCACGATGGCGTAGGTCCTCTTCCCCACCACCTTGAACTGAAGGCCGGTGCCCTTGAGTAGCTGCGCGAGCGCGGCGTCTTGGGCGTGTTCCCCCACAACACCTGCGCTCTTTGTTTCGGAGACATCATCAGTAAAGCCAGTGACCTGAACCCTCGCCTGCTCGGAGAAGGCGAGCAGCGCGGAATTGAGTGGCTGTGGAGGGATGTTGAACTCGATACGCCGATTGCGCTCTTGCTCTTGTGCGCCCAAAGGCGACCCGAACGACACGCTGAGGATCAGCGTGACCAGCGAGGCGATAACGGAGCAGGCCAGCGAACGCTTGCCTGAGGATCGCGCCGGAGATGATGGCAAGGCCGACAAGAACTCCCCTCTTTTCGTATTTCTCTGAGAGGGCATGGCCTGCTAGTGGGTGCGCGCCTTCAACACTACGGTGTGGTCATCGGTAGCGACGACTTCGATCGGGAGCGAGGTCTCAAGCCCCTCGAGCCAGTCCTCCACGTCTTCTTCAAACACCGTACCCGTGAACCCCAACTGCCCCACTGCTTCATCCGCGATCACCAGCCGCTTGCGGCTGTAGCGCTGCACATCGGGAATGACATACTTCAGCGGCTGGCCCAGATACTTCAGATGACCTGCACGCCAAGTCACGGCCGTAGCGGGGTTCACAGCCCGCACGGGGCTGAGCGCCTCACCGTACACGAGCTGCTCACCGGCCTGGACGCGAGTCACCGGAAACGCCGTAGCTCGAGGTGGCGTGGAAGCCGTGGCGATTTCTTCCGTCCTCGGCGTCGCGGGGATGCTCGCCACCTGCACACTGCCTTCCACGACCGTGACCACGACCCGTCCGGCGATCTGCTGCACGTTGAACTCGGTGCCCACCGCGGTGATGCTGCCCTCACCCGCGCGCACCACGAATGGCCGAGCGTCCTCATGGGCTACGGTGAAGTACGCCTCACCGCTATCCAACCGGATGCTTCGCGTGCTGTCGCTGAACTGCGCGCTGATCGCCGAGCGCGCACCTACGGTCACGGTCGAGCCATCCGGTAGCGTAAGCTCCCGGTGCTGACCGACATCGGTTGTGACGCTGAGTTGCCGAGGCGGGGCGGCGGAGCTGACCATCATCGCAGCCACCGAGGCCGCCAACGCGCCAGACCAGAACCTTACGCGTCGGCGAGAATCCCGATCTACGTCTGCCTGAGCACTGACCCATTCCGCCAGAGGCATCTGCCCCTCATAACGGTCAGCGTTCAGCTCGTCGGCGGTCGGCCACGATAGATGCTGAATCTGTCCGACCTTTTCCCACAAACTCTCAACGTCTCCGAAAAGCCCGTTCGTGCGACTCGCTCTGCTCGAGCCAACGGTGCCAGGCAGTCATCTCCTCGACTGTCATCCCGCCGGCGCGCACTCGCACGAACCACTCCTCAGCTTGCGCGCGTATTGCATCTTTCTTAGCCGTCTTGCTTCCATGTATGCCGGCCATGGCTCACGCTCCACGAGTCTTGTTCCTCGAGAACCCCTCGGGCACTGTCAGTCGATCCAGGCGACTGCGGCAATAGCGGATCGTTTCGACGATATAGAAGCGAACCGTGCGCTCGGCGATATGCATGTGACGCGCAACGTCCGAACAACTCAGGCCGTGAAATCGGCTGAGGAAAAAAGCCTGGCGACATTTCGGCGGCAGCTCGCGCAGGCACTGCTCGATGATGTGCAGCTCTTCTGCGGCTGCCACCTCGTTGTCGGGTGCCGCCGCACGCGATGATTCCTCGAAAAACCCGATTTTCAGCGCGCGCGCGGCGACTTGGCGCGTGCGCAATCGGTCAATGGCGAGATTTTCGGCAGTCTTGTACAGGAAGGCCCGCAAGAAAGTCACCGCCTGCGCTTGCTGCGTGTCGAGCTGTAGCAGGCGTATATATGCCTCCTGCGCCACCTCGTCTGCCTCCTGCTCTGAATTCAGCCTCGCTATCAAGAATCTCAGCAACGCTTGGTTATGTCCGCGGAACAGGTGCTCCACGACGGCCGCGCGTGACTCTCCGCCGTGGCGTCCATCGGCGCGTCCGGCAGAGATATCGGCAGGCTGACTATCGCAGTGCGAGTTCACGCGGTTCGCATCCCAGTCTGTACCGCGACCAGTCTACTGCAACATTCTGTTTGCCTGCTGCTTCATTCTCGTTGGAATTATCCAACGACTGACCCCAGTCGCCCTCCACGGAACGCCGTGGGTTTGACGGCCCAAATGGCTGAGCCTGCTCGTCAGGTCGCACAGCAGCGCACGGGACGATCACAAGGGGCTTCCGCGACAGCGCGCAGCGAGGCGTTCGCGACGCCCCGTGCAGCACTGTTCAGCGCATGCCATTGGTTAGTTCTGAGCGCATCATTGAAGGCCCTGAGAAGCTCGACGGCCCGAGCCGTCGCAACGATTATTGCACAGGCGCGCGAGGATGCCGGCGCAGATCCCGCTGAGCTGTTTTCGCGAGTCATTCGCCTCGACACGGAACACTTGCGGCAGCGGCGATTTACCAGGTCACGGAAGTGATGGGCGTGGAGGGATTGGCCGGCGCCGGCACCACACAGCAAATTCTGTGCGGGAATTTGACGGCTACGGTACCGATCGAGCCGTATCGCCGTTCTGAGGGCGTCGCCCGTTTATATGTCTGCAGGGCTCAATTTCGAGCCCCGATGGATGCTGCCTCATACAAATGAACGATCGTTGAGCCGCTGGCCGCTATGCGAGGGCGCGAACATGGCGTCCCACCTGCCACCGCGCAGCCCAGACATTACTCGCCGGCTACCGAAAACGTATCAGGACGCCGTCGGGTCAACGACCGCGGCGACCCTTGACCAAGAGACTGCTGTTCGCCGGCATCGCGATGGCGCTGTCTGTGGCGCACGCTGCGGATTACCAGCCTCCCGGGCGTTTCAATGGCTACCAGTGGGGCTCTAAGCTCAGCGAGTTCGTCGGATCTGACGAGGCTGCGACGGTCACGGAAGCGGTAGAGCTGCAGCGGCCCACAAAGCTCGAGCTCGTCACGGTCCAATCGGTCAGCGGCGCCCCGGGAGTCGCGACGTTCTCTCGAACGTCCAATGCAAGCAGGAAGGGCCAACGGGTGAGTGCGTGCGGCCCGAGCTTACGCAGACCATCGGTGGCGATGGCTCCCATGTCCTTGCGCAGTACACACGGATGGTCGACCACAACCCCTATCCGGGCACGCACCAATCCTCGACATTCTGGTCGAGCGGCACGGCCGTCCCGTGAGCCACGTGCCGAGACATCAGGTCCGGATCTTCCAGGATCAGCAGGAAGTCGAGTCCTATAGAACGGATCCTCGCCGCTACAGCCAGCACCGCTGGTGCGGCAAGGACAAGGGACAACTGTACCCGCACTGTAGCGTCACGATCACGATGACGTTCGATCCAGCCGAAGGTTGGGGGAGCGTCCTCTATGCGACGCATGATGTATACGCGTTCGCGCACGCGATGCACGCCGCGTCGGATCGCAGCTATTGGCTCTACGTGCTGCTGAACGACGAAAAGAAACTCTATTTCAACCGCCGTAACGCGCAGCCGACTTGCGCCGGAACGTTGCTGTGCCGGCCGACGACGCGCAAACTGTCCCCAGCAGAGCGGAGAGCATTTCAGCTGCAAGACACTCCTGAAGAGGAAAAGCACAAGTGATCAGGATCGCAGCGCACATACGCATGGGGTTGTCGGGCAAGACCTATTAATCAAGGGAGGGCAACTATGCTGGCACTAACGAGGCGCTGCGGCGAGACGATCCGCATAGGCGATACGATCATCGTCACGGTTCTAGGCGTATCGGGGGGTAGCGTGCGTATTGGAGTCGAAGCCCCACGAGACATCCCCGTGGATCGGGAGGAGGTCTACGAGCGAAAGAAGGCCGGTAACCAGTCGCCCGAGCGCCGTGCGGATGGCTGGCGCGAGGAGGAGATTCCCGGGTCACGGGGCGAGGCGTAGCGATGACCCAATGCGCCGTCCGGCGCCCGCCCCCAAACACGACGCGGATTCGCCTGGAGACCGCGGCATCCGCAATGCAGTGATCAACGTTCGAGCTGTGGGCAGCACGCCGCGCAAGTACTCGGGAATCACTGCAAGCTGTGATTGGCGGGCGGCTTCCAACGCCGGACGAGATCAATGACCTCGCGCTGGCGTTCTGATGCTGGACTGAGATTCGCCCGTGAATGAATGTGGGTGACGCCGTACTGATTGAGGCTCCACCGAACCGGCTTGATCCCTTCGATCACCGACAAATCGTCGCACTCGCCGATGAGAATCGGCTGCCAACTACCCTCGGCAGCACATGCAAGGATGAAGTTGCCGGGCACGGGAGCGAGCCGCGCCGGCCAGTCGCGAATGAAGTACTTGTACTGCGCGTCTGAAGCTCCGACCCATACCTGCTGCCGAAGACGCCTCATCAAACACTGGCCCATCGCCAGCCACGCCGCACATTGAAATGCCATCGGTGTCGATCGAGGGGGCCCGGAAACCGCCGTTCGAGGACTGTGGCAGAAATCTGCTGGCTCATGGCGATTTGCTTCCAGATCGGCTTTCGCTCTCCGGACGCATGCACAGCGGCAAGACATCCTTGACGGCTGACGATGCCTACTTGGCCGCGAAGAGCTGCCTGCGACCGATCCCTTCAACTGACGATTGAGGTGGGACCAGGAATCGGCCGCAAGCACTCTGGTGATGCGGAAGGAGCCACAGGACAATCCCGGAAAAGGACAACGGGAATGCCGGAGTCCTTCCGTAAGACGCAACAGCAGAGACTTTCCTCCGGACGATACTGAAGGTTCGCTTTTGGATCATCGCGGGTAGCCCCCCAATTCCTCGCAATCCACCCAGCGTTGACAATGACGACATTTACGAAATGACTTCTGCTAGTAATTTCAACGGGTCGACCTGTAGGGCGTCGCCCTTCGGCAATCGAGCGCGGCGGCCTCTCTAAGGTTCCATTCCTTGCGCTTCTCGGTAGCGATTTGTACTCAGTGACAGCTCGTCCTAAATCGAACGGAACAACAGTTTCGAGAAGGCCAGTCAGAGGAGTGGTTGGCGATGCGCGCTACGGCGAGTCGCAGTTCATCCTCAACCGAAAGCGACTCTGGGTGCGCTCGCCCAGGGAATTAGGCGACCATCTTCAACCGCGGCGGTTTCCGGTCCACGCGCAGAGCGTCCAAGTAGTCCACCCACGCCTGCATCATCCTGCGTCGCTCGGCAGATACTCCGCATAGTTGTAGGCCGCGCGCACGGCCTGAGACCGCGAAGTCACCGTTGCGAAGCAGTACCCAAAAACTTCCCAAACCCAGGAGCCCAACGAGCAAGAAGGCCACGAGGGGATGGATGCTGCCAAGAAATCGCTGAAACAGCAGGGGGTCCGAACGATGCAGTATGCCCGCCAGCACGGAGGCCCCGATGGCCAGCAGGAGTACGGTGCGATACTGCCGCCGATCCTTTGCGAAGCGTTGATGGAAAGACGCCAAGAATTCGTCCGACAAAATTCACGTCCGTGCAATCGGTATGTAACGACCGGGCGCCAGAGTCGACGCGTTGACCGGACCTGGCCGCGACAGCCGCTGGCTCAATTCCGTCTGGTCTCACGTACCTACAAATAATAGAGGTGGACGATGAAGCGCGTAGTCCCTATGTCGAAGCTGGCCGTACAGATAGGCCTTCTGCTGGCGGTCTCTTCCGCATTCGCTGGAAACAGCTTTGAAGTCTTTACGCCGCTCGCCAGTTCGGCCGGCCCGACTGCCGACGAAGCGATGCCCATGACATTCGGTAACCCCGCGATTGTCCAGAGATCGATTGCGGACCGCCAGACGCAGCTGGCCGCCAGCAAGCCGAACAGCGGCAGCTGGGACATGAACACGTCGAACGAGACCGGCCGCGACAAGGGACGATACCTGTTCACCGTGTTCGAAACAGGTTCAGCGGGCGTGCAGCGCCACGATCTCGAAACGGGCCAGACCGACACCCTCTGGCAGAGTCCGAGTGTGGCGTTTCCCACCAACCACGTCGCGTTCGATGCGTCGTTCTGGACGCCCTGGGGCACGCTCATTACCGCCGAGGAAGCCTGGGAAACGGCCGCCACGGGTTCGACGTTGCCCTACGGCCGCCTGTTCGAGCTGAAGAATCCGACCCATGCGCCCGGCATTACGAATCCGCTGACGCCGTCCAGCAACGCCGGTGCCGAATTCGTGCACCAGAACGTCATTCCGCGCACCTCGCACGAAGGCATCCAGTTCGACAGGGCCGGCAACATGTACTTCATCGACGAGCTGAACGGCGGCAACGTCTACAAGTACACCTCGGCAGCCAGACTGCGGGACGTCAAGCGGGGCGGCGTCGACTACTTCGCGGCTGGGCAGACCTTCGTACTGCGCGTCGGCGACGGCAGCACTCCGAACGCCACCGGTGCGTACCAGTGGGTACCGTTCACCGACACCAACGGCAATGCTTTGCCTGGAGCACTGACCATCACCGACGTGAATGGCGTTTCTTCAGTCGACGCCCGCAACACGACCAACCTGCCTGCATTCAAAGGCACGGACTACCAGCGTCCGGAAGACATGCAGATCCAGCGCAGTCAAGGTAACGAGTTTCTCTACATGACGACGACCACCACCAACGAGGTCTACAGGCTCGATCTGAAGAGGAAGACGATCTCTGTCTTCGCCAACAGAAACACGATCGACCTGGCTACCGGCGTTGCAGTCGGCTCCGCGCTGGCCAGTCCCGACAACCTGGCGGTCGATCATGACGGGAACATCTACATCATCGAGGACCGCCCCGGCGCCGTCGACGACGACATCTGGTTCGCGAAGGACTGCAACAAGGACGGTGATTTGAACGACGCTGGCGAAGGCCTGGCACGCTGGGCGTCCAATGGCACGCCGGGGTCGGAGTTCACCGGGCTGTACTTCGACCCGCGCAACAAGCGCCGCGCCTGGGTCAACATCCAGCATCCTGGCAGCGGCAACGACCGAACGATCGAGATCACTGCGCCTGGCCATGACGACCAGGACGATAGCGAAGAGTAGGAGCCGTAGCGGTCGCGACACACCATAGGATCACAGTAGCGCGGGGACGTTCGCCCCGCGCTACTGCGGCATGGATGGAACGGACGAGTCAACGTTTGCCCAAGCGGCGGGCAGGGCGGCCGTTGGCATCCTTCAACTGTCAGGCGGCTCTGCGATCTTGCCCGTGCGAAAGCCACCCTCCTCTTAGCAGCCTAGAGTAGACGGCTCACCAGTCTCTGCTTTGAGCGACGCTGAATGTCTTCTTAGGATGCTCGACACCGGAATCCCCTCTCAGCGAACAGCCGTAAGTCCCGCACTTTCATCGAGCGCCAGCGTCTTGATGTCGTTCAGCATCATTTGCGGTTGCAGGAAGGCGAGCGAGTAGATTTCGCGCACGATACCGTGGCGGTCGATGAGGAAAAGCTTGAGCATGTGATCGACCGTGCGCGTCGGTCGGCCGCGCTCATCGATCACGACGCTGACGTCCTGACCGAATCCGTCGAGCACCGGCATCAGCTCGGCAACGGAACGCGCCGTCAGAAAGCGCCATTCGAGGCGCGAATCGTCCTTCAGAGGACGCTCGTATCTCTGCAGCACGGCGGGTGTGTCATGAGTGGGGTCGAAGCTCACGCTGACAAAGCGAACGCGGCGTGCGAGCTCGGGCTCAGAGAGCAGTCGTGCGCGCAGACCGGTGAGCGTTTGGTAGGCAAACGGACAACCCCACGGGTCATGGCAGTACGTATAGAAGAAGGTGAGCAGCGTGATCTTGCCGGTGGTGTATGACGACAATCGGCTGGTTCGCGCCTGCGCATCCAGCAGCACTCCGTCCGGGCAGAGCTGAATTCGTTGTAACTGGTAGCTGCCGGGCGCGGGCGGAACAAAGTCCACCCGCGGTGCCTCGGCGCTGCCGGGATCGACGCCGGCTCGCGAAATGGAAGCCAGGGCGCACGACAGCGCCACCAGACCTGCGCGACTCCAACGCATCAACGCAGCGCCACAGCGCCCGTGCCCAGCGATGCCTGACCCGAGGGCCGCGCCGTGAACTTCATGTGGTGCGCCCGGCCCAGTTTCTCCTTGGTGAAATCGACTTCGAATGCCGGCGTGAGCTGCTTGCCGTCCCAGTTGAACGCGCGCACGAATTGCTCGTTGTCCGCGCCTTTCTTGTCCCATTTCTCGAGCAGACTCGATGCGATGTAGACGCGCTTGCCGTCCCAGCTCTGCGAAATCATGTTGACCTGCTTACCGGTCTGCTTAGCGTAGGTTTCCTTAGGGCTTTCCGGATTCGACAAATCGAAGTAATGCGTCGTCCCGTCCATGAAGGTATTGACCCACAGTCCCTTGCCATTCGCGGTGATCGAGATATCGACCGGCAACGGGATCTTGGCCGGATCGCCGATCGTGCCGACGTCCTTCGCCTGCCAGGCGCCCGCGGCGTCCTGCTTGATGAGCCAGAGCTTTGAAGTCAGCGCTGCGGCCGTGATCGCCCAGTTGTCACCGTCGTTGAGCGACCAGCGGATTTCGAGCGGAGCGCCCGGAACGTTGAAAACCTTGGTGGGCTTCATCGCCTTCAGGTCCCACATCACCATCGTGGCGCCGAAGTGCTTCATCGCTTCGGGGTCGTTCACCACCTCGCCGAGATCGCGCATGTAGTTGTTCCAGCCCGAGAAACTCGACGTGAGCAGGGCATTCTTCGCCGGATTGATGGCGATGTCGTAGCCGTAGCCATCGCCCTTCACGCCGCCGACCTCGCCCACCGGCATGTCGAATTTGGCGATCAATTTCCCCTGGTTGTTGTACTGGGCGATCCCCGTGACACCACTCTTGTCTTTGGCGTTGGAAAGATTGCCGATCAGCATGCGGCCCGGCAGTGCATAAAACGTGTGCGGTCCGACATAGCCGGTGGTCGCGGTCAGATCCGACACGGTTCGGACCAGCTTAGGCTTGGCAGGATCGGAACCCACGTCAAAGACGTAGATCACGCTGCTGTCGAGCCCGCCCGCCCAGAGGTACTTGCGGTCGTCGGTAAAGCCCATGTGGTGGGCCTCGCCGCGTCCGCCTACCGATACGCTGTGGATCACCTTGCCGTACGTTTTTGATTTGGGGTCGACATCGATGGTGACCAGCTTGTCCGAGCCGTCACCCAGACCCTCGACACCGAGCGTCCACACATGGATGAACTGCTCCTGCCCCTTGATCAGTTTGGACATGTAGGGCGAGTTGCAGGTCTCGTCGGCGAGCGCTGCACCGGCGAAGATCAGCACCACACAGAAAACGATGGATCGCATACTCATGGCCGTCTCCTCCCCGCAAGAGCTGGCCGAGCCCGCCTGGATGACCCGGCGCAATTCGATGGTACACCCTAAGGACGCGGTTTACGGGTGTCAATCTTGCCGGCGTCGCCAGCCAATTCCGCGGTGACAAAAATATAGCCGTCGAACTCGGCGACCTTCTTCTGCCAGCGCTGCGCCGCCACCGCAGTCAGCGGTTTTCGGTCCGACCTTTCGGGTCAAGGGGCTTCGGGAGGGGCTCGAGGCCGGCCTGTCGATCGTCGTCGACGCCATGTTTCCGAGCGACCGCCTGGTCAACCTGCTCAAGAGCTTTCACGCCTCACTTCTTCATCGCCAGTATCCCATCCACATCCAGCTCCGTCGCAAACCCGGCGCGCCGCAAACGCGTCGCCACTTCATTGCGCACATCGCGTCCGCTGGTCAGCTTGTTCGGCGCGCCGGTGTAGTGAAACACCCTCCCGTTGCGCCTCAGCACCCTCACCAGCTGCTCGTAGAAGACTAGCGAGTAGAGCTCTCCGGCGGTTCCGAATCGGGGTGGGTCGTGCAGAATCGCATCGACCGACTCGCGCGGCAGCCCGGCGATCTGCCCGGTGATATCGCCCTGGGTCAACGTCAATCCATTGCCGCTTTCAGGCGACCAGGGATTGAGGCTGCGCAGCCAGATGACGTCAGGATTCTTTTCGTACGAGAACACTGCGGCAGCCTGCCCGCGCAGACACCACGTGGCGAAATAGCCCAGGCCGCCGCAGGTGTCCAGGATCTGCTTGCCGCGCGGCTGAATCAGCGCCACCTTGCGCGCTGCATCCTCGAACGGTGAGACGCTTGCCGTCGGCAACATCTTGATGCCATCGATCTCGAACGTCGGCGGACCCCACTGCGTCGGGACCAGCTTGACCAGCGAAGTCGTGAATCGCGCCACCGGCTGAAACGACTCGTCGGTCCAGTGATAGATGGTCCTGTCCCTGCATGTCTGCAGGTAAGGGAACCGCCGGCCCTCCCACGTCCATGCTGCGGGGTCGAGTCCGACAGCGGTCTGCGAACGCTCCAGGTCCAACGAGCACTCGAGCGCGGAAGCACCTGCGCGCGCCGCTGCGTGAAGTGCTTCATTCACCGCGGCCGTCAACAGTGGGCTCGTCATGCTACGGCGGTGCGCCGACGGCATCTTCAGATCCGAGCAGAACGATGTGATCCCCTGCCAGCACCTTCGTCAGGAAGGCTTGGCTGCTGCGGCGCCTGTCCAGGAACTCCTTAGGTGTGAGGAGCGTGGGGTTGATCGGTCGCCCTAGCAGCTTCTCCACGGGAGCCAGCGCGGCGAATATTCTCTCCATGGGCAGATCGTCAGTAATGATCATCAAATCGATGTCACTTCGCGCAGTGTCCGTGCCCTTCGCGATTGACCCATAGACCAACGCCAAGCGAATCTGCTTTGCGAGCGGTTGCAATGCCTCCCGCAAGGGATCGACCAACCCCACGGTCTTAGTGACCAAGCTTCGCAGCTCCTCAAATATGGGCGCAGCTCGATTCGCCTTGTAGTGCTTCTGATTGCCTACCGGGGTCATGGTGATCAGTCCGCTATCCAGCAGCCTCTCGAGTTCTCGCTGCACGGTGCCTGACCCTGCATTGACGAGCGAGATCAGTTCGCTGGCAAAGTAGCTGCGATCTGGCTGGCCGAAGAGCAGGCCAAGGACGCGCTTCTGTGTATTCGTAAAGAGCGCATCGGAGAGACTGGTGCGGCGTTGTGCCGCGAGCGAGCTTGAGGCCCCTTCTAATAGAGTACGCCGCGGTGTCGATTTCCTACCCATATTGGGTAGGGTACTACCCAATATGGGTAGGAGGCAACCCGGCATCGCCTCCCTGCCACTTCTGAAACAGCGTGTTTCAGTATTTGCGCCTAGGTGGCGCGGATGGTGCGGGCACATCGCGGGCTGACCCTCAACTGGTTCCGGGCGAAGGGACAGATATCCAATGGCGTGGTGGAAGGGCTGAACAACAAGGCCAAACTGACCATGAGAAAATCCTATGGCTTCAGGTCGCCCGAAATCCTGGAAATCGCGCTACTTCATGCGCTTGGCAAACTACCCCAGCCAAACATGGCCCACGAATTTTGGTGACGAGACGATTTTCCTTGAACGACTTTGATCAGGTCCTCGATCCGGGACCGACAGGCAGCAGGCCTAGGCCGATCCCGACGCCATGCGCCCCTTAATCTTCTCGACCTTCCGCCAGATCCGACTGCGATGCTGCCCAAGTTCCCTCCCAATATCAGGCAGCGTCTTTCCCTCAGCCAGCATTGTGACGATCTGCATCTCCTCTGCAGTGAGCTGGGCAGTCCCTCGTACAGCGGCCCAATCGATGCGGCTCTTCGGTGCGTTCATTTCTGGCGCAGTTGAGCTATTGCAGACGCGTGCCCAATCAGTGACGACGCGAATGTCTTGAAATTGACTTCGACGTTCGGCTCGTGAAATTCACCCCTTTCACCCTCTTCCCTGCTAGACGTCAAGAAGCACGCAGCATTGTAGAGCCGCTCGCGAACCAGCTTTTGGCAGAAGAGTTCATAGCGCTTTGAATACGACGCGCCTTGCCACTCCGGGAACACTTTGAAGTGGGGCTCTTCGACACCGACAGGACGAGTGGACTTTGGGCAATGCTCCAATAGCATCATGTATCCAAGCCAAGGTGCTGGTGACGGGGCGAATGCGCCCTCTCGATATGCCCGGTGAATATCAGTGGCATTGCCCAAAGCCTCCTCCACACGGTTGTTAAAGTTGTTTCCGAAGGATCCAACTTGTGACTTGAATTCAACGGTGGCTATCAGAATGTCGTCCAAAACGACAATCAGGTCCCATTCCTTCGTTGCGCGAAAGAATCCGGGCAGGATGGAGGTCTTGGCGTTTGGATAGATACACGCGTCGGCAAGCCCGCCTTCCACAAGTAGTGATCGAACCAGCTTGACGAATCCGTCGAGGTGGGCTCCGCCCGTTACCGAACCACGCGTTCCGGCATCTCGTTGTCCACCAGCTCCTTGGCGCTCCTGCTGGCCCGCTCGTGTTCGCCAGAACTGCGCGACGGCTTCAGAGAGCCGCTTCTTCAAGTTCCGCATGTCGCTACTTTGTTTCGATTGTTGCTGATGCGAACAGGCTCGATGTCTCTCGTTTCAGGCGCGAATGCGCGAGCTGAAAATAGTGATGATCTACTTCTATCCCAATGCTATTGCGGCCCCATTTTGCGGCGGCGACGCTAGTCGTGCCTGTTCCCAAGAAGGGGTCTAGAACTGTGTCCCCGACGAAACTGAACATGCGTACAAGGCGCTCGGCAAGCTCCATCGGATATGGCGCCGGATGCTCACGCGTCGATGCTCCTGTCACACCATTCCAGATCTGCTGAAACCACTTGTTGTAGTTATCAACAGAGATAACGCTTAGCACGCGCTCGGCAAGTGATGGCCGCCGATAACCACCAGGCTTGCGCTCCATCAGAATGAACTCAATATCGTTCTTGATTACGGCGTTCGGTTCATAGGGCTTCCCCAGAAAGCCCCCGCCGTTACCTTCAGCCTCGTAGACGGCGTTGGCGATCTTGTACCAAATAATGGGCGCGAGATTGCTGAAACCGATTCTTCGGCAGCGTTCCTGGATACTGGCGTGCAAAGGAACGACGGTGTGTTCGCCTCTATTCTTGCGTCGGGAAAGGCACACATCGCCGACGACGCATACCAGCCGTCCGCCTGGGACTAGCGCCTTAAGGCAATGCTTCCAGACCCGATCGAGCTCCTGAAGGAAGTCCTCGTAGTCTGCTATGTAACCCATCTGCCCGTGGCCCTCGTTGTACTCCTTCAGCGTCCAATACGGCGGCGAAGTCACAACGAGATGCACACTGTTTTCGGGAAGTTCCTTGAATTCACGCGCGTCTCGATGAAAGAGCGTATGGGCGGTCGGGACCTGCTGAACGTAGCTCTCGATTAGCGCTACACGCTTCGTATCCTTTGCAAGGGCTGGGATCGCCCTCTGCTCGTCGCTAAAGGCTAGTAGGTCGGCTGGCAGGTACTGCTCCAAGCCTTTCTCGGTTGACATCTTGCGTTGTCGGGCACGTCGCTCGCGAGGCTCGGGGCGGGTCTTTGCATGCATGCGTGCATTGTCGCCAATACACGGCGCCGGGTCGAGAAGCCTGCACCCCAGAGGTCCGGAGCTTTTGAAATGCCGGCAACAAGTATCGGGCGGCTGTTTGGATCCTTCCACAGGCAATGCCGGCGTCTTCGTTCAGAAATGCGCGGCAAGGACACCCGTCGGCCGCCCGCGCCTGGTCTCGCGGTTCTTGGGGCGATTTGCTCCAACGTCCGGTAAACTTCGTCGTTGCCGCGGACGATCCAAATGAGAACTCCCACCCTCTCGCTCGGCGGGCTCCTCAATCTTCATGGCGGCTTGCGGCGGAGGCGGCAGCGGATCCGGCTCGGCGCCACCGCCACCGCCCCCGCTCCGACCCCAGGATGTCAACGGGCCAGTCCAGGCGCTCACGAACGGGAATCCGGGCGGCGAGGATGACGATCCTTCCGTCGCCCTCGATGCCGCCGGCAACATCCACGTCGTCTGGTTTTCCGTTCGCGACGGTTCCAAGGATCTCTACGCCGTCCGGTCGACCGCGATCGATCTGGCGACGGGTACGATCGCGTGGTCGATGCCGATCCAGATCACGAACAACGACCCCGTGCAGTTTCCGCCGCCCTCTCGCGGCGACAATTTTCCGGCCCTCCTCATAGACGAGACGGGCTGCATCACCTCGCGTGGCATCGATGGAATCTCGCCAACGAGAGCCATATTCTGTACGCGAGCAGCGATGGCACGGCAGCCGGCTGGGCAGCGGCGGGCGTGGTCAACGTCACCACGGGGGCGAACTTCGATCGCTTCCCCGACGTGATCAAGCTCGCCACCGACGATCTGCGCATCTACTTCGGCTCCAAGACCCGCGGAACCCGTCAACAGGACGACATCTTCATGACGCGCTCGATATCACCTCGGACATTTTCTATGCCCAGTCTCTCGATGCGACGAGCTGGATGGCGGAACAGGTGACTTCGGACGGCGCCGACGTGAGCAATGACTTCGTGCCCGACTTCTTCCTCGATCACGGCGGCGCCGTCCATCTCGAGTGGACCAGCATCGGGTTCAGCGATCCCGCGGGCGACAACGTGCAGATGCCGGCGAGCGACCGCGCGTCGTTTCCGAACCTCGTCAGGACGCTTTCGTCGGCCATCGGGACGGCGGATCACTCGCCGCAGGACGTGGCCGTGACGGTGAACGGACGGCAGGTGTTCGTCATGGTGTGGGTGCGCATCATCAACTCGCGCAACCAGGTGGTCTATCGCGTGTTCTCCCGCCTCTAGCGGCATACGAGCAAGAACGATCGACCTCCCCCGTGCTGCCGCAATGGCACTTGATGCCCGCATGTGGCCCAATCGTCGGCATCGCCTGGAGGGGTCGAATATGTCGAAGTGGATGCGACGGCTCGGTCTTTCGATTACTGTGGGTTGGATTGCAGCATGTGCGGGGAGCGTTACGGCGTCGCCGGATGTCGGTTCCGGTCATCCGTTGCTCGCGTCACTGCTCGAGGTGCTCGCCACCGGCGACCAGGCGGCTTATGAGCGCTTCATCGAGAAGAACTATGCACCGGCGGCGCTTGCCGACTTTCCGGCGGAGGACCAGGCGGCCTCGTTGGCCCGCATCTATACCGACACGGGCGGTTTCACGCTCGAACGTGTCGTGGGCGAGTCCCCCCAATGGGTGCAGGCGGAGGCGCGCGACCGGATGACGGGCATCCGTTACTGCCTGACGCTCAACCGCAGCGAGGCGGGCGGCCGCGAGCTCATCACCGAATTCAGCACCCGAGGTCTGTATCCGGCCGGTCCGCAGCTGGAGACGCCGACGGCCGACGAAGTCGCGCGCCGGGTGGAGACGCTGGTCGACCACTACGTGGCGCGCGACCTGTTCTCAGGTGTCATCCTCATCGCCGATGACACCAAGGTCGTCTTCAGGAAGGTTTATGGGCCGGCGAGCATCGCCTACGGTGCGCCCGTAACGCTTGCTACGCGGTTCAACATCGCCTCGATCGGCAAGAGCCTGACCGGTGTGGCGATCGCCCAACTCGTCGATGCCGGCAAGGTCGCCTACGACGACGCGGTGGGCAAGGTGTTGCCGGACTATCCCAATCAGGATGTCCGCGACAAGGTCACCCTTCGACAGTTGCTCGCGCACACCTCAGGTCTGGGCCCCGAGGACTACTACGAGGGGCCGCTCTGGGCGTTGCGGCCGCGCACGCGCAGCGTGGCGGACTACATGAAACTCGTGGTCGGCACTCCGCTCGGCGGCGAGCCCGGAAAATTCCATTACTCGAACGCCGGCTACGTCATTCTCGGCGCGATCATCGAGCGGCTCACCGGCCAGAGTTACTACGACTATGTCCGCGATCGCATCTTCAAGCCCGCCGGCATGGCGCGCAGCTTCTATCATGACATGGATCAGGAAGATCCCGACGTCGCCGTACCGCTGACCAATCTCTTCAACAAGGGGGAAAAGGACTACATCTATCGGCTCGGTCGGCCGCGCAATGCGACCTACGAGCTCGCGGCCAGGGGCGGACCGCAGGGCGGCGCCTACGTCACCGCCGACGACCTGTTCGCATTCGAGAAGGCCTTGCGAGGCGGCAAGCTCGTGAGTCGCGCGAGGTTCGAGGAGATGACCACGGCTCAGAGTCCTTCGGGAGCCGGAGCCGGAGGGCTGGTGGGAGACGTGCGGGAGGGCCTGGGCATCGAAGTCATCCGGCAGAACGGCCACACGTTCTTCGGCCACACCGGGGGCGATCTCGGCATCGCTTCGATGGTCTACTGGTACCCCGACACCGGCCTCACGACGATCATCCTCTCCAACCGCGATCCGCGCGCCGCGCGAGTGTTGACCAACGCGACGCGGGCAATGATCACGCGCCAAACGATCAATGGTGCGGTTCCGCCATCCCAGCAGTGCGTGCCGCCAACCGGCAACTGACTTCGGCGCAGCGAAATAGATCACGGGGCCACCGTGCAGTTTGTACGCGGGGATCTGGTAACTGATCACTTCCTCGGCGCCGGGCACGACCTTGCGGATGGTGCTGCGGACGCGCTGCAGGATCGCCTGCACGTCTCCTGGGTGCGTCGCAATGTACTCGTCTACGGACTTGAAGTCGGTCTTGGCCATCTAGCTCGTTACGTAAGACAAGAGGTCGCGGTTGAGGCGTTCCATGTGGGTGATTGGCAGACCGTGCGCTGCTCCCTCATATACCTCGAGCCGGCTGCCAGGGATCAAGCTTGCGGTCCGGCGCCCGGTGAGCTCGAGCGGCGCCGACGTATCGATGTCACCGTGAATGAGGAGCGTCGGCACGGTGATCGTGCGGAGTTCGGGCCGAAAGTCCGTTTCCGTGAATGCACGGCCGATGAGCGTGATCTCCCGCAGCGCGAGGTGCTCGATCACGGCCGCGAGATCATTGGCGAGCGTGTCGAAGTCGTAGCCGCGCCCGGAATCGTCCGAGCGGCCATGGCCGCGTCGGTCGTAGGCGATGCAACGTACGCCCGCACTTGAAAGGTAGGTCATCTGATATTCCCACCAGTCCGAGTTCAGCGACCACGGAGCAACGAACAGTGCGCGCTCCTGTACCCCAGTCTCTGTAGAAGAGGCGCGTGCCGTCCGTGGCCTCAATGAACGGCCCTGACCGGACCTTCTGCGCAGACGCCGCAGCGCCGTCGGCGGCGCCGATCATTGTGGCGCCGGTTGCCGCGATCGCCGCTGACCTCAGCGCATCCGTCTATTCATTACTCTTGCCCCCGGAGTGGTTGATGAAGATGTGCGCGGTCTCTCGTAGTTCAAACCACTTACCGACCAGATATCCCTCTCGATCGTCTTTCGTCCCGGCTGCAGCTTGCGCTGCAGTCGCTGCCGCGGGGTCGACACCACTTGATGTCGCCCGGTGGCGAGGGCTCGCGTGTTTCAGGCGTCGGCGCGCACACTGTGAAGCTTGCCGCCCAGCCACGCGCTGGGCATTGCCAGCACGATGAGCGCCAACAGATACCACGACGGCGCGATACCCCACATCACGACGGCGCCCACGGAAGTCGCCACGAGTCCCACAGCGCCCAACAACATCGCGTGCCCCATTGGACGGTTCGGCGCCAGCCACGCGGCGACATAGCTGCCGACGACGCTGAAGAGCGTCCGATAGACGGTTGCGATGAGCAGTTGCATCGTCGTGTACAGGTGCGGCTGGCTGCTGGGAGGGAACAATCCGGCCGCTTGCAGGACGCTATCGGTGCCGATGGAAAGAATGACGCCGGCGGTCAGGCCAGCGAGTAACGCCCCGATGCTGCGCAGAATGCGGCCGCGCGGCTGATGCACGGTATTCATTGCATAACCCATTTGTTCCATAACCTTGTAGTTATATATAAACGAGCTGCGGGCGCGACGTCAAGCCCCCGGCGCGAGTTGCACGCTACCAGCCCGCAACCATCTGCTCGAGCCGATCGCTGACGAGCTGCGGGTGCGTGAGCATCGCAAGGTGATTGAGTCGTTCGCGCAGGACCGTTGAACACTCGCATGCCGGAGCGCGACCCGGTCGGCATTTCATCAGCTCCAGTTGGCATTTCGTCACATGACGAGGCCAGCCATCAGCGCCGGATTAGATCTCGTCGTCTGAAGCGCAAGGGATCTCGTTTGTCTTCGCGCGCCGCTCGCACCTAGGCTGGGGGCGCCCCTCGAGATACTTGCACGGATTTGAATGGCAAATGTGCCTTCGCAAGCGCATTGCGCGTCTTTCACGCGCTTCCTGGCAGGTGAGCCGGGTATCACACGTCCCATCTTGCAGGCACCGATAGGAAGTCTCACATCGGTAGAGCTTGCAGTCGCGGTATCCAACGCTGGCGGCTTGGGCTCCCTGGCGCTCACCTGGACTGAGCCACAAGTTGCCCGAGACCTTGTCGTCGCCACCAGGACACAAACGCAAAAGCCCTTCTTTGCAAACTTCGTACTCTCGTTCAAACCTGCTGCATTGCTTGCAGCACTCGAAGGCGGCTTGCCCATCGTGACGTTTTCTTGGGGGTTGCCGGGGCGGCTCGTCGGAACCGTGCGCTCTTTTGGAGCGCGTGTCGGTGTCCAGGTGGCAACCATGCAGGGCGCGCGGCGTGCCTTGGACGAGGGATGCGACTTTCTCATTTGCCAGGGAGTCGAGGCAGGTGGACACGTGCAATCGTCAACACCCCTGCGCGAGCTGCTGCCTGCGGTTCTCACTGTGGCTGGAGACGTCCCAGTCATCGCCACCGGTGGGTTAGCCGATGGCGAGGACATCGCCCATGCCCTGAGGCTTGGCGCAAGTGGGGTAATGCTCGGCACGCGCTTCGTAGCGAGTGTCGAAAGCCGCGCTCATCCGGAGTACAAGCGCGCTTTGATCGCAGCCGGAGAAGGCGCAACGGCGCTAACCGGATGTTTTGACGGCGGATGGCCCCATGCAATCCATCGAGTTCTGAGAAACTCTACACTGACGGAGTGGGAGGCGGATGGCTGTCCGCCAAACGGCTGCCGTCCCGGCGAGGCCGACGTCGTGGCAACAACAGCTTCGGATAGTGTCGTTCGCCGTTACGACGACATGCCCCCCAATGCGGACATGCAAGGCGATGTCCTGGCGTGCTGTCTGTACGCGGGTACTGGCGTGGCCAGGATCCGAGAGATCCGTCCTGCTGGCGCGCTCGTCAAGGAGCTTTGGGAAGATGCTCTAGCTGCCTTCCGCGGTCCGCACTGTTGTCTCAGCCCACGGGGGCAAGATTGAACAGAGCATCGATGACTACCAGCATCGCTGCAGTCAGCAGCGACGCGAGCACTGCGCTGATCGGTCGTTCAAAGATGAACATGGTTCTCTCCCGATTGGTCTTGTGAAGGTTGTGCCTGAGCCCCTCGCCAACCAGGTAATCGCGCCCCGCCAGATGGCGCTCGAGCACGGCGATCTCGCGCTCATCCCCCTGCGCACGTTTCAGCGCCGCGTGGCGGGAAACGCCGACGTCCGGACGATTCTCGTTTCGGTTCGGGAGGGCGCATCGACCGACCGGGTCAAGGCCGACATCGAGCAGCTGCTGCGCGAACGCCGCCACGTCTCCGCCGGTGAGGACGACAACTTCTACGTCATGGACATGAAGGAGATCTCGCGGACGCTCGCCGGCACCACGCAGATCCTGACGGCCCTGCTCGGCGCCGTTGCCGCGGTGAGCCTGCTCGTGGGCGGGATCGGCATCATACGTAATAGTCCGTATCTGCCGGACTACGCTCGCCCTGTAACATCGATCGACAGACGCGCGACGTTCGGAGAACACACGTGAAACCCAGATGCATCGCGGACCGTGGCGCCGTGTTCGTGGCGCTCGCTGCATTTTTTGCTTTCCCTCCCCTGACGTTGGCCCACTGCGATTCGCTCGAGGGGCCGGTGGTTCAGGACGCACGTCTGGCTCTGGAGAAGGGTGACCCCACGCCCGTGCTCAAGTGGGTGAGGAAGGAACACGAAGGCGAGATTCGGGATGCCTTCAAACAGACGATGGCCGTTCGTACTCGCGGCGACGACGCCAGAGCACTCGCCGACCGCTATTTCTTTGAGACGCTGGTGCGCATTCACCGGGCCGGCGAAGGAGAAGCATTTGCGGGACTGAAGCCCGCAAGCGATGTGGACCCGGGAATCGCCGCCGCTGACAAGGCACTGGAATCAGAATCGCCCGTGGAATTGGCACGACACCTGTCGGCTGCCGTCAGCGAAGGGATACAAAAGCGATTCGCCCTCGCATTGGAACGGAAGAAGCATGCGCAGGAGAGCGTCGAGGCAGGGCGAGAATATGTCGAGGCGTACGTTGACTACATTCATTTCGTAGAGAGCGTCAACCGGCTTGCGGCTCCCTGAGCCGAACACCGTACGCACGGCTGCGAGTGCGCAGTCCGGCAAGCCGGCGTATAGGGAATGCTTCATCGAGGAATGAGTCATGCAGTGGCGTCTTCGGCAAAGCCCTCGCCGCTTCAGGCCAAGCCTGAAATCCCCCGGTTTCCCCCGCCCTGCCAGTCGTACAAACGGCAGCTCTTCTGCCGTCTTTCCCCGTCGCCGCACGAAATTCTTCAACAAGTCATTTTTGCGCCGGAAAGTAGCTAGGGCTTCTCGTCCTCGACGGCGGATTCCGCCTCGCCGACGCCGCCGAAGCTGTAGCGGAAAGAAAGCCCGACCCGGTTGACGTCGTAATCGTAGGCGTCGGCGCCACTCGACAGGATGGAGGGCAACGTATCAGGCTCCACGCCGTCGAGCGCCCAATCGTCGGCGTCGAAATGCTCGTATTGCAGATTGCCGATGATCTCGAGAGCGGGAGTCGCGCGGAAGACCACGTTCAGTCTTGGCCCGTGAGACCGGATGCGCAAGGGCGGAAATGGCGTCGCGGCAATGCCCGTGAGCATCTCGATCTCACCCCTGCTGTCCATCAGGAAGTAGTCGAACTGCACGTTCCAGCGCTCACCCAGTCCGCTGAGCCGCAGTCCCAGCGACGCGGACTCGATCCGATCGCGGGACTCGGCCCGCCAGTCGGGCGCGCCGAATGACTGACTGCCGCTTTGCTCGCTGGTGATTTCCTGGCGGGCGTAAAAAGCGAACGCCGCGATTCGTTCGCTGACGCTCCACGACAAGTCGGCAGTGCCGCCGACGTCCCGGCTGCCCGTGAGCCCGACGACGGAATCGATGTAGTCATCCTCGCGATCGAAGCCGTCCAATGAAAGCGCGATGTCTCCCGGCAAGGACAAGTCCGCGCCAAAATCCCAGGAATTGCGCTCGCGATTGGCGAGATTGAACTTGCGCAGCAGCGGATTCTGAGATGCGCCGGGGGTTGTGGCAGTGACATAGGGGCCGGCGTCGCGATTGGCGCCGCCGTAGCGGGCGTCGAACGTCAACCAAGGGACCGGACGCACGCGAATGCGCACCCAGGCGCGATCCTCCTTGGAATTGTCGGTCTCCTGCAAGCTGCGATCCCATTCCACGCGATCCCAGCCGCCCGCAAGCCTCGCAATGTCGCCCAGGCCGAGCCGCAGGAGACGGCCCAAGTCATATTCGCCGAAGAGCGAGACGTCCTGACGCCGGTATCCATACGGCAAGTTCGTTGCCACGCCGGCAGGAAACGTGTCGCTCTCCACGTAGCTGTAATCGGCCTGCGGCGTGCCGTTGTCGCGCTCGTCGTAGCGGTAGCTCAGCTTTCCCCGCAGGCCCTGCAGCAGGGGCAGCCATTTCCCGAGATTGCCGCTCAGTTGCAGATCCATATGGCGCATGTCCACGTCGCCGTCGAGCGAGGATTGCGGCAGCGGTGTCGTCAGTATGAGCGCGTTGGCGGTGTACGGCAGATAGCTATCGTCCTGCTTGCCTCGCCCCAGCGAGCCATTCATCCGCAGGAACCAGGTGCTGCCGAGCTGACGGCTGAAATGAACGGCGACCTGGTTGAAGCTGTTGTCGGGTGCCAGTGCAGTTCGACCCTGATCGGCGCCCGGGGCGATCGCGGCGAATGGATTCGCCCAGGCGAAGTCCCAGCGTCGATTGGAGAAGAAAGAACCAAAGTAGCTGAGCCCGATCTCACCCTGCGCGATCTCGTAGCGCGCGGACCAGTCGAGCTGGTCCGTCACCAGGTCGACGGCAGCGGGCAGCTGGCTGCTGGTGGTGATGAAGTTGGCGCCGAGCAATCGCCGGCCATCGCGTGTTTCGTGCGTGTAGTCGAGCTCGGTTTGCCAGTGCGATGCGAGATCGATTTGCCCGCCCAGCGACCAGCGCTCGCGCGAGGTCTCCAGGTCGTAACCGCGCAACGAGGAATCCAGAGCTGTCATGTTCTGCGTGTTACCCGCGCGCACCCACCCTGACGGCAGCGTCAACGACTGATCGGCGCCGACGGTGAAAGGCGTCAGCGTCGTGTCGAACACATTATGAGGAGCGGCGACGTAGCCGAGATCGACCTGCCAGGCGCCCTCGCGGCCACCCGAAAGCGCAGCGCTGCGCGAGCTCAGACCGAGATCCTGCAGGTCGGCTCGCCAGGTCAGGCCATTCCCGCGGCGCTGCCGCGCGCTGCCGCCGAGTGCGAGGTAGCCCCCCTCTTCGTTCAGACCGTCGTATTCGCCGAATTTCGCCGCGGAATCGTCCACGTAGACGCTGCCTGCTTCGACTTCAGCGACGACTTCGCCGTCCTCGAAGGGACAGAATTCGCATCGCCACTGCGATGTATCGACCGGGGACGCGCCGGTCAGTAACGGTGCCACGAGGACAAGCCAGCGGCTTGCGATTGCGGCTGTGGCACGAGTGAAGCTCTGTTCCGTCATGGCGGCGTCCTCTCACCGCGTGAGCTTGCTGCCGGAGGGGTGATTCGAGCCATGCACCTGCGAATGGCAATTGAGGCAGCTCCCGGCCGCCAGGTACGAGCTCGGCTGCGATCCTCCGGGCAGGTTGTCCGGCCCGTATGCAAACGTCGGGTGCCCGGCCTGCGAATGGCATTGCTGGCAGAGCAGGGGCGCGCGCACGCGCAGCAGGGCGGGCTGGCTCGAGCCGTGCGGCGCGTGACAGTTCGAGCAGTCTTCAGTGACTGGCGCATGCTCCCACAGGTACGGGCCACGCTTTTCGGCGTGACAGGTGTAGCAGGTTTCGTTGACCGAGTTGCGGCGCAGGGCGAATTCCGCCGCCGAACCGTGCGGGCTGTGACAACTGCTGCAGCTCATCAGGTTGCCGTCGATGGGGTGACGGAACGCCTTCATGTGATCGGCGCGCTGCTGCTGATGGCAGTCGAAGCACACCTCCGCCTGCTGTCGCGTCGATCGCACGGCGTCGAAAGTGGCGTGAACTCGATGACAGTCGGAGCACGCGACGTTGTTACGATCGTGCGCGGCGTCGCGCCAGTCATGCTGCACATCGGTGGCGTGGCAGCCGAGGCAGGCCTGGTTCTGGGTCGCGACGGACGCAACGGAGTCGGCACCAAAATTAGGGATCGGCGGACGTGGTTGACCGCTGCGTACGCGCGCCGCATGTGCACCCCCTGGGCCGTGGCACGCCTCGCACTGCAGCTGGCCGGCCGCAAAGGGCGAATGCGCCGCGGCTCGCGATCCGTGTTTCGTCTTGAACAGTGCGAGGATGTCGGGGCTGTCATGACACTTGATGCAGGTATCGGCACCCTCGCGGCTGTAGCTCTCGTTCGCAGTGCCGCTCTGCTCGGGCGCGCCGGAGGGCGTTTCCTGGGCGCCGGCCGCCGGCGCCAGCCACCCTGCCGCCAGGAGGAAGCCGGCGAGCACTGACGCAGGCGGCAGTTTCACGCCAGCCCTGCTACTACTGACCGACGCCGTGCATCAGCTTGACGTTGGCGATGCGCCCGGGACCGTGGCACAGCGCGCACGTTTCGAAGCCCGAGGAGATCATGGTCCCCTCGGCCGTCTTGCCGGCGTTGAAGTCGCCACCGTTCTGTTCCATATGTTGGCGCGCCAACGTGCCCGTATGGCAGGCGGAGCACGCCGAGGCGTTCGGGCTCACCGCACGATCGTCAGCCAGCGTGGTGCGATCGCCCGCGTCGAAGGTCGTTGCCTGCACCAGCGAGCCGTCGACCGGGTAATAGGTATTCGGACGATGGCAGCCCTCGCAGTTGTTCAGCTTGCCCGGGAATCGCAGGTCGGTGAAATCATGGATCGAATTGTTGAAGCCGCACACCTGGAAGTTCGCCGAGTGGATCTGGTGAATCATGAACTTGAAATCGATGGCCATGTCGTCCGGGCCCAGACCCGGCGCCACCGGATCGGTGGGCAGGTTGCTGCACGGCGCGCCGCGCCGGGCAATGTCGGTGTTGTTCGGGTTGTGGCAGGTCGTGCAAAGCTCGGTGTTGTCGGTCCGATTGCCGCCGTGCAGCGAGAGCACGTTGTGACACTCGTTGCAGCGGCGCAGCTCGACGACCTGTCGGCGCGCTTGCGGGCTGCTATCCGAGATGGCGAAAGCGATTCCTGAAGCGGCGACCGGCAGGCTCTCCAGAGCTCCGTCGCCGTTGGCGTCGACGCGCGGCCGGCCTTCGAGAATCGCAACGCCCGAGCCGGTCATGAAGAGCGGGATCGGAATCGACGCTGTCGCCGTGAAGCTCGAGTCAGCGTTCTTGGTGACGCCGGCCCCGAGGAAATTGATGCGCACCGGTAGCGCGGGCGTGCCGCTGTTGGGTGCGGTCGCCGAGCCGCTGCCGCGATTGTTGAAATCGACCGTCGTCCAGGCGACATCTGCAGTGAGCGCCGACTGAGACTGGCGGAACGGCCCCGCGGGGTCGGTGATGTCGTAGGGCGCATCGCCGTTGGTCGGGTCCGTCACCTTGATCGTGACGGTGGGGTTCTGACCTGGAGCCGTATTGACGGCGCTGACGACCGAGTACTTGAACTTCTGCGCGGCGATCTTCTCGGGGATCTCATGCACCTTGGCCGTGCGCAGCAGTCCATTGTTGATCGTCGCGTCCGGACCATGGCAGGTGACGCAGTCCTGGTCCTGCACCGCGAGATTGGCGGCGCTGTGGCCCTGACCCGTCTGGAAGTTGATCGGCGCCGGGGGCGAGCCCTGCGGCACTCCGGCGACGATGCGTTGCGTCGTGGCGTCATGACAGGCGCCACAGGGCGCCGAGTTGACGGTGATGCGATAGTTGCTCGCCTGTGGCGTGCCAGCATCCGTCTCCTCGTGGCAGGTCGTGCAATTGCGATGATCCTGCGGGAACACGATGTCGGTGAAATCTACCAGGGTATTGCCAAAACCGTAGATGCCGTAGGTCAGGCCGAGTCCGATCACGCCATCCGTGACGCCCGCAGGCAGAGTTGCCGGCTGCACGCTCGGCAGCTCGCTGCCCCGGTGAATCTTGTGGATCATCACCTTGAAGTCGACCGTCCTGCCGCTTTGCGCATCGAACGTCGTGGGCGAATGGCACATGGCGCAGTAGCGCGTGTCAAAGCGCGCGCCGCCATGAAACGCCAGCTGATCGTGGCAGGCATTGCAGGTGTCGTTGTCGACGATCTCGCGTGAAAAGATGCCGGTGGTCGCCCCCGACGACGGTTGAAACGTGTAGACCGCGTTCATCGCCGGCGCCAGGCCGCGAATCTCGTAACCGACGCGGTGCGTCAGTGACGCATCGTACGGAATGTCGGCGTCGTTGGTGATGTTCTTGGCGAACGTGTATTGATAGGTGCCGTCGCCGTTGTCGACGAGCTGGCCGCTGGTCGCAGTCTCGGTCGTTGCCTGGTTGACGGGCTGTGTGCCCGGACCGACCGGACCCGGGTTCTCGGTGCGGCGCGTGTAGGCTCGCCAATTGCTGGATTGGCCGTTCTGGCCGGGAGCCAGGCGCGCGACCACGAACCTGATCTGGCTTGCCTGCAGCCCGCGCAGCGGACGCTGCAACTCATCGGTCAGGCTGAACTGCACGACGGGCTGACCCGAAGTGGGCACCGTGACGCTCGTGATCTCGCCCGAGATCGCCTTGGCGTTCTCGATACCGATCGTTGCGCCGCTGCCCGGCGGCCCTGGCTGTCCGGGTGGTCCAGGTGGCCCGACCCCTCCAGCCTCCCCCTGGTCACCCTCGCATCCCTGCAGCAACAGCGCGAGCGTGCCGAGCGCGGCTACAAGACAGAGCATCCGGCTTGAATGGTGTCGCATGCCACATTCTCCCCTGACATTGGCGCCGCCATCAGTCGCGGCTCGTATTTCCTGAGCTGCGATGGATTGCGCCTGATAGAGCTTCACCGAATGGCAGGTGGCAGGGAAATAGGTATATTTGCCTAGGACACCGGCTCGCAAAATAGGCGAGGATGGTACCAGTCCGCATTGGGAGACAGGAGATATTACTCATGCCGCAGTTTCGCGACGCGATGTCCGGTGCGCTGTTGTTCGCCCTCATGCTGTCGTTTCAGGCAGCCGCTGCCGACATTACGACGGTCGTCCAGCAGTGCGAGGACTGTCATGGCAAGAAGGGCCTGAGCGACGCGGACGACGTGCCGACCATCGCCGGCATTTCGGCGCCCGTGCACGGCGATTACCTGCTGGCGTACCAGGAAAAATCGCGACCGTGTCGCAAGTCGAAGTTTCGTCACGGCGACACTTCGCGCCCCGAGACGGATATGTGCGCCCTAGCCGCCAAGTTGAGTGCGGCGGACGTCGAGGCGCTCGCGAACCATTTTGCGGAGCTGCCGTTCGTCGCCGCCAAGCAGGCGTTCGATGCGCAGAAGGCTGCTGAGGGCCGCAAACTCCATGCGCGTGATTGCGCCAAGTGTCATGCCAACGGCGGCCGCGATCCGGCTGACGACGCCGGCATCCTGGGCGGTCAACATCTCGAGTACCCTGCAACAGGCGTTCGCCGATTTCAAGAGCGGGGAACGCGAGCAGAGCAAAAAGATGGCCGAAAAGTGGGCCAAGTGGAGCGATGCGGATATCGACGCAGTGGTCCATTACTACGCCAGCCTGCAGTAGATCGATAGCCCGACGCCGGATCTTTCGGCAAGTCTCGCCCGACGAGAAGAGTCATGAATCAACAAGCGCGCCCGGAAAACGCCAGCCTGTGGTCACGTCTCTGGCGCCAGCCGCGTAGCCGCTGGCTGGTGGGGATTCCAGTCGGCGGGCTGTTGCTGTTTCTCGTGGGTGTCCTCTTCTGGGGAGGCTTCAACTGGGCGCTGGAGCTGAGCAATACGGAGACCTTTTGCGTCTCCTGTCACGAGATGCGCGCTTTCATCTATCCCGAGTACCAGGAGACCGTTCACTATTCGAACCGCACCGGCGTGCGCGCGAGTTGCCCCGATTGTCATGTGCCTCACGAATACGGCCCGAAGCTCGCACGCAAGGTCCAGGCGACCAATGAGCTCTATCACAAGATCGTGGGCACGGTCGACACGCAGGAGAAATTCGAGGCCGAGCGTCGCACCATGGCGGAGCGCGTCTGGAAGTCGATGAAGGCGACGGATTCGCGCGAATGCCGCAATTGCCACGAGTTTCAGCACATGGACCCCGAGAAGCAGGAGCGCGTTTCCGCGCGGCGTCACGAGAGGGGACTCAAGGAAGGCGAGACCTGCATCGACTGCCACAAGGGGATCGCGCACCACCTCCCGCAGGGTTACGAAGAAGAACAGGAATTGCAGCAGGCCACCCAGTAGTCACCGGGTTATCGGGGGCACTCCGGGGCAGTCGGTTCCTTGGCGCAACCAGACTAGGGAGCTGGCCTGTCGAGCCATTTCCCGAACCAGTTGAACGCCTCGCCGTACCATTGGATGCTGTTCCTGGGCTTCAGGATCCAATCGTTCTCACCCGGGAACACCACCAGCCGCGACGGCACATTGCGTCGCTGCGCGGCAGTGAAAGCGGCAATCCCTTGGGTATAGGGGATGCGAAAATCGTTTTCGCCATGCAGCACCAGCATCGGCGCCTTCCACTTCGTCACGTGGTTCACCGGGTTCCATTTTTCGAACTCTTCCGGATTCTCGAAATAGGGGCCGCCATGCTCCCATTCGTCGAACCACGGTTCGTCCGTCTCGTAAGCCATCGCCCGTGCGTCGAACACGCCGGCATGGACGACCAGGCATTTGAATCCGTCCGGCCAGTTGCCGGCGATCCAGTTCATCATGTAGCCGCCATAGTCGCCGCCGGCCGCGCAGGCGTTGGTGGGGTCGACCATCGGGAACTTCGCCGCGGCCGCCGCCATGCCCAGCTTCAGATCCTCCAGCGGCTTGCCACCCCAATCGCGATTGATGCTGTCGGTGAAGGCCTGACCATGCCCCGCCGATCCGTGGAAATCGACGCCGACCACCGCATGGCCGGGTGCGGAAAACAGCATCGGGTTCCAGCGATAGGACCAGCTATCCGCAAAGCTCCCCTGTGGCCCGCCGTGGACGAGCAGGACGGTCGGCAGCTTGCCCATCGCTGCGTTGGGCGCGACCACCCAGCCCTTCACCGTATCGCCCTTGGCACCGGCAAAGCCGAAGCGTTGAAAGCTCGGCACGTCGATGTCATCGAGCCGGTCAGCGTTCACTTCGGTCAGCCGCACGACTTGACCCTGGACTGAGACGCGGTAAAGGTCGGCCGGCGCCACCATCGTGTCGAGCGAAACGATCGCCCCGCCATCCGGAGTCGGCGCCACGCCCGAGACATGGCCTTCCCTGGTCAGCCGGGTCACCTTGCCGTCAGGTAGCGAGACACGGAACAGCGGCTCATCGAGATCATCGGGCGCCGTCACCAGCAGGCTCCTGCCGTCCGCGGCCCAGGCGATGGAATCGACGGAAACGTCCCAGTCAGCCGCGATCGCCTTCACCTCCCCTGTTTCGAGGTTGCGCAGGTAAAGCGCCATCCTGTCTGCCGCATAGGTCGGCCGCGTCATCGCCGCATAGGCGAGCGATTTGCCGTCGGGCGAAACCGCAGGAAGATTATCGGTGGCCTGGTTGGGTTCGGTCAGGTTCACAGGCTCGCCATTGCCATCCGCGGGCGCCGCGAAGATGTCGAGATTTGTGGACAGCGGCTCGATCCGCCCTGCCTGGCGCAGAACGAAGAACAACGTCCGGCCATCGGCGCTCCAGGCGAACTGCTCGGCACCGCCATGGGGCTTCGACGGAGTGTCACCGATCAGCAGCCCCTCGACCGATTTCGCCTCCCCGCCGGCCAGCGACATCACATAGACACGCGAGCGTGTCTCCGGCGTCATCCATGTGTTCCGATGTCGCACGTAGACGAGCGAACGCGTCCCCGGCGTCATCCCTGCATTCCAATGCCGCACGAAAAGTTGATCATAGGTTCGACCGCTTCCGCAGCAGCTGTCCGCCGGTCTTGACGGCTCACAGGGCAGCTCGCTGCAACTCGTCGATACATCACCCCACATCGCGACCTTCCCGCCCCTGGGCGAGAGCAGGAAGCCCGCAAGATCGAAGCTGTAGTGGGTCACCTGCTCCGGCGCGCCGCCTGTTGCGGCGACCCGCCACAACTGGTCGCTGCCCGACATGTCGCCGATGAAATAGATCCATTTCCCGTCAGCCGAGAAACCAGGATCATGCGCGTTGTGGTCGGCGGCGGTGGCAACCCTCTGCGGTTTTGCGCGCTTGGCGTTCAGATCGAGCAACCACAGGCTGGTCCGGCCTTTGTTGGCGGCAAGATCGGTTTCGCGTTGCTGCCAGGCCAGCCAGCGACCGTCAGATGACACGGCGGTAGTGCCGATCCGGCGCAACGCGGCAAGATCGGTGGCGGTCATCGGCCTGGCGACGGCAACTGCCGACGAAAGGACCAGGCCAGCGAAGGCTGCGAGCGCAATCGCTCTTTGAGCGACCAGCACACTCACCTCACGCAGCTTCGCGATGATCTGCTCCGACACGAACCGCCGACGTTTCATTCAATCCCCTTCAAGAAACCGTTTCCGGTCGGCCCTCTCGGCGATCCGCTAATTCGTCAGCCAGTGCGTGCGCAGTTCCAGATTGAATTCCGCGGCGCGCTCTTCCGGAAAAAAAATTCGCGCGCCTTTCAGCTCGACGCGCCGTCGCGTACCAGGAATCGCCTCAGCCAGCCAGCGCGACCATTGCACATCGAAGTAGACATCATCCGTGCCCCAGACGATCAGCGTCGGCGCTTTCAGCTTGCGCAGCTGCGTTTCCACCGCCGTTGTGTGCTTGCAGTCGAAAGCTGCGAGAAAACGCTGCAGGTCGCGCGTGCGCTGCTCCGTCCGGACCAGCGGACGCAGATATCTTTCGATGCTCTCGTCAGCCAGCCGTTCCGGGTGCTCATACGCCGGCCCCAGCGCCTGCGGCGATCGATAGACGCTCTTATCTGCCAGCATCGCATCGAGCGCTCCGCGCAGACCGCCGGCAGCCGCCATTGCCAGGAAGGGCTTGAACGCCTCGGGCGGCCAGTTGTCATGCGTATCGCAGTTGGTGAGCGTGAGGCCGCGCACGCGCTGCGGATGCAGCGCCGCAAAGATCTGCGCGATGCCGCCGCCGCTGTCGTTGCCCACCAGGTCCACCTGCTCGATGTTCAAGGCATCGAGAAATTCCTCGAGCATGTTCGCATTGGCCGTCACGGATACGTCCTGGTCCGGCGCGATCTCGGTGTCACCATGCGCAAGCAGGTCCACGGCGATGCAGCGCCGGATGTCGGACAACTGCGCCAGTTGATGGCGCCATAGATGGCCATTCAGCAGCACGCCATGCACGAATAACGCGACCGGCCCTGCGCCCTGCTCGGTGTAACTGATGCGCCCCGACACAGTCTGGACGCTGCGCTGAGCTGCCAATAGCTTGTTTCCGTCCATGGCTCAGCCTTGGCTCAGCGCCGCCGTGGATGGCAGCGCCTCCCTCAGCTTCTGCGCGCACTCGTCGCAGCACACCTCGACGGTCTTGCCGCCGATCTTGACCTTGATGGAATTTGCATCCAGCTTGCAGTCGCAAGCCGCACAGGTTTTCTCTGCCATGACATCGCTCTCCAATGAACGCCCGAGCTCCGAGTGCGGCGAGTAGGCCACGCCGGGGAGCGCATCGCTGTCAAAATCTTTAGCGATCTGTTTGCGTCAGCGCAGACGTACCGAGCGTTGGAACTCCGCTGGCGTGCGGCCGTAGGCTTGCCGGAAGGCGGAGCTGAAATGGCTGTGGCTGGAGAAACCCAGGTCCATGCTCAGCCTGGTGAGGTCGTCATATTGACCAAGCAGGTCCAGAGCGCGCGCCAGCCTCAGGCGCAGCTGATATCGATACAGCGGCATGGCCTCCACCCGCTGGAACACCTGCGTGAGGTACACGGGCGAGACGCCGACCTCTACCGCGATCTCGGCCAGCGTCCAGCGCCGCGCCAGATCCGACGACAGCACCAGCTTGGCACGGTCCACGAGCTTCTGCCGGCCCAGGCTGGCTCCGGCCGCATGCGACGTGCGCTCGCCCAAAGCGCGCCGCACCAGCGTCAGGGCCAGGGTCTCCGCTTCCAGAGTTTCCGCGACTTTGCGGCTCAAGCTGTGGCGCAGCAGCGCTACCAGTGCCTGTGCGCGCGGGTCGATGCGCCGGCGCTGCCGGCGAAACGCCAACGCACCGCCCTCGCGCACCTGCTCCTTCGGCGCCAACTCGCGCAGTAAGGGCTCGTCGATCACGAACGACAGGCACGCGTCGCCGCCCTCGACGGGATGGCTGATGCGGTAGCTTTCCGCGTCGTTGAAGAACAGCACCTGATTGGCTTCGGCCACTGCGTCGTTGCGACCCAGATGGCGTACGTAAAGGCCGCGATAAGCAAACACCAGGTGCGTGGCGTCCGGACACTCTTCAGCGCTCTTGTGCCGGCATTCGCCACCGCACACGACGTCCCGGATCGTTGCGCTCGCCGTATTCAGAAGGAGCTCGTATGAGAGTTCGGTCACGGGTCGTGCGGTCCCGAACCCCTCGTAACTCATGCCGCGAACAGATCGTTCACTTCGCCGACGGAAAGCATGTCCGCCGTCATCGCCGCGTACGTGCCCTGCTCGAGTGCTTCCACGCCGATGCGCCGTGTGAGCGCGAGCACCGCCTGTAACGGGCCGCAGCCCAAGCTGATGCGTCGGACGCCCGCCCGCCTCAAGGCGTCGACAGACGGTGCGCCGTCATATCCCGCGTAAGCGTTCAGCGGCCGATCCACCGCGCGCGCGAGGCTGCTGATTTCATCGATGCTCGTGAGCCCTGGCGCGAATATGCCGTCGGCACCGGCCTCCACGTAGATTCGGCTGCGGCACAGCGTTTCTGCATAGCGTGTCGCCACATCGATCGCGGGGGCAAGATAGGTATCGGTGCGCGCGTTGATGAAGAGCGCTACATCCAATTCGCGCGCAAGCTTCCGCACAGCAGCGATGCGCTCTGCCAGAATGCCGGGCGCGGCGAGCTGTCCCGTGCCCGGCGTGACGCCATCCTCGATGTTGATGCCCACGACGCCGATGTCGAGCAGCGCGCGCACGACTGCGCAGACCTCACCCGGTGTACGGCCGAAACCACGCTCGATGTCGACGCTGACCGGTGCCGCCACCACGCGGCAAATGCGCTTACACCCTGCGATCAGCTCGTGAGCCCCCATCCGCTCGCCGTCCGCATAGCCCAGCGACCAGGCCATTCCCGCGCTCGTGGTGGCAATTGCGGACTGGCCGGCCTCTTCGAGCAGCCGCGCGCTTCCCGCGTCCCAGGCGTTGATCAGCACGAGCGCGCGCTCGCCGCCGTGTAACCGCCGAAACTGCGTTGCGCGCTCCTGTCGTGCGACTCGCTCCATGCCTTTAGTCCTCGCTTTTGCGGTACATTGCTCCCGTGCCCGTCCGTACCGCGCAGGTTCCGGGCGGACGAAAAGTTAGCAGTGCATGCGACTATGAACTTGGAGAATCTTGCTGTCCCGCCATGCAGGCCATGGCAGGGCAACGGCGCCATGTCCGTTCTTCCCGAATACGCACCGAATTACCGACCGCTGCACAGCTCGGGCGGGCTCAGCCTTTGCTACTCCCGCTGCCGCGCCCGCCCGCATGACCGCGCCTACGACGAGCAGCATGGTTTTTTCTCGATCTCCGTCGTCGACCGCGGCGTGTTTTCCTATCGCAGTGCCCGGGGGGAGGCGGTTCTCGGCCCCGGTTGGCTGATGCTCGGCAACGACGGTGATGGCTACGTCTGTTCGCACGAGCACGGCGACGGCAGCGGCGATGATTGCATCATCCTCAGTTTCTCCGCGCAGAGTTACGACGCGTTGCAGAGCGCGCTCGGCCAGGTGAGCGGGCCCTTCGATCGCGCCGGCCTGCCGCCGCTGCCGCGCGTCGCGGCGCTGCTGAGGAGCGGCATCGCCGCGGGCGACGAAGGCTTTGCGCTCGAAGAGACGGCCCTGGCCGTGGTCGCAGCGATTCAAACGGCGCGCGCCGGCTTGCCGCCGGTAGCAGTGCCGCATCAGCGCGATCGTGCCGTGGCCGCGGCGCGATATATCGAAAGGCACGCTGCCGAGCCGCTGTCACTCGATACGGTGGCAGGCGATGTCGGCCTCAGTCCCTTTCATTTCCTGCGCACTTTCCACCATGCAATCGGCGTCACGCCGCATCAGTACCTGCTGCGCATGCGGCTGATCCGCGCCGTAGCGCTCCTGCGCGACACGGCGCTGCCTGTCACGGACATCGGCTACGAGGCGGGGTGGGCCGATCTGTCGAACTTCACCCGCACGTTTCGTCGCGAGATCGGTTGCTCGCCGCGCGACTTCCGTCGCGGCAAGATTCTCCCAACTTGACCGCCGCGCGAGTCGGTATTCCCGGCCAGTCATCGCGGCTCGGATGTGCGGTGCTTCCGCGCCGGTTCCGTACGCTGACGGTCGTCGCGGCGGCGCGTTGGCATGCTGCCGGGCGCGCCCGGGTTGACTCTCCCCCCTCGCGATACCGGGTACCGGAACTACGCAGAACCTGCCCGAACACCCCGTCCTTCATCTCGCGGGTGCGCATTCGCAGCTCCAGCGCTATTCAAGTACTCGCTTGAATGCTATAGTATCTCAAAGTGCACGTTCGAGGCAATCTGAGGTCCGAGGTGACGGAGAAAGGCCCGAGGTGGCGGGTGTGGCGCAGCTCACGCGCTCCGTGACTGCAGCTGACGACCATCGGCGCATCTGACTGACTCGCAAGCGTTCTGGCAGGAACCGCAATGAAGGCACTATTCATCCTCAATGATCCGCCCTACGGAACAGAGCGAAGCTACAACGCGCTGCGTCTTGCCGGCTCCCTTTCGAGGCAATCCGGGGAGCACGTCCGGATGTTTCTCATCGGCGATGGCGCCGCGTGCGCGCATGGGCGCCAGAAGGTTCCCCAGGGCCACTACAGCATCGAAATCATGTTGAAGACCGTGGTGAAACACGGCGGCGAGATTGGCGTCTGCTCATCCTGCATGGATGCACGCGGCATAGCGGATGCAGACCTGGTCGAAGGCACGAAGCGCAGCTCCATGGAGGAGCTTGCCGCGTGGAGCCGCGAAGCGGACAAGGTGTTCGTGTTTTGATGCGCGACCCCATCTACCTCGACCACAACGCGACGACGCCGATCCTGCCCGAAGTCGTCGAAGCGATGCTGCCGTACCTGCGCGAGCATTTCGGCAATCCATCGAGCTCACATGTCTACGGACGCCGCGCCCACGACGCCGTCGAACGAGCACGCGGTCACGTCGCAGCGCTACTACACTGCGACAGCGACGAGATTCTCTTCACATCCGGCGGCACCGAGGCCAACAACCTCGCCATTCGGGGGGCGACAGCCACGAGTGCTCGCCGGCGCATCGTGACGACTGCGGTCGAGCACCCCGCGACGGCGCGCCCCCTGGCGTGGCTCGAAACGCAGGGCTGGGATGTTGTCCGTGTCGGAGTCGACGCGAGCGGGCGCGCTCGTGTCGACCAGTTCGACGCAGCGATTACCCCCACCACCGCGCTCGTCACGCTCATGCACTCAAACAACGAGACGGGTGTGCTGCAACCAGTCCGGCAGGCGGCTCGCTTTGCGCGGCGTGCGGGCGCGCTCGTACACACCGACGCCGCACAATCGGTCGGCAAGGTTGCGATCGACGTGCGGGAGATCGACGTGGATCTCTTGTCGGTCGCCGGCCACAAGCTCTACGCGCCCAAGGGCGTCGGTGCCCTCTACGTGCGACGCGGCACCGAGCTCGAGCCTTTCATGCTCGGCGCAGGCCATGAACGCGGCCTTCGACCCGGCACCGAGAACGTTGCTTCAATTGTCGCACTCGGCACCGCATGCGCCATTGCTCAGCAGAGTCTCGAAGTTGAAGCGGCGCGTATACGTGCGCTTCGCGAACGGCTCTGGGTGCGGCTCGCGGACACCATCCCCGGCCTCACGCTCAACGGCGACGCCGCAGAGCGGCTGCCCAATACGCTCAACGTGCGCTTGCCACGAATACTTGGAAGTGCGCTTCTCGCCGCGACACCCGAGATCGCTGCGTCGACCGGATCAGCATGCCACGCGGGTTGTGAAACCCCCTCAGCCGTCCTGCTTGCAATGGGCATTCCGGCGGTCGACGCCCTGGGCTCGGTCCGCCTTACGCTCGGAAGAGCAACAACCGCGGATGACGTGGAGCAGGCTGCCGCCGCACTCGCGCGCGCCTGGCGCGCGCTTACCGATGCAGAGTTGGCAAGGGAATTTCGGTAGAGCCCGCCGGCAATAGATGTCAGTCGACGCGCTACACGACGAGCGCGGCTTGTGATCGGAACACACTGCGGCCGGCGGGCGTTACGTAGCTCGGGCCGTGTTCGGTCTTCCTACACTGTCCAGCCGGATCGGCGCCCAGGTCGCTTGTGGAGGTAGAGATTCAGATGACGGCCGTGGTCGATGAGCGGGACGTGGCGCTTGACTATGAGACGTTCATGGGGCGCTGGAGCAGAGTGATGGCAGCGAAGTTCGTTGACTGGCTGGCGGTGCCGGCGGGGCGTCGATGGTTGGACGTCGGCTGCGGCACGGGCGCGCTTGCAGCCGCAATCGTCGACCGCGCCGCACCGCTCGAAGTGTGGGGTATCGATCCGCAGGCGGAGTATGTGGCGCGCGCCCGCGCTCAATTGAATGGAGAGCGCTGCCATTTTCTGGTCGGCGACGCGCAGGCGCTTCCCGGCGAGCTCGGAGGATTCGACGTCGCAGTCTCCGCCCTCGTACTCAACCTTCTCGCGGATCCTCTCGCTGGAGTGCGGCAAAAGATGCGCGTCACCCGTCCCGGCGGAGTGGTCGCTGCCTACGTCTGGGACTTCGCTGCCGGCATGCAGCTACTGCGACATCTCTGGGATGCGGCAACGGCGCTTGATCCGACGGCAGCCGCGCATGATCAGGCGAATCGCTACCCGCTCTGCCATCCAGACCGCCTGCGGACCTTGTTCGGCACGGCGGGACTGACCGATATCGAGGTGCGGATGCTGGAGGTGCCTACTCCGCTCCGTGACTTCGACGAGTACTGGGAATCTCTGGAAATGGGCCATGGAAATGCGCCGGCATATGTCCGCTCCCTGCCCCCGCGCCATCGTGAACGTCTTCGTGACCGTATTCGAGGCGGTCTGCCGAAAGCCGCTGATGGATCCATTCCACTGACGGCGCGCGCCTGGGCGATACGTGGCCGGCGAAGCGTCCTCCGCGTGTGAGCCGATGAGAGGCGCACCGCAACGCTACGCAACCCGCGCCGTCATCCGCGGCCGTCTGCATGCGCCGGTCCTGCGCGAGCATCTCGGCGTTGCCGTCTATTCGAGAGAATCCGCGGGTGCCGCCATCGACGTGTGGTTTCATCCGGCGTTTGGCGACTCACATCTGTGCTTTCGCGAGTCCTTCACGTCCGGCCTGGCCGAATTCGCGCGCGTGTTCGTGTTCGATCCGCCGGGACACGGAGCTTCCCCTGCCCTGCCCCAAGGACTCACGATCGAGGGGGCGGCGCGCTTGTGGCGCGACCTGGTCGCGCGCCTTTCGGCCGGACGCGCGGTCGTCCTCGTGGGCCATTCCATGGCCGGCATCATCGCCACCCGTACCGCGCAACTCATGCGGCACTCGCCTGTGCTGGTCGTCGGCATCGAAGGAAATCTGACCAGGCAGGATGCGTACTTCACCGGCCTTGCGGCCCAATTCGACCGACCCCAGGCTTTCCATGCGGCGTTTCGGTCGTCGGTCCTGAGGCGGGCAAGGCGCGATGAGGCCATGCGCCGCTTCGTGTCCAGTCTCGAGTTCGCCGACCCGCTGACGCTTTGGACGCTCGGTCGATCAGTGCACGACTACGACGATCCCGGAGCTGGTTTCCGGCGCCTCGAGTGCCCGAAAATTCATTATTGGGACGCCGCAACTACGTCGAAGTCCGCGCAACTGTATCTGACCCGACATCGTATTCCGCAGCGGCGCCTGGATGGACTCGGACACTGGCCCATGGTCAAGTCGCCGCACACCTTCTATGCAGCCGTCGAACAAGACATCTGCGACCTGAGACCTCGATGAATACCAAGGGCGTCCGAAAACCGACATATGCTTCCGATGCCGGCGGCAACTTACTACCGTCGCCACGAAACCTGGTGTTTAGCCGACATTGTTCGAGCATTCGGCGCCGGGAGCGCCGGGATTGATGCGTTACCGCTTCCAGGAGTGCGCACTCGACACCGAACGACACGAGTTACGCCGCGCAGGCGAGCTCGTGCCGGTGCGGCCGCGGGTATTCGGCCTGCTCGTCCACCTCATCGAGAACAGGGACCGCGCGATATCGAAATCGGAGCTCTTCCATCGGCTCTGGCCGAAGCGCGTGGTCAGCGATGCGACGCTCAACTCCTGCGTAAAAGAGCTGCGCTCCGCCGTAGGGGACAGCGGTGAGGCGCAGCGCGTCGTGCAGACGATCCATGGCCACGGTTTTCGCTTCGTGGCAGGGGTTGAAGCCGACGCAGTCGCGCCGTCAGCCCCGCCGCCGCCAGGCTTCCTGCCACAGAAGCCAGCCGAATCGCTGCCTCAGGAATACAAGCACGTGAGCGTGCTCGTCTGCTCGATCGCGGATTCCGAATCCCACGCCAGACTACTCGGACCCGAGAGCATGCATGCGCTGATGCAGGACTTTCTCGCGACGGCTCGCCGCGTCGTCGAGCGCTTCGGGGGAACGGTGTCCGAATGGACCAGCGATGGATTCGTGGCGCTGTTCGGCGCACGGGTCGCACTCGAGGACCACGGCCGCCGTGCCGTCCAGTCGGCGCTGCAGCTGCACTCGATGCTGGCGAAGCAGGCGCTATCGAGCCAACGCGGCTACGCCGCGCCCGTTCGGGCCAGGATGGGAATGGATACGGGCGAGATCGTCGTCGGACACCTCGCCGCCGACGCCGACCGGCTCTTCACCGCGGCGGGCGAGACGACACGGCGCGCCACGCGACTACATCAAACCGCAGCGCCGGGCGAGCTCCTCGCGAGCGAGGCCACCTACCATCTGCTGGAATCCGAAATCCATGCGCAGGAGGAGAAGTCGATCGAAGGCGCACCCGTGTACCGCATCGATCGCATCACACTGCAGCGCGGCGGCGTGCCGCAGCGAGCCTCACGACGACTCAGTCACCTCGTGGGCCGGGAGCGCGAGCTCGCGTTTCTAGGCGAACGTCTCGCACGCGCGCAGACTGGAATGGGGCAGATAGTGTGCGTGTCCGGCGAGCCCGGCATCGGCAAGTCGCGATTGCTGCACGAGTTCCGCACACTGCTGTCGGACGCCGGAGCGCTCTGCTGGGCCGACGCTTACTGCCTCGCGCATCACGCGACGACGCCGTACTTTCTGCTCGCAGGATTGCTACGCCGGCTGTGGGATGTGACCGAGCACGACGCTCCGCAGATTGTCGCGGAGCGGCTCAGATCCGCGCTGCGCTCGGCGGGAATCACCGCCCATGACGCTCCGGCCTTGTTGCTCGAGCTGCTCGACGCGACGACCGACGCGGAGTCGCTGGTGGATCTCTCGCCCGATACCCGGCGCGTGCGCACGTTCGGCTATCTCACGCAGCTCCTGCTGCGTCAGGGGGAGCAGCGGCCCTGCGTCATCGCCATCGAGGACGCACACTGGATCGATGCAACGTCCGAGGCGTTTCTGGAACAGCTCATCGCCCGCATCGGCACGGTGCCGGTGCTCCTGATCGTCACGTACAGACCCGGCTATTGCCCACCCTGGACTTCTTCGTCGGCCTTCACGCAGCTCGCACTGCCCCGGCTTACGACCGAGGAGAGCGAGACGCTCATCGAGTCGGTGCCGCGCAAGATGCGCCTCTCGCACGCCAACACGCGCCGGATCATCGCCAGTTCGCAGGGCAACCCGTTCTTTCTCGAAGAATTCGCCTGGACGCTCGCCGGTGACAGCGAGCGGATGCCCGTGCCCGACACCGTGCAGGCCGTAGTCGCCGCGCGCATCGATCAGCTCGATGGCGCAGATAAACGCCTGCTGCAGATCGCGGCCGTCATCGGCTCGCCGGTCGAAGGTGCGCTGCTCGCGGCAGTGAGCGAATGCACTCCGGAGGCGCTCGAATCGAGCCTGTCTCAGCTTCAGTCGAGGGAATTTCTGTACCAGACCACCGCGTTCCCCATCGCGGAGTTCACGTTCAAGCACGCGTTGACGCAGGAGGTTGCGTATCGATCGCTCTTGGGCGACACGCGAAAGAGCTATCACCGGCGCATTGCCGAAACCCTCGAGCGCGATGCAGCGGTCACGACCGTCGCCTGTGACGACGATGTACGCCGCCCGAACCCGCCTTCAGACTGGCGTTCCGCTTCCCGCACGCCCGAAATCCTCGCGCACCATTGGGCGGAAGCTGGTCAGCCCGCGCGGGCGCTGGCCTACTGGTGCCGCGCCGGGCAGCGGGCGAGCGAGCGATCCGCGAATGCCGAAGCCGTCGCGAATTTCAGGCAGGCGCTGGCGATGAATGCGCGGCTCTCACAGTCGCCGGAGCGTGCCCGCAGCGAGCTGGAGTTGCTGTTGATGCTGGGGCCACCGCTGATGGCGACCACGGGGTTCGCCGCACCTGAAGTCGAAGCGAATTACGTCCGCGCGCGAGAACTGTGCCGTGAAATCGGCACTCCGCGCCAGCTCTTTACCGTCGCCTGGGGATTATGGTTGCACAATCAGAGCCGCGGTCGAATTGCCATCGCGAGAGAGCTGGTCCAGCAGGTGCTCGATCTGGCTGAAGAGATTGGTGCAACCGCATACACGCTTCAGGCGCATCACGCGGCATGGTCCACGAGCCTGACGCACGGTGATCTGGAGCAGTGCCGGCGCCACGCGCAATCGGGCGTGCGGCTCTACGAGCGATCGAAGCACCATTCACAGGCCTATCTGTACGGTGACCACGATCCCGGACTTTGCGCTTCCGGCGCATTGGCGGTGACCGAGTGGCTGCGTGGACGTCCCGACACGGCGCTCGAGCGCTCGCTTGAGACTCTGGAGCTTTCCCGGACGCTCACGCACACGTACAGCCGCATGAACGCGCTCAACGACATGATGTGGATTCGCTGCTTCCGCCGCGAACCGAACGAGCTCGAGGAATGCGCCCTGCAGGCGATCGAGCTTTGCACGGAGCACGGTTTCTCCAGCTATCTCGCAATCACGAAGTTCAGGCATGGGTGGGCGTTGGCGCACGAGAACCTGGATGCCGGCATAGCGCAGATGCGCACGAGCATCGACGCGTACCGCGCGCTCGGAATGGAGCGTCATGGCGCGTACTTCCTGACGCTGCTCGCACAGTGCCAGCATCGGCGCGGGCAGATCGACGCCGGCCTGAGGACCATCGAGGAAGCGTTGGAGCTGATCACGGCGACGGCGGAAGAGCGTTGGATGCCGGAGGTGCGCCGGCTGCAGGGCATTCTGTTGCTGGCTCGCTCACCTGCGGACGCGCAGGCAGCCGAAGCAGCGCTCACCGCGGCGCTCGATGCCGCACGCGCGCAAGGCACTCGTTCCTTCGAGCTGCGCTCGGCGACGGATCTGGCGAGACATTGGTGTGGCAAGGGGTTCGGGCGTCGCGCGCGCGAGCTGCTCGAGCCCGTGTATGGTTCGTTCTCGGAAGGCCTGGACCTGCCGGATCTTCGCGAAGCGCGCGAAGTCCTCGCGAATCGTTCCTAGTGGGCAACGGCGCTGCGCGCGCCGAATGCCAGAAAAATACCCGCTAAACACCAAGTTTCACGGCCGGCGCCGTCCTAAGGTGCCGTCCGCATCGGAAGCACAGGGCAGCTTTCGGGCGAATTCGCATAAAGGAGCACCTCTCATGACCGAGTACCTGTTGATCGAATCGCGCGACCCGTTCGAGTCGAACGACCTCGACCGCTACTGCGAACTCGCCGTTGAGTTGAAGCACGCTGGACACGACGTCGCCCTGTTTCTGGTGCAGAACGGTGTTATGGCCGTACGTGCCGGCGCTCGAGCGAGCGGACTCGATCTGGCGCTCGAGGCCGACGTGAGAGTGCTGGCGGATGACTTTTCGCTTCGAGAACGCGGTATCCCGCTCGCCCCGGTCATCGCAGGCGTAAGACCGGCACCTATCGAGGTCGTGGTCGAGCGGCTCGCCGCCGGGTGCAAGGCAATCTGGCATTAGGAGCACGGCAATGGCTGATCGGACAACGCTGACTTTCCTCTTGATGGATGCGCCGTTTGAGAATGCGCGCACCACTACGGCCTTTCGCCTGCTGCAGGCAGCCGTGAGCCGCGGCCACGATGTCAACGTGTTCGCCTACGAAGGCGCCGTCGCGCTGCCATTCATTCGACAGCGTGGGCACGCCAATCCGGTGCACGGCCGCGACGCAGCGCAGGAGGACCACCCACTTCCCAGACAATGGGTCGCCGAGCTGCTGCGCCTGGCCGGGGAACAGGGCACGAAGCTCGACTGGGTGAACTGCGGCCTGTGTGTCGACGAGCGCGGCGTCGACGAATCCGTGCAAGGTACGCGGCGGGGCTCGCCCGCGGATTTCTGGAAGATGGCCGCGAGCTCGCACAACGCGCTGGTCATCGCAACGAAGTAAGGAGCTGCCATGCGAGTGCTGCAGATCATCGAAACGGCTTATCGCGCGACGATCGAGGAACAGGACGATACCGTCGTATACATGACGCACGCGTTGCACGGCGCCGGAGCGGCCACAAGCGTGCTGCTGCGCGGCAACGCCGTGAATTACGCCGTAGCAGATCAGGACGCTTCCGGGCTGCGCTTCGGCACCTGGCGGCAGAGTGAACCCCCGCGGATCGCCGCCGATGTCGCGAGCCTGCTCGAGAAGCATGTGGACGTGTTCGCCATCAGAGAAGACCTCGAGGACCGCGGATTGCGCGAGGAAACGCTCATTCGCGGTATCAAGACGGTGCCGCGGGGCGAGCTGGCCGGGTTACTCGAGAGATTCGACCGGATCTGGCACTGGTAAACCCGCATCGGATGTCTGGACGTCGGTGTAAACGCGCCGAGACCAATGACTCTCACCCCAACCCCAAGGAGCGCACATCATTAACGAACTACTTTTGATCGGCAGCTACGCCCCGAACTTCGACGCGATGACCACTGCAGGACCCATCCGGTTTCACCGCTGGCTCGGGCCTTGCGACTCCGGCCGACGCTGCAATCAACGCGTATCGCCGAGCCGAGATGTCCTCGGATCCGGGTCGCCTCTCCGCCTCACTGTATCCGGGCGGGAGGCAACACATCGACGAGCCGGGCGCGTTCACAGGCGCGAGCTAAACACCCGATTGCTACCAGGAGCCAGGAGATGTTAGACGTGCTGCTTTTGGTTAATCTCGTGGGCACGCTCGTCGTGTTTCTCAGCTGCGCGCTGGATGAAGCGGTGTATTCAATGCGTGGGCACTGGTGATGAGGACCTCGCCCGCATGGCCGTCCGCTACAAATCCGGACGCGCGGCAATGCGCGACGTTCGAGCGATCATGTCGTCGCCTCGGGGATGCCTCTAATCTGCGCCACCCGGATCGTGGTGATCCGGGCATGACAAACCCGAGGAGATCAACTGTGAAAACCTTCCTGTTTCGCGTCACGCCGGCTGCGGCGCTCGTCGCCCTGGGCTGGCTCGTTCCGTCCATCGAAGCCGCGGCGCGCGCGCTCGACGATGCGTCAGCGGTCCGGTCGCGCGCGGTGTTCTACGGCGACCTCAACCTCCGGAGCGAGGTGGGTGTCGCCCGGCTCCACGCACGGATCGCGCGGGCCGCGCGGTCGGTATGCGGTGGCACGACCCGCAGCACTCTGGCAGAGACTCTATCGCAAAGCGAGTGCCGTGCGACGGCGGTTGCCGATGCCGTCACGTCTGCAAATCACCCATTGCTGACTCGCTATCACGCGGAAAGGATGCTCCTCGCGTCGCGCTAGCCGTTTCCGCCGGCGCGCTGCGATCGCGACGCCAGCTCGCCGGCGGAAGGCCCGTCATGCGACGAAACGCACGCGAGAATGCCGCTTCCGACTCGTAGCCAGCCTGGGGTGCGATCGCGGCAATCGTCTGGCTCGATCCGACCAGGAGCTCCGAGGCAAGCTGCATGCGCCAGCTCGTGAGGTACTGCATCGGCGACATGCCCACCAGTCTCGCAAATCGCTCGGCGAAGGCCGACCGCGACAATGCGACGGCCTCGGCGAGATCCGCCACCGTCCACGCCCGCGCTGCCTGCCGATGAATGAGAGACAGGGCCTTGCCGACCTGACGGTCGCGCAGTCCCGCAAGCCAGCCTGTTTGCTCGTCCGGCAGGCTTTCGAGATGCCGCCGGATGAGCTCGACGAACATCAGCTCGCTCATGCGGGCCAGCATGTTCTGTCCTCCTGCGCGGCGGGCCCGCGCCTCACCCACGGTGACGCTCAGGAAAGCTCCGAGCCAGTCGTCATCGCGCGCACCGCTACGCCGGATGTGAATCTCGCGCGGCAGCGCAGCGATGAGCGGATTGAAGGGCCGCAGGTCACATCCCAGAAAACCGCAAACGAAAGACACCTCTGCCGGCTTGCCGGGTTGTGCTTCGATCACGAGCGGCAGCTGCTCGACGGCGCGCGCCCGCTTGAGCAGCTCGAGGCCCGGCGCGAAATCGATGCTGGATACGGAATTCAGGTCCAGCGAGCTCGCCATCACATGCGGATCGCCGTGCGGGTAAACGATCGCATCGCCCTCGGACAGGAGCATCGGCTCTCCACCCAGGCGTCGCGCCCAACACTGGCCGCGCGCGACGACGTGGAACTCGATGAGATGATCCGCGTGCGGCATCAGGATCGCCGCGGCGCGCGAAGACTCCGGGGCGGCAGCCACCCATGGCGCCGACAGGTTGAAGTCGAAATAGATGGCGCCCCGCAGGCGTACGGCGCGTAGCAGATCGGAGAGAACGTCGGCTTCCATGTCGCTCCTGCAGCCATTTCTTGCAGTCGCAGACTAACGGTTTACGTCGGCTGAAAACAGAACTGCATGACATTATGGGTCGTGCGAAACTGGAGCTGCACCTTCACCTTGGGTGAAGGCGCGCGCGCGGCAAGGCCGGCCAGATCGGGCGCATCCCCGTCCCTGGGGATGCGCTATCCAGTGATGCTATCGCAGGAACCGATCGGTATCGGATTCCACCTTGGCGGTCTGGTCGTCGATGCTGCCCACGAAGGCCAGCAGGTCGGCGAGGTCCTGGGGCGACAGCGTTTTCTCGATCGTCAGGCCGTTACCCAGTGTGTGGCGCTTCATCACATCATTCAGGGTCTGCGCCGAGCCGTCGTGGAAATACGGCGCGGACAAGCTCAAGCCCAGGAGCGAGGGCGAATTGAAGCCCGCCCCGCCGAACGACGCGAAGCCCTGCGTGCTCTGCCCCGCCACCGCGGCCGCACCGCGCAGCTCGATCGGGTCCGCCGCGTTGAAGGTGCCGACCTTGTCGAGGAACGTGAGCGTTCCCTTGCCATCGCGCGTGACCGAGACGATCTGCGGACCGGCCGCCGTTACTCCGGTGTCGATCGGCTTCACGCCCGCGAAGAAATTCACGCCGATCGGGTCCTCCGCAAACGTCGGGTTGTTCGCGAACACCGGGCTCGTGCGGCTCTTGGTCCACTTGACGCCGCCGTGGCAAGCGGCGCACTGCGCGACGAACACGCCGCGGCCGGCTTGCTCGACGTTGGCCGCCAGATCCGGAACGAACGGTGCGCGCACGGTCGTTACCCATTCCTGCATCGCATCGAGCGAATCGCTGATACCGGCCACCGGCCCGTGGTTGAAGATTTCAGCGGTCCGGTTCACGCCGCGCACGTCGGTGGCAAAGCCCTTGCCGCCCTGGATGCCACGGGCGTTGTTGTTGAAGTCCGTGTTCGAGCCGCGTACCGCGCTCCAGTTGAGGAGGCGCTGGTCGTGAAGATCGAGGCGCGCGAAGGTTCCTTCGAGCGGGATCGTCTGGCGCGGCCCGGTCTCGAAGATCCAGGTCACGTTGTCGGAATGGCCATCGTCGTGGCACGAGGCGCAGCTCGACCAACCGCCGCTGGAGGCCTTGTTCCGGTGCTGCAGCGGATTGATGTCGCGCAGGGCCACGTCGAATGCGCCGTCGCCGTTATCGTCGATCACGTCGGGAACGCCGAGCGCCGTGAAGAACGCGAGCTTGCCGAAGAGTCGACGATGCTGGACGGTGCCCGGCGCCGGCGGCGTGCTCGATTCGATGTCGCGAGCGAGCACGGCATTGCTGGTGAGGTCGATCGCGGTGATCGAGGTGTTCAGCTCATTGTTCGCGTACGCGCGCTTGCCGTCGCCGCTCATCACGACGCCGCTCGGCAAGTTGCCGGTCTGGAAACGCCTGGCCTTGTTGGCGGCGTCCAGAATGCTGAGCTTGCCATCCGTGCCGATCGAGGCGCGCAACACGTAGTTGGCGCCGCGACTGACGAAAAGAAAATCCTTGCCACGCCGGTCGGCGTCCATGGCCACGAGGTCGTTGAGGAACAGTCGGTCGAGGCTCGTGGTTTCGTCCGCCACCGCCGGCTGCGTTTCCTTGCCGACCTGTGCGTTGAGATTGAGTGAGCGGTCGGTCTCGACGCCCTGCACGCGGTTCAGTACACCGACGAGACCTTGCACGTTGACGGTGAAGCGCACCGGCGGCTCGGGCTGCGCACCGACGTTCGGCACGTAGAGGAGCGAACCGCGAAGCAGCGCGCCGAACAGCATGTTCGGATACATTTTCTGCGGGTTCCTTGCGATCGGACCGGCGTCCGTCGCGTCGGCGGAGCTCACGTCCGGGCAGAAGGTCGGCTGCGCGAGCTGCGAGGCGCCATCGAGATTCGCGCCCGGTGCGCCGCTGTTGAAGAACACGGTTGTGCCCGCGTCTTGCAGCGCCCTGCGTGTGTTGAGGCAGAACGGGCGGCGGTCGGCCGTGAAGCCCGAAGCCATCGGCTTCAACAGAAGCCTGGCGATCCGCGGATTGCCGTCCACCGCGTCGCCGACACGGAACGAATCGACCACGCCCTGTTTCGCATCGTCGAATCCGTCCGGGCGCGCCGCATCGATCAACTCCCCGAACAAGCGCGTGACGAACACCCGCTCATCGCGATCGTTGCGGTCACCGTCGTTGGTGATCGCGACGGCGTAAGGGTTACCGCCGGTCTGGATCGCCCGGACCACCTCGAGCGTCGACAACTTGACGACGGTGACGGAGCCCACGCTGTTGTTCGCGATGAACGCCAAGGTGCCGTTCGGCGTGACAGCGATGCCCCGCGGCTCGAAGCCCACGCTGATCGGCGTGCCGACCACCTGCGGCACGGCGCCCGTCAGGTCGATCACACTCATCGTTCCATCGACGGCATTCGTGACATAGGCGCGTGCGTCGTCCGGGCTCAGGGCGACGAAGCGTGGCTCCTTGCCCACCGGCACCTCGCCGAGGAGCTGACTCACGTCCTGACCGTCATCGCTGCGCACGCGAATCACGGAGACCGTGTTTTTCTGGCGGTTGACGACCACCGCACGCTTGTCATCACGCGTGAGGGCGATGGTGCTCGAGCGTCCCTGGCGAAAGAGCGTGCTGAATTGCGCGAGAACTTCATTGGTGTCGATGAGCGTCCGTCCGAGGGACGCGAGCGCTGCGGTCACAACTGGGTCCGTCGCGAAGGTATTGGGGGCCTGCGCGAAGTTGAGCGTCTTGCCGCCGGCGATCGCCGCCGCTACCGCGGCTTGCGCCGTCGCCTCGAGGACGATGCCGTTGCTCACGTCGGAATCGTCATCGAGCGCCACGAGCAGGTTGAGAAGATTGCCGAGATACTGATCGGCGTCGTTCTGCACTTCCGCGAGATCCTGCAGATTGAAAGAGACGGCGCCGCCATTGGCGGCTGCGAGCGTCGCGCTGCCGATGACGAGTCGATCGGTGGCGTTGCCGATGAAAAACTGCACCGGGCTGCCGACGGCGAACCGGAATTTGCCGCTCGCGTCAGTCGTGCCCTCCAGAACGCCCGCGACGCGAAAGCCCAGGCCCTCGATCGGTACGTCCGTGAATTGCGCGTCGGCGATCTGCGGGGGCGGCGTATAGTCGTTGCCGTTGCCGCCGTAGCCGCCGCAGCCCGTCATCGCGAGTATCGCGACCTGCAGCAGCATGAGTTTCAGAAGTCGCAGCTTGCGTGCCTGGCGCGCGGTCGAATTGTTGCTCACAGCGGTGTCTCCCTCGGTTCGTCGTAGGTGCGCAGTGTGGGCGGCGCTGGGCGCGCCTTCTGTCAACGGGTTGACACAAGTACCCAATCGCGGCGACTGACGACGCGGTGATTGAAGGCTTCAACGGTCGGTTCAGGATGCCCCACTGGACGCGGCCGCGGCGTGCCGCTACCGTCGGGAAAAGCAGGGCTGATTGGGGGGAGTCCAAGACGGGCGCTCGACTTGCACCACCGGCTGCAGCCTCGACGTGATCGATCTGCCGGCGCGAGAATCATCCAATGGCCGTATTAGTCGTCGACGACGATGAAAATGTTCTGCACACGCTCACCCTCCTGCTGAAGAGCGAAGGCATGGAGTGTGTCAGCTGCCACTCGCCGCAAGAGGCGCTGGCCGCGTTGCGACGCGGTCGTTGTGAGCTGGCGTTGGTCGATCTCAACTATGTCGAGGACACCACCTCCGGCAAGGAAGGCCTGGCGTTGATCACGTCGCTGCGCCAGGTGGACGAGGAGCTGCCCATCATTGCCATGACCGGCTGGGGCACCATCAGCATTGCGGTTGAGGCAATGCAGCGCGGTGCGGCGGATTTTGTCGAGAAGCCCTGGAAGGACAACACCCGGCTGCTGAACATCATTCGCACTCAGATGAAGCTGGGCGCCGCGCAACAGCGCGACAGGAAGCTCAGCGCCGAAAATGCGCTGCTGCGCGCCGGCGGCGACAGCAAGGCGCTCATTTGCGAGTCACCCGCCATGACGCAAGTTCTGTCCACGGCGAAGCGTGTGGCGGCGAGCCTGATGCCGATCCTGATCACGGGCGAAAACGGCACGGGAAAGGGCTTGGTCGCCGACTACATCCATCGGCATTCGCCGTGCGCGCAGGGGCCGTTCATCAGCGTCAACATGGGCGCCATTTCCGAGACCACGTTCGAAAGCGAAATGTTCGGTCACACCAAGGGCGCATTCACCGATGCGAAGACCGAGCGCATCGGCCGCGTCGAGCTCGCCGATCAGGGCACTCTGTTCATGGATGAGGTCGCCAACCTGCCACTCCCCCAGCAAGCAAAGATACTGCGGTTGCTGGAGGAACGGCACTACGAAAAGCTGGGCAGCTCGCACACCAGGCAAGCCGAAATCCGCTTCATCTCCGCCACCAACGCGGACCTGGACAGGTTGATCGTCGAGCGCGGCTTTCGACAGGACCTGCTGTATCGCCTCAACGGCGTCACGCTGCGGATTCCCGCGCTCAGGGAACGCCAGGCCGACATCCGGCCATTGGCGGAGAGTTTCCTGCGCAAAGCGCGGCAACACTACGACTCTCCCGCACACCGCTTCTCGGCGCAGGCGCTGAAAGCACTGGAGAGCTATCCCTGGCCCGGCAACGTGCGCGAGCTGCAGCACGTCGTGGACCGTTCGGTGTTGCTGGCGCAGCAAGAGGCCATTGCCGAAGAGGATCTCCAGCTTGCCAGGCAAGCAACGCCGGCGCCCGCCCCCGCCGGAGACGATGCGTGGGCACAGATGACGCTCGATCAAGCGGACGTGTGGTTCGTTCAACAGGCCCTCAGCCGCCATCAGGGCAATGCCAACGAAGCCGCAAAGGCCTTGGGAATCAGCCGCTCGTCTCTGTATCGGCGGCTGGGCAAGCGGGACCCGTCTTGAGCAATCGCTACCGCTCTGCCAGCACCGCACCGGGCCGCCGGATGGCCACGGATCTGCGTATTTTCCTGCTGGTGGCGAGCTGTGCCATTCCCACCACGCTCTTGCTGATCTGGATCTGCGTCGACAGCAAACTTCCCGTAGCTGCGCAAGCGGCAATCGGCGCTACCGTACTGGCGTGGATACTGATCGTTGCCGGCAAGGTGCGTGACGAGCTGCTTCGCCATGTCCGCACGCTGAGCAATCTGGTCGAGTCGATTCGGAAAAACGACTACAGCGTGAAAGGCGCCCGCGCTCGCGAACCGGGCGAGCTGGCCGAACTGTATCAACAGGTCAACGCTCTCACGGACAGTCTGAAAGACAGTCGCCAGAGCGAGCAGGAATTGCTCAATGTCCTGGATCTGGTCGTCAGTCAGATCAACGTAGCGATCATCGTCTGTGATGCCCAGGACCGGATTCGCCTGGTCAATCGACTTGCGGTCGCGCTGTTGAAGTCCTCTGCCGAAGAGCTCATCGGCGTCGATTTCGCAGCCACCGTCCTTGCGCAGGTGCCCGTGGCGTCCGAGCCCCAGCTGCTGGACTTGCGCTTTCCGGGGGCCGAAGGACGCTGGCAAGTCAGTCAGCACTTCTATCGGCATCAGGGCAAAGCCAGCCGCATCCTGTTCATCGCCGACCTGAAGCAGGTGCTGTCGGACGAAGAAATCGCCGCCTGGCAACGATTGATCCGCGTCATCAGCCACGAAGTCAACAACTCGCTGACGCCGATCACCTCTCTGTGCCAGACCCTGACGAACATTCTGAGCAAACCCGACAGCGCGAACTACGCCGCGGACGTTCGCAAGAGTCTGGGTGTGATCGCCGAGCGCGCCGAGGGCCTCAGAGAGTTCATCGACATCTATGCGCGCCTGGCGCGACTGCCCGAGCCGCACAAGATAGTGTTTCCCGTCGCCAACCTGGTCGCGAAGCTGCGCGGCATCTTTGCCGACGAGCTGGACATCGCTCCCTTTCCCGACGTTTCTCTATTCGGCGATCCGGTTCACCTGGAGCAGGCGTTGATCAACCTGATCAAGAACGGTCTGGAAGCGAATCCCGTCGATGCGTCTGCAGTTCAATTGAGTTGTCGCGTTGCGGACGGCGTCTGTGAATTCCAGGTCGTCGACCACGGCACCGGCATCAGCAATCCAGAGAATCTGTTCGTTCCTTTCTATACGACCAAGCGTGAGGGCGCCGGCATCGGCCTGGTGTTCTGTCGTCAGATCGCCGCGAGGCATCACGGCCACGTGAGCTTGGCGAATCGACCCGATGGACCCGGCGCAGTGGCCAAGCTCGTCCTGCCACTGCCGCCCGCTCGGCAGGACGAGTAGACAAACCAGCCAGGCAATCCCAGTCATGCGACTTTCTCAGTCCCGATTCTGCGACTGCGTTGCAGCCAGAGGCATCCCGTGCGCCGAAGCGCTGCAGGAAACCGGGTAATGACACCTGGCATGGCACTTGCTCCACCATTGCGGGTGCAGTCGGTCCGTGCGTCATGAGTGTCGCCTGGCCGGGCAATCACATCGAAGCACTCCTGGAGAGAGGATATGAGCTCAGTCAAGAAGCCCAAGCGCGCGCTGCTGAAGAGGAAGTCAACCTGGTTGGGACTCATCGTCCTCGTCCTGTCGCTGACCTTTGCCTCATTCTGGTTCGCCGAGCCGAAACCAGTGCCATGCCGCGGGAGTGGCGAGCTCATGAAAGCTGTCGTTTATCACGAGTATGGCCCCCCTGACGTCATTCGTCTGGAAGATGTCGAAAAGTGTCTCCCGAACGACAATCAGGTCTTGATCAAGGTTCGCGCAGCCGCCGCCAATCCACTCGATTGGCACTACACGAGAGGCACGCCCTACCTCGTGCGCATGGACAATGGCCTGCGCAAACCGAACGACCCACGAGTCGGCGTTGACGTGGCTGGCGTGGTTGAAGGGGTTGGCAAGAACGTTACGCAGTTCAAGCCGGGCGATGAGGTGTTCGGCGTCGCCGGCGGCGCCTTCGCCGAGTATGCGCGTGCCTCGGAAAGCAAGATCGTGCTGAAGCCAGCCAACATCACGTTCGAACAGGCCGCGGCCGTGCCGGTGGCGGCATTGACCGCGCTGCAGGGTCTGCGCGACAAGGGAAAAATCAAGCCGGGGCAGAAAGTCCTGATCAACGGCGCGTCAGGAGGCGTGGGGACGTTCGCCGTCCAGATCGCCAAGTCGTTCGGCGCGGAGGTCACCGGCGTGTGCAGCACGAGGAACGTGGAGATGGTCCGATCGCTCGGCGCAGACCATGTCATCGACTACAAGAAGGCGGATTTCACGCAGGGCGACGAGCGCTACGACGTGATACTCGACAACGTCGGGACTCAACCGTTGTCCAGTTTCAAGCGTGTCCTGAATCCCGAGGGAAGCCTGGTCATGATCGGAGGCGGCGGACCCAACGAGGGTCGCTGGATCGGTCCGTTGGGTCGTCCGATCAAGGCACTCTTCATGTCACCGTTCGTGAGCCAGAGCATGACCATGCTGCTGGCGGAAATAACGAAAGACGACCTGCTCGTCATGAACGAGCTGATGGAAGCCGGGAAGGTAACTCCGGTCATCGACAGGACGTACCAGCTGAGCGAGGCCGCTGAAGCCATCCGATATCTGGAAGAAGGACACGCTCGGGGAAAAGTAATCATTCTCCCGGAGCATGACGACAAACCCTGACCGGGAGGAAATCTCTGTCAGGAATTCAAGACGCACCTCCCCCAGGGAACACTGCAGCAACAGCGACAGAAACCCTGGCACGACACTTGCTCCCATGAGAAGCATGACAACTTCACCGCTCGTGTTTCTCCATGTCGGCGCCGGCCTGGTTGCCTTGCTGTCTGGCGCGGCCGCACTGGTTTTTCGCAAGGGATCCCGCCGGCACCGGGTGACCGGAAACGCGTTCTTTCTCTCGATGTTCATCATGTCCGCACTGGCCGCGTATCTGGCGGTCTTCTACAAACCGAACGCGACCAACGCCACGATGGGCGTGCTCACCTGCTACCTGGTTGCGACGGCATGGATGACCGTGATTCGCAAGCCGGGAGAATCCGGCCGCTTCGAGATTGCCGCGATGCTGGTCGCATTTGCGGTCGCCGCTGGCGCCTTTACCTTTGGCCTGCAGGCAGCAGGTAGCGAGACGGGCTCGAAGGATGGAATGCCGGCCGAGTTCTATCTTGTCGTGGCCGCCATCGCGACGTTGCTGGCGATCTCGGACGTTCGTCTCATCGTTCGTGGCGGCATTTCCGGTGCGCGCCGTATTGCGCGGCATCTCTGGCGCATGTGCTTTGCACTCTTCATTGCCGCCGGCTCCTTCTTCCTCGGACAGCCGCTGGTGTGGTCCGAGACACTTCGCAAGTCGGGGCTTCTCGCCGTTCCCGTCCTCGCGGTACTCGTCGTGATGGTCTTCTGGCTGTTTCGCACGCGGTCTTCGGCTCGAACCCGGTCGTCGGCTCGAATCAAATGGACTACGCAAGACCCAAGTCCAACGCGCAGCTGATCAAGCGCATCGTCTCGATCTCCACGCTGGCGCTGGTGCTCATCGGCGGCGGTGTGACGCTTGCGAGCATCGACTTCAGCAGTCATCGCGTCGACCGCGATACGCTGAGCATCGAAACCGTTCAGCGCGGCACGATGGAGGTCAAGGTGAGCGCCAACGGCCAGCTGCTGCCGAGGAACATCGAGCAGCTCGCCTCACAGGTGACGGGTCGCGTTTCCAGGACGCATGTCAAGCCGGGCGATGTCGTGCATCCGGGTCAGCTTCTCGTCGAGCTCACCAACCCGCAGTCGATCGCCAGCGCCGAGGAGGCCTGCTCGGCGTGGCAAGGAGCGGTCACGCAGTTGCAGGCTTCCGAAGTCGAGCTGCAGACCGATCTGCTGAACCAGGAAGCTGCCTTCACACATGCTCAGTTCAACCTGGAAAAGGCGCAGCTGCAGCTCGAGGCGGAAACGAAGCTGATCGGACAGCGAATCATTTCCGAGATCGACTACAAGCGTACGCAGCTCGATGTCTCCCAGCTCACCCGGCTCCGCGCCATCGAAGAGGATCGCCTGCACAAGATTCGCGACAACATCAAGGTCCGGCTGTCCGTCAGGAAGTCACGCGTCACGGAACTGGCGCGCGCACTCGAGCGCGCGCGCAATGAAGTCGCCAACCTGAGAATCGTCGCGGGCATCGATGGCATCGTGCAGGCCATTGGCGTCGACGTCGGTCAACAGCTGCAGCCCGGCAGCCCGATCGGTCGTATCGCCCAGCAGGATCAACTCTACGCGGAGCTCAAAGTGCCGGCGCGCGAGGCCACCGAAGTGCACACGGGACAGAGCGTGGTCATCGATACCCACAGCGGCACGGTGCCGGGCATCGTCACTCGCATCGATCCGGGCGTGACCGAGGGCACGGTGATCGTCGACGTGGATCTGCAGGGCGCATTGCCGTCCGGGGCTCGTCCGCAATTGCCGATCGAGGGCATCGTCTACATCAGCCGGCTTGCCGAGACACTCTACGTCGGTAAACCCGCCTACGTGAAGACCAATGCATCCATCTCGGTCTACAAGCTGGATGCGGACGGCAGGTACGCGACGCGCGTCGCCATCAAAGCAGGCAAGGTATCACTGAACTACTTGCAGGTGTTGCAAGGCCTCGAGGCCGGTGACCGGATCATCACATCGGAAATCGGCTCGTGGCAGGACGAAGAGAGAATCTTGTTGAACTGAGTGCGTGGACACGAGCGACAGTCAGTCGGGTTCGGCGAACGACATGAATCTCTGGTTCGATCTGAAATACGCCTGGCGTCTGTTGTTGAAAGCGCCCGGGTACTCCGCGCTCTGCATCGTCGTGGTTGCGCTCAGCGTAGGGCTCGCGATGTTGACCTGGACGCTTGCCTATGCAATGGCATTCAAGCCTCTGCCCTTCCCCGGTACCGAGCGCTGGCTCAGCGTACAGGTCGCCGCTAACGCCACGGGGACGCCCTGGCCGCGCCTGGATGCCTATACCTATCAGGAACTGCTCAAGCGCAACCGCTCGGCCAATTATCTTGGCGCATATTCGGACCAGACCGCCGTGCTCAGCGAGGGCCAGGCCAGCACCAGTTTGCGTGCCGCGGCAATCAGCCCCGGCTTGCTGAGCGCGATGCAGATCGCGCCGCAAGTGGGCCGGCTTTTCGATGCCGCCGACAGTCTGCCCGGTGCGGCGCCGGTCGCCCTCATCAGTTTCGATACCTGGCAGAACTCCTTTGCCGCCGATCCGGACATCGTGGGCAGACACGTTCGAATCGACGCACGACCCATGCAGATCGTCGGTGTCATGCCGAAGGCCTTCCTGGTCTTCAACGATTTTGAACTGTGGCTGCCGCTGCAACTGAAGAATCTGGCGCGGCCCGGCGATTCGACCCTGTTCCTGTCTGCGCTGGTTGTGCTGGAAAAAGACCAGAACGCAGGTGCCGTGCTGAATGAGATGGAAGCGGCGGTCGATGAGGTCAATCGCAACTACCCGGAGCTCTTCGATGCCGGACGACACGTCGCGCTGATTCCTGCGCACCAGATGCACACTCACCAGAATCTGCAGATCGTAGGGACGGTGGTTTTCCTATCAGTGGCGGTGCTGCTGCTCGGCTGCATGAACATCAGCATGGTGTTTCTTGCCCGCCTCCTCGAGCGCAGCCGCGAGTTGGCGCTGCGCACTGCACTCGGCGCATCGCGCGCACGTTTGCTGCGGCAATGCTTGTTGGAGACCGCACTCGTCGTACTGCTGGGACTCCTGCTCGGCTACGTACTTGCAGATCTGGGCGTCGATTGGATGCATGGTGTCGACGCTTTTGGGAAGCAGATCCAAGCGTCGGGACGTTCTCTGAATCTGCCGGTCCTTCGGCCGATCGACCTGGTGGTAGCCGTGACAGCTGCCACTGCCATTTGGCTGCTCAGCACGGTGCTTCCCGCGTGGCGTGTTGCCAAACAGGACGCAGCTCTGGTGCTGGCTGGCAGCAGCAAAGGCGCGGCAGGTCCCGGCAGTGCCAGAAGCGCCGGCCTGCTCGTGGGCTTGCAGATGATGGTTTCCTGTCTCGTGCTGGTGCTCTGCGCGAACCTGGTGTTCGCGGTGCGCGAGGAAGCGAGAATGCCGACGGGCTTGAACAGCGCCCATGTCACGATCGCGACGTACCCGACGGTTTTCGATGCGCGTTATGCCGAAGCAAATGAGCGCCTGCGCTACTGGGACCAACTGACGGCAACGATCAAAGGTCGTATGCCGGCCGCGGAAGTTGCCTACGCCACCGCGGTGCCCACCAGACCTGTCAGCGTCCCTGTATCCGTCGAGCATCAGGAGGGCGCGGCGAACCAGGGCGCGCTCAGGTTGCGGCTCACCGCTGTGTCTGACAACTACTTTGAATTGTTGGGAATCGAGATGCGCTCAGGGCGGCTGTTCGACAGCACCGACAACAGCACTGCACTGGGTGTCGCCATCGTCGATCAGAGAACGGCCAAGCGCTATTGGCCTCGTGATTCTCAGAGGGGGAATGCACTGGGCAGGCGCATCCAACTGAACCCGGCCGAGAATGGTCCGTGGCTGACGATTGTGGGTGTCGCCTCTCCCGTGACGCGACCCTATGAACGCGATCGCGGAGTCGTGTACCAGCCGCTGCGCCAGGCGGCCCCAACTGCATTTCACCTGATCGTGAAATCGCCGACTTCGGCGGCGGACAGTCGAGTCGCGTTGCGCGCAGCCGCCTTTGCCGTAGACCAGGACTTGCCGTTACACAACCTGCAAATGCTCGATGACTATCTGGCGGCGCTGAATCTCAACTCTACGGCAATGATCCCGGCATTCAGCGTCATCACGGCGATCACCTTGATCCTGGCAGCGACCGGCCTGTTTGGTCTCATCAGCCGCTCCGTGGCGCGGCGCACGCAAGAAGTCGGTGTGCGACGTGCGTTGGGCAGTACGCAATGGCAAGTCACCGCCGTGTTCCTGCGGCAAGGCGCGCTGTACGCGAGTGCCGGCGTCATCGGCGTCGGCCTCGGGGTAGTGATCATGAGCCTGATCACCGCCTCGATCCCCAACATTCTCATTCACGCGGCGCCGATCACGTTGGGCGTTTTCGTTCTCATGGCCCTCGTGATCTTCGTCGCCTCCTGGTTGCCCACCCGCCGAGCCGTGGCCCTGGAGCCCGGCGACGCGCTGCGCTACGAATGACCGGACTTGCACGGAACTCCCCATGACCACTCAGCACCTCATCAATCTGCAGTCCATCAGGAAGATCTTCTACGCGGACGACATCGAAACCTGGGCGCTGGACGATATTCATCTCACCATCGACAAAGGTGAGTACGTCTCCGTCACCGGGCCTTCCGGCTGCGGCAAGTCCACGCTGCTGTCGGTGATGGGCCTGCTGAATTCCTCGACCGAGGGCAGCTACTTCTTCGATGGCAGGGAAGTCACCGCGCTGCCGCCGGGCGAGCAGGCGCGCGTGCGCAATCGCGATATCGGCTTCATCTTCCAGGCGTTCAACCTGATCGCCGACATGTCCGTGTTCGAGAACGTGGAGCTGTCGCTCACCTACCGCAACGAGCTCAGCCGCAGGCAGCGCCGTGAAAAGGTCACGAAGGCGCTCGAGCAAGTCGACATGGCGCACCGTCAGAAACACTACCCGGCGCAATTGTCGGGCGGTCAGCAACAGCGCGTGGCGATCGCGCGAGCGCTGGTAGGCGAACCCAAGGTGTTACTGGCGGACGAACCGACCGGTAACCTGGATTCCAGGAACGCGCAGATGGTGATGGATCTGCTGACCGGGCTGCACAGGAAGGGCGGCACGATCGTGATGGTCACTCACGATCCGCGCTCCGCCGAACAGGCGCAGCGGCAGATTTCGTTGTTCGACGGAAAAGTGGTCGACGACAGGCGCACACGCATGGCGATGGCGGCGGCTGGCTGAAGTTCATCGCGGAATGGCTGGAGGGAGAACATGAGCTCTAGAAAACATGACGCAAGAATGGCTGGAGTGCTCTATCTGCTGCTAGCAGTGATCGCCCCCTTCAGCATGATGTACATCCCTTCCGTTTTCATAGTACGGGGAGATGCCGCAGCCACGGCTGGCAACATCGCCTCTTCCGAGCTGCTTTACCGCATCGGCGTTGCAAGCGATCTGGCGTCACATGTCATTTTTGTCTGCGTGGTTCTGGCTCTCTATCAACTACTCAAGGAAGTCAACCCGAGACATGCCGCACTCATGGCGGTGTTGGCTCTCGTTTCAGTCCCCATGGCGTTCATCAACACGCTCAACCAGAGTGCTCCACTGATACTGCTGAGCGGGGCCGATTTCCTGTCGGCGTTCGACAAGCACCAGCTGGATGCACTGGCGTATGCATTTCTGAGGCTGCAGAGCCAGGGAATCATCGCGGTCTCTGCTTACTGGGGTCTCTGGCTCCTGCCGTTCGGGCTCCTTGTGCACAGATCCGGGTTTCTTCCCCGCATTCTGGGCGTCTTCCTGTGGATTGCTGGTTTCGCTTATCTGGTCGGTTGCCTGACGTCGTTGCTCTTCCCAGCCTACGGGCGAATCATTTCTCCGTACCTGCTGGTGCTCGAGGCTGGCGAGTTGCCGATCATTCTCTGGCTCGTGTTCAAGGGCGCAAGGGACCAACCACCAGAAGGCCAGGCATCCAGCCCGGGCAACCGCGTTGCAGTCAACGCCTAGTCCGTGGAACAAGCGCCGCGGCAAACGGCTGCGGGTGCCGTGTCTACTTCCCCTCGGCCGGCACGCCCGCGACGGCAGTTGCCGGAGCTCCATGCACCGACGATTCGATCCATTTCCGGATTCGCCGCGCATCGGCCGTGCGCGTGTACTTGCCGAAGGAGTCGAGCAGCACGATCACCAGCTCGCGTCCTTCGATGACCGTTTTCATCACCAGGCAGCGGCCGGCTTCTGAAAGGTAGCCGGTCTTCTGCACGACGATGTGCCAGTCGGGGTTCGTGACCAGCGGATTGGTGTTGCGGAATTCGATCCGGCCCCTGGCCGTAGGCACCGAGTGGACGCCGTCGGTCGAGAATTCCCGGATCGTCGGGTACTTTGCGGCCGCGACCACGAGCTCGGCCAGGTCGAGGGGGCTCGCGACATTGCCGCCGGACAGGCCGGTGGGATCGACGAAATGAGCCGTGTGCATGTCGAGCGACCTGGCCTTCGTGTTCATCGCCCGCACGAATGCCGCGAGCCCACCGGGATAGCTGCGGCCGAGCGCATGGGCGGCGCGATTCTCGGACGACATGAGTGCGACATGCAGCAGGTCGCCCCTGCTCACCTTCGCTCCCACCGGCAAGCGCGAGTGCGCGCCCTTCACGGTGTTCGTGTCGTCCTTCGTGATCTCAATGATGTCGTCGAGCGGCTGGCTCGCATCGAGCACGACCAGGGCGGTCATCAGCTTGGTGATCGATGCGATCGGCGTGGTGACCGAGCCTTGCCGCTGATAGAGCACGCTGACATTGGTCTCATCGAGGATCAGGACCGAAGCCGATCGAACGTCCGGGGCGCCGGCAAGGGACATCAGCGAGCCGGCTGCCGTATCTGCGGCGAAAGCGGGGGCGATGCAGAGCATCCACATCGCCATCAGCAATGCCAGTCGTTTCATGCGCGCATGTCGCCGCAGCGCGAGGAGCGCCTTGATCACGGTGTCGCGTCCGCCTTCCGGGCCTTCAAATGACGCGCACGATGAGGCAATTGCACGCAGATCGCAACAGCAACGTCAGCTCGAACGCCGATCCGGCCGATGCACCGCGTTCCACCTGGGGCGCGTCGAGGCTGGTGCCGGGCTGTGAGGCGCACGGCTCGGATCGGACCACACGACGCCATCGACGGGAACTGCGCCGCGCGCGAGGTGGCCGATCAGCCGTTTGAGGAAGGCGCTAGCGAGCCGGCGAGAGGCCATAACACATCGTTGGCCGCAGATTCAGGATCTCGACGGTCGTCTTCACGATCAGACCGTCGACCTTGCCAGGGAGCGCCTGCGCACCCTCGACGAGAATCGCCGACAGGCTGGGCCGCGGACGCAGTCGGACATAGCGCGGAGCGGTTCCACCCGCCGCCATCCGATACCAGAGTGTCTCGCCCTGCAGTCTCGATTGGTCCGCGCCGAGGGCCGCCTCGAAAGCCTTTTCCGCCCCCGGCTCGAGGTCCACGGTCGTGAATTCGAGCCGAGCGGTCGGTTGCGGCTCACCCGTGCCACGCGATAGCGCCGGCAGGTACTCGTAGAGTGCGTTCCCCAAAAACTGAGCGTGTGGCGTGACATTGGAAATGTTGTCCCGCTCATCTTCCGCTGGGGCCACCAGGCTGTCGAAGCTGGCGGCCGAGTGCCCGAACGTTGCGTAGACGAACCACCGCTGTCGTTCACCGGCCCAGATGGTCCAGCCATACCAGACCCAAGTGTCCTTGGCCTGCCGGTGCCACTCGAGGTGTCGGATGTAGCCGGCCTCGAAGTCGACGGTGTCCCCGTCATGGGGACGCAGGATCGCGATGCGTGCGTACGGACCCTTCTCGGTTTGAGCAACCAGAACCGCCGGAAACACTGTGCCAACGAGAACGAGAAGCACGGTGCCAACGATCCCAAGCCAGCCAGGCTTCATGATTTCTTCCTCGCGGCGCGGCATTGACAAGAGACTGTCAATCCGCCGCACCGTGATGGGCATCCTATGGAGAAAGGCGCGTCGATTCGCGACACAGATCCGACGAGATCGGCCATCGTCACCGTGGGCTCACTCCGCCGCTGGAGGTTCGCGCGCGCCCCATCAGCAACAGCACTACGCCGGCGATGATGATGCCGACTGCCTGCCACTCGTAGCCGGTGACCGTTTCGCCGCCCAGCGTGACGCCGAGCATCAGGCCGATGATGGGGTTGACGAAGCTATAGCTGGAAGCCAGCACTGCGCTGGTGCGCGAGAGCAGGATCATGTAGGCGCTGAAGGCAATCAAGGATCCGAAAACGACCAGGTAGAGCCAGGCCAGGAGAGCTCTGGGTTCCGGCGGCCAGTGAAAGCTCTCTCCGGCAGACCAGGACATCAACATCTGGATCGCGCCGCCGCAGAGCATCTGGCTGGCGAAGCCGATCGCGCCGGGAGCCAGCTGAAATTTCCGCTGGCTGAGAACGCTGCCTGCCGACCAGCTGAGGCAGGCAACGACGATCGCGATCAGGCCGGCACGCGAAGCCGTAAAGCTCGCTCCCTGCACGAGCAACAGCACGCCGGTCACGCCAGTGGCGATCCCTGCCGCCTCCAGCTTCGAAGGCTTGACTCCGAACAACAGATTCGTCAGCGCAATCGTCGCAGGGACAACGGCTGTGAATGCAACCACCAGACCCGAGGCGATGTATTGTTCGGAATAGGCGATGCCGCCCATCCAGACGCCCAGCATCAACCCGCCGATGAGCGCGGCATTGCGCCATTGCAGGCGAGTTGGCAGGTCATGGCCGCGCAGCTGCGTCCACAGGAGCAGCAGCCCGCCGGCCACGAGAAATCGCGTGCCCGCCTGAAAAAACGGCGGAAAACTCGCCAGCGCAAACTTGATGGCGAGATACGTCGATCCCCAGATCAGCCACGTGGCCGCGAGGCACGCTGCAATCAGAACAAGACGCCTTTCCAAGAAGGCATCCTATCGGCGCACGACACGTCGATTTGCGGCACAGATCAGACGGAATCCGCCATCGCACGCGCGCCGCTTGCGCAACGATTCGACGCGGCGGCATAGTCGATGGACGTATGGCCTCCGCGCCCAAGAAACCTGGCTTGCGTCACCAACCCTCGAGCCGCCGGATCGTCGTCGTCGTCGTGCCTCCGGTCGACGAGCTCGACCTCGTTGGGCCCCTCCAGGTTTTCAACTCGGTCAATCGCCTCGCTGGCAGGGCCATTTACACGATCGAGGTCGTCACGAACGCGGACCGGCTGACGGTCGAGGGCGAGAGCGGTGTGTTGACCTTCATCGCCCGGCATCACTTCAACAGAGTCAAAGGCGCGTGCGACTCCGTGCTCCTGGTCTGCGGACTGGGCACGCGGTCGGTGTCTGATGCGGCGTTGTCTGCCTGGCTGAAGAAGATGGCGGCAAAGGTGCGGCGACTCGGTGCCGTGTGTGTAAGCTCTTTTCTGCTCGCGGAGGCCGGATTGCTGAACGGGCGCCGGGCGACCGCGCACTGGAAGTTTGGCCGAGAGCTGGCGGCGCGATATCCCGGCGTGCGCGTCGAGCACGATCCGCTCTGGGTCAAGGACGGGAACATCTACACGTCGGCCGGCCTTTCAGCGGGCATCGATCTCGCGCTGGCGTGGGTGGAGGAAGATTGCGGTGCCGCTCTCGCGCACGAAGCCGCGCGCGAGCTGGTGCTGTTTCTGCGACGGCCGGGTGGGCAGCCGCAAGTGAGCGTCTCGCTCGCCTCACAGGCTTCCGAGATGGCATCGATCCGCGAACTGCAGATCTGGATTGCGGAGCATCTCGAGACGAGACTGTCGGTGGAGGAACTCGCGGCCCGGATGTCGATGAGCGTTCGAAACTTCGAGCGCGTATTTACTCGAGAGGTCGGTACGACGCCGTCCCAGTACGTGCTGCAGATGCGCGTGGAGGCGGCGCGTAGTCGGATCGAACGCACGAATGGAGGACTCAAGCACGTGGCTGCGGCTGTCGGATTCGGCAGCGTCGACGTGATGAGGCGCGCGTTCGTCCGCCTGTTGGGGCTCACGCCGGGTCGCTATCGCGAGCTCGCCGAGCATTCGATCGACGAGTGACGGCGGGGCGACCGCGTGTCGTACTTTCAGCCGCGCTCAGCATGAGCCCTGTTGGAGATCTCGTGCCACACTCGCGCGTAGTGTTCATTCTCTCGTGCACGCTTGGCGCGTTGGTCGCCGCTGCGATACTCGCCCTGGGTTACGTCTACGCGGTCATGAGTTTCTCGGCACGCGTCGCGTTTGCGCTGTTTACCGACCAGGAGATCGCAGATATCTATACGTTCCTGAGAACGCATCACGGCCTGGAATAGCCGCCCTGCTCGATGCGTCGGAGTTCCAAGCGGGCACGCAGCGAGAAGGTGATTGTTCGCGGTGCACCGATGAAGTAGCGATCGAGCGTACGGACCGTCGCTCCACGATGTATCGCTCGTGCTCCGCGCGTTTATCGCGCATCAGCTGTTTGAGGTACCCCGCTCTGCCAGCAAGGGATGGAACGCGGTCCGCCACGTCCATGACAGATGGAACCGATCGAGATCGTTGCGCACGACCATGTCGAAGGGCGACGTGGTCGTGCCCTCCTTCTTGTATCCGCCCGCGGCAATCCTTACTTACGGCAGCAGCAGCGGGCAAGTCGCTCCAATGCAGCTGATGCGACCCTGGATCGCCGGCGAGATCGGCGTATTGGCCTCGATGGAGGCAGCGACGTCCTGGTCCATGAAATTACGGGTCACGATCCGGTCCGTGACCACCGGGTAGCCGTCGCCTCCCGACGCCATGAAGTCGTTAATGGCCAGCGTGTAAGTCGACGCGGCCGTCAGATCGACGACCGGACCCGTGCAGCTTCCATCGGGAGCCTGGCGAACCGCTCCAGTGACGCGGCCGCCCACCGGCGCGCCAATGTCGTAGGTGAAACAAAGCCCCGACACCTGGGCGAAACGCCCGTTGGCCCCCGGCATGGCCGAGACGCCGTTCTCCAGATACTGCCTGAGCAGCGCGCCATCGACGGTCAACGTCGCAACGATGTTGCCAAAGGGAAGTACTGTCAGCACCTGACCGTCGGTGATCTGGAAATTGGGAGGCGAATTCGGCGGGCAGAAGTCCGTGGCGTTATCGATGAGCGGGCAGGTCAGATCGGAGCGGAGCCCGCCCGAATTCGTAATGGCGAAATCCGTCCCATAGGTAGATCGCATCGCGTCCGTCGTCGTGTTACCGATCAGGGATTCGCAGAGGCGACCGTCCGACCGGCCACACGCGTCCGCGCGCGGGATGCGAACCGTGGATTCGCCGATCACATTGCCGAGCAGTGCGCTCAGTTCTGCGCGCAGTGGATCGAGGAACGCCACGAGGTTCGGATCCGGAGTGACGGCGCTGCTGACGGGATTGACGAACTCGACCGATCGGTCGATCACGCGTCCATTGTTCGGTCTCACTGTCAGGTCGACTCGCGCGTAAGTCCGTCCCTTGCTGCGGTTCTCGACGACCAGGGCCTCATTGATGACTCCCGAGAACTCCACGTTGGTGTGGTCACCGAAGATGATGTCGAAGCCGCGCACGTTCTGGGCGAAATCGATCAGCGGCCCGAAGGCATTCCCGCCGGCATCGAAACCTGTTACGCCGAGGTGCGTGATCGCCACGAACACCTTCGCACCCGCGTGCTTCGCCTGCCGCCTGGCCTTGAGCGCCGCGCGTACCGGGTCAGTGACCTCGATGGTGCCGAAGTTGCCGGGAAAGACGAGCGTTGGAGCCTCGGGGTTGGTGATGCCGATGACGGCGACCTTGACCCCACCGAGGTCGAAGATCTCGAAATCCTTCACGCCCGTGAGGTTGTCGTCGCGGCGCTTGAGGTTCGCCGATACGTACTGAAACTCCGCGATGTCGATCATCTGTTGCAGATGAGCGATTCCCCTGTCGAAGTTGTGGTTGCCGAAGGTATCGACGTCGAACCCCATCAAGTTCATCGATATGACGGCCGGCGCTTCCTCGAAGAAGCTCGACAGCGGTAACGAAGCACCGAACGCGTCACCCGCGGTCAGCGTGAGGGTGTTCGGGTTGTCGAGACGCTCCATCTGAAAGTACGTCGAAAGCACAGCGGCTCCGCCAAAGGTCCCTTCACCGGCGACGGAGAGCGGGTCGAGTTGGCCATGCCAGTCCGATACGGTAATGAACCGAATCTCAACGGGCGGTTCCTTTCGATCGTGAGCGAATCCCGAGCTGGTGGTTACGAGCACGGCGGCAAAAGCCGCCAGAAACGCGACGCCGGCGCGCGCTGATTTGCATCGGTTCATAGGTGTATCCCCGTCTTGTTTGGTGTTCTCAGAACGGAGAGAACAGGAAGCTGTTTCCTGGGTCCCCGGTGCGCATATGTCGCCGTCGAATCCAGCGACTATCGCAATCCCCTCTTATCAGACCTGTCCTCATCGACGGAGGCAGAAGTATAGGCCTCGACACGGCGATTGGCGGGGGATATGTCAAATCGCTCCAGACTTCTTGCTCCGTTAACGGGGTCCTCGTCTTAGGCGTGAGGTCAACTGGCAACGGTACTCCGTAGGCCTGCCTTGCGCAGACCCTCAAGATAGCCCTCCAGGTGTTCGGGCTCCTTGATATAAAAGAGTCGCTCGCGCGCGAACTCGCACGAGAACTCGGGCTAGCGCCGCGCACCGGCAGGCACTCCTGCAGGCGGCGAGCGCTTGCCCGGTCCACGAGACGCTCTCCAAACGTATCGAGTTCCACGCGCTGCGCTGAGCCAGACAAGGAGACAAGTACCGCAGTAAAGATTCTGCGTCTGCGGTAGTAGCGGCTCAAGCACCGCAGAGCCGCAGAGCCTAGCCTCCCAGCAGTCGTGCCAACTCGAAGCGACTGCTCACGTTCGTCTTCTTGAAAATCCTGTTCAAATGCGTCTTGACGGTGGCGACGGAGACATGGAGCTCGGCGGCGATCCGTTTGTTGTTCAAGCCTTTGAGTACCAGATGCAGTACTTCCTGTTCGCGCGCCGACAAGCCGATCGCGGCGAGTTGCTCTACGCTCATCTCTCGACCAGCTAGCGGCTGCCGGATGAGCCTCAATAGATAGGCTGTCAGAAACAGGCTGAACAGAAGATACGGAATGGAGCTATAGAGAAACTCCTCTCCCTCCGCATTCAACCTTCCAATCGCATTCTGCCATGATCTGGTTCACGCTCGCGCGATCGTCCCGGGTATAAACGTCGATCTCTTTCTTTCCTCTGCCCGCCAGCTCCACCAGTCTTTCCGTTTCCGCGTGGTAGCCCATCTCGCAAAAGAGCTGGCACACCTTGTCTTGAAGATCCCGCCAATCGGTAATCGCTGATGAGGGAATGAACACGCTTAGTCTCGGTCGAGGAGTCGCTATTAGTCTTCAGAATCCCGCGGATGCAATGAGCTTGGCCGGCTCGCCAACCTTGAGATGCCGCAAGAGGGCCATGCGTGGGAGGTGAAGAGTGCCGGCATGCGGCTCCAATTCCGGCCACCAGCCATCGAACTTGGTTTCATGTCCATACACGAGAAGAATGCCGCAGAAGCACTCACACTTGCGCAGGACTGAGTCAGAATCTCAAGAAGCCAATGCAGGTCCCTATCCATCACGTCACGAATAGCGTGCGCAAGGCGCGAGCTTCATTGGATAGCCTCTGTTGCTGCATTACTCAGCCTGGCTCACTAGCCACACAACTTCCACGCATTTCGACCAACGCTGCAAGGTCTCTAAGGCTCGACACGCGGCTACGACTTTCGGCAATGGCTCAGGCCGCGTTGCGCTGTCTTGCCGCGTGACAGCCGGCGATCAATTCGCGAACCGCCTGCTTACCCCATGTCTCATGCGCAGCGCCGTCCTTGCTCTTCGTTTTCAGTTCGAGCTGGGCCATGGAGGAGTGGCAGATCAGCGGTCCGGAACCGATCCCCGACTCTTGGGCGATGAAATGCTGCAAATGGGCGAGCCCGAAGAAGTTGCCGAGCGCGCGCTGAAGGTAGAAGTGTGATCGGTAAAACCCAGTGAGCATGACCCGCCTGTCCTTCGTGAGCTTGACGCTCACATGCGTGAGGCACGGTCCGCCAATCGGACGGTGCCGATCACGCGCCGGGTCGTAAAGGGGAATATCCAGAAACGGATCGACGACCCCCAGTTCGTAAGCTGCGCGGTTCGGCCCCGAGAGCGCGAGCTGCCTCTTCAGCTTGCTCAGCAGGACGTCCAGCGGTTTGATCTCCTTCCCCTCTCGATCGATGCGGGAAAACATGCGCTCGGCATAGGTTCCCCACTGCCAATCTGGATGCTGCTTCACCTGCGGGTAAATCTGCGTTAGATAGCGCTCATACAAGCGCGCTGCACCATGACGGACATAGAGCTGCGCGGGAAAGATCGTATTGACGACCGTGTTGATCGGCAGGCCGCCCCGGTCGATGAGAAACTTATCCAGCACAGCGACCACGGAGCGATCGCCAGGCGGCAGGGCCATCGGATCGGCGATCTCCAGGACGATGTTGTACGCGCGCCAATCATCGTGCTCCCGCGTGAGTAGGTAGTCACATGCCTGGAGCCACGCATCAACACACGTGGCGGCTTCGATAGGCTTCACGATGCGGACTCCTTACGGTGACATCAGAAGGGTGCCGCGCAGACGCTGCGCGATGTACGACACCGTGATCCATGCGTGACCTTCCAGGCCCCAGTTCAGCCCCCAGCTATTACGAACCAGCACGCACTGCTCGCCTTGCGCGGTCTTGCCCACACCGACGGCAATCACGGCGTGATAATCGACATCCGCGTCGTTCGGTCCAGGCGTCACCAGTGCATCGACGGGCCGGTAGAACCGCTCCCCGAGCAGCAGGATGAGCACCACCGGCGCGCCGGCACTGAGATGCCCGACCACGGTCGTGACCAGGGACGTGCCTCCGCTGGAGTCACGACGATAGATCGGCGTGGCTGTCGCGGGTGGTTTCCAGCGCGAGCGATCGTTTGGCAAGGGGTTCAGATATGGCCAGCCGAGTTCCGTGCACTGACCATCGAGTTGCAACGCGGCGGCCGCCTCAGCGACTGCCACACCATCGTCGGGGTCGCACGCTGGCGTGCGCTGCACGGCATGGTAGTAGAGATGCTCGACCGACAGCGCCTCGTATCGACCACGCGCTGCCGCGTGCGCATCGCTGAGCGCAAAGGCGAGGCACGTCGGCCGACTGCCCTGGTGCCGAGCCGGTCCGAACGTTTCGCGCAGGTCGACCAGAATATCGACAGTCATTACGCCGCCAGCAGACGGCGGCGGATGGCACGGGGCATTCCGACCTCCTTGCCATTCAGATCGTAGGCCACATGGAGTGAGGCGATTGGTGCGCTCGGCTTCTGCCACGGCTGCGTGAGCTCCAATGCGAACGAGCCGCGCGCAGGTTCGGAATGTCGTGCGGTCAACGCGCGTGTGACCGGCCCCCCAATGGACTTGTCGGGTGACGGAATTTCACGCTGATCGCGCAAGATGGCAAATCCAGAACTGACGAGTGCAGCGGTGTCCCAGAGATATCCCGCGCCCGCCTTCTCATGCAGCCTCAACACGAATAGGTCGTCAGGCTGACCCTCGATCGCCAGCCCTTCGTCGCGCTCCGTAAGGAGCCACACGTCCGGGTAGTAGTTTTCGATTTCAAGCCCTCGCAACAGCTCGGCCTTGAGCTCCCGGCGCGGTTTCGCCATGAGGCGATCCGTCGTAATGCGATCCATGATGCCGTGGCGCTCGAGGGCAACACACGTCGCTTCGTAGCTGGCCCCGGCGCGCAGGGCGAGCTGATAGACGATGTGTGGATCGCTTATGCTCGATCGATCCCATCCTTGCCGCCGGGCGTGCATCTGCAGCAACCACTTCGGGATCAGGAATGACGAGGCAAAGCTGTTCGCCGCGATCTCGAATTCGTCGGCCGCCTCGTCGCGCCCAAGAATTTCCTCACCATCCAAGCTCAGCGTATGGCCTAACACCACATGGCCGAGCTCGTGCGCGCCCGTAAAGCGCTGAACGCGTAGCGGCCGCTGCGTCGAGATGACGACGCCAGGGCGGTTGGGTCCTCGGACGCAGAAGCCGAGGAGCCCCTCGAGCGGTCGGAACACCAGGGCTGCTTTGGCGGCAAGCAGCGCACCAAAGACATCGACACAGCCGCTGGTGCTCTCGACGAGCTTTCGCGTACCGAGCGTGTCGTGCAGTCGTGCCGCGGCTTGCGCACCTTCCAGAATCGCCTCGCGCCGTGTCACGGACGTCCTCTCGTCTGCAGAAACTCCGCGAAGCGCATCAGTTCCTCGCGATCGCGGTCCGTCAGCTTCGCCGCGGCTCGCGCGAGATGTTGAACCGCTTCGGGCAGCACGGCCGGCTCCGGATCCTCGCCGGTGAAATGGCCGATGGGGCGCTGATAAACCTCAGCGAGCTTTTGCAGTTCCAGCGCATCGACTTTGCGCTGACCCGCTTCGATCAGCGAAATCGCCGACCGCGGAATGCTCAACACGCTTGCGACTTCATCTTGGCTTAGCTCGAGATACTCGCGAGCTTCCTTCAGCCGAACGCCGAGCGCTTGGCGATCAATCTCGGTGGGGGGCGTGGGTGCAGCGCGCCCGACGCGCTGTGTATCAGTCATGCGACTTCCTCCTTCGGTGTAACGTCTTTACGTCTCTGGGCGTGCTTGACCAGCGCGCGCAGCTTCGGCATCAAGTCCGTCACCAGATCATCAAAACTGTTGTAGCCGCCTGGACGAATCAGTCGCGGCGGTACCTTGCATGGCAGGTGTGCTTCCATAACGACGAGGCCGGTGACGACACCGAGCGAGTCGATGGCGGGCAACGCATCAAAGAGGGTGCCGGCAAGCGGCTTTGGCGGCGCAAACGGATCGTCGCCACCCGCCTCGTCATCCCACCACTGTCGCAGATCTCGTAGGAGCGCCGCTTCGTCAAAACCGCCGGTGTCAGGCATGGTTGCATCCACTTGTATGCACATCTGCTTTCGGCTATATATCACCTTACTGTTCGATTTTCAAACAGAATTAAGCCGACGTGTTCGATGTTAAGACAATCTTCAACTACGCGAAAACCCAGGCGCCGGCGGCCACTTTACTCTTATTAATCAATGTCTTATGCGTCAGAGAGACACGATTCACGTGGGCGAGCCTACTGGCGTCGTTGAAGCGACGCGACGGAGGAGGGGCGCAATGAATCTAGCCGACTATCAACAGCGGGCACGTGCTACCGCACGTATCAACTGGTCCGACGAACATCGCAGACAAATTCCGGTGCTCGGCCTCATCGGCGAACTCGGCTCCGTGGTGTCGGAAATCAAGAAGTCCATCCGCGACGGGGCCGCCTACACGGTAGCCGCCGATGCCTTCACCGAGGAATTTGGCGACATGATCTGGTACCTGAGCACGCTGGCCTCCCGCTGTGGCATTGAGCTCGCTGAACTCGCGGGCCCAGACGCAAACGTCCCCGCCCGCCGCAATCGCTATCGCGCCCTTATCGAATTGGCCGAGTGCGCTGGCCGCGTCGCGACCACGGTCCAAGACCACCTAGCGCAGGGCTCCAAGGACGCGCAACTGCGACATGCCTTCACGAATGCAATGATGGCGATGCGTGTCGCTCTTACCAGTGAGACGCTTGATCTATCGCAGGTGCTCGCGGCCAACCTTGCGAAAGTCGAGCGCGTGTGGAACCCGATTCACTCGACCGCACCGTCGTTAGATGCCGAGTATCCGGAATATGAGCGCCTCCCGCGCCGCGTGGCGATCAACTTCCTGCAACATGGCCGAGGCAGTCGGCAAGAGGTGTTGCTACGCGTCCAGGGCTTGACGATCGGCGATCGTCTTACCGACAACGCGATGGACCCTGACGGCTACCGATTCCATGATGCGTTTCACCTGGCTTATGCCGCCGTGCTCGGCTGGTCGCCCGTCGTTCGCGCGATTTTCCGCTGTAAGCGCAAGAGCAACCCGCAGGTGGATGAAATCCAGGACGGAGCCCGCGCCGCGATCGTTGAAGAAGCAGTCGCTCAACTTGTCTTCAACTATGCCGCGGATCATTCCTGGCTCGAAGGTCTGGACCGCGTAGATCCGGGCCTGCTCAAAGACATAGGGCGACTGGTGCGCCACCTTGAGGTGTCCACGTGCACAACGGCTGAGTGGCAACATGCGATTCTGGTCGGCTATTGCGCGTTTCGCGCGCTGCGCGATCACGGCCAAGGAACGCTCGCGCTCGACGCGGATCGGCGATCACTGGACTTCATGCGGTAAAGCGCTCGGGGTACCGCTCTGAAGATCCCGTCCGATCGCATCATTGATATTCCATTTCGGTGGAAACCACGGCCGCAAGGGCGATGGGTTCGCAATGAAACGCTGCTTGATGCGCGTGCGGCGACTGTGGCCGAGCACGTCCGGGTGGACTACACGCGCATACTTGTCCACCTCGCAGAATAGATTCTGACAATCGATCAGCTGCAAGGGTCGACCCCACAGCGAGTTGAACGTGAGCCCTCGCGCGGCGAACTCACGGTCCTGTCGTTCGGCCACCCAGCGGATCACATCCGATTCTGAGTAGTCACCGAGACTCTTGAAGCACTTTCGGATCCCGTCGCGTGCGCCGGGGCCGGGAACCACGAACTCCATCTCCGAAAATTGGAAGTGGTCGCTGTAGTTGAGATCGGTCACAAACTGAAGGGCGAGGAATGGTCCGATGCTCGGCAGAGCTCGCAGGAGCTCATAGGCCTGCGCCATGGTGCGGGCTGAGGCCAATCGCTCCGGAAGATCATCCTCGAGCGCGCTCGCCAGCAGTTCCAGATTCATGCGGTGCTTGCGGGGGCGGCGAATTGAGATCGGTCCACTCGGCATGATGTAGGCGGCCGAGTAGATTGAGGCACCGCAGTTCAGGGCCGCCGACAGCACACGATCAAAGTGCGCAAGGTCGAAGTCCGCTTCGCCGAGCTCGCCGGCAGCCGACTCGAGACATTCCCACGTTTCAATCTTGTTGAACATCTTGAATAACAATACGCGGAATACGGTGTCTCGGACTCCGAATGCACGGCGATAGAGGACATTCTGAATTAGGTACTGGCTGACTCGGTCGGCCGCACGATACGAATTTGTGAACTTGTACTCCCGAAGTATGGGATCGGTCGTCCACGGACCCTGTTGCCCCCGTACGCGCCGCAGATAAATGTTCTGTCGTTCGGTCGCGAAGCGCCAGTAGGTCTCAAGCACGGCGCCTGGCGTCGGCGGTCGTCGAGTGACCATGATCGTCGGCGCTGCCGCGCGTGCACTCGAGCGTGTCGCCGCAACCGCGGAGCGCGTTATTCGATTAAGCACGCGCCCTCCGACGGGTGTCGATCTTTCTCGCTGACGAAGGAGCAGCGTCCTTGCGGATCATGATCGTCGCATTGTCAACATCTAGTTCGATCTTCACCGTGTCGCCTTCGCTGAGACCCAGTGTCGTCAACAGGTTGGGGTCGAGCGCGACGCGTCGGAGTTTTTGTATCGTTGAGGTCCCGAATGAGACTATTCTGATACTATCCATAGTCTCACTGTATACTCCATATGAGAGGGGCGCCACCGGCACCTTGTAGTTGAAGGTGATCGTGCCTTCAGTGCGCGCTGCTAGCGTGTCAGTGCCTGCCAGCGAACCCGACACTCGCAGCCAAGTCGAGCAGTTCACGCACTTTGGGAAGAGTGTGGACGACTCGGACGAGTGTGGATATGGCCAGGGGCGGAATCGAACCACCGACACGCGGATTTTCAGTCCGTCGCCCCGTGATTCATGCGTGCTCACAAGAATCCCCAGCGTTCTGAAGTACCTGTTCTTGGAGCACTTTCTCAAGTTTCCCGTTATGAGCGGATGCATCCGAGTTGGCTGCATTCATAGCACTGCCATGGCAACAACTCGGGGAACCACCATGAATCTCGGAGGGCGCGCCAGCCGTCCTCTATTCCTGGGAGGCTGCCGAGATCATCGAATGTCGAGGATTTCGCGCGCCTCGGCGGTCGTCGCCACTTCGTAACCGAGAGTCTCGATTATCTGTCTCGCTCTTCTGACGAGATCGCCGTTACTCGCAAATACACCTCTGCGCAGGTACAGATTGTCCTCGAGGCCCACACGGACATTGCCGCCGAGAAGAACAGCCTGCGCGAGTACCGGCATTTGCAGCCGCCCGGTACCGAGCGCGGCCCATTGGGCGCCTGGAGGCAGCAGCTCACGCATGTACAACAAAGTACGTGAGTCAGCGGGCGCTCCCCATTTGATACCCAGCACAAACTGGAACATGGCAACGCCCGTCAACAGTCCTTCTTTCAGTAATGCTTTGCCAAATTCCACATCGCCCGCGTTGAAGGTTTCCAGCTCCGGCTTGATATTCAGCTTCTGGAACCGGCGCGCCATTTCACGCAAAGTGCGGGTCGTATTCAGGTAGACGAATTCGAGCGGCCCTTCCACTTGATTGCCAGTGGTAATGTCGAGTGACGCGATCTCAGGCCGGCATATTTCGAGATGCTCCATTCGTTCGTCCACTGAAGCGATGTCGCTCTCGGGCAACGCGCGACTCTCGTCGGAAGGATCTGGCAAGAAGAGACCGCCCAGACCGGCAGTCAGATTTATGAGCACATCCGCGCCGCTATCACGCAAGCGGTCGACAGTCTCCTTGAAGAGTCTGGGATCACGACTGCCGGCGGCCGTCTGTGGATCGCGCACGTGCACGTGCACGACCGCGGCCCCGGCACTTGCCGCTTCGACGCAGGCCGCCGCAATCTGCGCCGGTGTTACGGGGAATGCCGGATGCCTGGCATTGAACGGCGCGTTGCCTGTAACGGCGCACGTAATGACGACTTTTCGCGCCCCGGGGTCCATGCGACGGATCTTAGATCCTAATATACTGTGATCACAACCCTACATCAGAGGCGGGCAGCCGGCTGCCCGGATTGATCGCTGGCGGGGCCTGGCAGGCGGTTTGAACCGCGGCGATTTGATCACACGTGCGATGTCCGCCATACTTTCCGCGGCGCACAATCCGACTGAGTCGTACGCAGCAGGAACTTCAGGCAACGGAACCATGAATGTGCCCAGATCTACGGCGAATAGCAGCGCAGCGCAATTGACTCCGCGGCCGAAGCCCCGCCTTGTCCGTCGTACTCTTCAGGACAACGTATACGACTTTCTGCGTGAAGCTCTCATGACCGGCCAGTATTCGCCCGGCCAGCGGTTGACCGTGCGTGGCGTGGCAGCAGAAATCGGCACAAGTGTCATGCCGGTGCGCGAGGCGTTCGCCCGAATGGTCTCCGAAGGGGCGCTGGAGCCGCTTTCGACCGGCGCGATTCGTGTTCCCGTTTTCGACGCAGCAAAGCTGCAGGGTCTCACCGAGATCCGCGTGATGATCGAAGGATTGGCAGCCCGCCGGGCGGCGACCCGCATGACCGCCGCGGATTTTGAGGCCCTTGAGCGCTGCGATCGGGAAGTGCAGCGCGTGGTCAAGAGCGGCAACCTGGCTGCCGAGACCGTGGCGAACGAGCAGTTCCACTTTGTGATCTATCGAGCCGCGCAGTCGGCCGAGCTGCTGCGCATCATCGAGCACCTATGGCTTCAGGTAGGACCTTATCTTGCCTGGCTGATCAAGCAGGGGGAGTGGCCGGTGACGCGCGGAGTGTTCCGACATCACAAGGACATCGTGTCTGCCCTCAGGCGTCGCGATGGGGAGCAAGCTGAGGCAGCCCTGCGTGCCGACCTCACGATGGCCGCCGACCTGCTGCAGCAAAAGGTGAACAAGCTGCAATTGCGCTGACTGCTTCGCGCCGAAATACACAGAGCCCGCATCGTGAGGCGCCGCAGGCGAATAGCCGGCGGCCGCCGACGTTTCTTGAGAACCAATCCCTGATCCCAGCTTAGACGCCGGGCGCCTTACTTGACCTTGTCTGCGATCACGTATACGTTAGTGATCACAGTATACTGTAATCATGGTTAACCAAAATGGTCGCAAAGAATCAGACTTCGTGCCCTGTCGGCCATGCCGGGATGTCCAGTCGAACGCGCGGCGCGTCGTGCAGCTTCGCGTACGGCGTGGTTGTCATGCTCCCATCAATTCTGGGCGCCGGAACATGTCTGGCCGCTGCGGAGCAGAGCGACCAGCAGACTCGAAGCCTGCTCGAAGAGGTGGTCGTCACCGCAACCCGACGCGAGGAATCGCTACAAAAGGTGCCGATGGCGGTGACCGCGATTACCGGTGAGTCGATGGAGCGCCTGAGTGCTGACGACTTTGTCGACTTCGCCCGGACGGTTCCTGGCGTTTCCTTCACAAGCATGGGACCCGGCCGAAACCGTGTGGCGATTCGCGGCATCAACGTTACCGGGGGTGAGAACGCCATCGGCTATTACATCGATGAAACACCCATTCCAAAGACCTTGCACGGCGCGATTCTGAATACGACGCTCGATCCGAGAATGTTCGACATGCAGCGAGTGGAAATCCTGCGCGGGCCGCAGGGAACGCTTTACGGACAGAGTTCGATGGGCGGCACGGTCCGACTCATACCCAATCGACCGGACGTAAACTCACTTTTCGGGAGCGCCGGTGGCGCCGTTGAGATTGTCGACCATGGCAGCGAATTGTTCGCCGCCGATCTGATGCTCAATGTGCCGGTCGTGGAAGGCAGGATGGGCATCCGCAATGTCGTGTACGGCCGTAGCGGCGGCGGATACATCGACCGCCAATATCTTGGTTTCAGTGGACAGCCGAACCCCGGGGCTCCCGGAAGACTCCGCAATACGAGATCGGATGCGAATTCGGAAAGTACCTTGGGCATGCGCCTGATTTCGGATTTCAGGGTCTCGGATCAGTTGCTCGTGTCCGCGCTCCTGATGCACGAGAACATGACCCTGGACGGTTATCAGGACATTACTGCCGGGCCCGGCAACCCGGGTGATGAATTGGTGCAGCAATTTTCTTTTGACACGCCGGAAGAGATCAAGCAGGAATGGACGCTCGCCAACATCACGATCAACGCCGATGTTGGCAACGTCAATTTCGTTTCGTCCAGCTCATACTTCACGCGAGTATTTGTCGCCACCGAGGAAGGTGCATCGGTGACCGAGCTTTTCCTCGGCACCGCGTTTGACGGCGACGAGAACATCGGAGAGCACGGTTCCGAAGACAAGTACGACGTCACGCAGGAGTTTCGCCTGTCCTCGATCAACCCGATCTTCGGGCGCATCAACTGGCTGGTCGGCGCGTTCTACGAGAAGAAATACGCGCAACGGTGGTTTGACTGGCAGCCTCCGGGCGTGAGCGATGAATTGGGCACGGCCAACGACGAGCTGTATGTTTCGACGGGTCATCTGAATCTGCGCAGCATCGCCGGCTTCGGCGAATTGAGGTTCAGCATTCTCGACAATCTCATCGCCACGGGCGGCATCCGCCACTACGACGTGAAGCAATCGGACTACGATGCGGCGCAGGGACTCTTTGTCGGGCCAAGCCCGGCGATCATCGTTACTTCGGCGCGTGACAAGGGCGAGCAGCTGCGCTTCAATCTGGCGTACCAGGCCACCGGCCAACTCAACTACTACGCGCAGGTCGCGCAGGGTTTTCGTCCAGGGTTTGGCGCGGCAAATGTGTTCCCGCCCGAATGCGATGCTGAGCTCATAGCTCTTGGGATAGATCCCGACAACGTTCCGCAGCAGGTGGCCCCGGATGGCGTGTGGAACTATGAGCTTGGTGCCAAAACGAGCTGGCTCGAGGGTCGGGTGCGAGTCAATGCAGCCGCTTACCTGATTGAGTGGAGCGACATCCAGCAAAGAACTCGGCTCGAGACATGCGGCTTCAATTTCCAATCCAACGCCGGAGAGGCGACGAGCAAGGGATTCGAGCTCGAGGCGAGCATTTCGCCGTCGGATAATTGGGAACTGACCGGCACCGTGAACTATGTGGATGCGCAGTTCAACGTCGACAACGTCGCGCTCAGCATCGAAAAAGGCGAGCGGATACAGGAAGTGCCAGAATGGAGCGCCGCAGCGTCGGCACAGTATTCTTTCCCTGCGTTCAATTCGTACAATGGCTACGTGCGGGCTGACGTCCAGTACACCGGCGATTCATATGCCGACTTCCTCCAGAATGAAGGCGATCCATCGTCCAGGCTCGATGATTTGACGCTCGTGAATGTCCGGCTCGGCATGGAGTCAGCGGATTGGCAGGTCGGCATTTATGCGCGCAACCTGTTTGATGAGAGTGCGCGCATCGCGCGTGCCCGGGCCGCGATAATTGACATCCCTGGTCGTCCCCGTTACGTCATCAATCGGCCCCGTGAATTCGGCATCAGTCTCAACAGGCGCTTCTGAGATCTGAGTGTCGAGGGATAGGTAGATTTGGAATCAAGCCGCACCTACTGGGTAGGGATCGACATAGGGGGGACCTTTACTGACATCGTGTTTCTGGCGAGCGATGGCTCCCTGGAGACGAGAAAAGTCCCTTCGACTCCCGATGACTATGGCCGCGGCATCGTCGTGGGAATGGAATCGATCCTTCGGGATTTGAACGCCCCTCCATCGGCTGTACAAAGCGTGACGCATGCGACGACGGTCGCGACCAATGCGATTCTGGAGCACAAGGGCGCACGGGCGGGGCTGATCACGACTCAGGGTTTCCGCGATGTTCTGGGACTGCGACGCACTCGAATCGCGGAAATGTACAACCCCGATTACGAAAAGCCGGTTGCCTTGCTGCCGAGACGCCTATGTCTGGAAGTTATTGAGCGAATCGGCCCACGCGGCGAGGTGCGCGTGCCGCTGGACGAGTCTTCGGTCATCACCGCTGCAAGCCGGCTGCGAGATGAAGGCGTTGAGGCAGTCGCCATTTGCCTGATTAACGCGTACATCAATCCGTTGCACGAAAAAGCGGTCGCGGCACTGGTGCGCCAGGCAATGCCGGCCGGCACCTACGTGACCTGTTCGCATGCGATCCTGCCCGAGATACGCGAATATGAGCGGACTTCGACAGCGGTCGTAAACGCGTTACTCGGGCCCGTTGTAGGCAGATACATCGAGGCGCTTACGGGAAAGCTGCAGAAAATGGGCATCCGCCGACCCTTGCAAATCATGCAGTCGAGCGGTGGCCTGATGAGCGCGAGGGCTGTGTCGGAGAAGCCGGTGTCCATCCTGGAGTCGGGGCCAGCCGCAGGCGTCATCGCGGCGGCCCGTGTGGCCAGGAAAATCGGCGCATCCAATCTGATCACGCTCGATATGGGCGGCACGACCGCGAAGGCGGCCATTATTGAGGACGGTGAGCCGGCCAAGACGACGGAGTACGAGGTCGGAACCGGCATCAACCTGTCGAGCCGATTGGCTTCCGGTGGCGGATATCCGATCAAGCTGCCAGTCATCGATGTGTCGGAAATCGGAGCCGGAGGCGGCAGCAAGGTGTGGCTGGACAAGGCCGGGCATATGCATGTGGGCCCACAAAGCGCGGGATCGGTTCCTGGTCCCGTGTGCTATGCCACAGGGGGAGAGACGGTAACGCTGACGGATGCACTTCTTGTGCTCGGATATCTCAATCCAGACTATCTGGCCGGCGGCGCGGTCCGGCTGGACTCGGCGAGGGCGCGGACCGCGCTGGAAGAGCAGGTGGCCAGGCCGCTTGGCAAGTCACTTCTGGAGGCGGCGCACGGGATCTTCACGATTGCCGGATCGAATATGGTCCGGGCGGTCAAGGCAGTTACAACCTATCGCGGACGTGACCCGCGCGACTTCACGCTCTGCGCATTCGGCGGAAACGGTCCCCTGATGGCCCTGGAGATCGCCCGGGTGCTCGGGATAAGGCGTGTGCTGATCCCGCCGATGCCCGGCGTCTTCAGTGCCCTGGGCCTGCTGCTTTCGGACGCGGAATACGATGCCCAGAAAAGTATTCTGGGCAATGTGGCGGATTTCGACGCGCGCGAGATCGACCGAGAATACCGACAGCTTGAAGATACGGTCGTTGCCCAGCTCGAAGTCGATGGACACGCGCGCGAGAAAATCGTGACTACGCGCTCAGCCGACCTGCGATATGTTGGACAGTCATTTGAATTGAGCGTGCGGGTCGGACACGGGCAGCTGAATCAGCCGACGCCCGGCAGCCTCATCGACTCGTTTCATGACGAACACGAACGTACTTATGGGCACAAACGTGTCGGGCACCCCGTCGAGCTCGTCAATATCCGAGTCAGGGCACGCGCCGCGATGCCAATCCCCGGGCAATTCGATCCGGGTCGCACCTTGCGGCTCCACGGGGAAAGTGCTCCTGCACAAGCCCGACGCGAGGCTTACTTCGGGCCACGCACCGGCACAATCGATACGCCTGTCCTTGTCCGCAAGGATCTCGGCGGCGCGCCGGTTGACGGTCCGGCAATCATCGAGGAATACGATGCAACGTGCGTCATCCCCCCGGGATGCCGGGCATCGCTCGATTCCCTGGCAAATATCGAAATTCACGTTCTAATCGGGCGGGGGATTCACCGGTGAACGAGGGGATCGACCCGGTGACCCTTGAAGTCATCAAGAACGGTCTGGGCGCGATCGCCGACGAGATGGCTCTCGTGATCCTGCGCACGTCGTATTCGATAACCCTGCGTGACGGTCTCGATTTTTCCACTGCCGTATGCGATCGGCAGGGGCGCTTTATTGCTCAAGGAATCACGGGCCCGATCCATTTGGGCTCGTTCCCGGACGCGATGCGGCGGATAGTTGCCGAACATGGCGCGACCACCCGTCCTGGCGACGTGTTCATCTCAAACGACCCCTATGGATCCGGCGGCATGCACCTGCCGGATGTGTTCATTGTCCGGCCGGTTTTTTTCAACGGGGAGCTCGTCGGCTACGCGGCAACGCTCGGACATCAGTGCGACATCGGTGGCAGCTCACCGGGCAGCATGAGTGTCCATGCCACCGAGATCTACCAGGAAGGATTACGAATTCCCACGTTGAAATTGTACGAGGCGGGAAAGCCGAACCGTACTCTGATCGAAATCATCGAGAAGAACGTACGCCTGCCGATACAGGTCATGGGCGACCTCGGAGCGCAGCTCGCGGCGTGCAGCACATGCGAGCGTGGATTGACTCAGGTCGTCGAGAAATTTGGCCTCGAGGAATTCAACCGCTACGTCGAAGCGCTGCACGATTATGCGGAGTACCTGATGCGGGAGGAGATCGCCGCTCTTCCCGACGGCGTTTACGAGTTCGAGGATTGGCTCGACGGTCTCGGTGACACGCCGGAGCCGATCCGCTTCAAGGTTGCATTGACGATTTCCGGCAGCGACGTGCAGATCGACTGGACCGGCACTTCGCCCCAGGTCAAGGCTGCGATCAACGGCCCGATAGCCACCACGAAATCGATGGCCTACGTCGCGATACGCTGCATGGCGCGTGCGCCGATCCCGAACTGCCAGGGCTTCACTCGACCCATCAGTGTGAGCGCCCCGGCCGGAACGATCGTGAACCCGTTGGAGCCGGCGGCGTGTGCATCACGCGGCATCATCGCCTACCGGATGCTGGACGTCTTGTTCGGCGCCCTGGCGCAAGCCGCTCCGAAGCGCATCCCGGCTGCTTGCGAGGGTGGGCCCACGGCTCTGTGTTTTGGTGGTCGCGATGACAGCGGTAAGTCGTTCGTGTTATCGGCATTCCTGCTCGGCAGCTGGGGCGGCCGACCGGAGTCCGATGGCCTGGAGGGCGTATCGAATCTCGCCGGCAACGGCACCAATCAGCCGGTCGAGGTTATCGAGGCGACGCTGCCGATCGAGATAACCCGTTACGCCTTTGTGCCGAACTCGGGTGGACCAGGTCGCTTTCGCGGCGGCTATGCCCACACCCGGGCGTTCCGGATGCTGGCGGACGAGGTCAATCTCGATCTACGGTCCGATCGCCGTTCGATACTGCCCTATGGGCTTGCGGGGGGCCTGCCTGGCACGCCTTCATGGAATATCCTGAATCCCGGCCCGGATCAAAGACTGCTGCCGACCTGCCCGATGGAAAGCCTCAAGCTGCGGCGTGGTGACGTGATCCAGCATATTCAGGCGGGCGGAGGTGGCCATGGGAAGCCGCTCGAGCGAGACCCTGACAGGGTGCTTGCAGACGTTGAAAATGAATTCATAACCGCGCAATACGCCGACGATGTGTACGGAGTGGTGATTCGCGGCGGAAAAGTCGACCTTGACGAGACCCGGCGGCGGCGTGAACAGATGAATACGGAGAGGGACGTCAGGCCGGCATACCTGCGGCATTTCTATTCCACGATTGGCATTGATCCAGGCGCATTGAAAGGGAATGGCTGAGCTGGCTCGTCCGACATGGGTCGAGATAGACCTCGATGCCATCGTGCACAACGTCCGATTGACCCGAAGTCTGATTGGACCCGGCGTCAAGCTGTTCGCCTGTGTCAAGGCTGACGCCTACGGTTGCGGGCTCGTTCCGGTCGCAAGAACGGTCGCTGAAGCGGGAGCTGACGCGCTCGCCGTGGCCGATCCGCATGATGTCGAGGTACTGAAAGGCGCCGGTCTCACGCTGCCCATTCTGCTTTTTTCATCGACGCTTCCGGAGCAGGCAGCGGCCGTCGCAGCTCTCGATGCGATCGTCTCGATACATGATTTCCCCGGCCTCGCCGCCTTCGCTGCGCTTTCACGGCGAGTCGACGCTTTTCTGAAAATAGACTGCAGCGCTGTGCGCTATGGTTTCGTCGCAAGCCAATGGGCTGAAGCCTTCGAGGCCGTGAAGCACGCGCGCAATCTGCATCTTGTCGGCATCTATTCCCACGCGATCAATCCGGAGGATAGCGATGGGGTGCGCAGGCAAGCTCGCACACTGGACAATGCCTACGAACTTGCCGTTGCTTCGGGACTGAAGAATCTCGACCGCCTGTTCGCGAGCAGCCGATTCATACTCGCTTACCCTGACCTGCTCTACACGGCCGTCGACCCCGGCCGCTTGCTGCTCGGCCAGCTTCCGGGCGAGTGGGCTGGCCGGGCCCAGACGCGTCCCGCAGTCCGCGCGATCAAGAGCCGCATCACACAGATTCAGGAGTATCCGGTCGATCCAGCGGTTCGCGGAACGAGTTTGCTGCGTGCAGCGGTTGCACCCGTGGGGTTTGCTGACGGCTTTCCCGCAAACAAACCCAGTGATGTTCTGATCTGCGGCCGGCGCGCGCGTGTAATCAGCAATCCTCGCGGTATCGAAAGCACGGTAATGGACGTGACTGATATTCCCGCAGCGCAGGTTGGGGCTGAAGTCGTCTTGTTGGGCAGCCAGGGGGCGGAGCAGATCACCGGCATGGATCTGGCGTCCAGCTTCGACTGTTCGCTATTCGAGCTCATGTACCGGCTTACGAAGAATACTCATAAGAAATACATCAAGTGCAATCCGGTTGAAGACACTCCCGGTGGTTGATGCAGCAGAAAGCAGATCGTCGGGGGTTTTTGCGCAGTGCCACGCTTGCCTGTTCGGCATTTCTCTTGCCCTCGACCAGGATAAACGCGGCGCCGCATGGCGCCGACATCGATGAGTTGACGCTGGCCGTCGACTGGGAAGGAGGCGGGCCACCGCTGGATCTGACGCGTGGGCCGGCGACTGCCTATCAGTTCTATTCCCTGTCAATCGCTCTCGAAGGGCTTCTCTATCTCGATGAGGAGGCGAGGCTCCAACCGAAGTTGGCCGAGTCGTGGTCGAATCCAGACCCACTTACTTATATCTTCAAACTGCGAAAAGGCGTTCGATTCTGGGATGGATCCCCGCTTACGTTGCAGGATGTCATCTACGCATTTACCCGCCATCGCGAAGAGCGCTGGGCCTCAAATTTTGCCTGGCTGTTTCCCCAGCGATATGACGCGATTGAAATGACGGCGGACGGCAGCGTCATGTTCCGGCTGAAGGAGCCGCACGTTTACTTTGCCGCCGTCGCCGGGATGACGGCTTCTTACATCGTCAAGTCCGATTTCGCCAAAGCGCATTGGAAGGACCTCGGAACTTCCTCGGTCCTCACAATCGGAACCGGTCCTTTCAGAATAGTGCGCTATGCCGCCGACGACCGCGTCGAGCTCGTGCGCAATGAGGGCTACTGGGGAAAGAAGCCGGCAATCAAGCGTATCGTCCTGCGCGGGATTGCAGACGATGCTTCGCGGTTCCTGGCGCTCAAGGCCGGTGAAATCGGCGGCTCACTGAATGTGCCGAAGATTGCAGTGGACCGCTGGAAACGCATCCCCGGCGTCAAGGTCATCACATATCCTTCCGCGCGCTGCTGGTGGGCCGCTTTTGATCGGGAGGTCAAGCCGCTCGACAACGTCCACGTCCGCCGGGCGCTGGCTCACGCTCTTGACCGGCAGGGATTGAAGCATGTTCTGTTCCGCGGACGCGCGCGGCTGGCTCAGGCCTTCGCGCCTCCCGAAACATGGAACGAGCTGCTCCCGGCAAATGAGATCAAAGCGGTCTTTGAAGCGCTTCCGCAGAATGCCTACGATCTCGAGAGGGCGCGGGAAGAACTGGCGCAGTCCGCAGTGCCCCGCGGATTCGAGCTCACCGTGCCGGTCGAGGCGCTGACCGAATCGGAATATATCATGCAGGTCTGGCAGGCAGGTCTTGCCCGGATCGGCGTCCGGCTCAATCTGGAATCGGTGTCCCGGGACGAATACCGCTCGAGGTTTTTCCGGCGGACCAAACGGGTCGGCATCTTCATCGCCGAATGGGGAACCGAATATCCGGATCCTCTTTGGAACACCGTCTTCACGGTGCTGAGTCAACAGGCTGAAGCCGGCAGCTGGAACATCTCAAACTTGAAGAGTCCCGTGATCGATGCGCTCGTCGCCAGGTGCCAATCAACGTCCGATCCGGCGTTGCGCGGCCCTCTGGCGCGGGAACTGACACGGCGACTCGCCGAGGATTGTGGGTACTACTACCTCTTCTGGCCCGATGAGGCCGTTGCCTTCAGCACCAGGAAAGTCGTGGTGGACGACTTCAAGTGGTGGGCGATCGGCAGCCCGATCTGGACTCAATTTCTGCGGCCACCGGCTTGAGCGGGCGCGATGAGTCGGCTTGTCGGTGCGATCACGATCCTGCTGGCCGCTTCGCTGCTCGCATTCAGCCTCACTCACCTCGCCCCAGGAAGCATTGAAGACGCGCTTCTCGGCTATGGAAAAGCCACGCCGGAAGTGGTGGCGGCCATCCGCCGGCAATACGGCCTGGACCAGCCGTTGCCACAGCAATACCTGTCATGGCTTGCGAACGCAGTGCGTCTCGACTTCAACATCTCGCCGCGCACGCGTGAACCGGTCATCAGGACGATCACGGAGCGTTACGGCGTTTCCGCATTCCTCGGCGTCTATGCCTTCGTCATCACGCTGTGCGTTGCCATTCCCCTTGGCATCCTCGCAGCGCTGCGCCGGTCCAGCGCCGTCGACAGGGTAATATCGGCTTTCAGCCTGTTCGCTCTCTGCTCTCCGCCATTTGCCGTCGGCGTCCTCCTGCTGTACGTTTTCGCGGTCGCGCTGGAGCTTTTCCCTGTCGCCGGAGCAGGCGAGGGCTTCACTGGCCGCCTGGAGCACCTGACCTTGCCGGCGGTTGCCCTTGCCGCCGGCGCCATCGCGTACATGTTGCGCATCACGCGAGCCGCCGTGATCGCTGAACTCGATCAGGACTACGTGACATTCGCGCGTGCCAGAGGCTTGTCGTCGCGCCGGACGCTCCTGGTCCACGTGCTGCACAACGCCGCGATTCCGATCGTCACGATGGGAGCTTTCGTGCTCGCATCCCTCATCACGGGGGGCATTCTGATCGAAATCGTCTTCAGCCTGCCCGGTCTCGGCTTGCTGCTGCTCGAATCGCTTTACTCGAAAGATATCCCGATGATCCAGGGGCTCATCGTCATCTATGCCGCACTGATCGTCGGCATGAACATCCTGGTGGACGTCGTCTGTTTCGCCCTCAATCCGCGCATCCGTCTGGCGCAGGGGGCTCGATGACGTTTCCTGCGCCGTCGAGCGAATCCGGTGCCAGCCGTCGCCCGCGCATGCGTTTTTCGGTCGTTGCAAGCGCAGCCGTGATTGCGCTGATGGCGTTCTGTGCAACCTTCGGGGAATTCGCCGCGCCGCGCGATCCGCAGGAGCTCAATCTCATGTCGGCGGCGTCGTTGCCCGGCGCCGAGCATCTTCTGGGCACCGACCAGCTGGGGCGCGACGTTCTGTCCCGGGCGATCGTCGGTGCCCGCAATCCACTCATCGGCGCTCTTGCGATTGCGCTCGGAGTCGCATTGCTCGGCAGCCTTCTGGGCATTCCCGCAGGCTACTTCGGCGGACTCCTCGACAGCGTCTTGATGCGCTGGGTCGACCTGATGATTTCGTTTCCCAGCTTGCTCGTTGCGATCGTCCTTGCCGGTCTGCTTGGGGGCTCATCGACGCTCACCATCGGTATCCTGATCCTGTTCGCGACTCCTTATGAGGTCAGGATGATGCGGGGGCTGGCCCTCCAGCAACGGCATCTTCCTTACATCGAGGCGGGACGAACGGCCGGGCTTTCGGCTGCGCGGATCATGGCGCGTCATTTATGGCCTAACACGGTCTCCATCTTGGTGACGGACGCTTTCCTCAATTTCGGACTGGGTCTCGTGGGCCTGACCACGCTGTCCTTCCTGGGCCTCGGTCTGCCGTTGGGAACCCCCGATTGGGGACGGATGGTGTTCGAAGCCCGTGACATCATCTACGAGAATCCGCTCGCCGCAGTCGCGCCCGCCTTGCTCGTGTCACTGACTGCGGCGAGCGCCGCCATCCTCGGAGACGCCAGCTTTGAGCGCTTCTCGCAACGAGGCCACGAACGATGAGCGGCTTTTTCGGCTCGCAGCGCTCCGGGATCTCGGTGGGCGCCGCCGCCGCGAAGCCATTGCTTTCGGTCCGCGGACTTACGGTTCGCGGTCAGCGTGGCGGGCGAAGCTGGCCCATCGTCTCGGCATTCGACCTCGATCTCGCGGCCGGCGAGGTCATCGGGATCGTCGGCGAATCGGGCAGCGGCAAGTCATTGACGGCGCGCGCGATCATCGGCCTTACGCCGCCGGGAATGGAAATCTCGGGCAGCATCACCTTTGATGGCCGCGAACTGGTCGGCATGAGCCCGCGCGAACGCGCGAGCCTGCGTGGCGCCGACATCGGCATGGTATTGCAGGACCCGTTTACGATGCTGGACCCACTGATGCGGTGTGGCCGGCAGGTCGAGGAAACGCTACGGGAAAACCGTTCGGGAAATCGCCTCTCGAAATCGGAACGCCGCGCGGAAGTGCTACGTCGCCTTGCTGAAGTCGGCATTGGCGATCCCGCGATTGCGGACCGATATCCCTTTCAACTTTCCGGAGGCATGCGGCAGCGAGTCGCGATTGCCTGCGTGCTGGCCCGGGATCCGCGTCTCCTCATTGCCGATGAACCGACGACCGGGCTCAACGTCAGCATCCAGCGCGAGATTCTTCAATTGCTGCGTTCCTTGCAGAAGTCGCGAGGCATGGCGCTCGTTCTCATTACGCACGATCTCGGGGTTGCATTTACTTTCTGCGATCGCATCAACGTACTGTATGCAGGATCATCTCTGGAAGCAGGCCCTGCAACTGACGTGGCGCAAACGCCGCTCCACCCCTACACGCTGGCCCTACTCCTGGCGGAACCGCGAATCGATGGCCGATGCGAGGATCTCAACGCCATTCCCGGCTCAGTGCCGAGGGCCAGTGATATCGGGGACAGCTGTCCATTCGCCGCGCGTTGCGAGTGGGCTGAACCGCGCTGTTCGCAAGGACGTTCCGGCCCTCGTGGAGGTCGCTGACGGGCGTCGATCGGCGTGCTTACGGGTGGACGAAATTGGAGCGCAATTAGCGGACTCGAGACGACGGCCGCGCCGGTTGCAGCCTGGACAGCCTGATTTCGACGTCGTTCCAGAGTTACTTCGGATCGAGGGCCTGAGCAAGGACTTCGTCCACCGGCGATTTAGGCGGATCAGCAAGGTACGGGCGCTGGACGGAATCACGCTTCACGTGAAGCCTGGCGAAACCGTGGGCATCGTGGGTGAGTCGGGCTCAGGGAAGTCCACTCTCGGACGATGTGTGCTGGGGCTTGAGACAGCGGATGCTGGAACGATCACGCTCGAGGGACTGCGAATCGAGCGCTTTGATGCGCTATCTGTGCCTGAACGCCGTCGGGTCCGGTCCACGGTACAGATCGTATTTCAGGACCCTTACTCCACCTTGAATCCGGCGCTCACGATCGGCGCCACCCTGCGCGAAATACTGTCTCTGCATGGATCTCATTCCGGCAGTGGCGAGGAAGCTCTGATCGAACTGCTCGACCAAGTCGGCCTTGCTCGGCATCACGCGACTCGCAAGCCGGCGGCACTTTCCGGAGGTGAGCGCCAGCGCGTTGCTATCGCGCGCGCTCTCGCTGTCCGGCCGAAGCTCATAGTGCTTGATGAAGCCGTGTCGGCTCTCGACGTTTCCGTGCAGGCGCAGATTCTGGAGCTGCTCAGGAAGTTGCAGAAAGAGCTCTTGGTCAGCTATCTGTTCATCACGCACGATTTGGCCGTCGTGCGGCAGCTGGCTCACCGGGTCTACGTGATGAAGTCCGGCCGGATCGTCGAGGAAGGCGCGATTGCAGAACGTCATCGATCGCCCGCAGGGAGCCTATGCACGGCTCTTGCGGGAATCGATTCTCAAGGTCGCAACGCCTGTAACCGAATAGGGCCCCGCGGGACGCTTGTTGGCGGAGCCGCGCCAAAGCGGAAGTCCGAAACTCTCCGCGCGCGCCAGTGATGCGAATCCATGCGGGCCTCAGGTCCGCGAAGGCCGGCGTTTGGTCGCACCTCGGCCAACCACCCTTGCCCTGCCGACCGGGCCATCCTCGCCCGGGGTCCAGGGCCGCCCCTGGCGCTCCTCGATATACGCACGAATCATGCGGCGCAGGACCTGCGAGGAAGTGAGATCCTCCTGCGCACACAGCCGTTCGAAAACTGCCTTCTTGCGCGGATCGATCAGGACCGTGAGACGAGCGGTGCGCTCTTCAGGATGCACGACCGTGCTGTTCTTCATTTACATGGGAATTACATCGTAGAATAATAAAAGCATAATCGGAGTGGTATGACCGCGCAAGAACCCGCATTGCGGACCGTCGGCACGTTCCTCGCTCCAGGTGTGAATACAACTGTACGCACGGCGCCCGCGATGCCGGTAACAGCCGCGAAATGATCCATCTGCTGCCGGGATAGGTGATGTCGCTCGCGAGCCCCTCTTCCCTGAGCCAGCTCGCGGCGGTGAGCGTGGGCGTGCTGCTCATGCTGGCCGTCCTGGGAATCCTTGCTGCACGACGGGCTGTCGGAACCCGGCTCATTTACGCAGCGTGCATGCTGATCTGTTCGGCACTCGCCGGCATCGCGCTTCTCGCCCTGCTCGCGCCGGTTGCGCCGTTCGAGGCTCTCGAGATTCCGGTCGGACTGCCGCTTGGCCACACGTTGCTGGGGTTCGATCCACTGAGCGCGGCGTTCGCGGTCATCGTCAATGTGGCCAGTGCAATCGTGAGTGGCTACGCGATTGGCTACGGAGTGCATGCACGCGAGCCGCAGCGTGTCGTGCCGTTCTACCCGGCATTCATCGCCGGGATGAATCTCGTGCTGCTCGCACAGGATGCATTTTCCTTCCTGGTGGGCTGGGAATTCATGTCGCTCGCGTCCTGGGCGCTCGTGGTGAGCGAGCACGGTTCCGCGGACAACCGCCGCGCGGCGCTCGTCTACCTCATCATGGCGACCGGCGGCGCACTCACCCTGCTGCTCGCCTTCGGTCTGCTCGCGGGCGCCGATGGCGGCTATGCGTTCGAGGAGATCCGACGCGCTGCGGCATCGGGTGTCGGCCCGATCGTTCTCGTCCTGGCGCTGGTCGGTGCCGGCTCAAAAGCGGGGCTCGTGCCGTTGCACGCATGGTTGCCGCTCGCGCATCCGGCCGCCCCGAGCCACGTGTCCGCATTGATGAGCGGGGTCATGACGAAGGTTGCCGTCTACGGCTTCGTGCGAGTGGTGTTCGATCTCTCCGGTCCGCCCTCGTGGTGGTGGAGCGTTCCGGTGCTGGTTGTCGCAGGCATCACGGCGCTACTCGGAGTTCTGTATGCGTTGATGGAACACGACTTGAAGCGGCTGCTCGCGTACCACACGGTCGAGAACATAGGCATCATCTTCATCGGTCTGGGCCTGGCGCTCGCGTTCGAGGCAAGCGGCCTGGGCTCAGCGGCGGCGCTGGCGTTCGCGGCGGCGATCTTCCATGTATTCAACCATTCCCTTTTCAAGAGTCTGCTGTTTCTCGGCTCCGGGGCGGTGCTCAACGCGACCGGCGAGCGCGACATGGAACACCTGGGCGGATTGATCCACCGCATGCCGGTGACGGCGATCGCATTCCTCGCCGGCTGCATCGCCATCTCCGCGCTTCCGCCCTTCAACGGATTCGTCTCCGAGTGGCTGACCTTCCAGGCGATTCTCTTGAGCCCGCAACTGCCTCAATGGGTTCCGAGGCTGCTGGTACCGGCCATCGGCGCCACGCTCGCCTGCTCCGCAGCCCTCGCGGCAGCGTGCTTCGTCAAGGCGTTCGGCATGACGTTCCTGGGGCGGCCGCGTTCCAGCGCTGCAACGGTGGCACGCGAGAGCGATCGCTGGTCCTGCGGCGCCATGCTGATCCTCGCAATCCTCTGCCTGCTCGCCGGAGTTCTGCCGGGGTTCGTCATCGACAGCCTGGGCACCGTGACGCAGATGGCCGTCGGAGCGCGGCTCGCGCCGCAGTCCGTGCAGCCCTGGTTCAGCATCGTGCCTATCGAGGCCGGCCGCAGCTCCTATAACGGCCTGTTCGTGTTCGCCATGATGCTGATCGGCGCCGCGACGACCGCCCTGGTGGTGCGGCGGCTCGCTTCGCACGCCTTGCGGCGATCCGCCGCGTGGGACTGCGGCTTTCCGGATGCGAATCCGGCGACGCAGTACACCGCCGGGAGCTTCGCGCAGCCGATCCGGCGCGTGTTCGGCAGCGCGGTCTTTCGCGCGCGCGAACACGTCTTCATGCCGAAGCCCGGCGACAGCGCGGTCGCGAAGTTGCAGGTCGAGTTGCGCGACACGATCTGGGACGCGCTGTACGTACCTGTCATCCAACTCGTCGAGGCGATGACCGAACGGTTGAACCGGATGCAGTTCCTGACGATCCGAACCTACCTGACGCTCGTGTTCGGCGCCTTGGTCGTGCTGCTGATCATCGTCGGGACGTGGCGATGATCCGCGCGTGGCTCACCCAGCTCGCGCAGTCCGCCCTGGTGCTCGGCCTCGCCCCGCTCTTGTGCGGCGTGACTCGCAAGATCCGTGCCCGGCTGTTGCGCCGGCGCGGTCCATCGGTCCTGCAGCCTTATCGCGACCTGTGGAAATTGACCCGCAAGGAAGCGGTCATCGCCGAGAACGCCTCCTGGCTGTTTCGCGCCGCACCGTACCTGATCTTCGCGACGACGTGGGTCGCGGCCGCACTGGTCCCGACGTTTGCCACCGGGCTGATGTGGAGCGCGGCCGCCGATCTCATCGTCATCGTTGCTCTTCTCGGGACCGCGCGCTTCCTGCTCGCCCTTGCGGGTCTCGATGTTGGCACGAGCTTCGGCGGCATTGGCTCGAGCCGTGAAATGATGTTCGCCTCGCTCGCGGAGCCCGCAATGCTGATGGCGGTCTTCACCCTCTCCCTGTTCGCGGGCTCGACGCAGCTCTCCTCGATATCAGCCTACATGCTCGGGCCGCAGGCGGGCCTGAGCATTTCGCTCGCGCTCGCCCTCGTCGCACTCATCATCGTGTCGATCGGGGAAAACGCCCGCATTCCGGTGGACAACCCCGCGACGCACCTGGAGCTGACGATGGTGCACGAGGCGATGATTCTCGAATACTCCGGCCGGCATCTGGCAGTCATCGAAGCGGCCGCGGCATTGAAGCTACTGCTGTACCTGTCGCTGATCGCGTGTGTCTTTGCACCGTGGGGCACGGCGGTCTCCGGCGCCGGCGCCGTCGCGTACGCCATCGGACTCGGCGCCTACGCGATCAAGCTGACGGTGCTGGCTTTCCTTCTGGTCGTGTTCGAGACGGCGATCGCGAAAATGCGCGTGTTCCGCGTGCCCGAGTTCCTCGGGGTCGCACTCATGCTGGGGCTCCTGGGCACGATCCTGCTGTTCGTCTCACGGGTGTCGAGGTGACCGCACTCGATAGTGACATCGCCCATCTCCTCGCGGGCTCCATGGTCCTGGTGAGCTTCTTGTTGCTCTATCAGGACCGTATGTTCGCGCTACTCAACTTCTTCGCGCTGCACGCCTTCGTCCTGGCGTTCTCCGTCGGCTGGCAGGCGTATTTGCAGCGCGCCCCGCATCTCTTCATCACTGCGATCATCGCCCTGCTGTTCAAGGGCGTGATCATTCCGGTCGCGCTGCATCGAATCGTCGTGCGCCTGGGGATTCATCGCACGATCGAGACCGTGGTGAGCATCGGACCGACGATGCTGTTCGGAATCGCATTGGTCGGGCTGTCGATCGTCGTCATGCTGCCGGTGACGCAGTCTGCCGGCGCCTTCGTGCGTGAGGATCTGGCCTTCGCGCTGTCGGTCGTGCTCCTCGGATTCCTGATGATGGTGACGCGCCGCAACGCCGTGAGTCAGGTCATCGGATTCATGTCGCTCGAGAATGGCCTGGTGCTCGCCGCGACCGGCGCACGGGGCATGCCGCTCGTCGTCGAGATCAGCGTCGGATTCTCGGTCCTCATCGCATTCATCGTCGTCGGGATCTTCCTGTTCCGCATCCGCGAGCGATTCGACACGGTCGACCTGCGGGCGCTCGACATGTCGCGCGGTGAGTCGGGCTCGTGAACGCGTCGCTTGGAATGGCGGCGCTGGCAGGATTGCTGGGGACGCCCGCGCTGGGCGCCCTGATCCTCGCGCTGATCCCGAGCTACCGCATTGCCGCTCCGCTCAACGTGGCGCTCTGCGCCGTCACGCTCGCATGCGCCGGCGTGCTCTACGTTCACCGGCCGGAGCCTTCGCTCTATCTCCTGGTCGACGACCTCAACACGGTCTTCCTCGTCGTCGGCGCGCTCGTCGGCTTCACGACCAGCGTGTTCAGCGCCGGCTACATCGCACACGAGGTGCACGCGCGCCGGCTCAAGGCGCGCGACCTGCGCTTCTACCACGGCATGTACCAGCTGCTGATGTTCGCGATGGATCTCGCGCTGGTGTCGAACAACATCGGGCTCATGTGGGTGGCGATCGAGCTCGCAACGCTCACCACCGTGGTGATGGTAGGCATTTACCGCACGAGCGCAGCACTCGAAGCGGCGTGGAAATACTTCATTCTGGGCTCGGTCGGCATCGCCCTCGCCCTCTTTGGCACGATCCTGGTGTACCTCGCGGCTCAGGAGCACCTGGGCCAGGGGGTCCTCGCGATGGCCTGGGATCGGTTGGCCGCGAACTCCGCCAGCTTCGATCCCGCCCTGCTCAATCTGTCGTTCGTATTCCTGCTGCTCGGCTACGGCACGAAAGTCGGCCTCGCACCGGTACACGCATGGCTTCCGGATGCGCACGCCGAGGGTCCCACGCCCATCTCCGCCGTGCTGTCGGGCTTGCTGCTGAACGTGGCGCTGTTCGCGCTGTTGCGCTTCAAGCTGATCATGGCCGGTAACCCGCAAGTCCTCTCCCCAGGTCCGATGATGGTCACGATGGGACTCCTGTCGCTCGTCTTCGCGGCCTTCATGATCTCCCGCCGGCGCGACATCAAGCGCATGTTCGCGTATTCCTCGATCGAGCACATGGGGATCATCACGCTCGCCTTCGGACTCGGCGGACCGCTCGCGAACTTTGCGGGGCTGCTGCACATGACCATGCACAGCCTGACGAAGTCCGCGATCTTCTTCGGCGTCGGATACATCTCCCAGCTCGAGGGGACGCAGCGCATCGCGGATATCCGGGGCCTGACGCACAGTCAGCCGCTGCTCGGTTGGTTGCTGGTGGTCGGCGTCGTCGCGATCGCGGGGTTGCCGCCGTTTGGCGTGTTCACGAGCGAATTTCTGCTGGTGACGTCGACATTTGCCCGCTCGCCGTGGATTGCAATTCTGCTGGTGGTCGGGCTGCTGATCGCCTTCAGCGCGCTCATGTTGCGCCTTCACGCCCTGGCCTTCGGCGAGACCGCCAAGCAACACTCGCTCCCGGCGTACCGCCTCGCCCCGATGGCGCTGCACCTGGGCCTGGTCGCCGCCGCCGGCATCTACTTGCCCGGGCCCGTAGTCGCGTGGTTTCGCCACGTCGCGAGCCAGCTTGGATAGAGGCACCGATGCTGACAGCCTTGTTCGGAGACCTGCCACGCTCGACCACCCATCGCGGATGGCCACTCGTCGAGGCCGATCCCGCGTTGTGGCGCGGCATCGGCGAGGCGCTGCGTGAAGGCAAGCTCGATTTGCTCGGGCTGTGGGGCGATGCAACGGCTGTGCAGTGCGCGCTGTACGAGTCTACGACGCGACAGATGTTTGGCGCATCGCTGCGCGTGCGCGACGGAAGAGTCCCCTCGCTCGCAGTCTTTCATGCGCCGGCCTCACGCCTCGAGCGAACGATCGCAGATCTCTTCGGCATCGAAGTGGTCGGGCTGCCCGATCCGCGACCATGGCTCGACCACGGACGCTGGCCCGTCCAGGCGCCGCTTGCCGAGGCGCCGCGCGCTCCTGCGGACTCGCCTGCCTACCGCTTCCTCAGGGCTGAAGGGCCCAGTCTGCATCAGATCCCGGTCGGTCCCGTGCATGCAGGAATCATCGAGCCCGGGCATTTTCGGTTCACGGCGAGCGGTGAAACGGTTGTCCGGCTCGAAGAACGCCTCGGGTACACACACAAGGGCATCGAGAAACTCCTGCGCGGCAGGACGATCGACGAGGCCGCGCGGATCGCGGCGCGCGTATCGGGCGACAGCACCGTGGCGTATTCGTTCGCCTTCGCTCGCGCCGCCGAAGCGGCGCTCGATTTCAGCCCGCCGCCGCGTGCGCTGGGGCTGCGCGCGGTGATGGCCGAGCTCGAACGAATCGCGAACCACTTGGGCGACGTCGGGGCGATCTGCAATGACGCTGCGTTTTCGATGATGCATGCCGAGTGTGGAATCCTGCGCGAGGAGACGCTGCGCACGTGCGCCGCCGCCTTCGGGCATCGACTGATGATGGACCGCATCGTTCCGGGTGGAGTGTCCGCAGACCTTTCGGGCGCGGGCGAGGAGGCGATCCGTTTGCTGATTCAGCGCCTGCGCCGGCAATTTCCCGAGCTGATCGAGCTCTACGAGAACACCGCATCCCTTCAGGACCGCACGGTCGGCACCGGGGTGGTCACGCCGGCGCTGGCTGCGGAATTCGCAGCGCCCGGATACGTGGGGCGGGCCTCCGGCCGGGCGTTCGATGCGCGAATCTGCCTGCCCTATCCGCCGTACGACGCGGCGCCGATCGAAATTGCAACGCGCTCCGAGGGCAACGTCGATGCGCGGGTGTGGGTCCGGATAGGCGAGATTGAGCGGAGCCTCGACTGGATCGAGGCGGCGCTTGCATCGCTCCCGCGCGGCGTCGTACGCCTGCCGATCATCGCCATGCCCGTTGCGAGTGTCGAGGGCTGCGCGCTCGTCGAGGGATTTCGCGGCGATGTGCTCGCGTACACGCGCATCGGCCCGGGCCAGCGCATCGAGCGCTGCCATCTGCGCGATCCGTCGTGGTTCCTGTGGCCGCTGCTCGAGGCCGCAATCGAGGGCAACATCGTCGCCGACTTCCCGCTGTGCAACAAGTCGTTCAACGGCTCGTATTCCGGGCACGATCTGTAATTTCACGTACGTAAGCGATCATGCGCAGGCGCTTGTTCAAAAACCTGGTCACCGCCCCCTGCACCGAACCCCTGGGCGGCGCAGGGCCATCGCAGGCTCTCGAAGCCGCGGGCGCCGAGCTTCGAGGCGCCATCGCACGGCGCCTCGGACGAAGTCTTGCCATCCGCGAAGTCGACGCCGGATCGTGCAACGGCTGCGAGCTCGAAATCCACGCGCTCAGCAACGCCTTCTACGATGTCGAGCGATTCGGCATTCGCTTCGTCGCCTCGCCGCGCCACGCCGACGTGCTCCTCGTGACCGGGCCGGTCACGCTCAACATGCGCGAGGCACTCGAGCGCACCTACGCTGCAACGCCCGCGCCGAAGTGGGTCATTGCGGTCGGGGACTGCGGTGCCGGATGCGGTGTGTTCGCGGACAGCTACGCGTGCGTCGGCGCCGTCTCGAAGGTCATTCCCGTCGATCTCGTGATTCGGGGCTGTCCGCCGACGCCTGCGGACCTACTGCAGGGACTGCTCTGGCTGATGGGCGGTTCCGCCACGCACGCCGCTGCGAGTTCGGGGCACGCGAGCAGCGCCGGGTCCTGATCGCGCGGCGCCCCAGGTCTATCTGATGCGCCGCGCACCACCCCGCCCGCTACGCTTCGCCGCCTCCGCCGGCGGGGTCCACGGTTGGCCGGTACGCTCCTCGATATAGCGCCGGATCAGGCGACGGACAACCTGAGAGGGCGTCGCGTCCTCCTCTGCGCACAGCCGCTCAAAGAGCGCCTTCTTGCGCGGATCGATGAGGATCGTCAGGCGTGCGGTGCGGTCTTCGAGCGCCAAAGGCGTGATCCAAGGATGCAACATCGGTGTTGAGTACTATTATAATCGAACACGTATCCGACTAGCGGCCTCTGTGACATCTCCTCTCGACTCTCCGCTCACCGCCTGCCTTGCGCTCGTCGCCCTGTGGGGTTTGATCGGGCTCATCGGCCTGCTGCGCCCGATGAGCATCGGATTTGTCGGGCGGACACTGTTCCCGCTCGGCGCCCTCTGCGGCGTCGCGCTCGCCGTAGTGGCGGCGGTGAGCCTCGGGGCACCTCCCGAACAGGCCACGTTGCGCATCGGACTACCGGATCTGCCGATGCACGTGCGCCGCGATGCGCTCACGAGTCTCTTTCTGTTTCTGCTAGGGGCGGCCTCGGCGGGCATCTCGGTGTTCGCCGCAGGCTACTTTCGCCGTGGCCACGGCACCCCGCCGGGGCTGTTGTGCCTGCAGTACCACCTGTTCCTGGCGAGCATGGGATTCGTACTGCTAGCCGATGACGCCTATGCATTCATGGTGGCGTGGGAGACGATGGCGCTGTCCTCGTACTTTCTCGTCACCACGCAGCACGGCCTCCCCGAGATACGCCGCGCGGGGTTTCTCTACCTGCTGATCGCTCACATCGGGGCGATCGCGATTCTCCTGAGCTTTGGCGTGCTGCAGGGTGGCAGCTGGCAATTCACCTTCGATGCCATGCGCAGCGCGCAGCTCGCGCCACATTGGGCCTCAATCGCTTTTTTTCTCGCCCTGTTTGGCTTCGGCGCCAAGGCGGGCCTCGTGCCGCTGCACGTGTGGCTGCCTGAGGCGCATCCGGCCGCACCGTCACCGGTCTCGGCGCTCATGAGCGGCGTGATGCTGAAGACGGCTGTCTACGGGATGCTGCGCGTCACCTTCGACCTGCTCGGGCAAGCGCAGTGGTGGTGGGGACTGGCGCCTCTTGCTTTCGGTCTCTTCAGTGCGCTCTACGGGGTGGTGTTCGCCGCGGCGCAGACCGACATGAAGCGGCTCCTCGCCTACTCCTCGATCGAGAACATAGGCATCATCTTCACCGGCCTCGGGCTCGCGATCGTGTTTCACGGGCTCGGGATGAGCTCCTTCGGCGCCCTCGCACTGATCGCGCTCCTCTATCACAGCCTCAATCATGCGTTCATGAAGAGTCTGTTGTTTCTCGGCACGGGAGCCGTGCTGCATTCAACCGGCGAACGCAACCTTGGGCGCCTCGGCGGGCTCATCCATCGCATGCCGTGGGTTGCCTGGCTCACCCTCATCGGTGCGCTCGCCCTGGCGGGCCTGCCGCCCCTGAACGGCTTCGTCTCCGAGTGGCTGCTACTGCAGGCATTTCTCTTCGCGCATGAAGTGCCCCGCACGTTCGTCAACATGCTGCTGCCCATGGGTGCTGCGGTCGTCGCCCTCGCGGCCGCGCTTGCCGCCTATGTCATGGTCAAGTTCTTCGGCGTGGTCTTTCTCGGTCAACCGCGCGAGAGCTCGCTCGCCCGTGCGCACGATGCCGGCGTGCTCGAGCGCATCGGCCTCGCCTGGCTGGCCCTCGCGTGCTTCGCGCTGGGGCTCCTGCCCACGCACGTCGTCAGCGCGTTGCGCAGCGTGAGCGAGCAGCTGACCGGTGTGGCCTTGCCGAGCGAGGAGGCTCCGTGGTGGCTGCTCGTACCGCTGCCGAGCAGGCACGTGTCGTATTCGCCGTTGATCTTTTTCGCCGCCCTGACGGCCGTTGTGCTCATCACGATGCTGGGCGTGCGGCTCTTTTACCACCGCCGCGTGCGCCGCGGAGCGCCCTGGGACTGCGGGTTCGTCCGCCTGGATGCGCGCATGCAGGACACCGCGGAAGGTTTTGGTCAGCCGATCCGGCACATCTTCGCGCCCTTTTTTACGATGGAGCGCGAGCTGCCCTCGCCATTCGACCACGCACCGCGCTATCGCGTCACCGTAGGGGATCGAATCTGGCGCGGACTGTATGAACCCATCGGCGCGATCGTGCAGCGCGTTGCGGATGCCTTCGCGTGGCTGCAGCAGGGACGCATCGCCACATACCTTCTTTATAGCTTCGTGACGCTCATCGTGCTGCTGGCGCTCGTCCTATGAGGCCGATCGAGATCTTCACCCAGGTACTCGAGCTCGTTGCGGCGCTCGCCGCGGCGCCACTCTTTCTCGGTTGGGTCAACCAGTGCCGCGCCTGGTTGCAGAACCGGCGCGCGCCAAGCGTCTGGCTCCCCTATCGCGGCATCCGCAAGCTCTTTCACAAAGACGCGGTAATCGCCCGGAGCGCATCTCCCCTCTTCCGGGTTGCGCCCTACGTCGTGTTCGCCGCGATGGTCGCCGCCGCGGCCATCATCCCCTCGATGGGCACCCGATTGCCGATTACCCTTGCGGCGGATGCGATCGCCCTCGTGGGTCTGCTGGCCACGGCACGCGTCTTTCTTTCGCTTGCGGCGATGGACGTCGGCACCGCCTTCGGCACGCTCGGGGCACGGCGCGAGATGATGGTGGGCTTCCTCGCCGAGCCCGCCCTGCTGATGGTCGTCTTCGTCGCCTCCCTCATCTCCGCGACTACCGCGCTGCCAGCCATCACCGAGAATCTCGCGACACAGACACTCGGCCTCTACCCGAGTCTCGCGTTCACGGCCATCGCCTTCACGATGGTGCTGCTCGCGGAGAACGCGCGCATTCCGATCGACAACCCCTCCACACACCTCGAGCTGACGATGATTCACGAGGCCCTGCTGCTCGAGTACTCGGCGCGCCACCTCGCGCTCATGGAGTGGGCGGCAGCTCTGAAGCTCTTCAACTACGCCTGCATCGGCTTTGCACTCTTTATCCCGTGGGGGATCTCGACGGGCGAAGGCGGTCCCGCGGCACTTCTCGCCTCGATTCCGCTGCTCGCCCTGAAGCTCGTGGTGGCAGGCGCCGGCCTCGCCTTCATCGAGACGATCTCGGCGAAGCTGCGCGTATTCCGCGCCCCGGAGTTTCTCGCCGCCGCGTTTCTCTTCGCGGTGCTGGGTCTGCTCGTGCACCTGTTACTCGGGGCATGAGCCATGGCCGGCACCTCATTTGACCTGCAACTGCTCAACCTCTGTGCCGCGTTGCTGCTGCTGCTGTCCTTCGCAATGCTGGCGCAGCGGCGCATCGTGACGCTCGTCAACCTGCTTGCAGTGCAAGGCGCGCTGCTCCTCGTCGCGACGCTGCTGCTTGCCTGGCGCACGGGGCAGAATCACCTGTACCTCTCCGCTGCACTCACCCTCGGCCTCAAAGTCATTCTCCTGCCCTGGCTCCTGCACCGCCTCATCCGCCGCCTGCAGGTGTACTGGGACACCGAACCGCTGCTCAACATCCCGGGCACGATGCTGGTCGGCCTGCTGGTCGTCGTATTTGCCTTCGGTCTCGCGCAGCCGATCTCCGCGCTTGCGAACACCGCCACCCGCAACGCGATCGGCATCGCGGTCGCCGTGATTCTGCTCTCCTTCCTCACGATGATCACGCGGCGCAAGGCGACCTCTCAGGTGGTCGGCTTTCTCTCGATGGAGAACGGGCTGTTCTTCGGTGCGATGAGCGCCACCTACGGCATGCCGATGATCGTCGAGTTCGGGGTGGCGCTCGACGTGCTGGTCGCGGTGCTCGTGCTCGGCATCTTCTTCTTCCAGATCCGCGAGCAATTCGACAGCCTCGATCTGCATCACCTCGAATCGCTGAAAGAGAACCGTCCCACGACCTCAGGGCTGCCACCCGAGGGAGATCACTGACGTGGAGTTTCTGCTGCTGCTCGGAAGCCCGCTCGCCGGCTCGCTCCTTCTCGGCGCGTTCGGAGCGCGGCGCTGGGCGCCCGAGCTGAACGTGGCCATGAGTCTTGCGACCTTTCTCGCCGCCTGCGCACTCACCGTGCGCGTCATCGGCGAAGGCAATCTCGTCGTGGCGCATGAGCAGTTCTTCATCGACCCCTTCAACGTCTTCCTCGTCACGCTCACGGCGTTTGTCGGGCTCACCACTTCGCTCTTCTCTCGTCCCTACATGCGCGTGGAGATGGAGCACGGGCGCATCAATCCGCGGCGGCTGCGCCTCTACCACAGCATGTACCAGCTCTTCATGACGACGATGCTGGTCGCGCTCACGACCAACAACATGGGCCTGCTGTGGGTCGCGATGGAGGCGGCCACGCTCTCCACGGTGCTGCTCGTCACGCTCTATCGAACTCCGGCCAGCCTGGAGGCGGGCTGGAAATACTTCATTCTCTGCGGCGTCGGCATCGCTCAGGCGCTCTTCGGCACGATCCTGCTGTACTTCGCGGCGGAAAAGATTCTCGGCCCCGAAGGCGTGAGCGCCCTGCTGTGGACGCACCTCGATGCGGTCAAGGGACAGCTCGAGCCGGCCGTGCTGAGTCTCGCATTCGTGTTCCTGCTGGTCGGCTACGGAACCAAGGTCGGACTCGCTCCGCTTCACAACTGGCTGCCCGATGCCCACGCCGAAGGCCCGACCCCGATCTCGGCAGTGCTCTCGGGTCTGTTGCTGAATGTGGCGATCTACGCGGTCGTACGCTGCAAGGTGCTCGTGGAGGGTTCGCTGCAATCCTCCCTCCCCTCGCAGATGCTCATGGGGTTCGGCTTGCTCTCCGTAGTGCTCGCGGCGTTCTTCCTCTGGCGCCAGCGCGATATCAAACGGCTCTTCGCCTACTCCTCGATCGAGCACATGGGGATCACCACCTTTGCCTTCGGCATGGGCGGAGCGGTGGCGAACTTCGCAGCGCTGTTGCACATGACGGTGCACTCGCTCACGAAGTCCGCGATCTTCTTCGCCGTGGGCCACGCCGCGCAGAAGGCCGGCTCGCAGCTGATCGAGGACATCCGCGGACTCATCACGCTCAGCCCCACGATCGGCTGGGGCTTGATGATGGGCTCACTCGCGATCCTCGGCATGCCTCCCTTTGGCGTCTTTGCGAGCGAGTTCCTGATCCTCACCACGGCCATGAAGGAGCAGCCGTGGGCGACGCCGATTCTGCTCGCGGCGCTCGGAGTCGCCTTCGCAGCGATCTTCGGGCGCATTCAGCCGATGGTGTTCGGCGAGACCACGGCCAAACGCCTGCCGCACCCACCCGCGCTCCTGCCGGTGTTCACACATCTCGCGATCGTGCTCGCCCTCGGTATCTACGTTCCCCCGTATCTCGCGGACTGGTATCGGGCAGCGGCGCGTCTGATTGGAGGCGAGTGAGATGACGCTCCGAGCCTGGCTCGCACACAGCGAAGCACTACCCGGAGCCCCGGGGCTGCGCACATTGAGCGTCTCGCGGGAGCAGTGGCGACAGGCAGCGCAGGATCTGGCCGCGGCGGGGGGGAGCCTCCTCACATTGTGGGCCAGCCGGGACGAGGGCGCGGCAACGAAGATTTACGCCGCATTCCTCGCCGAGGGCGGTGGACTCGTCCTGAATCTACCGCTCGCCGATCCGAATGCACCCTATCCGGGGCTCGAAGAGCTCTTTCCCTCCGCCGCGCGCATGCAGCGCGCGATGGCCGACCTTTCCGGATTGCGCTCGAGTCAGCCCGACACCCGTCCGTGGCTGCGCCACGCGGCATGGCCGGCAACGTATCGGCCGTTGATCGATCCGGCGGCCTCGCTCCAGAGCGCTGAGCCGGCGGTCGATTCCTACGAATTCGTGCGCGTTTCGGGCGAGGGCGTCCACGAGATTCCCGTCGGCCCGGTGCACGCGGGCATCATCGAGCCGGGCCACTTTCGATTCTCGGTGGTGGGCGAGAAAGTGCTGAAGCTCGAGGAGCGGCTCGGCTATGCGCACAAGGGCATCGAGCAGCGTTTCACCGAGCTGCCGATCCTGGAGGGGCATCGGCTCGCCGCGCGCGTCTCGGGGGATTCAGCCGTCGCCTTCTCCTGGGCGTACTGCCAGGCGCTCGAGGGCATCTCGGGTACGGAGATTCCGGCGCGCGCGGCGTGGTTGCGCGCGTTGTGCGTCGAGCTCGAACGCATGGCGAACCACCTCGGCGACCTGGGCGCGCTCGGCAATGATGCGGGATTCGCATTCGGTCTCGCGCAATTCTCGCGTCTGAAGGAACTGCTCCTGCGTGCCACGCACGAGACGCTCGGGGCGCGTTATCTGATGGACGCCATCGTGCCAGGCGGCACCCGGCTGGACCTCACACCTGCCGGCGCCCGGCAGCTCGGCACGTGCGTGAGAGCACTTGCGCAAGAGGTTCTGACCCTGCGCACCATCTATGACGAGCACGAAGGCGTGCGGGATCGCTTCACGGGTGCCGGAGCGGTCGCGCCCGAGCTCGCCGTGCGACTGGGGCTCACCGGGCTTGCCGGGCGCGCGAGCGGACAGGCATTCGATCTTCGCGTCGACCTGCCGTGCGCGCCCTACACAGCACTCTCGCCCGAGAAAATGGGCGGCAGCGCGGGCGACGTCGCAGCGCGCGTCGCCGTCCGATTCGATGAGCTGCAGGAGTCCTGTCGTCTCATTCATCGCATTCTCGACGCATTGCCTCACGGGCCACACCGTGGCTCCGTGCGAGTCCCGCCCGAGGGCGCGCTCGGCGCCGGATTGATCGAAGGCTGGCGCGGCCCGGTGTTCATCGCGCTCGAAGCGGCGGCAGGGGGCGCCATTCGCCGCTGCCACCCGCACGACCCATCGTGGCAGAACTGGCCGGTGCTCGAGCACGCGATCATCGACAACATCGTTCCGGACTTCCCGCTCATCAACAAGTCCTTCAACCTCTCCTACAGCGGCCACGACCTGTAGCGCGCACTCATGCTGAAGACACTCCGCCAAATCGTTGCGGTCGGTATCGCCACCGAGCCGACACCACATGCCGATCAGAGCTTGCGCGTTCGCGACAGCTTGCAGCAGCGCGTTCTGTCCATTCTCGGCCGCGCGTTGTGTATCCGTCATGTCGATGCGGGCTCCTGCAATGGCTGCGAGCTCGAGATTCACGCCCTGAACAACCCGCTCTATAACATCGAGGGGCTCGGGATTCGCTTCGTCGCCAGTCCCCGCCACGCCGATCTGCTCCTGGTCACGGGCCCGGTGTCAAAGCACATGGAGGTCGCATTGCGGCAGACCTATGAGGCGACGCCCGATCCGAAGCTCGTCGTGGCCATCGGTGACTGTGGCTGCGCCGGCGGCATCTTCGGCGAAAGCTACGCCAGTTGTGGTCGTGTCTCGAATGTCATCCCGGTCAACGTCGCCGTTCCCGGCTGTCCGCCGAGCCCGACCCGAATCCTCGAAGGCATCCTCGCGGCCCTGTTGCGTTCGCCGACATCGCCGGATAGTACCCCCCAGGCGCGAAGGATGCCGTCCTACCGCCGTCATGACCCTCGACCCCTGACCTTTGTCGCTCCAGTCCGTCGATGGTTCGACTGCGAAATCGTGGACCTCGATCGAAGATGCGCGCGCATCAATCGGGGCGCGGGCGGACGAAGTTCTCGGCCCCTGATACGCGGCGTCTCGATGTGTGCTCATCTCAGAGTGATCTCCTGACTGACCGTGGCCGTTTTCCTGGAGTTCAGATCGCGTAGCACAAATCGAACGCTGTACTCTTGCATCGGGCTGGTTACGACCAACCAGATCGTCGGCAATCCTTTTTGCGCCAACGTAGTATTCATATTCTTGGTTACCTACACCAGCCTTCCACATGCGTTCAAGCTCCGTCACTTCGTCGAGTGCGTTGGGCATGTTGGCTTGCTCCGGGTTCGCGCCCGTAGGTGCCCACGAATTCGCAGCACACACCAATGTGGTGGTGACCACGAGCAATAAGAATGCTCGGGCATCCCCCTTTGGGTCGAAAGCAGCCGCAAGTCTGTGACGTGGCTGATCAGGCCACGAGTTTCAACTTTGGATGTAAGCCAGCCCTTGCAGCTAGGCGCACCAGCAGGTCCATGCTGAATTGGTTGATCTTGCCCCGCTTGATATCGGAAATGCGCGCCTGAGTAACTCCCAGCTCTTTGGCTGCCTCAACTTGCGTCATGTTCGCGTCGGAAAGCCAACGGCTGAGCCCTCGCAACAGTTCCGCACGGATTTCCAGCTCTTCAGCCTCGGCTTCAGGAAATAGATCACGGAATACACTGCGCCCTGCGGGAGTGACGTGACGCGGCCCGTGCCCGGCTTTCGCTCGCTTCTTCATCGTTCACCTCTTCGCGGTATCGCTTCAAAGCGCTGCACTGCCAACTGCACATCGCGGCGGCTGATTTTCTGCGTCTTCTTCTGAAAGCAATGCAATACGTAGATACCCTCGGGCCGAGTCGCCAAGTAGATCACGCGGAAGGCACCGGACTCCTCATGAATCCGAATCTCCCGCGCACCCTGGCCCACGATCCTCATCGGTTTCCAGTCTTCAGGCTCCTCGCCTCGCTGTACCTGATCGAGTTGATAGCCAGCTTCGCGGCGGGCATCGACCGGGAAGCCTCTGAGGTCCGCCAAGCTGCTTCCCATCCAGATGACCGGCTTCACGACACAGAGTATGCACGATCTAGCATACGGATGCTAGATTTGGCATATTCGGGAACTGTAGCATTGGCGCGGCAGATCCCCAGGTCGGCCGGATGCCGTGCGCGCCTGGGATAGCTTTGGCCCGGAGAGTTTGTCGAGCGGGTACAAAGGGGCTCGTATCAGCAGCGTCCACCGTCGCTAAAACATCGTGCCGCCGGAACGATCGATGAACGCGGGCTGAGAAATGGTGAAGGAGCACTCACGACGGTGAGAACGAAACCGGTGTAGCTGAATTGACAAGTGACAGCCATATCAACGTCCCAGTTCAGCGGCGGCGTGAAGCGCCGTCCGCTGCAACCGGTCGTTACGCCGTATTCTCGAAGACAGCGTTCTATTGGCGTTCGTAAACCCGGACCTCTGGATCCGCCGAGAGGTAGGGCTTCAACTCTCTCACGACATCATTGCCAAACAGCGCGCTCTTCAGGTAGCTCTCTGCTGAGGCTCGTGAATCGAATCCGTGAAGCACCTGTACATCTTCTTCACGGAGGAGGAGCTCCTTGGATTCCGCGCCGGGAATCGTCGCGAGAAACGGGCCTTTGTACTTCGAGTACACCGCACCGGCCTTCGCGCGATCCGTCGCGGGCACCTTTATCGTGATCTCGAGATATGCTTTGTTCATCGTGGTCTCCTGTCAGTTCGCGCGGAATCGCCGCGCCGACGCTCCCGCCATGGGAGTGTGCCTATGTTCGTGCCGGCCTACCGCGTCCCGATGAGCTCGACGTATTCCGCCAACACCCGGGTCGTTCCATCAGTCGCACCGTTGTTTCGGGTCCAGAGCGCGGTGAGGTCATCGTGCAGCGCCTTCTGGCTTGCGTCATTGAGCGATCCGTACGCCCGGTTGGTCGGCCCGTAGTACTCAATGAAGAAGTCGACCACCTTGGCCGGCGCAAACGGATACTCGAACGGATACATGTAGCGCGTGATCTTCAGATCACTCACGCCGGCGCCGAGGCGCTGGCGGCAAGTCGTCTCATCGCCCCACAGGAGCGGCGATGGAAAATACGGCGGCGGCGGGACGTGCGTGCCAATCACCTTGAACATCTGGCCGATATGCCCCTCGGGCGTCCAATTGCCCATGATGATGTTCCCGCCCGGTCTGCAGACCCGGCACATTTCCGCAGCCACGAGCTCAGGGCGCGGCGCGAACATCGAGCCGATCAAGCTCATCACGACGTCAAAGGATGCGTCCGGATACGGCAGATCCTCCACGTCACCTTCGTCGACTTGAATCGTCAGCCCCTCGTCGGCAGCCTTGGTCCGAGCTTGCTGAACCAGGTTGGCCGCAAGATCCAGACCGGTGACATGGATCCCTTTCCTGGCCGCCGGAAGAGTCAGCTGCCCGGCGCCGCATCCGACATCGAGGAGCCGGATTCCCGAAGGAATGTTCAGGCGATCGAAAAACTCGAGCGCGCCTTTCTCGAGATACGTTGCAAACACTCCGTAATCGCCCGACTCCCAGGTCGCCTTGAGTCGAGTCTTGAGCGCGCTCATGTCGGACGTTGTCGTCATCAGAGTAGGCATGGTGTCTCCTCGGCTACCGTTGACTCGTCGCCGGTGTCACGATGTCCTTCTTGGTGCTGCCGACAATGATGATCAGTTCCTCTTGTTCTTTGGCCGGCACCTTGAACTTGTCGAGCGTCTTCTGGAAATCGGCCACCATCGCCTGCCACTGCCCCTCCGTGATGTTCAGTTGCTGGTGCGATTCCTTCATCGCTCGGCCCGTGTACTTGCATGGTCCGCCGGTCACTTCGCACACGAGCGCGGTGACCTGGAATTTCAAGCCAGCCCTGGGTACACGTGCGCGCGCCTGGTTGATCGCTGGATTCGCATTCAAGGTGTCGTTGACCAGCAGGCGCTCGATGAAATCGTCCACGACCGTGGCAATGCTGTAGACACCGCCGAGTCGGTCATAGAGCGGCTTTGGCTTGTCCTGCGCAGTTGCGACGCCAACGACCGAGACGACGAGCACTGCCGCCAACACCGCCGTCATTCCCCATCGCGTCATTCGAGTCATCGTTCTCTCCTTCGTGAAAGGGCGAATGTACGAGCCCTCGTCTGATTCGTCCAATGAAACGATTGAATCTGTCTGATAGACTGAGTGAATGGAACTTCGTCAGTTGCGGACCTTCGTCGCCGTCGCGGAGCTGCGGCACTTCGCGAGGGCCGCGAGCCTGTGCAATCTCTCCCAGCCGGCCGTGTCCCACCAGATTGCTCTGCTCGAAGGAGAGGTCGGCGCCAAGCTCCTGAATCGTGCCCGCCGCGTCTCGCTGACCGTCGCTGGTGAAGTCTTCCTGGAAGAAGCGCGCCGCATCCTCGGCGCCGTCGACCGCGCCCATGAACGGATGCAGGAGGTCGCGCGCGGAGCGGTCGGCCGCATTCGGCTCGGCGCGACAGCGACGCCCGGCTTGTATTTGCTTCCGGCGCTGCTGGCCAAGTATCGGAGCGAGCACGAGAGCTACGACCTCCGTTTCGAGATCGGTTCGATTCACGCGATCGCCGAGCGCGTCGCCCGCAACGATCTCGATATGGGCATCGTCGCCGGCGCACTGCCATCGGGCGAACTACAGGCGCGCGGTTTGTCGCGGGACGAGTTCGTGATGATCGCGCCACCGAACTCGCCGTTGGCGCGGGCTCGGGTCGTGAAGCCAAATCAGCTTGAAGCGGAAACGTGGCTGCTTCGCGAGGAGGGATCCGATACCCGGCGGCAGCTGGCCGTGTGGTGGCACCGTCAGCGTCTTGCACCGACACGAACGATGACGTTCGACAACCCCGACGCGGTCAAGCGGGCCGTGATGGCCGGTCTGGGCATCGCCATGGTCTCGCGGCTCACGGTCGAGGAGGATCTCGCGAGGCGTCGCGTTGCACCCGTGCACATCAAGACCGGACTCCCGACACGCGAGTTCTTCGTGGTCGACCACCTACACAAACACCACGGCGCTGCCTGCCGCGCGATGCTGCAGCTTCTGGAACGGACGTTTCCGATGCATGCGGCATCGCCGCGGCCTCGCAAGGCCGCCGAGTAGCGATTCATCAGACGTCTCCTCTTGATTGCGTCGTTTCATCCGACGAATAGCGCGCCGTGCGCGAGGTCCGTCTTGGGACGGTGGCTCTCGTCCGGACGTGTCGCCGCGCGTCAACTCCTTCTGCAAACGCCGGAGGAGGCGCGGGCCGCGCATCGGCCTCACCATCGCGCGAACTTCGAGAAGCTCTAGTGAGAGGTTCGTGCGTTCAACAACGGCGCGTAGAAAAGGATGTGAACCTCACTCGTCCTCAGGCTGGTGCCGCAGCTTTCTTGATCACGAGGCGATAAAAACCCTCGCAAGTGCAGCGGTTCAATAGACCTGCATACAAGCGATAGGCCAGCGATCGCGCGGGTTCAAATCGCGTACAATTCACTTGCGGCCTGTAAGCGTCTTTGTTTCAGTAATTTAGAGAGTGGGATTTGCGGGGGCAGGATTTGAACCTGCAAGTGGCAGCTTCGGGTCGATTGAAGCCACTGGCATGTTGATCTGTACAGCGAAGCAGGACTGATGAAGCGCCTCGAGGGTCGTCGGCTTTCCGGCGCGGTCACTTCCCCGAGGATCCCGGCGCACCGTGCCATGAAGTGGGCCGCAGCTGAACAACTCTCCGACGCACGATCCCAAGCTCGACCCGCAGGCCCGCACGAGCCGCAATCGCAACCAAAGTATCCAGGTTGAACTGACCGAGTTTTCCCCGCAGCAAGGCGTTGAGTCTCGGCAGCGCGATCCCTACGCGCCTGGCCGCGGCGGCGCGCGTGAGGCGGCTTTCCTTCACGACCTTTTCGACGCTGATCATGAGCTCGGAGCGAAGCGCGAGAGTGCGCGCCTCGCCCTCCGGAAATCCGAGGTCGCGAAACACATTACCGCTTCCGTGTCGCATTCTCGCTCGATGGTTCAATCGCCTCTTCTTTCGCGCCGCCTGCGGGTTTGTGGCTGATTTCCGCCGAAACTCCCTCTTGACAGATATGGCCAGGGGCGGAACCACACTACGCGCGTAAGCGCTTGATGCTGGGATCAAATCCCAGTTCAGAAAAACCGGGTTACCCCGAAAGTTACCCCGGCGTTTCGCAGCCGGTTCCAGCTCGAAAAAGCATAGAAGACACGCCGCAATTTCCGCTCATCTTCACGGCGCAACCTGCGCCTCTCAGCTCGAGGAGAGGACGTTGAACTGCGTGACATCAGCGCGCAAGCGCACGGTGACAGTCCTCAGCTGACGTTTTGCCGCCTCTAGCTTGCTCACCTTCTCTACAGCGAACGATTCTTCCATTAGTCTGCCCGCTCCTCCATCAGGGATCCCCTACGGCTGGCAAGATATGGGCTCGCCCGCATGAATTCTAACGAACCCAACGTTGCGCCTGCCCGGCCGAGGCGGTTCTTGATCCTCATGAGTCTCGCCATCATCGCTTTCTATGGTCTCCGGGCCGGTATCACGCCCGAGGCGGAGTACAGGGGCTTCGGGCTGACGCTCGCGCGTCCAGAGCTCGGCGGCGTCCGTTTCGTAGTTGAAGGTCGGAGCGGCGGTCGGTCGTAAAACTACGCAACGTCCTTGTTCTCGTCAACGCGTTTGTGGTCTCTGCCGAGCGCGGTTTGGAGCACCCAGAGATCTCTCACGCCTTGGATCCTGCGGAAGGATTTCTCCGCTTCCAGGAAGCCCATCGCCGTCCAGCGCAGCGCCATATCGGCGTCGCGGTAGCGGCTCACGCGGCGGGTCACGCGACGCACGGCGCCGTTGGGATTCTCGATGAGGTTGGTCGTGGAGAGGCAGCGCATGAGCGCGGGGGTGAGGTTCAAGCGATTCACGGTGAAGGTTCCTCGAGTCCTTCGAGCAGGCTGCTCGCCGCATCCGGGTAGTCGCGCTTCAGCCACGCGGCTTGTTGCTGCAAGCGATGCATGCCTTCCTTGGCCGGCAGCTTGTAGGCGGCGTGCATCACCGCCTTGGTCTGCACCTTGACGGTCTTGTCGTTGATGCGCTCGGTGACGTTGCGCACCTTGTGCGTGTTATGCCGACGTTGGCATAACACGCATTACGCCGACCTGCGGATTATGCCGATCTCCAGGCCAAAGGATCTTTTCTGCGGCCGTGAGCGCATTCGCGAGGTTGGCATAATCTAACCGAGGCTTCCTCCCTCACAACCGAGAAGGGAGAAGCCACATGTCCAATCCGTCGCGGGTCCGGATCACCGGACCGCTCAGCCCATTCGCAGAGGGCTTCGCTGCCGAACTCGCCCGACAGGGCTACCGGCCCAACGCAGCGGCGAACCAACTCCAGCTCATCGCTCACCTGAGTCGATGGCTGACGGCAAGGAGCATGGACGCTGGGAGCCTCAGCCCTGTGGTTCTCGGCGAGTTCCTGGCTGCCAGACGCGCTGAGCGCTACACGCTGTGGCTGTCTCCCCGAGCGTTGATGCCGTTCCTCCGTTACTTGCGTGACCGTGGATTTGCACTGCCAGCGCCACAGAGCGAAGTCAGTCCGACCGAAGAGCTGCTGGCCCGCTACCGCCGATACTTGCTCGAAGCACGGGCACTTGCAGGCACCTCGGCGCGGGGATATGTCGATATGGTCCGCCCATTCGTCGCGCGCCGAGCGGTCGACGGCCAGCTCGCCTGGGCGAGTCTGGCGCCGGCGGACGTGACGGCGTTTGTGTGTTCGGCATGTCGTGGCCGCTGTGTCGGCTCGGCGCAGCTGCTGACCACGGCATTGCGCTCCCTGCTCATCTACTTGCACATCGACGGCCTGATCCGCAGGCCGTTGTGTGCTGCGGTTCCATCGGTCGCGGGCTCGAAGCTGGCTGGATTACCTCGAGGGCTCGCAGCCGCCGAAGTCGAGCGTCTCCTGGCCGCCTGCGATCGACGCACGCGGACGGGCCGGCGGGACTTCGCCATGTTGATGCTGCTCGTTCGCCTCGGCTTGCGCGCCGGTGAGGTCCGCACGCTGAGCCTCGACGACCTCGACTGGTGCGCCGGCGAGCTCGTCGTCCGAGGCAAAGGCAATCGGATCGAGCGTCTGCCCTTGCTGCCGGACGTCGGTGGGGCATTGGCGGCATACCTGCGAGGCGGCCGTCCCACGACGGCGCAAGCTCGTACTGTTTTTGTCCGCGTTCGGGCTCCACACCGACCGCTCACATCCACCGCTGTGACGCACGTGGTGCTGAAGGCTGCTGCCCGCGCCGGACTGGCCGCCGTAACGGCGCACCGGCTGCGGCACACGCTCGCGACGCAGATGGTTCGCGCGGGAGTTCCGCTTCCTGAGATCAGCCAGGTGCTCCGCCACCGCCGGCTCCTGACGACCGCGATCTACGCGAAGGTCGACCGAGAGAACCTCCGTGGTCTGGCGCGCCGATGGCCGGGAGGTGCGCCATGAGCAAGTTACGTCAGGCGTTGGTGGATTACCTTCGACTCCGGCGTTCGCTGGGCTACAAGCTGCGGAGACCGGAGAAATTGCTCCAGCAGTTCCTCGACTATCTTGAAGCCGCGGGCGCCGAGACGATCACGACCGGGCACGCTCTCGCGTGGGCCTGCCAACCGAGGGGGACCGACAGCAGCTGGCGAAGCCAGCGTCTGTCCGTGGTTCGCGGCTTCGCTAACTACCTGCAAAACGTCGACATCCGTGCCGAGGTGCCACCGCGAGACTTGTTGCCCTGGCGGCCACGACGCGCAAGCCCCTACTTGTACACCGAGCAGCAGATCGTGGCGCTGATCGAGGCAGCAAGAACGCTGAGCTCGCCGCTGCGGGTCGCCACTTATCAAACCCTGATCGGACTGCTCGCTGTCACCGGCATGCGCGTCGGCGAAGCGATCAACCTGGACCGGGACGACTTCGATCCTCGGGGTGGCGTGCTCGTCATCCGGCACGCGAAGTTCAACAAGACCCGTGAGCTTCCGTTGCACGCGACGACCGTCGCGGCGCTGCGCGGCTACCTTGCTCACTGCGATCGGCAGCGGCTCCAGGCAAGAAGCCCCGCGCTCTTCATCTCGCCGGCGGGTACGCGCCTTCTCTACTGCAACGTTCAGTGGACCTTCCACCGACTGGTCCGCCAGGCCGGGCTCGTCGCGCGCACGCGCTCCTGTCGACCGCGTATCCATGACCTGCGCCACAGCTTCGCGGTGCGCACGCTGATCGATGCCTACCGCGATGGCGCCGACACGCAGCAGCGGCTGACGGTGCTGTCGACGTATCTCGGGCACGTCGACCCGGCCGGGACCTACTGGTACCTCTCGGCCTCTCCCGAGTTGCTCGGCAAGGCTGCCGAGCGCTTGCAGCAGCACGGCGGAGAGAAGCAATGAGCGCCCTCGGACCGACGCTGCAGGCGTTCTTCACCGATCGGCTCCTGCGCGAGCGCAACGCGAGCCCACTGACGGTAGCTGCCTATCGGGACACTTGGCGACTCCTGCTCGGCTTTGTCGGCAAGCGAACCGGCAAGTTGCCTTCCGCGCTGGACTTCACCGACATCGATGTCTCGATCATCGGTGCGTTCCTGGATCATCTTGAGCACGAGCGAGGAAATTCAGTGCGCACGCGCAATGCTCGGCTTGCGGCTATCCACTCGCTGTTCCGCTACGCCGCCTTGCGCCACCCGGAGCACGTGGACAGCATCGGCCGCGTCCTCGCCATCCAGGCGAAGCGCTTTGAGCGGGCGGTGGTCAACTTCCTGACCGAAGCGGAGGTCGATGCGCTCCTGTCGGTGCCTGATCGCGCCACGTGGACCGGACGGCGTGACCGCGCCATGTTGCTCGTCGCGGTACAAACGGGTCTACGGATCTCGGAGCTGATCGGCCTGGGTATCGGCGATGTGCACCTCGGCACCGGCGCACACGTCGTCTGCCATGGCAAGGGTCGCAAGGAACGGATCACTCCATTGACCCCTGCAACCGTCAAGATCCTGCGCGAGTGGCTCGCGCAGCAAGAGGCCAGCCCAAGCAACTGCTTGTTCCCGACCCGAACCGGTACTGCGCTCAGCCGCGACGCCATCGAGCACCGCATCGCTCTCTACACAGACACGGCGGCGAAGGTCTGTCCGACTCTGATCAAAAAGAACGTCACTGCCCATACGCTTCGCCACACAGCAGCCATGCGCCTGCTCGAAGCCGGAATCGACACCACGGTCATTGCATTGTGGCTCGGCCACGAGCACGTCGACACCACAGCGATCTACTTGCAGGCTCACCTGGCAATCAAGGAACGCGCTCTCGCGAAGATACGAGCGCCGCACACACAGCTCGGCCGCTATCGGCCCCGCGATGCGCTCCTCACGTTCCTCGAGGCACTCTGAATTATGCCGACCTCACGAGCTCGTTCTCCGCCGGGGCAGCGGGTACTGCGCACCAAGTCGGCATAATCCGCAGGTCGGCGTAATGCGTGCGGCAGCGTTGCACCAGGGCCCGCTCGCCAAAGACTTCATCGAGCGCGGCCCGCAGCGCCTTCGAGCCGTCGACGATGAAAAGATAGCTGGCCTGCGGGTCCAGACCACGGCCGATCAAGTCGCTGAGCAGGTCTTTGGCGACGGCCGCGTTCTCGCTCGCGCCCTGGGCGAGGCCCAGCAGATGCTTCTCGCCGGCGCGATCCACGCCCACGGCGGCGAGGATGTGGTGGCCGTCGACCACGATGCCATCGAGGTAAATCGCCAGCAGCTCGATGTCCTCCAGGCGTCGCTCGGCGAGCTCCTGCAGCGCCTGCTCGCTGGCCTTGATGAAGGCCGCCGAGATGCTGCTTTTCTTGATGCCGACCGTGCCAGCCATCGCCGGCAACACGCGGGCGTATTTGCGCGTGCAGACACCGCTGAGGAGGATGTCGCGCACCCGTCGGCCCAGCGGCGCCTCCTCCTGCAGGCGCTGGTAGGCGGGAATGGCCACCTCGCCGGTGCGCGAACGAAGTCGCGGACGCTGCACGGCGAGCTTGCGCTCCGCCAGCGCGATGCGCCCGCGCTGGCTGCCGTGCCAGCGAATCTCACCTCGGTGTTGACCGGGGTGCTTGTGCCCAGCTACTTCCTGCGCAGAGACCACCAAGAGCTGCTCGACAAACTGCCGTGCGGCATCGTTCATCAACTCATCGATGCTCGCTTTGGCGTCTTGCACGAGCTCCAGTAGCGGCAGCAGCACTTGTCCCTGGTCGGAAAAACAGGCGCCGAGCGCCTGCGTGTCGCGCTTTCCAACCAGCCGCAGCTTCGGTTGGTGATCTGACTTCTTTGCTTTACGATGCTTCATGGCGGTTTCCTTGTTTCCTTGAGTTTCTAAGGTCGGCAAACCCGATTCTCTCGGATCTACCGGGAAACCGCCGCTCCTACCCTGCAACTATTTTTCGGACACCGCCTAGGTGGCGCCAGATTTATCGAGGCACGCGATCAGCGCGACATACCACAGTCGGTGTCGACGCTATGGCTCTCAATCACTCATTTAATGGTGGCCAGGGGCGGAATCGAACTGTGGGCGTAACTTGCTGATGCACTGATCAAATCCCAATTCGGAAAATTGCAGTGACCCCCCAAAAGACCCCCAACCCTTCTCGCCGGATTTGATCGCTGGTTCGACTCCGAGTTCGTCTCGAATTGAACGGCTACCGCGGGAATCGGAGAGCAGTCACGCTCGTGACCAGTGAAAGAACACGGCTGATGCAGCGACAGTAGTCCCACTCGCCCCTAATAAACGTCCGTGCGCGATTCATTCGACATGGTGGGAACAAACGGATCCTGGTGTGGCGTGAGGCCTACGATGAGTCGGAGAAGACGCTGAAGCGTGCAATCGAGCTCCTGGAACGCACTTCCGGCCACTATGCCGAGGATACGGCGAATGCAGTTGGCTCACTTGGCTTGCTATACCGCCAGATGGACCGCCTGCCGCAGGCTGAGCAGCGGCAGCGCGAGGAGCTCGAAATCCGCGAGCGACTCTTATGGGCCCGTTCACCATCGCGTGGCGCTGTCCCTCGATCAACTCGCGGGCCACATCCTGATGCAGGGACGCCTGCAGGAGGCGGAACCGTTGCTCTTGAGATCGCTGGACATCCGTCGCCAGCTGCTAGGAGAGAATCACCCGGAGCTCGGCGCCACGATGAACTCACTCGCGATGCTCAACTATTCGGCCGGCAACCTGAAACGTGCCATCGAGTATCAGACCAAGTCCTTCGAAATCGATCGTGTTACCTACGGGATGCGTCATCGCGATACGGCTCTTTCTCTCAGCAACCTCGGCCGATTTCAGCGTGACGCGGGCGACTTCACCGGCGCGGAGCGCTCGCTCAACGAAGCGCTGGCGATCGGTACGCTGCGCCGCATGCAGGGCCGACTCGTCGATGCCGAAAGGGAATATCGCCAGGCACTGGAGATACTCTCCCAGACCCTGGCCGAGGACAACCCGCGCATCGCGGAGATCCACACTGATATCGGTGCGGTGATGGTGCAGTCCGGACGTATTGCCGAGGCACTGCCGATGCTCGAGCAGGCCTACTCGACGCTGCGAGCCAAGATCGCAGGCGACGACATTCGAAGCGCGGATGCGGAGCTCTGGCTGGGGATCGCTCTCGCACGCTCTGGGCGCGGCGCGGATGCGCTTCCGCACCTGGAATCCAGCCATGCGATGCTGCTGCAGCTGCGTGGTGCGGACAATCCCTGGACGCGGCTGGCTGCCGAGGAAAGTGCGAAAGTGGCTCGTTGACACGCGTGCGGCCGCGTCAAACCTTGCCGAAGCCTGACTCACCCGACCGCCCTGCATGATGAGCTCCAAGGCGGTCGGGCAGACATGGGACGCTGTCGAATGATTGGCCGACAACAGTACCGTCGTTGTGGAGCTCTAGAGGGTTCTGCGCGAGCGGCCGACTTCACGGCAGCAGTACGCGATGAGGAGTGCGAGTAGCGCGAGCCAGTCAGCGGCCCCACCGCCCTCTTGCGACGAATCACTGGCCGGCGGATTGCCGGGCGGCGTTGGTGGCGCCGGTTGCGTCGGCGCAGGATTCTCGTCGTCATCGATTGTGATCGCCGCGCGGCTTGCGGCGAGACCGGCGCCGCCCGACGGATTGGTGAGCGTCAGCTGCAGCGATTCGGAACTCTCGGACTGATTGTCATTGCTGATGCCGAGGGAAATGACTTTCTCGGAAACATCGCCGTCGGCCCACGTCAGGGTGCCGCTCGTGCCGGTGAAATCGGCGCCGCTGGTCGCGGTCCCATTCGCGGTTTCGAAGTCGACGCTGACGACGCCCGCGGACCCGCCCGTGCGGCGCACGGCGAGCATCGCGACGCCTGCCGCCTCCCCGACTGTGAGCACGGTGCGCTTGAGCCCCACGAGTCCCGGCGAGCTGCCGTTCGCGCGCAATCTCACGACGGCGAAAGATTCGTGCAGAATGCGACCTTCCCACGGATCGTCCGTGAACTCGCCGTCGAATACTCCGGTGCTCGCGAGTGCGATCTTTCCGTCGGCCTGAAGCGCGAGGCCGCTCCCCGCCCACCCACTGGCATTCGAGGCCGCGTCCTCAACACCGAGATCGATGATTGCGGCGCCGTTCACGCCGAATCCGGGATCGAGCTGCCCCGTGCTGTTCAAACGCCGGACGCGTGTTTCGCCGTACCATTCCTCGCCGTCGGTCGCGTCGCCCACGACGATCGAGCCATCGGGCGCGACGGCGACACCGCTCACCTGTGGGCTGAAGTAACAGAACGCGTCGCGCAGACTCGCGACGCCAGCGGTCCCGAATGTCGGATCCGGTCGGGCATCGGCATCCATGCGCAGCACCACCAGCGCGCAACCATCGTCAAAGCCACCGGGGCCGGTGACCCGGCTCGCCATGACGAGGCCGTGGTCGACCCGTGCCGCGAGGCGCACGGCGCTCTGAAACGTCTGCGGCAGCGTCGGCATGGCGCGGCCGGCCGTTCCGAACGTCGTGTCGAGCTGCCCGGCGGCGGTCAAACGGACCAGCACGATGCCCCAACCTGCAATTCGGTCGAGCACAGTGCCAGCGGCCACCAAGCGTCCGTCGGGCAGGCGCACCAGTGCGTCTGCGGCGTCATAGCCGTAGGAGCCGCCGCCCGAAGCGGCGCCACCCAGATTGACAACCAGTCGGCCATCGACGCCGAACGTGGTGTCGAGAGAACCATCGGCGTTGATACGCGCGAACGCGGTGTCCTGTTCTCCGGGCGGCTGCCTCACGCTGCCCGCAGCGACCAGCCTGCCGTCCGGCTGTTCGATGACCGCGGCGAGCAGCGCCTCATCAGTACCAAAGTCGACGAGCACGAGACCGTCGTTGCCGAAGGACCGATCCGGCGTCCCGTCGCTCTCGTAGCGGGCGAATGCAAACTTGCCACGAAACGGGTACGTGAATTCGTTCGCCAGCCCTGCCACCAGGACCTTGCCGTCGTGCTGTTGAAGCACGGCGCGCGTCCTGCCGAAGTGGTCCGGCATTGCGATGTGAGCCGTGCCGCCGGTACCGAATGCCACATCCGCGCCGCCATCGGAATTCAGGCGCATCACCGCGAGGTTCTGCGGCCCGGGGCCCAGGAAGACCTCCTTGCCGAGAAGCAGCTTCCCGTCGGCTTGCTGGACGATCGAGTTCACCCCGTCCGACGCGTTGTTGCTCCTCACGATCACGCGACCCTCCAGGCCGAAGGCCGGGTCGAGATCTCCGGGCGCTCCGAGCGCTGCGCCGACGAGCGCGAACAGCGCAGCAAGACCGATCTCCGGGCGGATTTGGCGTGAGCGCCCACCTGGCATGCGTGCTGCCATACTCATAACCCTCATGCAGGTCGATGTGAACCTGCGGCCGACGTTACCAGTGGGCACACGAGGATCAATCACGCGCGCCCCACGAGTTTCTCTCGCGTCGCTCTCGCTCCAAGGCCTTGATCCCACGTTCCTTCGAGCGCCAGATTGGACTGACACGCTATTCCGAAGGTGGCAGAATCGTTGCGCAGCAAGGCAGGTCCGGTGTGCAAACGTCTCCCGAGTCGCAGCTCATCCGCTTCGGAAACTTCGAGGTGGACCTGCGCGCGCGCGAGCTGCGCAAGGACGGTGTGCGCGTGCGGCTGCAGGATCAACCGTTCCAGGTCCTCGCGCTGTTGCTGCAGAGCGCCGGCAACGTGGTCACGCGCGACGAGTTGCGCGACAGGCTGTGGCCATCGAGCGTGTACGTCGATTTCGACCACGGCCTGAACAACGCGATCGCGCGCTTGCGCGAAACAATGGGCGATACGGCCGCGACCCCGCGCTTCATCGAGACGTTGCCGCGCGTCGGCTATCGTTTCATCTTCCCGATCACCACGCCCGCACTTGCGACGTACACGGATCCGTTGGAGCCATCGACGCGCGCACCGGTCGAACCAACGGCATCGGTGGGACACCTGGGCCGACGCGTCGCGGGTGCAGTTGCGGCAGCCGCTGTCGCACTCGGCATCGGCATTACACTCTGGATCTCGCGATCGCCAAGTGAGGCCTCGCCCTCGCGCACTCGTACCAGCGAGGCCTCGATCGCGGTTTTGCCATTCGTGAGCATGAGCTCTGAGCCCGAGAACGAGTATTTCGCCGACGGACTCTCGGAGGAGCTGACACAAAAGCTTGCTGGCATTCGCGGCCTGAAGGTCATGGGCCGGACCTCCGCATTCTATTTCAAGGGCCGCCAGGAATCGCCGACGGTCATCGCGAAAACACTCGGCGTGAACTACTTGCTGGAAGGCAGCGTGCGCCGCGCGGACAAGCGCGTGCGCATCACTGCCCAGCTCGTCGAAGGGCGCGACGGCTATCACCTCTGGTCGCAGACTTTCGACCGCAACCTCACCGACATCTTCGAGATCCAGGAGGACATCGCGCGCGCGGTCGCGGGCGCCATGCAGATCAAATTGGCCAGCTCCGAGGCGCAGCGTCTGCGACGTCGCGGCACCGAGCACGCCGAGGCCTATCGGCTGTACGTCATCGGCATGGCGCACCTGAAAGGACTCACGGTCAAGCGCGACCTCGAGCACGCGAAGGCCTTGTTCGAGCTGGCGCTCGCGCGCGACCCGAAGTTCGCAGCGGCTCACGCGGGCATTTCCCAGTATCACTTCAAGCGCGCGTACGCCGGTCTCACGGACATGGAGCGCGGCGCGCAGCTCGGTATAGCGGCGGCCGACCGCGCATTCGCGCTCGACCCAGAGTCGAGCGAGGCCCTCGAAGCCCAGGCCAACTTTCAGGCATGGCTGTACCGGTTTCGGGGCGATTACGCGGCGTTCGTGCAGTCACAGGATCATTTCCAGCGTGCCATCGAGCTCGACCCTTCGAACTCGCTGGCCTACTTCGACTATGGCCGCGCGAACCTCTGGAGCCAGCCGGACGTCGCGAAGCGCCTGTTCGAGCGCGCCATCGAGATCGATCCGCTGGCACGCGGCGCGCGCACGCTCGGCGCGATCGTGCTCGGCATGCGCGGGGAGCCCGAAGCCGGGCGCGCGGAATGCGACGAGCACCGAAACCTCAACGATGGCGACCGGCAGCTCTGCAAAACGACGCTCGCGGTGCTCGCGCAATACTTCGGCAATCTCGACGATGCGATCCTGTTGTTGCGCACGCAGCCGCGCCGCGACGAATTCGGCCCGAGCATCGGTTTGTGGAGCATGTACCTTGCGCTCGGCGACCGGACGGCGGCCCGCGAGGCTCTCGACTTCGGCGCGAGCGACCTGTCGCGGACCCTCGCCGGCGCGGCCGCCCTGGTGATGGACGGTCACCAGGCCGAGGCGTATGCGCTGCTCGATCGTAGCCGCGCCAAATACGAGTTCAGTCGCATCCTCGACCTGCCGACCGCGCGGCTCGCCCTGATCGCGGGCAAGCCGGCGCAGGCGCTCGCGATCCTCGAGTCCCGCCTCCCGGACCTCGTGACGGGCGTCGAGCCCATCAGCACGCGCAACGTCATGCCCGCGCTCGACCTCGCGGCGGCCTGGTCGCGAACCGGCAATCACGAGGCCGCACGAAGGATGGTGCTTCGGGTCGGTGCGTTCCTCGACGATGCGTCGGGACTCAAGCTGCCGCTGGTGGATTTCATCCGCGCGCGCCGGCATGCGCTCGCGGGTAGTCCGGACCTTGCGCTGCAAGCGCTCGACCGCGCCTACGATGCCGGCTTTCGCACCACCTGGGCGGTGGACCTCAGTCCACAGGCGTGGCTCTACATCGACCCGATCGTCGAGGACCCGTGCCTGTCGTCGCTGCGCTCCGATCCGCGCTTCAGTCGCTGGCTGGCGCGTGTCGAGGCGGACAATGCCCGGCAACTCGCCCGTCTGCGCGCGCGCGACATGGCGCAGGCGAAGAGGTGATCTTGCTGACCGCCACCCTGCTTGCACTCGCGGCTGCGCGTGCTGGCGACGTGCCGATGTCGGCGACAACACCTGTGCCGGCGCGGCACGCCAGCGTACTGGAAGAGGTGATCGTCACCGCGCGGCGGCGCGAGGAGCGCTTGCAGCAGGTACCGATTTCCGCTTCCGTGCTCTCGTCGCAGGAACTCAGGCGGTTGCAGGTCGACGAAGTTGCGACGTTGCAGTTTGTCACTCCGAACCTCAGCATCGCGCCAAGCCAGAACACCGGAACGTCCGCGAGCATCGCCCTGCGCGGGCAGTTTGAATCCGACACCGTTCCGACGGTCGACCCCGCGGTCGGCTTGTATCTGGACGGTGTGTACCTGGGGCGCATGTCGGGCGCCAACCTGAGGCTGGTCGACCTCGAGCGCGTGGAAGTCCTGCGCGGTCCGCAAGGGACCCTGTTCGGACGCAACACGATCGGAGGAGCGATCAACCTGGTGTCGCAACCGCCGCAGCCCGCCTTCGCGGCTTCGCTCGCAACGCGGCTCGGCAACTATGACCTGCGCGAGCTCACCGGCGTGCTCAACGTACCGTTCCTCGACGGGCGGCTGAGCACGCGTTTGACCGGCATGCACAGCGAGCACGGTGGTTACGCAAGGAACGTGCTGCTCGATACCGAGTTGGGAAACGACGATACGAACTTCGCCCGACTGCAGCTGCAATTGGCGCTCGCGCCCCGCGTGCGTGTGGATTTCGCAGGGGACTATTCGCATTTAGAGACGGCCAGCCAGATGCGGGCGCTGCTGGCGGTCGCGCCGGCAGCGGTCCCCGTGACCGCGGCGCTCGGCAACTCGGGCGACAGGCTGGAAAACTATGTCGACCCGGTCGGTCGCAGAGTACTGGCCAACCGCGCGGGCTTCGTCAACTCCACCGTTTGGGGCGCGGGCGGGACACTCGCGATCGAGCTTGCCGCGCTCACGTTCAAGTCCATCACGGCGTACCGCGCGCTCGACATCCGATCCACGGACAGCGACCAGGACGCGACACCGTACGATCTCGGCGTGGTCCTGGACAGGAACGACGAGCAGCATCAGTTCAGCCAGGAACTGCAAGCCTACGGCGATGCCCTCGACGATCGCCTGCAGTGGATCGGCGGCCTGCACTACTTCGACGAGCGCGCGATCTTTAACCAGCGGTACCGAATATTCGTGCCCGCCGCAGCGATGTTCGCCGAGAATCTGCCGTGGGGCGAGGCCAGCAATCATTCGCTCGCCGCCTACGCCCAGGGCAGCTTCGCGCTCACTCCGGCGCTCAGGCTCACTGCCGGCGCACGCTACAATGAGGATCGGCGTCAGCTCACCTCGCGCAACGCTCAACGCGTCGCGGGCAACAACGTCTGCCGCATCGCGCCGGAGCTGCGGGACGAGGTTGCGCTCTGTGTCGCCACGCGGCCCGAGCGATCGTTCTCGTACACACCCTTCACCGTGGGCATGGAGTTCGATCCGGTCCGAGGGACGATGCTGTATGCGAAGTTCAGCCAGGGATACCGGGCCGGCGGCTACAACCTGCGCGGCACGAACGAAATCGACATGGACACCTTCAAGCCCGAGCAGGTCGACAGCTACGAAGCCGGCGTCAAGGCCGATCTCGCCGACGAGGCGATTCGCGTCAACCTCGCGCTGTTTCGCAGTCGGTTCGTGGACGCTCAACTGGTGCAGCGAGAAGGGATTCCCGGCACGCCTGCGACCGTGCGCGTCATCCGCAACGGTGGCGAGGCGCGCATAGACGGAGGCGAGCTCGAGCTGACCGCGCTGCTCGACCACGCGCGGATCGCGGCGGGAATCGGCGTGACGCGTCCGCGCTTCACGAAGCTCGATCCTCGAGTCGTGGGCGTCACGCTCGATTCGAGCTTTCCAAGCATTCCCGAGCGTACGGCCTCGATCGCTGTCGACGTACCCCTCGCCGTCCGTTTCGGCGAGCTCAATTTTCACGCCGACTACTCATGGCGTGACGACATTGCCTTCGACTACGACCCGACTTCCGAGGCCCGCCAGGAGGCCTACGGGCTTGTGAACGCGATGCTGTCGGCTGGCTTCGATCGCGCCGGCCTCGAGCTGAGCCTTTGGGCCCGCAATCTCGCCGACCAGAGCTACGTCACGCGAGCGTTCGACTTCGACTACTACGTCAGTGGCGTTCCCGGCGAGCCCCGCACTTATGGCGTCTCACTGGCCTATCGATTCAACCGCTGACAGCGCTACGTGGCGGACCGGCAAAGGTCATGGCCAGGGGCGGAACTGCAGGATTTCCTCGTTGAGGACCGGCTGATTTCCCGAGTTGGGGACCACCTGAAGGGATCACTGGCGGAGCCGAAGGCGACGATTCTTACGCGTCCTTTTTCCTGCTGGCAAGTTTTCGGGCTTTGACGCCGCGATAGCTCTCGCCGGTGATGTGGATGGTGAGCGCGGCATGCTCGAGGCGATCACGGATCGCATCGGCAATGACCGGATCGGCGATGACTTCCGACCAGTGATCGAGCGGCAGCTGCGTGGTGAACATGGTGGACTTGCCGATCGATCGCTCTTCGAGGATCTCGCACAGATCCTGCGCTTCGGTGGAAGAGAGTTTCCGCATTCCCATGTCGTCCAAAATGAGGACGTCGGGCTTGGCGAGCTTGTCGCGATAGCGCAGGTACGTGCCACTGGATCGGGCGAGCGCCACATTCTCCAGCCACGTCGTGACGGTCATGTACAGCACCGATTTGCCGCATGCGCAGGCATGCAGCCCCGTCGCCTGGGCGATAAAAGTCTTGCCCACGCCGGTCTGTCCGATCAGCAGCACCGGGCGGCCCTCGCTCAACCATTGCAGGCCGTAGAGCTCTTTGATCTGCGCCTTGCTGATCGAGCGGCTGGCGGTGAAGTCGATGTCTTCGAACGCGGGTCGCAGCGTGAACTTCGCGGCCTTGATCCGATAGCCGGTCTTGCGCTCTTGCCGATAGTCGGCCTCAGCCTGCAGCAGCGCATGGGCGCCGAGCCAGTTGCGGCTCTTCATGTCCTCGGCCGCCCAGGCAAACAGCAGCTGGCTGAAGCCAAGTCCTGCGACAAACACATACGCTTTGCGGATCTCGCCCGTCTTGAGCTCGAGCCACTCGAGTGGGTCCCCGGCGTAGTCGACTTCCGCACGCTCCCCGGGCTCGAACTCGCGCGCCGTGACCGAGGCTTCCCGGTAGTGCGGGAACTTGCGGTAGAACTGCTTCCAGAAATTCGAGTACGTCGTCAGCTGCTGGGCTTTCTCTTCCCAGATGAACTTCAGCGGATGGCCCAGCCCCAGATCGTGGATGATCGCCGGCCAGTTCAGCTGCAGCATCCACAGCGGATCGGCCAAGGCCTTGGGCACATCGGGCGAGCGCCTCAAACCATCGCGCACCTCTCGCACCGTATCGCGCGCGCAGCCCAGCGCTCGGGCAATCTCACGCACTCCGCGGCCATCAGCCAGCCGCCGTCGGATCTCCTCGTAGCGCCCCACCGTCATGCTGCGTGAACCCATCCCGTCTTCTCCTTCGTGACTGGCCACGACGGTAGCGGTAGGGGTCGGCGATGCGCTGGCATCCGCCCTAAAAGACTCGTTCTCCTCGGATATCGACATCGGACCACTCCAACGCCCGCGCCGGGCGCATCAAAAACGCCCCGCCGGTGGTCCCCAACTGAGGAAATCGGGTGGTCCCGAACTCAGGAAATCAGGTGGTCCTCAACCCAGGAAATCGGGTGGGTCCGAACAGAGGAAATTCTGCACCAGGAATGAAGGGTCGTCGATAGTCGTCGAGACGTACGGGCGGTTCCCTTTCGAAGGCTCCTTCCAGCTGGCGCCGTGTGGTGCAAGACTTCGAACCGACTAAGCGTACCCCGCAGCAGGGCGTAGAGTTTCGGTCGGGCGATCTTCAAGTGCCTTGCCGCGGCGGCCCGCGTGATGGCGCTTCGCCTCATGACCTTCGCACGCAGCGTGAGTGTCAAGCGCAGCAGGCCACCGGCGATGCTTACACGGTGGTTCGTTACTCCCAATCACGGCTCAACGAGCATGCCGGGTTTCGGCAGAATTTTGCGCGAAACTCCCCCTGTTCATGCTTGCTCTCCGCGGCGATGACGTGCGATGCGTGGGAGTGCTTGGGATGTGGCCAGGGGCGGAATCGAATTGGGCGCGTAAGTCGCTGACTTGGTAGCCAGAACGTCAGTTCGCGACACCCGAGTGACCCCCAATGTGACCCCCGAAATTTGTGGCTGCGACGGGACGCCTATGGATGTCGGTGGACTGACGCTCGCATCGAACTCGGTTGAGGCCGCGCTAGGTGACGCACGTGCCGGTGCCCTGGAGCATGAGGAACTCTTTTGGCTGGACTGGGTCGTGCCGCAAATCGGTTCAACGCGCTGCAGAACGCATTACTTGCGCCTTTTCGGCATCGGTCAGTCGAGCATCGACGACGGCCCGACGGACAATGCTCGCTGCCGTGCCGTCGATAGCGGCTACGCGGCTCATATACTCAACGATCGGCTTCGCAAGCTCCCCTTCCATGCCTTGAAGCGCCTGTTGTCGCTGGTTCATAAGATTGTTCAGCTGGTTTTCGCGTATCGCCGCTTTGTACTTCTCTCGCGCGACTGGATCGGCAATCGCTTCGGGATCCATGCCTGCCGCGCCTGGCACTCCTGCTGGCTGAGCGACGTTGGAAACAACCCGCTTTGGAGCGTAGGCAGGCACGGCCTCGGCTCGAAATGCCCCGAGCACATTCGCCAGGAGTCGGACTTTCTGGTGTCGCTGCTCCATCGACACACTGTCATTTGCAAGCAGGAAACGTGTGACGGTCGCTGTGGCAACAAGGTCCACGGCCCCCACATCGAAGTCCGCGTCCCGCACCTCGCGCGATTCTGCCCTCTTCGAGACAAGATTGCCGAGAAGCTCTAGAGCCGCAGCGTTTGCAGTGGCTTGGTTCCCATCGGCCAGTTCCGCGGCGATCCGTTGCGCTCCGACATAGTATTCACGTTCCTGACTACCGACATCGGCCTTCCAATTGCGTTCGAGTTGTCTGACTTCATCGAGCCTATTCGACATGTCGGCTCGCTCCTGGTCCCCGGCTGTAGATGCCCACAACGTCGTAGCACACACCAACGTGGTAGTGCACACGAGCCATGAAGATTGCGCTGAGTTCATACTACCTTTCCTCTGCCTATCTGGCATCTGGCCCCCAAGTTCACGGCGAGCGTGTTGCTGATTGGCCAAGTTTTGTGACTGTGGAGCTTCCAGCCGTGTTGTTGATAGAAAAGACCTGGAGTCTATTGGGGAGCGCCGCATCGCTGGTGCTTCCTACGACTCTCCATCGAACAGGAATGTTCCATTGCCAACCGCCAGTGGTCCATGGCGACGGCCAATTATTGAAATGTGCGTCATCTTCCCACTTGTTGTTTGCTGAGAGCGTTATCCACAGAGGGTTTGGACTGTGCGCAGGCGGCGTGTGAGTCGTGAAGTAGCCGGTAATGTTTGTCGCGGGTCCAGGCACCTCTCGGACTTCGACCTTGGCGAATGAAACATCAGTTGGCGCAACGGTGATCAAGAGGTCCATTCCGGCACCTTGTACACCGGCCGGAAAGGTCTGATCGCCGAGCTTAATCGCAGATTCGCTTGCCGGCTCCACAACGGTGTACGTGATTGAGCGCTGTACTCCCCCGATATTCGCGGTAACGGTCGTCGTTGAGGCTCTTTCGTGCGCCGTAAACGTGATGGAATTGCCGCTAGTGGCGCTCAAGCTGCCATTGCCGGTCTTGGACCATGTGACCGAGCAGGGTGGAGCGGGGCTCAGGCTCAGAGTCACTCGTTCTCCTATCCCTAGCTTTGTTCTCGCCGTGTTTGACGGAATCGTAGCCTCGGTTTGAGTCTGCAGGGACACGCCCGCCGAGCAGGGCGCCACATTGACGGTAAGTGTTGCGACCCTGATCACATCGCATGGAGTGCACTCGCCTTGCACCCGCACCAGATGCGTTCCGGGAGCCGTAAACGTATGGAACTGCGGGCCGCCGCCGTCCCAGGGCATCACCCCGCCATTGATCGTCCAGTCGTAGAATATGTTTGCATCTGGGCAAGTGCTCGCGGGGGTTTTCGACGCGACGAGAGTGACCGTGGACCCATAGGGGACGGAGAGAGTCCCCGTGACGCCGTTTCCCCTGAGGATAACGCCCGTGAAAACGCAAGAGGCGCAGTTGATGGTCGCGTATTCCGCAGGCAGGTACATCACGTTTGAGGGCCGATCGAAGTTGATGCGCGCTTCCACATCGCCCTTATCGACATCCACCAGTTTGCGTCTCGTCAGACTATTCCGCGTTACAGCGTCAGGCGGGTACAGGCCGAAATCCGAGGGGAGATCGAAAGCTCGGGTGGCCTCATCGAATCGAACGGTGCCCAGAATTGAACCGTACGGGCGCGTGTAGGCAACGGAGAGGATGTTCCCCAGTGTCGCTGATTGCCGAAGAGCGCTCGCTCCCACGCGCATCGTTCTGTCATCGAGCTGTAACCGCAGATCGGGTTCGGTATCCTCGTAGAGATAGCTCCCGGAGATCGCCTCTCCGTCCTGAACGGCCACGAGCCGATCGGTGCTGTCGTAGAGGTATTCCAATGCGGGCGCCTCCGGATCGGACGCTGTGATCGTTTCTGGATTGCCGCTGGCGTCATACGTCACTCTCACGCTGTCGCCCGCTGCAAAGCGGATGATCTCGGCCTGGTTGTTATCGTTCATGTCAAAGGTCTGGCCGGCCACAGCCCCGTTTGCATTGAGCCCGTCGGAGCGGATCAGGTTTCCGGCAACGTCATACCAATAGTAGATTTCGGTGTCGTCACTTCGCTCAACTTCCTGCCGGAACCCCAGAGTGTTGTAGCGGTATTCGTGGACGGCCCCATCGGCAAAGCGGATCGATTTCAACTTGCCGTCTGGGAAATAGATCAACTGCGTATCGCCGCGCGGGCTCTTGATGGTTTCGATCTGCCCATCAGAGTTTTGCATGTAGAGGGTGGTCTCGCCCGCCTGCGTCACTGAGCGCAGGTCGCCTTGCGCCGTGTATTCGTACTCCAGAGTCGCCTCACCCTCCGTCTTTCGCAGCAGATCACCAGATGCGTTGTACTCGAGCATCAGGCGCGACCCGTCGGTGCCGGTTATCCGCGTGGCCCGGCCGGCGTCGTCGTATTCGTACGCGAGCGCAACTACGCCAGAGTCATCGAACCGAGTGAGAGTATCGACCCATCCCCCAGGACCGTAGGTGAACGTCGCCCGAGGGGCGCCCTTGTGCAGGAGCGTCGTGACCCGATTCTGTTCGTCGAGTCGCACCTCACTGACGAAGCCAACAGGATTGGACACCGATGTCGCTATTCCGTAGCGATTGTGCGAGATGCGAGTGACTCGATTCGCCTCATCTGTAATGAGCGTGCCCGCTTCCTCATACTTGTATTGGTACTGCGCACCGAGAATCTGGACGCTTCTAGCGCGGCTGTCCGAATCGAAGGCAGCCTCGAGAGTCGTCACATTCCGAGGGTCGATGACGCGCTTCAAGCGGCCGAGGTGATCGTATTCGTATCGCCAGCGATTGCCGCCAAGATCGGTCACTGCCTCGAGCCGACCGAGGCCATCATAGGCATAGGACACAGCGCGCCCTTGATCATCGGCAATGTGACCGATCCGTTCTGACTGGTCCCACTCGACTGCAACGAACCGGCCGTTTTGAGCTTCAATGCGGCTCAGCTGCTTGTCTCGATAGCGAAGGGTGAGCGTGTTGCCATGAGGATCGCGGATCGCGACCAGGACGAAGCGATCGGCGTTTCGCTTGAACTGTTTGGTCCAACCGCTGCGATAGATCACGCGCAGCGCGTCGTCGCGGGCTTCGATTGATGCAATGTCGGTCGGACCGGGATCGCGGGGCGCGTAGCCACTTCCGCGGCGCACGAGAATGAGCTCCGACGCCGAGTCGTCCACGTAGCTCACGGTGTCGTTCGGATGTCGAACCATGGTCTCCGCCAAAGATAAGTGCCAACCCGGACCAAAGCCGCTGTCAGTGCGAATGCTGGAATCGTAAACGCGAGCCAGAACGATCGGAATTCGATCCGCGGTAACCAAATCACGCCGGACGAACGTGAAATTCCCGCGATACGAATTGACATACCTGATCGGCACACCATAGAAAGCCGACTGTTCGTTCGGAAAGAAGGTATTGAGTCGGCGCCGGTCCGACAGCTCATTCAGGTACGCGGCATGATTGCGAATGACGCGCTCAGCGGGATTTTGTTCGGGTGACGCGGCTTGTCCCCGCAGCACGGGACAAGCGGCTAAGAGCGAAAGCGAAATGAGCAACCACCGCGTCAGCGTATTCATCGCTATTCTCCCCGTGGACGCACGTCTGGTTCGTTTAGGGTGCGACTCCCTGTTCTGGCCGCGCCGAAACCGTCGCTTGTGTCTCCACCAGGAGACTCCGCGAGGCACAACGCATGGAAGTACCGCAACCAGAGTGCGCATAGGAGATCCCTGCGCGACGAGAACTGGCGTGAAGAGATGCAAAAACGGCGCGAGCCTGCGGCCTTTCCACTGACCCTCCCTCGGCCCCTTCATGGGCCTTCACATTCCTCCACGGCTTCTTTACGAGCCTCGATTCGTGGAGTGAGGTCGAACCTACGCCCGCATCACCTCACAGTCAACGAAACGAAACGGAAGCTTCACACTCGGTGACCTGACCGCGCACTTGATGCGGCGCGGAGCTGTAGCCCACGGTTGGCAATTCCAGCGCCACGGACTGCCCACGGCAGCGCCGAATTTTCCGCGAAACTCCCTCTTAACTTTTTGACAGGGCGGATATGGCCAGGGGCGGAATCGAACCACCGACACGCGGATTTTCAGTCCGCTGCTCTACCAACTGAGCTACCTGGCCGTAATACGCGAGGCGAGACCGGGTAAGAGTGTCCCGGCGAAAAGGCGCGTATTACAGCCGCAGCCGTCAGCCGAGTCAATTGGCCCCACGTATGAAGCCCCGGATTCCGGGGTCCGGGGCTCGCGGCAAGGTCACCGCGCGAAGGGTCACTTCCTGCCAGACCGCCGGTCGAGACTCAGCGGTCCTGCACCGTTGGCCACCAGCAGCAGGAAGCCGCCGGCGATCGAGAGGTTCTTGAGGAACATGACGGTCTGGATCTGATCGGCGAAGTTCGTGTGGAAGATCAGCGCCGTGAGCAGCGAGTAGCCAGCGAGCAGGAAGGCGGTGACGCGGGTCTGCCAGCCGAGAATGATCGCGATCGCGCCGAGGACTTCCGTGGCGATGGCGAGGGGAAGCAGCGCAGTGGGAACGCCGAGCGCAGCCATGTAGCCCGCGCTCGCCGCATAGGCGCCGATTTTTCCGAGTCCGGAAAACAGGAACAGGCCCGAAAGCAAAATCCGGCCGGCGAGCGCGGAAGTCTTTTCAACCGTAGTCATGAATGAGCTCTCGGCGTGGCCGCGGGAAACGGGGTCAACGCGGTTGCTGACCGTGGTAGCTGAGGAGGTGGTCATGGGAATCTCCGTAGTAGTGGGTGAACGATCGATACGTCACGACAAATCGAGCAAGAACCAGCCCCGCCTACCGCTGCCCCTCGGCGCGAAGCCGCAGGCCGATCCCGCTGATCTCCGCCTCGCCTCGCGCGAGCGCCTCGGCGCTCGTGTGGACCGAGTAGTCCCCGAGAAACAGCGAGTGCGGATGCTTGATCGCGGAACCGAACACGAAGGACGTCGCACCGACGGCCTGCACCTCGACGGCGCCGTCGGATTCGTCGAATACGACGAGCTGTCCCTCGTGGATTCTTTCCGTCGACTGCAGGCGGCCTTTGTCCACTGCCAGCCACGCCACGGAATGACCGGCGGGCGGCAGGTAGCGCCACCGCTGCCCGTCCTTCAGACGGACGTGGAAATAGTTGATGCCTGCCGGCGCACGGATCGGGCTGACGGCGCGACCGTACCTTCCGAGAAGCACGCGCACCGGCCCGTCTTCCTGCACGGCGTCGGGCGGGGAGTGCGGGTGGATGCCCATGAGCGCCTGGCCGGTCCACGCGACTTCGCCGTGATCCAGGAATACGAACGGCTTGATCCGTTCGCCGAGATCGGACGGGCTCAAAAGGCGGGTGATGGGACCGTGCGGGCCGCCGAAGGTCCGCATCGCGATGCGCCGCGCGCGGGCGTTTGCGGCTGTGTCGCCCGCGTTTGCAGCTGTGTCGCCCGCGTTCGCCGCGTCGAAACGGTACTTCGTGGAGGCTGGGGTCGTTGTCTGGCTCATGTCGCACCTCCGGTCTGCTCGATGGGCGCCAAGATAGGGACTCGCGCAGCATCTGAGAAGCCTATATATTTCGATGCGATCTATCGCCGGAGACGATGGTTATGCTCGATGCAGTCACGCTGGACCAGTTGCGAACGTTCATCGCCGCGGTGGACGAAGGGAGCTTTTCCGCCGCCGGGCGCAAGCTGCGGCGGGCGCAATCCGTGGTCAGTCAGACGCTAGCCAAGCTGGAATCGCAGCTTGGAATAAAGCTGTTCGATCGCTCCGCTCGGTATCCGCGCCTCACCGAGCAGGGGCGCAGCCTCCTCCCGGACGCGCGCTCAGTGGCCGACAACATCGACGGATTCAAGGCCAGGGCCCACGCAATGCGGCAGGGTCTGGAGCCCGAGCTCGCGGTCGCGATGGAAGTGATGTACCCGATGGAGGTGCTGACGAAGGCGGCGACGCACAGCCGCAAGACGTATCCGCACACGCCACTGCGGATCTATGTGGAATCGCTCGGCGCCGTCATCAAGCCGGTTCTCGACCGCAATTGCAGTATCGGCATCATCGGCTCGTTGCCGGTCGTGCCGAATGAGCTGCAGACCGAGCCCCTGCTGGATCTTCCGTTCGTGACGGTCGTCAGTCCCTCTCATCCCCTCGCGGCCAAGCGCGGCGCGATCTCGGCCTCGGCCGCCGCCAAACAAGTGCAACTGGTTCTCACCGACCGAACTGATCTCACGAAGGGCCGAGACTTCGGCGTCATGTCTCCAACGACGTGGCGCCTGGCCGACCTCGGAGCCAAGCACGCGTTCCTCAAGGCTGGCTTGGGATGGGGCCATATGCCCTTGCACATGGTGCAGGCGGATCTCAAGGATGGAACACTGGTCAAGATCCGCGTCGAAGGCACACCGCGCGACATGGTCATGCCGATGAGAGCGGTCTTTCGCAAGGACGCACCGCCTGGGCCGGCGGCTCGGACCTTCCTTGCTCAACTCAAGCAGTAATTGGTGCGCGGAACGCTGCCAACTTCAACTTCGGATGCAGACCTGACGCCGCTCAGCAGCCGCGTGCCACCCTAACTACAGTGCCCGGGACTGTGCGTGTCGGCGTGCAATCCAGACGACTCCGCGTTTACTCATACTATGCATGCCTCCTATCGCACTCGGCAGCGCCACACGCAGCGCTTCAGACCAAGCGTGACCCTACTACGCGCCGGTCATCACGACGAGAGCGCTTCGTCCCTGGACCAGTCGGCGTCGTTTCGCGCCAGGCGCGCCACCGGAGTGCCGGGCATCATTTCCCCGCACGCTGGGCAATCGCCACGCTGCCAAGGATCATCGCGCCCGCGACGGCCATGCTCCAGGTTACGGCTTCGTCGAGCAGCAGCCACGCCCAGACGACGCCGAACAATGGGATCAGGTAGGTCACCGTCGATGTGCGACTCGCGCCGATGCGTGCGATCAAGCGGTAGTAACCCACGAAGGCCAGGCCCGTGCACAGAACACCCAGCGTCGCAGCGGACGCCCATGACTTGGCCGGTATCGCTTCGTGCGGCCATTGCGCGATTGCAAACGGCAATGTCAGCAAAGCCGCGCAGCCGAGCGTGGCGGCTGCAACCGCAGCCGGTGGCAGACCAGTGAGATGCCGGCGGGCGAGATTGATGCCGACGCCGTAGAGGAATGAAGCCAGGGTGCCCGCCGCCGCCGCCCAACCGATGCTGGCGCCGGCGGTCTTGTCGCTGGCGAGCACTACTACGCCGGCAAACCCTACCAGGAGAGCGATCGCGCGCCTGACGCCGATCTGTTCCTTGAAAAACAGGAACGCGACCAACGCAGTGAACAACACCGTCATCGCATTCGTGATCGCACCGATCCCCGCCGGCGCGCGCTGGGCGGCCCACGCGAACAGTATGAAGGGCGATGCCGAATTGATCGCACCGATCATCGCGAGTTTCGGCCACAACGAGAGCGGAAACTTCGAGCGCTCGCGCCACAGAAACGGCAGCAGCACCAGCGATCCGAGGGCGAGGCGCACTTCGACCAGCGGAATCGCGCCGAAATCGTTGGCGGAGACGCGCATGAACAGGAACGAAGCGCCCCAGATCGCGCCGAGCACGGTCAATTCGATCGGCGTCAACCACGCGTGCTCGCGCGAGGGGGACGCTGACGTGGGAACGGACTCGGAAGGCTCGGACGACTGGTGGGCGCGCATTCGCTATTGTCCTCATGGAAAGCGCAAGAGCAAATAGTTGCCAAGGGTAGAATCGAAATGCCGGCCGACGCGCAATGCCGACTTTCAGCCAAGGGCTCGAGAGAGCTCCTCGAGGCCGGTAAGGTCGTGCCCGTCGTCGATAGCTGCTACCCGTTGAGCGAAGTTGCAGCGCACGGACGCGGCCCGTTTACACAACTTTACAAGCGCCTGATCGAGGCGAAACACACTGCGCGCAGAGTGTCTGCCGTCCCAATCACCTTGCGGAGATCTCCATGAGCGAACAGGACGGATCGACGAACTCTTCCCTAACCACCACCCGGAACGGTCCGCGCCGCTCGCGCCGCGGCTGGATCATCGCGGGCTCGATTGTCGGCGTGCTCATGCTGGTTGCCGGCACGAAGGCGCTGGTGTACGCAAACGGCGTTGGTGGGCATGGCTGGCGCGGCCACATGAGCGCGGAAGAAATCGCGGATCGTATCGAGCTGCGCGTGAAGTACGCGCTCTCGGACGTTGACGCAACGGCCGAACAGAAGGCACAGGTGACCGCGATACTGCAGGCTGCAGCCACCGATGTGCACGCGCTTGCCGGCGGGCATTCTGCCGCCCACAAGCAGCTGCGCGAGATCCTGACCGCGCAAACCATCGACCGCGCGCGCCTCGAAGCCGTGCGAGCCGATGGGCTCAACCTCGCGGACCAGGCATCGAAGCGCATCGTGCAGGGCCTCGCCGACGCCGCCGAAGTGTTGAGCCCGGAGCAGCGCGCGGCGCTTGCTGAAAAGATGGAAAAGCGCCACCACTGGCACGACGACGGGCCCTGAAGGCACGATAGCGGCTGCATGAGCTTTCGCGTTCTGCTGGTCGAGGATGATGCCCGCCTTGCCAAGATGGTCGCCGACTATCTTCGTGAGGCGGGCGGTGAGGCGGGCTTTCGCCCGACGATCGCGGCCACGGGCAGCGAAGCCGAGCAGCACCTCAAGCGCGAGACCTTCGACGTGGTGATTCTCGACCTGATGCTGCCGGACACGGACGGTCTGGACCTGTGCAAGCGCATCCGCGCCGAATCCGCAATCCCCCTCCTCATGCTCACGGCGCGCGGCGATCCGCTCGATCGCGTGGTCGGCCTGGAGCTCGGAGCGGATGACTATCTGCCGAAGCCGTTCGAGCCGCGCGAGTTGCTCGCACGTCTACGCGCGATCCTGCGGCGGCAGCGCGATCCCAGCCCTTCTGACGTGCTGCGCTTCGGCCGCCTCGACATCGACCGCGGCGCGAGGCAGGTGCGCATCGAGGGTCAGGAAAAGCCGCTGACGGCCTATCAGTACACGCTGTTGCTCGCGCTCGCAGAGCGTGCGGGTCGCGTGTTGTCCCGCGATGCACTGATGGACCTCACGAAGGGCAGCGCGCTGGAGGAGTTCGATCGCTCGATCGACGTGCAGATTTCGCGCATTCGTGCCGCGATCGAGGACGATCCCAAGAAGCCGCGACGCATCCTCACGGTGCGAGGCGCGGGCTACGTCTTCGCTAAAGAGCACGACCGCGGCCGCTAGCCTCTCGCGCCCCAGCCCTCCTCCATGCGCAGACTTCACGTTCAGTTCTATCTGGCCATCCTGGCATCGCTCGTGGTGTTCATGATCGCGAGTGGAATCTTCTGGACCCTCTCCGGCAACTGGCGCGAGGAGGCGTGGCGTTCGGACGCCGCCGCTCAGCTTGCGCAGGGCCTGCTCGCCCCGGCCTCGGCTTCCGCTGTCCAACAGCAACAGGCGGTCGACGACTTGCATGAGCGTGTGGGCGTGACCCTCGTTCTTTATGACCGCGAAGGCCGGGTACTCGCCGCCACCGCGGACGCGCCACGCCTGTCGCCGCGCCGGCTTTCGCGTCATGGCTGGAGGCTTACGCGAAGCGGACCGGTCTGGGTCCTTCCTCTCGATGACGGGCGGCGGCTCGTCGTCCAGCATCCGCATCCCGACCGCCGCGCCGGGTTGCACCTGTTCATCCTGCCGGTGTCGATCGTTCTCGCGTTCGCGCTCGGCGCCTATCCGATCGCACGACGACTCACGCGCCGGCTCGAACGCCTGCAGAGCGGCGTCGAGCAGCTCGGGCGGGGCGACCTGGCGACGCGCGTGGCGGTAGAAGGGCGCGACGAAGTCGCCGCCCTCGCGCGCAGCTTCAACCAGTCGGCGGAACGCATCGAGGAGCTGGTGAGAGCGCACAAGCTGCTGCTCGCCAACTGTTCGCACGAGCTGCGTACGCCGCTCGCGCGAATACGGCTCGGCATCGAGCGCCTGGCGAGCAGCCCCGACGCCGCTACGAGGGATGAGCTGGCCCGCAGCATCGCGGAGCTGGACACGCTGATCGAGGAGATGCTGCTGGCGAGCCGGCTCGATGCGCTCGAGACGCTCGAACGCTCCGAAGATGTCGACCTGCTCGCGCTGGCCGCGGAAGAGGCGGCGCATTTCGATCGCAGCGTCGAGGGTCAGCCGGCAATTATCCGCGGCGATCCCGGTCTGCTGCGACGGATGATTCGCAACCTGCTCGACAACGCTCAGCGCCATGGCGGCGGGGCGACGCGCATTCACGTCGGCACGAGCACCGCCGGTGCCGCCGAGCTGGTCGTCGAGGATCACGGTCACGGCGTTCCCGAGGCAGACCGCGAGCGGATCTTCGAGGCCTTCTATCGCGCCGCCGGGGCAGGCACTTCCGTGCGCGGCTTTGGTCTCGGCCTGGCCATCGTGCGGCAGATCGCTCGCGCGCATGACGGCGACATTTCATATGCGCCGCTCGAGAGCGGCGGCAGCCGCTTCACCGTCAGTTTGGAGATCGCGACATGAAATCGGCCGCGCGTTACTGACGCCTCGTCGTTTCGCGGCACTGACATGAACGATGACAATCTCGACGTGTTCGAACAGGCACGCCCCAGCCTTCCGGGACTCGCCTGCCGCATCCTCGACTCGCGCGCAGACGCCGAGGATGCTGTTCAGGATTGCTTTCTGAAATGGCGCGACACCGATCGCGCCGCGATCGCTTCATCCCGTAGTCCGGCAGCCAGCGATGCTGGCGCGGTCATCCGATAGGCTTCCAGCAGCGTGCTTTCCACCTCCGACCAATCAACCGTGGCGACGTCCAGCCACAAGCCGACCCAGCCGTGGTGCCCGACATGCTTCGGAGCATGAAGCTGTTGCGGAACTGCCGCCCGCAGCCGCTCGCGCCTTTTCGCCGAAGCCTTGCAATGGATCGCCAGCCGACCGTCCCCGTGATGGTCTTCGAGGAACCAGCCGAACCGCCGTTTGCGTATTTCGAGACTCAAGTGAGTCGCGTACGGAACTGCGCGCGCTTGCGGAAGGCGCGCGATCATTCGGACGATGCGAGCGCGCTCAGAACTGCGCTTCATGGGCGTGGGATTCGGCTGCACCCGGCCTGGACGACATGGCTGTCGCGGTGCGTTGGCGCTTAGGGGACCACTTGTGGCGCCCAGCGTCAATCGCCCATGGCCGGTCCCGAGCACGTCGATCCCCGGCCGAACCGATCCGCTGTCCCGGTTGTCATAGCTCACGTATTCCCCCCAAGTCACCGAAAAATCTGGAGAGGTCTTCATGGACGACACCTCCCGCAGCGCCAGGCGCGGCCCACAGGGAAGGAGGGTTTTGACGCCCCCCGGCATGCCCGCTACTCTTTGAGCCCGACCCGCCGAACGACGCCATGCCACTGGGCCCTGCATTCGCTCCCCGCGACACCGCCGCAACGTCGCTTGCGGTCCGTTTTCGCTCGACCCGCGCTTTGTCGCTGGACCTGGTGGCGCCGCTCGCGCCCGAGGATTTCGCGGTGCAAAGCATGCCGGACGCGAGCCCGGCGAAGTGGCACCTGGCGCATACGAGCTGGTTTTTCGAGCAGTTCGTGCTCGCCCCGCACTTGCCCGGCTACCGCGCTTTCGACGAGCGCTTCACTTATCTCTTCAACTCCTATTACGAGAGCGTCGGCCCGCGGCACCGGCGCCCCGACCGCGGCCTGCTGACCCGACCCTCGATCGAGGAGGTCCTGGCCTATAGAACACATATAGATGAGTGGATGGAGCGGTGGCTTGGCCGCCCCCGGGCGGTCGGCCGCCTGGGAACGTCGCCAGCCCGGTCAGCCGAATCGAATGTGACCACGCAGCCGATTCATCCGGAGCACGCGGGTCGCGCGCTCGAGGTGGCCGACGTCGAGGCGATCATCGAGCTGGGCATCAACCACGAGCAGCAGCACCAGGAGCTCCTGCTCACCGACATCAAGCACCTCTTCTCCTGCAATCCGATCTGGCCGGCGTACACGCAGCTTCCCGCGGCCCACGCTCGCGAGGGCGCGCCGGCGCAGGATGCCGGGCGCCTGGCCTTCGATCGCTTCACCGACGGCATCTACGAGATCGGCCACGCGAGTCCGGGCCACGGCGAGGCAGAAGCGAACGATTTCTGCTTCGACAACGAGACGCCGCGCCATCGCGTCTATCTCAACGCCTTCGCGCTCGCCGATCGCCTGATCACCAACGCCGAGTATCGCGATTTCATCCGCGGCCGGGGTTACGAGCGGCCGGAGCTGTGGCTCTCCGATGGCTGGGCGACCGTGCAGAGCCAGGGCTGGATGCGGCCGATCTACTGGTCCGAATCGCTCGAAAGCGAGTTCACTCTTGGCGGTGAGCGCGAGCTCGCTCCCGACGCGCCCGTGTGTCACGTGAGTTTATACGAGGCCGATGCCTTCGCACGCTGGGCGCAGATGCGGCTGCCGTCCGAAGCGGAATGGGAGGTCGCGGCGCACTATCACCCGATTCGCGGCAATCTGCTCAAGAGCGGGGCGCCGCTGGATGGCAGCGGGCGGCGAACTTCGTCCGTCGCGAATGCCCTGCATCCGCGTCCGGCGTCACCCGCAACGACGCACACGCACACGCTGCGCCAGCTCTTCGGCGACGTTTGGGAGTGGACCAGCTCACCCTATTCGGCCTACCCCGGCTTCACGCCGCTCGCGGGCGCGCTCGGCGAGTACAACGGCAAGTTCATGGCCAACCAGTTCGTGTTGCGCGGCGGCTCGTGCGCGACGCCCGCCTCGCACATCCGCGCCACCTATCGCAACTTCTTCTACCCGCAAGCGCGCTGGCAATTCAGCGGCATCCGTCTTGCGAGGGGTGCGGCTGCATGAGCCCGCACGGCGCCGTTGCACGGGAGATCCGCGCGGCGCCGGTTGCCGAAGGCGAGCTTCTGCGCGAGGTGCTTGCCGGGCTGCACGAAAACAGGAAGCGCCTGCACCCGAAGTACTTCTACGACGACCGCGGCTCGAAGCTCTTCGATCGCATCTGCAAGCTCCCGGAGTACTACCTCACGCGCACCGAGACTGCGATTCTGCAAGTCGCGCCTGCCTGCATTCGCGCGCACTCTCGGCTATCACGCGCGCGTGGTGGAGCCGGGAAGCGGCGCCAGCACCAAGACCCGCATCCTGCTCGATGCGCTGCTCGCGCCCGCCGCGTACCTGCCCGTCGATATTTCGCCCACGCACCTGGAGAGCGCGGCGAAAGCGCTGCGCAAGCGCTATCCGTCGCTCGAGGTACTGCCGGTGTGCGCGGATTTCACCCAGCCCTTCGAGCTGCCGGCCGGCTCGCACCCTTTCGATCGCACGCTGGTGTTCTTCCCCGGCTCGACCATCGGCAACCTGGAGCCCAAGGACGCGATCCACATGCTCAATACGATGGGCCGCATCGCGGGACGCTACGGCGCCGTGATCGTGGGTGCGGATCTGAAGAAGGATCCGAAGGTGCTCGAGGCCGCGTACAACGACAAGAAGGGCCTCACGGCCGAGTTCAATCTCAATATCCTCGCCCACCTCAACCGCCGCTTCGATGCGGATTTCGATCTCGACGCCTTCGCGCACTACGCCTTCTGGAACCCGCGCGCGAGCCGCATCGAGATGCACCTGGTGAGCGAGCGCGCACAGGTGGTGACGATCGCGCGCACGCGCATTCCGATCGCGCGTGACGAGAGCATCTGGACCGAGAGCTGCCACAAATACGACAACGCGCAGTTCAAGACGATGGCGCGGCAGGCGCAGCTCAAGGTCGACGACCTCTGGATGGACGAAGACGAGAAATTCAGCGTTCAACTGCTGTCCTGCATCTGAGGGAGTCATCATGGCGAACACGGTTTCGGACATTCGCAATCTCGCTCTAATCGGCTCCGCGGGCGGCGGCAAGACGCTGCTCGCGGAGGCACTGCTGACCGAAGCCGGCGCGATTCGCTCCAAGGGCAGCCTGCAGCGCGGCACCACCGTGTGCGACTACGACCCGCAGGAGAGACGCCTGCAGCACTCGCTCGATGCGGCGATCTGCACTTTCGAGTCGAACGGCACGCGCATCAATCTCATCGACACGCCGGGGTACCCGGACTTCATCGGCCGCTCGCTGAGCGTCCTGGAGGCGGTGGAAACCGCCGCGCTCGTCGTCAGCGCAACGGCCGGACTGGATCCGGTGATGCAGCGGATGATGGACTTCGCCAGGGGGCGCGAGCTGTGCCGGCTCATCATCGTCAACAAGATCGACAGCAAGGAGGCCAAGACCGCGGACGTGCTCGCGCGGATCCGCGAGATGTTCGGGCGCGAGTGTCTGCCGATCAATCTGCCCGCCGCGGGCGGCGGGAAAGTCGTCGACTGTTTCTTCCAGCCGCGCGGCGAGGCCACTGATTTCTCCTCGGTCGAAGCCGCGCACACCGAAATCATCGACCAGGTCGTCGAGCTCGACGAGAAGCTGATGGCGCTCTACCTGGAGCAGGGCGAGGAGCTCGACCCGGAGCAGCTGCACGATCCGTTCGAGCAGGCGCTGCGCGAGGGTCACCTCGTCCCGGTCTGCTTCGTTTCCGCGGAAACGGGCGTGGGCGTTGCCGAGCTGCTCAACATCGTGCGCAAGCTGATGCCGAGCCCGGCTGAGGGCAATCCGCCGCCTTTCCTGAAGGGTGAGGGCGAGGCTGCCGAACGCGCCACGGTCGCGCCCGATCCGTCGAAGCACGTGGTCGCGCACGTTTTCAAGATCAACGTCGATCCCTTCGTCGGCAAGCTCGGTCTGTTCCGCGTGCACCAGGGCACCGTCAAACCCGGCAGCCAGCTGTTCGTCGGCGATGGGCGCAAGCCGTTCAAGGTGGCGCACCTCTTCCGGCAGCTCGGCAAGGAACACCAGGAAATCACCAGTGCCCTGCCCGGCGACATCGCCGCGGTGTCGAAGGTCGACGAGCTGCACTTCGATGCGGTCCTGCACGACTCGCACGATGAGGATCACTTTCACCTGAAGTCGATCAATTTCCCGCCGCCGATGCTCGGGGTCGCCATCGAACCGGAGCGGCGTGGCGAGGAGCAGCGTCTGTCCGATGCGCTCCACAAGATCGTCGCGGAAGACCCGTGCGTGCGCGTCGAACACCTGGCGACGGTCAACGAGACTGTCATGTACGGCATGGGCGAGTTGCATCTGCGCGTGCTGCTGGAGCGCATGACCGAACGCTACGGCGTGCACATCAAGACGCATCCGCCGAGCATTCCCTATCGCGAGACCGTCGTGCGTCCCGCCGAGGGGCACTGCCGGCACAAGAAGCAGACGGGCGGCGCCGGTCAGTTCGGCGAGGTCTATCTGCGCATCGAGGCGCTGCCGCGCGGCACGGGGTTCGAGTTCGAGGATGACGTTGTCGGCGGCGCGATCCCGAATCAGTACATACCGGCGGTCGAAAAGGGCGTGCGGCAGGTGTTGAGCGAGGGCGCCATCGCCGGTTATCCGCTGCAGGACATTCGCGTCACGGTGTACGACGGCAAGTATCACCCGGTGGATTCGAAGGAAGTCGCCTTCGTCTCCGCCGGACGCAAGGCGTTCCTCGATGCGATCGGCAAGGCCAATCCGATCGTGCTGGAGCCGATCGTGCGCGTTGAGATCACCGCGCCGTCGGACAGCATGGGCGACATCACCGGCGACCTCGCCACCAAGCGCGGGCGCATCAACGGCAACAGCGCGCTCGGCGGCGGGCGCGTGTCGATCAGTGCGCTGGTGCCGCTGGCGGAGTTGAACGAATACCAGTCGCGGCTGAAATCGCTCACCGGCGGCGAAGGTTCGTACACCATGGACCTGAGCCACTACGACCAGGTGCCGCCGCGCAAGCAACAAGAACTCATGAACGCATTCCGGCCCAGACCCGAACAGGAGTAGTACTGGCGCGGACTCTCGAAACTGACCCGGAACGCCGCATCGGTGCCTCCCCGTGACCCCTACTCCGGCGCGACGAATTCCCGCGGCTTGTCCGAGCCGCCGCCGAAGAAAAATTTCTCCATCTCCGCTTCCAGGAACTTGCGCGCCTTCGGTTCGATCGGCGTGAGGCGATACTCGTTGATCAGCATCGTCTGATGCTGGACCCATTTCGCCCACGCTTCCTTGGAGACGTTCGCGTAGATGCGCTTGCCGAGCTCGCCCGGGTAGGGCACGTAGTCGAGACCCGGCGCTTCGCGGCCGAGCAGAACACATTGAACGGTGCGTGCCATGGTTACTCTCGCGACGATCGGGCCAGGGAATTCAGCCTACGGAACGAATGAGTTGCGTGACGGGCGCGGCGAGCCCCACGGCCGCCGGCGCGGCCAGGTCATACCAGACCCACCGGTCGGCCTCCATCATCGTCGCGGGACCGGCGCACTCGATACGCAGCGGCTCGATATCGAGATCGAAGTGCGTGAAGGTGTGCCGCAGCGTCGCCATCGACGTGAGCGGCACTCTCGCTGCGAGCATGCGCACACACCAGCCCTGCGCATCGTCGGCGCTCGCAAACTCCGGCAGTCCCCACAAGCCGCCCCAGATGCCGCTCGGCGGCCGGCGCTCGAGCAATACGCGGCCGTCGTGAACCGCGAGCAGCATGCAGGTCCTCTTCAGCTTGCGCGCCGCGCGCGGCTTGGCGGCCGGCAACTCGTGCTGACGCCCGGTCGCGAGCGCAACACAGTCCGATGCCACAGGACATGCATTGCACGACGGCCGCCGTCGCACGCATACGGTGGCGCCGAGATCCATGATCGCCTGCGTGTACGCGCCGAGGCGCGCGAAGGGTGTAGTGCGCTCCGCGAGCGCCCAGAGCCTCGCGGCAACCGCCGCCTGGCCCGGATAACCGTCGATGCCGAAGCAGCGCGACAGCACGCGCTTGACGTTGCCGTCGAGGATCGGATGCCGCTCGTCACGCGACAACGCGAGGATTGCGCCTGCCGTCGAACGGCCGATGCCGGGCAGCGCCGTGGCTTCCTCCAGCGTGCGCGGGAATTCTCCGTCGTGCCTGTCGAGCACCAAGCCAGCCGCACGATGCAGATTGCGCGCCCGCGCGTAGTAACCCAGGCCGGACCAGTGATGCAGCACCTCATCGAGCGGCGCCCTCGCCAGCGCACCCACGTCGGGAAAGCGCGCCATGAACAGATTGAAGTAGGGAATGACAGTCGCGACCTGAGTCTGCTGGAGCATGATCTCCGAGACCCAGACGCGATACGGGGTCCGGTCGCGTTGCCAGGGCAGGTCCGTGCGACCGTGGCGATCGAACCACGCGAGCAATCGTTCAGCGAAGTCCATTCTCTGCGCTCTCGTGCGTGCTGCTCTGCGCGCGGTCACGTGCGACGCGCTCCACGTTGGTGAACAGGCTCAACGTGCCCTCGCGCAACGTCTTGATCATCATCCGCGGCCCGATGAAAGGCGGCACCCAGAAGTCAGGCTCGATCTCGAGCCGATAGAGCAGCTCGGTGCCGCCATCGCGCGCCTCCCATTGGGAATGCGTGCGCCCGTAGCTCACGTCGCTCTGGCCCGGCACGGCCGTCGCGATGAGACCGCCGGGCATCTCCTCGAGTTTCTCCACCCGCCGCATGGTGCGGCAAAGGATCGAGCCGACGCAGCCGCGCACCTTGGTGCGCAGCACCGGCTCGCTGTCGTCTCGGCGGCTCTCGAGTATGCGCGAATCGAGCTGCGGATAATGTTCGTAATCCTTGAGCACCGCACCCACCTGATCGGCAGGGGCATCCAGGTGCGCCTTGAATTCGACGACGTAGCGATTGTCGCTGCGCCTCACTTCCAGCTTCTCCACCTCGATGGCATGCGCGGCGGGCGCCGCGAGCGCCAGCGCCGCCACCAGGTATCGCCAATCGCGGCCGGCGCCCACGACTATTGCGGCGTCGCGCTCGGCTGCTTCTTCTTGCGGCCGAAGAAATCGCCGAGCTTGTCGGAGAGCTTCTCGGTCAGTTCCTGTTTCTTCTCCTCGATCTTCTCCCTGGCCCTGGCTTTGGCCTGCGCCTCGAGATCGGGCCGGATCTTCAAGTCCTCCAGGGTGCCGCTGACGCGCACCGGAATCTCCGCGGCCTTGAGCGACTGCATTTCCGCGCCGGCGCCTTCCGGGGGCACCCGAAACACGTTCGCGACCAGCCGATAGTCGACCTTCTGCGTCGGGATCTCGAGCTTGCCCTCGCCGGCGATCTTGAGGTAGTCCGCGTCGATGGTGAGATCCTTGTTCTCCATCACGCCGTTCCTGACGACGGCGGTGCCCTGCAACTTGTGGAATTTCGTCTCGCCCGTGCTCGCCTGCGCCGGCGGCGGCTGGCGTTCCCAGAGCGCGCGCGCGCGGCGCAGCTCATACCACAGGTCCGCGCCCTTGAGCGCGCCATCCTGCACGTCGAACTCGATCTGGCCGTCGAGCGTCCTCATCAGCTGATCGGAATCGTTGCCGCGCGCCGCCAGCACGGCCTTGAGGTTGCCCTTGCCGGCGAGCTGTTCCGAGTCGAAGAGGTCCTTGAAGAGCGGCGCGAAGGCCACGCTGGTCAATTGCTCGTCGACGCTGAGCCGCGCCGTGTCGCCGCGCGCGTCCAGCGCGAAGCCGCCGCGATGAGCGCCGCCGTAGAGCTTTGCCTGTGAGGGATTCACACGCACGAGGCCGTTTCGCGCATCCACCGTGAACAGCACGCCGCTCATCTTGAGCCCGGCGAGCTTCAACTGGCCGATCCTGAGCTTGCCCTGCGCATCGAGCGCCTTGAGCCGCTCCACCGGCAGCTCGAACGGTTTCCTGTCCTGCGGATCTTCCTTCTTCTGCTCTTCCTCCGGCGCCAGGTAGCGGTCGACGTCGATCGCATCGATGGCGAGATCGAAACGCAGCGCGGTCTTGTCGAAATCCGCGATGCCCGCGGTTCCGGTCGCCTTCGTGTCGTCGAGCGTGACCTCGAGATCCCGAAGCATCGCGCTCTTGCCGGTGGCCGCGAGCTTCGCCTCGAAAGCGAGTGCCTTGAGAACGTCGGGGTCGCGCGTCCTGGGCGCCTCGCCGCCGAATTGCTTCAGCAGCTCGCGCGGCGACACGGGCTTGAGCGCGATAGTGCCGTTGAAAGCCGGCTCATCCACGATCTGCTTGCCCTCGACGCCGCCGCTCAACTCCGCACCGTAGGCATTCAGAACGAACTGCGGCAGCGCCAGAGTCTGGGCCTTGAGGTCGGCGACCAGCGAGGGCGCGCGCAGCGTTATTTCAACGTCGCGCGGCTTGGCAACGTCGCGCGGCTTGGCAACGTCGCGCGGCGCGGCGACATCGCGCGGCGTCGCGACGTTGCGCTGGGTGTCTGCGGCTTGGGCCTCGCCGGGGAGAATCGCGTTCAGGTCCAGGTCCTTGAGCGAGTAGCGCTCGGCCTGCGTATCGAGCGTCGCCTCGGTCTTCAAGCGCACGAATGTCGACGGCGTCCCCTCCCCGTCATCGACCGCGAACTCGACCTGCAGGTCGACAGGCTCGCCGCTCTCGAACCGCCCGGTCTCGAACGTCGAGTTTTTCGATGCGCTTGTGGGTGGCGGTACCCAGGTCCCGGTAGTCGAGCGCCGAATTCTTGATCTCCACGCCTGCGATCGACGGCAATTCACCGCCGCCGGCGGGTGCTGCGGCTGCCCCAGGCTTGGGCTCGGTCAGGTCCTGCCAGTTGGTGCGGCCGTCGGCGTTCTTGATGAGATTCACCCGCAGCCCATCCAGCTCCAGGCGGCGCACCTGCATCTCTCCCCGCAACAACGGGATCAGGCGGACCCCAACGTCCGCGCGTTCGACAGTCAGGAACGGGGTCGCGCCGAATCCGGGCGCGTTGCCCAGCTCGGCATGCCCCACCTCGATTGCAAGCCACGGGAAAACAGAAAGTTTGAGGTCGCCCTTGAGATCGAGCTCGCGGCCGGTCTCATCGCGCACCGCCTGTGCGATCTCGTCCTTGAAATCGTTCGGGTCGACCAGCAGGACGACCGCGATCAGGCCCACGACGACCAGCCCCACGAGGCCGGCCAGCACCCACAGAACAACCTTGATCGGTCGCATCGCCACCTCTTGTCGCAGCGCAGCAGCAATGGGCCCACATTCTAGCAAGCCGCTGATTCTCGACCTTCGTAAGACCAGTGCGGACCGCTCCAGATTCAGCCTCCCCAACCGATAACCCGAGACGGGTATCGGAGGCGAGAGAGCGGAACCGCAGCAACCCTACCGCGTGCAGATCTTGATATCCCCGCTCAGGCTGGAGACTCGCACGCGCCCGCCACCCTTGCCCTCGGCGAAGTGCAGCTCGCTTCCCGGGCCGTACTTCTGCGTGCGCTGCGCTTCCGGGCCGGAGCAACTGTCGATCTCGCCGGAGAAGCTCTCGATGTCGATCTGCGCATCGACGCTGCCCTTGAAATCCAGGGTGAGCTGGCCGCTGATGCTCTCTACGTCGACGCGGGCATCCGGCGCGAGGCTGCCGCTGAAATTGAGGTCACCCGAGGTGGTGCGCATGCGTCCGCGCGTCAGCTTGTCGACGCCGAGCTCGAGCGAGCCGCTGACGGTGTTGGCAGTGATCTCGCCTGCCGCGCGCGTCACGCGCGCATCGCCGCTGACGGTCGTCAGCGTGAGCACGCCCGGCTTGCCGTCGCCGCGCAGCGAGACATTGCCGCTGACCGTCTTGATCTCGGCATCCTCGCCCGTGATCTCGCTGGAGATGTCGCCCGACACGGACTGCAGCCGTTGCGGCCCGGTCAGATCGACCGCGCTGATCTCGGCACTCACGGCGTTGACGCTCAAGCGGCTGCCCTTCGGCACCCGGATACTGAGCTCGGTGTCGGCGTCGCCGCCGTGATAGTGGCCCTTCTTGAGCTTCACCACGATGGTAGTGCGCTTGCTGCCGCTCTCGAACTGCAGCTCCTCCACCCTGCTGCCGAGATTGCCGGTGACCTGCACCTCGTTGCGGTCCCAGCCCGCCACGCTCACCGTGCCGGCGACGTTGGAGACCTCGACCTCGCCGGTCGGGTCCGCGGGAAGGCGCTTGTCGATCGACTCCTCCGCCTGCACTTGCGCGGCCAGGAGCACACAGGCCACCAGGGTGGCGCAGGCTGCTTTCATGATTCGGTCCTCGCAGGGATGTTCCCCGCCATCTGATTGACGTTGGCGAGCAATGCGAGCTCGCTCTGATAGGTGCTCAGCAGCAGTTGCTGCAGCAGAATGCTGTTCGGGTCGAGTGCCAGCGCCACATTGATCTCGCGCAGCGCGCGGCGGATCTCGTCGAGATTGCGCTCGATCTTCTGCTGCGCCTCGGGCGGCAGACGATCGATGCGCTCGGCCAGCCCGATCGCCAGCGTGGCGCGCGCGGACTCGTATTCCGGGCCGAGCGCCTGATAGCCGCCGAAGCTGGCCTCGGAGTAGAGCGATGGCTCGGCAGCGGCGACGGCATCGATCGACGGCCGAGTGCGCAGCACCGCAATCGTGAGCAGCGCACCCAGCGCCATGCAACCGAGGCCGGCGGCGAGCGCATACGGCCAGCGAAGGAGCCGGCGCCCCGCAGGAGTGCCACCAGCGCCCGCGCCTCGCGCCGGGTGCGCATACAAAGCGTCTGCGATTCCGGCCCACAGGTCGCGGCGCGGCGCGATTTCCCGCGGCAGGCGGCGCAACGCGCGCAGCAACGCGTCGTCGCGCTCGCCGTTACCCGAATTGTCGTTGCTCACGTTCATGTTCCGTCCTGCACTGTTCGAGGGTCGCCGCCCGCCAGACGTTTACATCAGTTGTCCATGCGCTCGCGCAACAAGCGTCGCGCGCGATGCAACTGCGCCTTGCACGTGCCCACCGCGATCCCGAGCATCCCCGCGGCTTCCTCGTGCGTGTAACCGTAGATCCCGTAGAGCACCAGCACGTGCCGCGCGCCCTCGGGCAGCTTGCTCACCGCCGCCTCCAGATCCATGGGCGGTGTTTCGTCGGGCGCCGTGCCCTCGAACGGCGGCTCTTCGTCATCGCCTGAGGGTTGCGGCACGATCTCCAGCGATCCGCGCCGGGCACGCGCGAGCGAAGCGTTGACCGCGATGCGGTGCAGCCACGTCCCCAGCGCGCTGCGGCCCTCGAAGCTCGGCAGGCTGCGCCAGGCGTTGATGAAGGTTTCCTGCGTGCAATCCTCGGCCATGGTCGGATCGCGGGTCAGCCGCAGGCACAGGCCGTACACGCGTCCCGAGTGCTCACGATAGATGCGCTCGAACGCGCGTGCGTCGCCCAGCCGCGCCCGCTCGAACCATTCGCCCTGCTCGTCCCCGTCCGGCTGCACTGTCATCAAGGCACTCACACACTCACTCGTGCGCGGATGTTACCAGTGCCGACACGCCCATAAGTACATGTTGCGACTGGACATTTCTTCGGCGCTCATGGCGAAGAGTTAGAGCGCACCGCAGCGCAAAAGGTTTGAATCGCGCCGCTACTCAACCACCCTGCGCGGCTACGAGGCGAGCCGCTCGATGACAGGACAGGTTGAGTCTTCGGCGTTTGCATCGCACTCGGCGATCAAGGTCGCGAGCGCGTTGCGCAGCTGATGCAGATCCCTGATCCGGTCATCGACGATCTGCAGCTTCACTGCGGCAAGCTCCCGCGTTGCGCGGCAGGAGCGGCGGGTTCGCAATCTCAACAGGCCCTCGATCTCGGCGAGCGTAAAGCCCATCGCCTGCGCTCGCTTGATGAAGCGCAGCCGTTCGGCATCCGCTTCGGTGTAACGCCTGACCCCGCCGATCGGCCGCACCGGCTCGGGAATGAGCTTGCGCCGCTGGTAGTAGCGGATCGTCTCGACATGCGCACCCACAGCCGCCGCAAGTCGACCAATCGTGTAGGACCGAGGCATGGCTTGACTCCGTACCGTGGTACGGACGTTATCGTATTCCAGTCGGAGTCGCGGATCGAGGCCCGAGTGAGCCTGGCGTGGAGACAACCGATGGCTGAGAAGGCACGCGTGATCGGTGCGGCCGGCGGCGCCCTCGGCCTGGGCGGACTTGCGGCAGCACTGGGGCTTTGTTGCACCGTTCCCTGGGCAGTCGCACTGCTCGGGGTGACCGGCGCGGTCGCGTTTGCGCGTCTGGCGCCTCTGCTTCCTTACGCGCTCATCGGCGCCGTGGCGCTCATGGGAATGGGCTTCTGGTGGGCGTACCGCCGCCCCGCGGCATGTTCCGATGTCAGCTGCGCACCCACGAGCCGCCGCACTTTGCGGTGGATCGTATGGATCGCCGCCATGCTCGTTGGTGCGCTGTCGGTCGTCGCATTCAGTGGCAGCGCGCAAGCCGGCGACGCCGCTTCAGCGGCCGCATATACGGTCCTGGATGAAACCGGTAGCCCGCTGCGCGAGGATTTCAACCGCGCGAAGGGTTCGGTGCGCATCCTGATCGTGGTCGATCCGATCTGTCCGGGCTGCCTGCGTGGCCTCGATGACATCGACAAGGCCCTGCTTGCGAAGACGAACGATCCCCGCCTGGAGACCTTCGTCGTACACGTTCCGGTCCTCGGCGCCGAGGCGGAGGATGTCGCGCCGGCGGCGAAACTCCTGCATGACACGCGCGTGCGTCACTACTGGAACCCGAGCGGTGCGTTCGGTAAAGAGCTGTCCGAAGCGGTGCAACTGCGGCACGCAGACGAGCTCGTATATGCGTGGGATGTGTGGTTGATCTACGGTCCGGAGGCGAGCTGGGACGGAGCGCGTCCGCCGCGGCCTCGGCTGTTGATGCATCAGCTGCGGGCGCTCCAGGGCAGCGCCGAGTTCCCCCATCTCGACGCCGAAGCCTTCGCGCGGGAAGTGCATCAGCTCCTCGCGCGCCTTGCCGCGCCCACTTCGGCACCATGAGCGTGAATGCAGATCGCTCCATCAGCACGACGTGCCGGCTGACGTGCCCCAGGTGCGGGCACGTATCGGTCGAAACGATGCCGACGGATGCCTGCACTTACTTCCACGAGTGTGCGGGATGCGGCGCGTTGCTGCGTCCCATCGCGGGCGACTGTTGCGTGTTCTGCTCCTACGGCTCCGTTCCCTGCCCGCCGATGCAATCCGCCCGGTCGTGACTCGGCAGCCTCAGCCGCCGCCATCTCTCCCCGAGAACCAGTTCACCGCGTATTGCACCAGCTGCGCGCCGGTGGTCAGGTTGAGCTTGCGCTTGATGCGCTGGCGATGCGATTCCACCGTCTTGATGCTGAGGTTGAGCGCCTCCGCGGTTTCGCGCGTGCTCGAGCCCTTGCCGATGAGGTGCAGGATCTGCAGCTCGCGGTTGCTCAGCCGATCGATCGGGTTGGAGGAAATGTACGAGCCGCCCGCGGCGAACTTCTGGATCATGCTGTTGCCGACGGCTTCGCTGACGTAGATGCCGCCTTCCAGCACGCGCCGCACGGCCACCAGGAACTGCTCGCTCGCCGCCTGCTTCATGATGTAGCCGTTGGCGCCGGCGCTCAGCATGCGCTCGGCGTAAATCGTCTCGTCGTGCATCGACAGCACCAGGATCGGCAGCGTCGGATAGTGGGCGCGCGCGTCGCGCACCAGCTCGATGCCGTCGCCCTGCTTGAGCGAGATGTCGACGATGATCGCGTCCGGGTTGAGGTCCTTGATGGCCGTGCGCGCATCGCGCACGGTCTCGGCCTCGCCGCACACCGACAGGTCGTCTTCCTGGTCGATCAGGCGCCGCAGCCCCTGGCGCACGATCGGATGATCGTCGACGATCAGCACGCGCCGCGCCTTCTTCTTCGAGGGCGCCACGCCCCCGGCCGCTCCGCTGCCGGCCGGTTTCCACGTCGTCTGCTGAATCGTCATTTCGTCTTCCTCCGTGCAATTGGCCTGGGCTCTTCGCCGGCCCGTGTATCGAGTTTGAGCGAACAGGCGACGCGCGTGCCCTTCGTGGGCTCGGCGTCGACCTGCAATTGCGCGCCGATCATCGCGGCGCGGTAGCGCATGGTGCGCAAACCCATGCCCGCGGCCTTGCCGCCGGGCGCCTTCAGTCCCTTGCCGTCGTCGCTCACCACGAGGCGGATCTTCGAATCGAGTGCCTCCAGGCGCACTTCCACGCGCCGGCCGCCGCTGTGCTTGGCCGCGTTGCTGACGGCTTCCTGCGCGATGCGGTAGAGCTGGTAGGCCTGCTGCTCGTTGAGCTGCTGCGACAGGCCGCGCGCGCAGCTCACCGCACATTCGAATCCGAACACGTTGCGCGAGGTCTGCGCCAGCTCGAGCAGCGCCGTCTCCAGTCCGCCGCGCTCCAGGGCATAGGCGGATACACCTTGTGCGAGCGCACGGCAGGATGCCACGGCGTGGCTCAACAGATCGGTCACCGTGGCGAGCTCCGCCGCGAGCTGCGGATAGGCGATGCGGGCCTGCGAGCTGATGCTCTTCATGAGCAACGCGATGCCGGTGAGCTCCTGCCCCAGCCCGTCGTGCAGATCATTGCCGATGCGCACCTGTTCGCGGTTGGCCACTTCGATCACCTCGCGCTCCAGCCGCCGGCGCTCGGTGATGTCGCTGAGGAATCCGATGACGCGGTCCACCTTGCCGTCGGACCCGCGCAACCCCAGGCGTCGCGCTTCGATCGTGACGTAGCTGCCGTCGGGGCGCACCACGCGGTACGAAGCCGGCTCGGCCGCGCCATCGCGCAGGAAGTCGTCGAGCGAGGCTTCGATGCGGTGCCGGTCCCTGGGATGGACCTTGCCGATCCATTCCTCGCGCGTGCGCAGCTCCGCCGGCGCATAGCCGAACACGTCCTGCGTGGAGCCGGACCAGATGATCTGATTCGATGCCCGGTCCCAGTCGTACAGCACTTGTCCGGTGGCGCGCGCCGCCGCGTCATAGCGCGCCTTCCACTCGCCGATCTCCACCTCGGCCTCGGCTCGCTCCGTGACGTCGACGCCGCAGCCGACGTAACCGAGAAAGCCGCCGTCTGCGTCGAAGCGCGGCGCGCCCTGCGCGTCGATCCAGCGGTACTTACCGTCGGCGCGGCGCAGCCGGTACTCGGCGCGGAACGGGCCGCGCTGCCTGGCGCCGTCGTTGCCGTGCGCGCGCTCCGTTTGCCAGCGGGCGGCGTCGGCCGGATGGACGCAATCGAGCCAGCCCCAGCCCGCGGCCTGTGTCAGGGTCAGACCGGTAAAGCGCAACCAGGTTTCGTTGAAGTAATTGCAGGCGCCGTCCGGCCCGGACACCCACATCAGCACCGGCGCGAGATCGGCCATGCGCTCGAAGCGCCGCTCGCTCTCGCGCAGCTCGCGAGCCGTGCGCTTCTGTACGGAGATGTCGCGCAGGATGCTCTGGCTGCACTTGCGCCCCTGCGACTCGAGCAAGGCACAACGGCAGTGAATGTCGATGATCCTGCCGTCGCTGCAGCGTACGTGCGTTTCGAAGTCGTCGTGCCCGGTCTTCAGAAGGCGGGCAATGTGCCCGGCAAACGGCTCGCGGCTCTCGGGCGGGATGTACTCCTCGACCGGCGTGCGTGCGAACTGGTCGCGCGTATAGCCGAGCATGCGCAGCAGCGCATCGTTGAATTCGATCGGGACGAGATTCTCCAGATCGAGCAGCAGCAATCCGTCCGGCGAGTTGTCGAACAGCAGCCGGTACTTGATCGCATCGTTCTCCGGAGCGTCGGGCGCCGCCTCGGTTACGAGCTCGTCGGTGCGCAGCTCGTGCAACGGGTGCGGCGCGCTCATGATGAGACCCCCTGTTGCGCAGTTGTCTCCCCGAGCAGTGGCTGAGGGCAGTTCAGCGTGACACGCACTCCGCCTTCGGCCCCCGCCCCGACCTCCACGTTGCCGCCGACGATGTGGGCGCGATAGCGCATGATCCTCAGACCCATGCCCTGCGCCAGCTCGACGCCCGGCGCAAGCCCGCGGCCGTTATCGCTCACCGTGAGCGTGACCTCCTGGCTGGCCGCCTGCAGGTCCACCATCACTTCCGTGGCGTGACCGTGCCGGACCGCATTGGTGATCGCTTCCTGCACGATCCGGTAGAGATGATTGCTGGCCGATGCGTCGAGCGTCAGCTGCGGCCATATCTTGCTGCGAAAGCGCACGTTGCAGGCGTACATGTCCGTCGCGCGCGTCGCGAGCGCGCGCAATGCGAAAGGCAGCCCGCCGCGCTCGATGCTCACCGGCGAAAGCCCGCGCGCCAGCTGGCGCGTGCCCTCGATCGCCTTGTTGACCAGGCCGACGATCTCTTCCGCGTCGGCGCAAGCCGCATCGCCGTCCTTGCTCAACCTCCCGGTGAGGCCGCGCAGCATCAATGCAATGCCGGTGAGCTCCTGGCCGAGCCCGTCGTGCAGGTCGTTGCCGATGCGCCGCTGCTCGCGATTGGCGATCTCGATGATCTCGCGCTCCAGTACGCGCCGCTGCGTGATGTCCTCGACGACGGACAGCAGGTGCGGCTCGCCGCCGATCTCGATGGGCGTGAGCACCACCGCCGCCATGAAGCTCGTGCCGTCGCGGCGCAGGCATTCGTATTCCAGCTCGCAGAAGCCTTCGGCCTCCACGCGCCGCATCAGCTCGCTGCCGACGGCGGCGTACTCGGTGGCGCTGCGCCGGGTGAGCATGACTCCCGGCCTGCCGATGAGCTCGCGGGGCTGGTAGCCGGTCAGGCGCGCCATGGCGGTGTTGACCACCTTGATGTTGCGCCTGGAGTCGAGCACCAGGACGCCTTCACGCATCGTATCGAGAATCTGCGCCTGGGTGCGCAGGGCTTCCTCGTTGCGGCGCCGTGAAGTGATCTCCGAGCTCGCCACCGTCAATCCCATGATGCGGCCGTCGTCGATCACCGGGCCGACGCGATTCTCGAACCAGCGCGTTTCGCCGCGCACCACGTCGCGGAACTCGAATACCTGCGGAGCACGGCTCTCGATGACCCGTTGGTACACCGCCTGCGCCGCAGCCCGATCCGCCGCCGGCACCAGATCGAGCGCGTCGCGCCCGACCAGCTCACCCGGCGCCACGCCCTGGACGGAACGGTTGGAGAACTGCACGCGCATCTGCAGATCGAGCATCAGCAACCGGTCTGGAACGCTGTCCGTCACCGCGCGCAGCAGTGCTTCGTTGGCGCGCAGGCGCTGCTCGAAGAGCCTGCGCTCGGTGATGTCACGCAGATAGGCGGTGAACACCGACTCAGCGCCGAGACGCACCGGAGTGATCTCCAGCTCGAGCGGGAATTCCTCGCCGCCGGCGCGCATGCCGGTGATCTCGATGCGCTTGCCCATCATGCGCATCTCACCGCTGGCCAGGTAGCGCGCCAGCCCGGCCATGTGCGCCTCACGATAGCGCGCCGGGACGATGACATCGCGCAGCGGCGTACCCATGACCTGTTCGCGCCGGTAGCGAAAGGTGCGCTCGGCGGCCGGATTGAACTCGATGATCCGGCCCTCTTGATTCATGACGATGATGCAATCGAGCGCCACTTCCAGGATAGCTGCGCGGCGCGCGTTGGAGGCGAGGAGCTCGAGCTCGGTGCGCTTGCGCTTGGAGATGTCATAGACCACACCGACGGTGGTGATGCCGCCGTCCGGCACAGCTCCAACCGGCCGGTTGATGGTGAGGAGCCAGCGTTCGTTGCCGTGCGCATCGACGATGCGTATCTCCGCCTCGGTCTGCTCGCCGTGCAGCAGCTCCTTCAGCCGTTTCTTGACGCCTGCATGCTCGTCGGGATGCGCGAACTTCTGCCAGCCGCCGCAGGCCGCGAACTGCCCGACCGATACGCCGAAAACGTCCTCGAACCCCTCGCTCACCCAGCGCATGCGCATCTGTCCGTCAGGTGTGATTTCGCACTCCTGGACGAAACCCGGGGTGAATTCCACCACGGTGCGGTAGCGCAGCTCGCTCTGGCGCAAGGCCTCCTTGGCCAGGTCGAGTTGCATCTCGGTGCGCTTGCGGTCGGTGATGTCGCGGGCGTTGAGCAGGATGCCGCCGACGGTGGGGTCCGCGAGCAGGTTCGCGGCCACGGATTCGAACCAGCACCACGAGCCATCCTCGTGACGCAAGCGGAATTCGGAACGGGTCTGGCCGGAATGGGACGGATCCGCGAGCAGCAGCGCCAGGCGCTCGGCCATCATCGCGCGGTCGTCCGGGTGGACGTAGTCGAACGCCTGCCGGCCGATGAGTCCCTCGCGGGCGTAGCCGAGCACACGCTCGACGTGCAAACTCGAATACATGACCATGCCGTCGGCCCGCAGCACCAGCAGGATGTCGCGGCTCTGGTCGGCGATCGCCCGCAACAGGCGCTCTTCGGCGAGCCGGTCCGCGGACGTGTGAAGGTGCGCGACGGTGGTGGGAACGGCGGTCATGGATGCATGAAATTGTTTCGCGCCACCCTGAACGGCGCCATAGGGAATACCCCTAATCCCCGGTGGGCGTCGGGAACCCGTTCACAGCTTGTCAGTCGGTGTGGTACCCGGGCAGTACGTGCTGCTGGAAATGCCGCGGGGTGCGGCTGTGCGGGTTGTCGCGCCAGACTTCGACGATCGCGGGCAGCTCGCCGGCCGCCGTGGCGTGAACGTCGAGCCCTTGCGTGGCCGGCTTTCTACCCGGGCGATCGGTTGCCGTTGCTGCCGGCAGGTGTACCGGAGCCGCTCACCCAGCGGAATGCATACCGCAGCAGCTCGCTGGAAGAATGCAGCCCCAGCTTGTCGCGGATATTGCGGCGGTGCGAGTCGACGGTTTTCTCGCTCATGGCAAGCGCTTGCGCGATCTCGCGCGTGGCGCGCCCCTGCCCCGTGAGCTCGAGCACTTCGCGCTCGCGCGACGTCAGTGTATCCAGGCCGCTGCCGCTCGCCCCGCGCGGACGGCTGCGCGCGATCTCCTCGAGGAGCCGCGCGTTCACGGCCTGGCTCACGTAGACCTCGCCGGTGATGACTTTACGTAATGCGCGCAGGAACTCGGTGGCGGCTTCCTGCTTCATGATGTAGCCGTGCACGCCGAGGCTCAGCAACCGCTCGGCGTAAAGCAACTCATCGTGCATCGACAGCACGAGAATGCGTACCTCGGGACGGGTTTCGCGCAACTTGCGGATCAGGTCCACGCCATCCTCCGCGCCGAGCGTGAGGTCCAGGACGACAACGTCCGGGTGCGACCGCTCGATCTCGTGCAGCGCGTTGACGATGCTGTCGGCCTGACCGCAAACCTGCAGATCGGAGTGCTGCGCCAGCAGCTCCTGCAGCCCTTCGCGCATCACCGGGTGATCGTCGACGATCACGATTCTTGCGGCCTTTCGTGACTCCACGTCGCTGACCCTCGCGCCTGTGCGTACTTGCGGCTAAGCTCCTCTCTTCTTCTTACTTCTTACCACAGCGATCGGGGCCTTGAAAGCGCGCGCGAAGACGAAAGCCAGGCAACGTGGCGTCGTACGCGGCGTGCGGCCCGTGAGCATGCCGGCTGCATTCCGGCTGCTCCTCGACAGCTCGCCGCTGATGATCTGGTTGTCGGACGCGGACAACCGCTGCGTCTACTTCAACCGGACCTGGCTGGAATTCACGGGACGTTCACTCGCCGAGGAGCTCGGCGATGGCTGGCTCGAGGGTGTGCATCCGCAGGATCGCGAGTCGATCCGGCAGGACGACCGGCGCGGCTTCGACAGCCGGCTGGATGACCGCGAGCGGCTGCGCCTGAAAGTGACCCGCCTCGCTCCGGGCGCACCGTCGCAGGCGCTGCACTATCTGTACAGGCGCGGCCAGTGGGAGCGGCGCGCCGGCGGCAATCCGCCGCTGCGGGCCTGACCACCCATGCCCCTCAGCGTCGTATGCCTGGAAGATGACCCGCTCGAACGTCGAGCTGGTGCGCCACGAGTTGCAGGGACTCGGCGCGGATCTCGAGTGGCACCACGTCTCCACCGAGACAGCCTATCGGCGCGCGCTCGGCGAGTGCGTGCCCGACCTGATCCTGGCCGACTACAACCTGCCGGGTTTCGACGGTCTGACTGCGCTGCGGATCGCGCGCGAGCTGCGGCCGTCCGCGCCGTTCATCTTCGTCTCCGGCGCGCTCGGCGAGGAAATCGCCATCGAGACTCTGAAGAGCGGCGCCACCGACTACGTGCTCAAGAGCCGGTTGAAGCGGCTCGGCCCTGCGGTGGAGCGCGCGCTCGCCGAATCGCGCGAACGGTTCGAGCGGCGCCGCGCCGAACGCGAGCTCGAGGGCGAGCGGCGCCTGCTCGAGGCGCTGGTCGATACGATTCCCGATGCGATCTACACCGTGGACCGCAACGAACGGCTGCTGAGGGTGAATCGCGCGCTGCTGGAGATGACCGGCCTGCCGGACGAGAGCGTCATCGGCCGCCGCCTGTCGGACCTGATCGAAGTCGCGCGCAGTCCCGACCGGCGCGGCACGGAGGACGCCTACCTGATGCGCACCGGGCGGACGATCGTCAACCGCGAGCGCCTGTGGCGGCTCGCCAACGGCGACAGCCGCTGGTACTCGACCACCAAGGCGCTGCTGCGCGATGCGGCGACCGGCGAGGTCACCGGGCTGGTGTGCGCGAGCCGCGACGTTACCAGCACGCGCATGCTGGAGCAGGAACTGAGCGAGATCAGCAACCGCGAACAGCGCCGCATCGGCAGCGACCTGCACGACGGCCTCGGTCAGGAGCTCACCGGCCTGAGCCTGCTGCTGAAGAGCATCGAGACCGCCGTGGCCCGCGATGCACCGCAGCTCGAGCAACAGGTCGTGCGCGTGCGCGAAGTGCTCACGCAGGCAATCGAGAGCACGCGCGCGCTCGCGCGCGGGCTGGCGCCCGTGAACCTGGAGCGCGGCGGCCTGCCGGCGGCTCTCGAGCATCTCGCGCGCCAGTGCAGCGGCATCTATGGGCTGCGCTGTGAGTACCGCGGGAGCCTGCGGCCCGAAACCACGATCGACGAAGCCGCGTCCACTCATTTGTATCGCATCGCGCAAGAAGCGATCGCGAACGCGGCCAAGCACGCGCAGGCGCGCTCGATCGTGGTCGGCCTGTCGAGTCAGCCGGGTGGGCTGCTGCTCGAGGTGCGCGACGACGGGCGCGGCATCAGCGATGAGGTGCAGGCCCATCCGCCCGGCATGGGACTGAAGCTCATGGAGTACCGCGCGCGCATGATGTCCGGCGAAGTCAGCATCACCCGCCCCGAAGGCGGCGGGACGATCGTGAGCTGCGTATGCCCGCTGTCACCCAGCGGCCGCTTCATTCGTCCCCGCGCGCGCTCCGCCGGCACCCGCAAATAAGCCCAGCGTGGTGACGGGGGGAAGCGTGGAGCGGGTGATGGGAATCGAACCCACGTTAGCAGCTTGGGAAGCTGCAGTTCTACCATTGAACTACACCCGCGCTCCGCGAGCATTCTATTAGGCTTGCCCGCGGCCGATCAATGACGCGCCGCAGCCTGTAGCATGTCACTGCGGCTCGGACGACGCCGCCGGATCGCCGGGGCCAGTATTCATGAGTGACAACGCCGACAACTCGTCGCCGCCGCAGCGTCGCGTGCGAAGTTTCGTCCGCCGCGCGGGCCGCATCACGCCGGCGCAGACCCGTGCCCTGCAGGACCTGTGGCCGCGCTACGGCATCGACCTCGCTGCCGGGACTCTCGACCTCGATGCGCTCTTCGGACGGCGCGCACCGCGGGTTCTCGAAATCGGATTCGGCAACGGCGATACGCTGCTGGCGCTATCGAGCGCGCAGCCCGAGCGCGATTTCATCGGCATCGAGGTCCACGAGCCCGGCGTCGGACGCGCGCTGTTGCGCGCTGCATCGCTCGGCACCACCAACCTGCGGGTATCGCGAGACGATGCGGTCGAAGTGCTCGAACGGCAGATCCCCGATGGCTCGATCGCCGAGGCGCTGATCCTATTCCCCGATCCATGGCCCAAGGCCCGCCACCACAAGCGGCGCCTCATCCAGCCGGGATTCGTTGCGTTGCTGGCGCGCAAGCTCCAGCCCGCAGGACTGCTCAGGCTCGCCACGGACTGGCAGAACTACGCCGAGCAGATGCTGGAGGTCTTGAACGCATGCCCCCAGTTACGCAATCGCGCGGCCGACGGCGGCTACGTGGAGCGTCCCCCGACCCGACTGCCAACCCGATTCGAGCTCCGCGGCCAGCGCCTCGGGCACGGCGTGTGGGATCTCGCATTCGAACGCATCTGAACGGCGCTCTAGCGACAAGCCCCCGTCGCCAACCCGAGGAGATGAACGCCCCGCCCGGCGCCACAGCACCGCGCTCCTGCTCGTGACCGCGCGCCTCGACTGCATCAAGTCGAGAATATACGGCTGCGAACGCCAGCGAACTCTTCGCGAGGCGGGGGATGGGGGAGGCTTATCCACATTTCCCCGTCACTCTTGATTACACCTGACGATCGGCGACGTACTCCGCGAACTTCCACGCCCGCGCTCACGATGCGGGTGGTTGCGTTTCGGGAAATGTGGGTAAGTCTCCCCCATCCCCCGCCTCGCCGAAGGAGCTCGACTGACTACCAACCCTCGACTTGGATGTCGATGACATAGCTCCGCTCATCGAGATAGAACCGGAACGCGTGCGCATCCTTGGGCGTCATCGCCCCGCAATGCACGATCCGCGCAACAGGCGCGCCGCTACGCATGATGCCGCGGGCGGCGACCTCGTCCTCGGCGAGAAAATGAAAGGCGATCGCCTGTGAAAGCTGCGCGCCGACCTGGCGCCGCATCGCCGCCGTGCGCGCCCCAGGATCGAAACGTGCGACGAATGCCGGCGCCATGATCGGGTGCGACTCACCCTTGACCCACGCGCCGAGGGCCGCTTTCAGGTCCCGCGTGCGTTGCGGATTGCCGTCCTCTGCGGCACGGCGCGGATCGGGCAGGCGCAGGATCGGATCGACGAGACCGGCGACCTGGTGCGCGATCGTCGTGGCATCGCACTCGTTGAGATTGCAGAGCACGATGACGCTCAGACCACGCTCGACGTAGCGGGCGATGTGCGCCCGGAAACCCTGCCAGCTTCCTGCATGCTCGATGTTGCGCGAACCGCGCTGCTCGCCGATGAACCATCCAAATCCATACGGGTACGTCTGCCCGTCGGCGAGGCGTACCGGCGTCCACATGCTCTGGTACGACTCGCGTGCCAGGAGCCGGCGCTCGCGCAACGCGGCGTCCCAGGCGAGGAAGTCGCGCGCCGTGAGATAGAGACCACCGTCAGCCATGGTATTGACGCTCGGCGACACCCAGCTCTGGTTGCGCACTGCGCCGTCCACGAGTTCGTAGCCGGCAGCTCGATGCGGCACGATATCCGTTTCGCTGATGACACGCGCGGTTGCCATGCCCGCGGGCGTGAAGATGCGCTTGCGCAGCACGTCGCCATAGAACTCTCCGCTGACCTTGCGAATCAGCGCGCCGAGCACGACGTAGCCGGTGTTGCTGTATGCCCAGCGCGTGCCGGGTGGGAATTGGGGCTCGAGACGCATCGCCCACTGCACCAGTTCCTGTTCCGTGTAGTCGCGCCGCAGATCCAGCGCCGCACCCTCGCCCTCGTAATCCGGCAACCCTGACGTGTGCGTGAGCAAGTGGCGCACGGTGGTGGCGCGCCAGCTCGGCCGATCGCCCGGGAAATACTGCGCGATCGAATCGTCGAGACGCAGCTTGCCATCCTCGACCTGCAGCAGCACCGCCGCGGCCGTGAACTGCTTGCCGGTGGAGCCGGACTGGAAGATCGTCGTCGGCCGGACGGCCGCGTCGTGCTCCAGGTTGGCCATGCCGTAGGTTCGGACCGCCCCGTAGCTGCGCACGGCAGATCCTTCCGTTCCGGTCGCGATGGCGAGCACGAGGCCCGGCGTTTTCTCGCTCGCCATGGTGGCGCGCACGTAGTCGTCGATGGCATCGGCGCACGCAGCCGAACAGAGCGCAAAGCCCGCAGCCGTTGCGCACAGCGAGTACCAGTGTCTCATGTGCTGCCCAGGCTCCCTCGTAATCCATCTATTACGAACTGTACGGCCAGGGCTCCCAGGATCACCCCCGAGAGGCGGCTGACGACATTCGCGCCCGTCACGCCCATGACCTTCATCAGGCGTGGCGTAAGGGTCATGGTAGTCAACGCCGTGATCAGCACCAGGACCACGACGACGATCTCCCCCCAGAAGAGCAAGGACGCCCGCGACACCCCGCCCGTGACCAGGAGCACCGTGGCCAGCGCTCCGGGCCCTGCGATCAGCGGAAACGCGAGCGGAAAGACCGAGATGTCCTCGCGCCGTTTCACCTCGGCCTCCTCGGTGCTGGTCGTGGAACGCGCGCCGCTCTGGCGCACGAACACCATGTCGAGCGCAATCAGAAAGAGCATCAGGCCGCCGAAGATGCGGAACGCATCGAGACTGATGCCCATGGTACGGAGCAACGCACTGCCCACGAGCGCGAAGGCGATGAGAATCAGTCCGGCGATGATGACGGCCTTGCACGCCATCTTGCGCTTGTAACCTGCGCTCGCGCCCTCGGTCAGGCCGGCGAACACGGGGATGAGGCTGATCGGCTCGACCACGACGAAGAGCACGACGAAGAACTTGATGAGCTGCTCGAGCATGGGTCCTCTTGAAGGGATTACATGACGCTGTGCGGTAAATTTCTCGCTTGCAACGGTAACGAGCGCGAGCTAAGAATGATGGCGAGCGAGCATAGCAGTGGCGGCTGGCTCGCGACATCGAGGGGATACCGATGGAAGCACCCAGACCAATCGTCGGCGACTGGTACCGGCGCAGAAGCGGCGAGAAATTCGAGGTCGTAGCGGTCGACGAGGACGACGGCACGATCGAAGTGCAGCACTTCGACGGCACCATCGAGGAATTCGATTTCGATTCCTGGGACGAGCAGTGGGAAGAGGCGCTGCTGGAACCTGCCGAGCCGCCCGAGGACTGGACCGGTTCGGTGGATGTCGAGCCGGAAGACAGCGACGAACCCAGCGACAACAACGCGGAACGCCAGTGGCTGTCGCCGCTCGATTTTTTCGACGAGTCGCGCTGACCGCACCGTCGGCAAGAACCATTCGCGCTGGAACTCTGCTGGCGTAGACGCGCCGCGCGCCGCGGCGCACCCGCACTGCGCCTGTTACGGCTCCGTCATCGGCACTTCTACGCCGAGCATCACCAACCCCGCCACGATTCTCACCGCCAGCGGTTGCAGGCCGCGGCCGTCGCACGGCCCGGCAATGCACCTGCCCTCCTCGAGATCGAAGATCGCGCCGTGCGAGGAACACAGGATCACGCTGCCGTCGGGGCTGAGGAAGCGGTCCGGATGCCAGTTGAGCGGATGCCCCTGGTGCGGGCAGCGATTTGCGTAGGCGAATACCCGCGCCCCGCGGCGCACGACGAAACCGCGCAGCGGCCAGTCGCCCGCGCCGAGCGTGAAAGCGCGGCTGCCGGGATCGGCCAGGTCCGAAATCCGGCAGACTGCCCGCGTAACGCCGATCGGGCCGCTCATGCCGGCTTGCGCGATTCCAGGGCGCTCTGGTCGGATTGCGGCAACTTGCGCACCATGAAATAGAGCAGCACCAGTCCAGGGATGCTCAACGAGGCGGTGTACAGAAAGAACGCCGGGTAGTCGATTGCATCCACGACGAAGCCCGAGCCGCCCATCAGCAACTTGCCTGGCAATGCGTACAGCGACGACAGCAGCGCGTACTGTGTCGCGGTGTACTTCGAGCTGGTCAGGCTCGAAAGGAAGGCGATCAGCGAGGTCCCGTGCACGCCGAGCGCGAGATTGTCGAGGCTGTTGACGATCGCGAGCCCGACCAGCGTGTGCTCGCCGCTGGCGGCGAGCACGGCATACGATGCGTTCGACACGATGACGAGCACGCTGCCGAGCACCAGCGCGCGGACAGTGCCTAGCTTGGCCACCACCGCACCGCCCAGCAGCACGCCGAGGATCGCCATGACCACGCCGAATCCCTTGACGACGGCTGCCACCTCCTTGAGCGTGTATCCCTGGTCCAGATAGAAAGGATTGGTCATCACGCCCATCGCGAAGTCGGTCAGGCGATAGGTGCAGATGAAGCCGAAGACGAGCAACCCGACCGCGAGTCCATAGCGGGCGAAGAAATCCAGCAGCGGACCGACGACCGCACCGAACATCCAACCGCCCGCGCGCTGCAACGGTTTGGGCCAGTGCGCGCGTCGCTCCAGCCAGCCAATCACACGCTCTTCCGTCATCACGGACGTGCGCGGCGCAGCGACCACGGGCTCGCGGATGAGCAGCGTCGTGACGACGCCGATCCCCATCAACGCCGCCATGGTCGTGTAGGCTGCGGTCCAGCCAGCATCAGCTGCAATCCACAGTGCTCCCGCGGTTCCCGTCATGATGGCGACGCGATAGCCGAGCTGATAGGCCGCGGCCATCGCGCCCTGCAGGTTCACCGGTGCGGACTCGATACGCCAGGCATCCAGCGCTATGTCCTGCGTCGCGGAGCAAAACGCGATGAACAACGCGCCGAGCGCAACTGGTCGCAGACTCGTCGCCGGATCGGTCTGAGCAACGTACAGGAGCCCGGCCGCCACACCGAGCTGCGCCAGCAACATCCAGCTCCTGCGGCGTCCGAGCCACCGCGTGAGCCCAGGAAGCGGGACGCGATCCACGACCGGCGCCCAAAGAAACTTGATGGAATAGAGAATGCCGACCCAGGCGAGCATGCCGATCGTGGCACGCTCGACTCCCACCTGGCGCAGCCAGGCGGAGAGTGTCTGGAACACGAGCATGAACGGCAGGCCGGCCGAATATCCCAGCAACAGCATTGCCGCGACGCGCGGCTGTCGATATACCAGCAGCGCATCGATCCAGCCACGGAACCTGCGCGGTGCAGCGGGTGCCGCGCTGCTCAAAGATCGTAATCCATGATCAGCGGCGCGTGATCGGAGAAGCGGTGCGCCTTGAAGATGCTGGCGCGCCTGGCCGCATCGCACAGCGACTGGCTCACGACCTGGTAGTCGATGCGCCATCCGACATTGTTCGCCCAGGCCTGGCCGCGATTCGCCCAGAAGGTGTACTGGTCGGGCCTCTGATCGACGCAGCGGAACGCGTCAACGTAGCGCGCGCGGCCAAAGAGCTCGTCCATCCACGCGCGTTCCTCGGGCAGGTAGCCGGAGTTCTTCTGGTTGGATCGCCAGTTGCGCAGGTCGATCTGCTTGTGGGCGATGTTCCAGTCCCCGCACAGGATGAACTGGCGGCGCTTGCGCCGCAGCGAAGCGAGGTACGGCATGAACGCCGCAAGGAAGCGGAACTTCGAGGCCTGCCGCTCCGGACCCGCCGAGCCGGAAGGCAGGTAGAGGGAAACCACGCTCAGACTGCCGAAGCGCGCTTCCAGATAGCGGGCCTCGGCGTCGAACTCGCTCACGCCGAAGCCGCGGATCACCTTGTCGGGCTCGCGTTTCGAGTAGATCGCGGTGCCGGCATAGCCGGGCCGGCGGGCGTCGTAGTACACGCAGTGATAACCCCGCGGGCGAAATTCACGGCCGGCGAGCTGGTGCTCCTGGGACTTGGTTTCCTGCAGGCAAACGACGTCGGCGCGCTGTCTGGGCAGCCAGTCGTACAGGCCCTTGGTGGCGGCTGAGCGGATTCCGTTGCAGTTCAACGTCACGATACGCATGGCGAAAGTATAGAGCCCATCTCGCCGCGGCGCGTGGGACGAAAGGCGGAGCTGGCGCCGCGGCGGGGCAATGGGTCCAACGGCAGCATTGACAGCGCCGCCGCGAGCATCGAGATTGCGTGCATGCAACCGCATCAACGCGCTTTCATCGACCTGGCACTCGAGCTCGGCGTGCTGCGCTTCGGCGAGTTCAAGCTCAAATCCGGGCGCATCAGCCCGTATTTCTTCGACGCCGGCCTCTTCAATACGGGACGCGCCGTCGCCACGCTCGGGCGCAGCTACGCGCAGGCGATCGTCGACTCGGGTCTGCAGTTCGACATGCTGTTCGGCCCCGCTTACAAGGGAATTCCGCTCGTCACCGCGACGGTGAGCGCGCTGGCCGAGAGCCACGGCCGCGACGTGCCGTTCGCTTTCAACCGCAAGGAAGCGAAGGATCACGGCGAGGGCGGCACGATCATCGGCAGTCCGCTCGCCGGCCGCGTGCTGGTGATCGACGATGTCATCACCGCCGGCACCGCGATCCGCGAGTCCGTGGAGCTCATCGTCCGGGCCGGCGCCCAGCTGGCCGGGGTGGTGCTCGCGCTCGATCGCCAGGAGCGCGGCCAGGACGATCACTCTGCCGTACAGGAAGTCGAGACCCAGTTTGGTGTCCGATGTGTGAGCATCGTCACACTTCGCGACCTGATCGAGTCCCTGAGCCAGGAATCCCACCGCGGCGGTGCGACGCAGGACACACTCTCGGCAATGCGCCGGTACCGCACGCAATATGGGGTTTGAGCCTGTGCGCGATAGGAGGCAGAATACCGGGCACTTCGTCCCCGGCGGTCCAATGCTGAATCGCAGCGTCACGTGCGTTTCGAGACTCGTGCTGGCAGCGCTCTGCGCTGTCGCCGCGTGCTCGGCGCTGGCGGCTGGCTCGAACGCCAACAAGCAGGACGACATCGTCTACAAGTGGGTCGACGAAAAGGGCATCGTGCATTACGGCGACTCGATCCCGCCGCAGTACGCCAAGCAGGAACGGCGCCTGCTCAATGAGCAAGGCGTCGAGGTCGGCCGGCTCGAGGCGCAGAAGACCGATGCGCAGGCCTCTGCCGAAGAGAATGCACGCCGTTCCATCGCGGGAGCGCGCCAGCGCGATCAGATCCTGCTCACGACCTACGTTTCCGAAGAGCAGCTCGAGCAACTACGCGACCAGCGCCTGGATCTGATCGAAGGCCAGGTGAAGGTCACCACCCTGTACCTCGACACGCTGCACGACAGGCTGGAGCGGCTGCACACGCAGGCGCAGTTCTTCAAGCCGTACAGTTCCGATGCGGGCGCGGGACCGATGCCTGACCAGCTGGCCGCCGACCTGGTGCGCACCATCAACGAGATCCGCGCGCAGAAGCGCAATCTCGACGGCAAGCGCAAGGAACAGACGACGCTGCGCGAGCAGTTCCAGGCCGACCTGCAGCGTTACCGCGAGCTCACGGCCAAGCGCCGCGATTAAGAACAGCGGTGCCGGACTCGCGTCTTCGCGTGTCGGGCTCCGCACAACACCGGGTGCCGGACTCGCGCCTTCGCGTGTCGGGCTCCGCACAACACCGGGGCCGGACCGCGTGCCGGGCTCCGCACAACACCGCGAAGGCTACTGCCGGCCTGAATGGCCGAACCCGCCGGCGCCGCGGCGGCTTTCCTCGAACTCCGGCACGATCTCCAGGTCGACCTGCACCACGGGCACGATCACCATCTGCGCGATGCGCTCGCCCGGCTGCACCGTGAACGGCTCGCGTCCGCGGTTCCAGCACGAGACCATCACCTGGCCCTGATAGTCGGAGTCGATCAGACCGACGAGATTGCCGAGCACGATGCCGTGCTTGTGGCCGAGGCCCGAGCGCGGCAGCAGCACGGCAGCCAGCCCCGGATCGTCGAGATGAATGGCGATGCCCGTCGGGATCAGCTCGGTGCGACCCGGCTCGAGCGTGAGTGGCGCATCCAGACAGGCGCGCAGATCGACGCCCGCCGAGCCCGCGGTGGCGTGTTGCGGCAAGGGAAACTCGCGCCCCAGGCGCACGTCGAGGATCTTCACCTTGAGCCGGCGCGGCGCCGGCGTGCCCTCAGACATGCGCGGCTTGGCGCTTCACGTGCAGTACGTGCGTGCGGTAGTGCTCGGCGATCAGGCGGATCAGCCCGCGCGAGATTTCGCTCTTGGAGGCGCGCTCCAGCGTGTGCGAGCCGTTGGGCCACAGCACGAGGAGCGCATTGTCATCGCAATCGAAGGCCAGCCCCTCGCCGACCAGGTTGGCGGCGATCATGTCGAGGTTCTTGCGCTGCAGTTTCTCGCGCGCGTGCTGCTCCACCTTCTCGGTCTCGGCGGCGAAGCCGACCACGAACGGCCGGCGCGGCCGAGCGGCGACGGCCGCCAGGATGTCCGGCGCGCGCACCAGGTCCAGCCGCAGCGAATCGCCGGTCTTCTTGAGCTTCTGCGTCATGACCTGCGGGGGTCGATAGTCGGCGACGGCGGCCGCCGAAATGAAGATGTCCGCGGCCTCGACCTGGCCATTGACCGCCTCCAGCATCTGCTCGGCGGTCTCCACATCGATGCGCTCGACACCGGCCGGCGTATCGAGAGTGACGGGACCCGTTACCAGCGTGACTCGCGCCCCCGCGCGCCGCGCCGCCTGCGCCACGGCGAAACCCATTTTTCCGGAGCTGCGGTTGCTGATGAAGCGGACTGGGTCGATGCGCTCGCGCGTCGGCCCCGCGGTGATCAGGATCTGCAGCCCCTCGAGCTCGCGCGATTCCACGAACAGCTCCATCGCGAGCTCGGCGAGCTGCAGCGGCTCGAGCATGCGTCCCGGCCCCACCTCACCGCACGCCTGATCGCCCTCGCCCGGGCCGAACACGCGCACGCCGCGCGACTTGAGCGTCGCGACGTTGGCCTGCGTGGCGGGATTGGCCCACATCAGGCGATTCATGGCCGGCGCCACCGCGATCGGCGCGTCGGTCGCCAGGCACAGCGTGGTGAGCAGATCGTCCGCCTGGCCGTGCGCGAGCCGCGCCAGGAAATCCGCGCTCGCGGGCGCGACCAGCACGAGGTCCGCCCACCGCGCCAGCTCGATGTGGCCCATAGCGGCTTCCGCCGCCGCATCCCACAGGTCGGTGCGCACCGGGCGGCCCGAAACCGCCTGAAACGTCATCGGCGTGACGAACTGCTGCGCCGCGGAGGTCATCGCCACCTGCACGTCGGCGCCTTGCTCTGCCAGGCGCCGCACCAGATCGGGACTCTTGTACGCGGCGATTCCCCCGGTGACACCGAGGAGGATGTGCTTGCGGGTCTCGTCTTTCATCGCCCGTCATTATCGCGATGCGCGCCGGTCACGTGCAAACGAAGAACGGCTATACCGCAATACCCGCGGCTTTGGGCACAAATGCGCGCTGCGCCAGTGTCTTGCGCTCGCCCATACTCGCGCGCAGCTCACGGCCTGAGGTCCGTGGCGGCAAGGATGGCAAAGCATGTCGATTCGAGACTGGCCCGTGATGGAGAGGCCGCGCGAGAAACTGCTGGAATTGGGTCCTGCCGCGCTTTCCGAAGCCGAGCTGCTGGCAATCGTCATCCGTACCGGCCGGCGCGGCGCCAGCGCCGTGGACCTCGCGCGCTCGATGCTCACGGAATTTCATTCGCTGCGCGGCCTGCTCAGCGCAGACGCCGAACGCTTCTGCCGCCACGCGGGGCTGGGCAAGGCGCGCTACGCGGAGCTGCAGGCCGCCCTCGAGCTGGCCCGGCGCCACTACCAGGAAGCCCTGCAGACGGGACCCGGCATCAACAGTCCCCGCGCGACGCGTGAATTCCTGGTGGCGCGGCTGCGCGACCGGCCCTACGAGGTGTTCTGCTGCCTGCACCTCGACAACCGACACCGGCTGATCGCGTTCGATGAGCTGTTTCGCGGCACGATCGATGGCGCCAGCGTGCATCCTCGCGAAGTGGTCAAGCAGGCACTGATGCGCAACGCCGCAGCGGTGATATTGGCCCACAACCACCCCTCCGGCGTCGCGGAACCCAGCCAGGCGGATGAGCTGATCACGCAGCGGCTGAAGGAGTCCCTGGCGCTGGTGGACATCCGGTTGCTCGATCACCTGGTGGTCGGGGATGGCATCTGCATCAGCTTCGCCGAGAAGGGTCTCCTGTAGGGCCGAACCCCACCATTTGCCTTGCCGCGGACGCGTCTTTGGGCTATCTTTCCGCGCTCTTTTTGCCACCCCGGCGCTGTTATCTACTTGACCGCCGGAGCTTTTTCGAAAGGGTTAGGCCATGTCCAGAGTCTGCCAGGTCACCGGCAAGCGCCCCAAGGTGGGCAATACCGTGTCGCATGCGAACAATCGCAAGCGCCGCCGCTTTCTGCCCAATCTGCACACCCAGCGCTTCTGGCTCGAGACCGAGCGGCGCTTCGTGACGCTGAAGATCTCCACCCGCGGTCTGCGCACCATCGAGAAGCGGGGCGTCGACGTCGTGGTCGCGGAGATGCGCGCCCAGGGCCAGAAGGTCTGAGGCCCCAAGGTCTGAGGCCCGTAAGTTTCAGGAGATACCATGCGCGAGAAGATCAAGCTGGTATCGTCGGCCGGCACCGGCCACTTCTACACGACGATGAAGAACAAGCGGCTGCACCCGGACAAGCTCGAGACCCTCAAGTTCGATCCGGTGGTGCGCAAGCACGTCAAGTACAAGGAAGCGAAGATCAAGTAGAAATAAAGAAACCCGCCGAACGGCGGGTTTCTCGTTTCGGGCTGCCGCGGTGGCCCGCTGCCGGCGCCGTCCGGGCGCGAGCGACCAGCCGAGGGTCAGACTGCATATCCGCGCCGTCAAACGCACGAACGTGAACCCTCTGTTGCATATCTTGCCTCCGACAATGATGCAGGCGTAGCCTCGATGGCACTCCACGAATCGACGCTCGCAAAGAAGCAGTGGAGAACGAAGGCCCAAGAAAGGGCCGAGGGAGTGTCAGTGGAAAGACTGCAAGGCTGGCTCACGCCGTCCCCGCTCACAGCAGGCAGACTCTGCGAGCGTGCAATTCGACTCCAGCTGAACTGGATCGCCCATCGTCGCGTTGAGTTTTTTTGGCAGGTCGTCCGACTTTCGTGCCCGATGTCATGCTGAAGCTTGCCTGTTTGATCATGCTTACGCTGCTTGCCAGCGTAGCGTTCGCGCAGTCCCTGCCCACGAACACGCGGCCCGCGGAGGTTATCAGCGGGAAAGCCAATCCCGAGCTCATCCAGGAGTGGGTTGCGCTTCACGGTGTCATGGTGAGCGCAGCCTTTGTGGACGCCAAGTATGAGGACGGCGCAGCCAAGTTCGCCAAGGTGATCGGTATCAGCGACGACGCGGTGCGTGCTGTAATTGCGTACCACAAGGCGCAGGAGGCGGCGGCTGTCGCAGACACTAGCCTCCGGGAGACGGCGTGCCCGAAGCGCGCGCAGCTTTTATCGCAGGACGCCCTCAACGCAGAAATCGGTCGCTTCAAGCAAGCTGAATGGGAGCGTGTCAGGGCGCGCGTGGAAGGAATCTATTCCACGTTGAGCGCGGGGGACGCCGAAAAGCTGAAAAGCCATGCGTTAGAGCAGCGGTCCAGCAGCAACATCATCAAGAGCGATGACACGGTCGAAGATCCAGTCGACTACCTCAACAGGCTGTGTGGCGTGTGATAGCCCGCAAGGGCGACCGGGCGCACGCCCGGCGGCTCGTGACGGTTCAGGCGCGTATCGGCTTAAGCGCGTAGCTGCGCAAGGTGCGCGCGAATTCCTGCAATCCCCTGATGTGGCTCTGCTCGGCCTGCACGCACCACTCCTTCAATTGAGCCAGCAAGCGCTCGTTGCTCGCGTTGGCGCCGCTCCACAGCTGCGCCAGGCGCTCGCGGAATTCGTGCACTGTCTTCAACGCATGGTTGCGATCGAGCACTTCCTTCAGGCGCGCGGTCGCGTTCGCGTCGAGGAGCTTGGGGTGGCGGACCAGCAGGCGGCGCACGCCGCTGAGCAAGCGAGATTTTTCGCGCGCGCGCTCGGCACGCAGCACGGGCAGCGTCACCTTGCGGCTGTACTCGCGCAGCACGTGCATGCGGTTCACGATCACGGCGCGCAGGTTTTCCAGATCCACGTGCGGGCGCGGCGCGACCTTGACGGGCTCGGGCGCCACGCGCGCGACCTTCGCCAGGCCGAAGAATCGCAGCACCTGGATGTAGGCCCAGCCCAGGTCGAACTCGAAGCGGCGTACCGAGAACTTGGCCGACGAGGGGAAGGCATGGTGGTTGTTGTGCAGCTCCTCGCCACCGAGGAAGAACGCCCACGGCACGATGTTGCGCGCGGCATCTTCGCATTCGAAGTTGCGATAGCCGCTGTGGTGACCGAGGCCGTTGATCACGCCAGCCGCGAACAGCGGCATGGAAACCAGCTGCACGGCTACGATAATAATGCCGGGGACACCGAACAGCGCGAGGTCGGCCAGCACCAGCAGCGTGATGCCAAGATGCTTGCAGCGCGAGTAGAGATTGCGTTCGATCCAGTCGTCCGGCGTGCCGCGGCCGAATTTCTCCAGCGTCTCCTGCTTCAGGATCTCGTCGGCATACAACTCGGCGCCTTCGAGCATCACTTTCTTAAGCCCGAAGACCACCGGGCTGTGCGGATCGCCCGGCTGGTCGGAAAATGCATGGTGCTTGCGGTGCACGGCGACCCATTCGCGGGTCAGCATCGAGGACGTGAACCAGATCCAGAACCGGAAGAAGTGCCGCAAGGCCGGATGCAAATCCAGGCTGCGGTGGGCGGCGTCGCGGTGCAGGTAGAGGGTGACCGCCATCACAGTGATCTGGACGAGGACGATCGTCACGAGGACATAGCCCCAGAAGCTCAGGTCGAGCAGGCCGTAGAGAAAACCGAGGTCCATCAGGGGGCTCCGACGTCATCCGGGTACGGATGACTTAAACAGGGGGGCGCTGACTATATAGGATCGACCCGGACACTCCAAATGATGCCGTCCACGTAAACTAACCTGCGAAATGCCTGAACTTCCCGAAGTCGAGACGACGCTGCGCGGCATCGCTCCCCACCTTCGCGGGCGGCGCATCGCCGGGGTCCGCGTACGGGAGCCCAGGCTGCGCTGGCGGGTCCCGGCCAGCCTCGCCGCGGAGGCCGCCGGGCAGGCTATCTGTGGCGCCCGGCGCCGCGCCAAGTACCTGCTCATCGACCTGGAACGCGGCAGCCTCATCCTGCACCTGGGGATGTCGGGGAGCCTGCGGGTGCTCGACCCGGGGACCCCGCTCCTCACCCATGACCACGTCGACATCGTGCTCGACTCAGGTCTCGCGCTGCGGTTCAACGATCCACGACGCTTCGGCAGCTTGCTGTGGACCGCCAGCGATCCGCTAGCACACCCCCTGCTCAAGCGGCTGGCGCCCGAGCCGCTCGATGTCGGCTTCAACGGCGAGTATCTCGAGCGCGTGACGCGCAGACGCAACGTTGCGATCAAGCAGCTGCTGATGAACAGCCAAATCGTCGTCGGCGTGGGCAACATCTACGCGAGCGAGGCGCTGTTCCGTGCGCGCATCAATCCGCGCCGCGCCGCCCGCCGCCTCAACCGCAAGCAACTCGACAAGCTGGCGCGTTCCATCAAACGCGTGCTGACCTTGGCGATCCGCGTAGGCGGCACGACGCTGCGCGACTACGTCGGCGCCGACGGCACGCCGGGGTATTTCCGCCAAAGGCTCTTCGTGTACGAGCGCGATGGCAAACCGTGCCGCGTGTGCCGCACGCCGATCCGGCAGTTCACGCAAGGACAGCGATCGACGTACTTCTGCCCGTCGTGCCAGGCGTGATCAGCAAATCGTCGGGCGAACGTCAGCGCGTACTTGGGGCTGCGTGCCTATCGAACCATTCCGACCCCAGCCGCCCGCGGATCGGACGCCGCGACGACCTTGCCGGAATAGTCCCAGGTGACGACCTGCATGTTGCCGATGGTCGCCGGCCACGGGCGGAAGCTGTGGCCGCGCTCGGCCAGCGCCGCACGCTCCTCGTCGGTGAAAGCTCCGGTTTCGACGACCACCGTATCGGGCAGGTATTGATGGTGGAAGCGGCGCGCCGCGACGATCTGCTGCGCATCCGCGCCGTTCTGCCAGTTGAGCGTGCCGAGCAGCACCAGGGTCGTGATGAAGCTGCCGCCCGGCGAGCCGAGGATTGCGATGCCGCGCTCGGACTCGAGGAACGTCGGCGTCATGCTCGAGAGCGGGCGCTTGCGCGGCGCCACCGCGTTCGCATCCGCGCCAACCAGCTCGTAGATGTTCGGTGTGCCGGGCTTGATGGCGAAATCGTCCATCTGGTTGTTGAGCAGGATGCCGGTGCCGGGAGCGACCAGGCCCGTGCCGAACCACGAATTGAGCGTGATGGTGCCGGCCACCCGGTTGCCCTCGCGATCGAGCACGGAAAAATGCGTGGTGCTGGTGCCCGAGCTGCCATTTCCGATGTAACCCGGGCCGATGTAGCTCGGCAGCATGGCGCTCGGCGTGGCGCGGTCGAGGCGGATCGAGGCGCGCTGGCCCGCCGCGTAGTAGCCGCTGATCAGCTGCTCGACGGGGACCTGCACGAATGCAGGATCGCCAAGATATTCGGCTCGATCGCGATGCGCCCGCCGCAAGCTCTCGATGATGAGATGCTTGCGGGTGGCCGAATCCAGGCGGTCGAGCTGATAGCCGCCGAGAATGTTGAGGACGTTGAGCAGCGCGATTCCGCCCGATGAAGGCGGCGGCGCCGTGACGACACGTGTACCGCGATAAGTGCCGACCAGGGGCTCACGTTCGATGAGCTGATAGTTGGCGAGGTCCTCGGTCGACCAGATCCCGCCGAACTGGCGCACGCCGGCGACCACGCGCCGTCCCAGGTCGCCCTTGTAGTATTCGTCCGGCCCTTTCTTCGCGAGCAGCTCGAGTGAGCGCGCCAGATCGCGCTGCCGCAGGATGTGCCCCTCGCGCGGCACTTCACCGTTGATCAGGAAGATGCGGCGCGCGTCGGCGCTGCGCTCGAAGGCCTTCTTCTTGCGCGTGATGTCGTCGACGAGCCGCGGATAGACCGGGAATCCCTGGCGCGCCAGCCGGATCGCCGGCTGCAGGCTCTTCTCCAGGGGCAGGCGGCCATAGTTCTTCGCCAGGTGCGCGAAGGCCGCGGGCTCACCGGGAATCCCGGCCGCGAGTGCCGACTCCGTGGAGCGGCCGGGCGCCGGCTGGCCGTCGGGGCCGAGAAACATGTCTCGCGTGGCGGCAGCCGGCGCTACTTCGCGCGCGTCCACGAAGATCTGCTTGCCATCGCTGGCGCGGTGCAGGAGATAGAAGCCGCCGCCGCCCAAGCCCGAGCCGCGCGGCTCGACCACCATGAGTGCCGCGCTGACCGCGACGGCGGCATCGAATGCGTTGCCGCCTTGTGCCAGCACTTCGAAGCCCGCTTCGCTCGCGAGCGGATAGGCGCTCGCAATCGCAGCCTGCGGTGGTTTGGGCTCTTCAGCTCGCGTGCTGGTCGCGAGCGTGGAGGCCAGGAGGAGTAACGCGGCCAGCCAAAGGCGGCGCGTCACGGGACGGGGGTGCATGGACATCAAGGCTTGCGCATCTTCTTCAGCTCCGCCTCTACCAACGGATGGACGAACTCGGAAACATCGCCGCCCAGTGCCGCGATCTCGCGCACCAGGGTCGAGGAGATGAATGTGAACTGCTCCTGAGGCGTCAGGAACACGGTCTCCAGTTCCCGCCACAGGTGGCGCGACATGGTCGCGAGCTGGAATTCGAACTCGAAATCCGACACTGCGCGCAGGCCGCGGATCACGACGTGGATCTTGTTCTGGCGCGCGAACTCGGCCGTCAGCCCCGTGTACCCGACCACCTCCGCCTCGGGCACGTCGGCCAGCACGCGGCGCGCCAGGTCGATGCGCTGCTCGAGCGAGAACAACGGCGTCTTGTTCGGATTCGCCGCGATCGCCACCACGACCCGATCGAACACGCTCGCCGCGCGGCGCACCAGGTCGTGATGGCCGTTGGTGATCGGATCGAACGTGCCCGGATACACCGCGCTGCGTTTCATGGGGATTCCCGTTGGACACTGGCTGCCGTGTCGCGCTGCGCCAGATGATACCCGACCTCGCCGGCACGCTTGGATCTGAGCACGGTCCAGCCCTTCGGCAGGTCATCGAGCGCCTCGCGCGCCGGCCGCTCGATGTAGATGTGCGCGCCGGGGGCCAGCCATCCGCGCGCGTCCAGTAGCTGGCACACCTCGGCGAGGTAATTGCTGGCGAACGGGGGGTCGAGGAAGACCACATCGAAGCTGCTGGCCGGCCCGTGCAGGAAGCGCAGCGCGTCCTCGCGCCGCACGTCCGCGGCGGCGGCGTCGGCGGCGAGCATCTCCAGGTTCGCCTGCAACTTCCGCACGGCCTGCGGGTCGCGCTCGATGAAAACAGCCCGGTTCGCACCCCGCGACAGTGCCTCCAGGCCCAGGGCCCCCGAGCCGGCGAACAGGTCGAGGCAACGGCTGCCCGGAACCGCTTCACGCAGCCAATTGAACAGGGTCTCGCGCACGCGGTCGGGCGAGGGCCGCAGGCCTTCAACGGGTGCGAAGCGGATGCGACGCCCGCGCCATTTCCCGCCGATGATTCTCAGCTCGTTGCGTGGACGCCGCAGGCGATTGCCGGCGGCGCTCGGGGCGCCGGCCCGCCGCGCTGTTCTTTTCCGTGCCATATCGGGAGCTTATGCGCCGAATCGCGTCACTTGCTATCCAAAAGGTGGGCAGCGTAGGCTTGCTGCCATTACAACAAGCGCGGCGCGAGCCTTCTTGCGCACGCGCCACATCACGAGCCCTCAGAAATTTTTCAGGAGCGAACCATGAGGATAGTGCGCGCTGCAATCCTGGGGGTGACCGGATTGCTCCTGGGAGGCTGTTTCGGCTCAGGTTCTGACGAGCCGACCCTCAATCCCACTGATCCGACCAGTGGTAATGGCGCTCCGAGCACCCCGCCCCCGGCCAATACCGCGTTCAGGCCGTTGTTCCAGCCGAGCGCGGGTGTCCTGCCGTATCCGATCGACCTTTTCTTCGCCAGCAGCACCGACGGCACGCTCAACATTCCGATCACGTCGTTCAATTCCACGGCGGCTGCAATCAACACTCTCGACGGCTACTCCACTGTCGCGCCGATTCGGGCGCGTTTCAGCGCTCCGCTGGATGTCGCAACGCTCACGGCCGCCAACATCCGGATGGTGCGCCTTGCGTTGAGCAATACCACCAAGGCTCCGTTGCCCCCGACCGATCCGGGCTTCCTGCCGCCGCAAGTGCTGACCATCGGCACGGCCGCGAGCGGCGCGGACATCAGCGTCGGCCTGGCACAGGAACAAGGCGGCACGCTCACGCTGGAGATCACGCCGAACCGGCCGCTGCGGGCGTCGACCGGCGGACAGAACATCGGTTACCTGATCCTGCTCACGCGCAACATCCGCAGTGCGACCGGCGCAAATGCCGCCGCGGACACGGAGTACGCCATCGCGCGCGACCAGGCGATCACCGAAATCGTCGCGGGGGCGCAAACGCCGTCCTGCGCGCCGATCACCAATGGGACGCTGCGCCAGATCTGCCAGCTGACCTTCGCGCAGTTGCGCCTCGGGGCTGCGGTGGGCATTACGCCGACCGACGTGGTCCTCTCGTTCAGCTTCACGACGCAATCGACCGGCGACACGATGGGCGTGCTCGCGCAGATCATCGCTGCCTCTGCGCCGCCGGCGATCGTCGCGGCCTCGCCGATGGGGACGGGTCCTACCGGTAATCTGACGACACGCGACATCATCGGCGCAAGCAGCCCGGGCTTCGCCAACGTGTATTTCGGCACGGTGAGGATTCCGTATTACCTCACCGCGCCCAGCGCCGCTGTCCCGACCGCGCCGTTGACGCGCTTCTGGACGGCCGCAAACCCTCCGGCGGGCCTCGATCCGGCCAGCCGGAATCTGACCCGCTTCAATCCGGTCCCGGCCAAGACCGCCGATCTGGACATTCCGCTGGTGGTCAGCGTACCGAACGCCAACGCGGGAGCCGCAGGCGTGCAGCCGCCGGCCGGTTGGCCCGTGGTGATCTTCCAGCACGGCCTGACACGCAATCGTTTCGACATGCTGGGCGTTGCCGATGCTTTCGCATCGCAGGGTATCGCGGTGGCGTCGATCGACATCCCGCTGCATGGCGTCACGCCGACAGACCGGTTTGCGGTGTTTCGCCAGGTCGGACGCGAGCGCACGTTCGACGCCGATCTCGTCAACAACGGGACCCTCGCCCAGGTGCCGGACGGAACGATCGACGGGTCGGGCCAGTTGTTCGTCAACCTGGGCAGCCTGCTGACGACTCGCGACAACCTGCGCCAGGCCGCCGTCGACCTGCTCGCGCTGACGCGTGCGCTGCCGTCGCTGGAGCTGACCGGCGACGCGACGCCCGATATCAATGCCGGACGCATTCACTTCGTCGGGCATTCGCTGGGCAGCATCGTCGGCGGCGTCTACGCCAATTTCGCGCTCACCGTCCGCACGGCAACGCTGGCGATGACGGGCGGCGGGGTTGCCAACACGATCAACGATTCGGCGGCGTTCGGTCCCTTGATTCGCAATGGACTCGCGTCGCAGTCCGGTGGCCTGCTGGTTCCGCAAACGACATTGTTCAACCAGTTCCTGCGCGATGCGCAAACCGTTACGGACCCGGGTGACCCCCTGAACTACATCGCCAATGTGTTGGCGACCAAACCCGTGCACATCACGCAGGTCGTCGGCGGGCCTCCAAACTGGCCGTCCGACCTGGTCGTCCCCAACAGCTCGACGCAGCGGATGATCCGAGCCGGCGGGGCATCGGTGCGGCAGATTGCAACCAGCGCCGCGTTGGCTAACGGCAACGGCGCGTTCGTCAATTTCGTCGCCGGCCACCATGGGTCGATCATCGATCCCAGTTGTTCGTCGCCGCCGGTGCCCGCAGATCCTGCGCGGTGCGCCGCAGTCAACGCCGAGATGCGCTCGCAGACAGTCAGTCTGGTGGTGAGCAACGGCCTTGGGCTCACCTCAGTGACGATCACCGACGGCAGCGTGATCCAGCCGGTGCCCTGAGCCGCGCGATCCCTCCGACTCTCGAAGGGCGGCCGCGGGGCCGCCCTTTTCTTTGCCCCTGTACAATCGCGTCCGTGTCTCCCACTGGCAAAGACGACGGCAAGCAGGAGAAGCGCGGCTTCATCGCGCGGCTGCGCGCCAAGCTCAACCGCGGCGATTCCTGGCTCACCTACGACCTCGCCAATCTCCTGCCCGGCCGCGTCATCGACGCCGGAATCCTGGAGGACCTGGAGACGCGCCTGCTCAGCGCGGACGTGGGCATCGAGGCGACGGAGAAAATCCTCGAGGAGCTGCGCGGCAAGGTCGCGCGCCAGGAGCTCGAGGACGCCGATGCCCTGATGCGCGCGCTCAAGGCATCCATGATCGAGATCCTCGCGCCCTGCGCGCGCCCGCTGCACGTCGACCCGGCGCACAAGCCGTTCGTCATCCTCGTCGTGGGCGTGAACGGCTCCGGCAAGACGACGACCATCGGCAAGCTCGCGAGCCGGCTGCGTGCCGAGGGGCACGAGTTGCTGCTCGCCGCCGGCGATACGTTTCGCGCCGCGGCGATCGAACAGCTCGAAGTCTGGGGCCGGCGCGCCGGTGTGCCGGTGGTCGCTCAACAGAGCGGCGCCGACCCGGCGGCCGTAGTCTTCGATGCGTTGCAATCGGCACAGTCCCGCGGCATCGACGTGCTGATCGCCGACACTGCCGGACGCCTGCACACGCAGACGCACCTGATGGACGAGCTCCGCAAGGTGAAACGCGTCGTGCAGCGGCTCGACCCGAGCGCGCCCCACGAGGTGCTGCTCGTCCTCGACGCCGGCCTGGGCCAGAATGCGCTCGCGCAGGCCGCGCAGTTTCACGAGGCGCTGGGAGTGACCGGGCTCGTTCTCACCAAGCTCGACGGCACGGCGAAGGGCGGCACCGTGCTCGCGATCGCGCAGCGTTTCGCGATTCCGATCCGCTTCATCGGCGTGGGCGAGCAGTCGGAGGATTTCGGCGTGTTCGACGCCGAAGTCTTCGTCGATGCACTCCTGCAAGGTCCCGCGGACTCGCCATCTGACTCATGATCGTCTTCGACCGGGTCCACAAGCGATATCCCAACGGGCGCGAAGCGCTCAGCGACGTTTCCCTGCAGGTCGACACCGGGGAGATGGTGTTCCTGACCGGCCATTCGGGCGCCGGCAAGAGCACCGTGCTCAAGCTCATCGCGCTCATCGACCGCCCGAGCCGCGGCCAGGTGATCGTCAACGCGCAGAACACGATGGGCGTGCGCCGCCGGCGCATTCCGGGGTTTCGCCGCCAGATCGGCGTCGTCTTCCAGGACCACAAGCTGCTGCACGACCGCCCCGTGTTCGACAACGTAGCGCTGCCGCTGGTCATCGCGGGAACGCCGCGCCGCGAGATCGACAAGCGCGTGCGCGCAGCGCTCGACCAGGTCGGGCTGCTGGGCCGGGAAACCAGTCGCGCCACTCGAGCTGTCGACCGGCGAACAGCAACGCGTCGGCATCGCGCGCGCGGTGGTCAGCAAGCCGCCGGTGCTGATCGCCGACGAGCCCACGGGCAACCTCGATCCGGATCTCGCGCTCGAGGTGATGCGGCTCTTCAAGCGCTTCAACGACGTCGGCGTCACCGTCGTCGTGGCAACCCACGACATCCACGTGGTGTCGGAATTCGCGGTGCGCCGCATCGCGCTCGACCACGGCCGGCTCATCGGCGACGTCGCGGCGCCGGCAGCGTGAGCGCGACGCCGACAGCGCCCCGTGCGCGAATCGCCCCGGCGCGGCGCGGACCGATCGCCGCGTTGCGCGTCTATGTCGCACGCCACGCGCAAGTGTTCGTCGCATCGCTGGGCCGGCTGACGCGCCAGCCCCTGGGCACGCTGATGACGGTGGCGGTCATCGGCATCGCGCTGGCGCTGCCGGCGAGCCTGGAGCTGCTGGTGCGCAATGCCCGCAGCGCCACGGGATCGTGGACGCAGGCGCTCGACCTGTCCGTGTACTTCAAGCGCGACGTGAAGATTGCCAAGGTCGAACAGCTGGCGCGCAATCTGCGCGCGCGCCCGGGCGTTGCGCAGGCGCGCGTAATCCCGGCGGACGAGGCGCTCGCGGAGTTTCGCGAGTTCTCCGGATTCGGAACCGCGCTCGATGCGCTGGCCGACAATCCGCTGCCGCACGCCCTGGTGGTGCGCCCGGCACCGGATCGCGGCTCCCCTGCCGACATCGCCGCTTTGCAACGCTACCTGCAGAACTGGCCCGAAGTGGAGCTGGTGCAGGTCGATACCGAATGGGTGACGCGGTTCAATTCGATCCTCGAGCTGGTGCGACGGATCGTCACGCTGGCCGGCGGGCTGCTGGCCATCGGAGTCGTGGTGATCGTGGGCAACACCATCCGGCTCGACATCCAGAACCGGCGCGCCGAGATCGAAGTCACCAAGCTGGTCGGCGGAAGCGACGCCTTCGTGCGCCGGCCTTTCCTGTATGGCGGCTTCTGGTACGGCCTTGCGGGCGGTGCGCTCGCCTGCCTGCTGGTGAGTATCGGCGTGTGGTTGCTGGCAGAGCCCGTCAACCACCTCGCGGGCCTGTACGGCAGTGACTTCAGGCTGACGGGTCTGGATCTGCGCGCCGTCGGCGCAATGCTGGGCGGAGGCGCCCTGTTGGGATGGCTGGGCTCCTGGATCGCAGCCGCCCGTCACCTGCGCTCGATCGAACCGACGGCTTGAGTACCCTGGGGAACGCGGCGCGCCTGCACTAACTATATGACCCATATAGAAAAACGAGGCAGTCCGGAACCCGCCCGGAGGTTAGCACTCTAAGAGCCGGACTGCTAAACTGGCCGCCGTTCGTGACTGACCCGAAAGGCGCCGGCCGCAGGAAACGTCACAGGAGGTTTACCAAGCGAATGAACACGGCCCTGACCCTCAAGACTCACGACACGCTCCTCGCCGGTCCGCTCGGGAGCTTCGATGCCTATGTCGAGCGGGTTTCGCGCGTCCCGGTGCTGAGCCGCGAGCACGAATTCCAGCTCGCCACGCGCCTGCGCAACGACGGCGACCTCGCTGCGGCGCGCGAGCTGGTGATGTCGCATCTGCGCTTCGTAGTGCACATCGCACGCGGCTATCTCGGCTACGGCCTGCCGATCGGCGACCTGGTCCAGGAAGGCAACGTCGGCCTGATGAAGGCGGTCAAGCGCTTCGATCCGACCGTCGGCGTGCGGCTGGTGTCGTTCGCCGTGCACTGGATCCGCGCCGAGATCCACGAATACGTGTTGCGCAACTGGCGCCTGGTGAAGGTCGCGACGACCAAGGCGCAGCGCAAGCTGTTCTTCAACCTGCGCAAGCTCAAGAAGAACCTCGGCTGGCTGAGCGAAGCCGAACGCCTGGCCGTGGCGCACGACCTCGGGGTCGCTCCCGCGGAAGTCACGGAGATGGAAAAGCGCCTGTCCTCGCGCGACCTGTCGTTCGATCCGATCGTCGACAACGACGACGACGAGGCCTACACGCCGGCCATGTACCTGCCCTCACCCGATGCGGACCCGGCGATCGCCGCGGAACGCGACGAGTGGGAGGACACCACGGCGGACAACGTCGCCGCGGCATTCAAGACGCTCGACGATCGCAGCCGGGACATCCTGGCGAGCCGCTGGATGACGGAGAGCAAGGCGACGCTGCATGAGCTGGCGGAACGCTACGGCGTGTCCGCGGAGCGTATCCGGCAGATCGAGGCGAATGCGATACGCAAGCTGCGCGCGATCGTTGCGCCTGAGGCTGTCATCGAAGGCTGATCTTGCGTTACCGGGTCGCGGATATGTCCGGGGGACTTACCCCCATTTCCCGAAACGCAACCGCCCGCACCGTGAAATCGGGCGTGGCAGTTCGCGGTGTGCGTACCCAACTCGCCCGCGCACCCGGACGTATCCGCGACCCGGTAACGCAAAAAAAGCCCGGCTTGTTGCGCCGGGCTTTTCGTTTCTGGCGGAGCTTCGTTTCCGCTGAGTCTGCCGCGCAGCGCGCGGAGCGAATCAGCCGGCGGTGAGCGGCGCCAGAGTCAGCTCCACGCGACGGTTCGCCTGGCGTCCCTCGGGAGTGGCGTTGGTCGCCACCGGGCGCGATTCACCCGCACCGACCGTGATGATGCGCTGGTCCAGGACGCCCTTGGCGGCCAGGTATTGCGCGACAGTGCGCGCACGCCGCTCCGAGAGCGCCTGGTTGTAGGCATCCTCGCCGGTGTTGTCCGTGTGACCGGCCACTTCGATGATGGTCTTCTCGTATTCCTTGAGCACCAGGCCCACGGAGTCGAGCACCTGGAAGAAGTTGCCGTTCAGGTCCGAGCTGTCCGTGCGGAAGGTGACATTGCCCGGCATGTTGAGCGTGATGTTGTCGCCGATGCGCGTGACGCTCACGCCCGTGCCTTCCAACTGCTGACGCAACTTCTGTTCCTGCACGTCCATGTAGTAGCCGACGCCGCCACCCGCGAGCGCGCCGATGCCCGCCCCGATGAGCGCGCGCTTCTTGCGTTCCTTCGCATCGCTGCCGCTGACCATGCCAACCACCGCGCCGGCGACGGCACCGATGCCCGCGCCCTTGGAGGCCTTGCTCGCTTGCCTCTCGCCGGTATACGGATTGGTGGTGCAAGCAGCGAGCAGCACACTCGCGGCGATACCAGCGAGTGTGAACATCTTCCATAGCGGCATCCGATTCATAGTTTCCTCCGACTGAAAATTCGTTTGGCGCGCCCGCGCGCATCCTACGCGTTTTGACCCACGCGTTGCAGTGTGAGTTCAGCAAGCTGAACGGACCATGAAACAGTTACAAACCGCGCGTGGGGGCCGGTGGCGTGGTTGCTTTGCGATACCCCTTGGGCCGAATCGCCACGGTGTTGCGTACCACCGTGCAGCGGCTACCGTCCTGCGCGCGAAGTACTGCATGACGCGCTGACCCAGCGTGGGCTTGTCGTTCATCGTTGGCGCTTGCACCCGGATGGTGAGGCGGCGTAGCGTGCCCGCACGGCCACTCATTAAAACGCACGCCAGCCGGGAGGTCCATGCGCAGCGCCACGGTGTGGCTCGACGAATACGCCGAGAGCCATCGCAACTCGACGAACAAGCTCCTGCACTGGATCTGCGTGCCCGCGATCGTCGTCAGCGTCGCCGGCCTGCTGTGGGCGCTGCCCGTGCCCCATGCGTTCGCACGGATCGCGTGGCTCAACTGGGGAACGATCGCGCTGGCGGCGGCGCTGGTCTACTACTTCGCGCTCTCCCCGCGCCTCGGCGTCGGCATGACCCTGGTCATGCTCGCGATCGCCGTCATCGTCGCCTGGCTCGACTCGCTGCCGGTGCGGCTGTGGATCGTGTGCGTGGCGCTGTTCGTGGCCGCCTGGATCGGGCAGTTCGTCGGTCACGTGTACGAGGGCAAGCGGCCCTCGTTCTTCAAGGACGTGCAGTTCCTGCTGATCGGGCCCCTGTGGCTCCTCGCCCACCTCTACCGTCGCGCTGGGATCAAGGTACCGGGATAGCATTCCTTGCGGTACCGGCGGCGGCCTTCACGGCCTGTGCGACCCTGGCGTGCACGCTCTTGTCGAGCGCATCGGGCACCACGTCGCCCTCACCCGCCAGATGCGCAATGGTGCGCGCCGCCGCTATCAGCATCGCGTCGGTGAATTTCGGGGCACGTGCATCGAGCGCACCGCGGAACAATCCCGGAAACCCCAGCACGTTGTTGATGCTCTTGCCGTCCGCGGCAAAGGCCGCGCCGCGCTCGAGCGCGACGACCGGCTCGATTTCCGGATCCGGATTCGACAGCGCCAGGATGACCTGACCCGGGCGCACCATCTCCGGCTTGATCAGGCCGCGCACACCCGTGGTCGCGATGACGATGTCGGCGCCTTGCATGACCTCGGCGAGCGTCGCCGGCGTGCCACCCAGCTCGCGCAGGCGCTCGAGCGCCTTGGGATGCAAGTCCGCGCCGAGCACGCGCTGCACGCCCTGCGAACGCAGCAGGCGGACGATTCCCAGCCCTGCGGCGCCGAGCCCGACTTGCCCGACCACGCTGCCCTCGAGCGGCCGCCCGACGCGGCGCGTGGCGTTCATCAACGCGGCCAGCGCCACTACCGCGGTGCCGTGCTGATCATCGTGCAGCACGGGTTTGGCCAGGCGCCGGCGCAACTGCTCTTCGATCTCGAAACATTCCGGCGCGGCAAAATCCTCGAGCTGGATTGCGCCGAAGGACAACGAAACCGCTTCGACCGCCTCGACGACGCGCTGCGGGGATTTCTCGGCGAGCAGGATCGGCACTCCGGTGATGCCGACGAGCTCGGCGAACAGCGCCGCCTTGCCCTCCATCACCGGCAGCCCCGCGAGCGGCCCGATGTCCCCCAGGCCGAGGACCGCCGTGCCGTTGGTGATGATCGCAACAGTGTTGCCGAGGTTCGTGTACTCGTAGGCCAGTGCCGGATCCTTCTGGATCGCCAGGCACACGCGCGCGACGCCCGGCGTGTAGATGTCGCGCAGCACCTGCTGCGTGTTGATCGGCAGGCTGGAGGAAAGGCGGATCTTGCCGCCCTTGTGGCGGTTGAAAACCCGGTCGGACTTGCCGACGAAGCGCGCCGTGGGCAGCGCGTCGATCCGATCGTACAGGGAGCGATCGTGCTCCTCATCCATCTCGAGGGTGATCTCCCACAGCGTGCGGCCCTGTTCGCGCCGCAGGGAGTTGAGGTGCTCGATGGTGAGGCCGGCTTCGCCGATCACGTGCAGCACGCGCGCCAGGCTGCCCGGCTGGTGCAACGTTTCGACGATGATGATTTCCGGAATCTTCATGAATGGGCGACCGCAGCGGTGAACCAACGCGAGTGTTGCCGATGCAGAGTCAACGGGCAACCACGTCAGCCGGCCGCCGCGACGTTCACCGCGCGACGGCGCGCAGCGCTTCCTCGAACACGATCGCGGAGTTGCGCGAGGGAATCGGCAAGCGCGACCCGATCTGGGCCGGCGTCACGGTCGCGCACACCTTCCCGTGAGCCTGGCTACGTCAGAGCCATCTCGCCGGCCAGCTCGATGAACGCGCGTACTTTGGCCGCGGGCGGCCGATCGTTCGGGAACACCGCGTACACCGGCGCCTTGGGACCCGACCACGCGGACAGGACGCGCTTGAGCGTGCCGCGCGAAACTTCTTCACGGGCAGCCGAGTTCGGCAGGAGCGCCAGCCCGAGGCCGCGCACGGCGGCATCGCGCACCATGAGGCTGTTGTTCGCCTGGATGCGCGCCGCGCGTTCGACGCGCAACTCGCGTGACAGCGTGATCAGGCGCCACAGGTTTCGCTGACCCGGCGCGCTGAACATCAGCAGCGCATGCTTCTGCACCTGGTCGGCATCCTCCGGCGTGCCGTTGCGCTCGAGGTATGCCGGGCTCGCGTACAGACCGTACGAGAGCTCCCCGAGCTTTGCCGGCGCCACGTCGCGTTCATGAGGCGGGCCGAGACGAATGCCCAGATCGAAGCCGTCGTGCGCCAGGTCGAGCGTCCGACCGCTCAGGTCGACGTTGACGCGCACTTCCGGAAAACGCTCGGCGTAGGAATGGGTCCAGCGGCCGAGTGCGACCAGTCCGAATTCGGGATCGGTGGTGATGCGCAGGACGCCGCGCGGACCGGCGCGTTGGGTCGCGGCCGTCTCGGCGATGTCCTCGACACCTGCGAGCACCCCGACCGCGCGCTGAAAGATTTCCTGGCCGATCTCGGTGAGATGAAGGCGTCGGGTGGTGCGTTCGAGTAGCCGCACTCCGAGCTCGCGCTCCAGGTTGGCGAGCGTTCGGCTGAGCTGCGCCTTGTGCGTGTCCATCGCGGCGGCAGCCTTGGTGAAGCTGCCGCTCTGTACCACTCTGACGAACGCGGTGAGCGCGCCGAGATCCATACTGTTGTCAGTATGGATAACAAAGCCCAACGTGTCACGTTCTTTGTAGCCCGATGGGCGGCTGCGCTATGATTCGCGCCCCGTTTGCGACGGGTTTTCGCGGAGAAATCAGTGGCCACGCCCGCATCCGACCTCTCATCCCGGAAGAAAGCCTCGACTCCCTCTTCCAACCCGCTCGACCTGTACAACGTGCGCGGACTGCTCACCGAGGACGAGCAGATGGTGCAGGACTCGGTCGGACGCATGGTCGATGACAAGGTGATCCCCATCATCGGCGAGTGCTTCGAGCAGCACCGCTTCCCGCGCGAGATCGTGAGCGAGCTGGCGGACCTCGGCCTGCTCGGCGTCTATCTCAAGGGTTATGGCTGCGCCGGCCTCAACGCGGTGAGCTACGGGCTCATCTGCCAGGAGCTCGAGCGCGGCGATTCGGGCATCCGCAGCTTCGTCTCGGTGCAGACGAGCCTGTGCATGTACCCGATCTACACCTACGGGACCGAAGCGCAGAAGCAGAAATACCTGCCCGGCATGGCCAAGGGCGAAATCATCGGCTGCTTCGGGCTCACCGAGCCGCACGGCGGCTCGGATCCGGCGAACATGAAGACCCATGCCAAACGCAAGGGCAAGGACTGGATGCTGAACGGCGCCAAGATGTGGATCACCAACGGCAGCATCGCGGACATCGCCGTCGTGTGGGCCATGACTGACGAGGGCATCCGCGGCTTCATCGTCGAGAAGGGCATGAAGGGGTTCTCGGCGCCGGAAATCGAGAACAAGTTCAGCCTCAGGGCCTCGGTGACCTCGAGCCTGTTCTTCGACAACGTGGCGGTGCCCGAGGAAAACGTGCTGCCGGGCGTGGTCGGACTCAAGGGGCCGCTTTCGTGCCTCACGCAGGCCCGCTATGGAATTTCCTGGGGCGTGATCGGCGCCGCGCAGGCGTGCCTCGCGCAGGTGCTCGACTACACCAGGAGCCGCGTGCTGTTCGGCCGCCCGCTGGCCAATACGCAGGCGATCCAGATGCGGCTCGCCGACATGTCCCGCCGCATCACCACCGCGCAGCTCCTGGCCCTGCAGCTCGGCCGCATGAAAGAGAAGCACGAGATGACGCCGGCGCACGTCTCGCTCGCGAAATGGAACAACGTGCGCATGGCGCTCGACATCGCACGCGATGCGCGCGACATGCTGGGCGGCGCGGGCATCAGCGCCGAGTACGTGCCGATCCGGCACATGCTCAACCTCGAGAGCGTGATCACGTACGAGGGCACGGAGACGGTGCACCAGCTGACGATAGGGCGCGAGCTGACCGGCGTCAGCGCGTTCTAGAGTCCAGTCATGGCAACAGCACCGAAGGCCGCACTGTCCAAGTCCGGCACGCGCTCCACCAATCGCGCCGAGATCGTCGATCGCAACTTCATCACCGCCGTGCAGGCCCTGGCGGGCCTGTCGCAACGCCGCCCGCTCGCCCCGGATGCACCGCTGGTCGAAAGCGCGTCGATCACGGCCGCCGGGTTTCGCGAGATCTTCGATGCGCAGATGATGTCGCGTCACATGGACCTGGTGGCGCGCGAAATGCGCGCGCGCAACGAGGGTTTCTACACGATCGGCAGCTCCGGGCACGAGGCCAACGCCGTCGTCGGCCACCTGACGCGCGTCACCGACCCCGCGTTCCTGCACTACCGCAGCGGCGGTTTCATGATGGCGCGCACCGGCAAGCTCGCCGGCTGCGATCCGCTCTACGACACCGCGTTGTCGCTTGCGGCGAGCAGCGACGATCCGATTTCCGGCGGCCGCCACAAAGTCTGGGGCAGCCGCGAGGCTTGGGTGCTGCCGCAGACCTCGACCATCGCCAGTCACCTTTCCAAGGCGGTCGGCACGGCCGTGGCGCTCGAACAGGCCAAGCGTCTGCGGCTCACTCCGCCGTTGCCGGCCGACAGCATCGTCGTGTGCAGCTTCGGCGATGCGAGTGCGAACCACAGCGCCGCCGTCGGCGCGTTCAACGCTGCGCAGTGGACTGCATATCAGAAACTTCCGGTGCCCGTGCTGTTCGTCTGCGAGGACAACGGCATCGGCATCTCGGTGCGCACTCCGCACGGCTGGATCGAGACGAATTTCTCCAGCCGCCCGGGGCTGCATTACGTCCAGGCCGACGGCAGCAACCTGATCGACACGTTCGAGCGCGCCCGGGAAGCGATCGACCACTGCCGCCGGCGGCGCACCCCCGTGTTCCTGCACCTGCTGTTGCCGCGGCTCCTGGCCCATGCCGGCAGCGACGTCGAAGTCGAGTATCGGCCTCTCGAGGAAGTCGAGGCCGAGGAAGCGCGCGATCCGCTGCTCGGCAGCGCGCAACTGGCCATCGCGCATGGCCTCATGAGCGCACAGGAAATCCTCGACCGCTACGAGGGCATGCGCGCGGCGGCACGCGATGCCGCAACGCGCGCGGCAACCCGGCCGAAGCTCGTCACGCGCGAGGACGTCGTCCGCCCGCTCGCGCCCCTGTCCGGCGCGGCGGTGCTTGCCGAAGCGATGCGGGTCCCGGAGCGGGAAGCCCGCATCCGGACCTTCGGCGGTGAGGCGCAGCTGCCCGAGCGGGCGCCGCCGCGTCATCTGTCGCTGCAGATCAACCGTGCGCTGTTCGACCTGATGGCGAAGTATCCGCAGATGACGCTGTTCGGCGAGGACGTCGCGCAGAAGGGCGGCGTCTACACCGTTACATCAGGACTCGCCGCCACATTCCGCGGCAATCGCGTGTTCAACACGCTGCTGGACGAGACCACCATTCTCGGCCTGGCGCAGGGCGCGGGCTACATGGGCCTGTTGCCGTTCCCCGAGATCCAGTACCTGGCCTATTTCCACAATGCCTGCGACCAGATCCGCGGCGAGGCGGCCTCGCTGCAGTTCTTCTCGAACGCGCAGTTTCGCAATCCGATGGTGATGCGCATCGCCTCGCTCGGTTACCAGAAGGGTTTCGGCGGCCATTTCCACAACGACAATTCCTTCACCGCGCTGCGCGACATCCCCGGGCTGGTGATCGCCTGCCCGAGCCGCGGCGACGACGCTGCGATGATGCTGCGCACGAGCGCAGCCCTGGCCAGGGTCGACGGACGCATCGTTGCGTTCCTGGAGCCTATCGCGCTCTACATGACCAAGGACCTGTACGAGACCAAGGACAACCAGTGGCTGTTCGACTACCCGCCACCCGATCGCGCCATCGGGTTGGGTGAAGGCCGGCTCTACGACGCAGAGGCGCGCGACCTGCTGATCGTCACGTTCGGCAACGGCGTGCCGATGTCGCTGCGCGCCGCGCGCGCGCTCGAACGGCGCTCCGGCAAGCGCGTACGCGTGCTCGACCTGCGCTGGCTCAAGCCACTCAACGGCGAGTTGATCGCGCGCCACGCGCGCGAGATCGGCAAGGTGCTGGTGGTGGACGAGGGCCGGCGCACCGGTGGCATCAGCGAGGAAATCTTCACGGCGATCGACGAGCATGCCGGCCACGGCATCGTCAAACGCCGCGTCGTCGGCGCCGACACCTACATTCCTCTCGGCGCCGCTGCAAACCTGGTGCTGGTCAGCGAGTCTGAAATTCTCGAAGCTGCCACGCAGATGCTGGTGTAAGCTCGGACGAGCTGTCACGCGCGCTGCGAGGGATACTTTGTAGCCGTTACAAAGCCCGGCGCGCGGCGGCGCAGCAGGATTCGCTCGAGATGGACCAGCAATCGCGCCCCTCGTCCGCTGAGGTTGCGGCCACGGGGATCGCAGGTCTCGACTACATTCTCGGCGGTGGGTTGGTACGCAACCGCCTCTATCTCATCGAAGGCGTTCCCGGCAGCGGCAAGACCACGCTAGCCATGCAGTTCCTGCTCGAAGGAGTGCGCCTCGGCGAACCCGTCCTCTACGTCACGCTGTCGGAAACCGACGAAGAGCTGCGCGCGGTGGCGGCCTCGCACGATTGGTCGCTCGAGGGCATTTCGATCCACGAGCTCGCGCCTTCCGAGGAGGCCCTGGACCGCCAGCAGCAGCTGAGCATGTTCCACCCGTCGGAGGTCGAGCTCGACGAAACGACGCGCGCGATTCTCGAGCGGGTCGAGGAGATCAGGCCGTTGCGCGTCGTCTTCGATTCGATGTCGGAGATGCGCCTGCTCGCCGGTACGCCGCTGCGTTTTCGGCGGCAGGTGCTCGCACTCAAACAGTACTTCAGCGGACGCGGCTGCACGGTGGTGCTGCTCGACGACAACACCGCCATGACGGCCGATCTGCAAATCCACAGCATCGCGCACGCGACGGTGACCCTCGAGCAATTGCTGCCCGAGTACGGAGCGGAGCGCCGCCGTCTCATGGTGGGAAAATACCGCGGCGTCGCGTTCTGCGGCGGCTATCACGACTACGTGATCCGCCGTGGGGGCCTGCAGGTGTTTCCGCGTTTCGTCGCGGCCGACATCCGCCGGGCCTCGCGCTGGGAAGTCATGAGCACCGGAATTCCGGAGCTCGATGCGCTGTTCGGAGGCGGCATCGATCACGGCACCAGCACCTTGATCATGGGTGCCGCCGGCACCGGCAAATCGACGCTGGCATGTCAAATGGCCGCGAGCGCCGCGCTGCAGGGCAAGCGCAGCGTGCTGTTCCTGTTCGACGAGAGCCTGAGCACGTTCCTGATCCGCGCGCGCGGCCTGCAGATGGACCTCGACGCCCACCTCGCATCCGGCGCGGTCGTGCTGCACCAGGTCGATCCCGCGGAGCTCTCGCCCGGGGAATTCGCGGCGCGTGTCCGCAGCGCCGCGCAGGACGACGGCGCGCGCGTCATCGTCATCGACAGCCTCAACGGATATCTGAACGCGATGCCCGGAGAGCGCCACCTCGCGGTCCAGCTGCATGAGCTGCTCGCCTACATGGGTCAGCTCGGCGTGGCGACGTTCCTGGTGGCAGTACAGCACGGCCTGCTCGGTTCCGACATGACGAGCGTGGTCGACGCCAGCTATCTCGCCGACAGTGTCCTGCTGCTGCGCTATTTCGAAGCGGAGGGCGAGGTACGCCAGGCGATCTCGGTCGTCAAGAAACGCAGCGGACCGCACGAACGCACCATCCGCGAGTTCCGCATCGAGAGCGGGATCCGTATCGGACCGGCGTTGCGCGAGTTCCGCGGCGTGCTCACCGGCGTTCCAAACTATCGCGGCGCCCCCGACCCACTGATGCGCTAGCATGCAGTCCGATCAGTCACAGCGGTCCCTGGAACGCCGGCTGTTGATCCTCGGGCCGACGCGGCGCAACGTCGCGCTCACGGAGCGCCTGCTGGCCGACGCCGAGATCGAATGCCAGCTGTGCAACGACATGGCGGAGCTGTGCCGCGAGATCGAGCGCGGTGTCGGCGCGATCCTGCTGACAGAAGAGGTTGCACAGGCAGGCGCAGATGCGCAGCTCGAGGCGTCGCTCGACGCTCAGCCTGCATGGTCCGACCTGCCGATTCTCCTGCTGACCGCGCAGGGCGCGGACTCGCTCACCGTCGATCGGCTGCTGCAAACCCTGGGAAACGTGTCCCTGGTCGAGCGGCCCACGCGACTGGCCGCGCTCACCAGCACCGTGCTCAGCGCGCTGCGAGCGCGTGAGAAGCAGTATCAGATCCGCGACTACATCGAAGCCCTGGAGCGCGCCGGCCGGGCCCTGATCGAGAGCGACCAGCGCAAGGATGAGTTCCTCGCCACGCTCGCGCACGAGCTGCGCAATCCGCTGGCGCCGATCATGAACGCCGCGCAGCTGCTCGGCGTGGCACAGCCGACCGAAGCCACGGTGCGCTGGTCGCGCGAAGTGCTCGACCGCCAGGTGCGGCAGCTCACCCGGCTGGTGGATGACCTGCTCGACATCTCGCGCATCACGCGCGGCAAGGTGGAGCTGCGCCGGGAGCGCGTCGACCTGGCGAGCATCGTGCGCAGCTCGATCGAGACGAGCCGCCCCCTCATCACCGCCGCGCAGCATCAGCTGGAAGTGCACCTCCCGGAAGCTCCCATCGAGCTCGACGCGGATCCGGCGCGCCTGGCGCAGGTGTTCGGGAATCTTCTCAACAATGCCGCGAAATACACGCCGGCGCAGGGCCGCATCAGCATCAGCGTCGAGAAGGAAAGCGAACGCGAAGTGGCGGTCCGGGTGCGCGATTCGGGCATCGGCATACCGCCGGAAATGCTTTCGCGCGTGTTCGAGATGTTCACGCAGGTCGAAGAGGCGCTCGAACGCACCCAGGGCGGCCTGGGGATCGGCCTGACGCTGGTGCGTCGATTCGTGGAGCTGCACAGCGGCTCGGTCTCGGCCACGAGCGCAGGTCGCGACCGCGGCAGCGAATTCGTGGTGCGCCTGCCTTTGCCGAAAGACGGCGCGGCGGCGGCACCGGGAACGGAGGGAACCTCAGACACGCCAGCCGGCGTGATGCGTCGCATCGTGATCGTGGAGGACAATCCGGACGGCGCGGAAAGCCTGCGCCAGCTCCTGACCGCGGCCGGCCACGACGTGTTCCTCGCCACGGACGGATTGCGCGGCGTGGACGCCGTGAGCAGTTTCAAGCCGGACGTCGTCCTGATGGACATCGGGCTGCCCGGGCTCAACGGCTACGAGGCTGCGCGCCGCATCCGCCAGACCGAGCACGGCCGCAACGTGACCCTCATCGCGATGACCGGCTGGGGCCAGCCAGACGACCGGCGCCGCGCCCGGCATGCCGGCTTCGATTTTCATTTCGTCAAGCCGATCGACCTGAGCGCCATCGAGAAGACCTTGCGGTCGATCCATCTGCGCCGCAGCCGGGACGAAACCGGTCCGCGCGATCCGGTGGCGTTCGCCGCGGAACGCGCAGGCTAGAAATCGCGGGGAGTCCTCGGCGGAGTACTACCGCTGACCGGCGTAGAGCCGCGGGTGATCAGAGCGTCTCGAGCCAGCGGCGCGCGGTTCGCACTGAGGCGATCGAAGACCAGTCCGGTTGCGCAACGGGTGCCGAAACCGCACGCACCACGCCATGTGGGACGCGCGCGATCCAGGTTCGCGCTTGCGTGGCACGCGTGAGCCAGAGCTGCTCCTGGCGCTGCCCGCCGCGCCCTGCGCCGTGGCGCGACTGGTTCGACACTTCGCTGGGACGATCCACGCGGCTGGGCATGTGCCACGCCGCCAGCAGGGCGCCGAGCGCCAGCCAGCTCATGGCCTTTTCGCGGTAACGGGTGTGCATCCCCGCCGAGGCCGGTTCAATCTGTGCGTTATCGGGTTGCGGCTCGGCTTCGCCGGCCGAACGTGCGTCGCTATCAAACATCATCTCACCTTGACTTGTGTCTATTCTGACTGGAATCAATGGCTCTGGTTCACTGCATTTCTGTCGCCTGCAGGCAACGCCTGGTAGGAAACTTCCCGGCCGCCGACGGGTTCGTCGGATATCACTGACGCCGCGGCGAGCACGATGAACATCGCCGCGCAGAAGCCGAGCCAGTTCTGCAACGCTTCGCGCCGGCGCAGCAGGTGGACGAGCCACGCACCGGCCTGGCTTCGCTCCGCCGGTCGGCGGCCGGCCATCGCGCTCGCTAACCCGGTGCTCACTGTTCTCTCCCGCCCGGACGGGTGTCCGGTCCACGGGATCGATTGAGCGCTCCGATTGCGACGGTCCGCAGCGGCTGTGCGGGCGCCTTGCGGATCGATTGTGATGAATTCGGGCAGCGTGAGATTGTGGGCGCCCGGCCCGTTCAGGGCGCGCGGCCGACCCGGTAGACTGCCCGCCCATGAAGAAACTGATCGCGATCGTCGAGGACGAGCCCGCCATCCGCTCCAACTACGCCGCCGCTTTCGAGCGCAACGGTTACGCGGTGCGCACCTATGGCAATCGCCAGCAGGCGATGCAGGCGTTCAGTGCGCGGCTGCCGGACCTGGCGATCGTCGATATCTCGCTCGAGGACGAAGTCGAAGGCGGGTTCGAGCTGTGCCGGCAGCTGCGCGGCCTCTCGGCGGAGCTGCCGATCATCTTTCTCACCGCCCGCGACAGCGAAATCGACGCGATTTCCGGTCTGCGGCTCGGCGCGGACGATTTCCTCACCAAGGACATCAGCCTCGCGCACCTCATCGCCCGCGTGGTGGCGCTGTTCCGGCGCATCGAGGCGCTGCATCGCCCGGCCAAGGCAGCCCAGGTCGTGCGGCGCGGAACGCTCACGCTGGATACGGAGCGGATGCAAGTGCAATGGAATGAGCAGGTGGTGCCGCTGTCGCTCACCGAGTTCTGGATGACCCACGCCCTCGCCGAGCATCCCGGGCATGTCAAGAACCGCCAACAGCTCATGGACGCCGCCAACGTCGTGCTCGACGACAACACCATCACCTCGCACGTCAAGCGCATCCGGCGCAAGTTCCAGGCGGTGGATCCCGCCTTCGATGCCATCCAGACGGTTTATGCCATGGGGTATCGCTGGGTGGAGTGATGCCGCTTCGCTTCCAGCTCCTGCTCCTGAGCCTGTTGACCTTGCTCCTGCCTTGGGCGGGCTGCCGGTACGCGCGCGAGATGGAAACGGTGTTGCGCGAGGGCCAGGAACAGGCACTGCTGGCCAGTGCGAGCACCATTGCGAGCTTCCTCGCCTCTCGCCCCGACCTGCTGCAGGCGGACCGTCTCGCGCTTGCGCCGTTCGATCCGGCAGCGGGCGACATCTACGCGTACCGGTTGAGCACTCGACCGCTGCTCGACGGGTATTCGGATGAATGGGGTTTGCCGGAGGATGCCTACCGGCGCCTGCAGACGTCCGGAGGTCCGCTGGCTGTGGACTACGCAGCGGGTGTGGACGGTGACTACCTCTACGTGCTGCTACGCGTGTTCGACGACGAGGTGCAGCTCGAGACCACGAGCGATCCGCGACTCGATCCCGAAGCGCGCAGCGATCATGTGTGGTTCGACTTCACCACGCCCCAGGGGTTGCGCGAAACGCTGTTGATCGCCACCAGCGCCCCGGGGCTGATCAGCGCGCGGCGCGCGACGCTGTCGCCCTACGGTGAGCGCGGCGAGCAGCTCGAGCCTCGCATCCAGGCCTACTGGCAGCCCGAGCACGATGGTTATCGCCTGGAGGCCCGTGTGCCGCTCGGAATGGTCGGGCCACGTTTCGGGTTCGAGGTGGTGGATATTGCGGGTGCGGTCGCGCGCGGCGCGCTGCCCGCGCGGGTGGGAACGCTCGATGCGACGACCCGCCAGGCCAATGGCCGCGTCTTGCTCCCTTCCAGGACCCTGGCGCACGAGCTCACACCGCTCCTGCCGCCAGCTGCACGAGTCGCCGTCGCCGACGTCAACGGATGGGTGCTCGCCGACGCAGGCTCGATAGATGCCGCACCACTCCCCGAGGAAATCTATGAAGAGCGGCCCGCCGAGTGGCTGCAATCGCTCTACCGCAATCTGCTGGAAAGCGGGCGTGAGCGACTGCCGCCACGGAGCAAGCCAGCCGGAAAACTGGAAGGCCCACAGATTGCGAACGCCTTGCAGGGTCACGGCGGCGCCGCGTGGTTTCGCCTGCGTGACGAAGGGCGGCGCGTCCTGTCGGTGGCGACACCCGTGATCGTTGGCGCCGATCGCGTCGGCATCCTCATGCTCGAGCAGGCGGGCGACCGGCTGCTCACGCTGCGCGATCGTGCACTCACACGGCTGCTCAACGTCACGTTGCTCGCCACGGCTGCGGCGGTCCTCGCCATGCTCGCCTTTGCGACCCTCCTCGGCTTGCGCCTCGCGCGCCTGAAGCGGGCTGCCGAAACCGCCCTGACGCGCGATGGCCGGCTGGATGTGGTGATGCCGGAGACTTCGAGCCGGGACGAGCTGGGGGATCTGGCACGCAGCTTCGACGTGCTGCTCCGGCGCCTGGGCGAGTACACCGCGTACCTGCGCACGTTCGGCGGCAAGCTCTCACACGAAATACGTACGCCGCTCGCCATCGTGCGATCCTCGCTCGAGAACCTCGAATCCGAGCGCGCGGCGGGCGGCAACATCACGCCCTACGTGGCGCGCGCGCGCGAAGGAACCGAGCGCCTGCAGGCGATCCTGACCGCGATGGGAGCCGCGACGCGCACCGAAGAGGCGATCTCGCAGAGCGAGCGCGCGCGCTTCGACCTGGCCGAGCTGGTCCGCTCGGTCTGCGCGGCGTACGCGGACGCGTTTGCCAACCGGCGTTTCGCCGCGCGCGTGCTTCAAGATCCCTGCGCAGTCGAGGGGGCGCCCGATCTCGTCGTGCAACTGCTCGACAAGCTGGTGGAAAACGCCGTCGATTTCAGCGCCGCAGGAGCGCTGATCGAGATAGAGCTGGCCTGCGAGGGACCGTGGCTTGCGCTCGCCGTCATCAACGAGGGCGCGCCGATCCCGGGTGCGGTGCGCGTGCGGCTGTTCGACTCGATGTTCGAGTTCCGCCGCGACGCCGACAGCAGGCCGCATTTCGGCCTCGGCCTGTACATCGTCCGGCTGGTCGCTGACTTTCACGGCGGAGAGGTGTTCGCCGAGAATCTGCCCGAGCGTGGAGCGGTCCGCATCGGGGTACGGCTGCCCCGGCCGACCGGGCCGTGAACCGACGCGATGCATCACGTCGGTGGACTTTACAGCCCGGGCGTCTTTTCAAGACCGGTTCGGCGCGGACCTTACCTTTAAAGTCAATGAGTTAGGCATGATAGAGTGCAATCCCTTACGTACTTTGAAGGTATGTGCCGGGTACGGTCCGAGCCTGCAAGGACAGGCCGGCGCCCGGCTCGTCGGCGTTTCTTACAGAAGAGCGCGCCGGGCGCGCCGGGAGCCACCCTCGCCTCGATCAACTCGTTGATCTCAAAGGTGGCAATGATCCATGGCACATCAATTGCTTTATAGAAGTGCAACCGGCGTTGGGAAGGAACGCTCGGCTGGCCAGGATCGGATACAAAGACGAGCCAAGAGCGAACGACACGATCCAAGAACGACAACACGGACTTTCAGCAGAAGCGGACTGGGGAACAAGTAATGAGCGGGTTCACGAAGATGCTGGCGGCGGCTTTACTGCTTGCAGGCCTTGCAAGCACCGCCAACGCGTCATACGTCGGCTATTCCTGGGGCGACCTCTACGATCCGAATCCGGATCTGGCAGTGCCGCCGTCACGCACCTACACGCACGACATCACCGACGGCGCCGACGGCTTCCGTCCGCTGGTCGACTTCATCACGGAATACACGCTCAGCGTGCATCTCTACGATGACAGCCAGGACAACTGGTTCAACACGCTGGAGATCGCGCTGATCGACTCACCGGGCCTCTTCGGTGACAGCTACTACTTCGACGTGAGCGGCAGCGAGTTCGGCGGATGGTCGCTGCTGGGCTGGCTGCAACTCAACCTGACCGGCACGTACACCGTCGCGATCGAGAGCCTCTACGGAGATTTCCTCTTCGGTGCGTCGCGCCTCGAAGCGCGCGGCTATCGTGCGGTTCCGGAACCGGGCACGCTGGCCCTTCTGGCACTGGGACTGATCGGCATGGGCGTGGCGCTGTCTCGTCGTCGCCGCAAACCGTCGTCTAAAGAATAAAACGAAGAACCCCGGGAACGACGCAAGAAAGAAAACAACAAATCCCGGACAGCCCGACAGCCCCGCCTCTGGCGGGGCTTTTTTTTGGGCGTTGCTGCTGCCGCGTCAGCGCGTAACGATTCGGCCGAGCTTCTCGATGGCGGTGGCGACGCGCGCAGTCCATTGCACACCGCAATTGACGCGGATGTAATTCCTGAAACGCCCCGTCGCCGAGAAGATCACGCCGGGCATCACGCCGACGCCCTTGGCGCGCGCCGCCCTGAATACCTCGGTACCGTCGACGTGCGTCGGCAATTCCACCCACAGGAGCGAGCCGCCCGCCGGCCGCGCGACGCGTGTCCCCTTGGGAAAACAGGTCGCGATGGATTCGAGGAATGCCTGCACGTTCGAGGCGAGCTGCTGGCGGATGCCGCGCACGTGCCGGTCGTAGCCGCCGCTGGCGAAATAGCGGGCCAGCACCAGCTGCGGCAATGTCGCCGCCGCCACGGATGAAAAGAACTTGGCGCGCTTGAGCTCTTGCGAGAAGCCGCTCGAGACGGCCCAGCCGACGCGAAAGCCCAGCGCCACGGTCTTGGATGCCGAGCCGCAGGTGACGACGAGCCCCGATTCGTCGAACGCACGCAGCGGCCGCGGCCGCTCACCGCCGAGCGGCAGATCGCCGGTGACGTCGTCCTCGATGATGGGTACGCCTTTCTCGGTCAGCGCGCGCACGATCTCGCGCTTGGCATCGTCCGGCGTGCGGCTGCCCACCGGGTTATTGAAATTCGGCACCAGAAGCGCCGCACCCAGGCGGTTGTTGCGAACCGCGCTGCGCACGGCATCGACGTCGATACCGCTGTCGGCGTGGTTCGGAACCTCCAGCACGCGCAGGCCCAGGTGCTCGATCACCTGCAGAAGCCCGTAGTAAGTAGGCGCCTCCACCAGCACGGTATCGCCTGGCTTGCAGGTGATGCTCAGCGCCAGCGTCACCGCATCGATGGCGCCGCTCGTGATCACGATATCGTCGATCGGCGTCGGCGCGCCGAAGGTTGCGAACCGGCGCGCGATCTCGCGGCGCAGGTTCGCATCGCCCGGGGGCATGATCGACAGGCCGGCGTGCTGCGGCACGTCGCGCAGCACCTCGCGGATCAAGGTGTTGATGCGCCGGTTCGGATAGAGGTCCGGATCCGGCACGGCGCAGCCCAGCGGCACCACGTCCTTGTCCAGGAAGGCATCGAGCACCGCATCGATGACGTCCTGCGCCACCCCGCGGGGACGCGCGTTGCCGGTGCTGCGGCGGTGACGCATCGGGGGCAGCTGCTCGATGTTGCGCGAGCGCACGAAGAAACCCGACTGCGGACGCGATTCGACGATCCCGAGCTTCTCGAGGTGCACGTAGGCCTGCACCACGGTGGAAACGCTGACGCCGGCGCCGCGGCTCATGGCGCGTATGGACGGAATGCGGTCGCGCGGGCGCAGCGCACCGCTCGCGATCTGCGCTTGCACCAGATTGGCGACCCGTTCGTAACGCAGCGCACCGGTATCGGGCATGACAGCCAGCTCCTGATCGTCAACTGTACTGGTCGAGTGAGAGCATAACTGAATCTGTATTGGCCGGGGCGCGGCACCCACAATCCGCACCCATGACCGCCGAACGGCTGCGCCTCACGACTGCTCTTGCCTTCCTGTGCATCTACGTCGTGTGGGGCACGACGTTCTACGCCATCGCGGTGGGGCTGCAGACCTTGCCGCCGTTCACGCTGGGGGCGTCGCGGTTCCTGGTGGCTGGCGCCGTACTCTACGCGTGGCTGCGCTGGCACCAGCCGCGGCCGCTCGCCGGCCTGCCGACCGGGCGCGTGATCCTCGCGGGCCTCCTCTACAGCTGCATCGGCAACGGCTTTCTCACCTGGTCGCAGCAGGGAATCCCCTCGGGGATCGCGGCGCTGATCGTTTCTTCGGTGCCGATCTGCGTCGCGCTGATCGACTGGGCGGCGTTCTCGCACCGCCGGCCGGCGGCGCGCACCGTGACTGGAATCCTGATCGCCGCGAGCGGCGTGCTGCTGATCGTCCTGCAGACCAAGTCGTTCCACGGTGAGACCGGTCTCATCTATCTCGGCGCACTGCTGCTCGGCGTCATCTCCTGGAGCACGGCCTCGCTCCTGCAGCGCGACGTGGTCAAACCGGAGCGCCTGCTCGCATTCTCGGCCGGACAGATGCTGGCCGGCGGCGTGGGCCAGCTCGCGATCTCCCTCGCCACCTCGGAATGGCGCAGCGTCGATCTGGCCGCGCTCGAATTCAGCTCCTTTGCGAGCGTCGCGTACCTCGCCCTGTTCGGCACGGTGCTCGGCCAGACCTGCTATTTCTGGCTGGTGTCACGCGTGCCCACGCACTACGTCACGACTTATGCGCTGGTGAATCCGGTGGTCGCGCTGTTTCTCGGCGTGCTGCTGCTCGATGAGGAGCTGACGGTGGGCGTGGCCTTCGCATCGGTCCTGGTGCTCGGGGGCGTGGCGTTCGTGTTGTTTCACAAGCACGGGCCGCGCATTCTCGGCTGGCTGGGCCGGGCGCTGAACCGGACGTAGTGGACGCAACGCCATCCGGCGGGAGTCAGTCAGTAGCGGATGTTCAGGGCGTGCAGGACGGCGTCGGCGCGCCGCAGTACCGCCACTGTCAGCGGGTCGACAGGTCGATCAGCGCGGACCTGGAGCATCGGTGAGGTACTTCCTGCGAATCAATGTCGCAGCCTCGAAGGCCCGCGGTTCGAGCTCGGCGAGGAGATCCGCGTAAGCGAGCAGCGGAGGTACGGCGCCCTGGTACTCGTCGTCCAGCGCGAAGTTCCAGAACGCATCCAGAATTTCCACGTCGCCTGCCGGCGCCGCCCGCAGCTGATGAGTGCGCACCAGATGAGCCACCAGCTCGCGCCGCGCTTCCGGCTCTACATAGATGGTGAATCGGGCCGGACGCAGGTGTTGAGTCAGCCGATCCGCCGCAATGTCCCCACCCCACCAGGCACGGCCGCGCGTCAAGGTCGCGTGGCGCCACCAGTCCGGATCGGGAGCGCGGAATCGTTGCGGATGCAGCTTCGGTCGAAGACGAAACGGGTATTGCGCTGCCCATTCATCGTACAGGCGCGGCAGCTCCACGAGCTGCCGCGTCGCCTTGCCCTTCAGGAGAAAACCGCGCCGGGCCAGATGGTGAATTGCACCGTTGACCGCCCCCAGCGCCACGCCCGCTTCCTTGGCGATGTTGCGATAAGGGGCATTCAACAGGCTCGGTTTGCACAGCAGAGCAAACGTCACGCGCAGCACGGCTGCGGTTGCGCCCTCGCGAAACCTCGCGGTCTGGGGCGCAGCCAGCTGCAGCTTCGCACCCTTGGTGAATACGTAGAGGCCTTTGGCGCGCAGATAGGCGTTACCCGCAGTATCGATGAAGCAGAGGTCGAGCTTTTCCCGGCATTGATCTGCCAGCTCCGCGGTCACATAGGGTGCGACCAGCAGCGGCGGCTGAGTGTTTTGCGCGGGCCGATGCTTCACTGCTCCCAACGCAGCGATTCGATCAACGTTCTTGATCTGTGCGGCGAATGTGATCGCACCGGCGGGCGTTTTCAGCTTGACGACCGCGTCGGTGCCGCCTCGAGCTGGCCGGTGCTCGCCGGCAATCCCTGTGGTCCGCTGCAGGGCTGCAAGAGCGGCATCGAGCACCTGCCGCTCGCCTTCTTTCTTCGCGGCTTGTCGCTCGGTCTGCGGGGTCATGTTGTTCACTTCATGCGGTGTTCGCGTTACGTGAACAGAAGAATAACATGAACGCCCGTCGGATCGTTCATATCTCGTGTATGTTCACGTTACGTGAACGTACGACTAAAATGAACAACGGGTCAGATCAGCCCATAACAATCAATGGCCTGCAAGCTGAGAGGCCCCACCCGCCTACACGCCGAGGTAGTGGAGAATACCCCGAGCCGCCTCGCGGCCTTCGAACACCGCCGTGACCACCAGGTCCGAGCCACGCACCATGTCGCCGCCGGCGAAGACCTTCTCGTGCGTCGTCTGGAACGGCCGTTCGCGTGCCGCCGAGACGCGCACGCGGCCGTTGGCGTGCAGCTTGATGCCGTGATCGTCGAACCACCCCGGCGGGCTGGGGTTGAAACCGAACGCGATGATCACGGCATCGGCGGCAATCATCTGCTCGGTTCCGGGAATCGGCTCGGGTACGCGTCGGCCGCGCGGGCCGGGCGCGCCGAGGCGTGTGGTGACGATTTTCACACCCTCGACACTGTCGGTGCCGACGATCTCGAACGGTTGCGCGTTGAAGATGAACTCGACGCCCTCTTCTCTACTGTTCTTGTAGTCGCGCCGCGAGCCCGGCATGTTGTCCTCGTCGCGCCGGTACGTGCAGGTCACCGATTGCGCGCCCTGGCGGATCGCCGTGCGGTTGCAATCCATGCCCGTGTCGCCGCCGCCCAGCACGACGACGCGCCGGCCGCGCAGGTCGATGAAATTCGCGGCATCGTGCTCCAGACCGAGCTCTCGATTGATGCTCGATATCAGATAAGGCAGCGCCTCGTAGACACCTGCCAGATCCTCGCCGGGGAATCCACCGCGCACGTAGTTGTACGTGCCCATGCCGAGGAAGACCGCGTCGTGCTCCTCGACGAGGCCGTCGAACGGGATGTCGCGCCCGATCTCCGTATCGAGCACGAATTCGACGCCCATCTCCTCCATGATCTCGCGCCGCTTCTCCACGACCTCCTTTTCCAGCTTGAACGGCGGGATGCCGAACGTGAGCAGCCCGCCGATCTTCGGATAGCGGTCATAGACGACCGGCTTCACGCCGTTGCGCACCAGGATGTCGGCGCAGCCCAGCCCGGCCGGGCCGGCGCCGACGATGGCGACGCGCTTGTCCGTGGCGCGCACGTTCGACATGTCGGGCTTCCATCCCGCCTTGAGCGCCTCGTCGGTGATGTATTTCTCGATCGCGCCGATGGTGACTGCGCCGAGGCCGTCGTTGAGCGTGCACGCCCCCTCGCACAGCCGATCCTGCGGGCAGATGCGCCCGCACACCTCCGGCAGCGAGTTGGTGCGATGAGACAGCTCGGCGGCCTCGAACAGATTGCCCTCCTGGATCAGCTTCAGCCAGTTGGGAATATAGTTATGTACCGGACACTTCCACTCGCAGAACGGGTTGCCGCACGCGATGCAGCGCCCCGCCTGCTGCGCGGCATTTTCCGCGTCGAACTGGGTGTAAATCTCCTGGAACGAGAGGATGCGGCGCTCGACCGGAAGCTTGTCCGGATCTCGTCGCGGGATCTCGAGAAACTGCAGGTTCTTGTCGGCCTTCATGCCGCACGCCTCAGATTCTCGATCAACGTGTCTATCGCGGCAGCCTTCGGCTTGACCACCCAGAACTTGCCCATGAAGCTGCGGAAGTCGTTGAGAATCTCCTCGCCCCAGACGCTGCCCGTTTCGCGCACGTGCTGCTCGATGAGCAGCCGCAGGTGCTGCAGGTTCGCTTCCATGCCCTCGGGCGTGATGCGGTGGATGTCGATCAGCTCGTGGTTGTAGCGATCGACGAAACCGCGGTCCTGATCGAGAACGTAGGCGAAGCCGCCGGTGAGGCCGGCGCCGAAGTTGAGCCCCGTGCGCCCGAGCACGCAGACGACGCCGCCCGTCATGTATTCGCAGCAATGATCGCCCGTGCCCTCGACGACCGCGATCGCGCCGGAGTTGCGAACCGCGAAGCGCTCGCCGGCCTGGCCGGCCGCGAACAGCTCACCACCCGTCGCGCCGTACAGGCAGGTGTTGCCCATGATGACGGTGTCCTTGTGGACGAAACCCGCGCCCCTGGGGTGACGCAGCACGATCTTTCCGGCCGCCATGCCTTTGCCGACGTAGTCGTTGGCATCGCCCTCCAGGTACAGGTTCAGGCCGGCGGCGTTCCACACACCGAAACTCTGCCCCGCCGAGCCGCGCAGCCGCACGATGAGCGGCGCGTGCTCCATGCCGTAGTTGCCCCAGCGGCGCGCGATTTCGCCCGACAGGCGCGCGCCGATCGAGCGGTGAAAGTTCGCCACCTCGTACGTGAACGTGCCGCCCAGCCTGTTGTCGATCGCGGCGCGCATGTCCTCGAGCATGCGTTCGGCCAGCTCGCCCTTGTCGAAGGGCGCGTTGCGCGCATCGAGGCAGTATTGCGGCTTGTCATCGGCGAGCCCGGCATTCGAGAGGAGCGGGTTCAGGTCGAGCTTCTTCTGCTTCGGCGTCGTGCCCGCGGCGACCTCCAGGAGTTCGGTCTGGCCGATCAGGTCCGCCAGCCGGCGCACGCCGAGCTGCGCCATCAGCTCGCGGCATTCCTGCGCCACGAAACGGAAATAGTTGATCACCATCTCCGGCAGGCCGACGAAGTACTTCGAGCGCAGCACGCTATGCTGCGTGGCGACGCCGGTGGTGCAGTTGTTGAGGTGACAGATGCGCAGGTACTTGCAGCCCAGCGCGACCATCGGCGCGGTGCCGAAGCCGAAGCTCTCGGCGCCGATGATCGCGGCCTTGATGACGTCGAGCCCGGTCTTGAGCCCCCCGTCGGTCTGCAGGCGCACCTTGTGGCGCAGGTCGTTGATGCGCAGCGTCTGATGCGTCTCGGCGAGACCCAGCTCCCAGGGCGTGCCGGCGTGCTTGATGGAGCTCAGCGGGCTTGCGCCCGTGCCGCCATCGTGACCGGAGATCGTGATGAGGTCGGCATAAGCCTTGGCCACACCGGCGGCCACCGTGCCGACGCCAGGCTCCGCGACGAGCTTCACGGACACCAGCGCCGCGGGGTTCACCTGCTTCAGATCGAAGATCAGCTGTGCAAGGTCCTCGATCGAGTAGATGTCGTGATGCGGCGGCGGCGAGATCAGTCCCACGCCCGGGCGCGCGAACCGCAGCCGCGCGATCATGTCGTTGACCTTGTGTCCGGGAAGCTGACCGCCCTCGCCCGGCTTCGCACCCTGCGCGATCTTGATCTGCAGCACCTCGGCGTTGATGAGGTACTCGGGTGTCACGCCAAATCGGCCCGAGGCCACCTGCTTGATCTTGGAATTCTTCTCGGTGCCGTAGCGGACCGGATCCTCGCCACCCTCGCCGGAGTTGGAGCGTGCGCCCAGCCGGTTCATCGCGATCGCGAGCGCCTCGTGCGCTTCGGGCGAGAGCGCGCCGAGCGACATGCCGGCGCCGTCGAAGCGGCGCACGATGTCCTCGACCGGCTCCACTTCCTCGATCGGCACCGGCGTGGCGCCCGGCTTCAGGTGCAACAGATCCCGCAGCGCCGAGATCGGCCGCTCGTTCACCAGGCGCGCGAATTCCTGGTATTGCGCGTAATCGCCTGACATGACGGCGCCCTGCAGGGCCGCCACCACATCCGGGTTGTACATGTGGTACTCGCCCTCGTGCACGTACTTGAGCAATCCGCCCTGCTCGATGGGCTCGCGCGGGTTCCAGGCGCGCGCGGCGAGATATTGCAGATCCCGTTCCAGATCCTCGAACCCGGCGCCTTCAATGCGACTCACCGTACCGGGAAAGCACAGCTTCACCACCGCATCGCCCAAGCCGACGATCTCGAAGAGCTGCGAGCTGCGGTAGCTCGCGATGGTGGCAATGCCCATCTTCGACATCACCTTGAAGAGCCCCTTGCGGATGCCCCGCCGGTAGCTGCGTCCGAGCTCCAGGCGCGAGTGCGCATCCATCTTCACGCGGCCCTTGCGCATCATGTCGAACAGCGTCTGGTAGGCCATGTAGGGATACACCGCGGTCGCGCCGTACCCAATCAGGCAGGCGAACTGATGTGCATCGCGCGCGGTGCCGGTTTCCACCAGCAGGTTGCACTTGCAGCGCAACCCCTTCGCAACCAGCCGGTGGTGCACCGCGCCGGTCGCGAGCAGCGCGTGGATCGGGAGCTTGCCCTTGACGAGGTAGCGATCCGAGAGCAGCAGCACCAGCTTGCCGGCACGCACCGCGGCTTCGGCCTGATCGCAGATGCGGACGATCGCCGCTTCCAGTCCGGCGTCCGCCGCGTACTGCAGGTCGATGAATTCGTGGGTGACGCCGAAGTCCTTCATGCCCAGGATCTGGCGCAGCTTGCGCTGCGACAGGATCGGCGAGTTCATCACGATCTGGCGCGCGTGCTCGGGCGCGGGCACGAAGATGTTGCACTCCGGACCGATCTGCGTCTGCAGCGACATGACGATCGACTCGCGCAGCGGATCGATCGGCGGATTGGTCACCTGCGCGAACTGCTGGCGGAAGTAGTCATAGAGCGAGCGCGCTTTCGAGGACAGCACCGGCATCGGCGTGTCGTCGCCCATCGAGCCGACCGCCTCGCTCTCGTCCTCGGCCAGCACGCGGATGATGTCGTCGCGCTCCTCGGCCGTGATGTTGAACATCTTCTGGTAGAGGGCGAGCGTGTCGCGATCCATCGGCTCGGCGGCCAGACGCGGATCGATCAGGTCGGATTCCAGGTAGCGCACGCCCTTCTTGAGCCAGGTCTTGTAGGGGTGACGGCTCCTGAGGAAATCGTCGATCTGGCGGCTCTCGAGCAGCTCGCCGGTGGACAGATCGAGCGCCAGCATCTCGCCCGGACCGAGGCGGCCCTTGCGCACCACGTCTTCCGGCGCGTAATCCCACACGCCCGTCTCCGAAGCAATGGTGAGATGCCGGTTCTTCGTGATGACGTAGCGCGCGGGACGCAGGCCGTTGCGATCCAGCGTGCACGCGGCATAGCGCCCGTCAGTGAGCACGATGCCCGCCGGGCCATCCCAGGGTTCCATGTGCGTCGCGTAGTACTCGTAGAAGGCGCGCAGGTCCGGATCGATCGAATCGACCGTCTGCCACGCGGGCGGAATCAGCATGCGCATGGCGTGCAGCACATCGAGGCCGCCGGCCAGCAGCACCTCGAGCATGTTGTCGAGCGTCTGCGAATCGGACCCCGTCATCGAGACCAGCGGTTGAATGTCGGACAGGTCCGGCAGGAGCGGCGAGCGAAACAGCGGGCCGCGCGCCACCGCCCAGCTGCGATTGCCCGAGACCGTGTTGATCTCGCCGTTGTGCGCGAGATAGCGGTACGGGTGCGCGAGCCGCCACTGCGGCAGCGTGTTGGTGGAGAAACGCTGGTGAAACACCGCGACCGACGCGGTCAGCCGCTCGTCCTTGAGATCCGGATAGAACTCGGTGAGGTGCTGCGGCATCACCATGCCCTTGTAGACGATGGTCGAGGCCGACAGGCTGGGCAGGTAGAACACCGGGTCTTTCTTCTCGAGCGCCTTCTCGGTGCGCCGGCGCGCGAGGAACAGCTTGCGGTTGAAGGCCGCCTCGTCGATGTCGAGGCGGCAGTTGACGAACACCTGCTCGATGCGCGGCAGGGTCTTGAGCGCCTGCTCGCCGCAGGCTGCCGGATCCGTCGGCACCACCCGCCAACCGGCAACTTCCAGGTCCTCGCGGCCGAGCTGCGCTTCCAGCGCCGCGCGGGCACGCGCCGCCTGGTCCTCGAACGTGCTGAGGAATACGAAACCCACGGCGAAGCGCTCGGCCAGCGCGATACCGGCTTCATCCGCCACGGCGCGCAGGAATGCGGCAGGCTTCTTGAGAAGCAGGCCGCAGCCGTCGCCGGTCTTGCCGTCGGCGGCGATGGCGCCGCGATGGGTGAGTCGATTGAGCGAGGTGATCGCGGTCTGGACGATCCAGTGGCTCGGCTGGTCGTCGAGACTGGCGATGAGCCCGAAGCCGCAGGAATCGCGTTCGTAGCTCGGGTCGTACAGCCCCGCCGGTTGTTGTCGTTGCACTGGCACAGCCCCTGATCGCACGGTGAGTCCGTTGCGCGAGGCTGCACGCTCGAGCGAAGAGCGCCTCCCCTGCCTTCAACCAGACTCGTTGCATCGCCGGCCGCAGCCGGCGTCAATTACATCTAGAGGTGTGTCGTGGCGCGTCGGAACGTCGCGAAGGCCTTTCGCGAGGAGATCGAGTGAATGACGCGCGCTGCGAGCATGGGGCCGGATCATACGGGTCTGGGTCGCATCGTCAATGCTGCTACGCCGCATCGATGGTGCAGAACAGCAATTACTGGTGTTTCAACTTGTTGCAGACAGGAGCCGCAGGCAGCGGCGGTGTCGGCTCGGGAGCGATCCCGAGGCGGCCACCCGGTGGCTTGAAGGCGCCGCGGAGGGACAGCGCAACGTGGCCGCCCGGCTCGGATAGAATGCCGCCGCCGAATGGGGAACGTCTTCGATGTTCCTGTCCGGGCTCGAAGAGCCGTCACCACGGGTGCGCGCGCGATTCGCTGCCCGGCACGGCACTCCACATTGGTCGACCCTTGTAGCGCGGCAAGCGCGACTGCCTGCCGCATTCCTCATGTTGATTGGACAGAGATGCTCGCCACTTCCAACGTAGCGATCCAGTTCGGCGCCAAGCCGCTCTTCGAGCAGGTCACGGTCAAGTTCTCCGATGGCAACCGCTATGGCCTGATCGGGGCGAACGGCTGCGGCAAGTCGACGCTGATGAAGATCCTGGGCGGCGAGCTGGAGCAAAGCATCGGCGACGTCACGCTGCAGACGGGCAAGCGGCTCGGGAAGCTGAACCAGGACCAGTTCGCTTACGAAGACGAGCGCGTGCTCGATGCGGTGATGCAGGGGCACGCTCAGATGTGGCGGGCGATGAAGGAGCGCGACTTCGTCTACGCGGATGCGAATGCCAGCGACGCCGACTACATGCGGGCGGCAGAGCTGGAGGCAAAGTTCGGCGAGTACGACGGCTACACCGCGGAGGCTCGCGCGGGCAGCATTCTGGCCGACGCCGGCATCCCCGAGTCGCTGCACAACGGGCCGATGCGCGAAGTGGCACCCGGCCTGAAACTGCGGGTTCTGCTCGCGCAGGCGCTGTTTGCCAAACCGGATGTGCTGCTGCTCGACGAGCCCACCAACAACCTGGACATCAATTCGATCCGCTGGCTGGAAGGCGTGCTCAACAGCTACGACGCCACCATGATCATCATCAGCCACGACCGGCACTTCCTGAATCAGGTGTGCACGCACATCGCGGATCTGGATTTCCAGCAGTTGAAGATCTATCCCGGCAACTACGACGATTTCATGCTGGCCTCCGTGCAGGCGCGCCAGCGGGTGGAAGCCTCGAACGCGAAGGCCAAAGAGCGCATTTCGGATCTGCAGGAGTTCGTGCGCCGCTTCTCCGCCAACGCGTCCAAGGCCCGGCAGGCCACCTCGCGCCGCAGGCTGCTGGAGAAGATCAAGATCGAGGAGATCAAACCCTCATCGCGCCAGAACCCGTACATCCGTTTCGAGCAGGTCAAGAAGCTCTACCGCTCAGCGGTATCGGCGGAGGGCGTGAGCTTTCACTATCCGAAGTCGAAGGTCGATGTGCTGCACAACGTCAACTTCAACATCGAAGCGGGCGAGCGCGTCGCCATCATCGGCCCCCATGGCATCGGCAAGACGACCCTGATGCGCTGTCTCGCCGGCGAGCTGCATCCTGCCGCGGGCCACATCAGCTGGGTGGAAAGCGCCCAGCCGGGTTACATGCCACAGGACCCGCAGGCCGAGTTCGCCACGAACATGGACCTGTTCTCCTGGGTGTCCCAATTCACGGGGAAAGCGGACGACGATCAGATCGTGCGCGCGACGCTGGGCCGGCTGCTGTTTTCCGGCGATGAAGTCAGGAAGTCGACCAGGGTGCTTTCCGGCGGCGAGAAGGGCCGCATGATGTACGGCAAGCTGATGCTCACGAAGCCCAACGTGCTGTTGATGGACGAGCCGACCAACCACATGGACATGGAAACGATCGAGTCGCTGCAGATCGGACTGGAGAAGTACCTGGGCACACTGATCTTCGTTTCGCACGACCGGGAGTTCGTCGGCTCCCTGGCCACCCGCATCATCGAACTGCGGCCGGACGGAGGCGTCGCCGACTTCAAGGGCACCTACGACGAGTATCTCCGGTCGCAGGGAATCGAGGTCGCATGACCACGTGGATCGCGCTGTTCCGCGGCATCAACGTCGGCGGCAAGCATACGCTGCCGATGAAGGTGCTCAAGGCGCTGCTCGAGCAGAACGGCTGCGTCGAGGTGCAGACGTACATCCAGAGCGGCAATGCGCTCTTTCGCAGCAAGCTCAGCGACGCTGACCGCGTGGCGAAGCGGATCAGCGCCGCCGTCTCGGCAGATCACGGCTTCGAGCCGCGCGTGCTCGCGCTCACGTTCGGCGAGTTGCAGAAAGCCGCGGCGGGCAATCCGTTCCCCGAGGCCGGCGACGACCCGAAGAGCCTGCACCTGTTCTTTCTCGCGGAACGGGCGAAGAAGCCGGATCTCGCGGCACTCGATGCGCTCAAGGCTAACGGTGAAGCGTTTGTGCTGAAAGACAGGGTCTTCTACCTGTATACGCCGAACGGTTTCGGCACCTCGAAGCTCGCTGAGCGTGTCGAGCGTCTGCTGGGCGTCGCGGCCACGGCTCGCAATTGGCGGACAGTTATGACGCTGCTGGAGATGGCGAAGGGCTACGAGTGAGGTACATCGACGACATGTCGCGGCATCAGTCGCGCATTAGATCGAGCTGATTGAGGATAGCCCGTTCCTGCGCCCTGCTCGTGTCGTCCGCGCGTGCAGCGCAGTCCAGAAGGTCAGCGAAATACTCTGCGGGGACCGTCGAAGCCTGCGCCAGAGTGCCCCTCTGGAAAAGTCGAGTGGCAGACGACGGATCGAGATCGTCGAGGTACCTTAGGTCCACCCAGGACTTCTTTGAAAGCGGGTTGCCAAGAACTCCCAGATAGAAGCTGGGATACGGCCGACCATGAAAGCACTTCGGGTGCTCGGGTCTGCCATGAGCCCGACTCGTGAGAAGGCGCACCACGAGATCATTGCCAGGGAGGCAGGCGAGCACGACAAAGTACTTGCGCTCCAGCTCCCCGGTCTCCCGGTTTCTGTAGAACGCGTCGTGACGATAGATGTCGCGCGGGTTCATCGCGCCAGACAGGATGGGGTGGCCGCTCGGCTAGTGGGGGCCGGCGTGCCCCGCCTGAATTCCTTCGTATTCGCGCGCCGCCTCGAGCACGGCCTCGCGATTTGGATCGTCGTCCGCGATCGCCAGGCTGAACGGGATTCGATCGTTGTTGCCGCGTCCACCATCCCAGATCTTGTCCCACGGGCCCCGTTCGGCATGTGTGAAGTTGATCAGTGGCTTGGTCAGCTCGTCGCGGAAGCGATTCGCCAGCGCGGTCATCATTCGCAGCTCGCGTTTCGTGAAGGCCCCTTCGTCGAAACCCACCTTCGCTACGACGCGCTCCCGCACATAGTCGATGACGCGCTCAGGCACGATGTCGACCGCAGTAGCAAGGTCGGGCTCCAACTGATCCCATTCCTGGATAAGAGGAAGCGGCACGGGGCCCATCTTCCACGCGCGATAGTCCAGCCCCGTGACGCTGCGGCCGGTTTCGCGGAAGTGTGCGAAGTCGAGCAGATAGAGCAGCTTGAAGAGTTTGACCTTTCCGCAATGCTGAGTGTTCTGCGCAAAGAACACGATGGCGTTGATCAGCTTCGTTCGGTCGCGGGAAATGAGCATGGGATGGCGCGGTGGCGTTTGCTGGATCGGCAGGTTACTCGTGTGCCGCAGGGCTGTAAACGTCTCGCGAGGTGAGAGCGGCCGATCGAAAATTGCACAACGCCAAGGAATTGGCTTCTCTCTCGACCGCGTCGAGATCGGCTTCTGCCTCTTCGATACTCTCATCGGCGATCGCGCGCCGGCCATCCGAAGACGAACCGGCCCTTTTCATAATCCTCGACGAGCTTTGCAAGGAGTTCCAGACGAACACCCTCCGCCGACTCAGGCTCGGGATCCTGCGCCGCGAGCTTCTCAACCTCAGCAAGGAAGCGGCGATATTGCTCGTCGGTCTTGATGACTCTTGGTTCCATGATTCTCTTCGCGCTATCGCTTCCGGTTCCGCCCGTCATACTCGTCGTGCGTTCCAGATGGCGAAGGGCGACGAATGACGAACGCCTGCCATCAACCCGATCCCCTGCCTCGAGCGACGGTCTTCAGTCTGATATGAGCCTGCTTCTGCAGGTAGGCCAGGATCGCCAGGAGATTCGAGACCTGCGGATTGCCGCCGGGCCCAAGCATGCGCATGAGGCTCTTCGGCGACTTGGCCGTCGCGCGCGCCAGTTCCTCGAAGCCCACGGTGGCGTGAACATAATCGCGCAGGACCGCTCGGCCGGTTTCCAGATCTCCAGCGAGGAAGCAATCGGCGGCTTCCCGGAGCAGCGCGATGCGAAAGGGCTCGTCACGCTGCGCGCGCGCCCGCACGGTTTCGTTGAAGTCACGTGTCGGGGCTCTCGCAGCTTTCTTACGCATGCTCATTGCCCGCCTCCTTGCCGACGAACACCTGCAGCTTTTCGATCTCGATATCCAGCCGATCGGCGGCGGAACGCTCGAGCACGCGCGCGATGTCCTCGTCGATGTCGCAGTTCTGACGGCGAAGCGCGGCGACGGAGACGATGACCGCGCTCATCGCCTGGTTGAGGCCGCGGATGTGGTCCTCGAGTGCGTCCTGCATGCGCTCGGCGTCGAGCGCCTTCGATCGCGCCACTTTTCCGCGGGCAACAGGGTGCCGTCGCGACGCTCCCTGTCGCAGCGATGGGCGGCGCCGTTTCCGCTGCATCTGATGCTTGCGGACATGGGCATGGTTCGGCGTATGCTTCTTTGCAGCCATTGTGAGCTCCCTATTAGTTCACGGTGGTCAGGCGCTCGCCGGTGTTGATTGCACCGGCGGGCGCCGCTTCATTCGCGATTCGTCGATTGCCCTCCTCGCTCTCCTGCGTTCTCGGTCAAGCACGGCCGCGCCGCACACGGACGTCAGCACGCACCCTAGCCGACCAAGCACGCAGGATCGATGCGGATAGCGTGTGCGTTTGTGCAGTTTCTCGACGGACGCGCAGTGATACGGTTGCCGAAGTGCGAGGCAGGATCGTCTACAAGTGGATCAGGACAGACCCGGAGCAATCGATGAAAACCGTGTTCCTCGCGGGTTCTCGCAGCTTGAGTCGCCTGAACGACACCACCAGGCAGCGATTGGACAAAGTTCTCGCTCAAGGGATTTTCGTCGTCGTTGGTGATGCGAACGGAGCGGACAAGGCGTTCCAGGCGTATCTCGCGCAGCGCCGTTATCAGCACGTCGCGGTCTACTGCTCGGGCACCGCGTGCAGAAACAATCTCGGTCCATGGAAAACGGAGCATGTCTCGGTTCCCGACGAGATCATTGGAAGGGAGTTCTACGCTCAGAAGGACAAGAAGATGGCGGAGCGTGCGGACTATGGATTCATGCTTTGGGACGGGAAGAGTGCAGGCACAGTGGCAAACATCGTCGAGATGCTGCGTCAGGGCAAGAAGGTGCTGGTCTTCTTCGCGAGGGAAAGTGATTTCCTGACTGTCTCTACGCCGGCGGACGCCAAGGCTCTACTAAGCAGAGCTGACAAGAAAGCGATTACCGAGATCGACCGAAAGCTGGGGCTTACAAGATCGCTGCACGAACTGGAGTGCCCCGCTCAGGCTCCGCTTGGGATATAGGGCGACCGAGGACTTCGTGCTGAAAGGCAGGGTCTTCTATTTGTACACCCCGGCGGGCTTCGGCATCTCGAAGCTCGCCGCGCGTGCGGAACGGCTCCTTGGAATCGAGGCCACCGCTCGCAACTGGCGGACAGTGACGACGCTGCTCGACATGGCGAAGGGCTACGAGTAACGAACGCCTGCCATCGACCCGAACCCCTGCCTCGAGCGACGGGCGCGGCGACGGAGACGACGACCAATCTCCGCCCGTTGCGAATCTGCCAGCCGGCGCTTTCAAACCAGCCGAGCCCGGCCTGCTCAACGACGGATTCGGTGAAGGCACTCACTTGGTCCCTGCGATCCGTGCTCGCGCGGTGTCCAGGAGCCTCTCCGCCTGCTCGATGCACGCCGCGACGGAAGCGTCGTCTATATCCTCCCCCGTGTAATCGAGCAGGTTGCGCTTCCGCCGCAGCGTATCGAGCAGGGTGACGCGCCGGCCCTCGATACCGAGAGTCAAGGGAAGCGTCTGGATGATGGTCGCGTGATGCCCCGGCCGGTTGGTGTCGGGCCGGAAGCCCTTTGCCATGAGCGCCGCCAGACCAACCTGTGTGATCGCCCGGTAAGCCACGTCGAAGCGAGTCTCAGCGCTGACGGAACGTCGCATGTGCATCCTTGAGGCTGCGCCGGGCCGCCCTCAGGAGCCGGGCGATCTCCTCCGCATCCGCTGCGTGCTCCTTAAGCACCCCGATTTTCAGCAAGTTTTGCAAGCTCACCGGCGTCTCCTACGAGGAAGATCTTCGGTTCGCGCACGACCCGCGATACGAAACGATCGCGGCTCTTGAGCTTCGCGCGAAAAGCGTTCGCCGCCATCGCTACCGGATTGATCTCCCGGCGCAGCCGGTCGCTCGCTCGAACGAGCGCCTCCACCACTCGATCGAAGGAGGCCGAGCCAATCACCATGACGTCCACGTCGCTCGTGGAGCGCTCCTTGCCCTGGGCCACGGAACCGAATACGAACGCCAGCCGCACCGCCGCGCCGAGGGGGGCGAGCGCCTCCCGCAACACATCGGCCAGCCCCGTCGTCTTGCGGAAAATGCCGGCCAGTTCCTCGTACAGCGGGCAGGCGCGATCGGCCTGGTACCGGACCTGGTTCCCCGCGGTGGTACGCGTCAGCAGGCCGCCCTCCGACAACAGCGCCACTTCCCGATGCAGGGATCCGGCGGGTACGCCGGTGAGCCGCCCGATCTCGCGGACATAGAAGCTCTGTTCGGGATGCAGCAGCAGCAAAGAAAGGATCCGGCGGCGATACGTCCCGAACAGCAGCTCGACCAGTTGCCGCTTCCCCCTTGGCGCTCTTGCTCTCATATTGAGAACAAGTGTAGCCAAACTGAGAACAACCGCGCAACCGCACTTGCCCATCACCACTTGCCTGATTCACGGCGTGAAACACGATTACTTGCGCTCCTGATGAGCCTGAGTGCCGACAAAGGTCTGCAGCTTTTCGATCTCGATATCCAGCCGATCGGCGGCGGAACGCTCCAGCACGCGCGCGATGTCCTCGTCGATGTCGCAGTTCTGACGGCGAAGCGCGGCGACGGAGACGATGACCGCGCTCATCGCCTCGTTGAGGCCGCGGATGTGGTCCTCGAGTGCGTCCCGCATGCGCTCGGCATCGAGCGCCTTCGATCGCGCCACCTTTCCGCGGGCAACAGGGTGCCGCCGCGACGCTCCCTGTCGCAGCGCTGGGTGGCGCCATTTCCGCTGTGCCTGACGCTTGCGGACTGGGGCACGGTTCGGCGTATGCTTCTTTGCAGCCATCGTGATCTCCTCGATAGGTCACCTTGGTCAGGCGCTCGTCGGTGTTGATAGCACCGGCGGGCGCCGCTTCATTTACAGGTTCGTCGATTGCCTCCTCTTCTCTCCTGCGTTCTCGTCCATACACGGCCGCGCCGCACACGAACGTAAACGCGCACCCTAGCCGGCCATGCGCGACGGATCGATGCTCATTGCGTGTGCGTTTGTGCAGTTTCTCGAAGCGACGCGCGGGTTGACAGCGTTGCCGAAGCGCAAGGCAGGATCGTCTAGTGGCCATGAGCGCGGCCACTAATATCGACGAGGACATCGCGAGCGCTCTCGAGCGCTAAACCCCGGATCGGGCATGTGCCGATCGCGCGCAACGCTATGGATCGGCAAGCGTTGGGACTAGAATGCCGGCTTACAATGCCACGCAGAACCGGAGCCAAGCCTTTCGACCTTCGCAATGAGGCCGCGTACTCACTAGCCGAGGCCGCCCGATATCTCAAGCTGCCTGCGGCAACCCTGAGATCCTGGGTCGTCGGCCGGCCGTATCCGAAGGCCGAAGGCGTCGGGCAATTTAAGCCGCTCATCCACCCGCCCTCGCCCCAGCCGCCGGTGCTGTCCTTCTGGAATCTGATCGAGGCACACGTTTTGCGCGCGCTGCGAACGGACCACAACGTCTCTATCAAGGCCGTCCGGGAAGCGCTCGCCTACTCAGAGCGCAAGCTCGCCATCAAGCGGCTCTTGCTGCGCAAGGAGCTGCGGACTGATGCGGGGAAGGTCTTCCTCGAACGCTATGGCCAGCTCATCGAGGTGTCTGCCTCGGGCCAGCTCGCCATGCAACAGCTTCTCGAGGAACATTTGAAGCGCGTGGAATGGGACGAGTGGCAGTTCCCTGTTCGACTGTATCCGTTCGTGTCAGCTAAAGCACCGTCGGCCGAGATGACTATCGCGATCGACCCGAAGATCGCATTTGGGCGACCTGTGGTGATTCGCGCAGGCGTTTCGACTGCGACGATTGCGGAGCGGATCGATGCCCGGGAAACGGTCGAGGAGCTGGCGGCGGACTACAAATTGACCCCCGCAGAGATCGAGCAGGCGGTTCTGTTTGAGCGTGCCGCTTGAGTCGATTGTCCTCTTCACCGATCGCGATCTCGGCATGCGATTTCCCGAGATCCTCGTCGCTGCGGGATTGAACGTCAGACGGCACCGGGACCATTTCGCACCAGACTGTCCAGATGAAATCTGGCTTGAAGGGGTGAGCAGGCAAGGATGGGTGGCGGTGAGTCACGACGCTCGTATCCGCTACAAGCCGAATGAATTGGCTTCTGTCATGCGCCACCGCGCACGGCTCCTTGTTGTGATCGGAAAGGCACCGTTCCCGGTTCTCGCAAGGAATTTCGTCGCGACCGCACTCAGGATCGCGCGATTTGTCGACGAGCACCCCGCGCCGTGGATCGCCAAGATCTATCGCCCATCAACCACGTCACTCGCTGAAAATCCGAGCGCTATCGGCAGCATTTCCCTTTGGTATCCATAGGGAATCCACTAACAAGTTCCGTTGTTCGTGACAAGCCTCTTGGGCGCATCTGTGCGGAATTACAGAAAGCTCTGTTGCTTTCGCCACGGCCCCTTTTTCTTGTTGATCTTGCGGACTAACTTTTGGACTGCTTCCCGGTTTCTGACAAACAAGTCGTCCAGCACCCCTTCCAAGATGTCGTACGCGTCAAAAACGTCATCGCGCGCGAGATCTCCGAGGTGACTTGCCGCGTTGCCCACCCACTTGATGGCGAGTAATGCCTCGCCCACGTCCGCTTTACGTGACCTAAGCTCTTCAATTCGACGATGCAAGGTCAGTTGCTGCATCTTCTTGCTCGTGCTGCGACGTGCCCGCGGTATTGCTATCGCGTCGAGAAGATACTCAACCGCAATTCGAACGTGCGTGGCCGCGGCGGCAGGACTCGACCATAGCGTTGCGAACGACAACTTTAGTTGCTCAACAACCTTCTCAGGAACAGATGGTGGCACGCGGAAAAAGTGCATAGCCGGACTTACGGATAGGGGCCAAAAATATTCCTCCCAATCCCAATTAGAGCCATCTTCGTTCATCTCTCGTGAATAGCCGCCGCTCCCGTTGACGGCAACAAACTCACCGCATCTCTCGTTAGTGCACTCGAGCGCGGCAGTGAATCGCAGCTCCGCATGTTCTCCATCGAACCAGTCTTCGTTGTGTGCCTGCCGTGACCACGAAGCCTCACGGAACAGTAGACCGTCCTTGGAGAGCCGGAGGTAACCGCTGGTGCATGTCGGGCAGTGCCAGCCTATCGGCGCGTTAGCCTTATGGATGAACTGCTTCCATAGACTTCGATCGACCGGCATGTTCTTCCCCTACAGGACGTACTGCTCGCAGACAAGCACTTGATCTATGCAAGACGTGGACGGTGCTACGCGATAGACCATTCTGCCGAAAGTAGAGCCGCCTGCTCCAGCACCGTCTGCGTCGCCTTCTCTTGCTTGTCCGGCGGATACCCGTGCTTGCGCAGGATGCGCTTGACAAGCACTCGCAGTTGCGCGCGCACGTTCTCACGCATCGTCCAGTCGATCGTGACGTTGGCGCGTACCGTCTTGACCAGCTCGCGCGCGATCAACCGCAGGTTCTCGTCGCCGAGCACCTTCACTGCGCTGTCGTTGGTCTCAAGCGCATCGTAGAACGCGAGTTCATCCTCCGTCAGGCCGAGCTGCACGCCCCGCTCCGTTGCCTCACGCATGTCTTTGGCGAGCTGGATCAGCTCCTCGATCACCTTCGCCGCCTCGATCGCGCGGTTCTGGTATCGGCGTAGAACCTGCTCGAGCAGCTCCGCGAACGAACGGCCCTGCACTACATTGCGCTTCGAGCGCGCTTTGATTTCACCCTTGAGCAGCTTCTGCAGCAACTCGACAGCCAGGTTTCGCTGAGGCATGCCGCGTACTTCGGCGAGGAACTCATCGGAAAGGATCGAGATGTCGGGCCTTTTCAGGCCAGCGGCGGCAAAGATGTCGATGACCTGATCGGACACCATTGCTCGCGAGATGATCTGGCGGACCGCGTGATCGATATCCTCGTCGGTCTTTCGCTCGCCGGTCGTGCTCTTGGCGAGCACGGCCTGCACGGCCTGGAAGAAGCGCCACGTCGTCGCGAATGCGCAGCGACTCCTCGTGCGGAACCGCCAGCGCGAATGCCTGTGAGAGCTCGCGACACGGCACGCAGGAGCGATCCTTGCCCTCCTCCTGCGCCAGGACGTGTTCCTGCGCCGCCGGCAGCAAAGACAGCCGTTCCTGCGGCTTGCCGCTTACCCACTTCGACCAGTCGAAGCCATGGAAGAGGGCGCGGCAGACTTCGTACTTCTCCAGCATCAGGGCGACAGCCTCGTCCTGATCCAGGGCCGTCCTTCCCGTGCCGCCGCTTCCGTGTACGTGGCCAGCGCCTGCTTCAGCTCCTGCGGCCAAGCCGAGGTAGTCGACCACCAGCCCGCCCGGCTTGTCCTTGAAGACGCGATTGACGCGCGCGATGGCCTGCATCAGCCCGTGCCCGCGCATCGGCTTGTCGATGTACATCGTGTGCAGGCTCGGCGCGTCGAAGCCGGTGAGCCACATGTCGCGCACGATCACGAGCCTGAATGGGTCCTTCGGGTCGCGGAAGCGGTTGGCCAGCGCCTCGCGCCGCGGCTTGTTGCGGATGTGCAGACTGCCATGCAGGCGGATCGGAGGCGGAGCCGGTCATCACCACCTTGAGCGCGCCGTGCTCGTCGTCGGATCGCCATCCCAGGCTGGGCGCAGCGTTCACGATCTCGCGGTACAGATCGACGCAGATGCGGCGGCTCATGCAGACGATCATCGCCTTGCCGTCCATGGCGCCTCGAGCCGGTTCTCGAAGTGCTCGACGATGTCCTGCGCGACCAGCTTGAGCGGCTTCTCTGCGCCGACCACGGCCTCGAGCTGCGCCCACTTGGTCTTGAGCTTCTCCTTGCGCTCGACCTCCTCGCCCTCGGTGGCCTCCTCGAACCCGCGGTCGATCTTCGGCCGCTCGGCCTCGTCGAGCGCCAGCTTGGCGAGCCGGCTCTCGTAGTAGATCGGCACCGTGGCGCCGTCCTGCACCGCGCGCTGGATGTCGTAGACACTGATGTAGTCGCCGAAAACCGCGCGCGTGTTCGCGTCCTGCAGCTCAATCGGCGTGCCGGTGAAGCCGATGAAGGAGGCGTGCGGCAGCGCGTCGCGCATGTGGCGCGCGTAGCCGTCGATGAAGTCGTACTGGCTGCGGTGCGCCTCGTCGGCGATCACCACGATGTTGCGGCGGTCGGAGAGCGTCGGGTGCCGGTCGCCCTTCTCTTCGGGGAAGAACTTGTGGATGGTGGTGAACACCACGCCGCCCGCCGCCACGCCGAGCAGCTCGCGCAGGTGCGCCCGGCTCTCTGCCTGCACCGGCGGCTGGCGCAACAGGTCCTGGCAGCGCGAGAAGGTGCCGAAGAGCTGGTCGTCGAGGTCGTTGCGGTCGGTGAGCACGACGAGGGTCGGGTTCTCCATCGCCGGCTCGCGGATGATGCGGCCGGCGTAGAAGGCCATCGTCAGGCTCTTGCCCGAGCCCTGCGTGTGCCACACCACGCCCACGCGCCGGTCGCCAGGCTTGCCACCCGGCTTGCGGCCCGCCTCGTAGCGGCCGCGGTCATCTTGAGACGCGGTAGCCGTGCGTGCTGCAGCTCCGCTGCGCGCAGCGTCTCGCCCACCGCCACCTGCACCGCGTGGAACTGGTGGTAGCCGGCCATCTTCTTGACGATGCGCCCGCCGTCGTCCTCGAACACGATGAAGTCGCGCAGCAGGTCGAGAAAGCGCCGCGGCGCGCACAGACCCTCGATCACCACCTGAAGCTCGGGCAGGTGCGCGTCGGCCAGCGTCTCGCCCGCGATGGTGCGCCAGGGCTTGAACCACTCGCGCCCGGCGCGCGAGCGTGCCCACGCGCGCCTCCACCCCGTCGGAGATGGCGAGCAGCGCGTTCGGCGCGAACAGCGACGGCACCTCGGCCTGGTAGGTCTGGAGCTGCTGGAAGGCGCTCCAGATCGTGGCGTTCTCGTCGGCCGCGTTCTTCAGCTCCAGCACCGCCAGCGGCAGGCCGTTGACGAACAGCACCACATCCGGCCGCCGCGAGTGCTTGTTCTCCACGACGCTGAACTGGTTCACCGCCAGCCAGTCGTTGCCCGCCGGATCGTCGAAGTCGATCACCCGCGCCTGCGCGCCGCGGATGCTCGCCCTCGGCATCGCGGTACTCGACCGTCACGCCATCCACCAGCAGGCGATGCAGCGCGCGGTTGCGCACGATCAGCTCCGCGCCTTCGGGCCGCGTCAGCTTGCGGAAGGCGTCGTCCAGCGCCTCGGCGGGCAGCGCCGGGTTGAGCCGCGCGAGCGCATCGCGCAGCCGCTGGCGCCAGCACGACCTGCCCGTAGTCGTCGCGCTCGGCGGCGGGCTCGCCGGGGGCGATCTCGGCGCCGTTGCGAACCTGCCAGCCGACGCTCTCGAGCCAGGCCAGCGCGGCTTGTTCGACGACGGATTCGGTGAACGAACTCACCTATGGGGCCTCAATCATCACGATGCTCGCTGGAGGACACTCTTTCCCCTTCACGCTCATATGAAGTCACCAATTCCCGCAGTGTCGTGGCTAGGCGGTTGTAGCCAGCGGCCTCAACGGCCTCGGCCTGTGCACGATACTTCTCGGCGAACTCTTTCTCCGGCTTGCCTGTCGGATCAACCCAGTGCGCGCCCCGCGAGTCGTAGAGCTCCGTGCGAAATCCATCGCGCATGTCCGCCGCGTCTTTCGCGTTGAGAGCAGCCGCTACAGAACGATGTATCCACAACCCGTCCGAATCGGGGGGAACGTGGATGAGCGCATGCCCCACCATCGTCAGCGCAATTTCCAGATGCCCAGTCTCCGAGCACTCTTTCTTTACGGAATCCAGCCAGCGGTTCAGCTCATCGCCATCATATGTTCTGTCCTCTCGCAAGCCGGGAGGCATGCGCCACTCGCTCAGCAATCGATAGGCGTTGGTTGCCATCCTCCTTTGTTGCTCTGTCGGCTCCTCAGTCGAGCGATCTTCCTTCTTAGATCGAAAGACGAGCCGAATCACCTCGCAAAAGAATGCTGGCTCCGTCGCCAACCGTCGTCCAAGTGATTTCGGCGAGGCATCACTGTGGCGATCCAAGAGTGGCAGGTACGCCCATTCCACACGAAGTAGGTCATCAGGCGTGGTGCCGGGCGCATCTTGCAGGGCCTTGATTATCTCGACTGTCTGGTATGCATCCATCGCGTGAGGGCCTTCCGATGACTCCAGCGCCGCAAGCAATGCCCGTACAGCACGTCCAGCATCGACCGGCTGTTTGTTGTCGAGCATCCGATAAAGACACCGCAGGGCCGCACTTGGTCTTCCGTGTTGAATAAGCTGATCGATGGCCAGTTCCAGGCCAGTCTCAGTTCCGTAGGGATTCGCGCTGGTCTTGCTCCAGTACGCAGCTTCACTTTCGCCAAGAAGGCGCTTCGATCGCTCCCATGTGCCCGGCGCGAATGGCAAGAAGGAGAGGAACTGCCCGATCTGCGCAGAAGTCCATAGCGAGGTGTCGATGTCATCAACCCACTGCCAACCGCCAATGCTGAACCGGCTCCAGACGAATCCACCTGCAAACTGAGCAAGCTGCTTCTGCTCGGACTCAAGCAAGTCAGGCAACACAACGCGATCGACCTCGTTGCCCGCCACCGCCCCGAAGGCTAATCCAACCCGCCAGGGCGACTGGACAGAGGCCGCGAAAGCAAGAACCGCTTGAGCGCCTCCATTGGCAGCGACTTCGTCTACGGCCTTTTGACGACGGATCTCGAGCTCGTTGCCCTGCTCCTTGTAGTTGCCTTTCTCTTCGTATAGGTCGAAATCGCGCTCGCTGAAGAGCCGTTGATGGCGAAACGCAGGCGCGTCTGGTGCCAACCGCTCGGCGAGAGCGGCGATACTGTCGACTTGCTCACGCTTCATCGCCCATCGGGCATCTGAGAACTTCCTGTGCTTCGTAACCAAATCGACGAGCTCGGTCCATAGGCCGAGCCTGTCGCCTTCTGGCATCGTGATTACTGAGTTGGACCCAAGATGCGCCAGAAGCTGTTCGTGCGCCGTTGGGGGCAAGTTCTCCATATGATCGACTAGCTCAGCGAGCTTCTCGCGATTGCTCTTGGCAGCAGTGATTGCCATTTCTGAGTAGAGCGCTGCCTGCTCCCAGTATTCGCGGTGCGTTACCCCCCTCGGCCAATCATCAGGGATCGTCTCCCGCCACGCCGGCCTGCGCGTCCCAGATGACGTCGAGTGTGATCGGGGAAGGAGGCTCACGAGCAGCTTCCACCCGATATCTGGAAGCTCAGCAAGTAGCGCTGATACGGCTGCACCGCGCTTCGCAACCGGAGCGCATGTCTGCGGCAACCACGGCAACAAAATAGTGGTAAGGGAGTTGGCCGGACGATTGGACCAACGTCCACCGGGATCCCGCGCAGCAAGCTCCCCCAGGCAGATCACCACGCGGCTTAGGTGGCTGGCATCCCAGGCCAGCGTTTCCAGAGCCCACAGCACGCCACTCATGTACGTGCGGCCCATCAATCCGTCGCCCTCTTGGGCAAATACTTCATCGAACGGGCATGGTTCGCTGTTGAGCGCTTTCTCGACGGCGTCAAGAAACTCTCCCGGAGCAGCTTCCGCGAGCAGGGGAAGCAAGTCGTTGAGGCTGGCCCAGCGCTCCCAATCAGCGTCACCAAGAATCGCACGAACTGTGAGAACTGCTGTTGCCTCGGCCTTGCCGTGGCTAGACGATGTAAGCGCTTTGGGATGACTCCCGAGAAGCGCCAGTGTGTCCGCGAGGCCATTTCGCAAGAGATGTGAATGCGCGAGAACCTTCCCATGGATGCTCGACGCGAATCGCTCCTCGCCTGGTAGCTCGAACTGAGGGTCCTTTTCTGTCAACACGGAGTTCGCTGCGATCTGTAGCCGGTCCAAGTGCTCGTCGAAAAGCCTGGGACCCAGCGCGTACCACCCTTCATAGCGTGCAGCGAATCTCCAGTTGCCGTCTCGCTGAGATAGGGGAGTGCCCGGGCGAAGCGCGAGCTCACGCATCCGCCCGATCCACTCCCCGTAGGAGTTTCCCGATAGACCCTCCACGATGGCGCGGTCAGCAACTGATTTCTCAGTCCAGGATCCTAGAACTGCCGCGATTGCAAGTTCGGAGGCGACTGTGCCCTCGGCCCATTCAGGCATCAACGAAAGGTTTTGAAGACACCTGAGCAATGAGCCAAGGTTTCCGCCACTCTTCTGCGCCAAAGTGCGAGCCCGCTCCTCACTGTATCCAGCCTCTTCCAGCGCATCTTTAAGTTGATGTGTGCCAGGCGCTCGAAGCGGCGCGCTCGCAGGGTCGGGTATGCCTCCAGCAGGCCCGCCGAAGATGACAGCATGACCCGACCTTCGGGCTTTCTGGATTAGCTTCGTCCCCAGCTCGCCGCTTAGGTCAAGAGCGGAGTCGGCGATCAGAATGAGCTTCTCTTTCTGATTAGCCATCGCTTGCCACGCGTCGGCTCCATAAATGATAAGGCAACGCCCGGCGGCATCTGCACGAGCCTCGTCGTCCAGGTCTGCCAAGTATGCAGACACAAAATCGACTACCTGATCAGGAAAATGCGTATCCAGCTTGAGTTGGACCGCAGTCCCGGCGATCACGTCCTTTATTTTCTCGCATGCCTCGCTCCGACCCACCAGAAATACCTTGGGCCTCAACGGCGGCGGTTCTCCAATCGTCCGAATCAGACTCCAACGCTGCTCAGGTGTCTCGATATGCTGCGCGGGCACTCCGATTGTCCTTTGCGCGAGCCACAGTTCCACTGGAGGGAACTGATGTATCCAGTCGATCAGCTTCGTCCCGTCGATGACTTGAATGCCCCGCCATTCGTGTTTGACGCGACGCTCTTCAATCCAAGTACCCTGTGCGCCCTCCTTCCATGTGTGTTCCCAATCCCTCCGTCCGGAACGGGGCGTTACGAAGACGAACGTGGATTCGAGTCGGACGCTTTCCGGGATCGCTGAAACGAGGCCGTTGTAGTCGTGCGTGGCTTTGTCGCCGGCTTTCAGGCCGGTCCCTATCTCCCAAAACGAGCGGCCCTCGGGGATGAACGGACCGAACGCAAGATCTACATCCAAGAGTCCATCAGGACCGTGCTGCCCAATACTGTCACCAAGCGGAAAGCGGCGCTCTTTCGGCCGGGGAGAAGAAGCGGCGACGAGGCGCCAGACAAGCTCAACGATCACGCTCTGAGCGTCTCTCGCATTGCCGAGGACCCACTCGTCGAGTTGATTCTCTGTAACAATCATTGGGTCCAGCCCTCCAAGAGGCGCTCAGCGTCATTCACGCGAAGCTCGCCAGAGATGAGTTTGGGCAACAGGGTGTCGCGCAGAGCGGCGAGGGTCCGGGATTCTTGCTCGCGCTTCCACAGACTCTCTGCCATCGGCGAGATCCAGGCATCGATTGCGCCGAGTAGAGACCTAGTCGGAACAGCAAGCTTGGCGTCCGATAGGTGGTGGCGCTGGATGTGGCCCATGGTCGTTGCCTTGCCTGCCGCAATGTGGCGGAATTCGTCGAGGTGGGCATGAACACCGAAGTAGCAAAGCCAGCGCGGGTTATTGGCTGGCGTAACCTTGAAGAGGTGCTGATTCAGTGCTCCCCTGCCGCCGGCCCACAAGACGCACTCCAAGGAGCCAGACCACGAGAAGAGGATGTCCCCGTCCTCGACGACGTAGTCCGGGTCTAGGTCGAATGGCGCTTAGTTAAGCGCATAGCAGATGACCATGAGTCTGTATCTGTTGGCGCGCTTCGGCCCGAGGTACTTTCAGCCACGGGTAGGATTTGGGGCGTCGCTTGCGAGCCCGTGGCTCGATTCGTCCCGGCCTGTTACCCACGTTGAGCTGGGCGATGAGCCGAAAGAACTCAGCCTTCTGGATAGGATGTGCTTGCAGAGTTTGCGAGGCCCACTCTGTCCACATCTGTACCGTGTGTTTGAAGCTCAGCTCACGCGGATGCACGCCGGCGTCGCGCGCCGCTTGCGCCATCAACAAGCGGATCAGGTTGTAGGCCAGCAAGTACACCCACAATTCCTTCTCAACCATCTGCGGAGTCAGGCAGCGCAGCACTTCCATTCCCAAGGTGGTCTTGATGTTGCGGATGTCCAGCTGTCGGGTAAGGGGCTGGCGCGGTGGCCTTGCGGCCCGTTCTCCAGCCCCTCCCCATAGGAACTGCTCGTGAGGTTTTCCCTCAAGCAGCTCGCCCGCGTGGGATTCGTCGAAAGGGTTATGGGTCGTCGCGGTCATGGCAGCCACTTTCACGTGAGCTTCCCGAAGCCCGGGAGTGGATGAAGCTTCCAGTCCCAGTACAACCCGAGAACCCCGTACAGGTATTCGTTACTCCATCGCCGCCATCCGATACTGCGCTTTTGCCGCCGCTTGCGTCGGGTCAGCAGGGTGCGGAGTTTCATCTCCACATAGTCGCGTACCTCACTGAAGGCACGACTGGAGTTCCCCACTCTGAAGTAGTTGACCCATCCACCAATCGCAGCGTTGATTCGCATGACCAGTTCCGCAGCGGTCAATGCCCCGCTGTTGGCAACAAGGTCACGTATCTTCGCCTTGATCGCTTTACGGGCCTTCTTCTTCGGAGCCATGAGGACGTAGTATCCGTCCTTCTCCCGCTTACGCACGCGGCGCAGATCAAACCCCAGGAACCCGAAGGCTTCATCCTTCAGCGTATCCACGATCTTGGTTTTCTCTCGGTTCAGCGTCACTCCCAGCGGAGTGAGCTGTTCCTCGAGCCGTTGCAGGGCGCGTTCCGCCCAGCCGCGTTTCGTGGTGTGTCCGCTGACGGTGATGACAATGTCATCGGCGAACCGATGGTAGTTCACTGCCTCATAGGGTCCCTGTGCCGTCTTGCGGCGGATCGCATCGAACATCCAGTCGATCTCGGTCAGGTAGATATTGGCCGCCAACGGGCTGAACGGGCCGCCTTGCGGCACTCCGATCTTCCCAGCCGCCTTGAGTATCTGCTTGATGAGATGCATGACCTTCGGGTCCTGAACGCGCTTCGCGATCTTGTCCAACAGGATCGAGTGCCGGATCGTGTCAAAGTACTTCGACAGATCAACATCGACCACGGTGGACATCCGCCGCAGCACACTGCGCCTGACTTGTGCCAACGCGTAGTGTGGTGAGCGCCGGGGTCGGAACCCGTAGGAGTTCGGGCAGAAGTCCGCCTCGAAGATCGCTTCAAGGATCAGCTTCAGCGCTCCTTGCACCACGCGGTCGCGGATGCAGGGAATCTGCAGCGTTCGGACTTTCCCGTTCTCTTTTGGTATGTCGACCCGGCGATTCGGCTGGGGTTGATATCTGCCTGTTACGAGTTCCTGTCGAACCTCCTCCAGAAATTGCGCCAACCCCGATGCTTCGATCGCTTCGAAGCTTTGGCCATCGATGCCCGGGGCTCCGCCGTTTCTCTTGGCGATCCGGTAGGCTTCCTCGAGGGTTTGCATCTTCGTCACATGCACGAAGATTTCCCAGAAACGATGCGCCTTGTCCGACTTCGCCTTTCGATAAATGCGCCGTCGCAGTTCCTGCAGATCAATGGGCGCCTTTGTCATCTCACCCCTGCCTCACCTTGACGAACGCAGTACCCACCGGTCCGGGCCCTTCCCTCCGGGCGCGTTTTGCTGCACGCCCATCGTCGGTAATACGACCCGATCCGCCACCCTGATGTCTGCATCGACCTTTCCCACTCACGGTTATGGCCGCTGCCTCCTCGACGAGGTTTCTTCGCCGGACATCGAGGGCTTCTCCAGTTTCCACGTCTTCTATCGCACCATGTCGCCGCTGATACCCCGCCGGTGGGAACCGCCGCGTCAGACCTCTGCTGCGCGGTTCCTGCTGCCTTCGCACGTTGTAGACCGTCTCGGCCACCGGAAAAGCGTGTGACGAGGCTACCTCTGCGTTCACTGGTTGTTGCAACCTGGTGCTTTGCGCATCCTCCTTTCAGAGCATGTTGTCGGAGGGCTCCGCCGTCTTGCTCTCGCGCCACGGCGCCTCCCAAGCTACGAGGTCTGAGTCTTTTAACCTCGGTCGGACTTCCACCGACTAGAAGACGTGTCCTTTGACTGGACACGCCCACGTGCCAGCGGCGGGCATAGAGCTCGGAGAGTTCGCTTTTGCGCACCTTGCGCGCATCGAGCATCGTGGTCACCAGCACTTGGCCATCGACCTGCACTTCCCGTACGGTCAGTTCCTCGGGAAAAGCCTCGTACTGTGCCAGAGTCATCCACTCGGGCCGATTTTTCGGCTTCGGCCAGCGCACCAGGTGATCGCGCTGGCCCAGCGGTTGCCCGCGACGAAAGTCGGTGATGCGCGAGCCGTTTTGTTCGAACAGCACGTCAACACCGGCCGCTTGCAGGGTGGCGATCAGAAAGTAGTTGCAGTAGAGGGCGTCGGCCAGCAGCACATCTTGAGCAGACAATGCTCCAAGAAGGCTGCGAAACAGGTCCAGCTCGCTCTGGCCCTTGCCCGCGTGCGGCCCGAGCGCCGCCTCCAGCACGGCTCCGGTCGACAAACAAACGATCCCCACCAGCCGCGCCAGAGGAAAGCCCACGCC
>CAVSPB010000002.1:560000-1084829 GCA_963729745.1 uncultured Gammaproteobacteria bacterium
GAAGTGGAACGTCGTGTACACGACGCCCGGCTGCATGCGATCGGTGACCGTCGCGCGCAGGACCGTTTCACCTGCGCGGCTCGACACGCCCACCCAGTCCCCGCTTCCGATGCCGCGGGTCTCGGCATCGTCCGGATGGATCTCGAGCAGGTCCTCGCCGTGCCACACCACGTTCGCGGTGCGCCGCGTCTGTGCGCCCACGTTGTACTGCGTCAGTACGCGCCCCGTGGTGAGGATCAACGGATAGCGGCTGGTCGAGCGCTCATCGGTCGGAACGTACTCCGTGAGATAGAACCTGCCCTTGCCGCGCACGAACTCCCCGACGTGCATCGTCGGCGTGCCCTCGGGCGCGCGTTCGTTGCACGGCCACTGGATGCTCCCCAGGCGATCGAGTTTCTCGTAGGTCACGCCTGCGAAGGTGGGCGTGAGCGCCGCTATCTCCGCCATGATCTCGCGCGGATGCGCGTAGCTCATCGGGTAGCCGAGCGCATTGGCCAGGCGCACGGTGACTTCCCAGTCCTGCAGGCCCGCGAGCGGCTCCATGACCTTGCGCACCGGCGAGATGCGCCGTTCCGCGTTGGTGAAGGTGCCGTCTTTCTCCAGGAACGAGGAGCCCGGCAGGAACACGTGGGCGTACTTCGCCGTCTCGTTGATGAACAGGTCCTGCACCACCAGGCACTCGAGCGCCGCGAGCGCCGCCGTGACGTGCTGCGTATTGGGATCGGACTGCGCCAGGTCCTCGCCCTGCACGTACAGGGCCCTGAAGCTCCCGTCCAGCGCGGCTTCGAACATGTTCGGGATGCGCAGGCCCGGCTCGGCTTCGAGTTGCACACCCCAGCTCTTCTCGAACAGCGCGCGCACCTTTTCGTCCGTCACGTGCCGATAGCCGCTGTACTCGTGCGGGAACGAGCCCATGTCGCACGAGCCCTGCACGTTGTTCTGGCCGCGCAGGGGACTCACGCCGACGCCTTCGCGCCCGAAATTGCCCGTGGCCATCGCGAGATTCGCGATCCCCATCACCATCGTCGTGCCCTGGCTGTGCTCGGTGACGCCCAGGCCGTAGTAGATCGCGCCGTTGCCGGCCGCAGCGTACAAGCGCGCGGCGCCGCGCACGCTGCGCGCCGGAACGCCGGTGACTGCTTCGAGGCTCTCGGGAGAGCACTTCGGTTGCGCGATGAACTCCTTCCACTTGCGATACGACTCCGGCTCGCAGCGTGCCAGTGCGAAGTCGTCCCGCGTGAGTCCTTCGGCCACGATCACGTGCGCCATCGCGTTCATGACGGCGACGTTGGTTCCCGGCTTGAGCTGCAGGTGGTAACTCGCCTGCACGTGCGGCATGCGCACGATGTCGATCTCGCGCGGATCGACGACGATGAGCTTCGCGCCCTCGCGCAGGCGGCGCTTGAGCTGCGAGGCGAACACCGGGTGTCCCTCGGTGACGTTCGCGCCGATCACCACGATCACGTCGGCTTTCATCACCGAGGTGAAGGCCTGCGTGCCGGCGGATTCGCCGAGCGTGTGCTTGAGACCGTACCCGGTCGGCGAATGGCATACGCGCGCGCAGGTATCGACGTTGTTGTTGCCGAAGGCGGCGCGCACCAGCTTCTGCACGAGGAAGGTCTCTTCATTCGTGCAACGCGAGGAGGTGATCCCGCCGACCGCGTACCTGCCGTACTTGCCCTGGATGCGCTTGAACTCGCTCGCCGCGTAGTTGATCGCCTCGTCCCAGCCGACCTCGCGCCAGGGATCGGTGATCTTGCCGCGGATCATGGGCGTGCGAATGCGGTCGGGGTGCGTGGCGTAGCCATAGGCGAACCGGCCCTTCACGCACGCATGGCCGGCATTCGCGCCGCCCGCGCGGTTCGGCACCATGCGCACGACTTCCTCACCTTTCATTTCGGCCTCGAGGGAACAGCCGACGCCGCAGTAGCCGCAGGTCGTGGTGACGGCGCGCTGCGGCTGACCGAGTGTGGCGAGCGGCTTCTCGCTCAAGGCTGCGGTCGGGCACGCTTCGATGCACGCGCCGCACGAGACGCATTCCGAGGCGAGGAATGGTTCGTTCTGGCTCGCCACGATCTTCGAAGCGAAGCCGCGGCCCTGCACGGTGAGCGCGAAAGTGTTCTGGATCTCGTCGCAGGCGCGCACGCAGCGCGAGCACACGATGCACAGGTCCGGGTTGAAGGCGAAGTATGGATTGCTCACGTCGTGCGGCTGGTTGCGGTGTACCGCCGCGTCGCTCCCGTAGGGCGTGGTGCTCACGCCGACGACTTCCGCCATGTCCTGCAGCTCGCAGTGCATATCCGCGGGACAGCCCTTGCAGTTGAGCGGGTGGTCGGAGACATAGAGCTCCATCACGCCGCGCCGGAGCTGCGAGAGCTTCTCGCTGTGCGTGCGGATCCTCATGCCTTCCGCCACCGCCGTGGTGCACGAAGCCGGATAGCCCTTGCGGCCCTCGATTTCGACGAGACACAGCCGGCAGGAGCCGAAGGCCTTCAGCGTATCGGTGGCGCAGAGCTTGGGGATGTGATTGCCGATGATCGCGGCCGCACGCAGGATCGAGGTGTCCTCCGGCACGGTGACGCTCACGCCGTCGATCTCCACGCGGACCGTCGCCGTGCTCCTGCTCGGCGGTGTCCCCAGGTCCTCATGGTCGATGGCGTACATCGTGGCTCTCGTCAGTGCCGGGACCGGAAATCTTCCGGAAAGTGCTTGAGGGCGCTCTGCACGGGGAACGGCGTCATGCCGCCGAGGCCGCACAGCGAGCCGTGCTGCATCGTCTCGCACAGCTCCTCGAGGAGCTCGAGGTTCTGATCGCGCTGCAGCCCCTGGATGATCCTGTCGATGACTTCCACGCCGCGCGTGGAGCCGATGCGGCACGGCGTGCACTTGCCGCACGATTCGATCGCGCAGAACTGCATCGCGAAGCGCGCCATGCGCGCCATGTCGACCGTGTCGTCGAAAGCGACCACGCCGCCGTGGCCGACCAGCGCGCCGATTCCGGAGAGCGCTTCGTAGTCCATCGGCGTGTCGAACTGCGAGGCCGGAAGGTACGCGCCGAGCGGTCCGCCGACCTGCACCGCGCGGATCGGCCGGCCCGAGGCGCTGCCGCCGCCGTAGTCGTAGAGCAGCTCACGCAACGTGACGCCGAACGCGCGTTCGACCAGGCCGCCACGCTTGATGTTGCCGGCGAGCTGGATCGGCAGCGTGCCGCGCGACTGCCCGACGCCGAAGTCGCGATAGTACGCGGCGCCCCTGGCGAGGATGATCGGGATGCTGGCAAGCGAGACCACGTTGTTCACGACCGTGGGCATGCCGAACAGACCCCTGACCGCCGGGAGAGGCGGGCGTACGCGCACTTCGCCGCGCTTGCCCTCGAGGCTCTCCAGCATCGAGGTCTCCTCCCCGCAGATGTATGCGCCGGCGCCCATGCGCAGTTCGAGATCGAACTCGATGCCGCTGCCCAGGATGTCCCGGCCGAGATAGCCCGCCGCCCGCGCCGCGCCGATCGCCGCTTCGAGCGAGCGGCGCGCGTGCGGATATTCGATGCGCAGATAGATGTAGCCTTGCGTGGCGCCCACTGCGATGCCCGCGATGGTCATTCCTTCTATGACAGCGAGCGGATCACCCTCCATGAGCATGCGGTCGGCGAAGGTGCCCGAATCGCCTTCGTCAGCGTTGCAGGTGATGTATTTCCGCGGCGCGGTCTGATCGAGGACGGTCTTCCACTTGATGCCGGTAGGGAATGCCGCACCGCCGCGCCCGCGCAGCCCCGAGTCGGTGACTTCCCTGACGATGTCGGCAGGGCTCATCGCGAGCGAGCGCTTCAGGCCGCTGAAGCCATCGTGCGCCTCGTAGTCGCCGATGCTGCCCGGGTCGGTGATGCCGATACGGGCGCAGGTCAGGCGCTGCTGACTGGCGAGATAGGGAATCTCCCCGGGTGGCCCGACGCGCAGGGGGTGCTCGCCGCCGTGGAGAAAATCGGCCGCGAACAGGCTGGGGACGTCGCGAGCGCGCACCGGCCCGTAGCCCTGGCGCGAATCGCCGCTGACGGCTTCGACGAGCGGCTCCAGCCAGTACAGCCCGCGCGAGCCGTTGCGCACGATGCGCACCGCGAGCTGGCGCGCTCGAGCCTCGCTCGCGATCGCGCGCGCGACCGCCTCGGCGCCCAGCGACAGCGCACCCGCATCGCAGGGGACGTAGACCAGCGATTCCATCACGCGTAGTCCATCAGCGCTGGCCTCGCCGCGCGGCGATCAGCTCCTCGAACCGCTCGGGCGTAACGCGGCCGTGCAATTCCTCGTCGATCATCACGGCGGGCGAGCACGCGCAGTTGCCCAGGCAATACACCGGCTCGAGCGAGAAGGCGCCATCGGGCGTCGTCTCGTGAAACGCGACGCCGAGGATGCGTTCCGCATGCGCGGCGAGGGCTTCGCCCTGCATCGCCTGGCACGACTCGGCGCGGCAGATCTGCACACGATGGCGGCCGCCGGGGGTGGTGCGGAAATAGTGGTAGAAACCGATGACACCGTGCACTTCGGCGCGCGAGAGGTTCAGCGTCTGGGCGATGAGCGGCACGGCGGCGGGCGGAACATGGCCCAGGACTCGCTGGACTTCGTGCAGCACCAGCAGCAGCGGACCCGGCTTTGCCGAGAGGTCCGCGAGGATGGCGCCAATGCGCTCCCGCGTCTGCGGATCGAGCGAATCCATGGATGGTGAGGCCCAATTAGTGCCGATGGTCCGGCTCCGGCATCCGAACGCGGGCGGTTCCGCTCCGACGCCTGGCCCGATACTGACGCTCCGGCACCGGGGTGGTCAAACCGGCGTGCTAGGATCGCAGTCCCATGCCCCGCTCGGCTGACACGTGCGCCTGAACTCCGTAGCCATAGCGCTGCTGGCGGCGCTGGCCGTGGTCGCCGTATTGTTCATATGGCGGTGGTTCACGACTGAGCGCCGGCGCAACGCTGGCGGCGGCGGCGGCTGGAAACCCGGCTGGCTCACCACCCTCATCGGCTTCGTCACCAACTTCTTCGATACGCTCGGCATCGGCTCCTTCGCCCCCACCACGGCGATCTTCAAGCTGCGGCGGATCGTTCCCGACGAAAAGATCCCGGGCACCCTCAACGTCGGTCACGCCCTGCCTACCGTTGCGCAAGCGCTGATCTTCATCGCAGCCGTTCAGGTCGATCCCCTCACCCTCGTCGGCATGATCGTCGCAGCCGTGGCGGGAGCCTGGTTGGGCGCAGGCGTGGTTGCCGGCCTGCCGCGCCGGCCGATTCAGATCGGCATGGGCATCGCGCTGCTCGTCGCGGCGATCTTCTTCGTATTGAAGAATCTCGATGTCGGCCCGGCTGGCGAGGCGCTGGCGCTGCGCGGCGGGTTGCTGGTCGCGGCCATCGTCGCCAATTTCGTTCTCGGCGCGCTCATGACGGTGGGCGTTGGCCTCTATGCGCCGTGCATGGCATTGGTCGGGCTGCTCGGGATGAATCCGATCGCCGCTTTCCCGATCATGATGGGGTCGTGCGCCTTCCTGATGCCCACGGCCGGGCTGCGTTTCGTAGCAACCGGCAAGTACGACTGGCGTGCAGCGCTGGGTCTTGCGCTTGGCGGCATCCCCGCCGTGCTGATCGCGGGCCTGCTGGTCAAGACGCTGCCGGTGAAATTGCTGCGCTGGCTGGTGGTCATCGTCGTGATCTACACGGCGGTGATGATGCTGCGATCGGCGTGGACGACGCGCGAATACCAGGTGGCCGACAGCGGCACGACGCCATGATCCGCGGGTAAGAACAAGCGATATGACCCAGCAGCAGCGAGCGAAGCAGGAAAGTGGGGCCTGGTCCGGCGTCTTCCCCGCAGTGACGACGCAGATGAGGCAGGACGAGTCGCTGGACCTGGACGCGACCGCGCGTCACCTGGAAGTGCTCATCGACAGCGGCATCTCCGGCATCGTCATGCTCGGTTCGCTGGGCGAGAACGCGGCGCTCGCAGCGGCAGAGAAGCGCAGCGTGATGCAGATGGCGCTCGAGACCGCACGGGGGCGTCTCCCGGTGCTCAGCGGCGTGGTCGAGAACAGCACCGCCGCGGCCGTCCAGTACGTACGCGACATGGAGAAGCTCGGCGCGCAGGGTCTGATGGTGCTGCCGGCGATGATCTACCGCGCCGATCCCGATGAAACGATGCATCACTACCGGGCCGTGGCGCGCGCCACGGGTCTGCCGATCATCTGCTACAACAATCCGCTCGCCTACGGCGTCGACATCACACCGGCGATGTTCACGCAGCTCGCGGACGTGAAGAATTTCGTCGCCATCAAGGAATCCTCCGGCGACGTGCGCCGCGTGACGGATCTGCGCAACGCGGTGGGCGATCGCTACGCGCTGTTCTGCGGCGTGGACGACCTCGTGCTGGAGAGCGCGGTGCTCGGCATCGATGGCTGGATTGCGGGCATGGGGCTGGCCTTCCCGCGGGAAAATCAGCGGCTTTGGGATCTGGCAATGGCAGGCCGTTTCGCCGAGGCGCGCGCAATCTACCGATGGTTCACCCCGCTCCTGCACCTGGATACCGCCGTGAAATTCGTGCAATACATCAAGCTCGCGATCCAGGAAGCCGGCCTCGGCGCCGAGTGGGTGCGCGCGCCGCGCCGCGTGCTGGCCGGAGAGGAGCGCCAGCGCATCCTCGAAATCATTCATCGCGGCCTCGCGTCGAGGCCCAAGCTCGGGTGAGACAGGTGCAACGCGTCCGCGTCATCGATTCGCACACCGGTGGAGAACCGACGCGCGTCGTGCTCGAAGGCGGCCCGGTTCTCGATGGCCCGTTCGCGGAGCGTGCGGCGGCGTTGCGCCTCGAACACGATCGCTTTCGCTCCGCGGTGGTGAACGAACCGCGCGGCTCGAACGTGCTGGTCGGCGCCTTGCTCATGGCGCCGGAGCGCAGGGATTGCGCGGCCGGCGTCATCTTCTTCAACAACGTCGGCTGCCTCGGCATGTGCGGTCACGGCACCATCGGCCTGCTCGTGACGCTGGCGCATCTGCACCGCCTCGGAATCGGCGAGCACCGCATCGAAACGCCCGTCGGCGTCGTGACGACGACGCTGCACGATGCCAATACCGTCTCGGTTGCGAACGTTCCGGCCTATCGCTTCGCCACCGACGTCGGCGTCGACGTGCCCGGCCACGGGCGCCTCAGCGGCGACATTGCCTGGGGAGGTAACTGGTTCTATCTGATCGGCGACCATGGCCAGAAGCTCACGCTCGACAACGCCGGGCAGCTCAGCGAATTCACCTTGCGCGTGCGCCGCGCGCTCGCTCGCGCGCAGATCACCGGGAAGGACGGAGCCGAGATCGATCACGTGGAGCTCTTCGACGCCTCGCCGCGCGCCGGCGTCGATTCGCGCAATTTCGTGATGTGTCCCGGCGGCGCCTACGACCGCTCGCCGTGCGGCACGGGCACCAGCGCCAAGCTCGCCTGCCTGCAGGCCGACGGCAAATTGCGCCCGGGAGAAGTCTGGCGTCAGGAGAGCATCACCGGCAGCGTGTTCGAGGGCAGCTACGCCCTCTCGGGCCAGGACGTGGTGCCGACGATCAAGGGTCAGGCGTGGATCACTGCGGAGTCCACGCTGCTGCTCGACCCGGCCGATCCTCAGTGCTGGGGACTGGCGCACGCGTGAGCACCCCACGCACGGTCGCGATCGTCGGCGGCGGTGTCATCGGACTGTGCTCGGCTTGGTACGCGCTGCGTGAAGGCTTTCGCGTCATCGTCCTGGAGCGCGACGCACCGGAGCACGATTGCTGCTCGCTCGGCAACTCGGGGTTGATCGTTCCCAGTCATTTCACGCCGCTGGCCGCGCCGGGCGTGACGCGCGTCGCGTTGCGCTCGCTGTTCGACGCACGCAGCCCGCTGCGGCTGCATCCGCGCCTCGATCCGGACTACCTGCGCTGGTGCTGGAGATTCTGGCGTTCCTCCAACGCCGCGCACGTAAGCCGCTCGGCGCCCGCCTTGCGGGACCTCGCGCTGCTGAGCCTGCGCTGCTACGGCGAGCTGGCCGACGAGTGGCGCAATTCGTTCGGTCTGCAGAAGCGCGGCCTGCTGATGCTGAGCCGCACCCAGCACGGCTTCGATGAGGAAGCGCGCACCGCCGAAATCGCGCGCGGGCTCGGCATCGAGGCACAGGTGCTGGATCGCGCGGAAGCCGCGCGGCGCGAGCCCGCGATGAAGATGACGATCGCCGGCGCCGTGCAGTATCCCCTCGACGCGCACCTCACGCCGCAGGCCTTCGTCCCCGACATCACGCGCCGGCTGCAGCAGGCCGGTGTCGAGTTTCGCTGGTCGACGCCGGCGACCGGCTGGCAGATCCGCGAGCATCGCGTGCGGGCAGTGAAGACACTCGACGGCGAGGTGGCGGCGGATGAGTTCGTCATCGCCGGCGGCGTCTGGTCGATGCAGATCGCCCGCCCGCTCGACCTGCGCGTGCCGCTCGAAGCAGGCAAGGGCTACAACCTCACGCTGCCGCGGCCCCGCGCGCAGCCGGCGATGAGCGCCATTCTCACCGAGGCGCGTATTGCGGTGACGCCGATGGGCACTGCCCTGCGATTTGCCGGCACGCTCGATCTCGCCGGTATCGACCTGGGAATCGACCGGCGCCGGGTGCGCGCGTTGATCGATGCCGTGCCGCGCTACTACCCGGAATTCACGCGCCACGATTTCGACGGCGTGCAGCCCTGGAGCGGCTTGCGCCCGTGCTCGCCCGACGGCCTGCCCTACATCGGCCCCGCTCCTCACCACCCCAACGTCTTCGTCGCCGCGGGGCACGCGATGATGGGCATGAGCCTCGCGCCCGCCACGGGGCTCGTGATCAGCGAGTTGCTGGCGGGGCGCAAACCATCGGTACCGGTTGATCGCTTTGCGGCCGATCGGTTCGCGTAATTGTGGCGAGGAATGCGAACGACAACTCCTCCCGCGCGCCTTTCAAAAGCGCCGTGAATCCATCCCTGGAGGCTCCGCGTCGGCATCCTGCCTCCGACGGTTTTGAAAGGCGCGCGGGAGGAGTTGTCGTTCGCATTCCTCGACCCAGCGACTCTAAGCGGCGACGAGGAAAATCGCGATCACGGTGGCGTGACCGAGGAACCAGACCAGCGAGCGAAGCTCTGACTTGTTGGCGAGGTAGAACGCCAGATAGAGGACGCGCGCGGCGACGTACACGAGGGCGAGCGCATCGACGAGCGGCTGCGGGCCGTTGAGCACGTGCGCGGTGATCACCGCCGCTGCGAAGAACGGGAACGCTTCGAAACTGTTGAGCTGCGCGGCGTTGGCGCGCTTGCGGAACCCTTCCTGCCGCGCGAGCCAGGCGCGCGGGTCGCGGTTGTCGAAGTCTCCGTGGCCTGCCTTGGCGATCACGGTGGCGATGTATGGAAGAAGGCCGGCGGCTAACACGCACCAGAAGGCGACGGTCATGTGGATGCTCACTGGTTGTTGTTGTGGGCCGGAATCGTAACAGGGAATCTGCGCCGCTACGTCAATTGACTCTCCTGCGCGAGTGCTGCGCCCTCAGCCGTAACGCAGCGCCTCGATGGGGTCGAGGCGCGACGCCCGCCGCGCCGGGTAGATGCCGAAGAAAAGGCCGACCGCCGCCGCGAAAGCGATGGCGATGATCAGCGTGTCGAGCCGCACCAGCGCGGCGATTCCGACGATCGCCCGCAGCAGCCAGACGATCGCCACTCCCACGAGGGTACCGAGCAACCCCCCGGCCACGCAGATGACCACGGACTCGGAGAGGAACTGCGCCAGGACATCGCGCGGCCGTGCGCCCACCGCGACACGCAGGCCGATCTCGCGCGTGCGCTCGGTGACCGCCACCAGCATCATGTTCATGATGCCTATGCCGCCGACCAGCAGACTGATGGCGGCCACCGATCCGAGCAGCAGGGTGAGCGCCCGCGTCGTTTCCGAGACCACGTTCAGGATCTCGGTCTGGTTGCGGATGGTGAAGTCGTCGGCATCGCTCGCCGCGAGGCGGTGCGTGCGCCGCAGGATGGCGCGCACTTCCTCTTCGAGCACCGGCAGCGTCGCCGCGTCCGCGGCGCTCACCATGACCTGCGATACGTCCAGCCTGCCCGTGAGCCGCGCCAGCGCAGTGGTCCACGGCACGAACACCGCGTCATCCTGGTCGCCTCCGAATGCCGACGAGCCCTTGGACTCGAGAGTGCCGATGACGGTGAACGGTACGTTGCCCACTCGCACGCGTTCGCCTACCGGATCACGATCCGGAAACAGCTCGCGCGCGACTGTGGCCCCCAGCACCGCCACGGGCACGCGCGCCTGTGTTTCACGTGCACCGAAAAAGGTACCGCTCGCCACGTTCCAGCGGCGTATCTCGGCGAACTGCGGATCGACGCCCTGGATCGAGGTCGACCAGTTGCCCGTACCCCCGACCACCTGCCCGTTGGCGCGCACTACCGGCGAGAGGAACTCGGCGCTGCGCACCTCCTGCCGCAGACGCTCGACGTCGCGCACGTCGAGCGTTGCCGCGCTCCCCGCCCCGAGGCTCACGCCGCCGAAGCTGCGATTGCCGGCGGTGACGATGAGCAGGTTGTCGCCCAGCGAGCTCATCCGCTCGACGATCTGCTGCTGCGAGCCCTGCCCGATCGCGGTCATCACGATCACCGAGCTCACGCCGATGACGATGCCGAGCAGCGTGAGCAGCGTGCGCAGCCAGTTCTGGCGAATGCTCTGCAGAGCCAGCAACAGGAGCGCCAGAGGATTCATTGGGCAGTCTTCAGCCGATCGGTGCGCGACTCGCGCACGATCCGCCCGTCGCGAATCTCGAGCACACGCCCGGCGCGGGCGGCGACGGCCGCACTGTGCGTGATCACCACTATGGTTGCGCCTGCGCCGTGCAGCGTCGCGAACACCTCCATGATCTCGTGCGCCGTGGCACTGTCGACGTTGCCGGTGGGCTCGTCCGCCAGCAGGACCCGCGGCGAATTGACGAGCGCACGGGCGATCGCGACGCGTTGTTGCTGTCCGCCGGAAAGCTGCGGGGGCCGGTGATCCAGCCGGTCGGCGAGTCCCAGCCGCTCCAACGCCTGCACCGCCGCTTTCACGGGATCGGGCTGCCGGTGAGCACGATCGTAGGCGAGCGGCAGCATGACGTTTTCGAGCGCGGTGAGACGCGGCAACAGCTGGAAACTCTGGAAGACGAACCCCAGCAGCATGTTGCGCACGTCGGCAAGCTCGTCGGCGCCGAGCTCGCTGACCGGCCGGCCCGCGATCCAGTACTGGCCGCGCGTCGGCCGATCCAGGCAGCCGAGGATGTTCAGGAGCGTGGACTTGCCTGAGCCCGACGCACCCATGATGGCCACGTATTCGCCGGCGCCGATTTCCAGATCAACGTCGCTCAACGCCGTCACGGCGCTGCCGTTGCCGTAGATCTTGGTGAGCCCCTGCGTACGCAGCAGAGGCTGCGTCGTGGAACTCTCGGCGTCGCGGTTCACGGCCGTGAGCCTCGAACTCGCGGCGGGGCAAGCAGACTGCGCGGCTGCTCCGTGGCCGCGGCCGCCTGCACGCGGGTGAGGACCTCATCCCCGGGCTCGAGTTTGCCGCGCGCCGGCTCTACCGCGGTCGAAGACAGATCGCTGCCCAACTGACGCACGACGACGCGCTCCGGCGTCTGCCCGCGCTTCACCCACACGACGCCCATGCCTTCCGGCAATCGTTGGCCGCCGCCCTGCGCCGCGGCACCGGGTCGCGGCGTATCGGCTTGCTGCCCGTCGGCTTGCTGCCTGTCGGACCGAGAGGTGTCGGGTGGACGCGCACGCAGTGCCGCCGTCGGCACCAGCAGCGCATCTTTGATCTCGTCGAGGATGAAATCGACGGTCGCCGTCATTCCAGGCAACAGCTCGCTGCCGGGGTTGGCAGCTTGCAGCACCACGGTGTAAGTCACCACGTTCTGCGTGACGGTGGGCTGCAGCCGGATCTGACTTACCACGGCATCGAAGGTCCGTTCGGGGAAGGCAGCGACGCTGAACCTGGCACGCTGGCCGACCTTGATGCGACCGATCTCGCTCTCGTCCACGTTGGCGAGGATCTGCATGCGCGTGAGGTCCTGCGCTATCACGAAGAGCGTGGGCGTCTGGAAACTTGCCGCCACCGTCTGTCCCGGCGCAACGTCGCGTTTCATGACGACGCCGTCGATCGGCGAGGTGATCTCCGCGTACTCGCGGTTGCGTTGCGCGCGCGAGAACGCGGCTTCCGCGGACGCAACCTGTGCGCGCAACGTCTTGGCCCGCACGGCCAGTGCCCGCAGGTCGCGATCGGAGAGGTAGCCGGCCTTGCCGAGCGGCTGGCTCTCCGCGAGCTGCTCCTGCGCGTCCTGCGCCTCGGCGCGCGCGCGATCGAGGTCGGCGCGCGCCTGTTCGAGCTGCGAATCCAGGACGTTGGGATCGATGAGCGCCAGCAGGTCGCCGCGCTTCACGCGCGAATTGAAGTCGACGTTGACGCGTGCGACGGTGCCCGACACCTGGGTGCCGACGTTAACGGTCTGTAATGCTTCGAGCGCACCGGTGGCGGAGACCGTTTCCACCAGATCGCCGCGCGTGACCGGTGACCACTCGAGCGCGACATCGGCGCCGGCCGAGAAACGGCGCACCGCAACGAATCCCGCGACCAGGAGCAGCGCCGCCACGAGGACGATCACGAGCTTGCGGACGCGGCGGGGCGTACCCGCGGGGGATGTATTCATCTAAGGAGAGGGACCTGCGAACGGTTGTCACTCGAGCCCGGCACGTGGGCTCTCATGCAGACAGCGCACGCCGTCCACAGTTGCGCCGCACGCGCCAAACACAAGAGTTTCAGCGCCCGTTCAGCAACACCGGATGCGCGAGTAGCCGGCCGCGTCGCGGTGTCAGCGCCCCGGCCGGCGCCACTGCGCGCTCTGCAGCAGCCACTCGTCGTCCTCGCGCACCAGCCTTACGTCGAATTCATGGACGTTGGCGGCAAAGGACCAGTCCTCCTGGGACTGCCGGCCGAGCATGCCGACCGTCACGCGCGCCTCAGCCACCTCGTCGGACGGAAACTCGAGATCTTCGATGCGCATGAGCAGATGCACCGACTGATTGAGCACGAAGAAGCCGCGCATGAGGTCGCGAATCGCTGCCTTGTCCTGCCCCTGAGTATCGCTGTAGCCGTCGGCGACCAGATCCATCACCGCGGACAGGTCGCGTTCCTCGGCTGCGCTCTCCGCTGCCCCGACGACTTGCCGCACCTGCTCCTCCGGAGAGGTTTCGCGCGAGCAAGCCGCCAGTAACAGCAATGGGAGCGCGAGAGACGCGACGAGACGCCGCACCACCGCTCAACCTTTCGTACCGGCAGGCGCCGGAGGCGCGGCGGGGCGCGAACCGGATGCCGGGACGGTATCGGTGCGCCAGATTCCATCTCGGATCCAGGCACGCCACGCCCACGGTATCCAGCGCAGCAACGCGAAACTCAGCCACAGCGCCCACGCAAGCATGGCTGCGCGGTACCACCACAGTGAAATGCTGATCACCCCGGGCTGCGGCAGCGGTCCCTGCGTCGCATCCAGGAACCAGTAGAACGCCCCCGCCTCCGATTCGGGGCCCACCACGCGCATGTCAGGTGTCCCGAGCAGGCCGTTCGGAATGGCTGCCACGAGGCTGACGAGCGCGACGATCGACAACAGGGCGAGGACCACCTGGCGGAAGTTGAATCGCATGCGCGAGATCTCCCCGCTCCACGATTCGCGCCAGCGCATGACAAAAACCCAGGCCGCGAAGGCGATGAGCACCGCCCAGGAGAAAGTGCTCAGGCCCAGACCGAGCAAGAGCCATTCGTGCGTGCGCAGCGGCGAGTGGCGCCAGCGGCCGATCGGCACCGCGAGGGCGATGAACACGAGCAGCTCGCTCCAGAAGAGAATTGCGGGACCGACCCCCGGGCCGAATGCGAACAGCACCCAGCGATCCCGCGGCAGCTCGATTCGCGTGCCGATGTTGCTCGCCGGCGTACGCAGATCGACGGGCGGTGCGCGCGTTCGCCACTTCACGCCATCGTCGATCTGCCAGTCGATTTTCACTGAGTGCGCACCGGGCAGAAGTCCCAGCGTCAACTCGCCCTTGTCCGGGCGCACGGCAACACTGCGGCCGTCGGTTTCCACGGCAGTGACCCGCGCCGCCTCCGGAAGCGCGACTGTGTGCCTCCCGCCCTGCGTGCTGCGGTATTGCAGGAACAGCGATCCGTTGGTGGCCCGCTTGCCGACCTGCTGCGCGCTGTTCACGCTGTCGATCGCCAGGGTGGCGCCCTTCGCGGCTTGCGGGCGCGTGATTGCGAGCGCCAGCTTTTCGCCGCCGCGCGGGTAAAACTCGAAAATCCACTGCGGCGCGTTCGGGTCTTCGGGCAGTACTGTCGGAACACCGTTGAAGGTGACGTGCCATTGCGGGCTGACGGCAAACGACCAGACTTCAGCCCGCGGCACGCCCGAAGGGAATTCGAGCTGCAGGGTTTCGGCGCGCGGCAGACCGGAGCTCCAGGTGACGGCCGACTCGCCCGCCGGCATCGCGACCAGCGCGGTGCGATCGTCGCCCACTTCGATGCCTTCGGTGAGAACTGACTCGGTGGGCAGCAAAGGAACTGCCAGCGTGAACGCCCCCTTGTCCGGTGCAATGCGGGTAACGACCGTGCTCACCGACCAATCCAGATCGAGCACCACGTGCCGATGCACGCGCACGAACGGCGGGAACTCGCGCCCGGCGTCCAGTCGCGCGGGACCGCCGGTGCTGCGTTTTCGGACCAGCTCGAGCGTATCGGTGAGCAGCCGACCGTCGCCCACACCCGAGAATTCCCACCCTTCGGTGCTCACCTCGATGGTGTGCGGACGCATCGGGAACACCAGCGGCACGCTGTCGCCTTCGGCCATGCGTCCGGACAATCGCACCGTGTGCGCGCCCGGGCGCAGGACTATCCAACGAGTGTCTTCCTCGTCGCGATAGACACCGCCGTTGGATTGACTGTCGATGCTGATGCTGTCCGGCTCCCATTTGCCCTGCGCCGCGGGAATGGGCACGGCGACCGGCTGGAGCGCGCTCACTTCGAGCACGACGTTGAGCTGATCGCCGCTGGCGCGAACTCGCGCATGCATGACGTCGCCGCAATCCGGTACGCAGTCCGGAGCGCGCGTGAGACGTACCTTGAGATCCTTGAGGATCTCCGGATGCGGCGTATCCGCGCGCGAATACTGAAGCGGCAGGAGAACGAGCAACAACAACGGGGCCGCCGCAATCCAACGCCGCGACCATGCGGGCAGCTGCGGTTTGCCGAAGGAGACGCTCGCCAGAACGAGCAGCAGCGCCACGAGCAGCACGCAGCCGACGATCCGCCACAGTCCGAGCCACAGGGGCGTCAGGATCACGAAGCGCACGCTCTCGGATGCGTCGACCGGGCCGGACCACGAATACGGATAGATGTTGTATTGCCAGTTGGGGATGCCGGGACCGGTCTGCACGAGTGTCCCGGGGGCGTAGCGTTGGACTACCTGGGAGTAGTTGAGCCTGGCTTCGGCGTTCTCGCGGGCGACCCGCGACCCCGTGACCACCACCTTGCCGCGGCTCTTGTCCTCCTCGGGCGCGAGTTCCGTTGCAGCCGGGACGATCATGTTCATAGCCGGCGCCTGAGGCTCGATCCCCTGTGGCATGTACATCACGTCCTCTGGAGCCGCGGCGGGCTCGGCGCGCCCCAGCTCACCGAGCTGCGCCCAACCGCCCGTCAGCGATTGCTCGAGTTGCGGATACACCGCGAGGCGCACTTGCTGGAATACGAACGGCACCAGGACGATGAGCAGCACAGCGGCGCTTGTATTGCGATACAGCGTCGCGACCTTGCGCAAGCGGCCCTCGGGAGCTTCGCGCGCGAGCACCAACGCAAGCAGGAGATTGAGCCACAACCACACCTGGCCTCCGGAATCCTGATGCGTGAGGACGAGAGCGACGAGCGCCAGCACGCCGGCGGGCCACCCGAATAGCCGTATCACGGCGGCACTGGCGATCAGCACCAGGAACATGTCGAGCAGCCGCCAGCGTTTGATCCACGCGGTCGGCGCATCGTCCGCACCGGCCACCGCGAGCAGCCGATGCCCCGGCGGCAGATTCAGCACGCCTTCCACGCCGAGAAAGCGGCTCTGCCAGCCGGTTGCCGAGAGCGCGCCACCGTTCTCGATGCGGCTGACACTGCGCAGCTGCAGGTTCGGCTCGCGCAGTTCGATACCCGTGAGGCCGTCGCGCGGACCCTGGGTGATGAGAAGGTTTTCGCCGCGCGCGGTGGCGCTGAGGAGCTTCTGCGGCTCGGCCACATCCAGGCGCCATCCCTGCCGCATCTTGCCGCCGATCGAATCGACGACTGTGTAGCCGGCGTGATCGAAATCCAGCCAGACCGTTCTCTGCAGGTGCAGCTGGTTGTCATCGGCGTTGGAGATGCCGCGACTGCGCTCCACCACGCGCATCGCGCTCTCCGCCGTCATCCGGTAGGCCGGCAGCTCGCGCCAGGCCTGCGGCACGCCGGTCTGCACCGGATCGACACCGCTCACGTCCTCGATTGCCACCACGCGCAGACGATCGTCGCCAGCGAAGCTCCACACTTCTTCGCGCGCCCATGGTCCGTCGACCTTCGGGCGGCGCAGAGTCTGTGCGACTTCCGCGCCGCGCGCGATGACATAGAGCTCCCAGCTTCCCGGCCGCACCTGCACGCGCAGGCGTCCGTCCGGCTCGATGCGTGCCGGCAGGTCGCTGCGCATCGACAGCGGCGTGAACCCGTCCGGAAGCACGCGCGACAGCAGCTCCTCGCGGCCCTCGCCCGCGACCTGCAACCGCACCAGCGTCGTCAGCCGCACCGGTATCTGGTCGTCGACCCGGCGGTAGACCTGGATCTGCATCTGTTCCTGCTGCTGGGCCGTGCGCCGCTTGCCGAGCCACACGCTGCCCTCCGGCCGCTCCGGTTGCGCGATGCGCTGGCCATCCACGGTCAAGTCGATGAGCGCGGTCCGATCCGGAACCGCGAGCGCCTCGGGGCGGCGTGCCCAGCGAAACACGCCGTCGATGGAGTAGGTTCCGGGCGTCAACCGCAGATGCGGCGCTTCGTCGCGCGCGACGACGGCGGCGGACGTGCCGTTGACGTTGACATCGCGTGGCCAATGCTCGGTGTCGCCGGGCAGCGCAACCCAGGAATCCGCGTAGACGACCCAGCGCTGCGAGAAACGCGCGCCGGCCGGGGTCGCGTCGATGCTCAGCCGCTCCGGCCAGGCGCACACGAACGATTCGGAATCCTGCGCTTCGGTTCCGGCTAGAACCGGACAACGGCGGTATTCCTGGCCGTCCAATACCCACTTGCGCCAGGGCTCCAGCTCGGATGGCACGTCGGGCGCGGCTGCCTGTGCCGCAATACCTGACAAGATCAGGCACGCCAGGACAACGCAGCGACTGTGGAAGTTTCTCATTGCCTCACCTTGCCCGAACTCAGCGGGGAATCGCTACACTAAACGAACCAGGCCGGCGCTTCGGGTTGTTTCATGTTGAAGCGCAAGGGCGATTATTCCCGAGCTGGTGCCTCCATGCCAAAAGAACGCAATCCGCAGGCCGAGCAGATGGCCGACGAATCGATGATCCGCAACCTCGCGGCGCAGGCGAATGCGATCTGGCCCCAGGAACAGCCGTTGCTGGCCCGGTACGGGCTGCAGGGCCGCATCAGGATCGCGGATATCGGCTGCGGCAGCGGTGAGATCACCGCGCGGCTGGCGGGCCTCTATGGCGAGGCCGGGCTGGTCGGGGTCGACATCCTGGAAGGCTCGGTGGCCTACGCCCGCCGCCAGTACGCGACGCTCGCGCCCCGCGTGCGCTTCGAGCAGGGCGATGCGTTCGAGCTCAAGCTGCCATCGAATGAATTCGACCTGGTCGTCTGCCGGCACCTCACGCAGGCGGTTCCGGACGCCGACAAGGTGCTCGCGCAGTTGCATCGCATCTGCAAGCCGGGCGGCTGGGTGCACGTGCTGAGCGAGGACTACGGCATGCTGCACATGATGCTGGGCCCGCTGGATCCGGACCGGCTCTGGTACGACGGCGTGCTTTCCTACACTCATGCCATCGGAACCGATGCGCGCGTCGGCCGCAGGACCTGGAGCCTGATGAAGCAACTCGGACTGCAGGATCTGCGCGTCGACTACGTCGTCGTCGACACGTTGCGCGTGCCGCGCGAGACTTTTGCCGCGATTCTGCAGGCATGGCGCGACGGCTACGCCGAGACCATCAGCGAGAAGACCAGACTGATGCCGTGCGAGGTGCGCGCGCTGTTCGATCAGGTGGTGGAGAGCATCCTCAACCCCGAACACTATGCCGTCTGGCACGTGCCGATCGTCAGTGGACGCAAGCCAGGATGATGAGCGCACCCTGGCAGCGGGTTCTCGACTTCTGGTTCGACGGCGCCACGTCGAGCCCGCAGGCGCTCGAGCGCCGCACCGAGATCTGGTTCGGCAACGATGCGGGCGAGCAGCAGGCATTCGATGATGCCATCCGGCGCCAGTTCGGCGCGGATGTCGATGCTGCTTTGCGCGATGAGCTCGATTCCTGGGCGCCGGACGCGCATGGGAGGCTGGCGCTGATCCTGTTGCTGGATCAGTTTACGAGAAACATCTTTCGCGGCACCGGCCGCGCCTTCAGCGGGGATGCGGCGGCGTTGCAACTCGTCCTGGATGGGATGACGTTGGGAGCCGATCTGCGCCTGGAACCCCTCGAACGCATGTTCTTTTGCATGCCGCTGGAGCACGCCGAGGATGCCGGTGTGCAGAATCGTGGCGTGGAGGCGTTCCAGCGCCTCGCCGCCAACGCCCCGCCGCACCTGCGCGCGCTGCTGGGCGGCTGTGTGCATTTCGCACGCGCGCACCGCGACATCGTCGTGCGCTTCGGACGCTTCCCTCACCGCAACGCCGCGCTCGGGCGGGCATCGACGCCTGCCGAACGCGAATACCTGGCGGGCGATGCGCCCGATTTCGGCCAGAGCGCGGCCCGCATCGACTGAAAGACCGCTGAAGATCTCAACGCTTGCAACACGGGGCCTGCAACACGGGGCCCGCAACACGAGGACTGAAATCATGCTGCTAGCATCACATCGCGACCTCGCGCGCATCCTGCTCTGCATTCTCTGCGCAGCCGGCGCTACCGCTGCGATCGCCGCCCCGGCCGAAGAGCAGAGCACAGCGCGCATGATCGCGGACCTGGGGCTCATCGAAGCGCCCCAGCCGATCAGGGCATCGCCTGGATGGAAGAAGCCGCAGCGCATCCTCGTGCGCGAGGCATCGCCGGAGCGCCTGCAATGGCTGCGGGCCGTCGCGCCCGGCGTCGAACTCGTGTCCGCCGCAAACGCCGCCGACGCAGCGCGCCTCGCGAGCGACGCCGATGCGGTGCTCGGATATTGCACGGCCCCGATCCTCGGCGCGGGCGAGCGCGTCCGATGGATCCAGGTGTACTTCGCCGGCGTCGATAACTGCGTAAACGTGCCTGGCCTGCGCGAGCGCGGCGTACTGCTCACCAACATGCAGAAAGTAGCCGCACCGGTGATGGCCGAGCACGTCATGGCGATGGTGCTGTCGTTTGCGCGCGGCCTGCCGCAATTCGCGGAGGCGCAGCGCAACGGCGTGTGGAAACCGGACGCCGCGGCAGCACCGGGCGCCTTCACACTGCAAGGCAAGACGATGCTCATAGCGGGCCTGGGCGGGATCGGTACGGAGGTGGCGGAGCGCGCGAGCGCGCTGGGGATGCGTGTGATCGCGACGCGCGCCTCGAAACGTCCGGCCCCGCCGTTCGTGAGCCGTGTGGGAGCTCCGGAAGAGCTCGCGCCGATGGCGCGGGAGGCCGACATCGTCGTCGACACGCTGCCTCTCACGCCGCAAACGCGCGGCGTGTTCGACGCTCGGGTGTTCGGCGCGATGAAACCCGGCGCGTACTTCATCAATGTCGGCCGCGGCGCAACCGTCGTGACCGCCGACCTGGTGCAGGCCCTGCAGAAGAAAACCCTGGCGGGTGCCGGACTCGACGTGACGGATCCGGAGCCCCTGCCCGCGGGTCACGCGCTGTGGAGCACGCCGAACGTCATCATCACACCGCACGTCGCGACCGACGCCGACGGCGACATGGAGAATCGCTGGCTGCTCATTCGCGAAAATCTCCGGCGCTATGTCGCGGGCGAGAAGATGCTTTCCGTCGTCGACCCGGCGCGTGGATATTGAAAGGGGACATTCACCTTTTCGCTCTTCGCGGCCTTCGCTCTCTCTTGGGCATTTCAGAACCCATCGCGGGTTGGCATTTGGGCTGCTTTCTTGTGGCCTGGTTCCAGCGGAGGAAGTAAAGGATCGCGCCGCCGATCACGGCGCCGGATACGACCGTCGATGGAAAGAACGCCGCTGCAGTGGCGCTCGGGCGCAAGGGCGGCCTCAAGGGAGGCAAGGCCCGCGCAAAAGCGTTGTCTCCGAGAAAGCGCGCCCAGATCGCGAGGAAAGCCGCAGCGGCGCGCTGGAAGTAGGCGTCTTATGGTTTCGGCGGCGAAAGCTTCTTCGCAGCCTTAACACGTTTCTTAACTTCAGCGATTGGCGGTTCCAGCGGCAGTTCTTCCGGCATCCTTCCGCCGCTTTCCTTAACTGCTGATCTCACCCGCTCGCCGATCTGGCGGTTGACAGATAGGGCATGCTTTTCGCCTTTCGTGGTATCGCGCGAGATTACGTCAGCGGCCAGGTTCATCTGGAAATCGTGCATCGAAAGTTCGAGTGCTCCGATGCGATCGAACAGCTTCTCGTTTTCGGCAAGACCCTTCTTTTTTTTCACGTCACGATGGGTAAGGTGATACATACCCTGATAGCGGGCGTCGTGGAAAAAGGCCTGCGTCTTTACTCCGGCTTCTTGTGCAACCCCGCTGACCTTACGAGCCGCAGATTTGACGCGTTCTCGCATTTCAAGGCGACGCTCGTCGTGCGTGAGCTGGTCCGTCTGTTCCATTCGGCGTGTCTGTCGCGCGAAGTAGGCCTGTGCCGCCGCAATCTCGGCCTTCGCGGGATCGCCGTTCATTGCGACCAAGTAGCAAGCAGCCCGAGTCAGCCAGTAATCGACGCCGCTCCGCTGACCCCCTTTGCCTAGTTTCATCATTACCGACGTTTGTCGGAAATGATGTGGCGGGGAGATGCCTACGCCATCACACGCGTTCATCGCTCGCGTCAGTACTGGCGCGAACCCATCCCAATCGGCGTAGCCCAAAATGGCCAGGATTTCCCGAGCGTGCCAGTAGTCGATTCCGTTGGGAGCTACCCTTTTGACCTTCTCCAGCTTGTCCATCGTGGACTGATACTCAGGGCGCTCAGTGAGTGTGGTGACTTCATTCATGCGCGTTTTCAGCGTTGCGGAGAGGCTGCTCTTGTGAAATGCTATCACATCTTTTCACATCAACTGCACATCAGTTACGACGGGGGATGAGCGCATGGGCGAGCGCGAGAAGGTAGCGGAGCGCATCAAAAAGAAAGAGCAGGAAATTCAGCAACTTGAGGAGCAGCTGAAAGAGGCGAAAGTGTACTTTCAGGCCCTTCAAGATGTGATGAAGTTGTTTCCGCGCGACATCAATGGGGGTGGCGATCCAAGCTCTCTACTGAGGCCTGGGAGCCTGGTGGCACAAGCGAGAGACGTCATCTTGAAGCACGGCAAGCCGATGCACGTAAATGACATTGTGAGGGCGTTGGGACGTGAAGTGACGCGTACGAACCAGACAGGCCTGTCCGGTTCCATAGCCGCCTACGTCCGCAAGGGCGAGATATTCACGCGGCCAGGTCCCAATACGTTCGGTCTAGTCGAGCTTGAACAAGTCGAGCCAGACCCAGTTGTAGAGGAAAGGCCGCCGCCGGGGTTCGGCCAAGATCCACCTAAGCAGGAAGAGGATTCTGGCGACGACATACCCTTCTAGGGCTAATTCACCTTTGTGCTTGACCGATCACGGGTGACCCTGGCGATGGAAGCTGGCGTAACGGATCACCTATGGTCGCTGGAAGCGATCGCTGTGTTGGCAGAATCAAAGTGACCCACTCCCCCCCCCAAGAGAGGGAGTAAAGAGGAGCGGAGATCGCGTCTTACTAAAAAGGCGAAAGTCGCCTTTCTACTTGGCTTCGAGCTCCTCGATGCTCCGTGGCCAGTCGTCTTTGAGCAGGCGCGACAGCGAGCGATCGGCGAGCACGCGTCCGCCGGTCTGGCAGCGAGGGCAGTAGTTCGTTTCGTTGGTGGCGTAGCGGATGCGCTGCACGGCCGTGCCGCACACCGGGCAGGGCTTGCCGAAGCGCCCGTGCACCGCGAATTCCGGGCGAAACGCGGTGACGCCTTCGGGGAAACCGGTTCCTGCCTCGCGCCGCAGCCGTTCCGTCCAGTCCCGCAGCACGTTCACGGTCGCAGCGTGGAGCCTCGCAACGTCCTCGTCACCGAGCTTGCCACTGAGCATCACGGGCGAGAGCCGCGCCGCGTGAAGAATCTCGTCCGAGTACGCGTTGCCGATGCCGCTGAACAGCGTGGGATCCGTGAGCGCGCGCTTGAGCGTGTGATTCTCGGTCCGCAGCCGGGCCGCAAACTCCTCGAGCGTCGATTCGAGCACTTCGAGTCCGCCGCGCTCGTGAGCCGCAAGTCCGCGTTCACCCGCGACCACGTGCAGTGAGGCGCGGCGTTGCGTGCCGGCCTCGGTCAGCGTCAGCACGCCGCTGTCGAACTCGAATCGCGCCAGCGCGCGCCGCCCCGGGATGCGCGTGCCGGCCGCGAACCAGTGCAGCCGGCCCGCGATCATCAGGTGCAGTACCAGCCAGTGATCGTTCTCGAAGCCGAAGGCGATGCGCTTGCCGAGCCTGCGCAGCGCGCTGACGCGCTGGCCGATGATCGCCGCGAGCGGCGGCTCGGCCGTGCGCAACAGAAATGGACTCGCGATGGCGAGCGCCTCGAGCCTGTGGCCTTGCACGCGCTCCTGCAGAGCATCGACGTAGACTGTGATGTCGGGAAGCTCGGGCATCGCCTCAACGCCATCATCGATCCGCGGGCCATGACCGATCCGCGATCACTTCCTCGCAACTGACGCCGCCGGTGAGAAGCTCGGCTCCTGGATCGTCATCTGCGTCAGAGGCCCGTACTTCTTCACCTGCTCGCGGATCTTCGCGGCGTCGCCGATCAGCACCATCGCGAGATCGTTGGTGCGCGGGTAGACGCCATCGATGAGTTTGCGCGTCGCCGCGGCATCCACCGCGGAAATCTGCGACGCGTATTGATCGATGTAGCCGCGGTCCAGGCCGTAAAATTCCAGGTCAGCGATGGCTCCGGCCCAGTTGGCCGCCGTTTCCAGCGCGAGCGGATACTGACCGAGGATGTACGCCTGCGCCGAAGACAGGGCATCCGGCGCAATGCCGTCCTTCTGCAGGCGTGCCAGCGTCTCGAGCGCAAGGTCTATGGCCTGCACGGTAGTGTCGGTCTGCGTGTAGGAGCTGATCGCGAACGCTCCCGGCTGCTGTTCGCGGTCGAAGCGCGAGCGTGCGCCGTAGCTCAGGCCCGACTTGATGCGCAGCTCGGTATTGAGCATCGACGTGTAGCGTCCGCCGAACAGCGTGTTCACCAGGTCGAGCGGGGCGCGCTCCGCAAAGCGGCGTGCCACGCCGACATTGCCGATCCAGAAGTAGGTCTGCACCGAACCCGGTGCATCGACCAGCAGCACGCGCCGGCCCGATTGTCTCGGCGCCGCGCTCACGGCGGGCATCGGCGCACTCGCCTTGCGCCAGCCGCCGAACGCCTTGCGCAGGCGCTGCTTCATTTCGGCAACGTCGAAGTCGCCCGCCACGGCCAGGATCAGCCGGTCGCCACCGAACTGGTTCTGGTACTGCGCCGGCACGTCCTCGTGCTCGATCGCAGCGAGGCTGTCCTCGCTGCCACTCACCGGATTGGCGTACGGGTGCCTGCCGAAGAGGTACGCATTGCCGTAAACCGGCGCGAGCTCGCCCGGGCTGGAATCCTTGGCCGCCTTGATGAACTCGACGTTACGCCCACGCAGATCGTCGAACTGCTGCTTCTCGAGGCGCGGCCGCATCAGCGCATCCGACAGCAGCTCCACCATGAGCGCGCGATCGCGCGCCAGGAACTGCCCGTTCAGCGTGACCGATTCGATGTCGGGAGTCACCGTGAAACTGCCGCCGACGTCGGCCACCGCATCCGCGAACTGAAATACGTCGCGGCTTCCCGCTCCCTTCTCCAGCAGTCCCGCGGTCAACGCGTTCAATCCAGGCTTGCCCGCAGGATCGGTCACGGCACCGCCACGCACGACGGCGTGGAATGCGATCAGCGGCACCTCATGCGAGGGCATGAGCAGGAGGGTCGTGCGGTTGGGCAGCACCACGCGTTCATACGTGGGCACACGCACGCCGGCGCCGGCTGCCGCCGGCTGCGCAGCGTCGCCCACGGACATCACCGTCAGTGCGGCGAGAGCGATCAGGATGCGCATGATTCAGCCCTCCCCCGCGGCTTTCTCGGTCGGCACGGCTTTGGGCACCAGCGTGCCCACGGTCCTCTGCGTTCGTTTCAGAATGTCCGCCGCCACTCTGCGCACGTCCTCCCGCGACACGTTCTCGTACACCACGGGCGCATCGAAGAGCTTGCGGTAGTCGCCGTGGAACGTCTGGTATTCGCCGAGCAGGCTGGCCTTGCCGTCGATCGTGCCGACTTCCTTCCAGAACGCCGCAGCAAACAGGTTCTTCGCCCGCTTGAGCTCGGCCTCGGTCACACCCTCGCGGGCCACCTGCTCGAGCTCATGGGAGAGCAACTCCTCGGTGCGCGCGGGGTCGGTGCCCGTCGGCACAGCGGTGAACACCCAGAACAGTCCGGGATCGAATCCCTCCTGCAGGTAACCCTGCACCGAGATCGCGGCCTTCTCCTTCTCCACCAGCAGCCGATGCAGGCGCGAGGCGTCCCCTTCGGTGAGAATCGTCATCAGCAAGTCCGCGGCAGGCATGCGCGCATCGGAGGCGGCCAGGCCCTTGTAGGCCACCTGCAGGAGCGGCGTCTGTGCATCGGCCTCGATGCGCACGCGGCGCTCGCCCATCTGCTCCGGCTCCACCGTGCGGATGGGATCGGGAGCGGCCTGGCGCGGAATGGGCGCGAGATACTTGCGGGCCAGCGCGAAGATCTCCCTGGGCTCGACAGCGCCCGCGAACACCATCGTCTGGTTGTTCGGCGCGTAGTAGGTGCGAAAGAACTTCTGCAGATCGGCCAGGGTCCACGACTTGATGTCGGAGGGCCAGCCGAGGGTGGGGAACTGATACGGATGCGCGACGAACGCGGTGGACTGTACCTGCTCGAACAGCATGCCGTTGTTGTCGTCCTCGACGCGCAGCCGGCGCTCGGAGTACACGACGCCCCGCTCGCTGTCGATCACCGACGGCGTGAAGGCGAGATTCTGGATCCGGTCGGCTTCCAGGTCGAAAATCACTTCCAGCGCCGAACGCGGGAACCAGTCGGTGTAGACGGTGACGTCGTCGCTGGTCGAGGCGTTGTTCGCGCCGCCGTTCGCCTCCATGATGCGGTCGAACTCGCCCGGCTGCCGGCGCGAGGTGCCGTTGAACATCATGTGCTCGAAGAAGTGCGCCAGTCCCGTGATGCCGGGCGCCTCGTTGCGCGAGCCGGCGCGCACCCAGTTATAGAGCGCGACATTGGGGATGTCGAAGTCCGGCCAGACGATGATGGTGAGCCCGTTGTCGAGCGTCAGCGTCTCGATCTTGTCGGCATCCGGCACGACCGGAGGCGCTGCCGACGCGGCGGTGGCACAGGCGAGCAGCGCGGCGAGGAACAATCTGCGCATGTTGGTTCTCTGAATGGAGCTCTCTGGCGGACTTCTCTGGAGGGAGAAAGGCGTGCACTTTAGCGCATCCGGCGCGGCGCGCCGAACATCGCCGCACGCGCGGCTACGGCGCGAAGACACGGTATGGATGAACGAGCGACTGTTCGATCGCTAAATCTGGCCGTAACCTCTCACCAACACGTCACGGAACACGAGCCATGCCCCAGCACATCGGTATCGTTGCCTGCTCCGCCGAAGGCGCAGCGCTTTGTTATCAGACCGTCTGCGTGGAAGGTGCGCAGCTTCTCGGCCCGCACGCTCATCCCGAGGTCTCGATGCACACGCACTCGCTCGCGCAGTACATGAAATGCATCTATCGCGACGACTGGCAGGGAGTGGGCGAGCTGATGCTCTCCTCCGCCAACAAGCTCGCGAGAATCGGCGCCGATTTCCTGATCTGCCCCGACAACACCATCCACCAGGCGCTCGGCTACGTCGAACCGCGTTCACCGCTGCCCTGGCTGCACATCGCCGAGATCGTGGCCGCACAGGCCGTCGAGCGCGGGTTCCGGCGCCTCGGCGTGACCGGAACTCGCTGGCTCGTCGACAGCGAGATCTATCCGCAAAAGCTCGCAGCGCGTGGATTGGAGTACCTGCGCCCGAACACCGCCGAGCGCGACGAAATCAATCGCATCATCATGGATGAGCTGGTCTACGGCGTCTTCAAGCCCGAGGCGGTCACCTACCATCAGCGGGTCATCGGACGGATGAAAGACGAGGGCTGTGACGCCGTGATACTCGGCTGCACCGAGATCCCCTTGATCATGAACGACGCGAATTCTCCGCTGCCGACGCTCGATTCCACACGCCTGCTGGCGCGGGCGGCGCTGCGCCGGGCGGTGCGGAGCGCAGCAGCGCCGGCATGAGCAAGATGTAGAAAAAAAGAAGCGCCGCGAGCGGGGGAAGCTGATGCGCGGCGCCAAGAGCGAACCACAGGGGTTCAGGGGGAAACCAACTCGCAAAACAAAACTGTTCGGGCCCGTTCACCTCTTTCCAAAGTTGCCCGCATTCACTGCGCGCCGTGCCCGTGCCACTCGCGCGTCGATCGTCGCCAGGGCGAACTGCCCATCGGCCCGGCGCACCAGCAGCGCCGCGGCCTGTTCCGGATGTGCGGTCGACTCGCTGCCTTCCGGCAGGAGCAGCGCAACCACTCTGGACTTCCGCATTCGATCGATCCGCTACGAAACTCTTGACCAGGACAAAGCATCCGCCGTGCCAACGGCGGAAGACCTTTCGTATCAAAGACTTGTGCCCGACGGGGACCCGGCGGGCCGGTGACGCAGATTGTCAGTTATGGACGCGCACGTGCGGCAAACGCGTCACTTCAAGGCAACACTACGACGCAAGCCTGACCGTCCGCCTGCAGCTTCGCGCAGATGTCTCGAGCGCGCGCCTCGTTGGTCGCACCCGCCTGCAGCCGGTACAGATGGCCGGAGGTCGTGGTCGCGAACTTCACCGACGGAGTAAGGCCATCCAGGAGCTTCGGGTATTCGCGCTGCAGCCGGCGCCACTCGCCCATCGCCTGTTTGTCGCCGCCGGAGAATGCGCCGAGCTGAATGCGATACCCACCGCCGCCAGACTCGCGCGGCGCAGCAGACGCCGCCTGAGTTGCCGGGGCCTGCCGTGGTGGCGCTGCCGCGGGCGCCGGCGCGGTCGCGACGGCTCCTGCGGGAGGTGATGCAGGGATCGGCGCGGGTCCGCGCGTACCGACCTCCGGGTTGGCCGGCAGACCCGAGGCGAGTGTGAAGCTCTCGATGCGGATGCGCGCCTCGTCGCTCATGCGCCCATCCGGATACCGCGCCACGAAATTCTGGTAGGCGCCCAGGGTGTTGGCCGACACCGCCTTCTTCCAATCGCGCGCCTCGCGCAATTCCTTGGCGCGGGCCTGCGCCTGCGAGGAAAACTCGCCCTCGGGGAAGGACTGCAGGAAGCGCTCGTACGATTCGACCGTATCGGCGGCGCGCGCCATTTCCCATTCCGTCTGGCGCCGGCTGCAGGCCGACAGCGCGATGGCGAGCGCCAAAACGAAGACGAGCAGGTAGCGCGGCGCGGGCGAAATCCGGAAAGGTGCCTGGCGGAACATGGTGATCATGACGAAACCCCGGCGGTGCGGCGGCGCCATTGTACTGGCAGATCGGCCCGATGAATCAGCCGCGCACGAACTTGGGGTACTCTAGCGCCCTCATCTCGCCCGCGAGGAGCACATGAACGACAGCCCCAAGCGCAGATTGCGCGATGCCTTCTCGGGCACGCCCACGTTCCTGGGCGAGCACACCAAGTTCGTGGGCAATCTCGAAACCACCGGCCCGCTGGTGGTGTGCGGCCACGTCCAGGGCGACTGCCGCGTCGACGGTTCGGTCAACCTGGCGGTGGGCGCGCACTGGGAAGGCGGCATTCACGCCGCCCACGCGGTGATCGCGGGCCGCGTCACGGGCACGATCGTGATCGACGAAAAGCTCGAAATCGGCCAGACCGCGGTGATCCACGGCAGCGTGACCGCGCGAATGCTGGCCATCGCGAAGGGCGCCGTCGTCGACGGCGACATCACCGTCACCAGCGGAGCGCCGATCACTCGCTTCGAAGAGAAAAGAAATAAATAGGCACGAAGAGGGCGGGGGAGTTACCCGGGATAAGTCCCCCGCCCTCTTCGTGCCTATTTATTTCTTTTCTCCTAGTTGCAGCCTTGGAGCGAGGTGATCCAGTCGCGAATCAGCGCGACGCCGGCGTCGTCGACGCGCGCGGTCGCGAGCGGCGGCATTTGGTTCAGGTCGCGCCGGCTGATGCGAGCCACCAGCACCGAACGATCCGGCTCGCCCGGAGCGATGATGAGCGCATTGGCGATTCCCAGGTCGCCGCGCGTCGGCGCCACGTTGCAGGCCGCCATGGCCCCCAGCAGGATCGAATAGCGGAAATCCATGCCCACCGGCGTCGGTCCGCCGAAGCGATGACACTGCGAGCAGTTGGTGTGCAGATAGGAGCGCGCCCGTTCGTTCACAGTGCCCGCACTGCCGTAGGGATCGGGGTATGGCACTTCCGCCGCCGGGTTCGCGATCGGCGGTGACAGGGTGTCGATGGCGTTGTGCGTCACGAGCTGGTGCGCATTGCGGCCGGTCTGCGGATAGGTGATGTTGAACGCGAGCTGGCGCGTCTCGGGTCCGAGCGCGCGCCCGGCCGCAGCGGTGTGGCATTCCAGACATTGCGAGCCGCTCGGAAAGATCCAGGTCTGCCCGCCCACTGTCGTCTGCTTGCCGCCCACCACGAGCGTTGCATCGGACTGCGCACCGTTCCATTCGTAGCTGTAGCCTGCCCACACGCCATCCGGGTGACGCATGAAGAGCCGCGTCTCGACCAGCGTGTTGCCGAGACGGAAGTTTTTCATCAGCACGGTGCCGTTGGGGAAGTCCCAGTCGCCGTCGCCGCCGACCGTGATGTTCTGGCCGTTGGGCAGGCCCATCCAGCGCTCCTTGAGCGCGCCGTCCGACCAGAACGGCGCATTCGGCGCAAACGGAATCAACCCGCTCGCCGGCTGGCTCGCATTCGCCGCGCTGACGCAGCCGGTGGCGGAAAGCTGCGTGGCGACACCGCCCGCTCCACCGCCACCCGATCCAGTGATGCGATGGATCTGGCCGTCGCCGTAGCTCAGAAGGTAGAGCTCGCCGTCGTTGCCTTCGCCGAAGGATGAGATGTTGAAGGTCGTGTCGAGCGAAGACGCGGACGTGACGGTGAGCGTCGGCGCCGTGTCGTTGGCGATGTGCCAGATGCGGCCGGAACCGAAATCGCCGAAGACATAGCGGCCGGCGAGCCCCGGAATGGACGCGCCTCGATAGACGTAGCCGCCGGTCGTGGAACTGCCCTCGGTGCGCCCGTATTGCGCAACCGGCGGTAGCGGATTGGGCTGGTTGCCGCAGGCAAATCCCGTGGAATTGGCGCCCTCGAAGCAGCGCCAGCCGTAGTTTCCGCCGCGCACGACGCGGTCGTGCTCCTCGAGCGCACTCTGCCCCACGTCGCCGACCCAGAGCTGTCCGGTCTGACGGTCGAAACTCCAGCGCCACGGATTGCGCATGCCGATCGCATAGATTTCCGGACAGCTCTGCGCGCCGCTTCCCGTGACGCCGCAGAACGCCGTGCTGGCGGCGAACGGGTTGTCCACGGGTATGCGATACGGCGCACCCGCGCTGGTGCCGTCGATGTCGATGCGAATCATCTTGCCGAGCAGCGTCGTCAGCAGCTGACCGTTGCCGATCGCGCCGTGCATGTCGTTGCCGCCGCCGCCGTCGCCCATGCCCAGGTACAGAAAACCGTCGGGTCCGAAGGCGATTCCGCCGCCGTTGTGGTTGGTCTCGGCGTTGGGCTTGTTGATCGTGAGGATGGTCTGCACCGGGGCCGGCGTGAGCGTCGCGCCGCCGTCCGGGGTGGTGAGCTCCGAGATGCGCAGCGCGAGCGGGTTCGATGCCGTGCTGTAGGAGAGGTACACGCGCGGGTCAGTGGGGAAATCCGGATGAAACGCCATGCCGAGCAGCCCCATCTCGCTGCCGGCCTGGAAGCGCACCAGGCTCGAAACGTTGACGAACTGCGCGGCGGTCGCCACCGCGGCGTCGTTGTCGAACACGCGCACGAAGCCGGATTGCTCGACGACGAACCAGCGCGTCGCATCGCCGGGCGCCTGCAGCAAGGCGACGGGCGTGGAGAACGACAGATTGGGGAACGCGCGCTGCGTCCCGATTGTGACGTTGCCGGTGTTCCGATCGGGGGCCAGGCACGTCGTATTGCTCGGCCGGGCGTCGAGGCCGCTGCCGGGGGGAGGAGGCGGAGGCGGCGGTGGGGGATTGCCGGAATCCTCACCGCCGCTTCCGCCGCCGCAACCTGTCATCAGGGCGGCCGCGGACAACAGCATCCCTGCTCGTTGCTTTGCGTGGCGCATCGGGTCTTCCTCGTATAATCCCCGCCGTCCGATCCTTGCACAGGGTCCGCTGAATGAGAACGCACGCGACCGTCGGAGTTCGGCGACAAGGCCGTCGAAACGGCCTCTGAGCCTGCCGCATGAGCGCCTCACCCCGTTTCATCCACCTCATCGCGCACCGGGGCAACGCGCGCGACTTTCCCGAGAACACGCTGCCGGCCCTGCAATCGGCCATGGACCTCGGCGTGCGCTTCCTGGAATTCGACATCCAGATCGCCGCGGACGGCGTGCCGATGGTGCTGCACGATGCGGACCTGGCACGCACCACCGGCGTGGCGGGCAGCGTGTTCGAAATTTCTTCCACCGAGCTGGCCGCGCTCGAGGTCGGCGAGAAGGAACGCTTCGGCGACCGGCACCGCAACGTGCGCATTCCGCAGCTGCGCGAAGTCGTCGACCTGGTGGCCGAGCGGCGCGAAATCACCCTGTTCGCCGAGATCAAGCGCGCCAGCCTGCGCCGTTTCGGGCACGAAGTGGTCGTGCCGCGCGTCCTGGAGACCCTCAAGCCCCTGCGCTCCCGTTGCGTGATCATTTCCTTCGACCTGCTCGCCATCCACATGGCGCGCCAGCACGGCGGATTCAGCATCGGCTGGTGCCTGAGCGATTACGGCGCGCACTCGCGGCTGAAGTTCGAGGCGCTCAAGCCGGAATACCTGTTCTGCGATCATGAAAAATTGCCAGCCGCCGGCAGGCTGTGGCGCGGCCCCTGGCGCTGGGCGATCTACGAGGTCGACCGCATCGACCTGGCGCTGGAACTGGCGGCGCGCGGCGCGGATTTCATCGAGACGATGGCGGTGGAGCCGATGATCGCCGCGTTCCGGAACACCGCCGCGGCGGCGCCGTCCGGCTGATGCCGATGCACCGATACGACGTCGTGGTGGTCGGCGGCGGGATTCACGGAGTCGGCGTAGCACAGGCGGCCGCAGCGGCGGGGCAATCGGTGCTGCTGCTCGAAAAGCGCGCCCTCGCGAACGGCACATCGAGCAGGTCGAGCAAGCTGATCCACGGCGGCCTGCGCTACCTGGAGAGCGGTCAGCTGCGGCTGGTGCACGAGAGCCTGAACGAGCGGCGGATCATGCTCGAGATCGCCCCCGATCTGGTGCGCCTCGTGCCGTTCTACCTTCCCGTCTATGCCCAGACGCGCCGCCGCCCCTGGCAGCTACGCATCGGTCTGTCGCTGTACGCGTTGCTCGGTGGGTACGGTCCGGGTACGCAGTCGCGCACCGTTCCGCAGGAGGAATGGATCTCGCTCGACGGTCTGGAGCTGCGCGGCCTGCAGTGCGTGCTGCAATATTTCGACGCGCAGACTGACGATGCCGCGCTAACACGCGCGATCATGCAATCGGCGCTTGCCCTGGGTGCGGCGCTCGCCTCGCCGGCCGAGTTCATCGGCGCGGAGCTCAACGCGGACGGTTCGATCGTGCGCTATGTCGAGGCGGGGCGCGCAACCGAGTGCGCAGCGAGCGTGCTCGTGAATGCCGGCGGCCCGTGGGCCGCTGAAGTGGCCGACCGGATCGCGCCCGCCATCGGTGTGCCGGCGCTGGAACTGGTGCAGGGGACACACATCATCGTCCCCGGAACGCCGGCGCGCGGCGTCTACTATGTGGAGAGCCCGCGCGACGGCCGTGCGGTGTTCGTGATGCCGTGGCATGGGCGTACGCTGGTCGGCACCACCGAAACGCGCTTTCATGGCGACCCCGACCAGGTGCAGCCGCTCGCCTCGGAACGCCACTACCTGCTCTCGGTGTTGCGCCACTATTTTCCGCGCTACGCATCCCTCGAGCTGCGAAGCCTCGAGGCTTTCGCGGGCCTGCGCGTGTTGCTGGCCGGTCGCGGCCACGCGTTCCATCGCTCGCGCGAGACTCTGTTGATGCCCGATCGGCCGCACCGGCCGCGCGTACTGGGTATCTACGGTGGGAAGCTGACCGGCTGGCGCGCAACCGCCGAGCGGGTTCTCAAGCGCATCGCCGGCTCGCTGCCCGAGCGGCGCGCTCGCGCCGATACTCGGCGGACGCGACTGGTTCCGGTCTGAATCTCATGGAAGAGATTCAGGACTGGCTACTTGCGATTCCAGAGCGAGAAGAAGCTGGGGCAGGGCTGCCGCCGAATTCGGCTTTGTGGTCTCTTACGAACTCGGCGAGCTTGCGCGGCGGCCGGCCCAGAATCGCTTCGATCTCGTTGGTGAGCCGCGGGGTCGTGCCGCTCGTCGCGTGGAAGTCCCAGTATTCGAGCAGCGCCTCGGTGAGCCGCGGCGATACGCGCTTCGCCTCGAGGCGCCCGCGCGCCTTGGGCGAGCAGACGTCGACGTAGTGGATCTTGCGCCCGATCACCCTGGAGACGATCTTGGCGATCTCGGCGTAGTCCAGCGCCTGTGGGCCGGTGAGCTCGTGCACGCCGGGCTTGGCGCCGCGCTCGAGCCGATCGACGGCCACCTCTGCGAACGTCGCGCGCATCGACCAGACCCCAGCGCGCGTGGCGGAACGGAGCCTCGATCACACCGCAGGAGGATATCTCCGGCACGTGCTTGAACAGCATCTGCATGTACAACGACGGCCGCAGCACCGTCGCGTGAATGCCGGCCTTCGCGGCCTGAGCTTCGGCATCGGCGAGCCAGCGCAGGATGCGCGTGGGCGAATTCAGATCCGCGCCCTGCCCGCTCAGCTGCACGATGTGGCGAACGCGCGCGGTTTCAGCGGCTTCCGCCAGCGCGCGGTGCCACGGTACGAACTCCGAGCCGAGTGGAGCGGTCAGAATCGCGGCCTCGACACCTTCGAATGCGCGCTTGTGCTCGGCCGTGTTGGCAACATCGGCGACTATTACTTCGACAGGGGTCTCACCGGGACGCTCGCCGCGGGATTCAGCTCCCGAGGCCCGCGCCGCCGGTGCGAACAGTGAAGCCTGGGAAGGGTCGCGGACCATGACGCGCACACCATGCCCGCGATCGACCGCCGCGCGGAATGCCGCGCGCCCGATCGTTCCGGACGCATGCGAGATCAGCCACATGACACGGGCAACCCTCTTCGAACTGCGGCAAGCCTAGGCAGGCGCCCGCGCCCCGTAAAGGTGCACGGCCGAACTACACTCGTGCCCACTGGTCATTAATAATTCGGGCACGATGCGCTTCCTGGGGAGGGCGCTTGGACAATCTCAGCGACATCGTGACGCTGGTGCGTGTGGTCGAAGCCGGAAGCTTCGTGGCCGCCGCGCAGGGCCTGGGCGTAACCCCTTCCGCCGTCAGCAAATCGGTGTCGCGCCTCGAGGAACGTCTCGGGGTGCGCCTTCTCAACCGCACCACCCGCTCGCTGAGCCTGACCGGCGCCGGCAACTCATTCTTCGTGCGCTGCCGTGCCCTGGTCGGGCAACTCAATGAAGCCGAGGCGGAGGTAGCGGCCACCAGCCAGAGGCCCCGAGGCCGTCTGCGGGTGGACATGCCGCAGTCCTTCGGGCGCGAGTACGTGATCCCGGCGCTGCCGCGCTTTCTCGCGCAATACCCCGAGATCATGCTGCAGGTGAGCTTCAACGACCGCATCGTGGACATGATCGAGGACGGCATCGATGTCGCGATCCGGGTCGGCAAGTTGAGCGACTCGCGCCTCGTGGCTCGCCAGCTCACCGTGCCGACCGTCTTCATGGTGGCTGCGCCGGATTATCTGGAGCGGGCCGGGGTGCCCGTCGAACCGGAAGACCTGAAGCAGCATTCGAGCATTCGCTTCTTCAATCCCAACACCGGGGCGAACGTCGACTGGCGCCTGGAACGCAATGGCGACCAGAGGGAAGTCGCGGTCAACGGGCAGTTGATGTTCAACAGCATCGAGGCGGTGATGACCGCGGCGATCGCGGGCCTGGGCATCGCGCCGGCGCCGAGCTTCATTGCCGACCGGGCCCTCGCCTCCGGGCTTCTGACCCGGGTGCTGCCCGAGTGGCGTCTCGTCCCGGAGAAACCTGTTTCCGCTCTCTGGGTCAAAGACCGCCACGCATCGCCCAAGGTGCAGGTATTCGTCGAGTTTCTGACCACGCTGTTCCCTGCCCCGGGACGGATTGCGCGCCGTAATTGACCGGCAAGGGGCAGCACCTGCCCGTCACCCCCACTTGAGACTCGGGTGTTGTCGAAGCAGATGCGGCTCATTCGTCTAGGAGAAGACCGTCCCATTCGAACCACGGGACGAACGGCAGGCCGCATTTGACCGGTCGCTACGGCGCCGACACGACCGCAGCGAGGTGGCGACATGCGCTCGAAGCCAGGAAAATTGATGCGCGAGAGTCATGAGTGTAATTCGATAGCAGCGGTTTATCCTGCCGGGTGGCCGGCCTAATCTGCGCCGCCGCCAAGCAAGAACCGCGGTATTCCAGAACCCGTCGACAGGACGTTTTCAATGCTCTTTTCAATACTGACGTCTTCAGGACGTATCGCCCTCGGCTTTGCCGTCGTGCTTGCAGCATTGCTCGCCGCTGGCTGCGGCCCGGAAGCGGCGCCCGCCCCGCAGGCCATGCCGGTCACCGTATCCACGGTGCTCGAGCGCGAGGTGGCGGAATGGGACGAATTCACCGGGCGCCTGCGCGCCATCGATTCGGTGGAGATCCGCCCGCGCGTCTCCGGTTACATCGACCGCATAGCCTTTCACGAGGGCGGCAACGTCAAGAAGGGCGACCTGCTCTTCGTCATCGACCCCAAGCCCTTCCAGGCGGAGTTGCAGCGCGCCGAGGCGCAGGTGTCCTCGGCCCGCGCCCAGGCCCAGCTGGCCCGGCAGATGCGCGTGAACGCGGAGAAGCTGCGCAGCTCCGGCGCCATCTCGCAGGACGAATTCGACGAGCGCGCGAGCGCCGACGCGGTCGCGGCCGAAGCCGTGCGCGCCGCGGAAGCCGAAGCCAATGTCGCGCGCCTGAACCTCGGGTACACGCGCATCCTTTCGCCCATCGCCGGCCGGGTCAGCCGCGCCGAGATCACCGAGGGCAATCTCGTGTCGGGCGGTTCCGGCGAGGCGACGCTCCTCACGAACATCGTGTCGCTCGACCCGATCTACGTCGAGTTCGAAGGCGACGAACAGATCTACCTGCTCTACACGCAGCGCAATCTCGCCGGCAACCGGCCGAGCTCGCGCAATGCGCCGAACCCCGTCTACATGGGGCTCGCCAACGACACGGGCTTTCCGTACGAAGGCCACATGGTGTTCGTCGACAACCAGGTCAATCCGAACACCGGCACCATCCGTGCGCGCGCAGTGTTCGACAACGGCGCCGGCAAGTTCACGCCCGGCCTGTTCGCCCGGCTCCAGCTCCTGGGCAGCGGCAAGTACCAGGCGGTCCTGATCAACGATCGAGCGGTGGCGACCGACCAGGACCGCAAGTACGTGATGGTGGTGAACAAGGACAACATCCTGGAATACCGCGCCATCAAGCTCGGCCGCGTGATCGACGGCCTGCGCGTGGTGCTCGAGGGATTGAAACCGGGCGAGGTCATCGTGGTGAACGGATTGCAGCGCGTACGGCCGGGAATGCCCGTGCAGACCACGACGGTTCCGATGGACCTCGGCGTGACCAGGGGGCGAGGCGTGCCGCCGCCCGCAACGGCGCCCTCGTCCTCGTCGCAGTCCACGTCCTTCTGAGGGCGGGCCATGCAAATTTCAAAAGCTTTCATCGACCGGCCGATCCTCGCGGCGGTGCTGTCGATCGTGATCTTCCTGGGGGGCGTGCTGGCGCTGTTCCAGCTGCCGATCAGCGAGTATCCGGCGGTTGCCCCGCCCACGGTGGTGGTGAGCGCGCAGTACCCGGGCGCGAACCCCCAGGTGATCGCCGAAACCGTCGCCGCTCCGCTCGAGCAGGTGATCAACGGCGTCGAGAACATGATCTACATGTCCTCGCAGTCCACCGGCGACGGCGCGATGTCGCTCACCGTGACGTTCCGCCCGGGCGCCAACGTCGACCAGGCCCAGGTGCAGGTGCAGAACCGCATTTCGCAGGCCTTGCCGCGGCTTCCCGAGGAAGTGCGCCGCTTCGGCGTGACGACCACGAAGTCGGCGCCGAACTTCCTCATGGTCGTGAATCTGTTCTCGCCGGACGGCCGCTACGACCCGGTGTACCTGCGCAACTTCGGCGTTCTGCAGATCAAGGACGCGCTCGCGCGCCTGCCCGGCGTGGGGCAGATCTTCGTGTTCGGAGCGGGCGACTACGCCATGCGGGTCTGGCTCGATCCGGGCAAGGTCGCCTCGGTGGGTCTCACCGCGGGTGACGTGGTCGACGCGATCCGCGAGCAGAACCTGCAGGTCGCCGCGGGCCGCGTCGGCGCTCAGCCGGCTCCCAAGGACGTGGACTACCAGCTGCTGGTCAACGCCCAGGGCCGCCTGGTCTCCGAAGAGGAATTCGCGAACATCATCATCAAGACGGGCGCGAACGGCGAGATCACGCGCCTGAAGGACGTGGCCCGGCTGGAGCTGGGCGCGTCCGACTACTCGATGCGCAGCCTCCTGAACCAGAAAGACGCCATCGCCATCGCGATCTTCCAGGCGCCCGGATCGAACGCGCTGGAAGGCTCCGACGGCGTGCGCAATACCATGAAGGAGATCGAGAAGACCTTCCCCGACGGCATCGAGTGGGATGTGGTCTACGATCCGACGCGCTTCGTGCGCAAGTCGATCACCGCGGTGGTCGAGACACTGCTCGAGGCAGTGCTGCTGGTCGTCATCGTGGTGGTGCTGTTCCTGCAGACCTGGCGCGCCTCGATCATTCCGCTGATCGCGGTGCCCATCTCGATCATCGGCACTTTCTCGATCCTGCTGCTGCTGGGCTTCTCGATCAACGCGCTCACCTTGTTCGGCCTGGTGCTCGCCATCGGCATCGTGGTCGACGACGCCATCGTCGTGGTGGAGAACGTCGAGCGCAACATCGAGGAGGGCCTGTCGCCGCGCGCGGCGGCCTACAAGGCGATGGAAGAGGTGAGCGAACCCATCATCGCCATCGCGCTGGTGCTGTGCGCCGTGTTCGTGCCGCTCGCCTTCATCTCCGGATTCACCGGCGAGTTCTACCGGCAGTTCGCCGTCACCATTGCGATCTCCACGGTCATCTCCGCCTTCAACTCGCTGACCCTGTCGCCCGCGCTCGCAGCTCTCCTGCTGAGGCCGCACGATGCGCCGCCGGACAAGGTCACGCAGTGGATGGACCGGCTGTTCGGCAAATGGCTGTTCGAGCCTTTCAACCGGGTGTTCAAGCGCTCCGCCGGGCGCTACAGGAATTCGACCGGCCGGCTTCTCGGCCGCACGCGGCCGGCGCTTGCGGTGTACGCAATCCTGATCGGGCTCGCCGCACTCTTGTTCATGGCGGTGCCGCGCGGATTCGTGCCCGGGCAGGACAAGCAATACCTGGTCGCCTTTGCGCATCTGCCCGATGCCTCGTCCCTGGATCGCACCGAGCAGGTGATCCGGCGCATGACCGATATCGCGCTCAAGCATCCGGACATCGTGAATGCGGTGGCGTTTCCCGGCTTGTCGATCGCGGGATTCTCCTCGGCGTCCAACGACGGCGTGATCTTCTTCGGCCTGCGCGAATTCGACGAGCGCAAGATGCACCTCGGCGCGCTGGTCAACGATCTCAACATGCAGTTCGCGCCGATCGAGGACGCGTTCGTCGGGGTGTTCCCGCCGCCTCCCGTGGAAGGCATCGGCACCCTCGGCGGATTCAGCATGCAGATCCAGGATCGCGGCAGCCTGGGCACGAAGGAGCTCTACAACGCCGTGCAGCAGCTGACGGGCGCCACCTACTCGCCGGAAGGCGCGAAGACCTTCGCGCCGGGCACCTTCTCGACGTTCCAGATCAACGTGCCGCAGCTCTTCGCCGACGTCGACCGCGACAAGGTGAAGCGCCAGGGCGTGCCGCTGTCGAACGTCTTCGAGACCATGCAGGTGTACCTGGGCTCGCTCTACGTCAACGACTTCAACCTGTTCGGCCGCACCTACCAGGTGATCGCACAGGCCGACGCGCCGTTCCGCGACCGGCCCGAGGACATCCGCGAGCTGCAGACGCGCAACGCGGCCGGCGAAATGGTACCGCTCGGCTCGCTGGTGACGGTGCGCGAGACGTTCGGCCCCGAGCGTGTGAACCGCTACAACGGCTACCCGTCCGCCGACATCCAGGGCAATCCGGCGCCCGGCGTCAGCTCGGGTCAGGCGATCGCGGCGATGGAGCAGCTCGCGAAGAGCGTGCTGCCCGTGGGCGTCACGTTCGAATGGACGGACCTCACCTACCAGGAAAAGCTCTCGGGCAACACGGGACTGCTGGTATTCCCGCTGTGCGTGCTGCTCGCCTTCCTGGTGCTCGCGGCGCAGTACGAGAGCTGGGCGATGCCGCTGGCCGTGATCCTCATCGTGCCGATGTGCCTGCTGTGCGCGATGGCCGGAGTCTGGCTCTCAGGCATCGACGGCTTCTTCCCGCCGGGACAGATGCCGGGCCTCATGTCCTGGCTCGGCTTCAACGGCCAGGGCGCGGACAGCAACGTGTTCACGCAGATCGGGCTGGTGGTGCTGGTCGGGCTCGCGTGCAAGAACGCGATCCTGATCGTGGAATTCGCGCGGCACCTGCAGGAGCGCGGCCTGGACGCGGCAGCGGCGGCGATGGAAGCGTGCCGCCTGCGCTTGCGCCCCATCCTCATGACCTCGTTCGCATTCTGCGCGGGCGTGATTCCGCTGGTGGTGGCGACCGGCGCCGGCGCGGAAATGCGCAATGCGATGGGCGTCGCGGTGCTCGCCGGGATGCTCGGTGTGACCTTCTTCGGACTGTTTTTGACGCCGGTGTTTTACGTGGTGGTGCAGCGAATCGCGGAGCGCATGAGTCGCAAGCCTGCGGTGCATCCGGCAGGAGACCAGAGTCATGCGTAGTTCCGTGCTTCCCGTCCTGATTCTTTCCGCATTGATCGGCGGCTGCGCCCTCGGGCCGTCGTACCAGCGGCCGGAGGAAACGCTGCCCGCGCAATTCGCCGGCGCGCAGGATGCCGCCTATCAGGCCGAAGCCGTGCCGGCTCGATTCTGGACCGTGTTCGGCGACGAGGTGCTGACCTCGCTCATCGAGGATGCGCTGAAGTCCAATCACGACCTGCGCCTCGCGGCCGCGCGTCTGCGCGAAGCGCGCGCGCTGCGCCGCGACGCCGGTTTCGATTTCCTGCCCAGCGTGAACGGCCGCGCCTCGCGCACCAAGTCGAAGGTGACGGTGCTGGAGCGGCCCGATCTGCCCGCGGATGCGCGCCAGTTCGAGCTCTACGATGCCGGCTTCGATGCCGCGTGGGAACTGGACATCTTCGGCTTCGGCAATTCGCGCGCGTACCAGGCTCGCAACGCCGAGCTCGTCGGCGCGCTCGCAACGCTCGACGACGCGTTCGTGACGCTCACCAGCGAGGTGGCGCGCAACTACATGGAGCTGCGCGGCCTGCAGAACCGCTACGAGGTGGCGAAGCGCAACTCCGAGAACCAGCGCAGCACGTTCGACGTGACGCGGGTGCGCCTGGAGGGCGGCCGCGGCACGGAGCTGGACGTGGCCCGGGCGCGGGCCCAGTTGTCGACCACGGCGGCGTCGCTGCCGCAGCTCGAGGCTTCCATCGCCCGCGCGCAGTATCGGCTCGCGGTGCTCACCGGCCGCCGGCCCGGCGAATTGAACGACCGTCTCGCGCCGCGCCCGATGATGCCCCTGCCCCAGTTCACCCCGGTCGGCGATCCCACCGCGTGGCTGCGGCGCCGCCCGGACGTCCGTTTCGCAGAACGCAATCTCGCCGCGTCGACAGCGCGCATCGGCGTTGCCGTGGCGGACCTGTTTCCGAAGGTATCGCTGATCGGCAGCTTCGGCTGGAACGCCGCGGATCGCGACGACCTCGGCAAGGGGAGCTCCGAGACCTACCGCTATGGCCCGTCGATCTCCTGGGCGATCTTCGACCTCGGCCACGTGCAGGCGCGCATCTCCGCGGCCCGCGCGCGCGCCGACGGTGCATTGGCGCAGTACGAGCAAACGGTGCTGCGTGCGCTCGAGGATACCGAAGGTTCGCTGGTCGCCTACTCGCGCGCTGTGGCACGCGAGGCGGCGTTGGCCGATGCGGCCGCGGCAAGCGCCAAGGCGTCACGGCTGGCTCGCCTGCGATTCGACGGCGGCATCGCCGACTTCCTCGAAGTGCTCGACTCCGAACGCGTGCTGCTCGACGCCGAGGATCAGCTGGCGCAAAGCCGTACCGACTCGGCGACTGCCCTCGTCGCCGTGTACAAGGCGCTCGGGGCGGGCTGGCAGGACATCGAGTCGCCCTATATGCCGAGGCGAACGGCCGCGCGCTGAGGCGGCTGGCTGCTCGGCTGAATCCGCCTGGTTGCGGCGCTCGGTCGGCGCTGAGGCTTGTCTGCGACCTTCCGAGAACGCCGTGAATACATCCCTGTAGGCTCCGACGGCGACATCCTGTCGCCGACGGTCTCGGAAGGTCGCAGACAAGCCTCAGCGCCGACCTGCGCGCTGCGACCTCGACGGTTTCGGAGAGCCCCAGACGCCTCAGCGGGCGACCGTCGCCACGGCAGCGTCATCGCTGAGCGGGTTCGAGGCTATTATCCGGCGCAGCTCTTGTGGAGCCTGGATGGCAGCTTCTGCGCATTTCCTGGCGATCGATCAGGGCGGTCATGCCAGCCGCGCGATCGTCTTTGATGGGCGCGGTGGCGTCGTGGCGCAGGCTTACGCGCCGATCGGCACGCGCCGGCCTTCTGCTGATCGCGTCGAGCACGATCCCGAGGAGTTGATTGCTTCGCTGGGGGCGGCGATCGCCGACGCGCTGGCGAAGCTCGACCCCACGACGGCGATTGCCGCAGCGGGACTGGCGACGCAGCGTTCCAGCATCGTTTGTTGGGACAGGCAGGATGGGCGGGCGCTGTCCCCGGTGATTTCCTGGCAGGATCGGCGCAACGCGGCATTCGTCGAGACGTTGCGGCCGCAGGCTGCGAGCGTGCACGAGCGCACCGGGCTCGTGCTTTCGCCGCATTACGGTGCGAGCAAGCTGCGCTGGTGCCTCGAGAACCTCGATGAGGTTCGCGGCGCGGCCGCCGAGGAGCGTCTCGCGCTCGGCCCGCTGTCGAGCTTCATTCTTTTTCGGTTGCTGGAAGAGCGGCCCATGGTCGTCGACCCCGCCAACGCGTCGCGCACGCAGCTGTGGGATCCGATCACGCGGGATTGGGCGCCCGATCTGCTGCAGCTCTTCGGCATCGATGCCGGGCTGCTGCCGGCGCCGGTCACCAGCCGCCACGCATTCGGTACGCTGCGCTCCGCGGGCCGGAGCATTCCAGTCACGGTCTGCACCGGCGATCAGTCGACCGTTCCTTTCGCGTTCGGCGCAATCGATCCGGATGCCGCGTACGTGAACCTCGGCACGGGGGCTTTCATCCAGTGCTTCCTTCCGCAGCCGCTGCGCGCCCCACCGCTTCTCACGAGCGTGGTGTGGTCCGACGCGCGGTCGACCGCCTATGTGCTGGAGGGCAGTGTGAATGGCGCATCCAGTGCATTCGACTGGTTGAGTGAGAGCGAGGACGTCGACGCGCAGCGCATGCTCGGCGCATGGCACGCTCCCGACGCGGCGAAGCTCACGCCGCCGCTGTTCCTGAATGGAGTGTCCGGGCTTGCCTCGCCCTTCTGGGTGCCGGATTTCGAATCGCGTTTCGTGGGCGGGGGGACGCCGGAAGAAAGGTTCCTGGCGGTGCTCGAGAGCATCCTGTTCCTGATTCGCGTGAACCTCGACGAGATGCAGCATCATCGCGAGCGCCTCGGGCGGTTGATCGTCACCGGCGGGCTCTCGCAATCCGACTACTTGTGTCAGCGCCTCGCGGATCTGACGTCGCTGCGCGTCGACCGCCATGCCGAACGCGAAGCGACGGCGCGCGGACTGGGCCAGTTGATCGCCGGTGAGTCGGTGTCGTTCGCGCCCGCGGGAGGCGCGACGGCCTTCACGCCGCAGCGCGACACCGCGCTGCTCGAGCGGTTCTTCGCGTGGCTCAAGGAAATGAAGCGCGCCATCGCCGAGCGGGCGCCCTGATGCCGTGATCAGACCTGGCGCAGCTCCTTCAACGCTTCGCGCGCAATCCAGTTCTCGCTGCCCCTGCCGTCCATGAAACCGCAGTGGCCGCCGAAGCGCGTCGGCGTTACGCGCAGCAGGCTGGTGCGCGGCAGGCGGTCCAGATCACGCGCCGGGATCATGGGGTCGTCGACCGCGGCGATTACGCGGCTGGGCACTGCCAGCGTGTCGAGGGCGCCGCGCACGATGGCGTAGCCGCGCAGGTAGCTGCGCAGGTCCGGGAAATCGGTGTACTTGCGCACCAGGTACTCGGTCATCAGGGTGAGCCGCGGCATGCGCATCAGCTCCCCGAAGTCGTAGACGCCGGGCCAGGCGAGCTGCTTCTTGCCGAGCGAGCGCGCCCACTTGTAGACGAAGTAGCGGTGATAGATCGAGAAGCCGTCTTCCAGCGCCGCCAGCGTGGCCTCGGGGTCCAGTACCGGCGAGATGGCGACGATCTTGCGCAATCGAATGCCGGCGGCGCCCGCGCGCGCACCGACGCGCAACGCGAAATTCCCGCCCAGCGAGAAACCGACCAGACTCAGCTCCTGGCCCGCGGCGAGTCTCTGGATCCCGCGCACCGCGCCCACGACCTCCTCGATGCGGCACGAATGAAAGATGTCGCGGTTCAGGTGATGCGTGGAGCCATGGTCGCGCAGGTTGAGGCGCAGCACGTCGAAGCCCGCCTCGAACAGGAACTGGCCCAGCAGGAGGATATATAGAGAGTCGGCACTGCCCTCCCAACCATGGTGCAGCACCACGAGTTGCTCGGGCCGCGACCGGCCGCGACTCTCCTGCCGCGCGCAGAACCCCTGCAGCCGCACTCCCTCGCCGCAATCGAGAATGACCTCCTCGCTCGCCTCGACCAGCGACACGGCGCGGCGCTCGACCGCCGCGCGACGCAAGGGAAAGCTCGGCAGGATGGATTGAAGGTGGGGGCTGCGAAGCCACAGCGGCGGCGCGAATTCAGACATGGGACGTCCTCGTCCTCGAATCGGGGGCGCGGTCGCTAGGGGCTGGCAACTGCGGCAAACTCCACGCGATTGTTGCGGCTGGCGATCGCGTTCCACTCGCCCGCACTGACCGTCGTGGGACTGAGTGGATAGCGCTCGGCCGGAACCTCGCCGCCGATTCCCGTGATCACGGTAATGGCGCCATCGGTCCGCTGCGGCACCCCCGCGGCGAGATTCGCAAAGGCCAGCGATTGCCGTTGCGCCGGCGTGAGGGCCTCGTCGAACGGATTGCCGATCAGATCGCACTTGGTTGCGGGAAGCTCCACCGGCGCGAGCGCGTAGCCCTCGATGGCGTTGCCCACCAGGCAATAGCGCCCGGCGAAGGACTCGACGCGCACCTCACCACGAAACGAACGCTGCTGGAGCGCAGCGAGCATCTCGCGCAGCGTATCGAGGCGAGCGCCGGATAGCGGAACCTCGCCGTACGACACCGGTTCCACGCGCCTCAGCGCGGGATCAATCGGTCCCGCCAACGCGTCGCCGAGCGGCTCCCGGTCGAAGCTCGGTCCGAGCGCGCGCAATGCATTGAGCTCGCTCTGGCGCGAGACGCTGGCCTGTAATGTCGTGTTCGCTGCGGTCAGCCGATCGCGTTCCGCGGCGAGCGCGCGATTGGCTTGGAGCGCACGCGAATAGAACACCGCGAGCACTATCCCGGGAATGACCGCGGCGGCTACAGCTGCGATCCAGAGGTACGGCGGCTTGCGCTCGGGCGGCGGCGGCGCGGCCTGCAGCACCGGGGTTTCGTTGATCGAATTGCGGATGTCCCCGACCACGCGATCGGCAAACGTATCGAGGCTCGCGACCGTGAAGCGGCGCAGCTCCGCATCGTGGTTGCGCAGCGCGGATTCGAGCTGCGGATGCCAGTCCGCCGGCACCAGGCCGGCCGCCGATCGCGCCGCGTCGGCCTTCGTTTCGCCTTCGGTCGCAGCGGAGGCGGCCGCGTTCGCGGGAATGAAAACGGGCGGCGACGCATCGCGCCGCTCGGGCAGCAGATGCAGTTGATAGAGGACCTTGGACACGTCCACCGGCTTGACCAGCTTGGGCAGGACGCCGATCGCGCCGAGTGCACGCGCCTGGCCCACGTACAGCTCACCTTCCTGCGAGGTGTACATCATGATGGGGATCGTCGCCGTGCGCGGATTGTTCTTGATCGCCTGCACGGCCTGGAAGCCGTCCATCCCCGGCATCAGGTGATCCATGAAGATCACGTCGGGCCGGTTCTGCACCAGGTATTCGATGGCGGTCTCCGCGCTCTCCGCCATGTCGACGTCGATGTCGTACTTCTGGAGCATCCGGCTCAGGACCACCCGGGCCGATTTCGAGTCATCCACGATCAGTGCGCGCTTCAAGGCCACGTTTCGCATCCCCACCTGGCTTGCTCGAAAGTCTAGCGCGTCGGCCCGTGCCGCATCCACGCCATCGGTATGTCGGCCTTCAGCCCTCCGTCGGCTCCATGAACGCGCGACATCCGCCGGCCCCCGGCCGTAGGCGCCTCCCGGGTGATAAGCCTAACGCGTCCCGCGCGTCGTGTGATCGCCGTCACGCATGGCCGGTAAACGCGGGCGCCCCAGCCGCGTTGAAGGGATCGTGAACCAATCAACGGGAGAGCCGAATATGTTGATTCGCCGAATTTCCAAGCTGGCCCTGATTTCCGCTGCGACGGCGCTTACGCTCGTGTTGAGCGTCGGCGTGCAGAACGCCGAGGCCCGCGACGGCGCACGCGCACATTCGGCTCAGCGCGGCGCGCCGGCCAAACGTACGGAGCGTCCCAACGTGCCGCGCGGCGATCGCACCGTTCATACGGAGCGTCAGCGCACCGAAAACGGGCATAGCAGCCACAGCGTCGTCACAGGGAGCAACGGTCAGACCGCGACTCGCGACGCCACGGTCATCAACGATCGCGATGCCGGCACGCGCACGCGGGACGTGACCTACACAGGCCCCAACGGCGGCACGCGGACAGTCAACGACGTGGCCACGCGCACCGAAGACGGGCACACGCGCTATACCGTCTTTACCGATGCGCAGGGCCGCACGGCGACCCGCGAGGCCGTGGTCGTCAACGACGGCGACGGCACACGCACACGCGACGTCACCTACACGGGTCGCAATGGCGGCGTATCCACGGTGAATGACGTCACGCAGCGCACGGAGGACGGCTACACGCGCAGCACCACGGTGACGGGGCCGAACGGCAACGTCGGCGCGCGCGAAGTGACGGTGAATTGCGACAAGGCGGCGGGGAAGTGCACGAAGGACGTCACGGTCGACGGCGGCCGCGACGACGGGAACTAGAGAACCGGCGCCGACGGCCGAATCGGGTCACTGCAAGGGCAAACTTCCAGGAATTTGGCGCACCCCACGCCACCTGGAACCGCGGCGCGGAGATTGAAGATCCGCGCCGCTTCTTTTTTTGCACCAAATGAATCATGCGCTTGCAACTCGCGACGCAACCGGCACACCAATTTCGCAACCACTGGTGGATTCGTGGCCGATGAACGCATCGAGCCTTTCGCCGGGCGCGCGCTCCTCGCACCGCTCGAACACGTGCGCGTAGCGATGGCGGCTGACCTTCACAATGTCCTCGCCCATCGCGATCACATCGACTAACGACTTCCGCGCTCAATCTGTGGTTTCTTGACTCTGCAGTATCGCGGTCGTAGCTTCGGCTCGACCCCAACCGCCGTTCAATAGAAGCGCGGTGGCGCGTCGAAGGTCCAAGAACGGGGCCGAGGGAGTGTCAGTGGAAAGACGCCGAGGTTGGCTCAAGCCGTTTTCCGTCCACATTCGTTCAATGCGTCGCGCAGAGGTCTCCATGCGCAGCCTGATCGCTATCGCTTTATACGTTTTCGCATCCGGACTCGCCTCAGGGGGCGAACAAGCGGCCGATCCGCAACGGCCAGAGCAGCGGTTCGTACTATTTCAGCCAGGCTCAACCACGCCGCCTGCTATTTCAGCGAGAGCTAAAGCGAAAATCGACGAGAACTACTTCAAGAGAGAGTTTATCTATTCCCGTTGGGTGCGCCCGAATGAAATCCCCTTCGCCAGCGCACGGCCCGGCGACCGCGTGATCGTCGAAGTCAACGACGGCGAATCGTTCGAGCTGGAAATCCACGGGGTGAATAATCATCCTGGGCACACGTCCTGGTACGCCAATTTCCCCGGTTCGCCAGGTAGCACGCTTTTCGTGGCGTTCTCACGCCCGGAGAACTCAAAGCGAGAGCCGACATTCCTTCTCGCAGGATTCCAAGTCCCTCTGCAGGGCAGACAATTCGAAGTAACCACGACAGAGGAGTTGCCCGGGTGGGCGATGCTACGAGAGGTCAAACCCGGCACAGGTACTCATTTGGACAATTCCAATGATACGGGAGGCCCCGCTTGGCGCGAGGAGGCGAAGAGAGAGGTTGAGCGAATACAGCGGGAGCAGGAGGAAAAGAAGAGCAGGTCAGACGAAAAGGAAATCAACAAATGAGAACGCAGCTCGTGACCCTTGTCGGCTGGACGCTGGCTGCGCTTGCGCCCGCCTCCGGCGCAGCACAGATCGTGTACATCCTCTGAAGTCCGGCACCTAACCCGCGGCGAGTTCGTCCAGATCGTCGGCGATGCCGTTGAGCCGGTGCGAGATCGCCTGGCGCTGCTTGTCGCTCCAGGTCGTGTCGAGCTCGGCCAGCAGGTCGATGATGAGCGAGCGGTTCCTGAGAAAGCCCTCGCGGTACTCGCGTGTCCACGTGCGCTGCGGCTCGAGCATCAGCACCCTCAGCCGCGCCTGCGTCGCCGCGGCGTCGCGGTCTTCGAGCAGGGTGTTCTTGATCTCGGCGCGCCATAGCGCGCGACTCTCGAGCGATGCGCAACCCAGCTGCTTCATGTGGCGCGCGGTTCGCTCGATCACCGCCTTCTGTTCGTCGGTGAGCGCCCTGGTCCAGTGCTTCACCGAACGCGTCATGGCCTTGATGCGCCGCTCGATCAGTTTTTTCGGCGGCGGCTCGCAGTATTCGTCGTAATCATCCTCGTCATCCTCGGCGAAGCTGGCCAGCAGCTCGTCCACCTGCCCGGGCGACAGCGTGCGCAGCAATTGCGTCCCCTCCGGCACGATTCCGGCGATCAGGTCGTCCCAGAACGCCGCCATCGTCTGCGCCGTGGCCTGGATTTCCTCGCGCGTGGTCGGGCGCTGGGCGTCCTGCGCGAGTCCGCGCAGGAACTCGCTATAGCGCTTGAGCTGCGAGGTGCGATGCCACGCCGTAAACCCGCGGACCGCGGCCTCGAGCTGCGCCTCCTGTGGTTCATCGAGCGTGACGCGCTGGCCGAAGTAGAAGGGAATGAGGAAATCGAGGCGGTTGTAGATGAACGAGCCCGTGCAGGCGCTGACCGTCGCCAACACGGCGAGGAGCAGGATCAACATGCCCCGGCGCGGGTTGACAGCGCGAACGCGACTCGCCGTTAATGCCCATTTCATGCCGATGGCATCTCGCGCAGCCCGTGTAATCAGCGTCAGCGACCCTTGAAAAATCATCCAAGCCCGGCGCGCCGGCCGCCGCTGCCGCTGCCCGCCGTCCTCGTGTTCGTGGCCACCGTCCTCACGGTCTTGCCTGAACCGGGCACGGCTGTCAGCGAAGTCCGACTCGCGATCGGCGACATCGACGGCGGCACCTGGAAAGCGCGCGATGTGGTCGTGCGACTCACGATCGGCGCGGATTCCAGAACGGTGGCCGAAGTCACCGCAAGGCGTATGACACTGCCTGCGGGCCTGGGTTCGCTGGAACGCGTGACCGTCACCTGTCCCGACCCCATCGTCCGGGAGCCGCAGTTTCGTTGCAAGCGCGCCCGGGTGACCGGGAAGCTCGCGTCGCTGGGAACGCAGAGTTTCCTCGCCGAGGCGGGCTACGACAGCAAGCTGGGACGTTCTCGATTTCAACATTGCCGGCGTGAAGATCGGCACGGGAGCCTTGCGCATGGCGGGCCGCTGGACGCCGCAGGGGTGGCGGACGACCCTCGATGGCACTGCGATGCCGATTGCCACGTTGCAAAAAGTGGCAGCACCCTGGGTGAAGCCGCCGGAAGGGTTCCAGATGGACGGGCGCGCGGCATTTCATGTCGAGGCGCGGGGTACCGAGCGGCTCACCGCGCTGGATATACGGGCGACGCTCGAGGAGCTTACCGCCAACAATGCCGCGGGAACGGTGGCAACCGACAAGCTGGGACTGAATCTCGATGCGCGTCTGCGCCGGGTGGGCGCGGATTGGGAGCTCGAAGGGACGCTCCGATCCGCCATGGGCCAGGCATACAGCGAGCCGGTCTTCATCGATCTGGGCGAGCATCCGCTGGACGCCAGGATGAAGGCAACCTGGCAGGACGAGCGCGAGGCCCTCACGCTCGAGAGCGCCGAGTTCGACCTGCAAGGCGTCGCGCGCGGCAAGGTTCGCGGCATGCTCGACTTCGCGCGCGAACCGTTGCTGAATGCGCTGCATGTCGATCTCGAATCGCTGACCTTTCCTGGCGCCTATGCGAGCCTGTTCCAGCCGTTTCTCCTGTCGACCGAGCTCAAGGACCTGACGACATCGGGCGGCGTGTCCGGATCAGTCGGGATTGCCGCGGGTGCGCCGGCGGCGATCGATCTGGCGCTCGATGACGTTTCTGCCGAGGACAAGGCCGGCAAGCTCGGCATGCGGGGATTGCGAGGCCGCGTCGTCTGGCAGTCGAGCGAGGCACGGAAGAAAAGCGCGGCAGGCGCCGATCCCGAATCGCGACTGCAATGGAACAGCGCGCACCTCTATGGCCTGGCCGGCGGCGCCGCCAGCCTTCGCTTCGCTGCATCCGGCGCCGATTTTCGCCTGCTCGAGCCGGCGCTGTTGCCGATCTTCGACGGCGGCCTGGCGATCAATACGCTGGCCGTGCGCAATTTCGGCACACCCGACCTCGCGCTGCGTTTCGATGCCGAGCTCAAGCCAATCAGCATGCGCCTGCTGTCCGAGGCTTTCGGCTGGCCGACATTCGCCGGAGCGATCGAAGGGCGCATCCCGAACGTGACGCTCGAGGAACGCGTCCTCTCGTTCGGCGGCGACCTGGAAGCGCGCATCTTCGACGGCCACGTCGTCGTGAGCGGCATGAAGCTGCGCGACCCGCTCGGCACCTATCCGCGACTGAGCGCGAACATCACCATGCGCAACCTGGATCTGCAGGCCGTGACCGGAACGTTCTCGTTCGGGACGATCACCGGGCGGCTGGACGCCGACGTGCGCAATCTCGAGCTGTTCCGCTGGCAGCCGATCCGATTCGATGCGCGCATGTACACACCGCCGAAGGACAAGTCCAGGCACCGGATCAGCCAGCGCGCCGTCAACAACCTGTCGAACATCGGCGGCGGCGGTGGCGGCGTGGCCGCCGCCCTGCAGGGCGGCGTAATGCGATTCTTCGACAATTTCGGCTACGCACGCCTCGGGCTGTCGTGCCGGCTGGAAAACGAGATCTGCTACATGGACGGCGTGGAGCCGGCGGCCGGCGGGGCCTACTACATCGTGAAGGGCAGCGGGATTCCGCGCATCGACATCATCGGCAACGCGCACCGGGTCAACTGGAACCGCCTGGTGGGGCAGCTCAAGGCCATCCAGGGCACGGGCGGACCCGTCGTGAAGTAGCTGGGTCCTCGCGCGCGATGTTAGCCTGTTGTACACCTCTTTTCGTGGAGCACTCAAGATGAACGCCAGCTACCGCACTCTGCTTCGGGCCACCTTCGTGGCCGTTGCGCTCGTGGGCTCCACCACGGCATCGGCGATCGACGACTCGGAGCGAGACTCCCACGTGAAGCGGCTGATCGACGATACGCGCAACGCGCTCGGGCGCTTGCGGCAGGCACTCGAAGTCGTCGACGCCGAGCTGACCCAGCGATCAACGCAGCAGGGCGGGTTTGGCAGGTCGGGCACGTTCGGCGGCGGCATGAGCTCATTTCGCGAGCTGGAGCGCGAGGCGGAGCACATCAACTCGATGGGCAACGAAGTCCGCGAACTTGCGGCCCATTGCGGCGAGGACGGCCGCCGCGTCGGCAGCGATTACACGGGGCTGACACGTCGCCTGCTGAGCACCGTCAAGCGCATCGGCTCCGCGAGCAGCGCATCCTCCGCCCAGATGTCGACGAGCAAGGTGCTCATGGACGCCAACGCAGTCGAGCAGCGACTGGGCACGCTCGTGCAATTGCAGGGCTGCGTGAAAGAGACGGATGACAAGGAAGACGACAGCGCTCGGGAAAAGAGCGGCGATCGCGCGCTGGACGCAATCCGGCCGCAACCGGTTTCTTCCGCGGCCGAGGCGTTTCTCGCCGAGCACAATCCCGCGGAGTGAAGCATACTGTTCAATATTCAGGGCCCGTTCAGCGCCCTGATCCAGAATGCACACGCGACTCGCAGACCCTGCGGGCGCGCGGCCCCCGCTGGGGAGGACCCGCTGGGGAGGAATAGAGAGGAGGCTGTCATGCGTCGTTTGTTTCCGATTCATATGGCGCTCGTGAGCGTGCTGATCGCCGCGTGCGTCACCATCAACGTCTACTTCCCCGCTGCCGCGGCGGAGAAGGCGGCCGATCAGTTCACGAAGGAGGTCCTCGGCACCGTCGGCGAGCAGAACGCGCCGAAGCCGCAAGAACAAGACCTCGCGCAACTTCCAGCCCGGGTCCGAGCGCTTGCTGTTCGCCGCAGTGGGCACCGTACTCGACTTCCTCGTGACGCCTGCGCACGCACAGGTGAACTTCGAGATCTCCACGCCCGAAGTCAACGCCATCAAGGAGTCGATGACGACGCGCACCGCAACGCTGGCGAAGTATTTCGGCTCCGGCGCGATCGGCCTGACGGCGGACGGCCTGGTCGATGTTCGCGATCAGAATCTGATCCCGCTGCCGGAACGCACCACGGTGCGCAAGCTCGTGACCGACGAGAACAAGGATCGCACGACGCTGTACGCGGAGATCGCCAAGGCCAACGGTCACCCTGAGTGGGAAGCGGAAATCCGCAGCACCTTCGCCGAGCGCTGGGTCGCGAATGCCCCGGCGGGCTGGTGGAACAAGGACGCCGGCGGCAACTGGAAGCAGAAGTAGAATCGACCGACGATTCGGCCCTCTCCTCGAACGGCAGCGGGCCTTTCCTTGATTGCATGTTTTCCGGGCTACTCGCGGATGCCGGTGCCCCGGTTCATCAGGAAGACCGCGAACCCGTACAGGAAACCTGCGAACGCGAGCATGATCGCGTACGCCAGCCGTATGTCAACGTCGGATACGCCGAGGAACCCGTAACGAAAGCCGTTCACCATGTAGAGGATGGGGTTGGCGTGCGACAGCGCCTCCGCCCAATCCGGCAGCAGCTTGACCGAGTAGAAGACGCCGCCCAGGTAGGTGAGCGGCGCCAGGATGAACGTCGGGAACCAGGAGATCTGGTCGAAGTTCTTGGCGTAGATCGCGTTGATGAACCCGCCGAGCGCGAACACGATCGACGTGAGCAGCACGGATGAGATCACCACGAACACGTTGGCGAGCTCCAGGCGCGTGAAGAACAGTGCGACTACGGTCACCACGGCGCCGACCACGAGCCCGCGCAGCACCCCGCCGCCAACGTAGCCGAGCACGATGAGCCAGTTCGGGAGCGGCGAGACGATCAGCTCCTCGACGTGCTTGCCGAACTTCGCGCCGAAGAACGAGGACACCACGTTGCCGAAGGAGTTCGTGATCACCGCCATCATGATCAGGCCCGGCGCGATGTACTGCATGTAGTCGTAGCCGCCCATCTCGCCGATGCGCCGGCCGATGAGGCTGCCGAAGATCAGGAAGTACAGCGTCGCGGTGACGGCCGGCGGCAGGATCGTCTGCCCCCAGATGCGCACGATCCGCCCGAACTCGCGGATGATGATCGTGTTGAAGCCCGTGAGGTTGGCGGCGAAGCGCGATTCGCTCATGAGGTTTTCGCTCCGCCCTTCTCCACCAACTTCATGAAGAAGTCCTCGAGGCGGTTGACCTTGTTGCGCATGCTCAGCACCTCGATCCCCGAGTCGGAAAGCCGCGCGAAGATGTCGTTGAGGTTCTGCTCGCGGTCCACCTCGATCTCGAGCGTGTGATCGTCCGTGACCGTGACATCGTAGCCCGGCAGGGGCGGCGGCGCCCCGATGGATTCGCGCAGGTTGAAGACGAAGGTCTCGGTCTGCAGCTTTCTGATCACGTTGCTCATGCGGTCGCGCTCGATGATGCGGCCCTCGTCGATGATCGCGACGTGCCGGCACAGGCGCTCGGCCTCTTCGAGATAGTGCGTCGTCAGGATGATGGTCGTGCCCTGGCGATTGATCTCGCGCAGGAAGTCCCACATCGAGCGGCGCACCTCGATATCGACGCCGGCGGTGGGCTCGTCGAGGATCAGGAGGCGCGGCTCGTGCACCAGGGCGCGCGCAATCATCAGGCGGCGCTTCATGCCGCCGGACAGCGCGCGCGCCATCGTGTGGCGCTTCTCCCAGAGCTGCAGCTGCTTCAGGTACCGTTGCGCCCGCGCCTTGGCGAGGGGCCGGGGGATGCCATAGAAGCCGGCCTGGTTCACGACAATGGTCTCGACCGCCTCGAACTGGTTGAAATTGATCTCCTGCGGCACCAGGCCGATGCAGGACTTGGCCAGCTCCGGCTGGGTATCGAGGTCGTAGCCGAAGACCGAAACCGTGCCCGCGGTCTTGTTGACGAGCGAGGTCGTGATGCCGATGGCTGTGGTCTTGCCCGCCCCGTTCGGACCCAGGAGGGCGAAGAAGTCGCCCTGCTCCACGTCGAGGTCGATGCCCTTGAGGGCCTGAACGCCGTTCTTGTAGGTCTTGGTGAGATTCTTGAGCGAAAGCGCAATCATAGGGGCTGTGGGCGCGGGCGGCGCAAAGGCGGGGAAGGTTAGCACAATGAGGACGCGGCTGAGTTTCTGGACAGTCGTGCCGGCGACTCATGAAAACAAGGGGGCCCGGCCATGTCGCTGAACCATTCGCTGGCGCGCGCCCTGATCCTGCTGGCGGTGATCGCCGTGGTGCAAATGGTGCTGCAACTGCCCTCCCTGCCCACCCCCCTGGCCGTGCAGTTCAACGCGGCCGGCGCCGCAGTGCGCTGGGGCACTGCGCATGAGTTCGTGATCCTCAACCTGATCATCGTCGCGATCCTGCTCGGCGTGGCGCTGGTGCTACCGGGCCTCCTGGGCAAGCGCCCGAAGATGCGCTGGCGCTTCCCGAACCGCGACTTCTGGCTGGCGCCGGAGCGCATCGCCGCGACGGTCGACTACATCAAGCGCCAGCTCCTGTGGCACGGGATCATGACGCTGCTGTTCCTGATGGCCGTCTTCCAGCTGGTCGTGGATGCCAATGCCAAGGTCCCGGCGCATCTTGATTTCACGCGCCTCATGATCGTGATCGGCGGCTATGTGCTCTTCATGCTGCTGTGGGCGTGGGCGTTCTGGCGCAAGTTCTCCCGCCTGCCGGCCGCGACCGGCGACAATCCGTTCGGCTGAAGTCGCCTTCGATCATGCACTACGGTTGGCTGGCCGACGCCGTGATGGTGATCCATCTGCTGTTCATCGTGTTCGCGGTGTTCGGCGGATTCCTTGCGCTGTGGCGGCCGTGGATCGCGGCGCTGCATCTGCCCGCGATGGCGTGGGCGGCGTACATAGAGTTCGCCGGACGGATCTGTCCGCTGACACCGTTGGAGAATGAGTACCGGGCGCTCGCGGGCGAGAGCGGATACTCGGGCGGCTTCATCGCGCACTACATCACGCCGGTGATCTATCCTGACGGCCTCACGCGCGAGATCCAGTGGGTGCTGGGGCTCGCGGTGATTGCAATCAACCTCCTCGCCTACGGGCTTTTGGCGCGCAAGCTCGCCGCGAGTCGCTCCTGAGGCTCCGGCAGCTCCGCCGCCAGCATTTGCAGACCCACCAGGTGCGCTTCGCTCGCGCACTCCTCCGGTGAACGCGGCACGGCACCCAGCAGCGCCTTCCAGAACGCAGCGCGCTCGGGCCAGCGCGGCACGATCACATCCGGATCCTCGAGAGCGATCTGTTGCAGACGCGTGAGCGTAAGCGTGCGGAATACCGCGAGCGTGGCAGGCGCCATGCCGAATACGACGCGCGCCGCCGCGGGGTTCGACTGCGCCAGGTGCCAGGCGAAAAACAGCGCGGGCTGCGCAAACGTGCCCAGTTGAGAGTAGTTGGCTTCGGTTCGTGCGTCGCGTTCCTCGACGGCAGCCGGATTGGCGAGGGCAGCCCACCAGCCGTCATCCTGAAAGTGCGCGTTGAACAGCGAGAACGGACAGCGCGCGGCGATCGTGCGCTGCTCCGGCGGAAGCGCGATCAGGGCGAGGCACACCGGATCGGGCAGACGCACGTGGCCGGCGGTCGTGTGCCACTGGCGCGGCGTTCTGGCCAGCGTGTGCAGGTAGACACGATTCAATTCGTACAGCGGCTCGAGCACGGCGTTACCGAGGACCGCATGACGCCGCCAGCGGCGATCCGCGTGCGATCGTTCCGCGTGTAGCTGGTCCGCCGGCAACTTGTCGCCGTTCGAGGCTGCGCCCGGCAGCAGTTGCATCGTTCTCATGGGTTCCCTCCCTGGCGTGCAGCGCACGACGTTTTGCGCGGATTCTGGACGATTCTCTGCTTGTGGGCCATCCCAATTTTGTGGTTTATATATACCAAACTTTTCTGGTGACATTCCTGGCTGGAATTTGGGCGCGGAGACCCATATGCGCGTTTCGGATGACCGCTACAACAGGGATCGCGTGCGCCTTGACCTCGCCGTGCGGATGATCCGGCACGAGGCGCGCACGTGCACGATTCGCTCGTGGACGGGGTTGAGCGACGACCGTATCCGCAAGTTGTATCGCGCCTATCTGCTCGGGCAGCACGCGGAACCGGTGCGCAGGCATCGCGGCAAGTCGCCGCAGCAAATAGAGTACTTCCTGCGCTCCCCTGCATTGCTGTTCGAAGCAACCACGCTCGCCTGCCTCTACAGCATGCTCGGGCTGCTGCCCGCTTCCGCACACGACGCCGAGGGCCCCGGGGTGGAGCGCGGGGAGCAAATCTGCCAGGCCTACGAGACTTACCAGGCCCTGCACCAGCCGGCGCGCGTCTCCTTCGAACATGCCTCGTTCCTGCTGCTGGCGCTGGTGCGCAGCGATGAGCTCGACCTTGCTCGCTGCGAGCCCTGCGGGCGACTCTATCTGCGAGACGTGCTGGGCGGGGAGCAGATAAGATGCACGCTGTGCCACGTGCCGCGCGGCGGCTGGCGTCGGCGACGGATCGCGGGCCGCGCCCTGCTCAAACCCGTCGGGGGCTCAGCCCGCAGCTAGCGCGCCCTCTGCCGGTCCGTGCACACGTGGTGCGGGCGGTTATCGGATCAGAGGACGATGCAGCGACAGAACACCTTTTCGGGCGGCTACCTCGATCGCCACAGCGAGCTGCGCGATCGGCCCGAATGGCTGGCCAGGGCGGCGAGCGAACCCACCGCGCGATTCGTGCCGGTCTGGCGGCAACGCAACCTGGTCCGGTACGGCGAAATGACCGGCGCGGTGCTGCTCGAATCCAGCGAGACCATCGTCCAGGCCGCCGGCACCTCCGATCTCGTGTACCTCGGCGCGTTCCGCGAGCACAACTGCTTCCTGATCGAGGTCGGAGGCGAAGAACCGCCCTCGCATCCGCAAGGCGAGTTCCGCGAGCTGCGCTTCTACGGCCACGTCATGCCCGAGGACGAGGCGAATCTCCTCGCTTATGCACGCGCGCTCAGCGTCTGGCGCCACCAGCATCGCTTCTGTGGCACGTGCGGTTCGCCGACGCTCGCGATCCGCGCCGGACACGTGCTCCTGTGCACCAACGAGAGTTGCCGCAAGGAACAGTTCCCGCGCATCGATCCGGCGATCATCGTGCTCGTGAGCGACGGGGATCGCGCGCTGCTCGGCCGGCAGCCTTCGTGGCCAGCCGGCCGGTACTCGACGCTAGCCGGATTCGTCGAGCACGGAGAGAGCCTGGAAGATGCGGTCGCGCGCGAGATATTCGAGGAAGCCGGCGTGCGCGTGCGCGATATCGCCTATCACTCCTCGCAGCCGTGGCCCTTCCCCTCCTCTCTCATGCTCGGCTTCACGGCGAACGCGGATAGCTCCGCCGCTGTGCGCACGGACAGCGAGCTGGAGGATGCGCGCTGGTTCAGCCGCGAGGAAATCGCGCAGGGCACGCCCGCGCTGCCGACGATCCATTCGATTTCGTTCCGGCTGATCGAGGACTGGTACGACAGCGGCGCCCGGCGGCCGCTGCGGCAGGAGCCCGGCGCGAAACTCTGGGATTTGAAATCCGCGGCCCGCTGACACACGATTCACCATCCGCTCCAACGAACCAATAAGAAGGAAGCGGCTTTGAACCAAACGGTATCGCTGCCACTCTGGCTGGTAGTCCTGCTCAGCCTGCTCGCCGCGTGGGCGCTCGTTTCGCGCCTGCTGCTGCCGAGCGCGCGCTGGTTCATCGGCCGGCGCGTCAACCGCCTCACCGATCAGCTGAACCGCTCGCTGCACCTGAAGATCCCGGCGATCGCCGTGACCCGCCGGCAGGTGCTGATCGACCGGCTGGTGTACGACCCCAAGGTCATGCACGAGGCGGCGCGCACGGCGGAAGCCGAGGGCATTCCCCGCGAAGTGGCGTTGGCCCGCGTCGAAACGTATGCGCGGGAAATCGTTCCCGCCTTCAACGCGTACCTCTATTTCCGCGTCGGCAGCGCCATCGGCAAGGCGCTCCTGAGCATGTTCTACCGGGTTCGGCTCGGTCACGCCGACGAGAGCGCGTTGCGTTCGCTGCCGCCCGAGGCGAGCGTGGTGTTCGTCATCAACCATCGCAGCAACGTCGACTACATCCTGGTCGCGCACCTGGCCCGTGCGCGCGTGGCGCTCAGCTACGCGGTCGGCGAATGGGCCAAGGTATGGCCCATCCAGCAGCTGGTGCGCGCGCTGGGCGCCTACTTCGTGCGCCGCGGATCGGGCAACGATCTCTACCGCCGCGTACTGGAACGCTACGTACAGATCGCAGCCGAGGCCGGTGCGGTGCAGGCGATCTTCCCCGAGGGCGGGCTGAGCCGCGACGGACTGCTGCGCCAGCCGAAGATCGGCCTCATCGACTACATGCTGCGCGCCTTCGATGCGCGCGCCGGCCGCGACATCGTGTTCGTGCCGGTGGCCATCAATTACGATCGCGTTCTCGAGGACCGCACGCTGTTGCGCGACACCGATCCGAACGCGGAACGGCACTCCGGTTTCGCGGCGGTAAAGACGACGCTCAGGTTCGTGCTCTCGCAGATCGGCCTGCGCCTGCGCGGCAAGTGGTATCGCTTCGGCTATGCCTGCGCCAATTTCGGCGCCCCGATCTCGCTGCGCGCCTATCTGAAGGAACGCGGTTGGGACCCGGCTACGCTCGATCGCGAGCAGCGCACTGCACGTGTGATGGAGCTGGCATCCGATCTCATGACTGCGGTTGGGCGCATCGTGCCGGTGCTGCCCGCCTCGCTCGTCGCAGAGCTCTTCGTCGCCGAGCCGAAACGCGATTGGACCGAGGCGGAGGTGAAAGCGCGTGCGCAGGAGCTGCAGAAGCGTTACGAGGCGCTCGGCGCTCACGTCTACGTGCCGCGCAGCGACCCCGAATACACCGTCCTGGTCGGGCTGCGCATGCTCACGCTGCGCCGGCTCGTGCTCGAGGAAGGCGGACGCTTCCGCGCCAATCCCGCTGAGCTGCCGGTGCTGCGCTATTACGCCAACGCGATCGCGCACCTCACACGCGCGCCGCTGTGGTTGACGCCGTCGGCGCGCACGAGCTGATGACGGTCGAGCTGGCGCTGGTGCTGGTGGCCGCGTTCGGCGCGGGCCTGATCGATTCGATGGTCGGCGGCGGCGGCCTGATTCAGCTGCCGGCGCTCTTCGGCGCGTATCCCAACACCCCGCCGGCCACGCTGATCGGCACGAACAAGGTGGCGAGCATCTTCGGCACGGTGAGTGCCGTGGCACGCTTCGCGCGCAGCGTCCGCATTCCGTGGCGGATCCTCGTGCCGTTCGCCGTGCTTTCCTTTGCCGGCGCTTCGGCAGGCGCCTACACAGTAATCCTGATTCCGCCGGACCTGTTCCGCCCGCTGGTCCCGGTGCTGCTGACCCTCGTTCTCTTATATATGCTGCGCCGGCGCGATTTCGGGTCCGACCACCGTCCCCGCACCTTGCAGCGCCGCGACACCCGCGTGGCCGCGGCGCTCATCGTCGGCATCGCCTTCTACGACGGCTTTTTCGGACCTGGCACGGGTAGTTTCTTCATGATCGTGTTCGTGCGCCTGTTCGGGTTCGATTTCCTGCACTCTGCGGCCTGCGCGCGCGTGCTCAACGTGGCCGCCAACTCGGCCGCGATCCTCTGGTTCGGGGCGCGCGGCCACGTGGTCTGGCCCCTCGGCGCAGGGATGGCGGTGTGCAATATCGCCGGCGCGCTCTGCGGCACCCGCCTCGCCATTCGGCATGGCAGCGGTTTCGTGCGCAAGGTGTTCATCGGGGTGGTCAGCTTGCTGATTCTCAAGACCGCCTGGGACGCGCTCCACTAGAATTCGGTCATGTGCCTGCTCGTCTTCGCGTGGAACGCCCACCCGCGCTACCGGCTGATCTTCGCCGGTAACCGCGACGAGTTTCATGACCGTCCGGCGGATCCACTGCAATGGTGGGCGGACGATGCTGGTATTCGGCAACAGACGCCTGCCGGCATCCTGGCGGGGCGCGACCTGCAGGCCGGCGGCACCTGGCTGGGACTGTCACGCGGGGGGCGCTTCGGTGTCGTCACGAACTTCCGCGACATGCAGCGCCCGCAGCCGGGCGCACCATCGCGCGGCGACCTGGTCACGCAGTGGCTCACCGCCACGATGTCGGCCCAGGCCTTCGCCGATGAGCTCGGCCGCCGCGCCGCCGACTATGCGGGTTTCAATCTCCTCATCGCCACTGCCGACGAGATGGTGTACGCATCCAATCGGGCCACGCCGTTCGCGCGCCGCCTGGAACCCGGCGTGTACGGTCTGAGCAACCATCTGCTCGACACGCCGTGGCCGAAGCTTGCACGAACGCACGCGCGCTTCACGCGGCTGATCGCCGGCTCGCGGCCGTCGCTCGGCGACCTGGAGCAGATGCTTGCCGATCGTCAGCCCGCAAGCGACGCGGAGCTGCCCAGCACCGGCGCGCCGCCGGAATGGGAACGCATGCTGTCCGCGCCGTTCATCGTGGATACGCGCAACGGGGCCGATGCGAAGTACGGGACGCGCTGCACGACCATCGTGCTGGTCGAGGGCGGCGGCCGCACCAGTGTGCGGGAACGACGCTTCGACCCGGCGGGTCGAACGACCGGCATGGAAGAACTTTCTTTCGAGCCGCTCCGGTCCCGTACCAATGCCACGCGCACCTGAACGATGCCTGCGTGCGGCGGCGCTCACAGTGTGTGCGCTGCTGTGCTGCGCACCGGCGCGCGCCGACATCGACATTGAAGTCGAGGGCGTGAGCGAGGAGGTGCGCGAGAACGTCCTCATCTTCGTGAGCCTGGCCCGCTACCGCGATCGTGACGATCTGGATGCCGACACCGTGCAGCGGCTGCACGACCGCGTCGAGCGCGAGGTCCGCCAGGCACTGCGTCCCTTCGGCTACTACGACCCGCAAGTCTCCTCGAAGCTCCTGTCGCGCGACGGCGGCCGCGACTGGCACGTGCGCATCGACATCAATCCGGGACCTGCGGTAGTCCTGCAGGAATTCTCCGTCCTGATACGCGGCCCGGGCGAGCAGGAAGCGGCGCTGCGCTCCATCATCGAGCAATCCCCGCTACGCAACGGCGCGCGCCTGGAGCATCCGGCCTACGAGAAACTCAAGGGCGATCTGCAGCGAACGGCGGTGAGCATCGGCTATCTCGATGTGAAAGTCATGCGCCACGAGCTGCTCGTGGATCCCGACAAGCTCACCGCCGCGGTGTACCTGGAAATGGAGACCGGGCCGCGCTATCGCTTCGGCACGACCAGCATCGAACAAGACGTGATCGAGCCGGAGCTGGCGCAGCGCTTCCTGCGTTTTCGCGAAGGCGACCCTTTCGACGCGGTGGCGCTGCTCAAGACACAGTTCGCCCTCGACGACAGCCAGTACTTTTCCACGGTGGAGATCATTCCCGGCTCGCGCGATCCCGGGACGCTGACCGTACCGATCGCCATCACCGCCCAGGCCGCGCGGCGCCACCGGTACTCGGTCGGTTTCGGCTACGGCACCGACACGCGCTGGCGCGGCACGCTCACCTGGCAAGTGCGCCGGGTGAACCGCAAAGGCCACCGCGCCCTGGTCCAGTTGGTGGGTTCCAGCACCAAGAAGGAACTCGAGGGGCGCTACGTGATCCCAGTCGGCGATCCGGCGTTCGAGAAGTTGAGTCTCGATGCCACCGCGCTCCAGCAGGAGCTTGCAGATCTCGACACGCAGTCGCTGGAATTCCGTCCCGGCCTGACGCAAGTGCGGGGCCGCTGGCAGCGCGTGCTGTTCGCGGGCCTCTCCAATGAGGTGACGAAGACGCTCGAGGAGCGCAAGGAGGACACGCTGATCATTCCAGGCATCAGCTATGCGCTCGTACCGGCCGGTTTCTCCGGCGACACGCTGACGCTCCCGCGCGGCCTGTACGCGGAGCTCACAGGCTCGCACAGTGCGCTGGGCTCCGACGCCGACTTCCTGCGCTTCCGGATTCGCGACGAGCGCACTTTCGACATGGGCGAGCGCTGGCACCTGCTGTTGCGCGCCGAGCTCGGCACCAGCCTGGTCGCGGACTTCTCCGAGCTGCCCGGCTCGCAGCGTTTCTTCGCGGGCGGCGATCAGAGCGTGCGCGGCTTCGGGCTCAACGAGCTGTCGCCAGTCGACGAGACGACCGGCGAGAAGATCGGCGGCCGGCACTTGCTGGTGGGCAGTGTGGAGGTGGTGCGCGACCTGCCGCGCAATTTCGGCGTGGCCGTGTTCTTCGATGCCGGCAACGCGGTCAACAAGCTCGGCGACCCACTCGAGTATTCGGTCGGCCTCGGTTTCCGCTGGCGCCTGCCGATCGTCACGGTCGGCATCGATGTGGCGCAGGCGATCTCGCGCAGCGATCTGAGCCCGCGCCTGCACCTGAACATCTCGCCGCGGCTCTAGGCCCACTCACCCATGCGCCGCCGAGTCTTCATCTTCTCCGCCATCTTCCTGGTGCTGGTGCTGAGCGTGCCGGCGGCGGCAATCTACTGGCTCTGCTACACGGAAGCCGGTCTGCAATGGCTGGTTGCGCGCGCCGAGGGCCTGCGCAACGTGAAGATGAGTTTCGAGGGCGTGGAAGGCAGGCTGTCCGGACCGATTCGCATCGAACGGTTCGAGCTCGATCACGCGCGCGTGCGCATCGTCGCCACCGATGTGCGCACGCAAGTCGATCTGCACGCGCTCGTGTTGCAGACGATCCAGGCCGACAGCGTGAGCCTCGCCAGCGTCAACGTCGAGCTGCACCGCCGCACCACGCCGTCGCGCCCACGCGCACCGCGCTTTCTGCCCACGTGGCTGCGCATCAGCGCGGGAAATGTCAACGTCGCCAACGCCCGCGTGCTGCTGATCAACGGTCGTGTCCTCGAGGCGGCGCCGATTGCAACGAGCGCGACGATGACGACGGGCCGGCTGAGTCTCGATAATGCGCGAGTGCAGAGCGGCCCGTATCGCATCGCGGGTTCGCTGGATGTGATTGCAGCCAATCCCGTTGGCCTCGAAGGCGACTTCGAGTGGCTGGTGAGCTGGCCGGAGCAGCCCCAGTATGCGGGGCGCGTCGAGCTCGACGGCGACCTCGACGAATTGCGCATCGACGCAGCGGTGGCTCGGCCGTTCGCGGTGGCCGTGACGGGCACCGCGCGTGCACTGACGCAGAACTGGACCTGGAAGGCGAGCACGCGCGCCGAGGGCTTCGATCTCACGCCATGGCAGCGCGACTCCAAGCTCGGCCGGCTCTCCGCAAGGCTCGAGGCCGAAGGCGACAAAGACAACCTCGCCGTCAGTGGCGTGGTGACGCCCGCGGATCTTCCGACCGGCCCAATTCAAGTGAACTTGCAAGGCGGCATCGAAGGCCGTCGGCTACGCACGGACTCGCTGGTACTGAAACTTCCCGCGCGCGGCGGGGAGTTGCACGCCCAGGGTGGCATTACCTTCGACGGTGGTCCGCCAACCATCGATCTCAAGGGCCGGTGGAACAAGCTCGGGTGGCCGCTCGAGGCACCCACGGTGAAGAGCGATGCAGGCACGTTCTCACTTCACGGTCCATTGCCCTATGCCTTCACAGTTGACGGCACAGTTCAGGCGCCGCGCGGCATCACCGCTGAGGTTCAGGCCCAAGGTCAGCTCGATCGAACCACAGTCACTGCCAACACGTTCTCGGCGCAAACGCTGGGCGGAACGGTGCAAGGAGACGGCAGCGTGTCCTGGGCGAACGATCGGCCATGGCAGGCACGCCTCGCGGCGCGCGGCCTGGATCCCGCGACAGTGCACGAGGCGTTCGACGGGCGCGTGAGCTTTCAGCTCGCCGGCCGCGGTCGCGGCTTCGATACACGCGGCTCGTGGCGCCTGGACCTGGAGTCCGTGCGCGGCAGGTTGCGGTCGCAGCCCTTGAGCGGACGCGCGAGCGTGCAGCGCGAAGGCAAGACCTTCCACGTGCGCGATACGGACTTGCGCTACGGCTCGGCCCACCTGGTGGCCGATGGCGTGTATGGGCGCGAACGCAACCTGCATGTCGAACTGGTCGCGGACGACCTGAGCAAGGTGTCGGCCGAAGCGCAAGGCAGCCTCGACCTGCGCGCCGACCTGCAGGGAACGGAACAGAAGCCCGAGCTCGGGCTGAATCTGCGCGCACAGAACATCGAGTACAAACTCGATGAGACCCGCTACGGTGTGAAGCAGGTCGAGGCGGAAGCCGATATCGATCTTTCCGACCGCGAGCCCTCGTGGTTGCGGCTGACGGCGAGCGATCTTGGCATGGACGAGCGTCACCTGCAGACATTGAGCGTTACGGTGGACGGCCAGGCGAGCTCGCACGACCTGGTGATTCGAGCGGACGCCGGCAACGCGGACCTCGAGCTCGAGACACACGCCGGCTACAAGAACCAGGAATGGGCCGGAGAGCTGCAGCGCCTGTCGCTGGCGATCGGCGAAGTGCGCATGGCGTTGGCCGCGCCGACGCGTTTTCTCGCCAGCCGCAAGCGCGCGCAGATCGCATCGTTCTGCCTGACGGATGAGCAGCGGCGGGTGTGCGGCGAGGGGAAATGGCAGGAAAGCGGCCGGTGGCTCGTGGAAGCGACGGCAGATCGCCTGCCGTTGCGCCTCCTCGCGGCCGGGCTGCCCAGGCCTTCCGAGTACTCGGGAACGCTTGCGCTGGATGCGCGCGCGAGCGGCGAACCCGGCAGACCGTGGACCGGCAATGCGCGCGTCGACTTCACCGACGGCGTGTTCCGCTATGAACGCGCGGGCGGCAAGGTCGAGAGTATCGAGATCGGCACCGGGCGTGCCGAGGCAGCCGCGACCGCCGAGGCTTTCACGGCGAAGGCGACTCTCAATGCGGCGGAAACGGCGGCACTCGACGCCAATCTGCGCGCGGAACGCCGCGCCGGGGCGCCTTGGCGCACTTTCCCGCTCTCGGGTACGGCCAAGGCCCGGACGACCGAGCTCGGCTTCGTGCCGATCGTCCTTCCGGAGATCGATCGCGCCAGCGGCGAGCTGCGCGCGGATCTGAAGTTCTCCGGCACGCTCGGCGCTCCGCAGGTCGCGGGCTCGCTGATTCTCGACAAGGGCGAGATGGACCTGTACGCCATCAACCTGCTGCTGCGCGAGATCTTCATGCGGCTGGATCTCGCCGGCGAAACGCTCAAGCTCAGCGCCCGCCTGCGCGCGGGCAAGGGCACTGCCGCGATGGAAGGCGAGCTTGCCTGGGCCGATCGCAAGCCGCACGGTACGCTCAAGTTCACGGGCGAGAATCTCGAGCTGTTCAACGTGCCCGAGGCACGTATCATCGCCACGCCGAGCTTGCGATTCCGCATCGACGGCCGGCGCATCGACGTGGACGGCGCCGTGCGCGTTCCGTTTGCGCGCCTTGCTCCGGCGAACCTGACGGGCGCGGCGCTGCCGTCCGAAGACGAGATCATCGTCGGTGAGCAGCAGACACCGCCCGAGAACCGGTTCAACGTAACGACCGGCATCCACGTCATCCTGGGAGACGACGTGGAGATCGAAAGCTATGGTCTGTCCGGACAGCTCAAGGGCGGTGTGCTCGCCTACTCGGCCAGCGGCGAGGTCAGCACCGGCATCGGCGAGATCAACATCGAGGACGGCAAGTACGTGCTGTACACGCGCGAGCTGGAGATCGAGCGGGGGCGGCTGATCTTCTCGGGAGGGCCGCTGGGCGATCCGGGCGTCGACCTGCGCGCCATCAAACGCATGCCCGAGGTGATCGCCGGCGTGCACGTGCGCGGCACGCTGCGCCAGCCGCGGCTGTCATTCTTCTCCGATCCGCCGCTGGGGCAGAACCAGATCGCATCGCTCCTGATCACCGGCCGCTCGCTCGACTCGCTGCAGGATGAGGGCGCGCAGAGCGCCGGACAGTCGCGCGGGCAACTGCTGGCGCAGGGCGGCGCGTTGATCGCGGGCCGGCTCGGCGAGCAGCTGGGTCTGAAGGACCTGACCGTCGAATCCGGCGAGGAGTCGAGCCTGGTGCTGGGCACTTATCTCTCGCCCCGGCTCTATGTCAGCTACGGCATCAGCTTCGCGGAATCGATCAACACCTTCAAGTTGCGCTATACCATCGGCGATCGCTGGACGCTCAAGAGCGAGTCCGGTGAGAATAAGAGCGCCGACCTGGTCTACACCATCGAGCCGGATGCGCGCCAGAGAAACGATTAGCGATGCCCGACAACATGAAACGCGCCTTTCTATTCCTCACAGCCCTGGTCCTGCTTCCCCCGGGGGCGCGCGTGCTCGCGGCCGAGCCCAACGTCAACGAGCCAATGGTCAGCGAGGCGATCATCAACGCGCCCGTGCAGGAAGTCTGGCGGCTATGGACTACCGGCGAGGGCATGCAGTCGTGGATGGCGGCGCGCGCCGACATCGACCTGCGCGTCGGCGGCCTGATGCGCACGCGCTATGCGGACGACGGCCCGCTGGGCGATGACAAGACCATCGTCAATCGCATTCTCAGCTTCGAGCCGGAACGCATGCTTTCGATCCAGGTGCAGACGCCGCCCGCCGATTTCCCGTGGAAACAGGCGGTCGGCGACATGTGGACCGTGATCTACTTCCAGCCGCTCGAGCCCGGCATGACCAACGTCCGCGTGGTCGGCATGGGATTCGGCAACGACGAGGACTCGCGCAAGATGCGCGAGCATTTCGCGCGCGGCAACGCCTGGACGCTCGAGCAGTTGCAGAAGAAATTCTGGGCGAAATGCGCCCTTTGCGAGAGGTGATCGCTGGCAAGGGCATCGGCCGGGCGGCCACGGTGGAAACTCAAACTGCCCGCCTGAGCCATTCCCGGATGTCCGCGATCTCTTCGGGGCAGACCGAATGGGGCATGGGGTAGGTGTGCCATTCGACGCGATAGCCCGCGGCCACGAGAATGCGGCGCAACTCCTCACCCAGACGGGAGTCGACCACCGGATCGAAAGTTCCGTGCGCCTGGAAAATCGGGGTCTGCTGGTTGACCGGCGAACGCTCGGCCTCGAAGGTGTGCGCCAGCACCGGATAGCAGGACAAAGCGATGATGCCGGCCAGGCGCTCAGGCAGCCGCGCGCCCGTGAACACCGCCATGGCGCCACCCTGCGAGAAGCCGGCCAGCACGATGCGATCGGTCGCGATACCGCGCTCGTTCTCGCGCTCGATCAGGCGGCGAACGGCGGCGTCGGACTGCCGGATGCCTTCTTCGTCCTGGCGCGAATGCCGGTCGATGCCGACGATGTCGTACCAGGCGCGCATCGGATAGCCATTGTTGATCGTGACCTGGCGAACCGGCGCGTGCGGAAACACGAACCGCAGCGCCCGCTCGCCGCCCCGAACCAGCTCAGGAACGATGGGCTCGAAGTCATGACCGTCCGCTCCCAGGCCATGCAACCAGATAACGCTACGCGCAGGCTTCGGGCCCGTTTCGATTTCGACGGCGTCGAGTATCTCGCTCATGCAGCTCACAGCTGAAAAAAGGGAACGCAATGATACCGACATTCTCACTTTTCGCGGGGCCGCCGAGGATTCTGGCGCGAATGTCCACTCCCGACTCATCCACATTTCCCCGTCACTCTTGGATACATCGAGGATTCGGCGGCGCACACCGCGAACTGCGACGCCGGGACAGTCGGTGCGGGTGGTTGCGTTTCGGGAAATGTGGATAAGTCGGGAGTGGACGTTCGCGCCAAGCCGCCCCTTGACAGCTCCTGCATATTTATTCAGCATGCGTGCACTTTTATGCAGATGCCCAAGAGGCCCTCGACACCGTGGAATCCGCCCATCAGCTGGAGCGCCGCAGCGCGATCGTGAAGATCCTGCGCGAGCAGACCGTCGGCCGGCAGGCCGACCTCGTGCGCCTGTTGCGCAAGCAGGGCCACGAAGCCACGCAATCGAGCGTCAGCCGCGACCTGCGCGAGCTCGGCGTGCTCAAGGCCGGCGACCGTTACATCCTCATGACCGAGGTGCTCGAGCCCGTGAACGACGATTTCGGCGCCCTCGCCGGTTTCGTGCGCGACGTGAAGCCCGCCGGGCCTTCGCTCACCGTCGTAAAGACGACCATCGGTGCCGCGCAGAGCGTCGCGGTCGCCGTCGACCGGGCACAGTGGCCGGAAGTCGTCGGCACGATCTCGGGCGACGACACGATCTTCGTCGCCACCTCCGGCGCGCGGGAGCAACAGAAGCTCCTGCAGCGCCTGCACTCCATCTTCCGCATCTGACGAGCGATTCCGCATGACCCAGGCTTCCACCCGGGCCGCCGAGCCCATTTTGCTGGCCTTCTCCGGGGGCCTCGACACCTCCTTCCTGGTCCCGTGGCTCGAGGAGAACCACGGCCGGCCGGTCATCACGGTGACCGTGAATACGGGCGGGATCGATGCGGAAGCCGAACGCACGCTCGACGAGCGTGCACGCGCGTTGGGCGCGATCGAGCATCGCCTCGTCGACGCGCGCGCCGGCTACTTCGACCAGGTGCTCAAGTACCTCATCATGGGCAACGTGCGGCGCGGGCAGATGTACCCCCTGTGCGTCGGCGCCGAGCGCGTGATGCAGGCGCAGACCATCGCCCAGGTCGCGCAACAGATCGGCACTTCGATCGTCGCGCACGGCTGCACGGCTGCGGGCAACGACCAGGTGCGCTTCGAAGTCGCGCTGCGCACGATCGCGCCGGCGCTCGAGATCCTGGCCCCGGTGCGCGATCGCGCCTTCAAGCGGCCCGAGCAGCTCGAGTACCTGCAGGGCCGCAAGCTTCCCGTGCCGCCGTTCGGCGCTGCCTATTCGATCAACCGCGGCCTGTGGGGCGTGACCATCGGCGGCAAGGAGACCCTCACCTCGAACGACAGCATTCCAGATCAGGCCTGGGTGCTGACGCGCGATGCGTTCACGCAGCCGCGTGCCCTCGAGCGTCACGCTATCGGCTTCGAGCGCGGCGTGCCCGTGAGCCTCGACAGCGAGCGGCTCTCGCCGGTCCGGTTGATCGAGTCGCTGGAGTCGCTGGCCGCGCCGTTCGGCATCGGCCGCGGCATCCACCTCGGCGACACCATCATCGGCACCAAGGGCCGCGTCGCCTTCGAAGCGCCCGCGGCGGAGGTCCTCCTGAACGCGCATCGTGAGCTCGAGAAACTGGTGCTCACCGGCCGCCAGGCGCGCATCAAGGAGCTCGTGGCGCAGCCCTACGGCGACCTGGTGCACGAAGGTCAGCACCTCGATCCGGTGTGCCGCGACATCGAGGCGCTGCTCGTCTCGTCGCAGGAGCGGGTCACGGGTGAAGTGAAGGTCGCCTTGCGCCCCGGCAACGCATTCGTCGAGGGCGTGACCTCGCCCTACTCTCTCATGGCGGCGTCCAAGGGCGTGTACGGCGAGTCTGCGGGCGAATGGACTCCCGCGGACGCGCTCGGCTTTTCCAGGATTCAGTCGCTGACCGGAATCTTCCACAAACGCGCCGGCGAGCGAGCGCCCCGATGAAAACCGTCGTCGTCGACAAGATCGCCTCCGTCACGCAGGCCTGCGGCCTGTCGCACGAGCTGCGCATCTCCACGGAGATCCCGTGCGAGGAAGGTGTGGTGCTGGTCGCCGAGGTGCTCAGCAACAAGAGCACCTACAACACGCTCGAGCTCACCAGCGGCCGCATGGCCAAGGTCGCGCGCGGCGACGTGATCGTCGGTGCGCTCGGTCACCGCAAGGCGTTGTTCGGCTATTCGGGCCACCTGCCCGACAAGGTGCAGGCCGGCGACGTGATCCAGCTGCTCAACATCGGCGGCGTGCTCGGCATCTGCGATTCGGCCACACCGGACAAGGGCAAGCCGTTCGACTGCCGCGTTCTCGGCGTGGTGCTGCAGTTCCCGTACCTCGGCGAACGCATCGGCGTGCCCGCGCGCGTCGGCTACAAGCCGCTCGACTACGAGGCGTCCCTCAACATGCGCGGCGTGCCCGTCATCGCCCTAGCCGGCACTTGCATGGAGGCGGGCAAGACCGCTGCCGCCTGCGCCATCGTGGCGCGCATGCGTCATCGCGGCCTGGTGGTCGATGCGTTCAAGGCCACCGGCGTCTCGCTGCGCCGGGACATTCTCGCGATGGAAGACGCCGGCGCACGCCGCTCGATGATCTTCACGGATCTCGGCGTCGTGACCACGACGCCGAAGACCGGGCCGGCGCTCACGCGCACCATGCTCACGGAAATGGCCTCGGGTAAGCCCGACGTGATCGTCTTCGAGCTCGGCGACGGGATCCTGGGCACGTACGGCGTGGAAGCGATCCTGAAGTGCGAGGACATCCGCTCGGCCATTACGGGCCTGGTGCTGTCCGCCAACGATCCGGTCGCGGCCTGGGGCGGCGTCAAGCTCCTGCGCGAGAAATTCGGCATCGAGCCGTGCGTCGTCACCGGCCCGTCCACGGACAACCAGGTCGGAGTCACCATCATCGAGGAACAGATGAACGTCGCTGCGTTCAATGCCATCACGGACGGGCCGGCGCTCGGCGATCACGTGATCGCGGCCGCCGGACTCGAGAAGGCGCCGGCACCGGCGCAGGTATCGGAAGAATGACCGAGGTGACCCCGGCATTCGTGCTCGGCGGCACGGGATACGTGGCGGGCGAGTTGATCCGCCTGATCGCCGGACATCCGCGCCTGCAGCTTCGAGGCGTGATGTCGGACAGCCAGCCCGGCGAGCGCGTGGCGAAGGCGTTTCCTCACCTGGGCGCGAGCTATCCGGACCTCGCGTTCGTATCGCAGGAAGATCTCGGCGCACTGATCGAGAAGCACGAGTCGAGCGCGATTTTCTCGGCTGCGCCTCACGGCGTGTCTGCCGGGCTCATCGATGCTCTGCTGACGCGCGCCGAGCGTGCGGGCACGCGCCCGCGCGTCGTCGACATCTCGGCCGACTTTCGCTACTCGAGCGCCGCGGCCTACGAGAAGGTGTACAAGCACGCGCACGGCGCACCCGCGCGACTTGGACAGTTCACGTGCGCCGTGCCCGAGCACCTGAAGAAGCTCGAGACTGCACACGTCGGCCATCCCGGTTGCTTCGCCACGGCGATGCTGCTGGCGAGCGTCCCGCTGCTCGCGTTGAACCTCGTGGAGCCGCGCCTGTTCGTCACGGGCGTCACCGGCAGCACGGGTTCGGGCCGAAAGCCCGTCGAGAGCACGCATCATCCGCAGCGTCACAGCGACATGTATGCGTACAACGCGCTGGGTCACCGGCACGTGCCGGAGGTCGTCGCCTGCGCGCTCGCGGCGTCGGGCGTGGAAGGCGAATTCGCCTTCGTGCCCCATTCCGGGCCGTTCGCGCGTGGCATCCATCTCACGGTGCAGGCGACGCTGAAGAAGCCGCTCGACAGCGCCGCCGTGATCGCAGCGCTCGCGGACTTCTACGGCGCCCAGCCCTTCGTGCGTGTTTCGGCGGATGCGCCGCGCCTCAAGGACGTGGTGGCGAGCAATTTCAGCCACGTGAGCGCCGCTGCGAACGGACGGACCGTCGCGGTCATGTGCGTGGTCGATAATCTGACCAAGGGCGCGGCCGGCGGCGCCGTGCAGTGGATGAATCGCATGCTGGGCTTCGACGAAACCGCCGGGCTCACCGCGCCGGCGCCCGGCTGGACCTGACACACCCGAGCACTCGCCAGCCATGAACGCCGCGCTTTCCCCTTCCGCATGCTCCGTCCGGTCGCATCTGGCGCCCGTCTTCGCGCAGTACCCCATCGAAGTGGTGAGCGCGCAGGGCGTGTGGCTGACGACGCGCGATGGCCGTCGAGTGCTCGACCTGTACGGCGGGCACGCGGTCGCTGCGGTGGGTTACGGGCACCCGCGCTGGATCGCCGCACTGGAGCAACAGGCACGCAGCGTGCTCTTTCAGACCAACGCCGTGCCGATGGAGGTGCGCGAGCGAGCAGCCGCGCGCCTGGTGCGGTTCGCGGGGCTCGGCCTCGATACCGTGTTCCTCGTCAACACGGGAGCGGAAGCGAACGAGAACGCGCTCAAGCTCGCTTGCAAGATTACCGGCCGCAGCCAGGTCGTGGCGGTGGAGCAGAGCTTCCACGGCCGAACGGCCGCGGCCGGGGCCGTCACCTGGGGTGCTGCTGCCAAGTGGTACGGCTTCCCGCGCCCGCCCTTCGACGTGAGCTTCATCCCGCGGCGCGATCTCGATGCGATCGCCCGGCAGGTCACCGACCAGACAGCCGCGGTCATCGTCGAGCCCGTGCAGGGGCTCGCCGGCGCCTTCGACATGGGCGCGCAGTTTCTCGCCGCCCTGCGCCGGCGCTGCGATCAGGTCGGCGCGCTCCTAATCTTCGACGAGGTCCAGTGCGGGATGGGGCGGTGTGGCGAGTCGTTCGCCGCGAAGCTGTACGGCGTCACGCCAGACATGATCACGACCGCGAAAGCGCTCGGCAGCGGCTTTCCCTGCGCGGCATTGCTGATGTCGGACGCCGTAGCCGCGACGACTCGAGGTCGACGCGCTCGGCACGACGTTCGGCGGCGGGCCCATGGCCTGCGCGCTGATCGAGACTGTCATCGACATCATCGAGACGGAGGACCTGCTCGCGAACGTACGGCGCGTTTCCGCGTATGTCCGTGAAACCTGCCGCGTCGGCCCCGTGAATGGCTTCCAGGGCGCCGGGTTCCTGCTCGGTTTGCGCACCACGCGACCCGCGAAGGAAATCCAGAAGGAGCTGCTCGAACGCGACATCCTCGCCGGCGCCAGCGCCGATTCGAACGTGCTGCGCCTGTTGCCGGCGTTCATCCTGCGCGAGGAGCACATCGACGTGCTACGCAACGCGCTGCTGCAGCTCCCGGCCTGAAGCCTGTGCCATGCGGCAGTTCCTGGATCTCAACGATTTCACGCGCGAGGAGGTTGTCGATCTCCTCACGCTGGCGCGCCGTCTCGAAGAGAGACCCGAGCCGCGCGCGCTCGCCGGCAGGATCCTGGGGTTGCTGTTCTTCAATCCGTCGCTGCGGACCCTCGCCTCTTTCCAGGTCGGCATGCAGCGGATGGGCGGCGATTCGATCGTGATCCAGCCCGGCCAGGGCACCTGGCAGCTGGAGACGCGGCGCGGCGTTGCGATGAGCCAGATCGCTGCGGAACACGTGCGCGAGGCGATTCCCGTGCTCGCCTCCTATTGCGACGCCCTGGGCATCCGCGCCTTCGCGGAGGGCCGCGACCTCGTCACCGATCTGGCCGAGACGCATTTTGCGGCGATGGTGGAGGTCTGCGACAAACCGCTCGTCAATCTCGAGTCCGCGATGAACCATCCCTGCCAGGCGCTCGCCGACTGGAAGACTCTCGATGAGCTGGACGTGCCGGCCAATGGAAAATTCGTGCTCGCCTGGGTGTACCATCCGCGCGCGTTGCCGCTGGCGGTGCCGGCGGCGGCCGTGCACATGGCGGCGATGCGCGGCATGCACGTCACCGTCTTGCGGCCGGATGGCTTCGAGCTGCCGGCGCCCGTGATGGCCAAGGCCCATGCCGCAGCGGCACGCTCAGGCGGTTCGGTGCGTGAAACGAGCGATCGCACGGCGGCGCTGGAGGGCGCGCAGGTGATCTACGCGAAGGAATGGGGTTCGACGCGCCATTACGGTCAACCCGACCGGGACGCCCTCGCGCGCGCGCAACTCACGAGCTGGTGCGTGCGCGACGACTGGTTCGCGAACACCGCGGCCGGTTGCCGGCTGATGCACTGCCTGCCCGTGCGGCGCAATGTCGCAGTGGCCGACGAAGTCCTCGACGGGCCGCGCAGCGTCGTGGTGCGCGAGGCGTACAACCGATTGCCGGCGCAGATGGCGATCCTGCACCGGATGCTGGCGTAGTGTGCCGGGTCGTGGGGCTTGTGTGCCGCCTTTCGGGAACGCCGTGAACCCATCCCTGGGGGCTCCGACGCGGACATCCTGTCCGCGACGGTCCCGAAAGGCGGCACACAAGCCCCACGACCCGGCACTATCAACAACGAGGTGAGAAGGAAGACATGAATTTTCGTCCCGACCAGACCGTCGCGGTCCGCGCCCTGCGCAATGCCGCGCCCTATATTCGAATGTTCAAGGGCAAGGTGTTCGTCATCAAGGCGGGCGGCGCCGTGTTCGGCGAAGTCGAGTCCACGCGCGCCCTGATCGAGCAGGTGGCGATCTTGCACCAGGTCGGCATCAAGGTCGTGCTGGTGCACGGCGGTGGGCCGCAGCTCACGCAGGTATCCGATGCGCTCGGCATTCCGACGCGCATGGTGCAGGGCCGGCGCATCACCGACGCGCAGGCGATCGAACGTCACCACCATGGTGCTCAACGGGCTCATCAACACGCGCATTCTCGCGATCTGCCGCGATCTCGACATCGACGCAGTCGGCCTGAGCGGCGTCGACGCGGGCTTGATCCGCGCCCACAAGCGCCCGCCTGTCAAGGTCGACGGGGAGGACGAGCACGTGGATTTCGGCTTCGTGGGCGACATCAACGTCATCAACGTCGACGTGATCCGCAAGCAGCTCGACAACGGGCTGATGCCCGTGGTCAGCCCGTTGTCGGCGGATGCGAGCGGCACGCTCCTCAACATCAATGCCGACACTGTGGCGGCGGCTATCGGCGCGGCGCTGAATGCGGAGAAGCTCATCCTCTGCACCGGCGCGAACGGAATTCTCGAGCGGCTGGAGGACCCGGGCTCCGTGATCTCCTTCACCGACCTGCAAGGGCTCAAGCGCCTGCGCGAGGCGGGAAGCCTGAGCGACGGCATGCTGCCGAAAGCCAGCGCAATCGAAGCCGCTATCCGCGGTGGCGTGCGCCGGGTTCACGTGATTTCCTACAAGGCCGATGACGGCGTGCTGGCGGAGGTCTTCACGAACGAAGGCACCGGCACGCTGATCGTTGCAAACGTCAATGCGCTGAGCCAGGCCGAACAGCAGAGCGGCGGACACAAGAAGTAGGAGGAGGCGATGGCCACGGGAGCCCGATGACCAGACTGTGGGACAAAGGCAAGCCGCTCGATCAGCGCGTGCTGGAGTTCACTGCCGGCGAGGACCATGCCCTCGACGACCGGCTGGTGAAGTACGACGTGCAGGCGTCGATCGCGCACGCCGAGGCCTTGCACCAGGCCAAGCTCCTCAGCGCCGACGATCTTACGCGGCTGGTCGACGCGCTCATCTCGATCGGCGAGGCGCATCGGCACGGCGCGTGGCGGGTGACTCTCGAGAAGAGGACGGCCAGACCGCGCTCGAAGCTCTCCTGACGGAGCGGCTCGGCGCGCTCGGCGGACGCCTGCATGCCGGCCGTTCGCGCAACGACCAGGTACTCGCCGCGATCCGGCTCTATCTGCGCGATGAAGTCGAGCTGCTGCGCGCCGGGGCGGTGGCGGTTGCCGATGCTCTCGATGCGCTCGGCAAGCGCGAGCACGACACGCCTCTGCCGGGCTACACGCACATGCAGCAGGCGATGCCGAGCTCGGCGCCTTTGTGGGCGGGCGGCTTCGCCGCGGAAATCCGCGACGACGCCGAAGGCCTGCGCATGACGCATCGGCGTATCGCCAAGAATCCCCTGGGCTCCGCCGCCGGCTACGGCACGCCGAACCTCAACGTGAGCCGCGAAGAGACGCGCGCGCGCCTCGGATTCGCGGTGACGCAGGAGCCGGTCACCTCGGTGCAGCTCTCGCGCGGCAAAGCCGAAGCGCAGGTGCTGTTCGAAGTGGCGCTCCTGATGCAGGATCTCTCGCGGCTGTCGAGCGATCTCATTCTTTTCTATACGCAGGAGTTCGCGTTCGTGACGCTGCCGGACGAGTTCACGACCGGCTCCTCGATCATGCCGCAGAAGCGCAATCCGGACGTGTTCGAGCTGATTCGCGGCCGCTCGGCGACCGCGCTCGCCTGCCTGCAGGAGACGCTGGCGATCGTCGCCAAGCTGCCGTCGGGCTATCAGCGCGATCTGCAGCTCCTCAAGGCACCGCTGTTCCGTTCCATCGACATCTGCCTGCAGACGCTCGACATCCTGCCCCCCGCCCTCGCCGGCGTGCGCTTCAACAAGGAGCGCATTCGTCTCGATCCGTCCATCCACGCTGCTGCGCACGCCAACGCGCTGGTCGCGCGCGAGGGTATTCCGTTCCGCGAGGCCTACCGGCGCATCGCCGAGAAGTTGAGCGAGCCCAAACCCTGACGGAGAATGGGGTTTGTGAGGGAGGCAAAAAGAATCGCCGGCACGCTCGTGGCGCTCGTCGCCTTTGCTGGCGCGACACCGGCGCTGGCCGATGACTTTGCGAACGGTGTGCAGGCCTATACCAAGGGCCAATTCAACGTCGCATTCGGCGAGTTCCAGCGCCTCGCCGAAATCGGCCACGCACGGGCGCAGTACACCCTTGCAATCATGCACATCCGCGGCGAAGGCACGCCCAAGTCGACCGGGCTCGGCTATTCCTGGATGAAGGTGGCAGCCGCCAATGGCTATCCACAAGCCCAGGACCGGATGAAAGAGTGGTTGGGGCTGGAGAGCGTTGAGGATCTGCGGGCCGCAAAGGAGCTGATGGCGCAATTCGGGCCGGAAGCGATCGCGAGGGAATTGCTGCCGCAGGAGGATTGCAGCCCTCTCGAGCATGGCGTTACCACGCCGCCGCGCAAGGTCAAGGTCCCAAGACCGAGCTACCCGCTGCAGGCTCTGATGGACGCCCTCGCCGGATGGGTAGTCGCAATCATCTACATCGATAGCGATGGAGACGCACGCGACGTCCGCATCATGGAGGCCCTGCCACGCGGCGAGTTCGAGACGGCAGTCACTCGTTCGTTGATGGGGAGCACCTGGGAACCGGCGACGAGCGATGCCAAGCCGGTCGGCGCATGGGCGCGATTCTCTTTTCACTTTTCGCCCATGAGCGAAGGCGAAATGAGCGCCGCGATAGGGCGGCACCTGCAGGACCTGGGCACGCAGGCCGATGCGGGCGATGCCTCCGCCCAGTACGTCAGCTCCATCCTGTTGGACTACACGGGATACGACGAGCACTATGACGCGCGACGATCGCGCGACCTGATGGAGAAGGCGGCGCGAGGCGGACTGCCCGAAGCGCAGTACCACTACGGCCAGCTCATCGAGCGTTCGTCGTGTGGGAATGGCAAAGTGGGCAACGTGCACTGGATCCACCAGGCGGCTGCTGCCGGCATCCCACCGGCGGAGTTGTGGCTCGCGGAACGCATCCTCAAGGGGGACCTGGACGGCAAGGTGCGCGGCGAAGCTGGCATGTTCTGGCTGGAGCGCGCGGCGGCCAGGAAGTATCCACCGGCAATGAAAGCACTGGCAGCTGCTTTGACCACCGCTCCGGTCAGTGACCCTGCCCGCTCGCTGTCCATCAGCGAGGAACTGCTCAAGCGCTATTCATTCGATCCGGCAGTGCACGAGCTGCGCGCGAACGCCTACGCGGTGCTGGGCGATTTCAAGAAGGCGGTGAGCGCGCAGACCGAGGCGGCCGAACGGGCGCAGAAACTCAATTGGAGTCGCGTGGGTATCGAACAGGCGCTCGAGGACTATCGTAACCGGCGCGTTCGCTCCACGCCGGTGCTGTGCGGCGATCAAGACACCTGAGCGCAGTCGCCCGCAGCACGCTGCAGCGCCCGGCGCATCCCGTCAAACCGCGCTGAATCCTAACCGGCTGCGCGCAGCGGCGTTACCGGATTCTCCAGCCCCAGCGCCTCGCGCAGCGCGTCCTCCACACGCTCCAGGTGCACGAAGCGGATTTCCTTGCGCACGCTTTCCGGCACTTCCTCGAGATCGTTGCGGTTTCGCGCCGGCAGCAGCACGGTGCGAATTCCGGCGCGGTGCGCCGCGATCACCTTCTCCTTGATTCCGCCTACCGGCAGCACCAGTCCGCGCAGACTGATCTCGCCCGTCATCGCCACGTTGCTGTCGACCGTCTTGCCGGTGAGGAGCGAGACGAGCGAGGTGAACATCGTGACGCCCGCGCTCGGCCCGTCCTTCGGGATGGCGCCCGCCGGGATGTGGATGTGGATGTCGCTCTTCTTGAAGCTGGCCGGATCGATGCCGAGCGACTCGGCCCGCGCTTTCACGAGCGACAGCGCGGCCTGCGCGCTCTCGCGCATGACGTCGCCGAGCTGACCGGTGAGGATCAGGCGCCCGGAGCCGGGCACGCGGGTCGACTCGATGAACAGGATGTCGCCGCCAACCGGAGTCCAGGCAAGGCCGGTCGCCACGCCCGGAACGCTGGTGCGCATCGCGACGTCGCTTTCGAAGCGCGGCGCGCCGAGGATCGGACGCAGATCGTCCGGACCGATCGTCGCCTTCTCGATCATGCCCTCCGCGATGCGCACCGCGACGTTGCGCAGCACGGCGCCGATCGCCCGCTCGAGGTTACGCACCCCTGACTCACGCGTGTATTCGTGGGCGAGCTGGTGCAGCGCCTCCTCCGTGACGGTGGCCTGCTCGGCCTTCAGGCCGTTCGCCTCGAGCTGGCGCTTCATCAGGTAGCGCTTCGCGATCTCGACCTTCTCGTCTTCGGTGTAGCCGGAGAGCTCGATGATTTCCATGCGGTCGCGCAGCGGCCCGGGGATCGTGTCGAGCACGTTCGCGGTGGCGATGAACAGCACCTTGGACAGATCGAACGGCACGCCGAGATAGTTGTCGCGGAACGTGCTGTTCTGCTCCGGATCGAGCACCTCGAGCAGCGCCGAGGACGGATCGCCGTGGATGCCGGCGCCGAGCTTGTCGATCTCATCGAGCATCAGCACCGGGTTGCGCGTGCCCGCCTTGCGCAATGCCTGGACGATGCTTCCGGGCAATGCGCCGATATAGGTGCGGCGGTGGCCGCGAATCTCCGCTTCGTCGTGCACGCCGCCCAGGCTCGTGCGCACGAACTTCAGCCCGAGAGCGCGGGCGATGCTCTGGCCGAGCGAGGTCTTGCCCACGCCCGGCGGTCCGACGAAGCACAGGATCGGGCTGCGGCCCTGCGGGTTGAGCTTGCGCACCGCGAGGTATTCGAGAATGCGCTTCTTGATCTTCTCCAGGCCGAAGTGATCCTCGTCGAGCACCTGCCGCGCCCTGGCGATGTCGATCGATTCGTCGGAGAGCTTCGACCACGGCAGCTGCAGCATGGCGTCGATCCAGGTGCGCAGCATCGAGTACTCGGCGCTGGCCTCGGACATGCGCTCCAGCCGCTTGATCTCCTTCTGCACCTGTTCGCGCGCTTCCTCCGGCAAGCCGGCCTTCTCGAGCGATTCGTTGAGCTCCTTGACCTCCTCGCCCATGCCGCCGTCCTCACCCAGCTCCTTCTGGATCTGCTTCATCTGCTCGCGCAGAAGGATCTCGCGCTGGCGCTCGTCGATGGCGCCGCGCGTCTGCTGCTCGATCTGGCGCTGCAGGCGCAGCACCTCGATGCGATGCGTGATCAGTTCCGTGACGCGGTTCAGGCGCGTCTTGAGGTCGAAGGTCTCGAGGAGCTTCTGGCGATCCTCGGCCTTCACGTCCATGAAGCTCGCGATCATGTCCGCGAGCGCGCCCGCGGACTCGATGCGCTGCACGGCGTTGCCGATTTCCGCCGGCGCGCGCGGCAGGAGCGAGATGGCCTCGGCGGCCAGCCGCTTGAGATTGAGCGCGAGGGCTTCGACCTCGCTCGAGGCGGCGCCGTTGTCCGGCAGGAACTCGACGCGCGCCACCAGGTACGGATTGCCGTGCTGGAAATCGAGCACGCGGAAGCGCCGCTCGCCCTGCACGACCAGGTGATGCGTGCCGTCCTCCGCGGTGACGTAGCGCAGGATCGAGGCTTCGGTGCCGATGCGATGCAGGTCGTCCCCGGTCACCTCGTCCTTGGCGGAGTCGCGCTGCAGGAGGAAGCCCACCTTGCTTTGCGTGCGCACCGATTCCTGCGCGCCCGCGATCGTGCCCTCGCGCCTCATCGCCACGGGCAGCACGATGCCCGGGAACAGCACGAGCTCGCGCACCGGCAGGATGATCAGCATGTCGTCGGTGATCTTCACCGTCCTGCCTTCATCCGCGGCGCCCCTGCGGTCATCGATCCCGTCTCGGTTTCCGTCGGCCATTGCTTTCCTTTCCTCGATCATGGTGAGTGCCCTCAGAATCTGCGCAGCCGCAGTTGCAGGCAGCCGTTCACGCACGCCTGCTCGAGCAGCTCGTAGCGCCCGTCAGGCAAGGCGATGCGGCGCGCGAAGCGGCCGTACGGTATTTCGAGCCGACGGATCACCGTGGTGCGCTCGCGAACCGGCGAGACGCGTTCTGCGGTGACAGCGATCGCCACATTGTCCAGGTGCAGCTCGATGCGCTCGGGCGCGACGCCCGGCAGCGCGATCGTCACCAGCACCTCGGGCGGCGACTCGAGCACGTCGACCGGCGGCTCCCAGCGCGCGTGCGCATCGCTGGGCGCGGCCAGTCCACAGAATTGCCGGTTCATGCGGTCGGCCCTTTCCAGCAGGCCAAGGGCTTCGGCCCACATCCAGGTGTGAGAATCGCGCTTCATGGTCGAACGACGTCCCAAGGGGTCTGAATTCGCTACTTTGGGCCGACTTGATCCACATCAAGCCGCCCGCCGTGCCGGCCGGTCCGAAGCGGTCAATGCGCGGTGAGGCGGGCTGGCAGCTTGCGCTGGCACCGCGGCTCGCGACCCGGCAACATTTCGTCCCATGTCCGCCCAACCGCAGCCGCCGGCCCTCGGCGGTCCGCTCACCAAGTTTCGCGCCCCGCTAGTCTGCGCGCCGGCCGGCTCCGGCAAGACGACAATCCTGGCGCAGCTGGCCGCCGATCGCTCCAACGACCTCACGGTGCTGTGGGTCGCGCTCGACAGTGAGGACAATTCCGCGAATCGCCTGTTTGCCGCGCTGCTGCAGGCGGTCGAGCCGCTCGGGCTCACCTGGGAATCAGATCCGCGCTCGTTCCTCGGCGGCATGACCGGCCCCGGACCTCAAAGCCGGGCGGCGCTCGCCGCGCTCGTCAACGCGCTGTGCACCTCCCCCGCGCGGCGCATCGTGTTCGTCTTCGACGATCTGCATCGGCTCGCCGGGCGCGCATCGCCGAACTGACCGAGGCGCTGGTCGAGCGCTTGCCGGATCACGTCGCGCTGGTGCTTGGCTCGCGCGTCGAGCCCTATCTGCCGCTGGCGCGCTGGCGCGCGCACGGCGAGCTCGGTGAGCTCGGCCCGCAGGATCTGCAGTTCAGCGAAACGGATGCGATCGCGCTGGCCCTGGCGCGCTTCGGCACGGTGCCCAACGAACGCGAGCTGCGCGAGGCCCTGGTCCGCACCCACGGTTGGGCGGTGGGGGTCTCGTTGGTTCTGCAATCGCGCGGCGGCGTCGGCACGGCTGACGCGCCCGGGCTCGCCGCCGACAGCTCGGATCGCCATCTGTTTGCGTACCTGGCGCAGGAGATCCTTGCCGAGCTGCCCGCCGCGTTGCGCGAGTTCATCCTGCGCTGCTCGATCCTCAGCGAGCTCAGCCCGACCTTGTGCGAGGCGGTGACCGGCCGCACGGATGCAGCCGCCGTACTCGAGGCGCTCTACCGGCTGAATTCTATGGGGCGATCTTTGCCTTCGATCGCCTTTCGAGACCGTCGGAGGCAGGATGCCGACGCGGAGCCTCCATGGACGGATTCACGGCCCTTGTCTTCGAAAACAATGCGAAAGGCGATCGAAGGTAAAGGTCGCCCCATCAAATTAGAACAGCGAACCCTCTGCCTTCCCCAGCATAGCCGCCCGGACCATCGGGATCGGCGGCCCGCCGTAGGTGAGGAACTTGTCGTGGAACTCGCGCCACGCCTTCTGTCCGCCGCGCTCCGCGGTCCAGTCCGAGCGCAGCTTGCGGATCATCAGCTTGCCCATGGTGTAGTTGATATAGGCCGGATCGTAGGTCCCGCGCGCCGCCTGCTGCTTCGCGCTGCCGACGTCCTGGTACGCATCCTCGTGGAACAGCCGCTCGGACTGCGTCACGCTCATGCCGCCCGTGTGCAGGCCGATCGCCGACAGGAAGCGCGCGTTGCGCAGTAGCGCGTTCGAGAGCTGGCCGATGTGGGTTTCAGGATTGCCATCGCCGAGACCCATCTCCCACATCATCTCTTCACCGTAGTGCGCCCAGCCCTCCGCGAAGGCATAGCCCACGAAGAGCTTGCCGAAGGTCGAGTTGGAGCGGTTCGAGTGCAGAAACTGCAGGAAGTGTCCCGGCCACACCTCGTGCACCGAGGTGAACAGCAGATCCGCACGCCCGGGCAGGTAATCGCGCTGCACTTCCTTCGGCCACGACGGATCGGGGGGCGAGATGTAATACACCGCGGGCAGACCCTTCTCGAATGGGCCCGGCACATCGATATATGCGAAATTCGCGCGGTTGTACGGCGGCGCTTCGTTGACCAGCGCCTCTTCCTCGCTCGGGATCGTCACCACCTGCTTGTCGATGAGGAACTGCTTCAAGCCCTTGAGCTGCTCACGCGCACCCTGCACCGGGCCGCCCTCCGGCTTGTCCCCGCGCGCCTTGGCGATGCAGGCCTCGATGTTCTTGCCCGGCGCGTATTGCGCACACGCCTGCTTCAACGCCTCCTGGTTGCGCTTCATGTCCGCGCGGCCCACCGTCTCCAGCTCGGCCAGCGGCGTGTCGACGCGCTCGGTCATCTGCAGCATCTGCGCGAACTTTTCCTTGCCGAGCGCGTAGCCCTGCGTCGCGTTCTTGCGATCGCCCTCGAGCCACTTCGCCAGATCGCGCATCGCGGCGGTCGCCGCCTTGTTGGCGTCGGCCAGCTCCTTCTGCAACGCTTCGTCCTTCACCGCGGCGAACACCTGCGGCAGCTCCTTCTCGTAGAAGTCGGCAAACCCACCGAAGGCGGAAATGCCGCGCTCGACATAGGTTTGCGGCAGCGGCAGGCGCAGGTTCGCCTTGATCTGGCTCGCAGCACGCGGAATGGCGCGCGCATAGGCGGTGTAAGCACGCATGCGCTGCTCGAGCGGCGCGTACTCGCGCGTGAGGTAGACGCTCGGGTCGAGACCGTCGAGCATCCAGTCGAGATAGAACGTCGGATTGCGGAACGGCGCTTCCGCCGTTTCCAGCCAGAAGAGGTCGCGGTCGATGCGCGAGACCAGGTAGTCGCGCTCGAAGCGCTGCTCGTCGCTCAGGCCTTCCAGCGCCACCGCGCCATCGCGAGCGGCATGCAGGCGCTTGATCTCTGCCGCGATGCCTTCGGCGCTCCAGTCGGGGAGCTGGCCGTCGAACTCGTGGCGGCCGGCGTTCACCGCGACCGTCGGGTGCGCCTTGAAGAAATCCTCGATGAACCCGTCGCGGAACGCAGCCCATTCCTGCGGCTTCTGCGCAACTGCATCCGGTGGCGGTTGTTCGTTCTTGTTGCCGCAGGCGCCGAGCCCGAGGACGCTGATCAGCGTGACGAGGAACGCGAAGCGGTAATGGCGTGCGGCAGTCATGGCATGGCCTCTCAGGGGTCCGAACTCGGGCGCAAGGCGCGCAAGCTTACCGAAATCTGCGCCGCGAGTGCATTCCGGGTGCCTTGGGAGGCAGCGCGGGTACCAAACGCCGCCGCCGCGGGACGATGGTCAATTCGGCGTCGCGTCAATTCAGTGTCGGCCTATTCGGCGTCGGGCTGTGCTTCGGGCCGCGCCGCGGCGAACGCCGGCAATTGCTCCAGGTGCGCGGTGATCTTCACCAACGTCGGGAAGGCGCTGGCGTCGCAGTTGAAGCGGCGCGCGTTGTACATCTGCGGCACGAGCAGGACATCGGCCAGCGTCACCGCGCCGCCGTAGCAGTGCTTCTGATCGGCGCTGTGCCGACGCGCCTGCTCTTCGAGGCCGCGAAAACCTTCCGCGATCCAGTGGGCGATCCAGCGATTCACCCCTTCGTCGTTCTGTCCCAGCACCTCGCGCAGGTAGTTCAGCACGCGCAGGTTGTTGAGCGGATGAATGTCGCACGCGACGCCCTGCGCCATGGCCCGAACCTGCGCGCGGCCCACGGCGAAATCCGGAAGCAGCGGCGGGTCCGGAAACGTCTCGTCGAGGTACTCGATGATCGCGAGCGATTGCGCGAGCACCACGCCTTCGTGCTCCAGCGCCGGGATCAGCCCTTGCGGATTCAGCGCCAGATAGTCGGTACGCCGGTGTTCACCCGCGCGCAGCTTCTTGGGCACGGCCTCGTAGGCGAGCCCCTTGAGGTTGAGCGCAATGCGGACGCGGTACGCCGCTGAGCTGCGAAAAAAAGTGAAGAGTTTCATTGGCGCTACGCTCGATCGAGCGGTTATCCATCGTCCAGCTGTGTCCTATCCATGGCCGCCGGCAGCGATGGTCGTCGCCACCTTCCCCACGCCATCGACGCCGCCTTCGAGACGGTCACCGGGCTTGACGGCACCCACTCCTGCCGGGGTTCCGGTGAAGATCAAATCGCCCGGCGCGAGCGCGAAAAACGTCGACAGCTCGGCGATGGTCTCCGGCACGCTCCAGATCAATTCCGAGAGGTCGCCCTGCTGGCGCGTCGTGCCGTTGACGTCGAGCCAGATGCGCCCGTGGGTCGGATGCCCCGTGACCGCCACCGGATGGATCGCACCGATCGGTGCGGACTGGTCGAATCCCTTCGCCGTGTCCCACGGTTTGCCGTTCTTCTTCGCTTCCGCCTGCAGATCGCGGCGCGTGAGGTCGATGCCGACGGCATAGCCGAACACGTGCTCGAGCGCGCGCTCCCTGGCGATGTCGCGCCCACCCTTGCCGATCGCGACGACCAGCTCGATCTCGTGGTGCAGATCCGCAGTGCGCGCCGGATACATCACTGCCGCACCGCCCGTGACCACCGCATCGGCGGGCTTGCTGAAGAAGAAAGGCGGCTCGCGTTCGGGATTGGCTCCCATCTCGCGGACGTGCGCGGCGTAGTTGCGGCCGACGCAGTAGATACGGTGGACGGGAAAATGCGCGGCGCTGCCGGCAATGTCGACCACGGCCGGCGCGGGAGGCGGGAACGCGTAGCTCATCGGAGCCTCGAGTGAGTATGTGACAATGCTCGCCTACTTCGGCCGTGGAAACCACTCATGCGCAAATACCTGCCGGCAGTCTGGGCATTCTCATCGGCCCTGCTGGCCAGCCAGGCCCTGGCCGCCGAGCGGTTGCCGGCACTCGGCGCCTCCGGGAACGACGTCACGGTATCGGGCATTTCTTCCGGCGGCTACATGGCGGGGCAATTCCACCTCGCGCATTCAAAGACGGTGAGCGGCATCGGCATCATTGCAGCCGGACCCTATTATTGCGCGCAGGGCTCCGTGCGCACCGCGCTCGGGGCCTGCGTGAAGGGCGAAATAGAGGTTCCCCCGCTCCTCGCTGCGGCACGCGCCGCCGCGGACGGCAACAGCATCGACGCCATCAGCGGCGTTCGCGACGACCGGGTCTGGTTGTTTCACGGCACGCTGGACGAGGCGGTGCGCGCCGGCGTGGTGTCGGCCGCCCGGGATTTCTATTCCGCGCTGGCGACGCCCGCCAACATCACCTTGGTCGACACGATCGTTGTAACCCATGGCCTGCCGACGCGCGCCACCGGGCAGGATTGCAGGAAAATAGCATCCCCCTATCTCAATGCCTGCAACTACGATGCCGCGGGCGCGATGCTCGAGTCCCTGCTCGGCGAGCTCAAACCCGCGGTCGAGCCGAAAGGGCGGCTCATCGAGTTCGAGCAGTCCGAGTTCGGCGATGCGAATCTCAACGCCACGGGTTTCGCGTATGTTCCCAGAGCGTGCGCGGCCGGTGCGGCGTGCCGCGTGCACGTTTTCTTCCACGGCTGCGGCCAGTCCAACGAAGTAGTCGGCGACGTGGTGGTGCGGGGCGCCGGTTTCAACGAGTGGGCCGAGTCGAATTCACTCGTGGTGCTGTACCCGCAGGTGAAATCCAGCACCTTTGCCCCGCTGAATCCGCTCGGCTGCTGGGATTGGTGGGGTTACAGCGGCGAGGCCTACGCGACGCGCGAAGGCGCGCAGGTCAAGGCGGTCCAGGCGATGCTCGACCGCCTGGCAGAGAAGGCGCCGCGATAGCAGGTTCTTGCAGGCAGGAACCTGCTGTCGCGGCACCTTCATCAAACAGCGCGGAGCTCGCGCTTCAGCTCACGGATGCGCGGCTCGTTCCTCCTGTAGAAGGTCCATTGCTTGATGCGCTTGGGCGTCACCAACCCCGCCTGGGTGAGGAGCTTCAGGTGTTCGCTGGCCGTGGGCTGACTCACCCCGAGCTTCTCGGCGATGAATACGCTGCAGACCCCGTCCTTGACCAGATCGCCTTCGACCTGCGGCCGAAAGTGGCTCCGCGGAGCCTTGAGCCACTCCAGGATCTGCAGCCGTTTCTCGCTGGCCAGCGCGCGCAACGTGGTCTGGGCTATCATATATTGGTACTTAGCCAAGCTCCTAAGTATGATTCATGCCCGGCATCCGGGCGGCCCTGGGCTGCGTGACGGATGGTAGCGTGGCAGCGGGCGAATTAGCATGAACACTGCGTCGATCACTCGTGAGCAGATTGTAGCCACGCATGGGCTGATCAGTCCCTACGTGCGGCGCACGCCCGTCATCGAGGTGGACGGCGCCGACTTCGGGCTCCAGACGCGCTCGGTCGCCTGCAAGCTCGAGTTGCTGCAGCACGCCGGATCCTTCAAGCCGCGTGGCGCGTTCGCCAACCTGCTGTCGCGGCCCGTTCCGAAGGCCGGGGTGGTGGCCGCATCCGGCGGCAATCACGGCATCGCGGTCGCCTTTGCCGCGCACAGACTGGGGATTCCCGCCAGCATCTTCGTTCCATCCGTCGCGGCAGCCACCAAGCAGCAACGCATCAGCGCTCTCGGCGCAGAGCTGATCGTGACGGGGGAGCGCTATGCGGATGCGCTCGTGGCAAGCCGGCAACGGGCCGCTGAAACCGGCGCGCTCGAGATCCACGCGTTCGATCAACGCGAAACCCTTCTCGGCCAGGCCTCGGTCGGTATCGAGATCGAGGAGCAGTGCCCATCTCTCGACACACTGCTCGTCGCCGTGGGTGGCGGCGGTCTGATCGGCGGGATCGCGGCCTGGTTTGCCGGCAGGATCCGCCTGGTGGCGGTCGAACCGCGCGCTGCTCCGACACTGCACAGAGCTCTGGAGGCCGGCGAGCCGGTCGATGCGGAGGCGGGCGGCATCGCAGCGGATTCGCTCGCACCGCGCCGCGTCGGCGAGCTCATGTTTCCCTTCGCGCAGCGCTTCGTCGATCGCGTCGTTCTGATCGAGGACGACGCCATCCGCGCAGCGCAACGCGAGCTGTGGCGCGTGATACGAGTTGCCTCTGAGCCGGGTGGCGCAGCGGCGATGGCCGCACTATTGAGCGGTGCGTATCGTCCGGGGCCGGATGAGCGCGTCGCCGTGCTGCTGTGCGGAGGCAATACGGACGCGGTGAATTTCTGACCGATAGGGAGCTTCGACGATGAGCGTTTACGACAGACTCAGAGAGCTGAACATCGAATTGCCCGCCGCCGCAAGGCCGGTGGCCGCGTTCGTCATGGCCGCGCCCGGCGGCAACCTGGTATTCGTATCGGGCCACATTGCGCGCAGGGACGGCAAGCCATTTGCCGGGAAGGTCGGCGGGGACCTGTCGACACAAGAGGGCAAAGCCGCGGCACGCAGCGTCGCGATCGACCTCATGGCTACGCTGCACGAGTTCCTCGGCGATCTCGGCCGGGTAGTGCGGATCGTCAAGGTCATGTGCCTGGTCAATTCGGTGCCGACCTACACGGAGCAGCACCTGGTGGCCAACGGCTGCTCTGAGCTCGTGCTCGAGGTCTTCGGCGAGCGCGGCCGGCATGCGCGCAGCGCATTCGGCGTCACGCAGATTCCGTTGGGCGCCTGCGTCGAGATCGAGATGGTCGTCGAGGTAGCCTGAGCGGCGCACGCCATGTACGTCAGCCGGGAAAGTGCGGAGCAGACGCAGCAGCGATTGCTGCGTGTCGTCGCGGCGGCGAGCCTGCGCGTCCACGACGGCGCATTCGCGTACGCCGAATACCCGATCGATCGATTCCCCGCCGAACGCGCCCGGGATGCGCTGGCCCTGGTTCGAGACGACGAGGTCTGGAGCGTCCTGGGCCCCGCCAGCGGCGGCGAATCCGAGCCGCTGAGCGTCTTCTCCTTTCATTTTCCCCAAGGCATGGACAACAGCGGTTTCGTGGGGTGGCTCGCGAGCCATCTGAAGGATACGTTGGGCACGGGCGTCGTCGTGGTTTGTGGATCGAACGCGGCGCAGGGCGGTATCTTTGACTACTGGGCCGTGCCACACGCACTGTCCTTGGCAGCGCTGACCGAGATTCGGCGGCTCAGAGAGGTCACTCGCGATGGCAGATCCAATCAGCCTTGACGGCGTCACGATGTACGTGAGCTCCACCGCCAGCAACGGCGTCGTCGGTGCGCAGACGCGGCTTCGTTTCCGTCAGTACGGAACGCGGGTGCTCGGCAGATACGAGGGCGGCAGTATCCGGCGCGGCTGCCTCGTGGGGCGTGTGTCGGACGAGCGCCTGGCGTTTCGCTACGCACAGGTCGAATCGTCCGGGGAAATCCACGGCGGCCGATCGAACTGCGAGATCACGGCACTGGCGAGCGGCCGACTTCGCATCGTCGAGCGCTTTTCCTGGAGCACACGCGACGGCAGTGGCGCCAACGTGTTCGACGAAGTACCGCCGGAGTGATGGCGCGCAGGAATTCTCAGAACTGCTCTTCCGCCATTTCCATCACGCTCGCGCTGCCGGCGCGCACGGCATCCGCGTGGGTGTGCACGCGCGGCAGGATGCGGTCGGCGTAGAAACGCGACGTCGCGATCTTGGCGCGCAGAAACGCCTCGTTGCCGCTCTGTTGCGCGAGCCGCTCGTGCGCGGCGCGCGCAGCGCGCGCCATTTGCCAGCCGCCGCACGTGATCGACAGCGCCATGAGGAAGTCGAAGGCCACCGCGCCCGGCAGCTGCGGGTCCTTCGCGCTCTGCGTCAGGATGAGCCGTGCGCCGTCTTCGACTGCTTCGAGCGCCCGCTGCAATGACTTGCCGATCGCCGCGAGAGCCGCGTCGGAACCGGCAAGCGAGCCGGCGCAGGCGCGGATCTCGCCGATCAATTCCTCGAGCGATTCGCCCCCGTCGCGCAACACCTTGCGCCCCACGAGGTCCATCGCCTGGATTCCGTTGGTGCCCTCGTAGATCGTGGTGATGCGCGCGTCGCGGATGTGCTGCGCCGCCCCGGTTTCCTCGATGAAACCCATGCCGCCGTGCACCTGCACGCCGGTCGCTGCGCACTCCTGCGCGATCTCAGTGCTCCAGGCCTTCACCAGCGGCGTGAGCAGCTCCACGCGGGCCAGGTGGCGGCGTCGCTCGGCCGCATCTTCCGCGTGATGCGACTGATCGATGTGCGCGGCCGTGACGTAGGCGACTGCGCGCGCGGCTTCGACCAGCGCGCGCATGGTGAGCAGCATGCGTCGCACGTCCGCGTGCCGAATGATCGGCACACGCGTCTTGCCGTCGATCGAGCGGCCCTGCACGCGCTCGCGCGCGTACGCCACGGCTTGCTGATAGGCGCGGTCGGCGATGCCGATGCCCTGCAATCCGACGCCGAGCCGCATGTAGTTCATCATCGTGAACATGCAGGCGAGGCCCTCGTGGAGGCGGCCGACGAGGTGACCCTGCGCGCCGTCCTGATCCCCGAACGCCAGCACGCACGTCGGGCTGGCATGCAAGCCGAGCTTGTGTTCGACCGACACCGGGCGCACGTCGTTGCGCTTGCCCGGCGTGCCATCCGCGTCGAGCAGGTACTTCGGCACCAGGAACAGAGAGATGCCCTTCACGCCCTGCGGCGCGTCGGGCGCGCGCGCCAGCACCATGTGGATGATGTTCGACGTCATGTCGTGATCACCCCAGGTGATGAAGATCTTGCGTCCGAAGATGCGCCAGCGATCGCCGTCGGGCTCGGCGCGCGTGGCGACAGCGGCGAGCTCCGAGCCCGCCTGCGGCTCGGTGAGACACATGGTGCCGGTCCACTCGCCGGCGAGGATCTTCGGGAGAAAGCGCGCGCGCAGCTCGGGGGTGGCGTGCGAATCGAGCGCCGAGATCACGCCGGTCGACAGTTCCGGGCAATTGCCGAACGCCGAGTTCGCGCCCGACCACATCTCGGTGGCCGGAGCGGCCACCACGTGCGGCAGGCCCTGCCCGCCGAAATCGGGGTTGCCGCTCAGCCCGACCCAGCCGGCGGCGGCGAATTGCCGGTAAGCCTCGCCGAACCCTCTGGCGGCGTGTACCTGATCGCCCTCGAGACGCACGCCTTCGCGATCGCCGCTGCGGTTGAGCGGGCTCAACACTTCGTTGGCGAAACGCGCCGCCTCTTCGAGGATCGAATCGACGACATCCGGACTGGCCGCCTCGAACGCCGGCAGCTGGGCCACGAGCTTCGGCAGCTCCGCCAACTCGTTGAGCACGAACCGCATGTCTTCAACCGGGGCAACGTATTCGGCCATGACCCAACTCCAGCGGTGCGCAGCAACCAAGCGCGAGTGTTGTGCCTGTCCGATCGCCTTTCGAGACCGTCGGCGACAGGACGTTGCCGTCGGAGCCTACAGGGACGTACTTGCGGCCCTTGTCTTCGAAAGCGAGGCGAAAGGCGATCGGACAGGCACAACACTCGCGCCCCCGGCCATTCTGCCGCACCAGAGCATGAATTTGTTCGCAGTAGCCCCGAATCCGCTGCCGGCGACGAATGCGGCATCGCGTCGGGAGGCTGAGCTATCATGGCGCCCTTCCATGAGCATCTGGTTTCAGCCCGTCACGCCCGCCGACTTCGAGCGCCAGCGTCACAATACGCTGGTCGAGCACCTGGGCATTCGCGTCTCCGAGATCGGGGACGACTACCTCGTGGGCACGATGCCCGTCGATACGCGCACCCATCAACCCATGGGGATACTGCACGGCGGCGCCTCCGTCGCATTGGCCGAGACGCTCGGCAGCATGGGCGCGAACTCCTGTGTCGACCCTGGCCAGTACGTCTGCGTGGGCCAGGAGATCAACGCGAATCACCTGCGGCCAGTCACCTCCGGCCTGGTGACGGGCACCGCACGGCCGATCCACATCGGCAAGCGCAGCCAGGTGTGGCAGATCGAGATCCGCGATGAGCGCTCGCGCCTGGTCTGCGTCTCGCGCCTGACACTCGCGGTCATCGAGCGCAACGAACGCATGTCGATGTTTGCCGGCGAACCGGGCAAGCGTTGATCGTCATGTCCTCGCTGTCGCGCGGTATCCCGCTGGTATTGATCGGCCTGTGCGCTGCCGCACTCGGCGCGTGCGGCCAGCGCGGGCCCCTTTATCTGCCGGACGAGGCGCCGACCGAGGTCCGGCAGACCACGCCCGCACCACCGCCGAGCTCCGGCGAAACGTCGAGCACTCCGACGGCAGGTCCCGCGACAACGACGCCGGACTCCGGCACACCGCCGGTCCAGGGCGCGACGAAGGAACCCACGGCGACGCCCGAACCAAAGGACGAGACGAAGCAGGAGCCCACGGCCGCGCCCGACACGCCGCCGCCGCAGACACAACCCCCGCCGGACACCGCGACGCCTTCGGATCGCAAGAATTCGGATCGCGAACAGGACGACAAGCCGCCCTCACGTTCCGGGACGGCGCGCAACTGACGCATGAGCTCCGCGCGCACACTCGTCCTGGTGGACGGTTCCTCCTATATCTACCGGGCCTACTACGGCCTCCCGGTTCAACTGAGTAACTCGCGCGGCGAACCGACGGGTGCAATCCTTGTCGTCGTCAACATGCTGACCAAGCTCCTCAAGGATTACGCGCCGGAGCTGATCGCGGTCGTGTTCGACGCGCCCGGCAGGACCTTCCGCGACGAGCTGTTCGCCGAGTACAAGGCGCATCGCGAGCCGATGCCCGACGACCTCACCCGGCAAATCGAGCCCACTCTCTCTATCGTGACCGCGCTCGGCCTGCCGTTGCTGCGCATGGAAGGTGTGGAAGCCGACGACGTCATCGGCACGCTCGCGTGCCGTGCCTCGCGCCTCGACATCCGCGTCGTGATCTCCACCGGCGACAAGGACATGGCGCAGCTCGTCGACGAGCGCATCTCCTGCGTCAACACCATGACCGGGACCACGCTCGACCGCGCCGGCGTGAAGGCGAAGTTCGACGTGTTCCCCGAGCAGATCATCGACTACCTGGCGCTCGTCGGGGACAGTTCCGACAACATTCCGGGCGTGCCGAAGGTCGGACCGAAGACCGCGGCGAAGTGGCTCGGGCAGTACACGACGCTCGACAACCTGATCGCGAATGCCGCGCAGATCGAAGGCAAGGTCGGGGAGAGCCTGCGCGAGAATCTGCAAGCGCTGGAGCTGTCGCGCAAGCTCGCGACGATCAACAGCGATCTTGCGCTCGAGCTCGCGCCGACCGATCTGGTGCGCAGGCCGCGCGACGTCGGGCAGTTGCGCACGCTGTACGGGCGCCTGGAGCTGAACTCGCTGCTGCGCCAGTTGAATGGCGATCGGGCCGCCGCGCCTGGCGCGCCCTCCCACGTAGCGGCGCAACCGGAAGCCGGCGCGGAGCGTTCCTCCGCGAGGTCGGTTCCTGCGCCGGGCCCCGCGAGCGCGCCCGACGGCGCACCTGTCCCTTCAGCGCCCTCAATGCCGGCGCCTCCGCCGCCCGTCCCGCGGCACTACGAGACCATCTTCACCGCGGCCGACCTGGATCGCTGGCTCGACATCCTGCGCCGCGCGCCGCTGTTCGCATTCGACACGGAGACCACGAGCCTCGACTACATGCGCGCCGAGATCGTCGGCGTATCCTTCTGCGTCGAGCCCGGCATCGCCGCCTACGTTCCCCTCGCGCACGACTACCCGGGCGCGCCCGACCAGCTGGATCGCGCCGGCACGCTCGCGCGGCTCAAGCCGATTCTCGAAGATGCGCTGCTCGGCAAGGTCGGCCATCACTTGAAGTACGACGCGCACGTCCTCGCCAACCACGGCATCGAGCTGCGCGGCATGCGCTACGACTCGATGCTCGAGTCGTACGTGCTCAACAGCACCGCGGTGCGGCACGACATGGATAGCACGGCCGAACGCTATCTCGGCATCCGCACCATCCACTACGAGGACGTTGCCGGCAAGGGCGCGAAGCAGCTGACGTTCAACCAGGTGCCCATCGACACCGGAGCGGAGTACGCCGCCGAGGATGCGGACGTGACGCTGCAGTTGCATCGCGTGCTGTGGCCGCAACTGGAGCGCGAGCCGCGGCTGCGCCGGCTCTATGAGGAGATCGAGCAGCCACTGGTGCCCGTACTCCAGCGCATGGAGGCAACCGGCGTGCTGATCGATCGCGAAATGCTCAGGCGCCAGAGCGGCGAGCTGGTCAAGCGGATGCAGGAAATCGAAGCGGCGGCGCACCGCGAGGCAGGGTCGCCGTTCAGCCTCGATTCGCCCAAGCAGCTGCAGGAAATCCTCTTCAACCGCATGCAGATCCCGCCGCTGCGCAAGACCGCGACGGGGCAGCCCTCCACCGCCGAGGACGTGCTCGAGGAGCTCGCCGAGACCTACCCGCTGCCGCGGCTCATCATGGAATACCGCGGCTTCGCGAAGCTGCGTTCGACCTACACCGAAAAGCTCCCGGAGCAGATCAACCCGCGCACCGGGCGCGTTCACACCTGCTACAACCAGGCGGTGGCCGCGACCGGACGGCTCTCGTCCACGGACCCCAACCTGCAGAACATCCCGATCCGCACACCCGAAGGCCGGCGCATCCGCCAGGCGTTCATCGCGCCGCCGGGGCATGTGCTGATGGCTGCGGATTACTCGCAGATCGAGCTGCGCATCATGGCGCATCTTTCCGGCGACGAAGGCCTGCTCGCCGCGTTCGCGCAGGACCGCGACATCCACCGGGCCACCGCCGCTGAAGTGTTCGGCACGCCGGCCGGGCAGGTCACCCACGATCAGCGGCGCTCGGCCAAGGCGATCAATTTCGGCTTGATCTACGGGATGTCGGCCTTCGGGCTCGCGCGCCAGCTCGGCATCGACCGCGGCGCCGCGCAGCGTTACGTCGACCTGTATTTCGAGCGCTACCCGGGCGTGAAGCGCTTCATGGACGAGACGCGCACCAAGGCGCGCGACCTCGGCTACGTCGAAACCGTGTTCGGCCGTCGGCTCTATCTTCCGGACATCCGCTCGCGCAACAGCCAGATGCGCCAATACGCCGAGCGCAGCGCCATCAATGCACCGATGCAGGGGACTGCGGCCGACATCATCAAGCGTGCGATGATCGACATCGCGGCGTGGCTGGAACGCGAACACGTGCCGGCGCGCCTTCTCATGCAAGTGCACGACGAGCTGGTGCTGGAAGTCGAGGAACGCGTCGTCGACGAGGTGCGCGAGACATTGCGCGCGCACATGGCGAACGCAGCCGCGTTGCGCGTGCCGTTGCGCGTCGACGTTGGCGTGGGCGCCAACTGGGACGAGGCGCATTGACATAAATCATGTCGCGCTGGGCCGACATGCCCCGTCATTCAGCTACATACGGCAGCGAAACAAGGAACTCTCGGTGCGCCCGGCACACCAAGCCTTGCCGGCGGCGAGCCGGCGCATGGATCTAGGAGTCGCACATGAAGCGCGCACTGTTGGCAACTGCATTGCTGGTGATGGCGGGATCGGCGCTCGCGGCCGACAACGGTCTGTACCTCGGCGCCTCGGTCGGCGAAGCGAACGTGCAGATCGATGAGAACCTCGGCTTCGACCTGGACAGCAACGACACCGGCTACAAGGCCATCGTCGGCTTCCGGCCCCTCGATTTCCTCGGTTTCGAGGCCAACTACGTCGACTTCGGCAACCCGCAGGACACGGTCGCCGGCGTGAACGTGGAAACCGACGCTACCGGCATCGACGCATTCGTCGTCGGCTTCCTGCCGCTGCCGTTCGTCGACCTGTTCGCCAAGGCCGGGTTCGTCTCCTGGGACTCGTCGATTTCGGCGAACGGCGTGGAGGTGGGCGACGATTCAGGCGAGGACCTGGCCTACGGCATCGGCGTGGGCGCCCACTTCGGGAGCCTGGGCGTGCGCGCCGAGTACGAGCGCTTCGAGATCGAGAACGTCGACGATGTCTACATGTTGTCGCTCGGCGTCACCTGGACGTTCCTGTGACTTTTCCATGACTGTTGAATTAGGCAAGCGCGCGTTTAATTAAAACGATTTCATGCGCCGCGCGCCGGAACTTTGCCGGCGCGCCCTTCTCTAATTACCCCGAGCGTCTGGAACGCTCCCCGCTTTCCTCCCTGAGCGGGTATTACCCGGAATGTCATCCCCATGCCGGGTTAGTCTGCCCCGGTGGTTCGGTTTACCGAGTCACCGGGGTTTTTTATGAGCAGCGCTTCGAGCGCCACCCGCGCCTCCTCCACCCCCTCCCGGCTCACCGCCGAGAACAGTTGCGCGGACGCACGCCCCTCCAGCTCTCGCTCGGTTCGCCGCAGCGTTTCCCGCGCCTCGTTGCGCGTGAGCTTGTCGCACTTACTCAACAGTACGTGGGCACGACGTCCCTCGCCCAGCATCCACTCGATCAGATCGGCGTCCTCCTGGGCGAGCCCGCGGCGCGCATCCACCACCAGCAGCAGCCCCTCCAGGGAGCGGCGCGAGCGCATGTAATCGCCCACCAGGCGCTCCCAGTGCGCCTTGATCGCCGGCGGCACCTTGGCAAATCCGTACCCCGGCAGATCGACCAGGCGCCGCCCGGGGTCGAGCTCGAAGAAGTTGAGGAGCTGCGTCTGTCCCGGGGTCTTGCTGGTCCGCGCCAGCGCCTTGCGGTTGGTGATCGCGTTGATGGCGCTCGACTTGCCCGCGTTCGAGCGGCCGGCGATGGCAACCTCGCTCCCGGCGTCGTCCGGAAACTGCTCGATGCCGTTCGCGCTCAACATGAAGCGGACCTTGGGATAGACGGACACGCGGCGGGCTCTCCGGCTGTAAACAATTGAGTTTAGTGTACAATTCGCCGCCCGCCGGGGTCGCCTGAATCGCTGCCAGCACGAGCAGCACCAGCGCTCTGCGCCCGTCAGCCATCGAGGGAGACTTGAGCACCATGAGAAAGTGGGTTGGGGTCCTGACGTTGATCGCGGGCGTGGGGATGTCTGGTACGGCCTTGGCGGACGATGCGGCCTCAACTCTCCCGGCCGGAGATGCCGAAGCAGGAGCGGCCAAGGCAGCGGTCTGCTCCGCTTGCCATGGCGTGAATGGGAGCAGTGTCAGCGGCGAGTGGCCGAGCCTGGCCGGCCAACATGCCAGCTACACGGCCGAACAGCTGCGCTATTTCCGCTCGGAGAAACGCAACAATCCGATCATGCTGCCGCAGGCGGCGATCCTTTCGGACCAGGATATCGAGGACCTCGCGGCCTACTACGAGAAGCAGGCCCCCACGGGGCTGGAGGCCGATCCGTCGTACTGGGAAGCCGGCCAGAAGCTTTATCGCGGCGGCAATACCGCGACGAACGTACCGGCCTGCATCGCTTGTCATGGTCCCCTGGGCCGTGGCAACTGGCCGGCGCGCTTCCCCGCGGTGCAGGCTCAGCAGTCGGTCTACACGCAGAAGCAACTCAACGATTACGCCGCAGGGCTGCGTCCGGGCGAGCACGCCAAGATCATGGAAGCGATCGCCAAACGCATGACCCAGGACGAAATCCGCAATGTTTCCTCTTATATGCAGGGCATGCGCTGAGTCGGGCACCCTGAGCCCGTGCTGCGGTCGAAGAGCCCCACGTGTCTGTTTCCCGGAGACCTGGCATGAAGAAGATCGTCGCCCTTGCGGCACTGTTACTCGCGGTGACCGTCGCGTGCGGAAAGCAGTCCGAGAGCACCGGTACCCCCACCCCGCTGCCCACTGCTGCACAGGCGCCCACGCCCGTGCCGCAGAGCCCCGCGATGCCATCCGCGGCGGATCCCAGCCAGATCGAAGCCGGAGAGGCGCTCACGATCGAGGGCGAAGAAGCGGATGCGCCGATCACGACTCGAGCCAACACGCAACTCGCACAGGCGATTGCCCCGTCAGCGCCCGCGGCGCAATCGCGCTGGCAGCAGGGCACCAACTATCAGCTGCTGATCCCCGCGCAGCCCACCAACGTCTCGCCCGACAAGGTCGAAGTGGTCGAACTGTTCTGGTACGGCTGCCCTCACTGCTTCGCACTCGAGCCGTTCCTGAAGAACTGGGAGAAGCAGAAGCCCGGGTACGTGCAGTTCACGCGCATCCCCGTGACGTGGAGTGCCGGCCACAAGGCGCAGGCGCAGCTCTACTACACGCTCGCCGCCCTGGGTAAGGCCGACACGCTCCACGACGAGGTATTCAAGGAAGTCCAGGAACGCAACAATCCGCTGGTCGGCGTGGATGCCGCCGACACGGAGAACAAGCAGGCGGCCTTTGCCAGGCGATTCGGCATCAGCGAACAGGACTTCCGCAATGCCTATCGATCGATGGGTGTGCGAACGCGACTGGCGCGTGCCGAAGAGCTGGTGCGCCGCTACCGCGTGACCGGAGTGCCGAACATCGTCATCAACGGCAAGTACACCGCCGATGTTTCCTCGGCCGGGGGCCAGAACGAGCTGATCTCGCTGATCAACGATCTCGCGGCGCGCGAACAGAAGAAACAGTAGGCGCGGCGCGTCACGGTGCGCTGACGACATGCTGAACGTCTACGTAGCGCAACCGCAGGGACTGACGCGCCTTCCGGGCAAGCTGGCGTCGATTCCAGGGGAAGCCCTGTGGATCGATCTGATCGGCCCCGAGCCGACGGAAGAAGAGCTGATCGAACGCACGCTCGGCATCGACGTGCCGACGCGCGAGGAAATGAAGGAGATCGAGTCCTCGAACCGCCTCTACGAGGACAACGGCGTCCTGTACATGACGATCACCATCGTCACCAAGCTCGACTCCGACCTGCCCGTCAACTCGCAGATCACTTTCATCCTCGCGGGCAGCCGGCTCATCACCAATCGCTACGCCGATCCGCTGCCCTTCCAGCGCTTCATCGCCTACGCGGAGAAGCATCCTTCCGTGTGCACCTCGGGCTCGGCGCTGCTCTCCGGGTTGATCGAAGCGATCGTGAACCGCATGGCGGACGTGCTCGAGCGCGTGGGCACGGACCTCGACCAGCTCTCCGAGGAAGTGTTCGCCGAAAACCGTGTGCGCTCGGCCAAGCGCCGCTCGCGCGACTCGCGCGTCATCCTGACGCGCGTGGGGCAGAACGGCGATCTGACCTCCAAGGCCCGCGAAAGCCTGGTCAGCCTGGCGCGGTTGCTGGCGTTCGTGCAGCAGGCGCCCGACACGATCATGCGCCCCGACGTGCGTCCACGCTTCCGCACTGTCAACCGCGACGTGCAGGCGCTCGCCGACCACGCCACGTTCCTTTCCGGCAAGGCCGTGTTCCTGCTCGAGGCAACGCTCGGCATGCTCAACATCGAGCAGAACAACATCATCAAGATCTTCTCGGTGGCCGCGGTGGTGTTCCTGCCGCCGACCCTGATCGCGAGCATCTACGGCATGAACTTCGACGTCATGCCGGAGCTGAAGTGGCTGCTCGGCTACCCGTTCGCCGTCGGACTGATGGTCGGGTCGGCGATCCTGCCGTATCTGTACTTCAAGCGGCGCGGCTGGCTGTAGAGCTGCCGGTGCGGAGTGTCCCCTTCCGACTTACCCACATTTCCCGAAACGCAACCACCGATACCGAAATATCCGGCATGAGCAGTTCGCGGTGCGCGTTAGCGAACCTTGCTCGTCTCCAAGAGTGACGGGGAAATGTGGATAAGTCGGAAGGGGACACTCCGCACCGGCACCACTACAGACACCACGCTGCCGCCTAGCCGACCGGTGCGAGGAGACGAGGTTTCCAGGCGCCGCGATCCAGCAGCGCCACTACCACGCTGATGACGATCAGGAACACAGGGTATTCCCAGCCGCCGCCGGCGTTCGTAAACACCCAACCGTTGCTGCTGTGAACCCACGTGGCGCCGGCCAGGATCGGGATCAGCGCGAGCGCGACGGCGCGCGTGCCGATGCCGAGGACCAGCAGCGTTCCGCCGATCGCCTCGGCGAAGATCGTCAAGTACGCGACGAATCCCGGCAGGCCGAACGACTCGAAGAACTGTGCGGTGCCGTCGAAGCCGTAGGTGAAGACCTTCAGCACGACGCTGTGCGTCAGGTACATCACGCCCAGCGAGATGCGCAGGACCGCGCTCGCGATCTGCACGTTGAGACCGTTGTTACCCTCCCTCATGTCACTGCTCCACCTTCAGACCGTACTTCTGCCAGGTGTCGAAACCGCCTTCCATTTCCACGACCGGGACGCCGTGCGAGGCGAGCTCGACCGCGGCAGCAGCGGCAAGCTTGCAGGTCTGGTTGTAGCAATACAGGATCGCCGTGCGATCCTTCGGCACGCCGGCGAGCGTGTGCCACTTGCCTTGCGGCAGGTTGATCGCGCCCGGCACGTGGCCGGCCTGGAAATCGGTCGGCAGCCGCACGTCGACGAGGGTCACGTTCTCGCCGCGGCGGATCATGCCGTCGACTTCGAAAGGACCTGTGACGAAGGCGAGCTTCTGCGCGAAGTACTCCTTCGCGGCCTGGACGTTCTGCTGGTTCATGATCGCTCTCAAGTGTGTTGCGCCTCGTGGCGTGGGCGCTAAATTAGGCAAAGACGCGGGCGGGAGTAACGGGGCTGGCGGAACAGGATCTATTCGCTGCAGGAATGAATGATGGAAAACCTCTCGGATATCGCTGTTTTCGTGAAGGTTGTGGACGCCGGCAGCTTCACCGGGGCCGGGGAAGCGCTCGATATCTCGCAACCGGTGGTCAGCAAGGCCGTGACCCGGCTGGAAGAGCGCCTGGGCGCGCGGTTGCTGAACCGCACCACGCGCCGGCTGAGCCTCACCGAGGCCGGAGCGGAGCTCTACCGGCGCAGCATGCAGGCGCTGAAGCAGATCGAGGACGCTGAGCTGGAGGTGGCCCGGTTTCAGACCGAGCCCCGCGGCACGTTGCGGGTCAATGCGCCGATGTCCTTCACCATCCTGCACCTCGCGCCCGTGATGCATGAATTCCTGGCGCGCTTTCCCGGCGTATCGCTCGAGCTCGATCTGGATGACAGTCTCGCGGACATCGTCGAAGGTGGTTACGACCTCACCGTGCGCATTGGCAAGCTGCGGGATTCGAGCCTGGTGGCGCGGCGCATCGCACCCGCGCGGCTCGTGCTGTGCGCCTCGCCGGAATATCTGGAGCAGCACGGCGAACCGCAAACGCCCGACGAGCTGCTGAATCACAATTGCCTGATGTACACGCTGGGCAGCACGCCGCGCGCATGGCGCTTCGTCTCGCCCGAGGGCGAAGAGCAGATCGTGCCCCTGCGTGGCAACGTGGCGACGAACAATGGCCTCGCGCATCGGGCGATCGCGCTCAACGGCGCGGGTATCACCTTTCTTCCGACGTTCTATATCGGCGACGAATTGCGTACGGGGAAGCTGCGGTCCTTCCTGCGCAACTGGATTCCACAGGATATGTCGGTCTACGCGGTGTACGCGGAGCGGCGCAACCTGACACCCAAGGTGCGCGCGTTCGTGGATTTTCTCGCGGCGAAGTTCGGACCCGAGCCGTACTGGGACCAGGGTCTGGGGTTCGAGAAGTAATTCCAGCCGCGAGCTCCATGAATATCAAGACGTTCATTCTGGGAGTGATCACAGGAGCAGTGGCGCTCGCGGTGATCGACAAGGTGGTTGACCGGCAACGAGGGCAGGCGGCGTTGGAGAGCGCGCCAGCGCAGCGAGCTGGAAGCTCGGGGGAGGTCACGCAGAATGGCGGCCCGGAAGAAGCACCGCAACGGACAGATGGCGTGGAAGGTACACCTCCGCTCTCGCCCTCACAGATCGGCGAGGCGGCCGATTCGGAACTCGATGACGCCACCCATCGGGGCAGTCATGACCCCGCCGAAGCGAAGGACCCGGATTGGGCCTATCACACGGAGCAAACGCTGCAACAATTCCTTGCGAAGCATCCCAGTGCTCCGCAGTTCGATGTCCTGGCGATAGATTGCAGAACCACCTATTGCGATATTCGGGCGGCGGCATCCTCCGAGGCCGCGTGGCCTGTATGGCAGCAGGTTGTGTACGACATCACCCAGCAGCCGTGGAGCGAGTTTGGTCAAACAGGGTCCTCGTCGAATCCGACAGAGGGGGGAATCGGACTCGTCGCGACGTTGCATCGGCGGCCGCGCGATTGATTATCGTTGGGCACCTTGCCGGCGACCTCGAGCCGCACCGTGACGAGGGACTTGGCAGTTCGAGTAGTTCGATCGCAAGAATCGGGCTGCAAAGTCCTGCCAGGCTGGCAGGATGCTTACCATGGAACCTCGCACGGCCACTTCTTCTCGACCCACCGTCGCACGGCGCGTGGAGAGCGCACGCTCCGAGATCGCGACGCGCATCGACTCGATCGACTGGGATCGCGTTGCTGCCGATCTGGATGCCGGCGGCTCTGCGGTAGTGAGCAATCTGCTCTCGAGAGCCGAATGCGAAACGCTCGCGGCTCTCTATCCGGATGATTCGCACTTCCGCAGTCGCGTGATCATGGCGCGGCACGGTTACGGACGCGGCGAGTACAAGTACCTCGCGTATCCGCTACCGAGCCTGGTCGCGGAATTGCGCTCGGCGATCTACCCGCGACTCGTCGGCATTGCGAATCGGTGGAACGCGGCGATGCGTCTCGACGTGCGCTACCCGGACGACCATGCCGCGTTCCTCGCTCGCTGTCATGAGGCGGGCCAGGTTCGCCCTACACCGCTGCTGCTGAAGTACGAGGCCGGCGACTACAACTGCCTCCACCAGGACTTATATGGCGAACACGTCTTCCCGCTGCAGGTGGCGATCTTGCTGTCGCAGCCTGGTGAGGAATTCGCCGGCGGCGAGTTCGTATTGACGGAGCAACGGCCGCGCATGCAGTCGCGTGTCAACGTCGTGCCATTGCGGCAAGGCGATGCGGTGATTTTTGCGGTGAACGAGCGGCCTGTGCACGGCACTCGTGGGATCTATCGCGTCAAGATGCGCCACGGGGTCAGCCGCCTGAGATCCGGTCTGCGGCTCACGGCGGGTGTCATTTTTCACGACGCGAGGTAAGCGCGCTTGGTTGACGAGCTGGCACGAGCGCTTTCTAGCAGCCTCCGTTCAATGTCGCCAACACATTGGCATGACGCGCTGGGCCCCGCCGGGCGGCCGCAGCACCGCACACACGCGATCAGTTAGCGGGCAAGCTATAAGGGTTGGCAACAGTTGGTGTTAGCCTTGAGCATTGCTTTCGCTTGGCTGATGGATTCTTCTCGCTCGCCGATCTTCAGTTCACGCTCGAGCGACTGCAGTTCATTCTGCGCCTCGGCCAGCAACCTCGCGCGAATCCGGCCCATCGGACGATCGGTTGAACCCAAGCTCTCCATCAGCCGCACGTACAAGTACTGGTGTGTGTGCGCCCGAACACGATCGGGGCTGCGTATCGGGACATCAGATCGGCCCTCGCGATACAAACGTGCGAGACTCTGGAGCGCGTCGGCATAACCCGCCTGCCACGCCATTACCCAGAACGCGAAGGCCTCCGGTCGATTCCCCAACTGCTCGGCATAGTTCAGCGCCGCGATCGGGTCACCCATTCCTGCCGCCTTCGCAAGCCAGTAGTCGGCCTGCGACTTCTGTTTCGCCGTTACTCCGTCGCAGAATGTCAATTCCCGCATCATGTGGTTCCGGTATCGTTCCTCCCGCTCTTCCGGGCTACCGAGATTCATTTCAGGACTTCCAAACCTCGGCAGCAGGAACTGATCTCCGGCTCGCACACGTGCAACTTGGGCAGTTGCGTCCTCCAGTGAGGTTGGCGCAACTTGGCAGCGGCGCAGTGCGCGAGAAAGTGCATCGGCCACGTCACCGCGATCAGAAGCGGCATGCGCCAGGGCATCATGCTCCATCGCAAGAGGTCCAATGACTTCGTAAGAGGCTGGGCCGTTGTACTTGGTCACTGGCACGCGTTCTCCGTCCTCGAATTCAACGACGGCAGTTCTGCCGCTGTGCCGCACATTGTCTGATCGCACCGACTCGATATATGCCAGGGTCGGCGAGTCGGCTGAGGTGTCGGCCGTGTCCGCAATCTCCGCCGTTGAGGCCATGGGAACCCCGAAGGCAAATAGAGGGAAGCATGCAAGACAGAGCGTAGGCGTTCGCATCGACTGCTCCCTACAGAAACGTCAGAAAGCTATGCATCCAAGCGATTGGCCTTCGAACGAGTAATGGACCTGACCGTCAATGGTCACGGCATAATTAACGGTAACGCTGTGTTCGCCCCCGCTTCCGCCACTGCACTTCACTTTCTTGGCCCAAAGGTTGGCCACGGTGGAGGTTCGTCGGACAAGAACTCGCAAACCATCGCGAATGCCGGCTGGCTTCCCGCCAATCCAAGAGCTGCTACAGCATTCAGCAGTAGTCTTCGCGCCTTCATTAGGATGTTTCCTCCCTCGTCGTTGTTCCCGCCTGAGCCCAAATTTCGTAACGCTTGATTCGCAACGCGCAATTCGCATGACAGGAGTGCGCTGCACACGGACGTATTCAATTTGATCGCACAGGCGCTAAGCGCGGACTGTCGCTGCCCGTGTCGCGCTTCACGTCAACGACGCCGCTGCTGCTGAAGTACGAGGCCAACGATTACAACTGCCTCCACCAGGACTTGTACGGCGAGCACGTCTTTCCGCTGCAGGTGGCGATCTTGCTGTCGCAGCCTGGTGAGGAATTCGCCGGCGGCGAGTTCGTATTGACGGAGCAACGGCCGCGCATGCAGTCGCGTGTCGAACGTCGTGCCATTGCGGCAAGGCGATGCGGTGGTCTTTGCGGTGAATGAGCGGCCGGTGCGCGGTACGCTTGGGGTTTATCGGGTCAAGATGCGGCACGGGGTGAGCAGACTGCGAGCCGGGCATCGTGTCACCGCCGGCGTCATCTTTCACGACGCGAAATAGCCCGTGGGAACACGAGCCACGGGCTCCCCTCAAATGGTCGTCGCACTTGGCGTGTGGTTGCTCATGACCCAGCCGGTCAATCGGAGCGCGACGCTTGGCACATGGACCGCTCTCAAAAGTGGTACTACATATTTGATTAAATTGGTCATTGTAGCAGACCACTTCGATACGGTACCTTCTCCCCTCGCCAATGTCCGGGGGCCGCGCGCTGTAGCAGGTGTCGGCACTGTGCCATCAGCTCACCACTGCAAGCCGCGGTTCAAGTAGTCCCGCGTTCGCGAAAGGTTTATTTCGAGGAGACAAGATGGATCAATACCAAGCCGTGCCGCGTTCGCACACTGTTGGCGCGACCATTTTGAAAGTCGGTGCCACCCATGATCGCTGGCACTTGGATCGGCGGGTGGACGGCTTTCGATCGATCAAAGAATCCTTTGTAAATCTGTCCGCTCCGGTTCGAATTGCGCGCATTCTGTTCGACCGCGTACCGAACGCAGCGAGGCGATGCGGCGAGAGGTGTGGCACATGATCTGCGCGTTGACCGTTGCTGACCGGCTTGCTCGTCGTTGCAACCCGGCTGCCGGCCTCGTTATGCCGATTGCGCTCTTTCTTTCACCCTCGCTCGCAGCCACGGTGATTGACGACAACGTGTTGCTCCAACCGTGGTCTGGGGCTTACGGTGGAGTCCCGCCGTTCGACAAAATTCGAGTGACCGACTTTAAGCCGGCCATGCTCGCCGCCATGGCGGAAGAACTCTCGGCCGTCAACCGAATTGCCAGCAACCCTTTGCGACCAACGTTCGAGAACACCGTAGTGCCTCTAGAGCGGTCCGGCCGCACCCTCGATCGCGTGCAGCGCATCTTCGGCGTCTATCAAGCCACACTCGACACGCCAGATGTGCAAGCTGTCGAACAAGAGATGACGCCGCTGCTAGCAGCGCATAGCGACCAGATCAGGCACAATCTACCTCTGTATCGGCGCATCGCCGCTGTCTACGCGGTACGTGAGAAGAGTGCCCTCGCACCGCAGCAGCAAAGGCTCACGTGGTTCTACTACACGCGCTTCCTGCTTTCCGGCGCGCAGCTCGATTCCCGTGCGAAGGCCGACGTTTCAGACATCAACCGGCGGCTCGCCGCCTTATACACGCGGTTTTCGCAAAACGTCCTGGCCGATGAGAACGATCACTGGCTCGAGCTTTCGGCGGATGGTGACCTGGCCGGTTTGCCGCCGTCGATCCGCGAGGCGCTGGTGACCGGCGCGACTGCGCGCGGCGTCAAGGTACTCGGCGCTGTACTCAACACTCGTTCAAGTGTTGAGCCATTTCTCGAATTATCAACACGTCGCGACCTGCGGGAGAGGGCGTGGCGTATATTCGTAAACCGCGGCCACAACCCTAATGCGCACAACAACAATACTACAGTCGCCGAGATCCTGACGCTTCGCGCCAAGCGTGCGCATTTGCTGGGCTTTCGCACTCATGCCCACTGGCGGCTCGAGGACACGATGGCAAGGACACCGGAACGGGCCGTGGCGCTGATGGAGAAGATCTGGCCAGCGGCCCTTGCGCGGGTCCACGAAGAGGTCTCCGACATGCAGACGATTGCCGATCAGGAAAGCGCCGCGCGGAGTGAGGCAAGAATCCGGATCGAACCTTGGGACTACCGTTTTTACGCCGAAAAGGTGCGCAAGATGAAATACGATCTTGACGCGAACGAGGTTAAGCCCTACTTGCAGCTCGATAAGTTGCGCGACGGCATGTTCTGGGTAGCCGACCAGTTATTTGGGTTCCGGTTCCGGCCAGTCGCTGCGGGCACTGTCCCGGTCGTACACCCGGACATCCGTGTTTTCGAAGTCACTAACGCGGGCGGCGCACATGTCGGACTCTGGTACTGGGACCCGTACGCGCGCGCGAATAAAACGTCAGGTGCGTGGATGAGCGAGTACCGCAGCCACGAACGTCTAGACAATACGGTGACCCCCATCGTCTCCAATAACTTCAACTTCATCAAGGGAGCTGACGGAGCGCCGGTTCTGATCAGCTGGAATGACGCAAAAATCTTGTTCCAACAGTTCGGGCATGCGCTGCGCGAGCTCTGTTCAAAAGTAGGCTTTCGATCGCTCGACGGAACAGACGTTGCCCGTGACTTCGTCGAGTTCCCGGCGCAGCTCATAGAGCACTGGTTGTCGACACCAGAGGTCCTGCAGCGCTTCGCCGTGCACTACCAAACCGGCCAGCCCATTCCACCCGAACTTGTTGCAAAAATCCGCCGCGCTGAAACGTTCAACTCCGGCTTTCGCACGGTGGAATATCTTTCCGGCGCGCTCATCGACATGCGACTGCACCTCGCTGGCGTCACAGCGATTGACCCGACAGCCTTTGAGAAGGAAGTGCTCGAATCGCTCGGAATGCCGGACGAAATAGTCATGCGCCACCGCACTCCGCAATTCCAGCATATTTTCGCCAGCGAGGGATTTTCTGCCGGCTACTACAGCTATTTGTGGGCCGACGTTCTTGCGGCAGACGCGTGGGAGGCGTTCACCGAGGCCGGCGGCCCTTACGACCCGACGGTTGCGGCTCGCTTGCGCGACAACGTGTTTTCTGTGGGCAACGCGCGCGACGCGGCAAACGCCTATCGCGCTTTTCGCGGACGTGACCCTGGCGTCGCGGCGCTGATGCGCCAGCGCGGATTCGCCGTACCCGTCGTGCCGACGCCAAAAAAGTAGACAAGGCCAGGCAAGGCGTGCCCGGAATGGACCTGCGAGAACTGGCGCGCCCGGCGGGATTCGAACCCACGACCCCTGCCTTCGGAGGGCAGTACTCTATCCAGCTGAGCTACAGGCGCGCATCGCGGGCCACAGCGCCGGTCAATACAGAAACGATGGGCTGATGGCGGGCGGGGGCGCGATCATAGCGACCGCCGCTTTCTCCGTCCATTTCAGGTATTTATGGCCCTCCCGGGAGCCGCTATACTGCGCGCCCTTCGTCGTTGCCCCAACCGGTGAGTCAGTGAGCAAGCAGGACACGCATTTCTTGAACATGTTCAGCCTCGTGCTCGGTCTCCTCATCGGCATCGCCATCCTGCTCGTCATCCTTGCCAAGCTGGTGGGCTCGGCAACGCAGGCTCAGCACGTGAAAACCGATCCGCAGCAGCTCGATGCCATCGGCGAGCGCACCCAGCCCTTCGCACGCGTGGCCATCGCGGGCCAGGACAACAGTGCCCTGGCGATCGCGCAGGTATCCGAGGCCGGCAGCGCTCCCGCGCTGGCGGTGCCGCAGAATGCCGAAGAGCTCTTCAACACCGCGTGCACTGCCTGTCACGGCCAGGGTATTGCCGGCGCGCCGAAGATGGGCGACAGGGCCGCATGGGCCCCGCGCATCGCGCAGGGCAAGGAAACTCTCTACAAGCACGCGCTCGAAGGGTTCCAGGGCAAGGCCGGGGTCATGCCGCCGAAGGGTGGGCGCGTCGATCTGCCCGACGATCTGGTGCGCCAGGGCGTCGACTATATGGTCGCGCACGCGCAATAGCGCGTGACGGTCGCGCACGCGCAATAGCGCGTGACGGTCGCGCACTCGCGATAGCGCGTGACGGTCGAGCACTCGCACCAGCGCGTGACGGCCGATGGGGCGTGCAGTCGCCGCAACTGATCGATCGGAACTTCACCGTCACGCGCGTCGATCAGCTCTAGGTGGCTGACACCACCTACCTTCCGAGCTAGGCAGGCTTTCTGTACCCGGGCAGTACACCTCAATCGCCTTCGGACTGCGCTGCACGGAAATGGGCGTGCGTCCTCGATGGGTACCACCGGAGGTGCCTACGACAACGCGATGGCGGAGAGTTTCTTCGCTACTCTTGAGGTCGAAGTGCTGCAGCGGCGACTTTTCAAGACCCAAGCCGAAGCGCGCATGGCGCTGTTCGAATACATCGAGGGCTGTACAACCCGCATCTGCGCCACTCATCCCTCGGCTCTGGTCACCCGTGAACTTCGAGGGGAGACTCAACAGCACACAGACGCTGCAAACATGAGATGCAATCTTTGATTTTTTTTTCCCACAACTCCTTCGGGTCGTACTCATCTTTCGCAACCGCTCGCCGAGAGGCGCAGATTTCGTGCACCGATGTTAGCGCCCAGCGCTGTAGAGAGTGCCCAAGAAATCTAAAATACGCTTCGCGTGAGAATGGTGCACTGCATTTCTCGCTTTTCTAGATAAGGCCGCCAGGAAAAAATCAACCCGAAGGGCGGCTATTCCGACGTTCAAGGTAGGTAGGCGAACGCAAAGGAGATTGACAGAGGTTGTGTGCACCATATTTGAAACCATGGAACCACGGAAGCGGATGCTTTACAGGTGACCATCATCGAGAATGGAGGACACATGAAATTAGGAATTCTAGTAGCGCCGATTGTGCTCGTTGGCGTGGCGGCAGCGGCAGAGCAGACACAGCCGGCGACAGAGCGCGGTTACGCTTTGGTCAGTGGCAAGGACAATCCTGATGCCATTCCCGATTGGAGTGCTCTTGATTCCATACTAGGTATGGCGCTGCGGTCGAACAATGGCAAGGAACTCCTGAAAAGTTTAACGAGCGTCAGCGACGCAGGAGCACTTGCTCTCATCGAATATCGGCGCGCACAAGAAGCCGCCATGAGGACTGCTGATGCGCAACGCTGGGTTGAACATCGCGCTGCCCTATGCAACAACCCGACTACCAAAGATGAGGTGATCGCGAAACGAGATCGCTTGGCTCAGGAACATCAGGCGCGCCGAAAGGCAAGCGTGGAGGGTGCCTACAGCGTTCTCGGCCCCGAGGACGCAGAAAAACTAAGAACCGCAGTTCGTGCGTCGCGCAAGAATGTCACGAGCTTCGGAGTCACCGACGCGACGAAGGCGTACGACAACACAGTCAGAGGTGGCCTCGGTTTTTCGGACACGGGTATAAGTGGATTTCGGTCCGGGCACCAACGTGACCGGAGGAGCGAAGTCCATGAGGAAGCCCAGACGTAACCATTCAGCGGCGTTCAAGGCGCGGGTGGCCTTGGAAGCGACCCGAGGTGAGAGGACGGTGGCCCAGATTGCGGCCCACCACGAGGTCCATCCGAACCAGGTGACGACGTGGAAGAGCCAGCTGCTGGAGAACGCGGCGGCGATCTTCGGCGGCGATGTTCTTGCCGAGGACGGCAAGGAACGGATCCGGGAGCTGCACGCGAAGATCGGCGAGCTGACAGTCGAGCGGGATTTTTTAGAAGGCGCGCTCGGGAAGTTCCCCGGTCCGAGCGGCAAGCGATGATCGATCGGGGTGCTGAGGTGACGGTAAAGCGCCAGGCCGAGATTCTCGAGCTCAGCCGCTCAAGCGTGTACTACATGCCGCGCCCGCTGTCGGAGCGCGATCTGAAGCTGATGCGGCGGATCGACGAGCTGCACTTGAAGTGGCCGTTCTACGGCGCGCGCAAGCTCGCGCGGGAGCTGCGCAAGGAAGGGCACGAGGTGGGCCGCCGACATGTCACGACGCTGATGCGCCGGATGGGCATCGAGGCGCTTTATCGGCGGCCACGGACCAGCATTCCGGCACGCAGCGCGGCGATTTTTCCGTACCTGCTGTCCGGTCTGGCGATTGAACGGCCGAACCACGTTTGGTCCAGCGACATCACCTATCTGCCGATGGCGCACGGCTTCATGTACCTGGTGGCGATCCTCGACGTCGCCAGCCGCAAGGTGCTGGCATTCCGGCTCTCGAACACCCTCACGGCGGACTTCTGCGTGGAGGCGCTCGAGGAGGCACTGGCGAAGTTCGGCAGGCCTGAGATCTTCAACACCGACCAGGGATCGCAGTTCACGTGCGAGGAGTGGCTCAAGCCTCTGAAGGACGCCGGCGTCGCGATCAGCATGGACGGCAAGGGCCGCTGGGTCGACAACGTGTTTATCGAGCGGCTGTGGCGCAGCGTCAAGTACGAGGAGATCTATTTGCACGCCTACGCGAATGCAACCGAGGCGCGCAGCGCCCTGACCCGCTACTTCAGCTTTTACAATGAGCGCCGCTCGCATCAGTCCCTCGACTACCGCACGCCGGACGAGCTGTACTTCGGCGCGCTGGCAACCGCGGCCGCGGCGTGAAGCATGCGCGAGCGCTCGACAACCTGCGGAGCTTCTGCCGCCTGTCGGCGGCAGATCGCAGTTCTGCTGTACCATTAAACAGAGCAAGCGGGGAAAGAGGAAGAAATCAGTTTCATCAACCGCCCAGGCCGATCCACTTATCCCGGCCAAAAATCTGTCCTAAGAAGCGGAGCCACCCCTGTCAACTATCTCAGTGACGTCTGTGGAGGTGCGCAATGAAGATGCCACTCGCTATAGCATGCATGCTGGGGTGTGTCGGTTCGGCGCGTGCAATAGACCTCACGAACTATTGGAACCTGTACATCGCTATGGTGCCCACCGAGCCATCAGTTCACCTCTGCTACCTGTCACATACTCAGTCCTACAACACAACCATTTTCAATTTCAAAGAGTCCTACCAAGAGTGTACTAGCGAGGTAGTTTCCTGGGAGGGGACAAGCTACGGCTACATGAGCCAATACGATTTCCACCAAGAGGGGCACTCGTTCTATTCGATATTTCCGAGTCCGCCATTCTCGGAACAAGAAGTAAACGTTTTTCACGAAGTACAATTCGTTTTCAACTGTCTGTACCAAGGCTTCACTGGCGGATATGCCTCGGTGCGATGGCGATCACCAGATCACACCGAGTGGGCTGGAGCGCAGAGCAACGTCTACGGGTCTTGCAATCCTCAAGGTGGCGGCGGCGAGGACCCCTAGCAGGCTGTTGAAAATCTCATTTTCAACGGCCTGCTAGACGGTGCATGGATGCACCGGCAAAATCGACGATGTCTTACGTCGTTGATTTTGTGAGGCGAGCGAAAACCGCGCTTTTCGATCGCCGTTGTTGAAAAAGGTCACGATGACCTTTTTCAACACCCTGCTAGGCGACGAAAAACAGTCCACTTTTTGGCGCCATTTAAGTAGGCGCGTTGTGCTCTTCGACGGCTGTTGTGCTCTTCGACGGCTCACGCGGCGTCTCCTTCTACGGCCTCCCTTCGACGTAGCACACGAACGCTGCGCAAGCACCGCGGCACGGGTACAGGTGGCACTTGTCGCACGGTGCCGCGGTGCTGCGGTCGAGGAGGCGCCGGAGGATGCGCCGCAGAGCCGGTGTATCGAGTTCGCAGAACTCGCTATCGCTCACGCCGCCTCCGGGGTAGAGGCGTTCGAAGATGACGCGCGTGGGCACGCGCGGGGCCCGCTTGTCAGCGGGCTACGGCGTCACCGGCGACGAAGAGGAAGAACGCTTCGCAGGCGATCGAGTTCGTGGCACAGCGTGCTGACCAGGGGCAGCCATCGCACGGCGCGGGGCCGTCGAGTAGCGCGGCGCAGTCGTACGAACGCGTTTCGCCATCTGTGGTTCGGTGCACGGACTGCGTCTATCGCGCGGGATGTTTTTGTACGCCCGTTTCATTTCATACGGGTTTCGTATCGGCAGGACTTTCGGGTCGTACTCATCTTTCGCAATCGCTCGCCGAGAGGCGCAGATTTCGTGCACCGATGTTAGCGCCCGGCGCTGTAGAGAGTGCCCAAGAAATCTAAAAAGAGCATTTACTGAATACAGGGAGGACACATCAAATGCGCAACCAACTACTCGCCTTCTGTTGTGGGTTGGGGGCCGCGACTTGTTTATCCCCGGTCATGGCGGACGTCAGCGCGCATGGCTCTCAATCATCAGTAAAGCATTCGGCCTCGTCGCACGAGCGTACACCCAACGAAGCAAAGGGGTCTCCGATCGAGGGCGGCGCTGTCTTGATGGACACCGCCGCCGGCGCTTCGCGCGAGCAACTGAATGCTCAGTATGAGGCTCTAGGGCAAATCGAAGACCTCAGGGTCACCTACGATAGCCGAGGAATCCCTCGCGACCTTTTTGGGCAGACGCCCTATGACATACCAAAGGACATCACCAACGCTGTTGGCCGCGCAGCACTCGACGATGTCCTAGAACAAATCCGAACGATACTCCTTGCTGAGGGTACTGAAACCCTCACCCTTGCCCGCGAACCGCACGTTCAACTACACCTCCGCGACATCGCGTTTGTAGAATCGATACGAGGTATACCGGTCAGTGATAGCAAGCTCGTCTTGACGGTTGACGATCGAACGGGAAAGGTCGTGATGATAACGGCTACATTCCTTCCGGATCGCGGTCTGCCGTGAACCGCACCGGCTTCTCCGGAGACAGTTTTGTGAGAGTCAAAGCCCAGCGGCCTGAGCCTCACGTTGCTGATAGTACGCTTGCTCGAACTCGATCGGAGGCACATCGCCGATGGGCTCAAGCAAGCGCCGGTTGTTGAACCAATCGACCCATCCGAGCGTCGCGAACTCCACCTCCTCGATGCTCTTCCAAGAGCTTCTTTGTCCGATCACCTCCGTCTTGTACAGCCCGTTGATCGATTCTGCGAGAGCATTGTCATACGAGTCGCCGGTGCTGCCGACGGAAGGCTGGATGGCGCACTCGGCCAGCCGCTCGCTGTATCGAATGGACAGATACTGCGTGCCCTTGTCGCTGTGATGGATCAGCCCTTCGGTGTCGCAGCGCGCATGCACGGCTTGTTCGAGCGCATCGAGCACGAAATCCGTCTTCATGGATGCGCTCACGCGCCAGCCGACGATCATGCGTGCGAACACGTCGATGACGAAGGCGACGAACACGAAGCCACGCCAAGTGGACACGAAAGTGAAATCCGCCACCCACAACGCGTTGGGCCGTGTTGCGACAAAGTGCCGCTGCACCAGGTCAGCCGGCCGCTGCGCGTTCTCATCGGCAATCGTGGTCTTGAACGCCTTGCCGCGCATCACGCCGCACAAGCCCATTTGCCGCATCAGCCTTGCCACCGTGCAGCGCGCCACCTGAACCTGCTCGCGCTTTAATTGCTTCCACGTCTTGCGCGCCCCATACACGCAGCGGTTCTCCTCCCACACCCGCTTTATCTGCGGCTTGAGCTCGGCATCGCGACGCGCACGGGCCGGCAGTCGCTGCGGATCGCGCTCCCGCGCTATGGCTTCGTAGTAAGTGGATGGGGCGATCGGCAACTCCTCGCAGATCGGCTCGACCCCAAAACGCTCCTTGTGCTCCTCGATGTACCGGACCATCACCTGCGTCGGCGGTCGAGCTCCGCCTGCGCAAAAAACGCGGACGCCGTGCGTAGAATCTCGTTCGCGCGCTTGAGCTCCCGGTTCTCGCGCTCCAGATCCTTGAGCCGTTCGCGTTCCGAACTGCTCAAGCCCGCACGCTTACCGTGATCACGCTCGGTCTGCGCCACCCAGCGATGCAATGACTGCGCCGTGCAGCCGATCTTCTGCGCAACCGACACAATCGTCGCCCACTGCGAGCCGTGCTCGGCCTGGTGCTCAAACACCAGACGCACCGCGCGCTCCCGAACTTCCTCTGAATACCGTTTTGCTGTTCCCATATACTCCATCCTCTCTCAGGTTGAAGTCTCCGGGAAAGCCGGCGCGGTTCACCGAGAGAACCCAACGTAAGTAGTGCCGACGCTGCAAGTACGGCCATCGACTGGGTGCAGAAACGGTACGAAGCCGAAGCAACGCGGCCGAGCATCAGAGACGCAAATGCTCCAACTTCGCAGCCGCAACATGAACCGCCCACATCGATCGAGGAGATCAAGCTCCGAGGAGATCCGATCCTCAGCTATCGAATCGGCCAAAACGAGAGCAATGTCAGTCGTGCCCGGCTTGTCTGGACGGTTGAACTTGAGTCCGCGTCCATATTCCTGTCCGTTGTCGTAGTCGATGCAATAGATGGAAGCGTGGTCGGCACTCAGCCCGCGACGTCGGTGACCCGCAGAGTCTATAACAGTGGCGGGTCAGCGCCGCATGACGGCGCAGTGGATCACGCGCTACAACGAAATCCGCCCGCATGAGTCGCTCAGTGATCTCGCGCCGCGTCAGTACGTGATGGCACAATCCCGATAACCCTCTACTTCTAACTGGTCCGGAAAAACGAGGGGTTACAAGTGCGCGGGCCTTGATCTTTCCCGTCCACCGACAGGAGATTTGCGACCGCATTCAGAGCGAACGCGCCGCAACAGGGCTCGAGTGGCGCCGATGGACTTTGGCGGTCTGAGGAGTACTATCCCGCGAAGATCAACGCATAACAAGAACTCGACGAACTAGGGAATCTACGGACGGAAGGCAGGACGCATCGTGTCGTCGCCTGTCGATATTGCAGCATGCAGCGAGGTGGCGCGCCTTGCGACCGCAAGTCCAATTGTTTCGCTGTCAACACGTTCTGTAGGAACTCCGCGCTACAGACCATTCGCTACCCGCTACTTGACTCGCCGTCATCGCGCGCCCTGTTGCGACCCATGCTGCGGAGCGAGCTACGACGTCGCCACTGGAATTCGTCCATGTTCGCTTGAAAGAGTCCGCCGGCTTCAATGACCCGAGCGCATTTACGTCTCTTGTGAAGTGAGGTCGTCGCACAGCAGCGTTTGCACCCAGCGGCTTCGTTATCCTGGTTCACGCCGATGGGCGCCGTCCACCGCGGCGTTATAAGTCTTTGTATAGTGAAGCGGGGGCGAACAGATCGAACTTCAGATAGTCCGCGGGCGCCAGCGCCGGTGCACCGCGGCGCGACTGGGCGCGGCCGGCGTCAAAGACAATCTTGCCATTGGCGTCGCGCGCGATGTCTCCCCATCGGTCCAGCCACGCGAAAATGCGCTGCCAGGCGTCGCGGTAGTTGGCGGGGATATGCTGCCCATGGCCGTCGCCCCAGTAGCGGACCAGCTGCGCCGGTTTGCGTTGCATCAGGAGAGCGAAGAAGAAAGCCTCCTGGTTGGTTTGCGCGCCGTCGACGTCGTTCTTGATGATCATCAGCGGCGTGCGTACGCGGTCCACATAGTTCAGCGGCACGTTGCGGGGCAGTCGACCGTCGAGCCAGAACGGGAGGTTCCCGGTCGCATAGGCGGCGCCGAAAGCGTAGCCGGCATAGTGATCGAACGGATTATCGGTATAGCGATACCGAATGTCCTCCACGAACGAACCGACGTTGGTGAAATCGGATATGCCGCAGTCGGCCACGGCCGCTGTGAAACGCCGGGTCTGCGTCAGCAGCGCCTGGACCTGGTAGCCACCGTCGCTGCAGCCATAAACAAACAACCGGTCTGGATCGGCCACGCCCTCCTCTATCACTTTCTCGATTGCCGGCAGCACGCCGTTGGCCAGGCCCGCGAGCGTCGGCCCTTCCTTGCCCCAAGCCTCCGGCGTCGCGGGATACAAATGGGCGTATCCCATCGCGCCGACGATCGACGGCCCATCGCCGGGAACCTCGCTACTCTCGAAGTCGGCGACTGACGGCGTCCCGGGGTAAACCGAGACGTAAAGCGGATAGCGTCTCGCGGGAACGTAGTCGACCGGCAGGGCCAGGCGTCCGGTCAGTTTTTCACCCTCGATGCTGACGTATTCCACGTTCCTGCGTTTGCCGAGCGGTGCGCCGGCGCGCCAGGTGTTCGCCGCCATCAGCTCATCCTTGCCGCCGGCAGCGTCGACTCGCCAGAGAAAAGTGCCGTTGCGGGTGTTGGCGTAGTACACGGCGCTTTTGCTGTGGGATGAATAGGCCTTCAGCGACGCTTTCGGATCCGGTACCTTCAGGTCCGGTGGACGATCGGTGGGCGGAGCCAGGGCCGGATGCGTGCGGCCGTCGCGTTGGAGGATCAGCCATTCCGGCGATGCGTTGTTCGCCGTCTTGCGCCGGGCGTGGAAAAGCAGCTCTCCGGAAGCGGTCCAGCTGAAGGGCGGCGGAGCCAGATTGCGCATAACGATCGAGGTATTGAGGGCGGACATCAGATCGAGGTCCATATCGATCTCCCCGGTGGCCCAGTCATCCACCGCGCCGCTGTCGATATTCACCCGCCACAGGCGCGCGGGATTCTCCACCGAAGCCACGGACTCGTGTTGCACCTCGCTCACGCCCTCGCCGTACAGATAGACCGGATGCATGCGGACATCGCCGTGCGCGAAGAACGCAAGCTCGCGGCCATCCGGCGACCAGCGCAGCGTCGCCGTCAGAATATTCCGCGGCAAGGATTTCGCCAGCGGCACCGGCCGGCCGTCCAGGTCCCGCAATTCAACGGGCGAGGGAAAGCCCATCGCACGCCGGTACATCGCCGGATACTCGTATACGCCGGGTGCGGCGATATATGCCACCGCCTTTCCATTCGGCGATTCCCAGAACACCGAGGTGTCCGTTCCCTTGATGAACGGCGTCAGGGAATCCTCCAGCGCCATGGTCGCAATCTGGCGGCTCGCCCCCGTCGTGACATCGATCAAGATCAGCCGGCGCTGCGGAAATTTGAATTCCAGACTGTCGACCGTGTTAACCGTGAGTTCCCCGCGCGCCGCTTTCGCCCACGCCGCTTTGGCTGCTTCGACCCCCAGGCCATACGCGTTCAAAGGTGACGACACCTGCCCTGCCGGCAGCATGGCGCACAGCAAACGATTGTTGTCCACCCAGCGGAATGAATTGAGGACCGCCGGCGTGCCCAGCGTGGCGGCCTGCTCGGAATAATCCATGGCGTCCACGGACACCTGCGCCATCCGGTTCTGCGCCCGATCCCAAACCCAAAGCGTGATAACTCCGCCGCGACTGGAAACCAAAGCCAGGCGCTGCCCGTCCGGCGACCATTTGGGCGACCACCAGCCCGACTGGTCCTTCCACCCCTGCGTCAGGTTTCGCGCGAGGTGTCCCGGCGCCTCCTGGATCCAGATGTCGCTGCGGGTCTCTTCATGCAGAAAGTTGTTGGTGAGCTGACTGCCCTTCGGGCGCAGCCAGGTGAACGCCAGCGCGCGCCCGTCCGCGGCGAAGGCGATCGGGGAAGTCCCGAGCTTCTCCTCGGCAAGAACGGCGTCGATCCGCACCGGCTGCTGCTGTTGCGGCGCCGATGTCGCCGCACACGCCGGCCACTGGCTTGCCGCAACAAACAACACCGGCAGCAGGCGGCTGAGGGTTGCGCCCACCGAGAGCGGGGCTTTCACCATTCCAGGGTGCCTTGAATCGCGAGCAGCCGGCCGAGCGGATTGGCGTTCGTGACGTCATAGCCGATAGAGAGGAAGGGATCCTCGACCTTGGGCGGCGCCGTGTCGAAAACATTCATGGCGCTGAGCGACAACCGCACGCCGCCGAAACGATAGATCAGCGTGAGATCGGCCGTGGTCCACGAATCCACCGCAACGTCGACCAGGCCGGTTTCATTGATATAGCTGTTGGAGTAGTTCACCGCCAGCGTGGTGCTCAGGTTGCCGACGGACCATGTACCCATGCTGCGCGCGCGCCAGTCGATGGGATTGCGCAGGGTATTGAGCGCATCGAAGGTCGTGGTGTCGGGGCCGAGCGCCGTCAGGATGTGGCGGATGCGGCTCGCGTTCAAGCCGAGATCGAAATCGCTGCCGCCGACCCGGAAGGCATAGCGCGCCGTGACGTCGAACCCGCTGATGTTGGTCTGGGCGGCATTCTGCTGCCGCACATCGAACAGGAAGCGCACGCCGTTGCCGCCGCCGGTGCGTGCGAGGTCCAGGAACGTCGCGCCTTGCGCCCTTTGCGCGGCGACAAAGGCCCGCGCTTCGGCATCGTCGGCGAATTCGCTGATCAGCGCACCGAAATCGTCACGCCGGGTGAGCGCATCGAGCGCGAACGGCGGAGAGGAAATCCGGTCGGTGTAGTCGATCTTGTAATAATTGAACGACAGATCGAGCCCCTCGAGGGCGGCCGGCCGGTAGTCGAAGCCCAATGTCAGGTTCTTCGACTGCTCGGGCCCGAGCTGCGCACTTTTTCCCAGGATGAGGAGGATCGGCACGCGGGGACCGGCGCCGCTCGGCGCAACGAACAGCCGCGAGACGACAATCGTATTGTCGTCCTGTTTTCTCGATTCGACCGCCGCGGGACTGCGGAACGATGTGCTGTAGCTGGCGCGAACATCGAGGTCCCCAAACGGCGCCCATACCAGGCCAATTCGCGGATTGGTCGTGCTGCCGATGTCCGTATAGTCGTCATACCGGCCCGCCAGTGACAGATCCAGACGCCGCCGGCTCGCGAGCGGGATGTAGAGTTCCGCGAAAGCGGAAGTGACCTCCCGTGAGGTCCGTTGCACACCGCTGAAGCCAAGATCCGGCAATACAAAAGTCGACGATGATCTCAACTCGTCCTCTCGGTACGATCCGCCCACGGCCAGGCGCACGGGACCGGCGGGTGCCTCGAGCAACTTCCCGCTGCCCTTCAGGTCGAAGGAACGCTGGTCGAAAATATTCCTGAGGTCTTCAATCTGAAGCAGCGTAACCCCCGAATCGGGATCGGTCTGCATCAACTGGGCCGTCGGATCGACGCGGCTGAAGGCGCTTCCCAGCTCCAGGTGCCAGTCGCCGAAGGCCTCATAGCCGAGGCCCGCGAACGCGGTCCACTGCCGACCTTTGTTCCGGCTGCTGCTGAGGACCACGGTATCGCCGGTGAATTCGGCCGTGTAGCCGCTAGATGACCGCACGTTTTCATCCGAAAACAGCGCGCTGACGGACAGGTCGAGGCGGTCGGCGAGATCCTGGCGGAGATTGAGCACCAGGCTGGTGCGGCTGCGATCGGGCAGCAAATAAGTGGGAGAAGTCAGCAGCGTCGTTCCCGAGGAATAGTCGCGCTCGCCTATGTCCAGCGGATCGCGCGAATAGTATTCGCCGCTCAGCAACACGTTGCCGCTCGCCCAGCTGCGGCCGAAGGACTGCGACGCCCTGCGTTCGTGCAGATCGCCGTGAGTGCCGCTGCCGTAGCGCAGCGTCGTTTCCGCGCCGTCGAAATTGCGGCGCAGGATGATGTTCACCACTCCGGCGACCGCATCCGCGCCATAGATGGCCGAGGCGCCGTCGAGCAGCACGTCGACCCGCTCGATCGCCGAAATGGGGATGGCGCTCACGTCGACGAACTGTCCGTCCGCCGACGGCGCGATGCGCCGGCCGTTGAGCAGCGTGAGCGTCGCCACGGCGCCGAGGCCCCGCAGGTTCACGCCCGTGGCGCGGCTTTCCTCATTGGAGGCATTGAAGATTCCGCCCGAGAATATCCCATCCTCGCTGGCGCTGGAGGAGCCGCCGCCGGCGAAATTCTGCGGCAGCGATGCAAATAATTGCTGCGTGTTGCCAAAGCCGGACTTCTCGATGTACTCGCGATCGAACACCAGCAATGGCGAGGATGGATTCTGCACGCCGCGAATATGGCTGCCGGTCACGACGACTTCCTCGATCACTCGACTCTCGGACTTCTTGTCAGAACTCTGAGAAGGGTCTTGTTCGTTGGAAGGGAAGGTGTCGGATTGTGATGACGGTTCATTTTGGGCGAGGCGGAATCTGTCCCAGAAGCCTGACTTCGTTGTGGTGCCGAGGTCGGGGGCTTCTGGGTTATTGAACGCTTGCGGCGCAGATGGCGTTCGGGATGAGTTGGAGCCCGGCACGGCTTCGGAACTACTGCTCGTGCGAGGCAGCGCGACGAGCATTGCTCCGCTCGCATCCTTTCTGAATGTAAGCGGCGTGTCTTGCAGCAGCTTCGTTACGGCTTCTTCGGGAGTGAGGTTGCCTGTGACGCCTTGGGTGCGCAGGCCGCGCAGTTCGTCGCTTTGGTAGACGAGCTCCACGCCGGATTGGCGGGCAAGGGTTTCCAGGGCGGCGGTCAGGTCGCCGGCCGGGATGTCAAGTCGTCTCGGATCGGCCGCATACGCATGTGCCGCGACGGACAGGGCACAGGCAAGTGCAAGCAAGGCAGGGCGGAACATGATGGTCCTTGGCATGGCGTCTCCGCCAATGCGGCTCTAGTTATTAAATCGTCCGAGTACCGGGACGAAGAAAGGGCGCGAATCCCGCCCTTGCGGTATTGAGATGTTTGATGCGAAACGGGCGGCCGTCTCAATCTCTAACTGGAATCGCTCGTGAATCCAGTGCGCGAGCGCACGGCGTCGTGCCGGCTTCAGAGTTTTTCAGCCACCACGCGCTTCAAGCGCGCGTTCTCCTCACGCAGTTCCCTCGCTCTCTCGCGCCGCGGGTATTCGTCACCTTTCCATGGATGGTGAGGCAAATCACCCGCCCAATCTCATTGAGACGAACGAAGCCCGCTGATCCCCCCTCCACTCTGCAAGAAACAAACAACAAGCGGAAAAAACCGCTACATCGATCCCCATGACCTGGTTGAGCGGCTTTTTCTCACCTGCCATTTGGTTGTAGTGTCCCTGTCATGGACGAGGCCCTCGATACCTGGTTCGCACGCGAAATCCTATCGCACGAGGAAGCACTGGCTCGGTATCTGACGCGCACCTGGCCAAATCGGGACGACGTTCATGACCTGCGACAAGAGATCTACATCCGCGTCTACGAGTCCGCCGCAAGAACACGCCCCATTGCTCCGAAGTCATTCTTGTTCACCGCGGCGCGCAATCTGATGGCGGACCGCATGCGCCGCCGACGCATCGTTTCAATCGAAACTACGGGGGATATGGACGCCCTGAACGTCTCGGTAGACGAGATCTCACCCGAACAGATAGCCAACGCGCATCAGGAGTTGCGACGCCTTGCGGACGCGCTCGATCGTCTGCCACCAAAGTGTCGGGCGGTCATGTGGATGAGAAAAGTCGAAGGGCTCTCGCAGAAAGAAGTGGCTGGCCGTATGGGCGTTACTGAAGGAGCTATTGAAAAGCACATTACGAAGGGTGTTCGCCTGTTAGCTCAATGGCTCCTGAGTGGAAATGGTAGTGACGGAGTGAGGGACGGTGTGAGGAACTCTGAAACAGCAGAGGTTGAGCATGGAAAGCAGCACACGGATTGAAGAAGCTGCAGCTGAGTGGCTTGCAAAGCGGGACGGTGACACTTTCACCGACGCTGACGAGGACGAGTTTGCGCGGTGGCTGAATGCATCGATAGCCCACCGCGTTGCGTTCGTTCGCCTCGACGCCGTATGGCAGCAAGCCAATCGGCTGAAAGCGCTTGGTGCCGGCGCAAGACCAGGCATCGTGCCGCCGCCCGGCGAATGGCGGCACTCCCCTTTCTTCAGGCAGGCCCAGGAACCTCGTCCTCCCACTCCGTGGACCTCTCCCTCTCCACTCCCGTGGAGAGGGGAACTGTCACCCTCCCGCTCACGTGGGTCCGTGAGGACGGACAACGGAGGGACCCGTCCATGGGAGGGTGAGGCAAGGGCTCCTCAAGAGCAGAAATGGGTTGCCCATCCGTACCGAGCTTTCGCGGCCGGCCTAGTCCTTGCTGCCGCCTTCGGCCTCGGCTGGCACCTCTGGCCCGCCGGGCCGTCGTACCGCACGGCAGTTGGTGGCCTCGCCGCCGTGCCGATGTCGGACGGCTCGCGCATTACGCTGAACACCGACAGTGAAGTTCGTGTTGCGGTGACGGAGACCGAGCGTCGCGTGGAGCTGTCGCAAGGCGAAGCATTCTTCGAGGTCGCCAAGGACCCCTCCCGACCGTTCGTGGTCGAAGCGGGCGACAAGCGCGTTGTTGCGGTCGGCACAAGGTTCTCAGTGCGACGCAACGGCAAGTCGGATGATGTTCTGGTGGTGGTCACCGAGGGCGTCGTTCGCCTCGAAACGTCTACCACGCCTCTCCTCGCGAGAGGAGAGGGAAGGACCCATCCATGGGAGGGTGAGGGAACGCCGGGGCACGGCGAAACACGCCTCACCGCCGGAACAGTCGCGCGTTCCAACGACGCCGGCACACTTATCCAGGAGAAGCCACTTGCCGAGACGGAAATCATGCTCAGTTGGCGCAGCGGCTATCTCGTGTTCAAGGATACAACTCTGGCCGACGCCGTCGCGGAGTTCAATCGGTACAATTTAAAGAAGATCGTCATCGAGGATGCCTCCGTGGCCGGTATCCGCATCGGTGGCAACTTCCGTTCGACGAACGTCGACGCCTTTGTGCGTCTACCTCGAGGATGGATTCCCGATTCGGGTCGAGCAGGGCGACGACGAGCGGATCGTCCTGACGCGGATCTGAGAGGAGCCTCACCCTCCCGGGTCCCTCCCTCTCCCGTAACCGGGAGAGGGGTTTGCGTTGCCGCTGCGCGAACGCTCGCGTGCTATGGCCGGGCGCAGAATCCGTGCGATGAAGCCCTCCGCCGTAACTGGATCGCCTCGGCGGCGTGGCGCTCGCTGACCATGCCGCCGCCGTCGAGGTCGGCAATCGTGCGCGCGAGCTTGAGCAGCCGGTGATAGGCGCGTGCCGAGAGGCCGAGCGAGGTCATCGCGGTCTGCACCAACTGCGCGGCACCGAGACTCGCGTTGCAGGAGCGCTCCACGTCGCGATTCTCCAGATGTGCATTCGCCGCGCCCGCCCGATCGAGCTGCAACTGGCGGGCTCGCAGCACGCGCGCGGCCACTAGCGCACTTTTCTCTCCCGCCAACCGCACGCTCGTGAGCGTCGCGAGATCCGGCCGCGGCACTTCAATGTGTATGTCGATTCGATCGAGCAACGGCCCCGAGATGCGCGAGCGATAGCGCTGCATCTGGCTCTCGCTGCACCGGCAGCGAGCGCTCTCGTCGCCCGCATAGCCGCAGGGGCAGGGATTCATCGCGGCCACGAGCTGAAACAGTGCCGGATACTCGGCTTGCCGCGCCCCGCGTGAGAGCGTGATCGTGCCGCTCTCCAGCGGCTCGCGCAGCACCTCGAGGACGTGGCGGTCGAACTCCGGCAACTCGTCGAGGAACAGCACGCCGTTGTGCGCGAGCGAGATCTCGCCGGGGCGCGGCGGCGAGCTGCCGCCGACCATCGCGATGGCTGAAGCGGTGTGATGCGGCGCGCGGAACGGGCGTCGAGCCCACTCGCTGACCCGGAAGCCGCGTGAGCTCACCGACTGCACCGATGCAATCTCGACCGCTTCGGCTTCCGACATCGGCGGCAGGATTCCACTCAGACGATGCGCCAGCATGCTCTTGCCCGATCCTGGCGGACCGCTCAGCAAGATGCTGTGCGACCCGGCGGCGGCAATCTCCAGCGCCCGCACGGCGTGCGTCTGGCCGCGGACGTCGGCGAGATCGGCGAACTGGCGCGGCGGCGCGCTCGCCGCCACACCGGTTGCGAACTGCAGCTCCTTGGTTCCGGTGACGTGTCCACAGACCTCGAGCAGGTGGGAAGCACCCGCAATCTCGGCCCGCTCGACCAACGCAGCCTCGGCAAGATTGGAGTGCGGCAGGACGACTCGGTGCGCAGCCCGCACCGCGTGACACACCGTCGGCAACATGCCGCGCACCGACCGCAGTTCTCCCGTTAGCGACAGCTCGCCGTAGAACTCACAGCCACCCAGCGCACGGGGACGAACCTGCTCCGAAGCGACGAGCAATCCCAGGGCGATGGGCAGATCGAAGCGTCCGCCTTCCTTGGGAAGGTCCGCGGGCGCGAGGTTGACGGTGATGCGTCCGTCGGGAAACTCGAAATTCGCGGTGAGGATCGCCGAGCGGACGCGCTGCTTGCTCTCTCTCACCACCGCTTCCGGCAACCCGACGATCGCGAAACAGGGAAGCCCCGGCCCCAGGTGCACCTCGACGAGGACCTGGGGCGCCTCGATGCCGAACTGCGCGCGGCTCAGGATCGTCGCGAGCGTCGGCATCGCCGATCCATCGGCGGACTCAGGCCGTTCTGCGGACTCAGGTCTTCCGGCGAATTCAGGTCTTCCTGCGCCGCTCTTCCAGCGACTGCTCGAGCTCCGCCAGCCGCGCTTCGAGTTGCTCGAGCTTCTCGCGCGTGCGCTTGAGCACGCCGCTCTGCACGTCGAATTCGGTTCGCGACACCAGCTCGAGCCTGGACAGCCCGGCCTGCAGCACGGAACGGAAATTCTCCTCGAGATCGCGCTTCAGCGAGGCCAGGCCCTCGGGCACGGCGGCCGCGAGCCGACGCGCCAGATCGTCGATGACTTTGGGGTCCATGTGAGCTCAGCTTTCCCGTTTCGGGGAAAGCGAGGATCAGCGGCGCGCGACGCATCGTCAAGCCATGCTCTCCTACAATGCACGCCGCGGCCGCGTACGCGCCAAAACGGTGCGCAGATTCGGGTCGCAACCCCGGCGCCTCGCTTAAGCCCCTGTTTCTGCGGCCACTTGCACCGTGGCATGGAAGCTGCAAAACGCCCGTGCAGCGTAACGGCAGCCGCACCGGGAAGCACGAGCCCAATCGGCGCGATCCGTACAGAAATGCACATCGATAACAGCGAGGGCCAGCCGTGCAACGATCGAACGACGAACCGGTTTCCGGGGGATGTGGTGCGCGTGAGGGCGCGAGTGGCATGCGTGCCGTGTCGCGCGGCCTGCTGCTGCTGACGGCGCTGCTCGCGCCGCTGGCGGTGTTCGCACAAGACGCGCCGACGCCGGACAAGGGCGACACGGCGTGGCTCATGACCTCCACGGTGCTCGTCATCCTCATGACGATCCCCGGGCTCGCCCTGTTCTACGGCGGCATGGTCCGCTCGAAGAACGTGCTCTCCGTGCTCATGCAGGTGTTCCTGGTGTTCTGCCTGCTGGCGCTGCTGTGGGCGATCTACGGCTACAGCATCGCGTTCACCCAGGGCAATGCGTTCTTCGGCGGCTTCGACCGTGCGTTCCTGCAAGGACTGACGTCCGCATCGCTCGCAGCCACCTTCAGCAAGGGCGTGTATGTCCCCGAGTACGCCTATTTCTGCTTCCAGCTCACCTTCGCCTGCGTCACCTCGTGCCTGATCGTGGGTGCCTTCGCCGAGCGCATCAAGTTCGCCGCGGTGCTCGCGTTCGTGGCGCTGTGGTTCACGTTCGCCTACCTGCCCATCGCGCACATGGTGTGGTTCTGGATGGGGCCGGACGCTTACACCGACGCTGACGCAGGAGCCAGGGCAACAGAAGCGGCCGGGTTCCTGTTCAACCAGGGCGCGCTCGACTTCGCAGGCGGGACGGTCGTGCACATCAACGCGGGCGTGGCAGGACTGGTCGGCGCCCTGCTCATCGGCAAGCGCATCGGCTACGGCAGCACCGCCATGCCGCCGCACAACCTGCCGCTGGTCATGATGGGCGCATCGCTCCTGTGGGTGGGCTGGTTCGGTTTCAACGTCGGCTCGAATCTCGAGGCGAACGGCTTTGCCGGCCAGGTGTTCGCCAACACCATCCTGGCGACGGCGGCTGCGGCTCTTTTCTGGGCCTTGGCCGAATGGATCGCCCGCAAGACGCCGACCATGCTCGGCGCGGCATCGGGCTCGATCGCCGGCCTGGTGGCCATCACGCCGGCGTGCGGCTGGGTGGGCCCGATGGGCGCCATCGCCATCGGCGCCATCGCCGGCATCCTCTGCCTGATGGCGGTGACGAAATTGAAGCACGCCTTCGGGTACGACGATTCGCTCGACGTCTTCGGCGTCCACGCGGTGGGCGGCATCATTGGCGCGCTGCTGACCGCGGTCTTCTGCTCGCCCGACCTGGGCGGCACCGGCGTGTACGACTACGTGGCCAACGCGGTCGCGCCGTATTCGATGGGCGCGCAACTCAAGAATCAGGCGATCGCCGTGGGCGTCACGATCCTCTGGTCCGGGCTCATCGCCCTGGCCTCCTTCAAGGTCGTCGACTGGACCATCGGCCTGCGGGTGAGCGAGGAGACCGAGCGCGAAGGCCTGGACACGGCCGAGCACGGCGAGCGCGCTTACAACCCATAAGTCCATGATCTTTCTAACTATTCAGCCAAAACCGGCGGCGGCGGGCAGGACAACTGTTAAACTGCCCGCCGTTTCGCGGCCGCGGATCCTCCCGATTTCTTGCGCAACTGTGAGGCCGCGCTCAAAACGTGTGGAACAGGATCGCCGAATGAAGCTCGTCACAGCCATCATCAAGCCCTTCAAGCTCGACGACGTTCGCCAAAGCCTGGCCGAAATCGGGATTCAGGGAATCACTGTGACCGAGGTCAAAGGGTTCGGGCGGCAGAAAGGACACACTGAACTGTATCGGGGGGCTGAATACGTCGTTGATTTCCTGCCCAAGGTGAAGCTCGAGCTGGCCGTTGCCGATGACCTGGTCGAGCAGGTGCTGGAGGCGATAACCAACGTCGCCCGCACCGGCAAGATCGGCGACGGCAAGATCTTCGTGACCGAGCCTCGAGCACGCGGTGCGCATCCGCACCGGGGAGACTGACGCGAACGCGCTGTGAGGCGTATCGGGGTAGCGATTTGGAGGAAGGAGCATGATGATTCGACTCGTGTGGATAGCGGCGCTGCTCTCGGTTTCGGCGGCTGCCTCCTCCGCGGACGTCTGGCGCTGGATCGATCGCGACGGCGGCGTGCACTACAGCGACGTGCCCATCGAGGGCGCAACGCGCGTCGAGGGCGTGGTTTCGCGGTCCACGAACCCGGAGACGCTGGCGCGGCGTACCGACGCCGAGCGCGAGCAACGCTCGCAAGTGGCGACGCGCGACACCCAGCAGCGCGCCGAGCAGGACACGGTCAATGCCGTGCAGCAGGATGTCTCGCGTTCGCGCGAAGAGCAGTGCAAGAAGGCGCAGGAACAGTACAAGACCGCGGTCGAATCGCAGCGGTTGTACCGCGTGGGCAAGGACGGCGAGCGCGAGTACCTCACGGATGTGGAATTGACCGAAGCCCGCGTCAACGCGCGCAAGGCGGTCAACGAGCTCTGCAAGCCCGGCGACTGATTCTCAACTCGCAAGCTTTCTCCTGATACAGTGTCGCCCGCCTCGGGCGACACTGTCGTTTCGGGGATGTGGAATTCATTTGGCGGAGTGAGCATTCATGCGGGCAGGCTTCATCGGACTCGGCGCCATGGGCCAACACATGGCCCGCAATCTGCACAAGGCGGGGCTGCTCGCGGCCGTCTGGAACCGGACATCCAGCAAGGCTGAAGCTCTCGCCCGCGAAACCGGGTGCGTTGCCGCCCCGAGCGTTGCGGACCTTGCCGGACGCTGCGACGCCGTCGTGCTATGCGTGTCCGCCGACCAGGACGTGCTGGAGATCGTCGAGCAGCTGGCCGATGCTCTCGCACCCGGCTCGCTCGTCATCGACAGCTCCACGGTTAGCTCGACCACGGCACGCGCCGCGGCCGAGCGCCTGGCGAAACGCAACATCGCGTTCCTCGACTGCCCCGTCAGCGGCGGCGTCGAAGGCGCGCGCGATGCCACCCTCGCGATCATGGTGGGCGGTGAGGCGCAGGCTTTCGAGCGTGCACAGCCGCTGCTGCGCGCGCTCGGCAAGACGATCACGCATTTCGGCGCGAGCGGCGCCGGGCAGGCAGCCAAGGCCACCAACCAGATCATGTGTGCGGGAATCATCCAGGCCGTCGCCGAGGCCATGGCCTTCGCCAAGGCGGAGGGCCTGCCGCTCGACAAGCTCATCGAAACCCTGGGCAAAGGTGCGGGCTCGAGCTGGTACTTCGTGAATCGCGCACCGAACATCGTGCGCGGCAGCTACCCCGCGGGGTTCCGCGTACGCCTGCACGACAAGGACCTGCGCATCTGCCGGGAGATGGCGGCAAGGCACGGCGTACAGTTGCCGGTGATCGAGATGACCTTGCATCACTACCGCATGCTCATCGACCAGGGCCATGGCGACGAGGACATCTCGAGCCTGTATCGGCTCAAGGAAGAGATGTTCCGCAACCCGCGCGCGGAGCGCTGACGCCGAAGCCAGGCACGCGATGCGCGGCAACGGCAACCCGAACCCCACCGCCCCGGCAACGTCGCGAGCCTTCTTCCTGCCCGATTTCTGCGCCACGCGCAGCGTGCTGGCGGTGGTGCTGATCTCCGAGATCGTCGCCATCGTGCTGACGCTCGCGCGTCACGAGCTCGAGCACGGCTTCTGGACGGATCTCGCCCGCACCTCGATGTTCCTGTTGTGGGTCGGCCTGTGCGGCGCCGCCGCCCTCTGCTATTCGCGGCCGCAGCTCGCGCGCATGAGCGTGCCGCAAGCCTCGGCCACGGCGCTCGCGATGCTGGTGGCCGTGGCATTGCTGGTCTCGGAGGTCACTTATCGGGTCGGCCAGTACTGGTTCCAGGACATGCAGGCGGGCGTCGCGCGGCTGTTCCCCGTCGATCACGCGAGCTTCCTGCTGCGCAATGGATTCATCGCTTGCATCGTCAGCGCGCTGGCGCTGCGCTACTTCTTCGTCACCAACGAGTGGCGCCGCAACGTGGAGATGGAGGCGCATTCGCGCATCGAGGCGCTGCAGGCGCGCATTCGCCCCCATTTTCTGTTCAACAGCATGAACACGATCGCCGCCCTGACGCGCACCGACCCACGGCTCGCCGAGGAGGCGGTGGAGGACCTGGCCGACCTGTTCCGCGCCAACCTGCGCGAGACGCGCAACCAGATTCCGCTCAAGGAAGAGCTGGAAGTGGCGCGGCTGTACCAGCGCATCGAGCAGCTGCGACTCGGGCCGCGCCTCGCGGTACGCTGGGACATCTCCAGCGTTCCGCTCGACACGCTGGTACCGAGCCTGGTGGTGCAGCCGCTGCTGGAAAACGCCATCTACCACGGCATCGAGACGTTGCCCGGCGGCGGCACGGTCACCGTGACCGGCACGCGTCACGCCGACCGCATCGAATTGCGCGTCGCCAACCCCGTGCCCACCGCCGGGGGCGGCGCCGGGCACGTCGGCAATCGCATCGCGCTCGACAACATCCGCGAGCGCCTCGACCTTGCGTACCCCGGCGGAGCGCGGGTCGACGTTACCGAGGATAATGGCCAATACGTGGTGACCTTGGCGTTCCCGCTGCTGCAACCCTCTCCAGGACCCGGCACATGAAGGTGGTCATCGTCGACGACGAACCGCCGGCGCGCGACCGCCTGCGGCGCCTGATAGAGGAGATCGAGGGCTGCGAATGCGCCGGCGAGGCCGGCAACGGACACGAAGCGATCGCACTGGTGGCGCGCGCGACGCCGGACGTCGTGCTGCTCGACATCCGCATGCCGGGAATGGACGGCGTCGAGGCGGCGCGGCACCTGGGCTCGCTCGACCAGCCCCCGGCAGTCATTTTTACCACGGCATACGACGAATACGCGCTGCGGGCGTTCGAGGCGCATGCCGCGGGGTACCTCCTCAAGCCGGTGCGCAAGGAAAAGCTCTCCGAAGCGCTCGCGCGTGCTGCCCGCCTCACCAAGCCGCAACTCGCGGCCATCGCCGCCACCACGACCAACCGGCGCCGGACCCACCTCTCGGTGCGAGTGCGCGGCGAGTTGCGCCTGATCCCGGTCGAGGACGTGCTGTATTTCCTCGCCGACCAGAAATACGTGAGCGTGCGGCATCGCGGCGGCGAGGAGTTGATCGAGGAATCGTTGAAATCGCTCGAGGAGGAGTTCGAGCCGAATTTCGTGCGCATCCACCGCAACGCCCTGGTCGCCGTGCGCCACATGGCGTCGATCGAGCGCGGCGATGACGGCCAGTACAGCGTGCGGCTGCGCGGCCTCGAGGAAGCCCTGCAGGTGAGCCGGCGGCTGGCTTCCGATCTGCTGAAACGATTTCGGGGCTGAAATGCCTGAGACGGTACCGGACTTTGACGGCACCACAGGAGATACAGCATGAGAGCGTCATTGGCGGCAGCGGTCGCGGGCCTTTTCGTTTCGACCGCGCAGGCCGGAGCCGTCGTCGAGACCGTGTCGCGCGACATGCCCGGCGGCAAGGAAACCAGCAGCACCGTCCTGTACGTGGACGGCGGCAAGCTGCGCGTGGAGCACCAGGAAAAGGCGGCGAGCTCTGCGGAGGGCGGCACGATCTTCAAGAACGACGTGCTCTACACCCTCGATCACGACAAGAAGACCTACACGATGATCGACCGCGCCACGATGAAGCAGATGGCGGTGAAGATGAACGAAGCCATGGCGCAGGTGGAGGACCAGCTTGCGAACATGCCGCCCGAGCAGCGCGAGATGGTGGAGAGGATGATGGGACGCAGCGGCGAGGGCGCGCGCGCGAAGCCGCAGTACACGAAAACCGCCCGTACCGAGACGGTGGCGGGAAAGAAGTGCCGCCTGTGGGAAGGCGCGCGCGACGAGCGCAAGTTCGTCGAGTATTGCGTGGTGCCGTTCGACTCGATCGACGGCGGCCAGGAAGTGATGGCGGCGATGAAGAACATGATGGGGCTCATGGAAGAGCTCTATGAGGCCATGAACGACAGCGGGGTCAAGGACGCGCTCTTCACCAACGAATGGGAAGGCGTCAAGGCGATCGACGGCTACCCGGTGCTGATCCGCACCTTCGAGAACGGCCGGCCCGCGTCCGAGGACCTGCTGAAATCCGCGCGCAGCGCCGCGGTGCCGGCCGCGCAGTTCGAAGTACCCGCCGGATACAAGCAGGAGAAGATGGAGGGACTGCAGCCGCCATGAGCCCGGATTCCGCACCTGCCGATCCGCCCGGCTCGCTGGAGGCCGAGCAGCGTGCCACTGACACGGGAACCGACTCGATCGAGGGCGAGCGCCGCTCGGCCGAACGGCGCAGCGAGGATCGGCGCAAGCTCGAACGCATCGGCATCTTCGGGCTGATCGCCATCCTGGTGGCCGGTGCGGCGGTGATCCTGGCGATCGTCGCCGTGTGGCGCCAGGCCGGCGTCAACACGCGCATCGAGGCATTGCAGGCCGAACAGGCGGCCATCGCATCCGGCAGCCAGGAGCTGCGGCAGAAACTGACGCTGCTTGCGGAGCAGGCGGCGGAAGATGCGCGGCGCAACGAGGAGCTGAGCCGGCTTTCCGCGCAGTTCGGGCAGCTGAACGAAACCATCGAGTCGCTGCGCGAACGAGCCGAATCCGGGCAACGCGCACTGCTGCGCGACGAGGCGCGTTTCCTGCTCGAGATGGCCGGGCAACGCCTGGCGCTCGAACGGGACGTGACAGGTGCGATTGCCGCCCTGCGAGCCGCCGATGAGCGCCTCGCCGCTGTCCGCGACCCGCGCCTCGCCGGCGTACGTCGCCGGTTGGCGCTCGAGACCCAGTCCCTGCACATGTTTCCGCAGCCCGATCTGGCTGGCGTCGCCGCTCGGCTCGCCGCCGCGGAGGAGCTCGCGCCGCGCTTACCCGTCATGGGCGCGGTCACGTCGAAGTATGAGCCCGAGGACCGGCTCTCCGGTGTGGCGCCCGGCCTGGAGCGAGCGTGGCAGGTCGTCAAGAGCTCGCTGCGCGACATGATCAGCATCCGGCGCATCGGCAAGGATGCGGTCGAGCTGGTCTCGCTCGAGGAGCAAGGCGTGCGCCGCCATCATCTGCAACTCCTGCTGTTCTCCGCCCGCCTCTCCGCGATGCGCGGCGATGAGCCCGGCTTTCGTGCCGCGCTCACGAATGCGCGCAGCTGGCTGATGCAGATGTTCGACAAGAGCGACCCCAACGTGATCGCGCTCGCGGACGATATCGACGAGCTCCTGCAGCTGGACATCGCGCCGCCTCTGCCGGATATCTCCGGGTCCTTGCAGCTGCTGCAGCGGCTCGAGCCGCGTTCCCCGAGCACCTCATGAGGCGCGCGCTCTATCTGCTCGCGGCTCTGCTCGCCGGTGCCGTGCTCGCCACCGGGTTGCGCGTCGACGCCGGGTACGTCGCCATCAGCTTTCTGGGCGTGCTGATCGAGACTTCGGTCGTCACCCTCGTGTTGCTCATGCTCGCGGTATACGTGCTGATGTGGCTGGCGCTACGCCTGATCCGGCTGCGGCGCCTGCGACGTCAGGCCGAAGCCGCGCGGCGCGAGCAACGCGCGCGCGCCGACCTGGCACGCGGGGTATTGGAGCTGGCGGAAGGCAAGTGGGCGGCCGCGGAGCTGACAGTGACCCGCAGTGCGCGCTCGATGCCGCATCCGGAAGTGAACTACCTGATAGCGGCGCGAGCCGCGGACCTGCAGGGCGCTCACGAACGCCGCGCGGGATGGCTGCGCATGGCGCGCGAGGCGAAGCCCGACGAAGTGGCGCCGGTGCTGGTGACCCAGGCCGAGATGCAGCTCAAGCAGAAGCAATTCGATGACGCGCGTACGACGTTGCAGGAGCTGGATGCCTCGGGACACCAGAATCCACGCGGCCTGCTGTTGCTCGCGCGGCTGTATCGGCAGCTCGGAGATTTCGCGAGATTGCGGGCCCTGGAACCCAAGCTGCGCGACGCGCGGGGCATTCGCGGCGCGGCGGTCGACGAGCTCATGGACCAGGCCTATCTCGAAATGCTGCGCGTTGCCGCCGAGAGCGGCGATCCGGAGCAGCTCGAGCGCGTGTGGAACGATGCATCCAAGCCGGCGACTCGGCGCCCGGAGATCGTCGTCGCCTACGCGCGCGGGGCCATGAGGAACGGCAACCACGCGGCGGCCGAGAAGGTGCTGCGCGACTTTCTGGAACACGAATGGAACGACTCGGTCGCCGCCGCTTACGGGGAGATCGAGCTCCCCGACCCGCTCGAGCCGCTGGCCGTGGCCGAACGCTGGTTGCGCTCCCGCCGCGAGGATCCGGTCCTGCTGGTCGCATGCGCCCGGCTGTGCCTGCGTGCCGAGCTCTACGGCAAGGCGCGCAGCTACCTCGAAGCGAGCCTGGGAATTCGTCGCGACGCAGTCACCTGCCAGTTGCTGGGCAACCTGCTCGATCAGATGGGTGAGAAGGAAAAGGCGGCGCAGGTCCTGCAGCAGGGCCTGGCGCTCGCGATCGGCCGGCGGGCAAATCTGCCGAAGCTCAAGCTGCGCCGTCTGCCGCATGCCGAAGGCTCGAGCCGGCGGGCGGAGTACGAGAGGGACTGAAACATCATGGGCGCAGCAGACTGAAGGAGCTGACCGACTACCTGGACACCGCGCTCGTCGATTCCGCCTTGACGCGAGGTCCGGGTTAACCGTCGCTCCGCCCGAGGGCGCGGCGCATTTTTGCCAACGCATCGGGCGCGTATTCGAACGAATCGAAGTGCAGCCGGTCCGGCGTCAGCCCGCGCGCCGGGCCGGCCTGCTTGATCGCCTCGATCATCGCCGGCGGGCCGCTCGCGTAGATTTCCACGCCGCCAAGGTCGGCGTGGTCCTCGATAACCGCTTCGTGTACCAGTCCCGTTCTGCCCTTCCAGGTCTCGCCGGGCTCGGCGGCTGACAGGACCGGCGTGTACCTGAACTTCGGGTTTGCAGCCAGCCACGCGCGGATCGTCCGGTCCTCGTAGAGATCGCGCGACGTGCGCACACCCCAGTACAGATGCAGATCGCGCTCCAGGCGATTCTCCAGCACGTGCCGGATCATCGATTTGAGCGGCGCGAAACCCGTCCCGCCGCCGACCAGGAGCGCGGGGAGCTTGGGGCGGTGCTGGTAGCAGAACTGCCCGAGCGGCCCTTCGATGCGCAGGAGGGATTTCTCCTTGAGATCGTCGAACACGCGCTGCGTGAATTCTCCGCCCGGCGCGCGGCGCACGTGCAGCTCGAGCAATCCGGCATCGTGCGGCGGATTCGCGATGGAGAAACTGCGGCGCCGCTCCCCCGGCAGCATGATGTCCAGGTACTGGCCGGGCAGGAAGGTGAACTTCTCGACCGCTGGCAGCTGCAGGAACAGCGCCATGACGTCGGGCGCGAGCAGCTCCTTGCGCGCGATACGGCAGGGCAGGTCGCGGATCTCCACGTTGTCGGCCACGCGGATCTCGCGCACGTCGACGCTGATGTCGCTCGTGGCGCGCGCCTCGCACAGCAGGGCATCGCCTTGCGCCAGCTCCTCGGCCGAAATGCCGATGGGCACGCCGAAGGGATAGGTGATGGTGCCGGACAGGAGCTTCGCGCGGCAGGCGCCGCAGCTTCCACCCTTGCAGCTGTGCGGCAGGTTGATGCCGACGTGGAGCGCTGCGTCGAGCACCGCCTCCTCGGCGCGCACGCTGAACGTGCGCCGCTCCGGCATCAACGTCACCCGGTAGAACGTTTCCTCATCGCTCACGGGCGCAAGCTTGCGTTAGTTGCAGGGGCGCGGTCTACGTGCGTCTCTCCGAAACCCCGAAGGAGAGACGCACGTAGACCGCGCAGCGCGTTCAGGAGGGCTGCACGTCGCCCGACTTGCGTCCGCGGAACAGCTTCGTCAGGAACGCGCCCAGCGCGACGAGGCCGATGATGATGAATTTCTTCAACGCGACGATCATGAGGCCGAGCTTCGCGAACAGACCCGCCTTGGCCGCGAGGCCGCCGGCGACGAGTGCGCCGAGACCGTAGGCCGCCATGCGGTCGGTGCCCTCGTTGAACTCTTCGTAGCGGTAACCCGGATTGAAGCTCGCCATCACCAGCAGGTCCTGCATGTCCTTCGCAACGCTGTCGATCTGCGGCATGCCGGCGACGGCATTCATCGACAGCACGCCTTCGCGGCCGAGGACGCGCACGTCGTAGTTGAGCGTGTTGGTCTCGCTGCCGTCGAAGTTCAGTTCCTTGGCCCAGAAGAGCTTGCGCGACTCCTGGTCGTAGCGCGGCGGCTGCGCCCATCCGATGAGGTCGACGGTACCGTAGCCCGCGTCCGCGCGCTGCTTGCTGTCCTCGCGCGTTTCATCTTTCATGTCCTTGAGCATGTCGTCGTAGTCGATTTCCTTCGCGTCCTTGTCCTCGACGTGCCCGTCGTCCATGTACCTGACGATCACGGCCCAGCCACCGTCATCGAACGGACTCAGGTCCGCGGGCACCACCGCACCGAGCGTCTCCGATCCGGGCGGATTGCCCCAGGCGACCAGCAGCGTTTCGGTCTGCTTCGGGTCGAGGTAGCGGTACCTGTCGCTCAGGTTGAGCGTGGCGGCCTTGCTGGGCAGCACGATAGTGCCGGTCTGGTACGTGAGCTCCGGCGGCGTCCACTCGCCTTCCTCGCCTGCGCCCCCGGCTGCCGCGTCGTCGGCTGGCGCGGGGTCGGCTGCCTGCGGACCCGCTGACGCGGCGTTGCTTGCCGCGCTGTCCGTGGAGCTGGCCGACGAATCGCCCGGCGCCTGATCGGCGCGACCCGGGCTCGCCGCCACGAGAAGAAGGGTCATCGTGAAAGCAAACATTGTGCGAAACATCCGGCCTCCCTGGTCGATTCAGTGCGTGGTCACTCGAAGAGCCCTTCGACCGAGCCTCTTGTTCGCAAACGGCGGCACCGTACTCCTCGCGCCGGGGAAAAATTGAGACTCAGCCCACGATTCCGAGCTCCGTCCACAGACGGTCGACTCGTTCCTTGACCTCGTCACTCATTTCGATCGGTTTGCCCCATTGCCGGCTGGTTTCGCCGGGCCACTTGTTGGTGGCATCGAAACCGATCTTCGAGCCCAGGCCGGAGACCGGCGAGGCGAAATCCAGGTAGTCGATCGGCGTGTGCTCGAGGATCAGGCAGTCGCGCGCCGGGTCCATGCGCGTGGTCATCGCCCAGATCACGTCCTTCCAGTTGCGCGCGTCCACGTCCTCGTCGGTCACCACGACGAACTTCGTGTACATGAACTGCTTGAGAAATCCCCACACACCCATCATCACGCGGCGCGCGTGCCCGGCGTACTGCTTGCGGATCGTGACCACGGCGAGGCGATACGAGCAGCCTTCCGGCGGCAGGTAGAAATCGACGATCTCCGGAAACTGCTTCTGCAGGAGCGGCACGAACACTTCGTTGAGCGCGAGCCCGAGGATCGCGGGTTCGTCCGGCGGCCGGCCGGTGTAGGTGCTGTGATAGATCGGGCGCTCGCGATGGGTGATGCGCTCGATGGTGAACACGGGGAAGGTCTCGACCTCGTTGTAGTAGCCCGTGTGATCGCCGAACGGCCCTTCGGGCGCGACGTTGCCGGGATGGATGAAGCCTTCGAGCACGATTTCGGAGCTGGCCGGAATCTGCAGATCGTGCGACAGACACGGTGCGACCTCGGTCTTGCTCCCTCGCAGAAGACCGGCGAAGGCGAATTCCGAGAGCGGATCGGGCACGGGCGTGACCGCAGCGAGGATCGTCGCGGGATCCGCGCCGAGCGCGACGGCGACGGGAAAGGGTTTGCCGGGATGCGCCTTCTGCCAATCGCGGAAATCGAGCGCGCCGCCGCGATGTGCCAGCCACCGCATGATGACGCGATTGCGGCCGATCACCTGCTGACGGTAGATGCCGAGGTTCTGGCGTGGCCGCGTGGGTCCACGCGTGACGACCAGGCCCCACGTAATCAGCGGGCCCGCGTCCTCGGGCCAGCAGGTCTGGATCGGAAAGCGCGCGAGATCGACCTGGCTGCCTTCGAGCCGCACGGCCTGGCATGCACCCTCGCGCACTTCCTTCGGCGCCATGTCGAGGACTTTTCTGAGGACTGGGAGCTTGTCCCAGAGGTCCTTCATGCCGCGTGGCGGCTCAGGTTCCTTGAGATACGCGAGGAGCTTGCCCACCTCGCGCAAGCCCGCGATCGATTCCTGGCCCAATGCCAGGGCGATCCGCTCGACAGTGCCGAAGAGATTGCCCAGCACCGGAATGTCGTGGCCCTTGGGACGTTCGAACAGGAGCGCGGGCCCGCCGCGTTCCAGCGTACGGCGGCAGATTTCGGTCATTTCCAGGTGCGGACTGATCTCGGAACGAATGCGCTTGAGCAGCTTGCGTTGCTCGAGCTGGTCGAGGAAGTCGCGAAGATCGGAGTACATAGGCTCGATTCTAGCCGCTGCCGCGCCGCTCATGTCGTCGGCGTGACGCGCGGTGTGTCCTGGAGGAGGTTGGTCTGGAAGCAACGCCGACGAGCTGGATCAGCGCGTTGCTCAACGCGGACGTTGCGCGCGTCAATAGCCGATTGACGAGGGAAACAGCGAAGATCTAGAGTCGCGCACCGATATCCTCCGTGGAGAAAGTCTGCCTGGATTCGAGGAAGCAATTCTGCCGACCCGGGATGCAAAGCTGGTCGCGGCAGTCGATGCCCTCGTTCAGAGCACGCGAACCCGTAGCCGAACCGCTGTCATCTATGGAGCTGCCCATATGCGCGTCGTCACCCGCCTGCTCCTGGGTAAGTATGGCTATCGCGTCGCTGAATCAGAGTGGCTTACCGTGATGGAATATGAAGGCTGACGTTTAACAACCCGGTTCCCTCCTATGCGCAGCACAACGGCCTTAGCTATCTGCCTTGTCTGGATGCTCACTGGGTGCGTTGCGCCGGGGAGCGCGATTGGCCGTATCGAATTCTCTGCAACCGTCGAACAAGTCCCAGCGCCCGTCAAGACGCGCATAGAGATCACCCTGCCGAAGGACTATGGCCTGGGTGGCTTCGATCGGTTATCTGCTGGGAATGAACCGAGATCAATTCGACTATCGTGTCTATAACCGCAGCACGAGGCAGGAATTGCCAAAGGCCGATGCGGCATGGCAGATCGCACGCGCAGAGTACAAACCGTTGAGCTCCGCCGAGAACGAGACTTGGCACCTGGTAGTCGCTCTGACGAAAGCTGACGCGCCTCGGATTCCTTGAGGTGCCTCGGGTTCGTAGCTTCACACGAAGGTATGAAGCTTCATCTCAAGGAGAGCGAATGATCGCCTGGTCGATTCAGGGTGGTAATTAGATGATCTCAGCCCTTGAAGCACTAGATCGCCTGCGCGAGGGGAACCGCCGCTTCGCGTCCGACGTTCGTGGTCGCGACCCACTCGCGACCCAGGCGCGTCGCAGCGAGGTCGCAGCAGGCCAGGAGCCGTTCGCGATCATTCTCGGATGTTCCGATTCGAGGGTGCCCGCGGAGATCGTCTTTGACCAGGGCCTCGGCGACCTGTTCGTCATCCGCGTTGCAGGAAACATCGTTGCTCCTTCCCAGGTCGGCAGTGTCGAGTTCGCAGCGGAGCGCTATGGCACGAGATTGGTCGTGGTTCTCGGCCATTCCAGCTGCGGGGCGGTACTGGCCACTCTCGAAGAGCTCAGGCGGCCGACCGAAAACCAGTCGCGGAATCTGCGCTCGATCGTCGACCGTATCCGCCCTTCCGTGGAAGGGTTGCTGGCGAAGGGAAGCGGGCACGACGCCGAGGCTCTGGTGCGAGATGCCGTTCGGACCAACGTCCGAATCTCCGCGAGCCATCTGCGGCACGGATCGGAAGTCCTGGAGCAGCTGATCGAGAGAAACGGGCTCGTCGTCGTGGGCGCGGAGTATTCTTTGGAAACCGGTCTCGTCGATTTCTTCGACGGCATCCCCGGAACCATCTGACACTGGAGTGCACCGACAGAGGCGCAGCGATCAACATGACGGAACCCGAAATTCATCACGTCAGGCGCATCGATCGCGGCGCGGAGCGCTACACCGCCGAGAAGTGCTACATCATCGAAATCTCGAACACGCCGGACGATCCGGACCTTTCCATCGCCCGCGCGCGCGTCACGCCCGGCGTGACGACGCGCTGGCATCGCGTCATCGATACGACGGAACGCTATGCGATTCTCGAGGGCAGCGGTCGCGTCGAGGTCGGCGATCTTCCGCCCACAGTCGTTTATGCCGGCGATGTCGTGCTCATCCCGCCCGGCTGGCGTCAGCGGATCACCAACATCGGCGAAGCGGACCTGATCTTCCTGGCAATCTGCACGCCGCGGTTCAGACCCGAAGCGTACGTGGACGTCGACGACGCGCCGCTGCCGCACAACGTCGAAGCCTGAGGACGCATTGCCGGAGCCGCGACCATCAGATTGCCGATCAAGGTAGTGCCCGGATCGTCTCGCGACTGCGTCGCAGGATGGCTGGGCGACGCGCTCAAGGTGCGCGTCAGCGCGCCGGCAGAGCGTGGCAAGGCGAACGCTGCGGTGCTGGAAGTCGTGGCCTCGGCTCTGGGCGTACCCAGCGACCGCGTGCGCATCGTTGCGGGAATGACATCCGCGCGGAAGGTGATCGAGATCTCCGGCTTGTCGGAATCCGAGGTCCGGCGGCGACTCGATGCAGCGCCCCGGTCGCCGATCCGGGCAAAGCCCTAAGGCAATGCAACATAACGGCGCGCCACGGCATTCGCCACGGCATCCATGCACGAGACGTGCACGAGTTTCGTGCACCAGGCGCCTGCATCAATTGCCACGCCTCGAGTGACGGGAGCACAATCCCGGCCCCGAAAGGACACTCGAGAGAGCTGCACATGGAGAGATTTTCGTGGCCGGTGGCCGCTGTACTGAGCCTCGTTCTGGCCGGATGCGGCGGTGGCGGCGGCGGTGGCTATGGCGACGGCGGCGGCCAACCGCCCGGATGGACCGCGGGAGTCTTCCGTCCCTCGACTGAGTACGATGCGCGCTGCGTCGCGCCGCGCTCGGGCACCGATCCGTCGACCGGCCAGCCATTCCCAGACGTTGCCGGCACGCGCACCGACGAGAACGATTGGCTTCGCTCGTGGAGCAACGAGCTGTATCTCTGGTATCGGGAAGTGCCGGACCTCAATCCGGCCAACTACGCAACCCCGGACTATTTCGATCTGCTGATGACATCCGCTGTGACCCCGAGCGGTCAGCCCAAGGACAAGTTTCATTTCACGATCCCGACCGCCGACTGGTTTGCACTCTCGCAGTCGGGAGTCGAAGCCGGTTACGGCGCGCAGTGGATCATTCTATCGGGCGCACCGCCGCGGCGCCTGGTGGTTGCGCACACGGAACCCAATTCGCCCGCGACCCTGCCGTCCGCGAATCTCGCGCGTGGAGCGGAAGTGTTGAGAGTCGACGGCGCGGATCTCGTCAATGGCGCCGATCAGGCGACAGTCGACACGCTGAATGCCGGCTTGTTTCCGGCGACGGCGGGGGCAAGCCACACGTTCGAGGTCCGAGACGTCGGCAGCGCAAGTACTCGCACCATCACGATGCAGTCCGCGAACATCACCTCGACACCGGTGCAGAACGTGGCGGCGATTTCGACGCCCACCGGCCCGGTCGGCTACATGCTCTTCAACGATCACATCGCGACTTCGGAAGCGGGGTTGATCGCCGCGATCAATACGCTGCAGCAGGCCGCCGTCACCGACCTGGTGCTCGACATCCGCTACAACGGCGGCGGCTTCCTCGACATCGCCAGCGAGCTTGCGTTCATGATCGCCGGACCGGGGCCGACCAGCGGCCAGACGTTCGAGCGGCTGGTGTTCAACGACAAGTACACGACGCGCGATCCGGTCACCGGCCAGCCGCTCGTGCCGGTGGCGTTCCATCAGGTGACGCAGGGATTTTCGCCGGGCCTGCCCGCCGGCCAGCCCTTGCCGAACCTGCAGCTGTCGCGGGTATTCGTCCTGACCGGTTCGGGCACCTGCTCGGCCAGCGAATCGATCATCAACAGCCTGCGCGGGGTGAACGTCCAGGTGATCCAGATCGGTTCGACGACCTGCGGCAAACCGTACGGGTTCTATCCCTTCGACAACTGCGGCACGACGTACTTCTCGATCCAGTTCTCGGGCGTCAATGCGGCCAGGATTTCGGCGACTACCCCGACGGTTTTTCACCGGCCAATACCTTGACCACTCCGGGCGTGCTCGTGCCGGGCTGCTCGATCGCCGATGATTTCACGCGCGCACTGGGGGATCCGCAGGAGGGTCGGTTGGCGCAGGCGCTCAACTATCGCGTCAACTCCTCGTGTTCGGTGGGGCCGTCGGGTTTCGCACCCGGTGTGCTTGCCGTCCAGGCGCCGGACGAAGACGGCGAGATGCTCAAGTCGCCGTGGCGCGAGAATCGCATCCTGCGCCGATGATGCGCGTGCCACGCCGTGTCCTGGTGTTTCCAGCGATCCTCACGCTGATGGCGGGCTGCGGAACGGTTCCAGGGCAAGCGGACGTGCCCGCCGTTCTGGTGAAACCGAATGCGGAATCCCGTGCGGAGCTCCTGCGCGCCGTCAGCACCGCGCTGAATGGCGCGTCGGTGACTCTCGCCGACGATGCGTTCACACGCAAGAATTCCCTGAGCATCGAACGCAAGGCCGCGCGCGATGCGAGCGGACTGCCGGTGCAGGGACGGGAGCTCGGGCGGCCCGAGCAGTTCCGACTGGTCATCAGCGGATCGGACTGCGTGCTGGTGCACGAGGGCAGCGGTCGGCGTTTGAAGCTGGCGAACGTGGCCTGCACGCGATCCGGCCAGCCGGAGTAACCCCTCTGATGCTCCCATGACAGGTAGGCGCAATATGAATCCACAAGTGTTGGGATTGCGTGTGGCGGGCACGATCTTCGGTTTGATGTGCCTCGGGCAGATACTGCGGCTGCTGACACGGGCCGAAATAGCGATCGATGGTTACGCCATCCCGCTGTGGGCGAGCGGCCTGGCCGTCGTGGTTGCAGGCGGCTTGAGTCTGTGGCTGTGGAGGCTCTCGCTGCGCGTGCCTGGCTGAGGAGCGTTCCGGGCTACAGGTCGCGCGCCTGATCCTCCAGCACGGCGCAGTCCCGCTCCGCGATCTCGCGCTGCGTCACTGCGACTCCCAGGCGATAGGCGAGCTCGACGCGCTCGGCGTCGCTGAGCCTGTCCTTCTTCTCTTTCTCGTCGTCGGGGTCGGCGTCGTGGTGGCGCCTGAGCCTTTCCTTGATCTCGTAGATCTCCGAATCCAAGCTGGAAACACGTGCGCGCGCGTGGTGCAGGTCGCGACCCAGCTCGTAGCCACGCAGAAACTCGTCTTCGTCCGGGCGGGGACAGACGCCGCGGTAGGCATCGTTCCTCGCGCCGACGCCCAGACCGTTGCGCACCGTGCAATAACCTCGAGGCCCCGCATCCGCCCGTCGAGCCAGCGCTCCCGATCGGCGGCTATGCCGTGCTTGACGCAGGCCTTCGCATTGTCGAGGAAGCGCTCCTCCCCGTAGCCGTTGGCGCCGTCGCGAACGCCAATGCCGTACCAGTCGCCGGTTTCACATTCGCGTTTCGAAACCGAGCCGCAACCGGCGAGCGCAAGCAACGCCAGGGCGCAGATTACGCGGAAAGAAGTCGACATGCGGCGCATCATCGTTCTCCCTGCAATGGCAACAACCTAACATTCGCCGCTGAATCCTTGCTGAATCCACCTCACAGCACTCAAAGTGTGAATTGCATTCGCTCGAATGCCTGATGCCGTCGGGACAGCCGTGCCGTCCGAGCCCCTTCTGGACGAATACTCGCGCCTCGCCGAGCGCTACGACCAACGCTGGGCACACTATATTCACGCTTCCACCCGCGAGACGTTGGCGCGGCTGTCGGTCCACGAGACGGACCATGTGCTCGACGTCGGCTGCGGCACGGGCGTCCTGCTCGCCGACTCCATCGACGGTTTCCAGGCGCGCGTTTGGTGGGCGTCGATGCCGTGCCGGCGATGCTGGAGATCGCCCGACGCCGGCTCCCGTGCGCGGTCGAACTGCAGCGTGCCTGGGCGGAGCGTCTGCCGTTCGCAGCGGCCAGCTTCAACGTCGTCGTCTCGAACAGCGTTTTCCACCTTCTTTCCGACCCGATGACCGCACTACGGGAATGGACGCGAGTGCTGCGCGAGGGCGGGTCGCTGGTGATCACCGACTGGTGCGGGGACCACCTGACGATCCGCATTCTCGACTGGTACTTGCGCCGGGCCAAACCGGCGCAAGTGCGGGTCTACCGCGCGCAAGAGCTCTCGCTGCTGCTGCACCAGGCGGGCTACCGTGTCGAAAGCCTCGACCGCTACCGGATCAGCCGGTGGTGGGGCCTGATGACCGCGACGGCCACCAAGACAGGGCGGTAAACCCGGAGGCAGCGGCGCAGCGCGCCCGCGACGAGCGCATATTCACCGTCCTGGACCTGTGCCTCTATCGAGAGCGGGCGGCACTTGCGGTATCCTCGCCGCATGCAGATTGACTTCGTGAAGATGCATGGACTCGGCAACGACTTCATGATCTTCGACGCCCCGCGCGGCCCGCTTCCCGATCGCTGAAACCTTCCGCAAGCTGCGCGCGCCGACACACCGGCATCGGTTTTGACCAGGCGCTGATCCTCGAGCCGCCGCGCCGCGCGGACACCCGCGTCTACTACCGCATCGTCAATGCCGACGGCCGTCGAGGTCGAACAATGCGGCAATGGCGCGCGCTGCATCGCCGCCCTGATCGCACGTCGTTCGAAACTCGGTCCGGGCGAAATCATGATGGATAGCCCCGGTGGCCTGGTGCGCGCACGCGTCCGCGACGATGGCCTGGTGTCGGTCGACATGGGCGTCCCGAATTTCGACCCACGCTCGCTGCCTTTCGAGGCGAGCGGCGAGGCATATATCTATCCGCTTCAGGTTGCGGGCGGTGAAGTCGAGATTGGTGCCGTGTCGATCGGCAACCCGCACGCGGTGATCCGCGTCAGCTTCGGTCGGCAGACGCGCCCGTGGACAGGCTCGGGCCTGCCGTAGAGAATCACCGCGCGCTTCCCGAATCGCACCAATGTCGAATTCATGGAAGTGGTGAGCCCGAAGCAGATTCGCTTGCGGGTGCACGAGCGCGGCACTGGCGAGACACTCGCCTGCGGCACCGGCGCTTGCGGCGCAGTTGCTGTTGGGCGGCGCCATGGTTTGCTGGGGGAGGAAGTCGAAGTCAATGTGCGCGGCGGCCGGCTCATCGTGAGCTGGGCCGGTGACGGGCGAGCACATCTGGCTCACGGGACCGACCGAGACCGCCTACGAGGGCCGGGTTGAAGTCTGATCAATAAACGCAAGGGGATGACACTACGATGAGCACACAGCCGGCGCGGGGAGTGAAGAGCGAGGGCATCAACGACGACACGGTCGGTCAATACCTGCAGACGTATCCGGATTTCTTCGAACGCAACAGTCGCCCTGCTCGCACGCCTGCGACTTCCGCACGCGCACAATTCGGGCCAGACGATCTCGCTGGTCGAGCGCCAGGTCGACGTGCTGCGCGAGCGCAACCAGGGCCTGGAGCGCAAGCTCAAGGAGTTGATCGATGTCGCGCGCGCCAACGAAGCACTGACCGACAAGATCCATCGCTTCGATCGCCGCCTGATTCGTGCGCGCACCATGGCCGAGACGGTGAGCGCTCGATCGAGGCCTCGCTGCGTGAGGATTTCGAGGCGATGCACGCGGTGCTGGTGCTGTTCGTGGCGCCGCTGCCGCGAACTCAAGGCGCTGGAAGGGCGGTTTCTGCGGCTCATGCGCGCGCGAGCACGCGGATCTCAAGATGTTCGACACCTTCCTCGCCACGGCCAAGCCGCGCTGCGGCCAGGTGCGCGATGCGCAACGCGACTATCTCTTCGGCGCCGGCAACATCGAGATCGGCTCGGTCGCGCTCGCCCCGCTCGGTCCACACGCCGAGTTCGGCTTCCTCGCGGTCGGCAGCAGCGATTCGGACCGCTTCCACCCGACCATGAGCACGGATTTCCTCGCCCGCATCGGCGATCACATCCGCGAGGCGATCGCACGGTTCGGATGAACGCTGGCGCGCCTGCGTGGACTGAGCGATTCATCGAGCACCTGCGCACCGAGCGCGGCTGAGTCGCACTGACTGCGTCGAGCTACGCGCGCGACCTCGCCGCTCTGGTGGCATTCTGCGACACGCAGAAGCTCGCGGACTGGAAGGCGCTCGACAGCCAGTACGTGCGCGTGTTCGCGGCGCGCACAGCATGCGCGGCGGGCTGTCGCCGCGCAGCATCCAGCGGCAACTGTCCGCGGTTCGCAGCTTTTCTGCAATACCTGATCCGCGAAGGCGTGCTGAAGAGCAACCCGCCTGGAAGTGCGCGCGCCCAAGGGGGCCAAGCGCCTGCCGCACACGCTCGATGCGGATCAGATGTCGAAACTGCTCGACTTTCGCACCGCCGACGGACTCGGCGTGCGCGACAAAGCGATGATGGAGCTGCTCTACTCCTCGGGCCTGCGACTGCAGGAACTGATGTCGCTCGACCTGACCGCGGTCGATCTTGCCGATCGCACGCTGCGCGTCACGGGCAAGGGCAACAAGGCCCGGATCCTGCCGGTCGGTCGATTCGCCGTCGATGCCATCAAGGCCTGGATCAAGGAGCGCGCTGCGCATCGCGGCGGTTGATGAGGCTGCGCTGTTTGTCGGGCCGCAACGGGCAGTCGCATCGGCGCTCGTGCCGTGCAACTGCGGATCGACCACTGGGCGCGACAGTCCGGCATCGGCGTCAAGACCCATCCGCACCTTTTCCGTCATTCCTTCGCCACCACCTGCTCGAATCGAGCGGCGACCTGCGCGGCGTGCAGGAACTTCTCGGCCACGCCAATATCAGTACGACGCAGGTGTATACGCATCTTGATTTCCAGCACCTGGCGCGTATATACGACGCTTCACACCCGCGCGCGCGACGCAAGCGTACCCGCTGATTTCCCGTCGCGCGTCGCATTCCGCGGCGAGGAGATTTCACCGATGCCTGAAGCTGCCAACTTTCATGGGACCACGATTCTCTCCGTGCGCCGCAACGGCATGGTGGCGATGGGCGGCGACGGCCAGGTCACGATCGGCAACACCGTCATGAAGGGCAATGCCCGCAAGGTGCGCCGGCTCTACAAGGGCAAGGTGCTGGCCGGATTTCGCCGGCGGCACCGCGGACGCCTTCACGCTGTTCGAGCGCTTCGAAGGCAAGCTGGAGAAGTACGGCAATCTGACCCGCGCCGCCATCGAGCTGGCCAAGGACTGGCGCACCGACCGATGCCTGCGCCGGCTCGAAGCGCTGCTGTGCGTCGCCGACGCGCAAAGCTCGTTCATCATCTCCGGCAACGGCGATGTCATCGAGCCCGAGCAGCAATCTGATGGCGATCGGCTCCGGCGGCCCGTACGCGCAGGCCGCCGCGCGCGCCCTGCTCGAGAACACCGAGCTGGAGCGCCCGCGACGATCGTCGAGAAGGCGCTCAACATCGCCGCCGACATCTGCATCTACACCAATCGCAATCATCGTCATCGAGGACGACTGGCCTGAGCGGCCATGACTCGTCATGTCGCAACATGACGCCGCGCGGAAATCGTCCAGGAGCTCGACAAGCACATCGTCGGCCAGGATGCCGCCAAGCGCGCGGTCGCCATCGCGCTGCGCAATCGCTGGCGCCGCCTGCAGGTGGCCGAGCCGCTGCGCAACGAGATCACGCCCAAGAACATCCTGATGATCGGGCCGACCGGCGTCGGCAAGACCGAGATCGCGCGCCGCCTGGCCAAGCTCGCCAATGCGCCGTTCATGAAGGTGGAAGCCACCAAGTTCACCGAAGTCGGCTACGTCGGCCGCGACGTCGACTCGCATCGTGAAGGACCTGATGGATGTCGCGGTGAAGATGACGCGCGAGCAGGAAATCGAGCAAGGTGCGCGACCGCGCGCGAGGACGCCGCCGAGGAGCGCGTGCTCGATATCCTGCTGCCGCGCCCGCGACAGCATGGGCTTCTCGACCGACGAGCCGGCAGCGCCGCGCGATGCCGAGACGCGGCAGAAATTCCGCAAGATGCTGCGCGAGGGCGAGCTCGACGAGCGCGAGATCGAGATCGAGGTGCGCGCAATGCCCATCGGCGTGGAAATCATGGCGCCGCCCGGCATGGAGGAAATGACGCAGCAGCTGCAGTCGATGTTCCAGAACCTGGGCGGCGCGCGCACGCGCACGCGCAAGCTCAAGGTCCGCGAAGCGCTGAAGCTGCTGGTCGACGAAGAGGCCGGCAAGCTGGTCAACGAGGAGGAGCTCAAGGCCCGGGCGCTGAGCCAATGCCGAGCAGAACGGCATCGTGTTCATCGACGAGATCGACAAGGTGGCGCGGCGCCAGGAAACCATCGGCGCCGACGTGTCGCGCGAAGGCGTGCAGCGCGACCTGCTGCCGCTCGTCGAGGGCAGCACGGTCACCACCAAGTACGGCATGGTCAAGACCGACCACATCCTGTTCATCGCCTCGGGCGCCTTCCACATGTCGAAGCCCTCCGACCTGATTCCGGAGCTGCAGGGCCGGCTGCCGATCCGGGTGGAGCTCGAGCGCACTCAAGGTCGAGGACTTCGTGCGCATCCTGACCGAACCCGATGCGTCGCTGTGCACGCAATACACGGCGCTGCTGGCCACCGAAGGACTGGACATCAGATTCGACCACGGCGGCGTGCGGCGCATCGCCGAGATCGCCTATCCAGGTCAACGAGCGCACCGAGAACATCGGCGCCCGGCGCCTGCACACCATGATGGAGCGGTCTGCTCGAAGTCCGTCTCATTCGATGCGGCGGATCGCAAGGGGCAGACGCTCGCTCATCGACGCCGCGTACGTCGACGAGCACCTCGGCGAACTGGCGAAGGACGAGGACCTCAGCCGCTACATTCTCTAGCTAAGCTAGTACTGCGGTACGTCACCGCGATAGGTGAAGCCGGTGAAGAAACGTCGGGCGCGACGCAGGACCTGTCCGGTGAAATCCGGACCGGCGGCCAGGTCTCTCAGCATCGACATCGGCGACGTGCCTTTCAGGGCGAGCTGAATCGGCCTTTCGCCCGTCGCCTTCTCCCACACGCGCAGTTGCATGAAGCAAGCGCTGCAGCTACGGCAGCGCCGAATTCTCCACGAAACTCCACCTTGACTTTGGTTGGATTTGACAGGGGCGAAATCGAATAGAACGCGCAAGCATTTGAGCGAACTAAGAATGCTCAATTCGGCCGACGCGAGGTACCCCCAATATGACCCCGCAAACTGCCTTGCTGTCACCGGACGCTGGCGCCCAGCAACGAACGCACGAAGTGCGCGTGAACCGCTTTTGACACGCAGAGCACTCGAAGATGTATTTCATTTGACCGAACGCAGGAGCGTGCCGCTTGCGAGATCCCGTGCGTCGCGACGAAGCAAGTGTCGTCGTCCTCGGCAGGCCGAATCGAGTGGCTGCCTATTCCGACAAGTCTGGGACCCGTGCCGAGCATCGACCAGATGATTGGCCTCGGAATCGTATTCAAAGCCCGGCCATTAAAAGTCTAGTCGAAAAACGGTATCGAGTTTCTGGAAGGAACAGCGCGAGAGATGCTGGACCGTGCTTTTATGCACCTACACGCGACAATACGGCCGTCACCGGAGGGATACTGATGCATGAACCTAGCGTTTCAGGTACTGATCCAGCCATTCGAATACGGTCTGGTGCCACTGGAGGCTGTTCAATGGCTTCAGCACCCAGTGGTTCTCGTCCGGGAAGAACAGGAATTGGCTCGGCACACCACGGCGTTGCAGCGCGGTGAACGCTGCGAGTCCCTGCGAGTACGGCACGCGGTAGTCGAGCCCGCCGTGAGTCACGAGCATCGGCATCCGCCACGTCGCGACATCCGCGGCAGGGTTGAACTTCTCGTACAGCTCGGGCGTCCTATAGTACGGGCCGCCGTTCTCCCACTCGAGGAACCACAGTTCTTCAGTTGTGTAGTACATCGCCCGGGTGTCGAAGACGCCGGCATGGTTGACGCTGCACTTGAATCGATCCGCCCAGTGCCCAGCGATCCAGTTCTGCATGAACCCGCCATAGGACGAACCCAGTGAGCAGGCGCGCTCGCCATCGAGCCAGTCGAACTTCATTATCGCCGCTTCGAGGCCCGTCTGTAGATCGACCAAGGGCTTGCCGCCCCAATCCTGACTGATCGAGTCGGTGAACTGCTGGCCGTAACCAGGCGATCCGTGGAAGTCGATCATCACAACCGCATAGCCGTGGCCGGCGAAGACCTGGGCATTCCAGCGCCAGCTCCACTGGTTTTGGAAACTGGACTGCGGACCGCCATGAACGAGGAAAGCAATCGGATACCTCTTCCCCGGCACGTAGCCGTGCGGCTTGACGACGTAGCCGTAGACTTTCTCATCGTTCCAGCCGGCAAAGCTGAACTGCTCGAAGGTGCTGAGGTCGCGCTGGTCCAGCACGTCCGCGTTGACCCGCGTGAGTCGGCGAGGTTGGTCGGACTCGCGTGACGCAAGGTACAGATCCGGGGGCGAAGATAGTGACGCCCAGGCAACTACGACACCGCCAGGTATGGCCGAGTACTCGGTGACCTGCCCTCGCCCCACAATCCGCGTCGGTTTCCCACCGCCCGGGTCGATCGAGAAGAGCGCTGTCTGACCGACGTTGTCCGCCGTTGCAAGCAGCCGCTTGCGATCGTGAGTCGCGCCGAGCCGGCGAACTGAACGATCCCAGCCCTGGGTCAACTCTCGGACCGTGCCCGTACGGGCATCGCGCATCATCACGCGGAATCGATCGGCTTCGAAGCCGGGCCGCTGCATCGCGAGCCATGCAAGATCACCATTGCCGAGGAACACCGGTTGCGTGTCCAAGGCCGGGTTGTCGCTGGTCAGATTGTGCGGTTCGGCGGACCCATCGACGGGCACTGCGTAGAGATCGAAGTTGGTCGACCAGGACTCGATACGATCGGATAACCGGGCGGTGAACACCATCTGCGCCCCGTCCGGGCTGAACACATACTCCTCGTCGCTGCCGTTGGGCTTCGAGAGTACGTTACCGCGCACTCTCCCCGAGATGTTGATCGGCGCCAAGGCTCGTAGGTCGGGTCCGAGCGTTGCCGTGAACAAGGTCGAGAGCGTTCCGTTGTTCCACCTGTCCCAATGGCGGGCGAACAGCGCATCGTAGCGCAGCCCACTCCCTTTGTTCGTTTTCTTGGTGTCCAGGCCGCTGACCGTGCAGGCCAAATCCGCGCAGTCGGGAAAGACCTCGAGCGTGATGGCAATCCGGTCGCCACGCGGCGAGATCTTCAGCGCGCCGACGTTCGAGCGGATAGTCGGTGACCTGCTGCGCCTCGCCGCCATCCGGTGAAATCCGCCACACTTGCGAGGAGCCCGAACGCGATGACAGGAAGTATAGATTGCGCCCGTCCGGTGCCCACCGCGGACTCGAGTCATTCGCCGCGTTGTGGGTGATCCGGCGCGCGATCGGATTCGGCAGCGCGATGTCAAGCAGCCACAAATCGGTCCGGCCGCGATTCGCGTCAATATCAGTCTCGCGCAATACGAAAGCCACATGGCGACCGTCGGGTGAAACCTGCGGGTCGCTGACTCGATTGAGTCGCACCACGTCGTCTGCGGTGAGCGGCTTCGTCGCCTGGGCCGCCGCCGCGGAGGGCAGCACGCCAACGCCGAGTAGCGCGAGTGCACCCACGAGACGTTGCACGATGAATGCCCGGTTCTCGATTCCGGTAACGGCCAGAACTCGCTTCTCCGGATTCTCCGCGGCGGCCCTCAGGATCGTGTTCGTCCAATGCTGATTCCATTGATTCCAGCCTCGCGTCATGGCGTCCCCAACCAAGTCCCCTTCAAGCGCCACTTTGCCGGCTAGCACGGTGGCTGTTACGTCGTCTTGCGAGTCAGCAGGTGACTGCCATCGCCAGGCAAGCAGGTCGTAGACACCATTGACATGCTTCTCCAGAGCGGCGGCAACTTCCGGGCGAGCGCTCTCGAGAGACGTGATAGCGGCACGCGTGGATTGAACGATTTCACTGAACGGCGGCTCACCGGGTTCGGCGGCGTAGACACGGTAATGGCCGCCACGCATCAATGGAAAGATCACTTTGGGATACTCGACCTTCGATGCCGAAACACGCTGCGCGCGGACTTCACTTGGCGTGCAATCGAGCACGAGTACGTCGGGCCTGATCTGTTCAACGATCTTCCTCAGCACCTCCAGACTGTAAATCGGCACACTTTCGTGCCGCTTGTAGAGGGTTCCCAGGACGTAGACCTCTGCTGATGTAGAACGCGTCGCATCGCCGTAGACAGTTTCCGAGCCCAGCAGATTCGCTGTGGCGGAAAATCCAAGCAGCCAGACAAGGACCGCAGGTCGGCTGAACGTGTTCATGACTTCGTAGAGTCACTTGTTGACTGGCACGGAGGCCTCACCCAGGGAGCGATTGGCCAAGTGACGGGCGTTCAGCGGCGTCAGAACCTTGTTGATCGGTAGCGCATCCCGGTCGATTACCTTGCCATTCTTCATGACAAGGTGGATCTGCTCGTAGTTGGCAAAGTCCGCCAACGGATCTGCATTGAGAATCACGAGATCAGCCACTTTCCCCCGCTCCAGGGTTCCCAATTCATCCAGCTTTTTGTACGCCGCCGCGATATTTCGCGTCGCGGCCTGCAGCATCGCCATAGGGGTCATGCCCTTCTCATGTACGGCCTTCAGCCATGCGATATGACCTTCCCCGAGGAAATGCAGGCACTCGCCCTTGAACTTCCAGCACGGCGATGTCCGGTTGATTATTGGTGATTCGATCCACGGCACGCCCGCATCAGTGGAAAGGAGAATTGTCGCTCCAGCGCCGATGAGCTTTCTTTCATTCTGATGGGCTATCAGGACGTTCGCTCGCGAAGAACGGTTGAAGCCTACAGGGACCGAATTTTGGCTGTCGAGGTCTACCGGATTCTCGCCCACCCTGCGTCTGATTTCGGCGTTCGTGTACGCATTCAGGGTACAGCTGAACTTGCGATCGACAATCAGCTTGATCGTGCTATCCGGAATCAACTGCAGCGTGGTCTCGTCAGGCATGAGTTTCCTGAACGTGGTGCCGCAATGCTGTGCAAGGTCGTAGGCGTCCGAAGCAACGAGTCGAAGGGCCTCCGCGGTCATCGTATGGCTCTGGACAGTGAGGCCTCTTCGACGCGTCTCCTCGACGATCACACGAAGCGATTCTGGTGCAAACGACATCAGCCCATAGATCCCTGCGCCATGGCCGCTGACGCCGATCTTCACGAAATCAACTCCCTTGTCGAGATAGGCCCGAATGCGGGTCCTGAGCTCGTCCGGCGTCAGATACACGAACTCTCTACCTGCACCCTGCTCCCACATGGCATTGATTCGATCCAGGGTGTCCTCGCTGACTCCTTCGATCGGTAAACCATAGAAATCCATGGTCAATGGACCATCGACGCCGAGTATGTTGCCCGCCAGGAAGATTCGGCTGCCCTCAACCTCCCCGCGGTTGATCTGATCGCGTACCGACTTCAGCTGCTGCAGCGGGCCCCACGTATCGAACACCGTCGTGAAGCCGTGCTTCAGCGCAACTTGCGCTGCTTCCTTGGCGATGTCCTCGAGGCGGCTTTCAAAAGTCAGCATGAATTCCGGCGAAGCCTCGTAAACCAGATGCACATTGGCATCCATCATTCCCGGGATGATGTACTTGCCGCTCGCCTCGATCCGACGCGCGCCTCCGGGTATGACAACGCCCTTGTTGCCGATTGCGACGATTCGACCGCGGTCAACTACGATGACGCCGCTTTGCATCGGCTCGCCGCCATTGCCATCGAGAATGGTTCCGCCAATGATCGCGAGCGATTCCGGTTGTGCGCGGCCCGAGCCAACCGCGAAGAGCGCAGCGAACAACAATGCGCATCCGCGTCGCGACATTCTTGCTCCCGCACGGTTCGGGCTATGTGACATCGCGTGACTCAGAAATGAAAGCGAGCGCTGAGCCCGACTGTTCTGGGGCGCAGGCGGCTTGCGCGTGCATCGCCGCCGCCGAAGACGGAATCGATCCATGTCAAGTCAGCGGTGTTCGTCAGATTGTTGGCGAATACTTCGAGGTCGACGCGCCCTAACTCAAAGCCGGCCCGCAGATTGATCAGGTCGTAGTTGCCAATTTCTCTGCCGGTTCCCGCGAGATTGTTGTAGAACCCACCCACTTTCAGGTAGTCCGCGCGCACCGACGATGGACGGTCTGCGATGGCGAATCGGTACTGGACCCCTGCGGTGACATTGTATCGCGGCGAACCCGGCAGGCGATTGCCCTTGACCCCGACGCCCGGTGCATCCTTCGTGAGTTTCGCATCCACGTAACCGCCGCCGATGCGAACGCTCAACCCATTGAGTAAAGCCAAGCTGCTTTCAAATTCCAGACCTTCCGTCCTTGCCTCGCCCGCATTGACAAACTGACCGAACCCGCACGGAACGAGGACAACGACCGGAATTCCAGTCCAGTTATTCCGATAGATGGACGCACTTACGCTCAGCCGCCGTTCGAGGAGATCGAACTTGGTGCCCAGCTCGTAACTCTGAAGGCTATCGGGGCTGAGGCTTCGGTCCAACGCCGACAGATTTGTTCCGTCGATAAGCCCATCACCATTGAGATCACAGACGGCAGCAGGAGGACCCGCCAGCGGTACGCCGAGCCGGAAACCTTCGGCCCACTGCGCATAGAGCAAGGATTCTGCGCCTGGCTTGTACGTGAGGTTGAGCTTGTATGTCTCCCCGCTCTTATTTTTGTTTTCGAGAGTCGCCGTCGACGGGGTCGCGGTGATGAAACTGGTGGTTACGAACTCCTGATCATACTCAAAGGTCCGGGCGCCAACAGTCGCCTTCAATTTCTCGGTTACGTTGTACGACGCCTCTCCAAACAACGCCCGTTGCGTCACCGTGGCCTTGCGGAAGCGTGCATCGAATGTTGTCGTCGGCAGCGTCGGCGTAGCAAGTCTGTACGCATCACTGTAGCGGTTCTTAGTTCCGTCATTGATGTACAGGCCGGCCAAGAACTCAAATGGACCCTCGAATTGAGACGTTAGACGCACCTCCTCGATGAATGCTCTGGACGTCAGGTCCACACTCTGTGGAGTCGGGATATTCCCGAAGACGCTGCCGATGTCACGTACGAGAAGGCCCTTTTCCTCAACGTACGATGTCGACGAGAAAATCGTGCTCCAGCCCAGGTCATACTGGATATCCAAGTTAGCAAGGGAAATGTCGTCCGTGAGCCGTTCGCTGCCCCCGCGGTACTGATCGCTGATTTGCAGGCGGGTCTGCTCGAATGTATCTAGCCTTAGTTGTACTTCGGGCAAGCCATGCTGCTCGAGATCTTGTGAGAGGATCATCAACGACGTGCGCAGTCTCGCGGTTGGCAGCCACAGCGCCGTGATACGGCCACCGGTGTACTGGCTGTTTCCGACATTTTCCTGATCGATGGCGAGGCCACCGTATCCAAGCGCCGCAGCATTCGACGAGAACGATGGATCAGAGGCCGCGACATTTCTGATGTACCCGCTGTTTCGGTAGCGGTAGCCGACGCCGCGAAGAGCCAGACTATCATCCACCAGTGGTACGTTAATTACGGCCTGAAGTTCGTTATTGGCGCCACCCTCACCTTCCGTTTGAGAATAGCCCGCTTTGAAAGCGCCTTGGAAGCGCTCGAGATTAGGCTGGGCTGGAATATTTCGCACCGTTCCACCCAAACTGCCGTCGCCGTACAAAGTGCCCTGTGGACCGCGGATGACCTCCACTCGCTCCATGTCGATCAACTTGATATCCGCGTTGTTGCCACTCACCGCAAGGCCCGCGAGCGGTATGTCTCCGAGATAGATGCCTACGGTGCCGCCCATGTCCGTGTAGTTCTGCGCATCGGCAGTAAGCCCTCGGATTACGATGCTGTTGTTCGCAACGCCTCGATCGACATAACTCAAGCCCGGCACGCTCCGCAGGTAATCCTCCATACTGACGAGACCCCGTTGTCTGATCTCCTCAGAAGCGAGGGCCGAGATACTCACCGCGATGTCCTGAACCCTTTCGGATCGCTTGGAGGCCGTGACGATCACCTCCTCGAGAGCTCGCGAGTGCCTGCTATCGGAAGCGTCATCGACGAAAGCCGGTTGGGAGGCTTTCGGTGAGCCAAGATCCGCGGTGCTTTCTTGTTGATCGGCCTGCGCCGCGTGGAAGTCGCCGTTCGAGCCTTCAGTGGCATCGAACTGGCCGCCGCGTCCTGCCTGTGCCCCATTGCTGACCGATTTGCCCCTGGGGAGCGACGCCGTAAGCGACTCGAGCACGATCGTCTTCTCATTCAGGAATTCATGTCGAATTTTCGTGCCGGCCAGAAGCCGCGTCAGCGCGGCGTTCACCGTCAGTCTTGCCTTGAGCGCGGGCGCTTGATGGCCGGCCACCAGGGGTGGATCGAACAGTACATTCATGTTCGTCTGACTGCCGAGTGCGCGCAGCGAATCAGCGAGCGGCTGAGCGGGAAGGTCAAACGAGATTGCTGCCTGGCCCTCCGCGAAGGGCGCCGCCCATGTGAGCACCATCAGGATAGCCGCTGAGGCGAAAGTGCGACGAAACGTACCGCGCATGCATGTCCCCCGTGAGCAGTCCGTTGCGTTTGTTGTGAAGACAGTTCCCTGTCTAAGGTCTAGACACGGGAACGCGCGGAAAACCTCATCTCATGGATTTGTGAGTCCTTCGCCGTCCGTGGTTTCCGGCGCGCTGGGTTCGCCGGCGAGGATGATCTCGCCCTGTCGATCAACAACGTGGAGCCGATATGTCCGGGCGACGGCTCGCGCGAAGTCTGCGGAATCACCAGCTCTGAAGACGCCGCTGATGCGCATCGCTGCGGCTCCCGGTTCCTCGATGACGAGTCGCACAGTGCTGTAGCGATTCATCTCGGCAACAGCGTCCGCCAGCGGCGTGCTGTCGAGCACGACCTGGCCGCGCTGCCACGCAGTCACCTTCTCGAGGGGTGGGCGGTCCAGTGTCGGAGGTCCGCTGTTTGCGAACGTCAGCCTCTGGCCAGGGCTCAAGATTCGCGTTTCCTCCAAAGGCACTGGCGTCTTGTCGATCTGAGCCGGCGTCACGGTGACCTGTCCCTCAACGAGGGTCACCGTGAGATCATGTTCCTCGCGTCGCACGACGAATGCCGTACCGAGAGCCGTGATTTGCCGGTCGCCCGCGGTAACGATGAAGGGCCACGCCGGATGCTTTGCGACTTCAAAAAGCGCTTCACCTCTCTCGAGCTCTACTCGTCGCACCTTCTCGTCGTAGTGCATGACGGCGCGGGTCGCCGTGTTCAGATACACGCGGCTTCCGTCTTCGAGTGTCAGTGTCCGCTGCTCACCGACGGCAGTGGCGACTGCATCGTTGCGGAGATAGAAAACAGTGCTGATCACCGCCACGGTGGCAACTGCCATCGTTGCAAGTGCAGCGCGGGAGAAACTCAATCTGACACCCACCAACCCCCAGCTCGCGACCCGCTCGATCGGACGCCTCCGAAGCCGCGCGGACTTTTCCCAGGTGTCGGTGAGGAATTCGAATGCCGCCGCGCGCTCTGGGTCATCCGCCATCCAATGACGAAAGCCGGCCTCGACCTCCAGTGTCCGGTTCGGGCCATGCAAACGGGCAAGCCAGGCGGCCGCCTCGGCACGCGCGACCGCGGATGGCTTGTTTCTCCTGGTGGATTGGCTGGCGTTCATTCCGCTTCGTTCACATGAGCGAGAGTCGCGAGGGCGCTTGCCATGTGCTTTTCGATCGCGCTGATGCTCAATCCCATCTGCTGCGCGATCTGCGCGTAACTCAACCCATCGAGGCGGTGCATAAAAAAAACGTCGCGTGTCCTGCGACTCACTGCGTCGAGCGCATTCCTCATTCTCTCTAGACACTGATCGCAGGCCAAAACCTCATCCGGCATTGGGTTCGTATCGAGGACCAAGGTGAGCTCTTCGACGTTTTCATCCGCGTAAAGGTCGCGGTGCTCATCGCGGCGTGCGTTGATGGCAAGACGCAGCACCGTCCGGACGAGGAACCCCTCCGGCTGACGCACTTGCCCTCCCCGTTGGCAATACTCCTGCATCCGGACGAAGGCTTCCTGCATGAGATCTTCTGCCTCCTCGCGCGTGCGTCCCCTGCGAAGGAGGGTTCTCCGCATGCGGCGGTAATACCTCTGCAGCCGATCCATGGCAGTAAGATGACACGGGGATTGTGGGAGTCAACTGCACCGCGCTGGCTGATTGCCCGACGACCACAGCGACGCGCGGTCATAACGTCCGACCGCGGCGCGCACAAGATTTCTTGTGCACTATTTGTCAGGTGCGATGAGGTTTCCTGGCCCATCGCGTGTCTGGGTATTAAATGGGGACGAGAGGTTACGGTGACCAACCCTACTCGCACACGCGATGCCAGTACGCGTTTAACACACATGGGACTTGGCCGATCTTCGCGGCGATGAGAGAGAGCTGGCTCTCAGTGATTCCGACGGTATCAATCTGAACGTAGAGAATCTCTGAGGTGCCCAATTCTGCAATCAAGCGGCGCGGAACGACGTTGAGATTCTGAAAGCGCTCGAGAACGCGCGTCAACGCGCCGGGATCAGCTTCCGCCGCTACCCGTAGGAAGCCGGGCAGGTAATGCTCGCGCGGTGTCGTACCAGGGAAGCCATGATCACGTCGTCATCATCACTTCATCGCGAGACTGATTCTTTCGCTCCAAGCCTTGAACCTGCTGGCGGCTTCGCTGCGTTTGAGCCTGCGGCTGATTCCCTTTGTGCTCTTGCGGCCGGCCAGTCGACGCAACAGCGTCACAGGAGGCTCGGACCGAAGATTGACGGTACGGCGGCGAGGCATGCGGTTTCTCGATTCGGCGGACGGACGCGCATTGTAACGAGCATCCGCCGCTTCGTGCTGTGTTGCGAAACTTGCCTTGTGGTTTTTGCGTTGCTCGCGTGTCTAGATATGTTGAGCGCGTCTGTCGAGCCGAGGCAGTGGTTCTGGTTTGCGGATTCTCTCCGTGCGGTGGTGGGTCACGGACGCTAACCCCGCAGTGCGTTGATGAGGCGACAGGCAGTCGTCAGTGCGGGGCTCTTCCCACCTCCTGACCTCTCCTCGTCGACTGTCTGTCGCGTCCTTCACGGGCGACTCGAGTCTGGATTCGCAACCCTGGGGCGCCGGTGGACAGCAAGGCCTACCCGCAGTGCGCAATGAGCTCGCTTCCGAGGAGCTGGCTAGCTAGCTGGAACACCCTCCGGCGAAAAAGGGGTCCGGCGAAAACAGGGGACATTCCGCTTTTTTATGGGGAATGCCCGCCTTTTTCAGGTCGCGATTTCGTCGTAACCGCGATTGCGGAACTCGATCAGGCAGAAGCCGTGCCCGAACGGGTCGGCAAACCGGGCGAGATTGCCCCAGGAATTGCGCGCGATCTGCCCTTCGGGCTTCGCCCCGGCCGCGCGTGCACGCGCCGCCGCGGCATCGATATCCTCAACCAGGAAGTCCACGTGCACCGGCGTCCAGTGGCGTGCGTAGCTGCGCTTCACGGGTCCCGACACCAGCGGATTGCTGTGCGCGGGCTTGGCGAGCAACTCGACGGCAAACGCGCCGAAACGCCGCGCGGGCGCCAGGCCGATCGCGCTCGAGTAGAACGCGACCGCTTTTTCCAGGTCGTCAACGTCGATGTTGACCAGAAGGTCGGCCATCGTAGCGGCTTGTCTGTCTACGGCCCGAGGACCCTGACGAGTTCGTTAGCTTGCTGCTCGGACAACGACCCGACCTGTGTCGTCGTGTTGCCGCCAAGCACTCCGTGAGCATGGCTGGAACGCGGCGTCCGTCGAAATGTTCCACAACGTCCTGGCGTCGCGCTGATCGAGCAACACCACCTTGGTCTCGAGCGTCGCGCGTCCCGACATGACTCCGCCCATCCACCGCGCTCCGGCGCTCACGTAGTTGAGATGCACGATCTGGATGTTGAGAATCGCGTCGGTGTCGCTCTCGGCGGCGCCCCTGGTGTGCACCGTGAGACCGGTGCGTGCACGCAGCTTGCTCGTGAGTGCCGCGCCCAGATTGTCCTTCACTTTGAGGAACGCTCCGGAGGACGCGTCCGGACCGGAGGGCACGATCACGATATCCAGCGTGGCGCGGCCGTTGCCGGCTTCTGCGCGGGCTCCGAGGTCCGGATGTTGGAGGGCTTGGCGCACCCGGCGACGGCCAGCATCGCGAGCATATCATCGGTTTTTTCATTGTTGTTCTCCCTGCCCGGTGCGGCCCGTCTGGCGCCGGGCACCGTTAGATTCTTTGCAAATCGTGCCGCGTCCTCTCGGTCTCGACGGTTCCGGTGTTGAGCGTCGACTTGCGCTCGATGAGCATCACGTGGCATTCGTCGCTCGCCGCCACGGGACAGTGCTCGGTCTTGCGCGGCACGATGTGCGGGTTCCAGAACGAATCGATGTGCGCCAGCTTGTCGCGCAGGTTCACTTTCTCGATGCCGGTGGTCGCCATGGCCGCTTAGCCGCCGCCGAGCATTCCGTATCCGCGCGCCATGCCGGTGGCCAGCGCCACCATGACTACCACGATGCCGGTCTCGATGAAACTGATGCGGGCCATGCGTCGTGCCAGCGTCGTGTCCCGCATCCGGCCCGCGCCCAACGCGCGACGCCAGCGTATCAGGACGAGCATGGGCCGGATCTCGTGCAACAGGATGACGAAGAAGAGCGCCATCTTCGTCCAGAACAGCCAGTTGTCGAAGTAGTAGGCGCTGACTTTGTCGGTGCCCGCGAACACGCGCACGAGTCCGCTCGCCACCCAAAGCAGCGCAGCAACGCCCCACAACGTGTCCGCGTGCAGAACGCGCCGGATGCCTCGCTCGTCGAGTTCTCCGAGCAACGCGCGGCCACGAAACCACACGGCACCGAGGCCGATGCCGAGTGCCAACAGATGGACGAAGGCTACGAACCATTGCAGCGACACGGACGAAGACTCCTCAGGGTTGACGATGCATCAGTGGTGCGAGGTGGGCGTTTCCTGGTGATCCATGCTCGCAGAATCCGGCCGATAGCCGCGCAATTGAGCGTATTTCTCGATCTGCGCCGGTTCCAGCAGTGCGACCTGGTCGACGTGCGCCTGCAGGTGCACGCGGCGCAGCTCCGCCTGGAGGCGCGCGATTCGCGCAAGGCCGGCCGCCAGCGACTCGCGGGCTGCCTGCTGAGCCGATAGCGCCTTGATGGGGCGCGCTTGCTCTCCGGCATACGGGCCGGGCGACGCGACCGCGGCGATGCCGATGAGCGCCGTGAAGGCGCCGAGCGCAAATCGAAACACGTGGAATCCCCTTCTGATTGTTATGTCTAGTGTTCTAGCCACTTTATTCTGGCTTGTTATAACGACAGTCCGGGGCCGTGGCCGCAAATCGGAGCGGCTGAGCCACCGCAGTCCGGCCTCGAACCTCAATAGCTGACAACCGTGTCCGGTACCGAACCGGCTGGCGCGAAAATTGTTCCCGACACCGGCCTGCGCTGCGCAGCGAACGGGCACCTGTTGTCCGGATCGTCTGGTAGAGTTGCGCTCTCCCCGTTCGTTCAATCCACCGCCGACCCATCATGGGCCCAAGACCGCCCGTCAGGACCGCTTTCGACGATGACTCTGCGCATTCTGGCGCCGGCGTCGCCACGTCCGCGGCGTCCGGGCTCGAGGAACGTGCGAGCGACGAGGCGATCGTGGTCCACGGGGCGCGCCAGAACAATCTCAAGAACCTGACCCTGCGAATCCCGCTCAACGAGCTGGTGGTGGTGACGGGCGTCTCCGGCTCGGGCAAGTCCTCGCTCGTCTTCGACACGCTGTATGCCGAAGGCCAGCGGCGCTACGTGCAGACCTTCTCGCCCTACGCGCGTCAATTCCTGGACCGGATGGACAAGCCGCAGGTGGAGCGGATCGAAGGCATTCTGCCGGCCATCGCCATCGACCAGACCAACCCGGTGCGCACTTCGCGCTCCACGGTCGGGACGATGACCGAGCTCAACGATCACCTCAAGCTCCTGTTCGCACGCGCGGCGCAGCTCTTCTGCCGCGGCTGCGGAGGCCCGGTGCGCCGCGACTCGGCGCAGAGCATCTACGGCACGCTGCACGAGCGCTGCAAGGCCGCCGGCGACCCGCGCGTGCTCGTCACTTTCCCCGTCACCGTACCGGCGAACTTCGCCGCCACCGAAGTGCGCGCGCTGCTGGAGAAGCAGGGCTATACGCGGATCGAGGCGCGCGGCGAGCGCACGCTGCAGGTGACCCAGGACCGGCTGCGGATCTGCAGCAGCGATCGCGCGCGCGTGCTGGATGCACTCGAGGCGGCGCTGCACGTCGGGCGGGGACGCGTCGATGTGAGCGTGGTCGGCGAGATCGCAACTGACGGAGCTGGCGCAAACGCCGGGAAGTCCGCTGCCGCGATCACCATCGGCCAGGCCACCTGGCGCTTCTCCACGGATCTGCACTGCGCCGACTGCGACATTCACTACCAGGATCCCGCGCCTCACACTTTCTCGTTCAACTCTCCGCTCGGCGCGTGCGAGAGCTGCCGCGGCTTCGGCCGCACCATCGGTATCGACTACGGCCTGGTGATCCCCGACGAGACCAGGACCCTGCGCGGCGGCGCGGTGCGCCCCTGGCAGACCGAGTCGTATTGCGAATGCCAGGACGACCTGGTGCGTTTTGCGCGCAAGCGCGGCATTCCGCTCGACGTGCCGTGGCGCGAGCTGGCAGCGGAACACAAACGGTGGGTCGTCGAGGGCGAAGGCGGTTGGGAAGACAAAGTCTGGTACGGCGCGCGGCGCTTCTTCGCGTGGCTGGAGACCAGGAGCTACCGCATGCACATTCGGGTGCTGCTGTCGAAGTACCGCGCTTACACGCCGTGCGCGGCCTGCGAGGGCGCGCGCCTCAAGCCCGACGCCCTGCTGTGGCGTCTCGGCGGCAAACAGGACGCGGACCGCGCGCTCGGCGCCGCGCAGCGAGTCCTGCCGCGGGGCGCGCGTTGGCCGGCCGAAAAGCTGGCGAGCCTGCCGGGCCTCACGCTGCACGATCTGGTCCTGCTGCCGATCTCGCGCACCCGCCAGTTCTTCGCTGCGCTCGAGCTGCCGCGGCCGCTGGACGAAGCCGCCGACCTGCTGCTCGGCGAAATTCGCACGCGCCTGGGATTCCTGTGCGACGTCGGTCTCGGGTATCTCACGCTCGATCGGCAATCGCGCACGCTTTCGGGCGGCGAGGTTCAACGCATCAACCTGACGACGGCACTCGGCACCTCGCTGGTCAACACGCTGTTCGTGCTCGACGAGCCTTCGATCGGCCTGCATCCGCGCGACATGGGCCGCGTCATCGAGGTGATGCGCCGCCTGCGAGACGCCGGCAACTCCCTGGTCGTCGTCGAGCACGACCCGCAGGTGATGCTGGCCGCGGACAGGATCCTGGACCTGGGCCCGGGACCGGGCGAGCGCGGCGGCGAAATCGTTTTCTACGGGCCGGCGGACTCGCTGGCCGGAGCCCGCAACTCGCTCACGGCCGACTACCTGATGGGCCGCCGGCGCGCGGATGCCGGCGTCGAGCCCGGCGCGCCGCCGAATCTTCGTGACGCGCTGGTGCTGCGCGGCGCCAGCGAGCACAACCTGAAGAGCATCGACGTGCGCTTTCCGCTGCACGCGCTGGTTTGTGTAACCGGCGTCTCGGGTTCCGGTAAGTCGACGCTGGTGCACGATGTGCTGCATGCAGCGCTGCTCAAGGCGAAAGGCAAGCCGACCGAAGCGCCGGGCGCCCACCGCGGCGTCACCGGTGTGGAAAAGGTCAGCGCCGTGCAGCTCGTCGATCAGAAGCCGATCGGCCGCAGCGCGCGCTCCAATCCGGCGAGCTACGTCGGCGCGTTCGGAGCAATCCGCGACCTGTTCGCGCGCGAGCTGCTGGCGCGCGAGCGCGGCTATACCCCGGGCACCTTCAGCTTCAATTCGGGCACCGGGCGCTGTCCTGCTTGTGGCGGCAATGGTTTCGAGCACGTCGAAATGCAGTTCCTCTCGGACGTGTATCTGCGCTGCCCGGACTGCGACGGGCGCCGCTACCGTGCCGAGACGCTCGAGGTGAAATTCGCCGCGCGGCCTGGCGAGGCGCTGAGCATTGCCGACGTGCTCGGGCTGACGGTGAGCCAGGCGCTGCAGTTCTTCGCCGGCCATGCCGAAGTCACCAAGCGCCTGCAGCCCCTGGTCGACGTCGGCCTCGAGTACATGAAGCTCGGCCAGCCGGTGCCCACGCTCTCGGGCGGCGAGGCGCAGAGGCTCAAGCTCGCCGGGCACCTGGCGCAGGCGCAGTCCGATTCCGACAGCACCGGCAAGCTGTTCCTGTTCGACGAGCCGACGACCGGCTTGCACTTCGACGACGTTGCCCGCCTGCTGCGCGCCTTCCGGCAGCTGCAGGCCGCCGGCCATTCGCTGATCGTCATCGAGCACAACCTCGACGTCATCCGCGCGAGCGACTGGATCGTGGATCTCGGGCCGGAAGGCGGCGCCGCGGGCGGCGAGCTGCTGTTCGCCGGCACGCCGGCTGACATCGAGCGTTGCGAGGCTTCGCATACCGGCCGGGCCCTGAAGGAGTACCGAACGGCGCTGACTTCAAGATCGCTGCTCGAGTACTCTCGCTCCGTGGCAGCAGTCGGCGAGCCCCGCCGCGGCGCGAGCCGCGCAATCCGCATCCATCAGGCGCGCGAGCACAACCTCAAGAACATCGACGTCGAGATTCCGCGCAACCGCTTCACCGTCATCACCGGGGTATCCGGTTCTGGCAAGTCGACTCTCGCCTTCGACATCCTGTTCGCGGAAGGACAGCGGCGCTACCTGGAGTCGCTCAATGCGTATGCGCGCCAGTTCGTGCAGCCCGCGGCGCGGCCCGACGTCGATGCGATCTACGGCATTCCACCGACCGTGGCGATCGAGCAGCGCACCAGCCGCGGCGGACGCAAGAGCACCGTGGCGACGCTCACCGAGATCTATCACTTCCTGCGCCTGCTCTACGTCAAGCTGGGCATCCAGCACTGCCCGAAGTGCGATGTCCCCATTGAGCCGCAGAGCGCCGAATCGATCAGCGCGCGCGTGCTCGGCAACTATCGCGGGCGCACCGTCACGCTGCTCGCTCCGCTGGTCGTCGCCCGGAAGGGCTTCTACACGGACCTGGCCAAGTGGGCGCTCAACAAGGGCTTCGCGCGCCTGCGCGTCGACGGACGCTGGCTGCCCACCGGCAAGTGGCCGAGACTCGACCGTTTTCGGGAACACACCATCGAGCTGCCGGTGGCGGAGCTCAAAGTCTCGGCGCGCGAGGAAGGCGCGCTGCGCACGGCGGTCGATCAGGCCATCGAGTACGGGCGCGGCATCGTTCACCTGCTGGCCGAACCCGCCGGTCGTGCGCGCAAGCGGCGTGGCGCGCAGCAGGTCGTGGTCTTCTCGACGCGACGCAACTGCCCGAAGTGCGCCACCAGCTTCGCCGATCTCGATCCGCGGCTGTTCTCGTTCAATTCCAAGCACGGCTGGTGCCCCGCGTGCTACGGCACGGGCCTGCGCCTGAAGGGTTTCGACAGCGAGCAGTCCGGCGAGGAATCGTGGTGGAACGACTGGTCGGAAGGCGATGCAGCCGCCTGCCCGGCGTGCCGCGGTCAGCGCCTGAACGCAGTCGCGCTGCACGTGCGCTTCGCCGGGCGGTCGATCGCCGAAATCACCGGCCAGCCCGTGTCCGACGTGCGCCGGCAGCTGCGCGCGCTCAAGCTGCGCGGACGCTCGGCGGAAATAGCGCGCGACGTGCTCGCGGAGCTCGACTCGCGGCTGGAATTCCTTTGCGAGGTCGGCCTTTCCTATCTCTCGCTGGATCGTTCCGCGCCCACGCTGTCCGGCGGCGAGGCGCAGCGCATCCGGCTCGCGGCGCAGCTCGGTTCGAATCTGCAGGGCGTGTGCTACATCCTCGACGAACCGACGATCGGTCTGCACCCGCGCGACAACCGCATGCTGCTCGATGCGCTCGGCAAGCTGCGCGCCAACGGCAATACCCTCGTGGTCGTGGAGCACGACGAGGATACGATCGCCCGCGCCGACCACGTCATCGATCTCGGGCCGGGCGCCGGCCGCTTCGGCGGCGAAGTCGTGGGTGCCGGCACGGTGCGCCAGCTCGAACAGCTCCCGGGCTCCGTCACCGGCCGCTGCCTGGCGCACCCGCTTGCCCATCCGTTCCTCGAGCGTCGCGCGGTCAGCGCGAAGTCCGCGGCGCTCGTCATCGACGACATCAATCTGCACAACCTGCGCCACGTGCGCGCGCGCATTCCGCTCGGCCGGCTGGTAGCGATCACCGGTGTTTCGGGCTCGGGCAAGTCGACGCTGGCCCGCGACGTGCTGCACGACAATCTGCGCCGCCGCACGCTCGAGACTTCGCGGCGCGGCCGCGCGCGGCGCCGCAGTGTGCCGCTGGCCGGCTGCCGCGAGATTCACGGCGCCGAGTCGATCGTCCGTGTGCTGGAAGTCGACCAGACGCCCATCGGCAAGACGCCGCGCTCCTGCCCCGCCACCTACGTGGGATTCTGGGACGCCATCCGCCGTCTGTTCGCCGAGACCCAGGAAGCGCGCATCCGCGGCTACGGCCCCGGCCGTTTCTCGTTCAACACCACCGGCGGACGCTGCAGCGCCTGCGAAGGCCAGGGCGTGCTGAAGATCGAAATGAGCTTCCTCCCCGACGTGCGCGTGCCGTGCGACGTTTGCGCGGGGCGGCGGTTCAACCCCGAGACGCTGGCGGTGCATTTCAAGGACATGAGCATCGGCGACGTGCTCGCCATGAGCATCGACGAGGCGGCGAGCTTCTTCACCGCGCAGCCGTCGATTCACCACGCCCTGCGCCTCCTGCAGGAGGTGGGCCTGGGTTACCTCACGCTCGGGCAGCAGAGCCCGACACTGTCGGGCGGCGAGGCGCAGCGGATCAAGCTGGTCACGGAACTGGCCAAGGTGAAGAGCTCCGCGACGAACCGCAACACGCTGTACGTCCTCGACGAACCCACGGTCGGCCTGCACATGGCCGACGTGGAGAAATTGATCCGCGTCCTGCACCGGCTGGTCGACGCCGGCAACACGGTCGTGGTGGTCGAGCACAATCTCGACGTGATCGCCGAGGCCGACTGGATCGTCGACATGGGGCCGGAAGGCGGCGCGCAGGGCGGCAGGATCGTCGCCCAGGCGGCGCCCGAGAACCTGGTGGCGCGGCCCGGGCGCTCGCACACGGCGCGCGCTCTCGCCGAGTTCCTGCAATCGCCGCGCAGGCAGCGGCCCAAGCAGATCGCGGCCTGAGGCGCGCAGCAGACCTGGAGGAGACATGATCGAACGGATCATCGAGGGCCGGCCGCGCGATATCGGCGGATTCGAAGTGCGGCGCCTGCTGCCGGCCGGCGGGCGGCAGATGGTCGGACCGTTCATCTTCTTCGATCACATAGGCCCGGCAGACTTCGCGCCCGGCCGCGGCATCGACGTGCGGCCGCACCCGCACATCGGGCTGGCAACGGTCACGTACCTGTTCGAGGGCGAACTGGTCCATCGCGACAGCCTCGGCTGCGTGCAGCCGATCCGGCCCGGCGACGTGAACTGGATGACTGCCGGCCGCGGTATCGTGCACTCGGAGCGCACCGACCCGGCGATGCGGGCGCGCGGCGCGCGTATTCACGGCATCCAGTCGTGGGTGGCCCTGCCGCGCTCCGGCGAGAACGTCGATCCGGCGTTCGTGCATCATCCGCGCGCAACGCTGCCGGCGATCCGGATGGGCGAGTGCACGTTGCGGCTCGTTGCCGGACAGGCGTTCGGGCAGCGATCGCCCGTGGCAACCAGCTCCGAAACGCTGTACGTGGACGTCGAGATGCCGGCGGGCGCGACTCTCGTCGTGCCCGCCGAGCACGAGGAGCGCGCACTGTACGTCGCCGCGGGAACCGTGCACCTCGGCGATATCACCGTCGCGACGGGTTCCCTCGCGGTGCTCGACGCCGGGGTGGCAGCCGAGATGCGCGCGGTCGAGGGCTCGCGGGTGATGCTGCTCGGCGGCGCACCGCTCGACGGGCCGCGCTACATCTGGTGGAACTTCGTGGCGAGCTCGCGCGAACAGATCGAGCAAGCCAAGCAGGACTGGGCGGCGCGCACCTCGCAACGCTTCCCGCCCGTGCCGGGCGAGACGGAATTCATTCCTCTGCCGGAATAGCGGCGCTTCGCCGCTTCAGGCGCGGCCGACGTTGGTGTCGGAGGGCGAGTGGTAGTACTCGCTCTCCTCGGCGAACTGCGCCGCGAGCCGCTTCAGCTCTGCGACACGCGCATCCGCGGTGCTGATGGGCGCGCACTCTTCGCAGTCCGGTTTGCCGCACGGCTGGCGCGCGTACAGCCAGTACTGGATGGCACCGGCCAGCAACCCGTCGGCGATGTCCCACACATCGGCGTTGCCGTGCTTTTCCGCCAGGCGATTGCCCAGCTCGACTGTCTTGCCAAACGCATCGTCGAAAAACTGCTCGGTCGGATCCATGGCGCATCACCAAAACGGGGAATGCGGCTATTGTAGTCGAAAAGGGTGTTCTCGCTCCGACTTACCTGGGTTTCCCGCAACGGCCCAGCCCTTGTCGTGATGCGGCGTCTCCTCTCCGACTTACCCACATTTCCCGAAACGCAACTGACCGTAGGCAGGAATTCGGGCGGTGCAGTTCGCGGGGTTCGTCAGCGTGCCGCGGGTGTAATCAAGAGTGACGGGGAAATGTGGATAAGTCGGAGAGGAGACGCCGCATCACGAAGAGGCGGGGGCTTTGGGGAGATGTGGTCAGGCGGAGAGAGATGCGCCGTTTTCGATCAGGCCATGAAGCCGATGTCCCGTTGTGGGAAGTTGCGGAGGTTGGGGGCGACGATGTCGAGCTGCGCTTCGGTGAGGCCGAACCAGCGGGCCAGCGTCGCTGCGTATTGATCGATCGACAGCGTCGGGATGATGCGGCCGTCGCCCGAATCGTCGGGACCCCCGATCTCCAGCCGCGGCATGCGCCCATAGATCTCGCGGCCGCGCACCGCGCCGCCCACCACCAGCTGATGGCCGCCCCAGCCGTGATCGGTGCCGTCGCCGTTGCTGGTGAGCGTGCGGCCGAAGTCCGACTGGGTGAATGTCGTGACGCGGTCGGCCACTCCCAGCTCCACCGTCGCAGCGTGGAAGGCTGCAATGCTCGCGCTCACGTCCTCCAGCAGCCCGGGTTGCAGGGGCACCTGCGCATCGTGCGTGTCGAAACCGCCGGCGGCGACGAAAAAGATCTGTCGTGACATGGTGAGCGCATCGCGCACCGCGATCATGCGCGCCACGACCCCGAGCTGTTGCGCGAGGAACGACGCGGGGAATGGCGTGGTGAGCGTCGGAGCCTGCGCCAGGACGGCGTTGACGAGATCGGCGTTGCGCAGCGCGCGCCGCTGCACGCCCGCGAAAGCGCGCGAGTAGATGCTGGGCCAGTTGTGATCGAGCAGCCGCTCGAAAGCACGCCGCCGCTCGATGTCGGCGGCCGATTGCGTGAGCCCGAAGTAGATCGGCGCGCCGTCGGCGCCGAGCGTATAGCCCTGCGTGCTCGCGCCGCCCTGGAACGGTGTGTTGCCGAACGCCGAGACGTTGAGCGCAATCTGCTGGGCCGCGGTCTCGTTGGCCAGCAGGTCCGCAATCCGCCCCGCCCAACCGGTGCGCAGATTGGAGCGCCCATGCAACGTGTGCCACTGGTCCTGCTGGTCGTTGTGCGAGAACAACTGCGGCGGCAACGGCGCACCGCCCGAGAGGTATTGAGAGCGCGTCGTCGGCTGGATCAGCGAGCCGACGTTTGCAATCACCGCCGCGCGCCCCGCCTGGAACAGATCGCGAAGCGCGCCGCTGCGCGGATGCACGCCGTAGAGCGCACCGTCGCTCGTCAGTGGATCGATGGGCAGGAGCTGGTCGCGCGCGATGGCGAGATTCTGCCGCGACTGCGCGTACACGTCGTGTTCCGCGGTGCTGCGCGGCACTACCATGTTGAACGAGTCGTTGCCGCCGAACAGGAATATGCACACCAGCGCCTTGTAGTCGGCGAACGCCGCGGCTGTACCAACCAGCGCCGCGCGCACCGCACCAGGCAAATGAGCGAGACCCGCGCCGGCGAGGCTCAGGGCGGAAGCGTGCAGGAACTGGCGGCGTTTCATGATTTTCCCTAGCGATGCATCGGCTAGCGCAGTGCCGCGTATTCGGGAGAGGAGGCGATGAAAAACAGCGCTTCGGCGACGCGCAGCCCCGGATTGGCGAGCGGTGCGCGATTGACGACCGCAATCGCCTCGCTGCGCAGCGGTTCGGGCGCGCGCTCCCCGAGAAACTTGTCGGCGACGCGATCGACGAGCCCGGCGGCGTCGGCGGCGAGCGGCTCCTCTGCCGCGATGTCGATGTAGATGTCGCTCGCGGCCAGGCCCGGCGTGCTCGAGTTGCGCAGGTAGATCTCGAACAGCAGGATATTGGTCGAGAGCGTCGCAGTCAGATCGTTGGTGATCTGCATTTCAGGCGCGAACAGCGCGGCATCGCGGATCTCGCCGGGCGGCGCGTAGTCGGGGGCAAAGAAGTTGAACACCGACGGGGCGCTGAGCGGCGCCTGACCGAAGAAGAAGCTCACCTGCGGAAACAGGTAGCGGCCGTTCGCGGCCTTGCCGTCGAAAGCGCGCCACAGCGCGATGAGCCGCAGCAGCGGTTCCTTGAGCTTGCCGCTGCTCGCATCGGTCGCGGCCTGGCGCGCCTCGGGATCCAGCAGGATCGCCCTGACCACGGCCGCCAGATCCCCGCGCACTCCGGCGCCGTTGTCGTTGAACCTCTCGGCGACGCGCCGCACGTAAGCGGGCGAGGGATTGCTCGCGGTGAGCCGCTGGATGAGGCGCCGGGCGACGAACGGGCCGACGTTCGGATGATTGAAAATGTTGTCGAGCGCGTCGTCCAGGTCCTTCTCGGCTGTCTGCCCGGCCGGAATCACCGCTCCGTTGAGGACGCGCTTCGCGCCCGCGTCGTGGAACGCAGCGAACGCCTGCATCGGGCGCTGGAAGTTGAAGGAGGGCTGGAACCAGCTCGGCGAACCGCCGAACGTCCAACCGGTGTAGACGTGCGCGAAACCCTTGATGGTGTCCTGGTCGTACGTCGGGATCGGTTGGCCCTGGACATCGCGCCGCTCGGTGCCGTCGAGGTTCAGCTCGACCAGGCCGATGGTGAACAGCTGCATCAGCTCGCGCGCGTAGTTCTCGTCGGGCCGGATGTTGCGCACCGCATCGGGTTTTTCGTTGCCGAGCATGCTGAGGTAGAAGCCCATCGACGGATTGAGCGTCACGTCTTCCATCAGCCGGCGGTAGTTGCCGAAGGCGCCCTGCGCAAGGATGTCGTAGTAGTAGGCGAGCGCCAGCGGAAATTGGCTCAAGCCGCTGTTGTCGGACACCACCATGATCTCGCTGAGCGCGAAGGCGATGCGCTGGCGCAGCTGGTCGGGTCCGCGCACTACGTTGCGATACCACGCGTCGTAACGATCGACCTGTTCGACGTCCGTGCCGGGCGGCAGAGCCAGACCCTGCAGGTACGGGAGCTGCAGCGAGGCCGGCGTAGCGATCTGGTCGTCGATCCAGGCCGCGTAGCCGCGCTGGATCACGCGCTGCGCCTCGTTCTCGGTGGGTCCGAAGCTCGCCTGATGCAGGAAACGGTACGCCTCCGCCTTGCTGATCCGGGGCGCCGGCGGTGGCGGCGGATTGGGAGAAGGATCGCTCCCTCCTCCGCCGCCGCAGGCGCTGAGCGCGAAGCTCAGCAGTGCGAGCAGCAGCCCGCGGCGTATCGACAGCATCCCGGTCACCCGTCGACCTCCCATTCTGGCCGCATGCCGGCGTGGACCACCGGTCATGCAACGATACGCGCCTCGTGCGAGCCGGTGAAATGTCGGAGTCCGGCGACAGTTGCAGCGCAGCGTGACGCTGGAACTGTCGGTGCCTCACAGGTCGACGCGCGTCCTGATCGGTCGTATCGACTTGATCGATTAGTCGGTGCGGGCAGAAGAGAGAACGAGCCCCTCCGGGCTCGCTTTCACTGTGCTCGGGCAACAGCGGGGCGGACGGGAATGGGCACGTTGCACAGCTCGATGTAGCCGGCCTGAACGATGTACCAGTCATCCGGGCGGTTGCGCCGCGACTCGATGAGCGCCTCGAACGTCGGCGTGTCCGTGCGCATCACCTCGAGCGGCGTACGCTCCCCGGCCGGCACATCCGTCGCAACCCGTACGGCGCGGATCTGCAGGCGCTGCTCCGGCTTCTCGTAGTAGCCCATCGGAGCGGTGCCGCGCGGCAGGCTCGTCAGCAACTCGATTCCCTTGACCACGCGTCCGACCAGCGTGACGTTGCGGTCGAGGTGCCGTGGCGCGTGGCCGTTGACGACGTACAGCTCGGCGCCGCTGCCGCTATCGGCGTCGTTGTCGCGCCCGGCGCCGACCATGGCATAGCAATGCGCAAGCCATGTGCGCCCCGCTTTCGGATCGCGCGCGACCGGCAAGCCGTTGGAGAAACCCACCTCGGGCGCATAGCCATCGCCGTCCGGCAGTCGCGTGAACGGCAGATCGGGCGCCGCCGGCCGTGTGAATTCGGCTGCGAGCGCGCGCTTGCCGTTCTTGATCGGCCGCGTGCCGTCGGGATCGGCCCATTGCACGACGTAGTTGTCCTGCGAGCGCACCACCCAGACGCCGTCGTAGTACTTCTCGCGCGCCAGCGTCTTGATGTTGTCGACATGTCGAGGTGCGAACGCGGGCGCGAGCTCGATGACCACGCGGCCCGCGGGGAGCTCCACGTACAGCGTGTTCTGATCATCCAGCGGCCGCCAATCGGCGGCGCTCGACGCTGCGATCACTTCGGCCATGGTGCGCGGCTTGGCGGCGTTCGCCGCGCCGGCCGGCGCGCCGAGGCCGCAGAAAACGATCCCGAGAAGCGCAACGACGAGTGACTTCATGAGTGGACACGCCCTTCGGTTGACAGTGAGCGCCAGCGTTCGAGCCGCGCGATGTTGCGCACCCGGCCGCGCATCTGCTCGGCATGGATGCCGGGCGCCGTGAAGCTGCCGCGCTGATAGCAGTGGCTGCAGTACTTCTCGCTAGTGGATTGCGTCATCGGTAGCGAGCGAGGATCTTCTGCAGGCCCTTGGCGCCGGGCGTCAGCTTTTCATACGGCACGCTGTTGAGCGCCGCCGGAGTGGTTTCGCTGGCGTCGTGAAAGTCGCTCTGCGAAGGCTCGACATACAGCAATCCGGTGAGGAATTCCTTCTCCTTCATCTTGTGCTGGATGTAGGCGTAGGCATCCGAGCGGTCGGTCGGATCGTAGTTCCTGTCGATCTTGCGCAGGCGGAGCTGGCTGCCGTCGTGCATCGACACCGGCAGCACCTCGCCCTCGGCGTACTCCGCCTTGATCTCCGGCTGGAACGGCACGAAGTCGGTATGCACAGCCTCGACGTAGTGCTCGCGCGTGTACTGATAGCTCTTGGTGGAGCCCTCGTGATCGTTGAAGGTCACGCAGGGTGAGAGGACGTCGATGAGCGCGAAGCCCTTGTGCTTGATCGCCGCCTGGATGAGCGGCACGAGCTGCGCCTTGTCCCCGGAAAAACTGCGGGCGACGAACGTTGCGCCCAACGACAGCGCCGTGAGCACCGGGTCGATCGGCTGCTGGGTGTTCTCTTCGCCGCGCTTGGCCCTGGTGCCCACGTCCGCCGAGGCCGAGAACTGCCCCTTCGTCAGCCCGTACACGCCGTTGTTCTCGATGAGGTACAGCATGTTCACGTTGCGGCGGATGGCGTGGCAGAACTGGCCCATGCCGATCGACAGCGTATCGCCGTCTCCGGAGACGCCGATATAGGTGAGATGACGATTCGCCGCGTTCGCGCCGGTGGCGATCGACGGCATGCGGCCGTGAACCGAATTGAAGCCGTGGCCGCCGCTCACGAAGTACGCCGTGGTCTTCGACGAGCAGCCGATCCCGGACAGCTTCACGATGTCCTGTGGCCGCAGCGACAGCCCCCAGCAAGCCTCGATGATCGCAGCGGTGATCGAGTCGTGCCCGCAGCCGGCGCACAACGTCGACATCGCGCCCTCGTAGTCACGCCGCGTGAGCCCGAGCGCATTCTTCGGCAGGCTCGGATGGGCGACTTTCGGCTTGAGGAGATAGCTCATAAGCAACTCACCGTCGGAATAGGCAGCGCACAGTGATGGGCTGCGTGCGTTCCCTCCCGACTTATCCACATTTCCCCGTCCCTCTTGGATACGTACAAGATCCGCTGGCGCGCACCGCGAACTGCAACGCCAGACACTTCGACACGGGTCGTTGCGTTTCGGGAAATGTGGGTAAGTCGGGAGGGAACGCACGCAGCCATTGAGGTGACCTCCTATCCAACGACGCCTAGCGTACGAGCGCCCTCACCGAACTCCGACAGCACGCCCTTGACGACGCATTCCGAGGAGATCGGCAAACCACTGTAGTGCAGGATCGAGCGCAGCTTGCCCTTGTCGACGCTGGTCTCGAGGATGAGCAGCGAATTGCAGCTGCGCATCGCGATTCTGCTCGACGACGAAGATCGATCTCGTGCTCGATGCAGGAACTGCTCGACTTCCTTGCCGAACGGGAAGGCGCGCATGCGCATGTAGTTCGCGCGTCACGCCGCGTGCCTTCAGGACGTCGAGCGCTTCGCGCACCGCGCCGTCGGAGCTGCCGATCGAGACGATGCCGACCTTGTTCGCGCCGCGCTTCTCGATGATCGCCGTGCGGCACCAGGCGCGCCGCGGTGGTGAACTTGCGGCTGCAGGCGGTCGAGGACGATCTGGTATTCGGTCGAGTCCTCCGTGTAGCCGCCGTATTGCGTGTGCCCCGAGCCGCGCGTGAAGTACGCGCCCTTGGGATGCACGCCGGGGAACGTGCGGTACGGGATGCCGTCCTCGTCCTGGTCGACGTAGCGGAAGAACTTCGGGATCTTCTCCAGGTCCTCGGCGTTGAGCACCTTGCCGCGATCGGGCCGGTAGGCGTCGTCCCACTTCAGCTCGGGGCACATCCAGTCGTTCATGCCGATGTCGAGATCCGAGAGCACGAACACCGGCGTCTGCAGCCGCTCGGCCAGGTCGAACGCCTTGACCGCGAGATGGAAGCACTCTTCGGGATTGGCGGGGAACAGCAGCACGTGGCGCGTGTCGCCATGCGATGCGTAGGCGCACGACAGGATGTCGCCCTGCTGCGTGCGCGTGGGCATGCCGGTCGAGGGCCCGACGCGCTGGACGTCGAAGATCACCGCGGGGATTTCCGCGTAATACGCCAGGCCGAGGAACTCATTCATCAGCGAGATGCCCGGTCCGCTGGTGGGCGTGAAGGCGCGCGCGCCGTTCCAGGAAGCGCCCAGCACGATGCCGATGGCGGCCAGCTCGTCCTCGGCCTGGATGATCATGTAGTTCTTCTCGCCGGTTTCGGGATCGGTGCGCAGCTTGCTCGCAGAAGCTCTTGAACGCGTCCATCAGCGAGGTCGACGGCGTGATCGGATACCAGGCGCCGACCGTGGCGCCGGCATACACGCAGCCCAGGCCCGCCGCGGTGTTGCCGTCGATCATGATGTGGCCGCGCGGTCTTGTCCATGGCCTTGACGCGCAACGGCAGCGGGCAGCGGAAATTCTCGCGCGTGTAGTTGTAAGCCGAGCTCGATGGCGCTTGCAGGTTGGTCGCCACCAGGGCTGCCTTGCTGGCGTAGGTCTCGTTGAGCAGCTCCCTGATCTTCTCCATGTCGATGTCGAGCAGCGCCGCCAGCACGCCGACGTAGGCGATGTTCTTCATCAGGATGCGCGCGCGCACCCCCTCGAAATTCTCGTTGCAGAGCCTGGCCAGCGGCACGCCGATGAGGGTGATGTCGTCGCGCTTGAGGAGCGCGGGCCGCGGCCAGGTCGAGTCGTAGACGAGGTAACCGCCGGCGCTCACCTCCTTCACGTCCTTGGCGTAGGTCTCGGCGTTCATCGCCACCATCATGTCGACCCGGCCGGAGCGCGCGACGTAGCCGTCCTGGGTGACGCGGATCTCGTACCAGGTGGGCAGGCCCTGGATGTTGGACGGGAAGTAGTTCTTGCCCATCACGGGAATGCCCATGCGGAACAGCGACTTCATCAGCAGCGTGTTGGCGCTGGCCGAGCCCGTGCCGTTCACGTTGGCGAGCTTGATGACGAAATCGTTCAGGCGCTCTTGCGCTGATCGGTCCGGCATGCGCGCTCCTCATCGCTCGCGTTCGGAATCAGGATGGTCGATTTCTGCATGTCCCAGGCGGCGGTCGGGCAGCGCTCCGCGCACAGCCCGCAATGCACGCACAGGTCTTCGTCCTTCACCATCACGCGCCCGGTGTGCGGCAGCGGCGCTGGAGACGAACAGGGCCTGCTGGAGGTTGCTGCGCCGGCGCCTTCAGCCGCGCGCGCAGCTCCTGCTCCTCGCCGTTCGCCGTGATGGTCAGGCAGTCGACCGGGCAGATGTCGATGCAGGCATCGCACTCGATGCACAGCTTCGCCTCGAACACGGTCTGCACGTCGCAATTGAGGCAGCGCTGCACCTCGTCCGCCGCCTGTTCGGGCGTGAAGCCCAGCTCGACCTCGATGTTGAGCTTCTGGAAGCGCTCCTTGAGGCTCACGTGCGGCATCAGCCGCCGCTCCGCCGGGTTGTAGTCGTTGGCGTACGACCACTCGTGGATGCCCATCTTGCGGCTCGACAGCTTCACGCCGGTCGGCAGCCGCTCGGTGAGCGGCTGGCTGCTGGCAGTGCTTGTGGATCGAGATCGCGGCCTGGTGTCCGTGCTCCACCGCCCAGATGATGTTCTTCGGGCCGAAGGCCGCATCGCCGCCGAAGAACACTCCCGGGCGCGTGGACTGGAACGTGACCTTGTCGACCACCGGCACGTCCCACTTGTCGAACTCGATGCCGAGGTCGCGCTCGATCCAGGGGAAGGCGTTCTCCTGGCCGATGGCGAGGATCACGTCGTCGCAGGGAATGAACACCTCGCCGACCACGCGCTCGGCCTTGATGCGGCCCCTGTCGATGTCGTACTCCATCTTCTCGAACCTCATGCCGACCAGCTTGCCGTTCTCGATCACGAACGCCTTGGGCGCGTGGTTGATGACGATCTCGACGTTCTCCTCCTCGGCATCCTCGAGCTCCCAATCCGAAGCCTTGAAGAAGCCGCGCGGCTTGCGCGCCATGACCTTGACGTTCTTCGCGCCCAGACGCAGCGAAGTGCGGCAGCAGTCCATCGCCGTGTTGCCGACGCCGATGATCAGCACGCGCTCGCCGATCTTGTCGATGTGCCCGAAGGCCACCGACTCGAGCCAGGCGATGCCGATGTGGATGCGATTGTTCTCTCGGTCTCGTGACGGCCCGGCAGCTCGAGCTCCTTGCCCTTCGGCGCGCCGGAGCCGACGAACACCGCGTCGTACTCGCCCGAGTCGAGCAGCGCCTCGCAGGCTGTCGACGCGCGAGCCCAGGCGCAGGTCCACGCCCATGTCGACGATCATCGCCGATCTCTTCGTCGAGCACCTGCGCGGGCAGGCGGAAGGACGGGATGTTGGTGCGCATCAGGCCGCCGGCGCTGATCGAACGCCTCGAAGATGGTGACTTCGTAGCCGAGCGGCATCAGGTCGTTGGCCACCGTGAGCGAGGCGGGCCCGGCGCCGATGCAGGCGATGCGCTTGCCGTTCTTGGTCTGCGGAATCTTCGGCAGCCGCGTCGCTGATGTCATCGCGCAGGTCCGCGGCGACGCGCTTGAGCCGGCAGATCGCCACCGGCTTGTCCTCGACCCGGCCGCGCCGGCAGGCGGGCTCGCAGGGCCGGTCGCATACGCGCCCCAGGATCGCCGGGAACACGTTCGATTCGCGATTCACCATGTAGGCGTCGTCGAAGCGGCCCTGCGCGATCAGCCGGATGTATTCCGGCACGTCGGTGTGCGCCGGACACGCCCACTGGCAATCGACGACGCGGTGGAAGTAGTCGGGGTTGCGGGTATCGGTGGGATGCATGCGCGGATGTTCTCGTGGGTGCCGGGACGGCATTCGTTGCATGACTCGCGAGCGCACGAGTCATGCAACGAATGCTATCGCGGTACCTCTTTGATTGCGGCCGTGGTCGTTGGTTTGGTTTGCGAGCGGCCGGGCGCGTGCGCAGCGCGCAGCCTGGTCAGTTGTGATGCCGGCTGAAGCGCAGGTACTGCGCTCCGTCCATGAGCCGCTCGAAACTGTATTCGCTGATACGGACCAGCTCTTCATGGTCTCCTGCTTCCAGATAGATGTCGCTCTGTTCGCGCAGCGACGAGTCGACGATCGTCGGGATGCCGTATTCGAGGCCGAGCGCGGGCACCGCTCCGCGTTCGCAGTCAGTGAACAATTCGGCGAGATCCTGCTCGGTGGCGAAGCCGAGCTGGCGGTGCAAGGCCGAGTTGAGCACTTCGGGGAGCAAGCGGTGCGTCGCCGGCAGCACCGCCAGGACGAAACCCTGCGCGTCCTTGAGCACGACGGCCTTGGCGATCCGGTCGCCGGTCACGTGCGCTGCCTGGGCGACGCGCGAGCTCGACGCCGCGTGCGGGTGACGCAGGATCTCGTGGTCGACCGCCTTGAATGCAAGGCCCGGTTGACGGTTGGCGCAACGCTCATGGCTGTCCTCCACCCGAAACAATGGCACGGAGAACCAAGTATAGGACCGCAGCCGTGCGTTGTCACGGTGGTAGGGAGGTCCGGCGCCGGCCGTGGGGCGGCCGCGCGTGCTCCTTTGCAGTGCAACATCGCTCCGCCCAGTACCTGACACCCACGGCAATGGACGACAATCGGCGCCATGAGCGACCCCGCACCCGATCGAAATCAAACTGCGCCGCCAGTCGCGGCTGCTGAGCGTGCGCTTCGATGACGGCAGCAGCTTCGAGCTGCCGTTCGAATACCTGCGGGTCTATTCACCCTCTGCGGAAGTGCAGGGCCACGGCCCGGGCCAGGAGGTCCTGCAGTTCGCCAAGGAGAAGGTGCAGATCAAGGCGGTGGAACCGATCGGCCACTACGCGGTGCGCCTGGTGTTCGACGATGGCCACGATACCGGGCTGTATTCGTGGAAGTATCTGTACGAGCTGGGATGTGAGTACGACGTGCGTTGGCAGCGCTATCTGGGACGACTCGCCGCGTACGGTTACGAACGCAGGGAATAGCAGCGAGGCTGCCTGCTACCGGCGCCAGCGTGCAATTCAGCGTGGGAGGTTGCGCCAGTCCCGAACGGTGCGGCAAACCTTCTGGCCGAAACGAGAGCCGGTGGTGGCATCTGTGCCCCGCTCGCGGCGGCAGACGATCTTGTCGTCGGGCCCGACCTTGGCGTTGTATGCCTCGATCTCAGCCGGCTTCGCCTTGTTGGGATCGAACACCTTCTGGTCGTTCTGGATGTTGCCCGCGGCGGCCGCGGCTTCTTCCAGGCTGACTTCCGGAACTGCATCTTCATCCGGCATGCGGGCCGCATTGGCCTCTGCGGTGGATTGGGTGGTGGATTCGGCGGCAGCCTCGGCGGAGGTTGCGGCGGCGGGCCGGGCCTGCGTCGCGTTCTTTTCTGAATGGGTCTCGTTCGGGCTCTGCTCGTCGGCAAGGCTCAGCGCGGCCAGTGAAACAGCTGCCACCAGTCCCACCACGGCGAATCGAAAGTTCATTGCAGAAGTCCTTGCAGGGAAACCATCGGGGACGGCGGCAGAATATACGAATTCATACGTACGTCAATATGTGTAGACGTGGCACGCGCTGACATAACGAGGCACGCGGTGCGCGGCGCCGCGGCGGCGGCGGAACCGCGGCGCAGCGATACACGCCTGCCTGACGGCGGGGGTTGAGTACAATTTGCTTCCATGAACGCATCGGATCGAGAACCGCCCGGCCGGACCACCGTCGATTTCGGCTTCGAGCAGGTGAAGCGCGAGGACAAGGCGCGTCGCGTGCGCGGCGTGTTCGACTCGGTGGCCGGCAAGTACGACCTGATGAACGACCTGATGTCGGGCGGTCTGCATCGCATCTGGAAGCAGTTCGCGCTGACGTTGACCGGACTGAAGCCCGGCCAGCGCGCTCTCGACGTTGCCGGCGGAACCGGGGACCTGAGCGTCGGCCTGGCGCGCCAGGTGGGCGACGACGGCCTCGTGGTGCTCTCCGACATCAACGCGGCGATGCTCGAGCGCGGGCGCGAACGCCTCACCGATGCGGGGGTCGCGGGCAACATCGCCTATGCGCTCGCCAATGCCGAGCGGCTGCCGTTCGCCGACGGCCAGTTCGATTGCGTCACCATCGGCTTCGGCCTGCGCAACGTCACCGACAAGGCGGCTGCGCTCGCCTCGATGTTCCGCGTGCTGCGGCCCGGCGGCCAGCTCCTGATCCTGGAGTTCTCGCGGCCGACCGCGCCCGGCCTGAAGCCTCTCTACGATGCGTACTCGTTCCGCATCCTGCCGGTGCTGGGCCGGCTGGTCGCCAACGACGCCGACAGCTACCGCTATCTCGCCGAGTCGATCCGCTTGCATCCGGATCAGGAGACGCTGCTCGGGATGATGCAGGACGCGGGCTTCGAAGGCGCGCGCTACCACAATCTCGCCGGTGGGATCGTCGCCGTTCACCGCGGCTATCGTTACTGAACGCGGCAGAGCGCCCGTGATCCTCGAATCGCTTGCCTCGCTCCTCAACCGCAACATCGCGGCCTCCGCGCGCGCGAAATTGCTGTGCGAGCGCCTGGAAGGCCGGGCACTCGGCGTGCGCGTCGAGGGCTTCGTGCCGCTGGACGTTTTCGCGCACGTGGACGCACAGCGAGTGCATCTTTCGCTCACGGCGGCGCGCGATCCGGATGCCGCAATCGCGGGTACGCCGCTGGCGCTCGCCGGACTCATCGGCCGCGACGCCGCCACACGCATGCGTTCCGGGTCGGTGGTGATCAGCGGCGATGCCGAAGTCGCGCAGACCTTCCACGAGCTGCTGCACGCCGCGCGGCCGGATCTCGAGGAGGAAGTAGCGCGCCTGTTCGGCGATGTCGCCGCCCGGCAGCTCGGCAATTTCGCGCGCGCGGCGGCGGGATGGGGCGAGAAGGCCGCGGCGACCGTCGCGCAGAACCTGTCCGAATACCTGCAGGAGGAAAGCCGGGACCTGGTTACGCGCACTGAGGCGGACGAATTCCTCGCCGCAGTCGATGAGCTGCGCGAGGCCACCGATCGCCTCGCGGCGCGCATCGCACGGCTGGCGGGATCGGCGCCATGAGACTGCGCGTCATCCTGCGGCTGGTGACGATCCAGCGCGTGCTGCTGAAGCACGGCCTGGACGACTACGTGCAGGCGACGCATCTCTACAGGCCGATGCGCTTCCTGCGCTTTCTCGCGCCATGGACCTGGTTCGAGCGCAGCGCGGGCACGAGCCGCGGTGAGCGGCTGCGCCTGGCACTGGAGGAGCTGGGGCCAATCTTCGTGAAGTTCGGCCAGGCCCTGTCGACGCGCCGCGACCTGCTGCCGCTCGACATCGCCGACGAGCTCGCCAGGCTCCAGGATCGCGTGCCGCCGTTCCCCGGCAGCGAGGCGCGCGCGATCATCGAGGGCGCCTACGGCAGGAGCACCGACGAGGTGTTCGCGAAATTCGACGAGCAGCCGCTGGCCGCCGCATCGATCGCGCAGGTGCACGCCGCGACGCTGCGCAGCGGCCAGGATGTGGTGGTGAAGGTGCTGCGCCCCGAGATGGCGCAGGTGATCGGCCGCGATCTCGAGGTGCTGCACGCGCTCGCGGCGCTCGCGCAGCGCTATTGGGTCGAAGGCCGGCGGCTGCGGCCCGTCGAAGTGGTGCGCGAGTACGAGAAGACCATCCTCGACGAGCTCGACCTGATGCGCGAGGCGGCGAACGCCGCGCAGCTCAAGCGCAACTTCACCGGCTCGCGCCTCCTGTACGTCCCGGAGGTGTACTGGGATTTCTGCCGCCCGGAAGTCATGGTGATGGAGCGCATCTACGGCATTCCCATCAGCGACGTGGCGCGGCTGCGGTCGCTCGGCGTGAACATTCCGCGGCTGGCCCAGAACGGCGTGGAGATCTTCTTCACGCAGGTGTTCCGCCACAACTTCTTCCACGCCGACATGCACCCGGGGAACATCTTCGTGCTGCCGCAGGACCCGCAGGAGCCGCGCTACGCAGCGGTGGACTTCGGCATCGTCGGCACGCTCAGCCCGCGCGACCAGTACTACGTCGCCGAGAATTTCATGGCGTTCTTCGACCGCGACTACCACCGCGTCGCCAAGCTGCACGTCGATTCGGGCTGGGTGCCGCCCGAAACGCGCGTCGACGAGCTCGAATCCGCCGTGCGCACCGTGTGCGAGCCGATCTTCAACAAGCCGCTCAAGGAGATCTCGTTCGGCCAGGTGCTGGTGCGCCTGTTCGAGACGGCGCGGCGCTTCAACATGGAAGTGCAGCCGCAGCTGGTGCTGCTGGAGAAGACGCTGCTCAACATCGAGGGCCTCGGGCGCGAGCTCTATCCGGAGCTGGACCTGTGGACCACCGCGCAGCCGATCCTGCGTGAGTGGATGCACGAGCGCGTCAGCGGCCGCGCCATCGTCGAGCGGCTGCGCAGGCAGCTTCCGGATCTGGCGGAGGCAGCCAAGGTTCTTCCGCAGCTGGTGCAGGGACTCATCCAGCAGGCGGCGGACGGGCGCCTGCGACTGCAGGTCGAATCACCCGAGATCGCGGATCTCAAGCGCACGGTGCAGGTCACGAACGCGCGCCGCGACGCCGTGACCGTGGCGAGCGTGCTGCTCGGCAGCGGGCTGGTGTGGCTCGCCCTCGCGCACAACCCTACTTGGCCGGGGTGGGTGCTTGCCTCGTCGGGCGCTCTGTGGCTGCTGGTCGCGTGGCGACGACGCTGAGGGCGGACGAGGCCGCACCTCCGCTCCCGACTTACCCACATTTCCCGAAACGCAACCGCCCGCACCGAAGTGTCCAGCATCGCAGTTCGCGGTGTGCGTCAGCGAGCCTTGTTCGTATCCAGGAGTGACGGGGAAATGTGGATAAATTGGGAGCGGAGGTGCGGCCTCATCCGCCCTGCCTCGTTGCCCCGGGCTCGATCCAGGTCGCGATCGCCCGCGCGCAGCATTCCCCATCTTCGTCAAAAAGAGCTGTGCCGACGGCGTGCTTGCGCCCTTCGCTGGAGAGCTTCCAGCCGAGCACCACGCACGATTCGGCGGCATGCACGCGCCGGTCGATCTGCGCGGCGATCTGACCGAGCAGCATCACCCGTCCGTCGCCGGTGGCCGCGAAATAACCCGGGCAGTCGAGCGCCGCCCAGATGAACTCGGCGCAGACCTTGCCGTCGGCGGCGCACAGCGAGTCGTCGGCAAGCCACGGTGCGGCGACGAGCTCGCTGCCGGCCAGCGGCCCCGGGAAGATGCGCAGGCCATCGCCGCGGGCGCGCTGCGGCCCGCAGACGAAGCAGGTCGGAAACGGATGGCTGCGAAATCCCGAGTAGCCGCGCGACGCGTCGAGCGCTTGCATGTACGTGGGCGTGAGCGGCGGCTGCAGCGAGAATTCGAACGGCTCGGCTTCGGCGATGAGCTCGCCGTCGCGCCGCAGCTCGAGCCGCTCCTCGACCTGGTGGCGCACCACCATCGGGACAGTCAGGGGTGGCGGCTTGCGCAGCGCGACGCGCATCGGACGGCCGGCGTGATTCGCCAGCATTCCGGCCACGTAGCCGCCGTTGCCCGAGCCCGGCGGCCCGCAGAATCGTGCGGCGATCGAGATGATCTCCACTGCTCATTGCCCTGCATGGCCTTTGTTCCCTAATCTTATTACTAACGCTATCTTCCTGGTCTTCTTCCTGGCGCGCTCGCTCCGGCGAGCGCGCCACCCAACCGAGGAAACCGTAGTGAAGCTCCCCGCATGCCTGCTGCTGTCTTCGTGTTCCCTGCTATTGCTGTCCGGACAACCTGCCGCCGCTGCCTCGAACGACGCGAGCCGCGTCACGAGCTTCGTCGAAGCGCGCCGCGCCGCCGATCGCGACGTCGCTCTCGCGATCTGGGGCCGCGCCGAGGTGGGTTACAAGGAGGTGCAGAGCTCTGAATTGCTGCAGGAGCAGCTGCGCGCGGCCGGTTTCGAGGTCAAGGGCGGGGTCGCCGGCATTCCCACCGCATTCGTCGCCACCGCCGGGTCGGGCAAGCCGGTGATCGGCCTGCTCGCGGAGTTCGATGCACTGCCCGGCTTCTCGCAGAACGCGTTGCCGGAGCGCTCGCCCATCAAGGGCCGTAGCAGCGGTCACGCCTGCGGGCATCACTTGTTCGGCGCCGGCTCGACATCGGCCGCCATCGCCGTCAAGCAGTGGCTCGAGCAGACGCGCACTGCCGGCACGATTCGCCTCTACGGTACGCCCGCCGAAGAGGGCGGTGCGGGCAAGGTCTACATGGCGCGCGCGGGCCTGTTCGGCGACGTTGACGTGGTGCTGCACTGGCATCCGGGCGATTCCAACGACGCCAGCCCCAACGGCTCGCTCGCCAACCGCTCGGCCAAGTTCCGCTTCCAGGGCCAGTCGAGCCACGCCGCCGGCGCGCCGGAACAGGGTCGCTCCGCGCTCGACGGCGTGGAGGCAATGGACTACATGGTCAACATGCTGCGCGAGCACGTGCCGCAGGAAACGCGCATTCACTACGTGATCACGAGCGGCGGGGCCGCACCCAACGTCGTGCCCGATTTCGCCGAGGTGTTCTATTACGTGCGCCATCCCGATCCCCGTGTCCTCGAGGAAGTGTGGGGCCGTGTGCTCAAAACCGCGGACGCCGCGGCCCTCGGCACCGGCACGCGCGTGCAGTACGAAGTGATTCATGGCGCCTACAGCCTGCTGCCCAACCATACGCTTGCGAACGTGATGGATCGTGAGCTGCGCGCCGTCGGCGGCGTGAAGTACGACGCCGCCGAGCAGGGGTTCGCGGAGAAGCTGCAGAAGACGCTCATTGCGCAGGGCAAACCGCTGGGTTCGCAGGAACTGATTCAACCGCTGCGACCGCGCCAGGAATACGGTTCGACCGACGTTGGCGACGTGAGCTGGCTCGTGCCGACGGTCGGCCTGCGCACCGCGACCTGGGTGCCCGGTACGCCGGCTCACAGCTGGCAGGCAGTCGCCGCCGGTGGCATGAGCATCGGGTTGAAGGGCATGGAAGTCGCTTCCAAGACGCTGGCGCGCGCCGCCGTCGCTCTGTATCGCGACCCGAAGGTCATCCGCGCAGCGCGCGCCGAATTCGACGCCGCGCGCGGTGCCAGCTTCCAGTACGCGGCGCTGCTGGGCGATCGCGATCCGCCGCTCGACTATCGTGATCCACCGGGTGATCCACCGGGTGATCCGCCGAGCGCATCCGGCGCGACGCGCCAGCCTCAGTAGGCGAACTCGTGCACTTCCGTCTCGCGCTGCCAGGTGACCAGCTCGCGCTTGACGTGCAGGAACCAGCTCTGCTGCTGCAGCGGCCGGACCGGCTTGAAGACTTCCGCGCGCAGCACGGCGATGGCGGGGCCGTGCTGCGGATCGCGCACCGATTCGTAACGGATCGCGCTCACCCCCGCTTCGCGCGCGACCGAGGCGAAGTCCTGCGTCGGCCCGTAGTCGCTGCCGTGCGTCCATAGCGCGCGCTGGCGTTTGAACGGCGCCAGCGTGAGGTCCACGACGCGCCCGTCGATGCCCGCCTGGAACACGGTCTGCGGCGCGGGCCCCAGCTCGCTCAACCCCGCGCTGTCGGTGAGAAAGCGCCAACGCCAATAGCCAAGCTCCGCGCACGCGGTGCGTACGTGCTCGGCGCCGTACCAGACACCGGGCTGCGTGGGCGCACGAAACCGCGAACCGAACGGCGACGGGTAACGGAACGGGGTGCCCAGCAGGTAGTGCAGGCGGGCTGCCGGCGCGGGCAGCGGCGGCTTGCTGGCTTCGAGAATCCGTTCCAGCAGAAGTTGCTCGGCGGCGTTCTCGACCAGGCGCAGGGTCGAAACCAGGTGCTGGGCCTCCACCGCGCGCCACAGGCGCCGGCGCAGCCGGCGCCCTTCAGACGCGACCGCGGGCGGCGTCCAGGTAGTGGACCGCACGAACCAGTCCCTCGGTGCTGCGGATCAGATCGGCGGGCCGGCCGCCCAGGCCCTGATTCTCGGAATTGAGCCAGTCACGCGCGACCGCGTCGTTGGAGCCCACCAGCGCATCCAGCGAGCGGAACAGGCGCACGAACAGCGCCGCCAGCTCCCACTCCTTGCGACCGGCGTCCAGCAGGTAGTGCCCATTGGCCATGCGCGAGACCTGCGGCGCGCTCAGGCCGAGGATCTCGGCCACGCGGCTCTGGTTCAGCTCGAGGAGCGCGGCGGCACGCAGCACTGCGCCCGTCAGGACGCGCGCCGGATCGGCCGAGGGGTGCGGGTCTGGTCTGGCCAAGTGATTTCAATTGAAACAAATACTGGGTCTGCATTCTATTGAATTCGGCTCGAGATTGCCAGCCGGGCCTCAGCGCGGCCGCACGACCACCGCAGTGCCGCTCACGCACACCATCAGCATCTGGTTGATGGTCTCGTAGTCCAGGTCGATGCCGATGACGGCGTTGGCGCCGATCTGCCGGGCGCTCTCTGCCATTTCATTCAGCGCCATGTCGCGCGTGTCGTTGAGAGCATTCTCGTACGAGGCGGAGCGGCCGCCGACCACGTCGCGCACCGCCGCGAAGAAGTCGCGGAAGATGTTCGCGCCGATGATCGCCTCCGCCACCACCAGGCCCTTGTATTCGAGAATCTCGTGACCCTCCAGGCCGGGCGTGGTGGTCAGCAGGAAGTCGGGTTTCTGGTAGGTGAAAGCCATGACTGCCCCCTTGGTTGACGTGCCGTGCGATCAGCTCATGCGCGCGCCGGCCGCAGACTCCGCAGGAACGCCGCCGGGTCCTCGCCGCGCTCGAGGACCTCCACCAGCGCCGACCCCACTATGACGCCATCGGCGTGGCGGCGCAGCCGCTCGATCTGGTCGGCGCCACGGATGCCGAAGCCCGCGCACACCGGTACGGTGGAGGCGCAACGTACGCGATCAAGATAGCGAACGACTTCGTCCGGGATCGCAACCTTGCTGCCGGTGGTTCCCGTCATCGTGACGGCATACACGAAACCGCCGCTCGCCTGGCACAACCGCTCGAGCCGCGCTGGCGGCGTCACCGGCGTAACCATTTGCACCAGCGCCAGACCCCGGGCGTCCAGAGCGGAGCGCAACCCCGCACATTCCTCGTATGGCAGATCGGGAACGATGAAGCCGGCGACACCAGCACGCGCTGCCGACCCCGCCAGCCGCTCCAGGCCGTAGGCGAGGAGCGGGTTGAGATAGCTCATCAGCAGGATCGGCGTCGCGTGCGCGCCGTCGCGCTCGAGCTCCCGAGAGAATCCAGCTCAGCGTCACACCGGACTTCAGCGCCGCATGCGCCGCTCTCTGGATCGTGACGCCGTCCGCCATCGGATCGGTGAACGGCACGCCGATCTCGACTACGTCCGCGCTGGATGCAACCGCCGCCACGTGTTCGCGAAACAGCTCGCGCGCGGGATACCCGGCGGTGAGGAACGCCACCAGCGCCGGCTCGTCACGCTCGGCGCGCGCGCGGATCGCGCGCTCGATACGCTCGGCCCCGGTCACGTCCGCGCTTCCGCGGCCGGGATCAGGGTCCGTTGCAGCGTCGGCATGTCCTTGTCGCCGCGGCCGGAGAGGCAGATGACGATGCGCTTGCCCATACGAGTCTGTGCCCAGCGGCGCGCCCCGACGAAAGCGTGTGCGCTCTCGAGGGCCACGAGTATTCCCTCGCAGCGGCAGCATTCGGCCAGCGCTTCGAGGGCTTCTTCGTCCGAGGCCGAGACGTACTGCACGCGACCGATGCTCTTGAGCAGGCTGTGCTCGGGTCCCACGCCGGGATAGTCGAGTCCCGCGGAGACCGAGTGGGTCTCCTGGATTTGCCCATGCTCGTCCTGCAGGAGCAACGAGTAGCTGCCCTGCAGAACCCCGGGAGTGCCGTGGGAGAGCGTCGCCGAGTTCTCCCCGAGTCCCGGACCCTTGCCGCCTGCCTCGACTCCCAGCAACTCGACACTGTCGTCCCCGACGAAGGAGTGGAACATGCCGATGGAGTTGGACCCTCCGCCGACGCAGGCCGCCACGAGATCGGGCAGACCGCCGGTGCGCTCCACGATCTGTGACCGCGTCTCGCGCCCGATGACCGACTGCAGCTCGCGGACCAGGAGCGGATAGGGGTGCGGTCCGACCGCCGAACCGAGCAGGTAGTAGGTGCCGTTGGGGTCGGAGACCCAGTCGCGCAACGCTTCGTCGATCGCGGCCCGCAGCGTCTGATCGCCGCTGGTGACCGGCACCACGGTGGCGCCGAGCAGCTTCATGCGGCCGACGTTGGGCGCCTGCCGCTCCATGTCGATGGCTCCCATGTAGACCGTGCAGGGCAAGCCGAGCCGCGCGCACGCGGCCGCGCTGGCCACGCCATGCTGTCCGGCCCCGGTCTCAGCCACGATGCGCGTCGCGCCGAGCCGCCGCGCGAGCAGCGCCTGGCCGATCGCGTTGTTGATCTTGTGCGCGCCGGTGTGAGCCAGGTCCTCACGCTTGAGCCAGACATCGGCGTTCCAGCGGCGGCCGAGTGAGGGCGCATGCGTCAGCGCGGTCGGCCGGCCGACCCACTCGCGCAATTCCTCGCTCCAGTTCGGCGCGAAATCCGGGCTGGCCGAGAAACTCGCGCACGCCGGCCTCGAGCCGTTCCAGCGCCGGCACCAGGGTCTCCGGCACGTAGCGGCCGCCGTAGGCGCCGAATCGGCCGCGCGCATCCGGATAGGCGCCGCTCAGCAGCGCGGCCAGCGAGCCGCCCGATTCGAAGGCCGTGGTCACATTCTTCACGTCGTCCTCTCCAGTTCTCTCTCGTTGTCCCTGCCGATCTCGCGGGCCGCGAGGCGCACCGCGGTGACGAATTCGGCCACGCGCCGCGCATCCTTCACACCCGGAGCGCTCTCCACGCCGCTGCTCACATCGACGCCGAAGGGGCGCACGTGCGCGATCGCCTCGCGCACGTTCCGGACGTGAGACCGCCCGCCAGGATCACCTCCGCGCGCCCGGCGAGCCCGCGCGCCAGCCCCCAATCGGTCGTCTCGCCGCGCCCGCTCATCGGGCCCTCGAACACCAGACGCGGCGGCAAACTGCCGGAGTGGCGGCGCCGGCGCGCAACGACCGGCAGCACCTGCACACCCGCCGGGATCCGCAACCGTTCGAGATCCTCGCAATCCGTCTGCAGCACTTCGGGCGCGAGCACCGAGAAGATCTCATCGAGCAGCGCCTGCTGCGGATGCTGAGTTACCGCAACCCGCAGCAGCCCGGGCGGCGCCTGTTCACTCCATTGCGCCGCCTGCTGCGGCGTTACCCGGCGCACGCTCGGCGCAAACACGAAACCGATGGCGTCGACGCCGCATTCCACGGCCGCCACCACCGCTGAGGCGCTGGTCATGCCGCAGATCTTGATGAACACAGCGAATCCTCGAGGCGCCGCGCGTGACTGCTCACGACTTCGCCCGCCCGGCTTCGAGCAGTCCGTCGAGCAGCGCCTTGGGATCGCTGCTGGTCATCAAGGCGCTGCCCACCAGTACGATCTGGTAGCCGGCACGAGCCATCGCGGCCGCGTCTTCCGGCGTTGCAACACCGCTTTCCGCGACGCGCGGCACTTTGGGTGTCAGCTTTGCGGCGAGGCTGCCGAGCCGGTCGGGAACGACCTGGAGCGTGTCGAGATCGCGGCTGTTGATGCCGACCAGCAGTTGCTCGACGCGCTGCGCGCGCTCGGCGACCAGCTGGTTGGCGCAGCTCGATGTCCCGTTCGTCGAACGCCTCGAGCAGCACGAACATATGCAGCATGGCGGCGCAATCGAGCAGCTCGACCATGCGGCCGTGATCGAGCATGCGCAGGATCACCAGTACGCCACCCGCGCCGAGCGCGCGCGCTTCCATCACCTGGTACGGGTCGATCAGGAAGTCCTTGCGCATCGTCGGCACGCCGAGCGGCGCCAGCACCTGCGAAGCCCGCGCCAGATGCGCCATCGAGCCGTCGAAGCGGTACGGTTCGGTCAGAACCGAAATGGCGGCGGCGCCGCCCTGCGCGTACGCGGTGACGCGCGCGGCCAGAGTCCTCGCTCGCCGTGCTGAGCACACCGGCCGCGGGCGAGCGCAGCTTGAGCTCGGCGATGCAATCGAAACCACGGTCGGAGAGCTGCAAGCGCGGCGCCGGCGGCGTTTCCGACGCGCGCAGCCACAGCGCCTGCTGGCTTTCGAGCTGCGCGCCTGGGTGAGCCGCTCGAGGCTCGATTGCGCCAATTCCCGCAAGAATCCGCTCATGCAGCGTTGCCCTCGAATGCCGCGAGCTCGGCGAGCAGCGCGCTGGCACGGCCGGAATCGATGGCCTGCGCTGCGCACTCGACAGCTCTGTGCGGATCATGTTCGCGCCCAATCGAGCTCGAGAACCAGAGCCGTGCCCAGGAACAGCGCAGCACGGTGCGCGCCGCGGTCCTGGCCTGCGAATACCGCACGAATGCGCCTGCGCGTTGAAGGCCGCATCGCCGCCCGCCAGCTCCCGGGCCTGGCAGGACGGCAGCCCGAACAGAGCCGCGCTGCGCACGGAGCGCTCGACGCGTCCGGGTCGCACGTCGAACAGTGCGAACGGACCTACGGGCGTGGGCTCGTCCCAGCCCGGCTCGCCATGCACGACGAACGCCCGCTCGATGGGCATCCCGGCCAGCGTTGCGGCGAGCAGTTCGGCGGCGGGCAGACTGTAGGCGCCGATGAGGTGAAACGGCGGCTCGGCGGGATTGGTCAGCGGGCCGAGCATGTTGAACACCGTGCGCACGCCGAGCGCGGCGCGGACCGGAGCGATGGCCTTCAATGCCGGGTGATAGTGCGGAGCGAAGAAGAATGTAAAGCCCGTGGCATCGAGGCAGCGGCCCGCCGCCACCTCATCGAGCGGCATCGGCATCCCCAGGGCCGCCAGCAGGTCGGCGCTACCCGAGCGACTGGAGATCGAGCGGTTGCCGTGCTTGGCGATGCGCACGCCGCAGGCCGCGGCCAGCAGGGCCGCACCGGTGGAGAGATTCAGGCTGCCCGAAGCATCGCCCGCCTGTCCCCACGACATCGACGAGTGCGGCGCCCGGCGAAAGGGTGGCTGGCGGGCGAGCCGTCGCATCGCACGCGCGAAGCCGCGGACCTCGTCGGCCGTGACGCCGTTGCAGCGCAGCGCCGCGAGCAACGCGCCCGCCAGAGCCGGCGCAAGCGTCCGGGTCGGTCAGTGCCTGACAGCAGATCGTCGGCCTGCGCCTCGCTGAGGTGCCGCCGCTGCAGCAGTTGCTCAAGCGTGCTGCGCAGGCCTGCGACATGCGCTGCCTCCTGGATTGAGTCTGTCGATGCGCGAGGAAATTCGCCATCAGCCGCGGTCCCTCGGGTGTGAGGATGCTTTCCGGATGGAACTGCACGCCCTCGATCGGCCAGCGTGCGGTGGCGCACGCCCATGATCTCGCCTTCCGGCGTGCGTGCGGTCACCTCGAGCTGTGACGGGCAGCGGTCAGGTTGCGGCGATGAGCGAGTGGTAGCGCCCGGCCTCGAACGGCTGCGTCAGCCCCGCGAAGATCGTGCGGCCGTCGTGCTGTACGGGGGAGGTCTTGCCGTGCATGAGGCGCCCGGCGCGCACGACTACGACCGCCGAACACGGCGACCAGCGACTGGTGGCCGAGGCAGACACCCGAGGATCGGTAGCTCGGCCGGCGAACGCCTCGATCATGCGCATGGATATGCCCGCATCGTCCGGTGTGCCCGGGCCCGGGCGAGATGGCGAGGTGGGTCGGCTCGAGCGCGCGCGCCTCCTCGACGCTGATCGCATCGTTGCGATGCACGCGCACGTCGGCGCCCAGCACCAGGAAGGCCTGCACCAGGTTGTAGGTGAAGGAGTCGTAGTTGTCGATCAGAAGCAGGCGCGGCTTCACAGCCCCTCCTTCGCGCAGCTCCAGCGCTCGACGCAGGGCTGCGCTCTTCGCCAGCACCTCGGCGTATTCCGCCGCCGGCACGCTGTCCGCGACGATGCCGGCGCCCGCCTGGTAGCTGTAACGATCGCCTTCGAATACCAGCGTGCGGATGGTGATCGCCTGATCCATGTCGCCGCGCACGCCGAAATATCCGACGGTGCCGCCGTACAGGCCGCGGCGCACCGGCTCGAGCTCGTCGATGATTTGCATGGCGCGCACCTTCGGCGCGCCCACCAGCGTGCCGGCCGGGAACGTCGCCGCGAACAGGTCGAAGGCATCCCGTCCGTCGGCGAGGCTGCCGTTGACGCCGCTCACGATGTGCATCACGTGGCTGTAGCGTTCGATCGAGCGATACGGATCGACGTGCACGGTGCCGGCCTGCGCCACCCGGCCGAGGTCGTTGCGCGCCAGGTCCACCAGCATCACGTGCTCGGCGTTCTCTTTCGGATCTGCCCGCAGCTCGCGCTCGGGCGCAGCATCGTCCGCGGCGTCGCGCCCGCGCGGCCGCGTGCCTGCGATGGGACGCAGCGAGGCATCGCGGCCGTTCAGGCGCACCAGGGCCTCGGGCGACGAACCCACGACGGTGAGCGAGCCCAGCTCGCAGAAGTACATGTAGGGCGATGGATTGATGAGCCGCAGCGCGCGATAAACCTCGAACGGCGCCAGCTGCGTGGCGGCCCGAGAACTGCACCGACAGCACGAGCTGATAGACATCGCCCGCCGCGATGTACTCCTGCGCGCGGCGCACGCGTTCGACGAATTGCGACTCGCTCAGGCTGGCCACGGGCGGCTCGAACCCGCCGCGCGGTCGATTGTTCTCCGGCACCGGGCTTTCCGGCACCGGGCCGCGCAGCGCGCGCATGACTTCACCGCGCAGACTCTGGCGTTCGGCGTCCGTGCCATCGTGCAACAGCGCCACCACGCGCGTCAGGTGGTCGAAAACCAGGAGCGAGCGTGGCGCGATGAAATGGGCCTCGGGAACCGAGCTGAGCTGCTCGCGGCCCGGCAGCTTCTCGAAATACCGCACGATGTCGTAGCTGGCCGCGCCGACCAGCCCGCCGGCCAGAGGCACCCCGGCGATATCCGGCCTGGGTTGCGGCGCGCTGGCGAGCGCCGAGCGCAGCGACGCGAGCAGTTCCTGCCGGTCGCGCGGCCGTGCGCGCCGCTTCCCGTCGATACTGAGTCCCTCGCCGTCGAGCTTGAGCTCGAGGCAATCGCCGAAACCGATGAACGAATAGCGCGCCAGCCGCTCACCGCCCTCCACGCTTTCCAGCAGGAAGCGCGGCCGGAAGGGGCGCAGCTTCAGGTAGGCCGAGACCGGCGTATCCAGATCGGCGGCAATGTCGAAAGGCGGTTGCATCGGCTCCTCTTGACCTCAACGTGCGGGGCGGGAGCGGGCAACAAAAAACCCATCCCGGCGGTGGCTCGGAGATGGGTCTACGGGTTCGAACGAAATCGCTAAACGCGCGGGCGCCCACTCCTTCAGGAGTGTCGCCACCACCAGCCGTGCAGGTTGCAGGTGTTGCGTGTAGCCATGGGTCGAGTATCGCCGTGCCGCTTCGATGCCGTCAAGAATTCCCCGCGGACAGGTTCCCCGGGTTCGACTCCGCCAGTCGCCACGGCGCCACGGCGCCGCTTTCGTACCGGGTCGCCAGCGCATCGACGATCCGCTCCAGCGCGGCCGGCTCCTGTATCAGCCGGGGACGTCCGTACATCGCTTCAGCTGATGAGCCGCCAGTTGAACGGGTAGCGGTAGGCGACACCCTCGCTGGCCTTCACCGCGGCCACGATCGTGAGCACGACGTCGACGATGCACAGGATCGCGAGCAGGGCGAACCCGATCAGGACGAACACCAGGATCCAGGCGAGGATGCCCAGCAGGAACATGGTGATCTGGAAATTGAGCGCCTCCTTGGCCTGCTGGGCGGCGAACGGCATGTCGTCCTTGCGGATCAGCCAGACCACGAGCGGACCGAGGATTCCTCCGATGCCGGTGACGAGGAACAGCAGCGCGCTCAAGTGGCCGATCATCGCCCAGTTGCGCTCTTCCTTGCTGGTCGCGGTGGGAACGGCAGAAGCGGTTTGGTCCTGCATGGCGGCACCTCGCTGGGGGAAGGAGCGGATTATTCCATGGATCGCGGGACAAGGCCCGTCGCGAGGACCAGGAACGGGCGTGCCGGCTGCCGGCGAGGGCTACCCGGCCACCGAGCGCCGCTGCGGCTCTGCCTCGATGGCAGGCTGGCCTGCAACTCCCAAGCGCTTGTGCATCAAGGGGCTGGTGGTGGTGTATTGCAGGTGCTGCTTCTCGCCCGGCTTGAGATGCGCGGCGATGGCGAAAGCCGCCAGCGCTGTCTCGTGGAAGCCGCTGAGGATCAGCTTTTTCTTGCCCGCATAGTCGTTGATGTCGCCCACCGCGAAGACGCCCGGCACGCTGGTCTGGAACTTCTCGGTGTCGACGCGGATGCTGCGGCGGCTGAGATCCAGGCCCCAATCGGCGATCGGACCGAGCTTCGGGCTCAGGCCGAAGAACACCAGGACCTGCTCTGCGCTCACGCGGCGCGTTACTCCGTCACTGCTGCGAACGCTCGCGCCCGCCAGCCGTCCACCGGTCTCGATGATCTCCTGCACCTGCCCTTCGAGGAAGTCGAGCTTGCCCGCCTCGCGCAACTCGAACATGCGGGCCACGCTGGCCGGCGCCGCACGGAACTGCGGGCGCCGGTGCACGAGCACGATGCTGCGCGCGCGTTCCGCCAACGCCAGCGTCCAGTCGAGAGCCGAGTCGCCGCCGCCGAGGATGATCAGATCCTGGTCGGCGAAGGCCTGCGGATCGCGCACGCGATAGTGGATCGAGCGCCCTTCGTGACTATCCGCGCCGGCGGCGTTCAGGCGCCGCGGCTGGAACGACCCGACGCCACCGGCGATGACGATCGCGGCGGCGCGAAAATGCGTTCCGCGGCTGGTGGCGACGTGAAAGCGCCCGTCCTCGCGCCGGTGCACCTCGGTGACCTCCTGGCCGAGGTGAAACACCGGAGCGAACGGCCGGATCTGCGCCTGCAACCGCTCGATCAGCTCGCGCGCGGTGCAAACGGGGATGGCGGGGATGTCGTAGATCGGTTTGTCGGGGTAGAGCTCGATGCACTGGCCGCCGGCCTCGCGCAACGAATCGACCAGGTGCGCCTCGAGCCCCAGGAGTCCCAGCTCGAAAACCTGGAACAGGCCCACCGGGCCGGCGCCGACGATCACGACGTCGGTGTCGATGGCCGGCCCGTCGATCAGGGACAGCGGCTTGTCAGGCGACACGCGCGGTCTCCCACAGGCGCTCGCTCGTGCCGCCGGCTTGCGCTACCGACGCGAAGCCCTTCTGTTCGAGCCACGTGGCGTTGAACAGGCGCGAGGCGTACCTCGCGCCCCCGTCGCACAACACGGTCACGATCGTATGGCCGGGGCCGAGCTCGCGCGCCACGCGCACCGCCGCGGCGACGTTGATACCGCTGGTACTGCCGAGGAACAGTCCTTCCTCGCGCAGCAACCGGTAGACGTACCTGACTGTTTCCGCATCTTCGACGTGCACCGCGCCGTCGATGCGCGCCTGCGCCACATTCGCGGTCACGCGGCCGATGCCGATGCCCTCGGTGATCGAACCCGAGCCCGTTGCCTTGAGCGTGCCGGTGCGCACGTACTCGTACAGGCTGCTGCCCGGAGGATCGGCCAGCACGATTCGCACGGCCTCGCGCTGCGATTTGAGGAACTGCGAGACGCCCGAGAGCGTGCCGCCGGTGCCGGTGGCGACCACGAAGGCGTCGATGTGTCCCTGTGTCTGCGCCCAGATCTCCGGGCCGGTGGTCTCGAAGTGCGCGCGCGCGTTGGCGACGTTGTCGAATTGGTTGGCCCAGATCGCGCCGTCGATTTCCTGGGCGAGGCGCGCGGCGACCTTCTGATAGTGGTTCGGATCGGCGTACGGCACGGCTTTCACGCGCCGCACCTCGGCGCCGAGCGCCTCGAGCAGCTGGTACTTCTCGGGCGACTGGTTGTCGGGCATGACGATCACCGTGCGATAGCCGCGGGCGTTGCACAGGTGCGCGATCCCGATGCCGGTGTTGCCTGCGGTGCCCTCCACCACGGTTCCGCCGGGTTGCAAGGCGCCACGCCGCTCGGCGTCGTCGATGATGCCGAGCGCCGCCCGGTCCTTGACCGAGCCGCCCGGGTTGAGGAACTCGGCCTTGCCGAGAATCTCGCAGCCGGTTTCCGCACTGAATACGCCGAGACGGATCAGCGGCGTGTTGCCGACCGTGCCCGCAAAACCCTGTGTGACGCTCATGCGCTTCTTGCCTCCGTGATGCGTGCCGCCCCGGCCTTGCCCTGCAGGCCTGCCGGCGCGCCATCGCTCTGACCAGGAACCCCCTGCCCCAGCAACGCGCGCACCCTGACCACGTCGCCGACGATCAGCAGCGCCGGCGCGGCGACGCTGGCGGCACGCGCCAGCGCGACTATTGTTGCGAGCGTGCCGCTGATCACCCGCTGATCCGGCCACGTCGCCTTCTCGATGATGGCGATCGGCCGGGTGGGCGGTGCGCCGTGCGCCGCGAGCTGCGCGACGATCGCACCGAGATTTGCCACGCCCATGTAGAACACAGCGGTCTGCTGCTCGCGAGCGAGCGCGGCCCAGTCGAAACCCTCCTCACCTTCGCGCGCATGCCCGGTCACGAAGCTGACCGTCTGCGCATGCTCGCGATGCGTGAGCGGAATGCCGGCAGCGGCGGCGGCGCCCAGTGCCGCCGTGATGCCGGGAACGATGGAGAAGGCGATGCCGTGGCGCGCCAGCACTTCGAGCTCCTCGCCGCCGCGGCCGAAGACGAACGGATCGCCGCCCTTGAGGCGCACCACGCGCTTGCCCTCGAGTGCATGACGCACCATCAGTTCGTTGGTCTGGTCCTGCGCAACGTGGTGCAGGCCCGATTCCTTGCCGACGAAGATGCGCTCGGCATCGCGCCGTGCCCGCGCCAGCACTGCCGGGGACACGAGGCGGTCGTAGAGAATCACGTCGGCGAGCTGCAACTCGCGCGCGGCGCGCAACGTGAGCAGGTCCGGATCCCCCGGTCCCGCGCCGACCAGCACCACCTCGCCCGTCCGGCGCGGCCCTCGCGCGCGAGCGCGCTTGAGCTCGCGGCGCAGTTCGAGATCGGCGAGATCGTCGCGTGCTTCGAACGCATACGCCGCGACGCGCCCCTCGAGGGCCGTCTCCCAGAAGCGGCGACGCTCGGCGACGCTGGCAAAGGCATGCTTGACCCGCTGGCGCCAGCGCCCGGCCAGATCCGCGAGTCTTCCCAACTGTGGCGGCAACAGCGCCTCGATGCGTGCTCTCACCCAGCGCGCCAGCACCGGCGAGCGGCCGCTGGTACCGACCGCCACGATCACCGGCGAGCGATCGACGATCGCCGGCACGATGAAGCTCGACAGCTCCAGGTCGTCGACCACGTTGACCGGCACGTTGCGCGCACGCGCAGCCGCAGCGACCTCGGCGTTGATCGCATTGCGATTGGTGGCGGCGATCACGAGCGCGGCATCGCTCAACTGCGCGGGATCGAAGCGCTGCGCCGGGTGCTCGATACGGCCCGCGCCGGCCAGCGCGCGCAACGCCTCGGTGAGCGCAGGCGCAACGACGCGCACACGCGCACCAGCGTCGATCAGCAGCTCGATCTTGCGTTGCGCGACCGCGCCGCCGCCCACGACGAGCACGGCGCGCCCGCGCAGGTCGACGAATATCGGCAGGTAGTCCATCGCCGCTCAGCCGGCCTGGGCGACGACGCGGATGCGCGGATGCAGGCCGCACTCGCGCGAATCGGGGTTTTCCCACCACCAGCGACCGGAGCGGGATTCCTCGCCCGCCTCGACCGCGCGCGTGCAGGGCGCGCAACCGATGCTCGGATACTGCTTGTCGTGCAGCGGGTTGTAGGGAAGCTTGTGCACGCGGATGTAGGTCCAGATGTCGTTCTGCGTCCAGTCGAGCAGCGGGCTCACCTTGTACAGGCTGTTGCCCGTGTCCCATTCGATCGCCTGGCCCTGCGCACGCGCCGCGGACTGCTGGCGGCGCACGCCGGTCACCCAGGCCTTACGGCCCGCGATCGCGCGACGGAATGGCTGGACCTTGCGGATGTGGCAGCAGGACAGCCGCTCGTCCACCCCGTCGTAGAAACCGTTGATGCCGTTCTTGCGCACATACGCTTCGAGCTGAGCCGCGTCCGGGTAGTAGACGTGGATGCGCTTGCCGTAGCGGCGCTGGATACGATCGAGGAGCGAGTACGTCTCCTCGTGCAGGCGGCCCGTGTCGATGCTGAAGACGTCGATGGGCAAATTCGACGACCAGATGATGTCGGTGAGGACGACGGCCTCGGCGCCGAGGCTGTTCGAGTACGCGACGTTGCCGAAATCCGCCACCGCCCGGGCCAGCAACGCGCGCGTGGCATCGACCTTGCGTTGCAGCTCGGGGCTCAGTTCGGCGGTCGCGTTGCTCAGCACGGCATTCATGCGGATCAGGTGCGTCGATGTCATGACTTGCGAGCGACTCTAGCGGCCGGTGTTCCCGCTCAGAACGAATCATTGCTTCTGGCTGCATGCGAGACGGTTATCGTTATCGCCCCTGTCTATCGCCCCGGTGGCCGAAGCGCGCCCATAACCGCAGGGCATGAGCACCCAGAGGACCGTTATTGGATGCCGCCCGGCGCGCGGCGCTAGGTTGCCGCCGTGGCGCCCGAAAGCTCAGCGTCGATGGATAGTCGCCTCTGGCGGGCGCAAGCCGGAACGCATGGCATGCGGCCGCGCGCCGGCGCGGCTGCGCCGGTTGGGAGATTGCTCGTCCTGCATCGCCGCGCAACCCCCGACACGGATGGCGCTGTGCACGCCCGCGCTGCGGATTCCGCGAGCCGGCAGGATCCGCAGCCGCAGTGGCTGCGAATTCGCACCTGCCAACGCGAAATCCGGCTGGCGCTGGTAACCGCCGGGCCTGAGCCGGACGCACGCGCCGCTCCGCATGGCTCCGTGGAGGCGTACCGCGCGGCCGAAGCGTATCGCTTTCTGCTCGAATTCGCGTCCGGACTGCACAGCGCGGTCCCCGGCGAAACCAATGTGTTCGGCCAGGTGCGCGAGGCGTGGCGTCTTTTCGAGCAGCAGCAGCCGCGCGAGTGCGTGCGTACGCTCGCGCCGCTGATGGATGCCTTGTTCCGCGACGTGCGCGAGGTGCGCACCCGTTTTCTCCAGGGAATCGGGGGGCAGTCGTATGCCACGCTGGCGCGCCGCCTGCTCGCGCCGGACGCCGCCTCGCGTGTCCTGATCGTAGGTTTCGGCGCGCTGGGACGCTCGATGCCCGCCATGTTCGCGCACGCCGAGGTCGCCGTCTTCAATCGCACCCGGCCCAGCCCGGCGCCCGGCCCGCAGCTACGCTATTTCGGTGCCGGCGAGGAGCGGCAAGCTGCCGCCTGGGCGACCCATGTGGTGATGTGCGTGCCGCGGTGCGCCGACATCGACACCTGCTGGATCGAGGCCCTGCGTTCCCGAAACCCGAGGATCGTCCATCTGGGGTGCCGGCGCGGCGCGGCCGGTGGCTGGAGCGAGATCGCCGACCTCATCGATCTCGACGCCGTCTTCGACCTGCAACGCGAGCAGGGACAGCGGCGCGAAAGCCAGCTGCGGCACGCTCGCGAAGCCTGCGCAACGCTCGCCGGGCGTGCCGTTTCCGGCGCACTACTTTAGAGTTGCCACCTCACCCTGCCCTCGACCGCCCGCGGAAGAGGGCCATTTCCTGCCCCCTCGCTCCGCTCTGCGGCAGGGAGGGCCGGGGTGGGGGGCATCGAACGTCTCGGATTTTTCGCGCATGAAGCTGCATCAACTGCGCTACCTGGCCGCCGTCGCACAGAACGGACTGAACATCACGGCCGCCGCGCAGAAGCTGCACACCTCGCAGCCCGGCGTGAGCAAGCAGATCAAGTTGCTCGAGGACGAGCTCGGCTTCCAGATCTTCGCGCGCGACGGCCGCAACCTCACCCACGTCACGCCGGCCGGCGAGCAGGTCATCGAGCGCGCGCTGCGCATCCTGCGCGAGGTGCAGAGCATCAGGGGCCTGTCGGAGGAATGGCGCGACGAGACGAGCGGCTCGTTGTCGCTGGGCACTACCCACACTCAGGCGCGCTACGTGCTGCCCGCGGTGCTCAAGGCGTTTCGCGACCGCTACCCCCAGATCCGCCTGCACCTGCACCAGGGCACCTCGGAGCAGATCGCGGAAATGGCGGAGCTCGACCGCATCGACTTCGCCATCAACACCGGATCGCAGGAGCTGTTTGCGGACATGGTGCTGCTGCCCTGCTATCAATGGCACCGCCGCGTCGTCGTGCCGAAGGGGCATCCGCTGGCCGAGGCGGGCAAGCTCACCCTCAGGGGGCTGGCCGAGCATCCGATCATCACCTACGTCTTCAGCTTCAGCGGCCCGTCCTCGCTGCAGGACATCTTCGCGCGCGCCGGACTGACCGCGGACGTGGCTCTGACGGCGCGCGATGCCGACGTGATCAAGACCTACGTGCGGCTCGGGCTCGGCGTGGGCATCGTCGCCAACATGGCCGTGGAAACCGAGGAGGATCGCGACCTCGTGTCGATCGACGCCGCGCACCTGTTTCCGGCGCATACCACCTGGGTGGGCTTCCGCCGCGACATGCTGCTGCGCAAGTACATGTACGAGTTCCTGCAGCTGTTCGCGCCGCACCTGACGCGCCGCCTCGTCGATCGCGCGCAAAGCGCGCCGGGCGATGCGGAAGTGGCGGCCTTGTTCGCCGATATCGAGCTGCCGCTACGCTGAGCAAGCGGCTGCATGCCCGATGATTTCGGGCTCTGTGCGCCCGTGCCGAGCGGGCGCCGCGCGCGGCGAGAGCTTCGATGAGCAAGCCATGCCGGAGCTTGACTCGGAAGCGCTCGCCTTCCGAGCGCCTTCCGAGTCGTTCACTCCGGCGCGCAAGGTCGAGCCGGCAGACCTCGGAATCCTGCGCCTCGTGACCTCGCGATGTTCGCCCACACATCGGCACCCGGTCGTGCAAGAGGATTGCCGAATCCTCGCACGCGCCGCGCGGCAAGCGCCAGCCGGCAGGGGTGCGCAAAGTATGCCGCGCGACGTTGCGCAACCGCGGCTCCTCGCCGCAAGATTGCGCCGCCGCGGGATCCAGGGAGCCGTGCGTCACTCATGAGTGAAACCTCACAATTCGGGCTGCTGCGCTCGCGCCGCTTCCTGCCGTTCTTCCTCACGCAGTTCCTCGGCGCGTTCAACGACAACGTCTTCAAGAACGCGCTGCAGCTGATGATCGCGTTCGAGCTCACCGCCCTGGCCGGCATCGCGGCGCAAACCTGGGTGAACCTGGCGGCGGGACTCTTCATCCTGCCGTACTTCCTGTTCTCCGCGACCGCCGGCCAGATCGCGGACAAGCTGGAGAAGTCGCGCCTCATCCGCCTGACCAAGGTGCTCGAGGTCGTCATCATGGCGGTCGCCGCCGTCGCCTTCTGGGCCGGCAACATTCCCTGGCTGCTGGTGCTGCTGTTCCTGATGGGCGTGCAGGCCACACTGTTCGGCCCGGTGAAGTACGGAATCATGCCGCAGCACCTCAGGGAGACGGAGCTGGTCGGTGGCAATGCGCTGGTCGACACGGGAACTTTCGTCGCGATCCTGCTCGGCATGGTCCTCGGCGGCATGTTCATGGCGTGGGACGGACTGGGCCGGCTCCTCACGGCCGCCACACTGGTGGTGATGGCCGTCGCCGGATACCTGGCCAGCCGCAGGATTCCGCGCGCCGCGGCAGCCGATCCGGATCTCGAGATCAATCTCAACCCGTTCAGCGAAACCTGGCGCAACGTGCGGTTCGCGCGCAGCAATCGTCCCGTGTTCCTCTCGCTGCTCGGCATCTCCTGGTTCTGGCTGTTCGGCTCGCTGTTCCTCACGCAGCTGCCGAGCTACGCGAAGCTGGTCCTGCACGGCGATCAATCCGTGGCCGTGCTGCTCTCCGTCGCGGTGACGATCGGCATCGCAATCGGATCGTTGCTGTGCGAGCGGCTCTCCGGCCACAAGATCGAGATCGGCCTGGTGCCCTTCGGCTCGATCGGGCTGACGATCTTCGCCGCCGACCTGTATTTCGCCCATCCCGGCATCGCAGCCGCGGCCGCGAGCGTCGATTTCGACGCCTTCCTGCAGCAGCCGGGTGCGTGGCGCGTGATCTTCGACCTGACGATGATCGGCGTCTTCGGCGGCTTCTACAGCGTGCCGTTGTACGCGATGGTCCTGCAGCGCAGCGCGCCGAGCCATCGCTCGCGCATCATCGCCACCAACAACATCATCAACGCAATGTTCATGGTGGCTGCGGCGGGGCTCGCGATCCTGCTGCTCAGCCTCGGGCTGTCGATACCGCAGCTGTTCCTCGTCACCGCGGTGCTCAACGCGGTGGTCGCGATCTACATCTACACCCTGGTGCCGGAATTCCTGATGCGCTTCCTCATCTGGATCCTGGTCAGCGTGCTGTACCGGATCCGCGTGCGCGGGCTGGAGAACATCCCGGACGAGGGGCCGGCGCTCATCGTCTCGAACCATGTCAGCTTCATGGACGCGCTCATCATCGGCGGCACGGTGCGCCGCCCGGTGCGCTTCGTCATGGACCAGCAGATCTTCAAGATACCGGTGCTGAGCTTCATCTTCCGCACCGCGCGCGCCATCCCGATCGCGCCGGCGCGCGAGGATGCCGCCGCGCTGGCCCGGGCCTACGACCGCATCGATGCCGAGCTGGCCGACGGCAACGTCGTGTGCATCTTCCCCGAGGGCAAGCTCACGACCGACGGCGAGATGAACGAGTTCCGCAAGGGCGTGGAGCAGATCATCGAACGCCGGCCGGTGGCCGTCGTTCCCATCGCCCTGCAGGGGTTGTGGGGCAGTTTTTTCAGCCGCAAGGGCGGCGCGGCCATGTCGCGCTGGCCGAAGCGTTTCTGGTCCAGGATCGCGCTGGTGGCCGGCGAGGCCGTGCCGGCGACCGCGGCCAGCGCCGGACACCTGGAAAACCGCGTGCGTGCACTGCGCGGAGACTGGCGGTAGAGTCCCTACCCCTCATCGCTGCGGGAGACTCGTCATGAAGAACGTTCCTGCGCTGATCCTCGGTGTCCTCGTACTGGCCCTCGCGGGGTGTCAGCCTCGCGGCGGCAACATTCCCGAAGCAGCACTCGGTGCTTGGGAGAAGGCTTTCAATGCCGATGATGCCGCCGGTGTGGCTGCCGTCTATGCCGAAAACGCGACCGTGATGCCTCCCAACGCGCCGGCCATCAAGGGCCGCGCCGCGATCGAGAACTTCATGAGCGACGGGTTCGCGCAGGCGCCGGGGGCGAAGATATCGATCGCGAGCGACGAGATGTTCACCTCGGGCGGCACCGGCATTCGGCGCGGCACCTACCGGGTGACGGGAAGCGACGGCACGGAGCTCGAGAAAGGGAAGTACGTCGAGATCTGGAAGAAGACCGGCAACAAGTGGGAGCTGTGCATCGATATCTGGAACACCGATGCGCCACCCGCACCGCCCGCAGCTCCTGCTGCGACGACGCCGGAAACTGCGCCTGCCGAAGCTGCGCCGCCGGGCGGCTGATCGTCGCGACACCGCTGCATGGCGTTTGCGGCCACGCTCCTTGCGGGCGTGGTCGTGGGGCGTCATGCACGAATGCGTCTACTGCGCCGGCGGGCCTTGCGGCGCCGGCACGACGATGCCCGGTGCCAAGGGGATCTCGTCGACGACCTTGACCGAGGTGACGAAGTGCCGCGTGTCGCCAAAGCAGGACGTCGGTAGTCCGACCTTCTCTTCGTAATGCAGCGAGACGCGCTTGCCGACCACAGCGTTGATGCGCGCGGCAACGTCGTCGTCCCGCACCGTGAAGTAGAACTTCTCCGCGATCGCGCCGGGCATCGACACCATCGCCATCTCGCCTTCCCACGTCTTGCAGACCCAGCCCTTCTTGGAAAGCTTCTGCACCCAGCCTGCACGCTCGCCGGTGGAATAATTCCAGTGCAGCACGAACACGAAATAGCCCGCGACCAGTGCGGCCAGCACCAGAATCACGAGCGAAACCTTGGCGATGCGCATCACGAGTTCCCCGCAAACCTGCGGGGAGTGTCGCATAAGTGACGTGAGACGAGGCAACGCGAGCTTGGCAACATCCGTTGAGCCAGCCTCCGCCAGCTCCTCAGTCGGCAGCGACTTCGATGTTCGTGATCGGGCTCGTGTTCGCAGTGGCGACCCTGCTGGTGAGCACGATCTGGATGATCATCATGTTGACCGGCACAATTCTAATAGCGGTCTGTACTCGCCCTTGTCCGCGGCCTTCAAGCCTTCTAGATACGCCTTTCTGTTGGGGTCGCCATTTCCGAGTTGCCCATTGCCACCCCAGGTGAAAGGCGGCAGGCGGAAGTGCTTCTCCAGCACGAGGTCCGCCAATAGCCGCGAGAATCTACCGTTTCCATTTCTGAACGGATGCACCTTCACGACTCGATGGTGCACTCTCACCGCGAATTCATCGCCGTGCATGCGCTCATCGTCCAGCCAGAACTGGACAGCGTCAGAATACAGTCCGGTCAGATGCGGGCGAATGTCCGGCACCGATGACGCGAACGCATTCTGCAATTCGGCGGAGCGAATTTTGCCTGCCCACTTCCAGACATCGCTCAGCATCTGGCGATGCAGCTCCTGCATGTATTCCGTAGAGAGCATTTCGGGCATTCGTGTCGTCCTGGAAGCCAGCGCCCACTCCTTGCCACTGAGGATGTTTGCACCCTCGATCGCGCTGAGCTGTGCCCTTGTTTTCACCAACGGCAGCTTGAGACCGTGCAAGTCGTCAGCGGTAAGCGGAGTTTCACCCGGTACGATTTCGTCGTTCAGCGCCATAAGGCTTGCGGCTTTCTTTCCAGCTCATGCGCCAGCTCCTCGACCTGTCGGTCGATCTCCGCCTTGGTCAGACCCTGTTCCTCCAGCGCCATCGATTTCGCAATCGGTGCCACGCGCTGCTTTGCAACCTCGCGCGCGCGGGCGGCCACAGTCTCGCGCAGCTTCTTACGCGGAACGATGGCGTAAACAAGGTCCGCATCCAGCGATTCGGCGGCACGCCTCAGTGTGTCAAGCGTGATCGTGCCCGCGCGTTCGTTGCGCTCCAGCTCCTTCACACTGGTGTGGTCCTTGAATCCCATGCGCCTTGAAAACGAGCGCATGGACATCCCTAGCGATTTGCGGATGCTTCGCACCCATGCCTCGCGGGGCATGTAATCGCGCAGTGTCTTTGCAGCCTGCTGCAGGCGGGGCAGCTCTTTGTCGAACAGCTCGAGGGCCAATAGGTTTACAGGCGTCCGCATGGTGTTCTCTGGGGGTTTTGACCCCCCGAAGAATAGCCAACCTGGAGGGTTATAACCACCCTTTTCGTGACCTAAACGGGGAGCTGTAAACCCCCAATAGCTGGCGCACAGAAAGGCGGCAGGGATCATGGGAGGGCGGGGCCCGGCCTCCGTGCCCACTGAATCAGTCACTTGCGAGGGTCTGATGGAGAATGCGCGGAACCCCGAATCTATACAGACACGGTCCAGTCACGCCATGCGGTAGCGCAGCCGAGGCGAATTCAGCGCGCCGGGCTGATAAGCGACGTCGAACTGCTTCAGCGCCGCGAGCGCGCGCTGCGCATCGATGCCCGCGGCAAGCTCGAAGGCATCGACTCCGCACCGGGAGAGGAAGAACAACTGGTCGAGCTTCACGTAGCCCACCGCGCGGATCTCGCCGCCGAAACGGAAACGGTCGCGCAGCACGCGCGCCTGGCTGTAGCCGCGCCCTTCGGACGGGCCGGTGAATTCGATCGCCACGAGCGCCAGGCGCCTGAGGTCAAGTTCCAGCGTCTCGACTCGGTCCGCGGGCGCGATCCGGACGCCGAGCCTGCCCGCCCACAGCCACCAGCGTTCGCGTTCGCTCTGCCAGCGCGCCAGGGGGAAGATCAGCGCACGGCTCGAGCCGGTCGGGTCGTCCTCGATGCTGCGCCACTCGTCTTCGGCCAGCGCGGGGGCGGCGGACTCACGCTGCCTGATGAGCTGGCGCATAGACGCGCTCCCGGAAAGGGTCGACTCCGATGCGCCGCACGGTATCGATGAAGCGCTCCTCTTCGAAGCGGTGCTCGACATAGACATCGACGATCTTCTGTAGCGTCGCGGCGACTTCCGCCTGCGGCACCGAGGGGCCGATCACCTCGCCGAGCGCCGCCTGCTCGCTGGCCGAGCCGCCGAGGGTGATCTGGTACCACTCCTCGCCGTGCTTGTCGACGCCGAGAATGCCGATGTGGCCGACGTGATGATGACCGCACGCGTTCATGCAACCGGACATCTTGATCTGGATCTCGCCCAGGTCGTACAGGTAGTCCAGATCGTCGAAATGCGCGTGGATCTGCTTGGCGACGGGGATCGAGCCGGCGTTGGCCAGGCTGCAGAAATCGAGGCCGGGGCAGCAGATCATGTCGGTGAGCGTGCCGATGTTCGGCGTGGCGAGCCGCTCGCGATCGAGGGCCCGCCACAGTTCCTGAAGATCGTTCTGTCGCACGTCCGCGAGCAAGAGGTTCTGATCGTGCGTGGCGCGCACCTGGCCGAAGCTGTAGCGGTCGGCGAGATCGGCCACCGCGTCCATTTGTCCGCAGGTCACGTCGCCCGGCGCTTCGCCGTGCGCCTTGAGCGACAGGAACACGACGCGATAGCCCGGCACCTTGTGCGGCGCGAGTGTTGTAGCGATACCAGGCCATGAAGCGCGCATCGCCGGCCGCAACGTCCACGTCGGCGAGCGCCTCGTAGGGCGGCGGCGTGAAGAACGAGCGCATGCGCTCGATCTCGCGCCAGTTGAGCTCCAGAGCCGAATCGCGAATCCGCTCCCATTCCGCCTCGACGCGCCGCCGGAACTCGTCGATGCCCAGTGACTTCACCAGGATCTTGATGCGTGCCTTGTTGAGGTTGTCGCGCCGGCCCTCCTCGTTGTAGATGCGCAGCACCGCCTCGAGGTAGGACAGCAGGTGCTGCGGCGGCAAGAGCTCGCGGATCACCTTGCCGATGATCGGGGTACGCCCCAGGCCTCCGCCCACCAGCACTTCGAAGCCGAGCGCGCCGCTGGCGTCGCGCTTGAGGTGCAGCCCGATGTCGTGGACCTCGGACGCGGCACGATCCGCCGGCGCGCCGGTGACCGCGATCTTGAACTTGCGCGGCAGGTAGGAGAATTCCGGGTGCAGCGTCGACCACTGGCGCACGATCTCGCACCACGGGCGCGGATCCTCGATCTCGTCGGCGGCGACGCCCGCGAGATGATCGGCGGTGACGTTGCGCACGCAATTGCCGCTGGTCTGCATGGCGTGCATCTCCACGCCGGCCAGCTCCGCGAGGATGTCCGGCACGTCTTCCAGCTCAGGCCAGTTCAACTGCAGGTTCTGGCGCGTGGTGAAGTGGCCGAAGCCGCGGTCGTAGCGGCGCGCGACGGACGCGAGCGTGCGCAACTGGTGCGACGAGAGCAGCCCGTAGGGAATCGCGATGCGCAGCATCGGCGCGTGGCGCTGCATGTACAGGCCGTTGCGCAGGCGCAGCGGCTTGAATTCGTCCTCGGTGAGCTCGCCCGCGAGGAAACGCCGCGTCTGGTCGCGAAACTGCGCGACACGCTGATCCACGAGCGCCTGGTCGATGGGGTCGTAGCGGTACATCTGCGCCGACTATAGAGAGCGCCGCACCGCGGACGTAAATAGCAGGTGGTTATTGGGCCCAAGCGCCGGGGTATGTGCGGCGGGCCGCTATAATCGCCACGGCACGCCCCGTGCCGGGCCTTCACCCACACTCGATCCGCTGGAGCTCAGCTTGTCGTTCCGCACCCTTCTCGACAATTGGCAGCAGAAACCCCCGCCCGTGCTCACCGCCACGGAGATTGCCGTGCGCCTGCCGATCGACGACGCGGCGCGGCTGCAGGCCCTGGCCGATCTGTATCCGGGCCGCACGCGCGAATCGATCATCACCGACCTGCTGGGCGTGGCCCTGCGCGAGCTGGAAGCGGCGATGCCGTACGTGCGCGGCGCCAAGGTGATTTCCACCGACGAGCAGGGCGACCCGATCTACGAGGACGCCGGACCCACGCCGCGATTCAACGAGCTGACGCGAAAGTACCGGAAGAAACTGCAGGGCGGGGGCTGAGCGGCGGGCGCCGGCCGGTCATTCCGGATCGGTTTTCTTCCCTATTGTCTTCTGCAGCTGGATCCATTCGCTGAGGCGCTTCAGGTCCTTGGGTTTCTGCGCCTGCTTGCGCGCCGGCCCCGGTCCACGGCCCGTACCCGAGCTGTTGTAAGGATCGATTCCGCCGCCGGGCTGCGCGCTCGGCTGGACCGACAAGCCCTTGGTCTTGGGCACCGGTTCTTCCTCGATCTTCAGGTCGTTGGCTTCGAGCTTCTTGAGCCGCTTGGTGTCGACGTTGCGCCCGAAGATGCCGGTGGACATGGACCATTCCCAGACCGCGTTGCCGCGCTCGTCGAAAGTCACGCGACCCGATTTTCGGTCTTCGGGCTTCTCGTCCTCTGGCGCTGCCTGATCCGGCGGTGGCGGCGGCTTGGACCCACTCATCTATTATCAACTCCGGCTGTGAGAGTATGCGTGCATGCCATTGATAGTCTTGTATTCGCGTAAACGCAATTCTGCACTGCAGCACGCTCTCGCGGCTCCCTTTCTCACGGTGCCGTATGGGCGTGCCGACTGTTCGGACAGGGCTGGGTGTTTTCGGGACCGTCGCGAACAGGACGTTCGCGTCGGAGCCTCCAGGGATGGATTTACGGCCCCCGTCTTCGAAGACAAGGCGAAAACACCCAGCCCTGTCCGAACAGTCGGCACGCCGGCACAGCGCCGCACTGAATAATGTCCTCGCGCCACAACGTGATCGTTCCCCCGGCGAAGGACCCCGGTCCCGCGCTGGCGCGGGGGTTCTTCGGCGTTTTTCGTTACAGCCGGCGCGCGCTCGAGCTCGTCTGGACGACCAGCCGCCCGCTGACCATCGCGCTCGCGGTCCTCACTCTGGTCGCAGGTGCGCTGCCGGCGGCGGTCGCATTCGTCGGTGCCCTGATCGTCGACAGCGTCGTGACTGCAATTCGCCTGCACGACGCCACCGGCGTCGCGCAATACACCGAGGTGCTGCGTTACGTCGCACTCGAAGCGCTCATCGTGGCCGCTCTGGCCGCGGCTCAGCGCGGCATCTCGTTGTGCCAGTCGCTGTTGCGCGCGCAACTGGGCCAGCGCGTCAACGTCATGATCCTCGAGAAGGCGCTGACGCTCGAGCTGCAGCACTTCGAGGACAGCGACTTCTACGACAAGCTCACGCGCGCCCGGCGCGAGGCCTCGAGCCGGCCGCTGAGCCTGGTGATGCGCACATTCGGCCTGGTGCAGAACGGCGTTTCGCTGGTGAGCTACGCCGTGTTGCTGGTGCAGTTCTCGCCCTGGGCGGTGGTCGTGCTGCTGCTCGCGGGCCTGCCGGCCTTCATCGCCGAAGCGAAATTCTCGGGCGACGCGTTCCGCCTGTTCCGCTGGCGCTCGCCCGAGACGCGCATGCAGATGTACCTGGAGACCGTGCTGGCGCGTGAGGATCATGCCAAGGAGGTGAAGCTCTTCGAGCTCGGTCCGCTGCTGCTCGGCCGCTACCGCGGCATCTTCGAGAAGCTGTACTCGGCGGACCGCGACCTGACCGTCCGCCGCGATTCGTGGGGTTTCGGGCTGGGGCTGGTGGGCACGCTGGCGCTGTACGCAGGCTATGCCTGGATCGCCGTCGAAACGGTCACGGGCGACATCACGCTCGGGCAGATGACGATGTACCTGATGCTGTTCCGCCAGGGGCAGGCCGCGGTGTCCGCAAGCCTCTCGGCGATCGGTGGCATGTACGAGGACAACCTGTACCTGTCGACGCTGTACGAATACCTGGAGCAGCCGGTCACGCAGGCCACCGGCACGTTGCAGCGCGGACCCGACCCCGCCGACGGCGTGCGCTTCGAGAACGTGACGTTCACCTATCCGGGCGCGGAGAAACCGGCGCTGCGCGACGTTTCGCTGCATGTCCGTCCCGGCGAAAGCCTGGCGCTGGTGGGCGAGAACGGCTCGGGCAAGACCACGCTCATCAAGCTGCTGACGCGGCTGTACCAGCCCAGCTCCGGCCGGATCCTGCTCGACGGCCGGGACCTCAACGAGTGGGACGAGGCCACGCTGCGGCGGCGTATGGGCGTGATCTTCCAGGACTTCGCGCGCTACCAGCTGATGGTGGGCGAGAACGTCGGCGCCGGCGACGTGCGGGCTTTCGACGACGAATCGCGCTGGCAGGAGGCCGCCGACAAGGGCATGGCCACGCCATTCGTCCGCGAGCTGCCGGCCGGGTTCCACACGCAGCTCGGCCGCTGGTTCAACGACGGCCGCGAGCTGTCCGGCGGGCAATGGCAGAAGATCGCACTGTCGCGCGCCTTCATGCGTTCGGAAGCCGACATCCTGGTCCTCGACGAGCCCACCGCCGCGATGGACGCCGCGGCGGAGGCCACGGTGTTCGAACACTTCCGCTCGCTCACGCGCGAACGCATCGCCATCCTGATCTCGCATCGCTTCTCCACGGTGCGCATGGCGGACCAGATCGCCGTGCTCGAGGAAGGCCACATCGTCGAGCACGGCAGTCACGAGGAGCTCCTGCGCGCCGGCGGCCGCTACGCCAGGCTGTTCGAATTGCAGGCACGCGGCTACCGTTGACCCTGCCGGTGCATGCGCGCTGGACTGAGGCGCACGCAATGTCTACTGTGGGAGCATCAACCGCCGTTTGAGCCCGCGCATGACCGACTACGAAAAGCTCGGCGTGTTCTACCTCGGCCGCGAATTCGATCGCGCGCGCGGCGAAGTCACTGCGACCCCGATCCTTTACGATGCCCGCGACCTCACGACGCACGCCGTGTGCGTCGGAATGACCGGCAGCGGCAAGACCGGGCTGTGTCTCGCCCTGCTGGAGGAGGCCGCGATCGACGGCATCCCGGCGCTGGTCATCGACCCCAAGGGCGACCTAACCAATTTGCTGCTGGCCTTCCCCGGGCTTTCGCCGCAGGACTTCCGTCCGTGGATCGATGTTGCCGAAGCGGTGCGCAAGAATCTCTCGCCGGATGAGTACGCCGCGCAGACTGCCGCAACCTGGCGCAACGGCCTGGCCGAATGGGGTCAGGATCCGGCGCGGATCGCGCGCTTTCGCGATGCCGTCGACATCGCGGTCTATACGCCGGGTAGCGCCGCAGGCCTGCCGCTGTCGGTCCTGAAATCGTTTGCGCCGCCGGCTGAGGGCGCCGCCATCGATCCAGCCGCGCAGCGCGAGCGCGTCGCCTCCGTCGTTTCGGGATTGCTGGCCCTGCTCGACATCGACGCGGATCCGCTCAAGAGCCGCGAGCACATCCTGCTGTCGAGCATCCTCGACGATGCCTGGTCGAAGGGCCGCGCCCTGGATCTGGCGGGCCTGATCGGCGCCGTGCAGAAGCCGCCTTTCGACAAGGTGGGCGTGTTCGACCTGGAGAGTTTCTTTCCGGCGAAGGAGCGCCTGCAGCTCGCGCTCGCCATCAACACGCTGCTCGCCTCGCCCGGTTTCTCTGCCTGGACGCAGGGCGAGCCCCTCGACGTGCAGCGCCTGCTGTTCACGCCGGCCGGCAAGCCGCGCATCAGCATAGTCTCGATCGCGCACCTGAACGATGCGCAGCGCATGTTCTGCGTCACGCTGTTGCTCAACGAGGTGGTGGCGTGGATGCGCCGCCAGTCCGGAACGTCGAGCCTGCGCGCGATCCTCTACATGGACGAGATCTTCGGCTACTTCCCCCCGAACGCCATGCCGCCCGCCAAGCTGCCGATGCTCACCCTGCTCAAACAGGCGCGCGCATTCGGCGTGGGCGTGGTGCTGGCGACACAGAACCCGGTCGATCTGGATTACAAGGGGCTCGGCAACACGGGCACGTGGTTCATCGGCCGGCTGCAGACCGAACGAGACAAGCTGCGCGTCGTCGAGGGACTGCAAAGCGCGCTCGCCGGCGGCGCGGGCGCGCTCGACCGCGCGACGCTCGAAGAGTTGCTGTCCGGCCTCGCGAGCCGCGTATTCCTGATGCGCAATGTCCACGACGACGCGCCCGTGTTGATGAAGAGCCGCTGGGCCCTGTCGTATCTGCGCGGCCCGCTGACGCTCGTCGAGATCGCTCAGCTCATGGAAGGGCGCAAAGCCGGTGCAGGCGCGGGCGCCGCCGCAACGACCGGAGGTTCATCACCAGCGGTCCCGGTGAGCGGCCCGGACGTAACCGCTGCTGCGACGCAAGCGCCTCCGGTAGTGAGTGGGGAGGTGACTCAACTGTTCTTGCGCCCCGAATCGGGCGCCGGCGCCTTCGAGTACCGCCCGCTCATCGCCGGATTCGCGCGTCTGCACTTTGTCGAGCCGAAGGCCGGGGTCGATGCGTGGCAGCAGACTGCCTACGTCGCGCCCCTGACCGATGACGGACGCGAGGTCGCCTGGAGCGATGCGCGCCAGGTCGCCGATCTGAAGTCGCGCACCGCTGCGGATGCCGCCAGCGCCGCCGGCTTCGCGGACATACCCGCGCCGGCGTTGCGCCCCGCCAGCTATCCGGCATGGGGCAAATCGCTGAGTGCTCATCTCTACCAGAACGCACGCCTGAAGGTCATGGTCTGCGACGAGCTCGAGCTGGCATCGCAGCCGGGCGAAGCGGAAGGGGATTTCCGGGCACGCCTGACGCAGGCGTTGCGCGAGCGGCGCGACGGGGAGATTGCGCGGCTGCGGGACAAGTACGCCCCGCGAATCCAGACGCTGGGAGACCAGATGCGGCGCGCTCAGGAGCGCGTCGCGCGCGAGCAGGCGCAGTACTCGCAGCAGAAGATGCAGAGTGCCATTTCCATCGGCGCGACCGTGCTGGGCGCGCTGTTCGGCGGCGGGCGCCGCATCAGTACGGGCACCATCGGCCGCGCCGCCGGTGCCATGCGCACCACCGGTCGCCTGGGCCGCGAGCAAGGCAACGTCGAGCGAGCCGAGGACAGCATGGAAGTGCTGCAGCAACGACTCGCCGGCCTCAATGCCGAATGCGAAGCTCAGATCGCGGAGCTGCAGCGGGCCACCGATCCGCAGAATGTCGCGATCCGTGAGCTGGAGATTCCGGCGCGCAAATCGGAACGTCGCGGTAGGCACGGTCGCGCTGCTGTGGGTGCCCTGGCGCGTCGGGGCCGACGGGTTTCCGGCGCCGGCAGTCGAGTTCTGATCAGGCCGCATTGGGAGACAAGCAGTCATGCAAGAGCTGATCGAGCTGCTCAGCAAGAAACTCGAAGTCGACGAGCGCCAGGCGCAGGGCGGCGCGGCGATCCTCTTCAAGGCGGCCAGGGACAAGCTTGGCGGCACGGAATTCACGCGCATGCTGGGCAGCGTCCCGGGAATCGACGGGCTCATCAGCAGGGCGCCCGATGGCGGCAAGGCCGGCGGACTGCTCGGCGGCCTTGCCTCGCTCGCGGGCGGCAATACCGCGATTCTCGCCAACATCGTCAGCGGTTTCTCCAGGCTCAACCTCACGACCGATCACGCGCAGAGATTCGTCCCGGTGATCCTCGATTACCTGCACGGCAAGGTCGGTCCCGACGTAGTCAGCAAGCTGGAGAGGACCCTGCGAGCCTGACTCGCGGCCGGGCGCCTATCGTTTCCGGGCGAGCAGGCGATCGAGCTGGTTCGCGAACGCCTGGCGATCGCGCTGGCCCAGCGCGGCGGGGCCGCCCGTGTCGACGCCGCTGCCGCGCAGCTCATCCATGAAATTGCGCAGCGCGAGTCGTTCGCGCACGTTCTCCACCGTGTAGAGCTCGCCGCGCGGGTTGAGCGCCACCCCGCCCTTCTCGATCGCCGCGGCGGCGAGCGGAATGTCGGCTGTGACCACGAGATCCTCGGGCTCCATGAGCTCGACGATGCGCTGATCGGCCACGTTGAATCCCGCCGGGACCTGCAGAAAGCGGACGTACTGCGACGCCGTCACGCGCACCGGCTGATTGGCGACCAGCGTGACCGTCACACGCATCCGCTCCGCGGCGCGAAACAGGATGTCCTTGATGACGCCCGGACAGGCGTCGGCATCCACCCAAATGCGCATGGCGGGCAGTGATGGTTGGCCCGGAGCGTCGGGCCAACGGTCTGCTTTCCGGCGTCAGCCGCGAGCGGCTTTCTTGGCGCGCTTCTCGGCGCGTTTCTCCTCGAGCGTCTTTGCCGGCTTCTTCTTCGTTTCCTTCCGTTTATCCATGCCCTTGCTCATTGCCGTTCTCCGAAAGAGTTGATCCGAGGCTGCGGCGGAAGATTAGCCGTACTGCGGTCCGATGTCAGTCCCTGGCCTGCTGGTCCAGCTGCGCCCAGCGCACGTACACGCTTTCGATCTCGCGGCCCAGTGCGTCCAGGCGCGCCAACGCCGGCCCGACCTCGTCGTAGGGCCGCGCGTAGAACTGCGGATCGTTGACCACGGTTTCGAGCTCCGCCTTCTGCGTTTCGAGCGCCTCGAGCCGGGCGGGCAAGGCATCGAGCTCGCGCTGGTCCTTGTAGGATCTGCGGGTTTTCGTGGACGCGGTGGCAGGTCCCGCCGCAACCGGGCGGCGTGCTGGCCGCGCTGCGCCGGCCGCCCGCGCCGCGGCTGCCTGCGCGTCCCGATACCGCGCCCAGTCGCTGTAGCCACCCACGAATTCGCGCACCCGCCCGCCGCCTTCGAACACCAGCAGGCTGGTGACGACGTGATCGAGGAACGCCCGGTCGTGACTCACCAACAGCAGCGTCCCGGGAAAAGCCGCGACCAGCTCCTCGATCAGCTCGAGCGTGTCGATATCCAGGTCGTTGGTCGGCTCATCCAGCACCAGCACATTCGCCGGGCGTGCGAACAGACGCGCCAGCAGCAGCCGATTGCGCTCGCCCCCCGACAACGCCGCCGCGGGTGTCTGCAGCTGCTCGGAACGGAACAGGAAATCGCGCAGATAGCTCGAGACGTGCCGGTGCTGACCGTTGATGGTCACGTACTCGTTGCCGTCGCCGACGTTGTCCATTACCGAGCCGTCCAGGCGCAGTTGCTCACGCTGCTGGTCGTAGTAGGCGACCTCGAGTCTCGTGCCACGCTGGACGGTTCCGCTGGTCGGCTCCAGCTCGCCGAGCAGCAACCTGATCAACGTGCTCTTGCCGGCGCCGTTCGGCCCGACGAGGCCGATGCGATCGCCGCGCATGATGCGGGTCGAGAGGCCCGCGATCACCGTCCGCTCGCCGAACGAGACGCTCACGCCTTCCAGCTCGAATACCTTGCGCCCGGATTCCACGGTTTCCTGCGCCGCCAGGTCCACCTGCCCGATGCGCTCGCGCCGCTGCCGCCGTTCTTCGCGCAGCGCGTAGAGGGCGCGGACACGGCCTTCGTTGCGCGTGCGCCGCGCCTCGATGCCCTTGCGGATCCAGACCTCCTCCTGCGCGAGCTTCTTGTCGAAGAGCGCAATGCGCTGCGCCTCGGTCTCGAGCTGCTGCGCCTTCTTGACGGCGAACTCGTCGTAGTTGCCGGGCCAGGAAGCGAGCGCACCGCGGTCGAGCTCCACGACCCGGGTCGCCAGCCGATTGACGAAGGCGCGGTCATGGCTCACGAACAGGAGCGCGCCCGCGAATTCGAGCAGGAAGCTCTCGAGCCATTCGATGGCATCGATGTCGAGGTGATTGGTGGGCTCATCGAGCAGCAACGCGTCCGGAGCACTCACCAGCGCGCGCGCCAGCAACGCACGCCGCCGCCAGCCGCCCGACAGCTGATCGAAGCGGGCGTCGCCATCCAGTTGCAGGCGGGACAGCACGCTCCCGACCCGTTGTTCGATGTGCCAACCATCGCCGGCGTCCAGCTGCCGATGCAGCTCGTCGATACGGCGGGAATGCTGCGCACCGTGCGCGCGATCGAGCTGGGCGGCGAGCGCGTGGTACTCCTCGCGCGCAGCGGCGAGCTCGCGCAAGCCGCCGGCGACGACCTCGCGCACCGGCTCCGCGCTGCTCATGGTGATGTCCTGAGCGAGATGCGCGATGCGCGCGCCGGGACGTATCCAGACCGTACCGCGATCCGGCTGGCCCTCGCCGCCGGCCAGACGCAGGAGCGAGGACTTGCCCTCGCCGTTGCGGCCGATCAGGCAGACGCGCTCACCGGCATCGATCTGCAAGTCGACGCCGTCGAGCAGCGGGCGCGATCCGAACGCCAGCGAGACATTGTCGAAGCGGATCAGCAAGGCGACGAATTCCTGTGACGGACGCCCCCGCCCCCGGCTGGGATTCTTCCGCGCCTCAGCGGCGCGTGGAACGCACGCGGCGCGGCGGTGGGCTCTTCGGGCGTGCCGCCGTGCCGACCGCCGCTGCCGCACCGGGTAGCTGCGTTACGGTGGCCGCGCGAAACTCCGGCTGCTGCGCGATGAACGTCTCGGGCCGGATGAATTCGCGCCCGACCGTGCGCAACCAATCGCGAAACACCGCGATCTTCGGCATCGTCAGGTACTGCTTCGGGCAGACGAAGTGGTATGCCCACCGATAGGGCAGCGCCTTGGGACTGGCCAGCCGCAGCTTCCCGTCCCGCAGGTCTTGCGCGGCCAGGCTCCAGCGCACCAGCGCGAACCCCAGACCCTGCTCCGCCGCCAGCAGCACGCTGACGGAATCATCGAGCACCGAGCCGCGAATCGGCGCGGGCTTCTTGCCGGCGCCGACTTCCAGCCAGTGCACCCAGGGCTCGTCGGTGCTCTGCAGGAGCGGAAAATTCTCGGGCGACTCCGCGTAGCACAGCGGTCCGTGCTTGGCCAGCAGTTCGGGTGAGGCCACCGCGACCAGCCACTCCTCCATGATCTTCTCGCTGTGCAGCCCCTTGTAGTTGCCGCCGCCGAGACGAATGGCGGCGTGGAAGTCGCTGCGCGTGAAGTCAACCTGCTCGCGCGCCGTGTGGATACGCAGCTCCACGTCCGGATGCCGGGCGCGCAGGTCCGGCAGGCGTGGCAGGAGCCACTTCTGCAGATAGGAAGCCAGCATGCTGACGTTGAGCGAGCCGCCGCGCCGATCCTGCTTGAGCAGGTTGAGCGCGGACTCCAGCTCGTCGAGGCCGCGCTGAATGCCCGGCAGCAGGTGCTCGCCCTCGGGCGTGAGCTCGACCTTGCGTCCGCTGCGCCGGAACAGCGGCACCTGGAGGTAGTCCTCGAGCGTGCGGATCTGCATGCTGACGGCCGCCGGCGTGACATTCAGCGCGTCTGCGGCCGCCGCGAAACTCAGTCGGGTAGCCACCGCCTCGAACACGCGCAGGGCATTGAGCGGCAGCCGGTCGTAGGCGCCGCTCATTGCAGAAAACCACGGAAAAACAAGGTACGCAGCACTTCAGCTTCCCTTAACACGCCTTCAAGGATTGCGTTTGCTGGCGCAGCGAATCTAGCCGAAATTGCGCGCACGTCGAAAGCGCCTCGAGGGCGCGGGGCAACCGGGCCGCCGAAGCGGCCGAGGAAGGCAAGATGAGCGAACTGGAAAAAATCCGCGCGGCGAGTTTCCTGTCGATCCTCACGATCGCGCTGGTCGTGCTGGCGGTCCTGCAGGCGCGCGGCCCGGAGGTTGCCACGCCGGCGCGGGAATCCCTCGAGGTTTGCGCCGCGAGCAAGGGGGCGCTGTGCGACGACGCGGTCGCACCGGCGGGCTTCCTGGGCGAAATGACCGTGGTCGCCGACCCGCTCCCGCTGAATCGCTTCGCCGAGCTGGAGGCGAGCCGCGCAGCCGCTGTCTACCTGGCGACCCTGCGCGAGCCTGCGATCCAGAGCGCCCGGCTCGTCGAATTCTGAAGCCGACTGCCTGTGCATCGAAACTCCTGCGACTGGAGCCTGCCCGATTCGTCGCTCCACGCGCCGACGGGTGCGTCCTGCGTAGCCCCGCTGTGATGACGCCCCGGCGTGGACGTTGCGGACGAATTGAGCAGGCTCTTTTTTTGCGATCATTACTTTTCGATTATGGCCCGAACTCGCCTCGCCAGGCGCACACAACGAGAACTAACAATGAGCAAACCCCTGACACTGTACGACTATCTGCCCTCGGGTAACGGCTACAAGGTGCGCCTGGTGCTCAGGCAACTGGGCATCCCCTACCGCCTCGTGGAGCTCGACATCACGCGCGGCGAGACCCGCACCGCCGATTTCCTCGCCAAGAACCCCAACGGGCGCATTCCGTTGCTGGAGATCCACGGCCACGGCTTCCTGGCCGAGAGCCACGCCATCATCTCGTATCTGGCCGAGGGTACGCACCTGATACCGGCCGAGCGTCTCGATCGCGCGCGCATGTGGCACTGGCTGTGCTTCGAGCAGTACAACCTCGAGCCGAACCTCGGCACTGTGCGCTTCTGGCTCAAATCGCTGCACAAGACCCCCGCCGAGCTCGGCGAGAAGCTGACCGAAAAGGTCGACAAGGGGCACCAGGCGCTCGCGGTCCTCGAGCGCGGGCTGGAACAAAAGCGCTTTCTCGTGGGCGACCGCTATTCCCTCGCCGATATCGGCCTCTACGCCTACACGCACGTCGCACCGGAAGGAGGCTTCTCCCTCGAGGCCTACCCGAACGTGCGCGCGTGGATGGACCGCGTCGCCAGCCAGACCGGGCACGTACCGATCACTGCCGCGTAGGACGCCGCCGACCGCCGGCCGCGGCTGCCCGATCGGTTGAGCCCGAGAGCGGCAGCCTGTAGCCTTTGCCGCCCGTTCGAAGGGCTATTGCATCAATAGCCCCGTCAAAGGCTCACTCGATGCCCGTTCCGACCAGGCTGCGCGCGTGCGCGCGCATGATCGCTCCGCTGCTGCTGTTTACCGCAGTTTTCGCCTGCGGCGGTGGCGCGACGATCGAGCCCGGCTCGTACCGGGCCGTCCTGGCATTGGCGGGCGGTGAGTTGCCCTTCACGCTCGAGTTGGCGCAGGAGGACGGCGCCTGGGTTGCCTACCTCGTGAACGGCGCGGACCGCGTGCGCATCACCGCTGTGAAGGTCGACGGGCGCACCCTGGAAATGACCATGCCGGGGTACGTCAACCGCCTCGAGGCCAGGATGCGCGGCGATGAGCTGACGGGACAGGTGGTGATCGTGCAGCGCGGCGGCCGGGAACAGGAGATCCCGCTGGTGGCCACGCGAGCGGCGTCGCATCGCTTCTTCAAGGAGGCGCTGACGGACAACGCGGACGTTTCCGGCCCTTGGGCGGTGACGTTCACGGACGAAGCGGGCCAGCAGACCCCCGCTGTCGGGGAGTTCCAGCAGAAGTTCCACGAGGTCACCGGTACGTTCCTGACACCCACCGGCGACCACGGTCACCTCGCCGGCGAGGTGCGCGACGACGAGCTGTACCTGTCGACTTTCGACGGCGGACGCGCCTACCTGTTTCGCGGGAAACTCACGCCGCAGGGAGAACTGCGCGGCACGTGGTGGTCGGGGCTCGCCTCGCGCCAGGAGTTCGTCGCGCGGCGCGACCCGGGCGCGGCGCTCGAGGATCCCGATTCGATCACCCGGATCCGCGACGACACCTGGGCCCTGGGCTTCACTTTCCCGGACGAAAACGGCCGGCCGGTCTCCATGGCGGACGCGCGCTTCCGCGGGAAAGTCGTGATCCTGTCGTTGCTCGGCAGCTGGTGCCCGAACAGCCACGATGCGACGGCGTTCCTCGCCCCCTTCTACCGCGGGCAGCGCGAGCGCGGCGTCGAGGTCGTGGCGCTGATGTTCGAGCATTTCGACGATTTCGCGCCCGCCGCCGCCGCGGTCAAGGCGCTGCGCGGCGAGTACGCCGTCGAGTATCCGACGTTGATCGCCGGAGTTTCGGACAAGGCCGCTGCCGCGACCCGGCTGCCGCAGCTCGACCAGGTGCACGCCTTTCCGACGACGTTGTTCATCGATCGCACCGGCCGCGTGCGCCGCATTCACACTGGCTTCACGGGGCCCGCGACCGGCGAGCACTATGACAAGATGATCGCCGGCTTCGCCGCGACCGTGGACCAGCTGCTCGCCGAGCCGGCGCGATCGGCTGCGACGCAGTAGAGCGCGCAACCAGGGGAGTTGTCGAACATGTGGAAGATCCAGGAATTGAAGACGACGCCGAGCCTCGAGCTGTTCAGCCAGCTCGTGGAGTTGCTGCAGGACGCCGTCGACAGCGGTGCATCCGTGGGCTTTCTCGCACCCCTGCCGACGGCGGAGGCGCGCAACTACTGGATGGCGTCGCTCGAAGAGGTCGCGCGCGGGGAGCGCGTCGTGCTGCTCGCCTTCGAGGGCAACGGACTCATCGGTTGCGTGCAGTTGCTGCTGACCGCCCGCGCCAACGCGCGCCATCGCGCCGAGGTGCAGAAGCTCATCGTGCACAGCCGGGCACAGAAGCGCGGGCTGGGGCGCACGCTCCTGCAGGCGATCGAGCGCGTTGCGCAGCAGAAGGGCCGCACGCTGCTCCTGGCCGACGCACGCGAGGGTGCGCCGGGGGAACGGCTGTTCAACACCGCCGGATACACGCCGGTGGGCGCGATCCCGCGCTTTCAGCGCGGGCCCAAGGGCCAGTTCGATTCGACGGTGATCTTCTACCGCGACCTCGACGGCAAGGCCGCGGCACCGCCGGCCTAGGAGAACCGCGATGCCTTCGTTCGACGCGGTGTCCGAGCTGGACCGGCAGGAAGTGACCAACGCGGTGGACCAGGCCAACCGCGAGCTCGAGCAGCGCTACGACTTCAAGGGAACGGACGCGAAGTTCGAGCTCGAGGAGCTGCTCGTCAAGCTCACCGCGCCGGTCGATTTCCAGCTCAAGCAGATGCTGGAGATTCTCAAGCTGCGCCTCACCAAGCGCGGCATCGACATCGTGTGCATGGAAGTCAAGGAGCCGCAGATCGCGCTCAATGCGGCGCGCCAGGAAGTCGTGCTCCGACACGGCATCGATGCCGAGTCGGCGCGCAAGATCGTGCGCGCCGTCAAGGACTCGAAGTTGAAAGTCCAGGCGGCGATCCAGGGGGACAAGGTGCGCATCACCGGCAAGCAGCGTGACGACCTGCAGTCGGCTATGGCGCTGCTGCGCAAGGCCGGGCTCGATCTGCCATTGCAGTTCAACAACTTCCGGGACTGACGCGCGTTCCGGCCTTGAGCTGCGGGTCCGCCTGCTCGGGTGTCTCCTCCCGACTTACCCACATTTCCCGAAACGCAACCACCCGCTTCGTGGGGTCGAGCGTGGCAGTTCGCGGGGTACGACATCGCACCGTCGCTGTCATCAAGAGTAACGGGGAAATGTGGATAAGTCGGGAGGAGACACCCGAGCAGGCGGGCTCGCGGCGCCAGGGCCGTTGTGCCGAGTTGGGAATTCAGTTGGTCAGGGTCGGTCGATCAGGCGCGGTGGCGTCGCGGCGCCGGGTCGGGAAGCGTCGGGATATTCGCGCCACTCGCGCGGCACGATGAGGCGCGCGCCGCGGCCGAAGGTGAAGTATGACCATGCCCACTGCACGAGCACTGTCAGGCGGTTGCGAAACCCGGTGAGTCCATAGATGTGGACCAGCAGCCAGAGCCACCACGCGGGGCGGCCGGTGAGGCTCACGCGCTTGAGCTCGCAGATCGCACGGCTGCGGCCGATGGTCGCCATCTGTCCCTGGTCCTTGTAGCGAAACGGCCGGCGCGCGCGCTTGGCCACATCGGCCAGGATCGTGCCGGCCACGTACGCGCCCTGTTGCATGGCTACGGTGGCGACTCCCGGCAACGGCCGGCCGGTTTGCGCGTCGATCGCGCGCGCCAGGTCGCCCGCGACGAACACCTCCGGGTGATCGGGAATACTCAGGTCTGCAGCCACGACGACGCGGCCGGCATTGTCGCGCTCCACACCGAGGGTCGCGCCGATCGCCGCAGCGCGCACGCCTGCCGCCCACAGCACGGTCGCGGCCCGCAGGCGCTCCGTGCCGATGTCCACACCGTCGGCGGAAATGTCGGTGACGCGCGCGCCGGCGCGAACCTGCACACCCAGGCTGTGCAGATCACGCGTGGCCCGCGCGGCGCGGCGTTCGTGGAACGTCGGCAGGATGCGTGGTCCCGCCTCGAGCAGCACCACGCGCGTGCGGCGCGGGTCGACGCTGCGGAAATCCCGCGCCAGGGTATACCGGCTCATCTCGCCGATCGCACCCGCAAGCTCGACGCCTGTGGGGCCGCCTCCAACCACCACGAACGTGAGCCAGCGCTGTTGCTCCTCCGCGTCGCTCGAGCGCTCGGCGACTTCGAATGCGTTCAGCACCCTTGTGCGGATTTCAGTTGCCTGCGGCAGACTCTTCAGACCCGGCGCCCACGGCTCCCATTCCTCGTGCCCGAAATACGCGTGCGTCGCCCCGCAGCCGAGCAGGAGGTAGTCGTATTCGAAGTGCCCCGCATCCGTGGCGACCACCCGCAGCCGGATGTCGACGGCATGCGCGGCCGCCTGCAGGACCCGCACGTTGCGGCTGGCCGAAAGAATGCTGCGGATGGGCGCGGCGATGTCCGCGGGGCTGAGTGCAGCCATCGCGACCTGGTACAGCAGGGGCTGGAACAGGTGGTGATTCTGGCGATCGATCAGCGTGACGCTGATTGCCGCGCGGTTGCCGAGCGCCTTTGCGGCGTTCAACCCCGCAAACCCGCCGCCGACGATGACGACGCGCGTGTCGCTCACCGCCACGTCACGACCTGCTCGAGCGCCTTGCGGCGGATGCCGGGCACGCGCGCGTCCTCGCACGCCGGCTACTTGCCATCGTCAACCATGCCGAGCGTTCGCTCGTGCTTGGTGAGTGCCGTGCACCACTCGTCGAGCTGCGCGTATTCGTCGGCGTAAGCCTTGCGGAATGCTTCGTACGCGGTGCGCGAGCGCCAGGTATCGAGGGTGATGAAACGCTCGGGCGAATCGGTGCTGCGGAACAGCTCGGTGCCCAGGTAGTCTGGGCTGCGACGAAAGAACTCCACCCACTTTCCCTCCGGCCCGTACACCTGCGCGAATTCCTCGAGCCGCCCGGGCTCGGCGTCGAATTCCCAGACGATGCGATACATCTGCGTGGCGCTCCGAGGCAAAGCGCGAGGCTAGCGGGTCGCGCGGCGGTTCGCTACTGCGCCGTCCAGCCGCCGTCCATCACCAGGCACTGCCCGGTGACGTTGCGCGCCGCTTCGCTGATGAGGAAATCCACGGCGCCGGCGATCTCGTCCATACCGATGAAGCGGCGCTTGGGCATCGGCTTGAGCATGACCTCGTTCACGACTTGTTCCTCGCTCAGTCCGTGCTCGCGCGCCTGAGCCGCGATCTGCGCCTGCACCAGCGGCGTGAGCACGTAGGCCGGGCAGATCGTGTTGATGGTGATCTCCTGCGCCGCCGTCTCCAGCGCGATCGCCTTGGCGAAACCGACGAGCCCGTGCTTGGCCGCCACGTAGGCGCTCTTGAACGGCGAGGCGACCAGCGAGTGGATCGAGCCGATGTTGATGATGCGTCCCCAGTTCGCACTGCTCATCGCGGGCAGGACCGCACGAGTCGTCATCGCAGCGCCCGTCAGCATCACGTCGATGAGTTGCGACCAGCGCTCCGGCGCCTGCTCCTCGAGGCGCGCCACGTCCTGGAGCCCGGCGTTGTTGATCAGGATCTCGACCGGCGCGGCCAGCGTTCGCAGCGCGGCGTCGATGCTCGCCTGGCGCGTGACGTCGAGCTCCAGCGCCACGGCCTGACCGCCACGCGCCACGATCTCGGCGGCGACGCCCTGCGCCGATACGAGCCTGCTGTCGCTCACCGCGAGCCGATGGCCGCGCGCCGCCAGCTGCTGCGCCAGCGCGGCGCCGATGCCGCTGCCCGCACCGGTGATCAGAACCTGACGGGCTCTCACCGCGTCGTTCCCGCGGCCGCCCGTCGGCTGGTTGTGGCACGCTCCGGCCGCTTGTCGAGCCGATGCTTGCGCGCGCGTCCGGCAAGCGCGGCGTTGCTCACGGCGCACAGCTCGCGGAAGCCCGCGGCGATGAACGGCACCAGGCGCTCGTGCACGCTCTCCAGGTCGTTGGCGCGGCACACCCCGCCCGACAGGTTGTCGATGCGCCCGGTCTCCGCGAACGTCAGCGTGAGCGCCCCGGTGAGGAAGTGGTAGCTCCAGTAGAGGTCGCGCTCGTCGCAGTCGGGCAGCGCCTCGCGCAGCGCCTGCATGAAGTGCTGCACCAGTGCGTCGAAATGCCGGGTCATCATCGAGGCGCCGAATTCCGGGGAATTGTTGATCTGCGCGATCAGGGCGAAGTAGCTCTTCCAGCCCGGCCCGCCGCGCGCCGAGCGTTCCAGCAACGGGTGCGTGAAGGCATCGACGATGTCCTCGACGCTCGGCGCACGCGGCGCCGCGCGCTCGCGGCATTCCTCGAGCCGCTCGAGCCGCAGCTCATTGAGGATCGCGGCGCGCCGCTCCAGGACCGCGGCGAACAGCTCCAGCTTGCGGCCGAAATGGTAGCTGGCGAGAGCAACGTCCACGCCCGCCGCCGCCGTGATGTCGCGGATCGACACGCCGTGGAAACCGCGGCGCGCGAACAGCCGCTCGGCGGCGTCGAGGATCCTGTCGCGGGCGGTGCGGGGCGGTCGGGGCATCGACGGGTGTCTCGTTCGGAAGGGCCGGTGCGGGCCGCGGTCGGCCCGGGAGCGGATTCTCACCGACCCGGCCGCGGCGTGCAAACCAGTTCTTGAGTTTCAACGAGCGTTGAACTAGATTTCAACGGTCGTTGAATCAGACTGCCGGCGCTCGCCGGCCTGCTCCAGGGGGACCTCGCAATGTTGAACCAGATGTCACGGCCGATGCCGCGCACCGCCCTGCCGGGCCTGTCCGCCGCGCTGCTCGGTCTCATTGCTGCACTGCCCACATCGGCGCAGGAGACAGCTGACACCGCGGACGAAGCCGGCCCGATCGACTCGATCACCGTCACCGCCCGGCGCCGCGAAGAATCGCTGCTGGACGTGCCGGTCGCGGTCAGCGCCTTCTCGGGCGACCAGCTCGCCGAGCGCGGCGCCCTCGACATCACTGTGCTGCAACAGACGGTGCCGAACCTCACCTTGCAGGTGGCGCGCGGCTCGAATTCCACGCTGATAGCGTTCATCCGCGGCGTCGGCCAGCAGGACCCGCTGTGGGGATTCGAGCCCGGCGTGGGCCTGTACGTGGACGATGTCTACATCGCCCGTCCGCAGGGTGCGGTGCTCGACATCTACGACATCGAGCGCATCGAGGTGCTGCGCGGCCCGCAGGGGACCCTGTACGGCCGCAACACCATCGGCGGAGCGGTGAAATATGTGACCGCGCGCATGCGCGACACCCCGCGCCTGGACGCGAACCTGAACCTCGGCAGCTACGACCAGCGCGATGTCACCGTGTCGGCATCGACGCCGGTCGGTTCCTCGTTCGCGGTCGGCGGCAGCGTCGCCATGCTGCGCCGCGACGGATACGGCGAGAACCTCTTCACCGGCAACGACCAGTACAACAAGGACGTCATGGCCTACCGCCTGACGACCGAATGGTCGCCCACCGACAGCCTGTTTTTCCGCCTGTCGGGCGATTTTCTCGACGACGAGTCCAATGCGCGCCACGGCCACCGCGAAGTGCCCGGCGCGGGGCTCACGGCGGGCGAAGTGGTGCTCGGCGACCGGTATGACAACCGCGCCGGCATCGGCGACGACAACAACGTCGAGACGCGCGGCGCCTCGTTCCTGGCGCAGTGGGACATCAGCGATGCGCTGACCTTCAAGTGGATTACCGCCTGGCGCGAGGGCGATACCGAGACCCTGATCGATTTTGACCTGAGCCCGGCGCCGGCACTGGACGTGCCCGCGATTTACGACGACAACCAGACCACGCAGGAGCTGCAGCTGCTCTACGAGGGCGAACGCGTCCAGGCTGTGGCGGGGCTCTACTATCTCGACGCCTACGCCGCCGGCGCGTTCGACACGATCCTCGGACTGGCCAACCTCACCATTGCAACCTCGGGCGAGGTCAACACTGAGAGCATCGCCGCATTCACCAACGTCAGCATCGACCTCACGGATCAATGGTCGGTGTCCGTGGGCGGCCGCTACACGCGCGACGAGAAGACCGGCTCGGTCTACCGGCAGAACTTCACGGGCATTCGCAGCCCGCTGTTCGGTAACAGCGCGGCTATTCCGGGACTGCTCAGGACCGATCCGGCCGCCTACGAGGGCAGGAAACTGAAGTTCACCGAGCTCACGCCGCGCGTCAGCCTGCGCTGGGAGCCCAACGATGCGCTCATGCTGTACACCTCGTACAGCGAGGGCTTCAAGTCCGGCGGTTTCGACATGCGCGGCGACGCGGTGCTGTTCCCGGGCACCGTCGATGGCTACACGCCCGAGTACGTGGACACGTACGAGCTCGGTGCCAAGGCCTCGCTCGCGGACGGCCGTGTGAACCTTGCCGGCGCGATCTTCTATTCGAGCTATACGGACCAGCAGGTCACGTCGCAGTTCGCGCTGCCGGGCCCCACGATCGTCAGCTTCGTCGACAACGTGGCGAAATCGAAGATCCAGGGTGCAGAGCTCGAAGGCACCATCGCGTTCACGGATGCGTTCTCGACCGCCTTCCAGCTGGGCTACATCGATGCGAGTTTCGACGAATTCGTCACGTTCGACCCCGTCACCGGGACGCGGCGCAATCTCGCCGACCAGCGCGACTTCCAGAACACGCCCGAGTTCAGCGGCGCCCTCTCGTTCACCTACCGCCTCGGCCTGAGCAACGGCGGCGAGCTGGCGTTCATTCCTTCGGTCTCGCACCGCACGGAATACCAGCTGTTCGAAATCGCGACGCCTGCGCTGGACCAGGGCGGCTACACCCTCCTCGATGCGAGCATCGACTGGACGCTGCCGGGCGGCCGCACGGTCCTGGGCCTGCACGGCAAGAACCTGACCGATGAGGACTACCGCGTCGGCGGGTACAGTTTCCCCGGCGCGTTGTTCGGCAATTCGGTCAATGCATTCTACGGCCCGCCGCGCACGGTCATGCTGACCGCGCACTTCAGCTTCGACTGAACGGCAGGCGACGGCACGCAGCTGCATAGTCAGGCAACGGCCGCGCGAATCGCGAGATGATCTGGATTCGCGCGGCCGGATGGCAGGCTTCTCCGGCCCGCCATTCGACCGGCGGCGCGCAGGGCCGATCTGAGCCGCACGCGCAGCGCGCAACCGCCACAATTGCCGCGGCGCTCAGCATGAATAACGACCCATGAACGACGACCAGGGCCAGCGGCGAGGGGGAACGGTGCAGATGAGCTCCGCCTATCGCGCCTACGTGCTGTTCATCCTGGTCGTCGTCTACACGTTCAATTTCATCGACCGCGTCATCGTCGCGATCCTCGCCGAGCCCATCAAGCACGATCTCGGGCTCACGGATACGCAGCTCGGATTGATGAGCGGAACGGCATTCGCAGTCTTCTACGCACTGCTCGGCATCCCGATCGCCCTGTGGGCGGACCGCGGCAACCGCACGTGGATCATGACCGGCGCGCTGGCGCTGTGGAGCGGTTTCACGGCGTTGTGCGGCCAGGCCCAGTCGTTCGTGCAACTGCTGCTGGCACGCGTGGGCGTGGGTGTCGGCGAGGCCGGTGGAGTCGCTCCGGCCTACGCGTTGGTGAGCGATTACTTTCCGCCGCAGCAACGGGGCCGCGCGATCGCTGTGTTCTCCTTCGGCATTCCCATCGGCAGCGGCCTCGGCTACCTGTTCGGTGGTCTGGTAGCGAATGCCGTGAACTGGCGCACCGCGTTCGTCGCCGTGGGCCTCGCCGGCCTGGTGATGGCTCCGGTATTCCGGCTCACGGTGCGCGAACCGGTCCGCGGAGGCCTCGACGCATTGCGGCCGGCTGGCCCGAAGGCAACGTTCCGCACCGTGCTGCGCGTGGTCGCTCGCAAGCCTGCCTACTGGCTCATGGCAGCCGGTGCTTCGTGCGCTTCGATCATGGGCTACGGCCTGCTGTTCTGGCTGCCGTCTTTCTTCATCCGCACTCACGGGCTGTCATTGCACGACACTTCGCTCATCCTGGGGTGCGGGATCGCGGTGTTCGGTTCCGTCGGCATCTGGCTGGGCGGCTGGGGAGCCGACAAACTGGGCGCACGCAGCAAAGCGGCCTACGCACTTCTCCCGGCCGTGCTGCTCGCGTGCAACGTACCGTTCCTCATCGGCGGAGCCCTGGCACCGTCCGTCGGTCTGGCGCTCCTCATCTTCATCGTGCCGACGATGCTCAATGCGGTCTGGACGGGTCCGATCCTGTCGGCATTGCAGCACCTCGTGAAGCCCGACATGCGCGCCACCGCCTCGGCCATGTTCCTCTTCATCAACAATCTGATCGGCATCGGCGGCGGGACGTTGATCGTGGGCGCGCTGTCAGACGCGCTGCTGCCGCGGTACGGCGTCGCCGGGCAGTTGCGTTATGCAATCGTCATCGCCAGCGTCTTCCACGTATTGAGCGCGACTTTGTTCTATCTCGGGTCGCGCCGTCTGACGCGCGACTGGGAAACCGCGAGCCTCCCGGTGCGCGAAAGGGCAGTCGCATGATCGCCTTCGACGCACCAGCCCCTCTGCTGCCGGAGATCCTGGCGTTGCACGGGCGCTGGCTGGGCTCAAAGCCAGCGCTCATCTGCGACGACACGGTGCTCACCTGGCACGAATTCGATCGCGCGATCAACCTGATCGCGAATGGGTTGCGCCGGCTCGGCGTCGCGCGCGGCGACCGCGTCGTGGTGCTGATGCGCAACAGCCTGGAAATGGGGGAGCTGATGTTCGGCGCGCTCCGCTGCGGCGCCGTGGTCGTGCCGCTCAACACGGCGGTGGCCGATGCGGCGGTTCGCGCGATGATCGAGGACTGCGGCGCGACGGTAGTTGCCGCGTCCGACGAGCACTGTGCGCGCATCGACGCCCTGCGTCGGGACCTGCCGTCCGTGCGCGAGTTTCTGGGCGTCAATTCGCCCGGAACCGGTTGGCGGGAATTGGCCGCCTGGCGCGATTCGCAGTCCGCGGCTGCGGTGGAGATAGAGCTGGCGGGCGACGACCCGTGCAACATCATCTACAGCTCGGGCACGACCGGCCTGCCCAAGGGTATCGTGCATTCGCACCGCCGCCGCCTGGATTGGGCGTACGACCTCGGCCTGGCGCTGCGCTATCACGGCGGCGCGGTCACGCTGTGTTCCCTGGGCCTGTACTCGAACATCAGCTGGGTGGGACTGCTCTGCACGTTTCTCGCGGGCGGCACCGTGATCGTGGCGCGCGAGTTCGACGTGCGCGGAGTGCTCGAGGTCATCGAGCGCCGGCGCGTCACGCACACCTCGATGGTCCCCGTGCAGTTTCAACGCCTGCTCGACGATGCCGCCTTTGCGGCCAGCAACGTCAGCTCGCTGCAGGCGGTGATGTGCTGCGGTTCGCCGCTGGCGCTCGAATTGAAGCGAAGTCTCATCGAGCGCCTCGGCTGCGACTTCGTCGAGCTGTACGGATTGACCGAAGGGGTGGTCACGACACTCGCGCCGGAGGATGCGCTGCGCAAGCTGGCCTCGGTCGGCAAGCCCCTCCCGGGAACCGACATCCGCATCGTCGGCGAGGATGGGCGCGAGGTGCCGCCCGGCGAATCCGGCGAGATCGTCAGCCGCGGCCGTATCGTCATGGCCGGCTATCACCAGCGCCCCGAGGCCAACGCCGAGAGCACCTGGCTGGACGAGAAGCAGCGCCCGTGGCTGCGCACCGGCGACATCGGGCGCCTCGACGAAGAAGGATTCCTGTACGTCGTGGACCGCCGCAAGGACATGATCATCTCCGGCGGGCAGAACATCTATCCCGCCGACATCGAGGCAGTGATGCTCACGCATGACGGCGTTGCGGAAGTCGCGGTCATCGGCGTGGTCAGCGCGCAGTGGGGCGAGACGCCGTTTGCCATCGTGGTCCTGCGCGAGGGCGCGGCAGCCGACGCCGATTCGCTGGTGCGCTGGACGAACGAGCGCCTGGGCCGGCAGCAACGCATCGCCGGCGTGGCATTTCGCGATAGCCTGCCGCGCAATCCGAACGGTAAGATCCTCAAGCGCGAGCTGCGCCGCGACTATGCGCGCGCCGGCTGAGATCGCCGGCTGAAACCCAAGCCCCGCTGCGAGGAAAACCCTGCGTGCCGAGCCCCGAACCCGCGTTCAGTGAGCAATTCTTTCAATCCCGCGACGGTCTGCGGCTGTATTACCGTCAATTCGGCCGACAGTTCGGCCGGCGGGCCGATACCGCTGGGCGAGCCAGACTGAGCGTCCTGTGTCTGCCGGGGCTTACCCGCAACAGCCGGGACTTCGAGGTGCTGGCGCAGCATCTCGCACAGGGCCATCACGTCGTCACGCCGGATCTGCGCGGCCGCGGCAGGTCGGCCTACGATGCCAACTGGGCGAACTACAACCCGGCCAAGTATGTCGAGGACGCGTTCCAGCTGCTCGAAGAGCTCGGGATCGAGCGCTGCGCGATCATCGGCACCTCGCTCGGCGGCCTGATGGGAATGATCATGGCGGCGCTGCAACCGCAGCGCGTGGCAGGCTTGGTGGTGAACGACATCGGTCCGGAGCTCGATCCGGCCGGCGTCGCGCGCATCAGGAGCTACGCCGGCAAGCTACCGCCGGTGACGAGCTGGCGGGAGGCGGGAGCGCAGGCGAAGCAGGTCCATGCTTCCGCGCTGCCGGATCTTGACGACGAAGGCTGGCTCGATTTCGCGCGGCGCACCTATCGGCAGGAGAACGGCGGCTTCCGGCCGGACGTGGATCCGAACATTGCACGCACTTTCGGCGACCCGTCGTCTTCGGCACCCGACCTGTGGCCGTTCTTCGAGAAGCTCGCCTCGACGCCGCTGCTGACGATCCGCGGAGAGCTGTCGGATCTGTTCGGCGCCGGCACGCTGCAACGGATGCAACGGATCAAGCCGGACATGCAGACGCTCGTAGTAGCAAATCGAGGCCACGCGCCCACGCTCGCAGAGCCCGAATGCCTCGCCGCGATCGGCAAATTTCTGGACAGTCTCAGCTAGAGCGCCACTGATCTACCGCCGCGAGCGCGCAGGTCTCCCTGCCACTTATCCACATTTCCCCGTCCCTCTTGATTACAGCCACGGTCAGTAGCGGTACCCCGCGAACTGCAACGCGAAAGGCCCGCCAACGGTCAGTTGCGTTTCGGGAAATGTGGATAAGTGGCAGGGAGACCTGCGCGCTCGCGACCGCAAACAACCCTTAGCTCCCCTGGGCGATGCCGGACGGCCGTTCGGGCTCGCCCTCGACTCCCATGACGCCGCGCGCCCAGTCGATCACCGGGATGACACGGGGCGACACCAGCCGAATCGCCGTGGCGTAGTCGACCCAGCGGTACTCGCTGTGCTCCGCGCGGCCCGTCTCGGGGTTCACCGGCAGGGCGATCGAGGTCGTGGAAGTTTTTGCAAGATAATAACGGGCCGTCTTGCCGCGACTGTAGGGGCCGGTTTCGGTATGCACCTCGCCCCACGGGAACTGCAGATCGCCGATCGTGGTTTCCTCGCGCACCTCGCGCACGGCTGCCTGCAACGGCTCTTCACCGTTTTCGACGAGGCCCTTGGGGAAGTCCCAGTGGTTGAAAGCGCGCAGCAGGAGGAAACGCAGTCCCTGCGGCGTTTCGCGCACCACGACGGCCCCGGCAGACAAACGTTTGGTCGACGCGGCCATGCCGCGAGTATATGCGGGCGCCGTCGCTCGCGGACACCTCGCGTGCGAGTTGCAACTGCCGCGCCGTTGCTGTCGCCATTAGGCGACGCGCGCGGCGCGTTGCGGGCGAATTCAGGCCGCCCGTTCGAACTCGAGGACGCCCGCCACCGCGCTGATGGTCGATGCGATGCGCACCGCACTCTGGATCGCCTCGCGGCTGACGCCGTGCTCGCGCAACTTGCGCTCGTGCGAGGTGATGCACAGCCCGCAGCCGTTCACCGCGGACACCGCCAGCGACAGCAACTCGAAGTCGTCGCGGTCGATGCCGGGGTTGCCGATCACGTTCATGCGCAGGCGTGCCGGCATGGTCTGGTATTCACTGTCCTCGACCAGGTGCAGGAAGCGGTAGTAGACGTTGTTCATGCCCATGATGGCGGCGGCCGCGCGCGCGCCGGCGATCGACTGCTCGTCGAGCTTCTCGCGCGCCAATGCCTCGACGTCGCGCGCAAACGCGACGTTGCGCGCCGCGATCGCAGTGGCGAGCGCGATCGACCAGATCCGCCGTTCCGTCAGCCCGGGCGCGCCCTGCGGCGTGAGCACCGTGCCGAGGTTGAGCTTCAGGTCGCGGGCGTAGTCGGGAATCGCATCCTTGATGTCGTCCAGTGCCATGATGACTCCAGATCACGCTGCCTGCAGCGTCTCCTCGCCCTTCTTCCAGTTGCAGGGGCAGAGCTCGTCAGTCTGCAGGCCGTCCAGGACACGCAGCACTTCCTCGGGGCTGCGGCCGACGTTCAGGTCGGTGACGTAGACGAAGCGGATCACGCCCTGAAGATCCACGATATAGGTGGCGCGTTGTGCGACGCCCGCCTGCGGATCGAGAATGCCGAGCTCGCTGCTGAGCTCGCGCTTGATGTCCGAGAGCATCGGGAACGGCAGCGAGCGCAGCTCTTCCTTGTCCCGGCGCCAGGCCAGGTGCACGAACTCCGAGTCGGTGCTGACGCCCAGAACCTGCGCGTCGCGGTCCCTGAACTCGCGGTTGAGCCTGCCGAACGCGGCGATCTCTGTCGGGCAGACGAAAGTGAAATCCTTCGGCCAGAAGAACACGACCAGCCACTTGTCCTCGAAGCTGCTCCGATCGAAGTGCTTGAACGCATTGTCCAGGTCGTTGGAGACGACGCCCGTCAGCGAGAACTGCGGGAATTTCTGACCGATACCGAGCATGTTACCTCCGGTGTGGTTGAGCTCCGGTTGCGAGGCGCGCAGATTGGCAGCCCCGGCCGCTTTGCACAAATCGATTGTTTAGATCACTTCGATAGATGCGGTATATTGATGTTCCGCCACCCGCTTCGAGAGGAACGTGAGGATGAGCCATCTGAAGCTCAAGGACCTGCGCTACCTGGTGGCGCTCGCCGACACGCGGCACTTCGGCCGCGCGGCGGCGCGCTGCTTCGTCAGCCAGCCCACGTTGAGCGCGCAGCTGAGCAAGCTCGAGCGCTACCTGGGGGCCGACCTGGTCGAGCGCCAGCCACGACGCGTGGCGCTCACCGAGATGGGCGAGCAGGTGGTGGCGCGGGCGCGCCGCATCCTGCAGGAGAGCGAGGAAATCGTCGCGGTGGCCAGACGCGATCGCGATCCGCTGAGCGGCAAGCTCAAGGTCGCGCTGATCCCGACGATCGGCCCCTACCTGCTGCCCGGGATCGCGCCGGCGATCCGCCGCGCCCTGCCCCGGCTCCAGATGTTGTTGTACGAATTTCGCACCGCCCCGCTGCTGGACAAGCTGCGTTCCGGAGAAATCGACCTCGGTATCCTGGCGCTGCCGGTGGACCTCGACGGCCTTGAAATGCGCGAGCTGTTCGAAGAGCCCTTCATGGTCGCGCTGCCGAGCCGGCACCGGCTGGCTGCACGCCGTTCGATCGGCACGTCGGACCTGAAAGGCGAGACGCTGCTGCTGCTGGAGGACGGGCACTGCCTGCGCGACCAGGCGCTCGAGGTCTGCAGCCGAATCGATGTTCGCGAAAGCCATGACTTTCGCGCCACCAGCCTCGAGACGCTGCGGCAGATGGTGGCGGCGGGCCTCGGGGTCACGCTCCTGCCCGAAATGGCGGTGCACAGTCCGTTCGGCAATCCGCGCACGCTGGCGACGCGCCCGTTCGCGCGGCCCGCGCCTGTGCGGCGAATCGGTGCGGTATGGCGCAAGAGCAGCACGAGAGTTCCCGCCATCGACGCCGTCTGCGACGCGATCGTGAAGGCGGGGAAGTAGCTGTCAGGTCACTTTGGGGACTTTCCGCAACCGGCCGTCAGCGGCAATTCGGGACGTAACAGTTCGCGGGGTACGTCAGCGCAAAGCGCGTGTCATCAAGAGGAACGGGGAAATGTGGATGAGTCCCGAGGAGACAGATCCGGAAGGTCTTCCAATGCTGCTCTATTCTTCTTCGTCCTTCCCTGCTTCTGGTTCGTCGAGTCGCGCAGCAGCAAGCGGCGTATCGCCGACGTAGCGGCGAATCGATTCGCTGGCATCGTCGAAAGCGCGGCGCTGCTCGGTCGGGCAGATCACCGTGCCGTAGGAACAGAACACGCAGCAGTCGCCGAAGATCGGCTTGAGCACCCGCTTGCAGTTCGTGCACGTGTAGAAATACACGCACTGATCCTCGGGCATGGTCTCGTCTTTGCGGAAACCGCAGCCGGGGCACGTCAAGGTGCTCTGCAGGACGACGGCCCGCTTCGGATCGAGTGCCAGCACCTCGAGGGTGTCGGCATCGTCGTCGATGGAGGGAGGATCGGCCTTGCCCGGGTACCACGCCGGCGTCTGCGGCATATCTCGAGGTGCAGCTCTAGTTGTTATCGATGGGCGCGCAGATTAGCGGTCCTGCATGATTTAGAGAAGACGCGCGTCACAGGCGTCGAGAATTAATGTGACGCAGTCAGTGGCAACGGTGAAAAATACGTCAAGCCGGCAGAGTTGCACGCTAGGGGAATTGCCTAAGGGCGGAAACGTCTGTGCTATAAAGCGGCGGCACGAAAAAGCGGGCGCAGGGAGTTCTGCCAGATGGCCAAAGCGAAAAGACGCACCGGTTCGCGCACTCGGCCGCCCGCCGATTTCAACGCCGATGAAGCGCAACTGCGCCAGCAGCTGCGCTCCGGACGCAATCGCGAGTCGCTCCAGGGATACCTGGGCGCGGATCAGTACCGCGAGCTGCAGGCACTGGCGTTGGCGGCCGAGCGCCGGCGCACGCGCGGCGGGCCGCGCGTCTACGTGCTGCCCGGAATCATGGGATCGCGGATCGGCCGCGCGCGCAGCGGCCTCCTTCCGGACGATCTGCTCTGGGTGGATCCGATCGAGATTTGCGCGGGCCGGCTGCTCGAGCTGGCGCTGCCGCGCGGCAATCGTTTTCGCGCGCTCGGGGTCATGCTGCTCTCGTACCTCAAGCTCAAGCTGCAGCTGGAGATCGCGGGCTTCGACGCGGCGTTTCATCCCTTCGACTGGCGCCAGAACATCGACGCGCTGGGCCGCGAGCTGCACGAGCGCGTGCGCCGCGACGGCGCGAAGCGCGTATCGCTGGTCGCGCACAGCATGGGCGGCCTGGTGAGCCGCGCCGCGGTCGCGCTCGACCGCGATCGCAAGATCGACCGCCTCATCATGCTGGGCACGCCGAACTTCGGCTCGTTCGCCCCGGTGCAGGCTCTGCGCGGAATCTATCCCGCGGTTCGCAAGATCGCGGCGCTCGATCTGCGCCACAGCGCGGAGGACCTGGCGCGCAAGGTGTTCACCACGTTCCCCGGCCTGCACCAGATGCTGCCGGCGCCCGAACGCTTCGACGGCGTCGACCTCTACGATGCCGCGATGTGGCCTGCCGACGGCGCCGTGCCGCAGCGGACGCTGCTCAAGGACGTGGCGCGCGTCCGCAAGACGCTCGCGCCCACCGACGAACGCTTCACGCTCATCGCCGGCGTCGATCAGGAAACGATCATGGATCTGACGCGCGTCGACGGATCGTTCGAATATCGCGCCGGCAATCAGGGCGACGGCACCGTGCCACTCGATTTCGCGCTGCTGCCCGGGTGCCGCACGTACTACATCCAGGAGAGCCACGCGAGCCTGGTCAACAACAACACGGTCGTGTCCGCCACGATCGACCTGCTGCGCGGCGAGACCACGGCGCGGCTGCCCGACGAATGGCGCCGGACGCGCGAGGCCACGCGAACCGTTTCCGAGGCCGAGCTGCGCGGCCAGTTCACCGAGAAACGCCCCTGGGGAGAGATCGGGCTCGAAGAGCGCCGCGCGATCCTCGAGGGCATCGTGATTCCGGCAATTCCGGCAGCCCCGCTCGCACTGGACACGCTCGAAGCCGCGGACGCCGCGCTCAGCCCGGCGATGCGGCTCGAGCAAGTGGTGGTCGCGAGGCGCCGGCAGAGAAGCATCGAAGTGCGCATCGCGCGCGGCAGCATCACGGAGGCCAGTGCCCGCGCCCTGGTGCTCGGCATCTTCCGCAGCGTGGAGCCCGGCGGCGCGGCGGCGGCGATCGATCAGCGCCTGAACGGCGCGATCAAGGAGTTCACCACGCGGCGCATGTTCTCCGGCGATGCCGGCGAAATGTTCGCCATGCCGACCGGCCGTCACTTGTTGCGCGCGGACACGATTCTCTTCGCCGGGCTGGGCGCCTTCGACCGCTTCAGCGACGACCTGCAGCAGTTCGTCGCCGAAAACGTGGTGCGCATCTTCGTGCGCACCCAGGTCGAGGACTTCGCCACGGTGCTGTGGGGAACCAACTCGGGGGTGACCACCGGGCAGGCATTGACCAACCAGCTGCGCGGCTATTTCAAGGGACTGCTGGAGGCGGATTCGGAACAGAGCCTGCGGCGCATCACGATCTGCGAATTCGATCCCGTGCGCTTCGAGGAGATCAAAGCCGAGATCTACCGCCTGTCCGCCACCGGTCTGTTCGCGGACATCCAGGTGACGTTCGACGAAGTGCAGCTGCCCGAAGTGAGTGTAGTCTCCGCGGCGGCCAAGCGCGCGCAGGTCGCAACGGTGCCGCGATTCGGCTACGTCATCGTCAACCAGGAGCATGCGACACCGGAACGCATCACGCTGCGCAGCTCGGTGCTCACGGCAGGTTCGCACGCCTGCGTGATCAGCGAAGTGCAGGTCGTGGCGCGCAAGGCTCTCGAGCGGCACCTCAAGCAGATCGAATCGCCCCAGTTCACCAAGGCGCGGCTCGGGAAGTACGGCCGGACTCTGGCCGAGCTGACATTGCATCCGAGCGTGACGCAGGCGCTGGCCGGAATGAAGGACAACCATCTCGTCGTGGTGCACGATGCGGCCGCCTCGCGCATTCCCTGGGAAACGCTGAGCATCGACGGCTGGTTCCCGGCAGGCGCCTGCGGATTGAGCCGGCGCTTCGCGAGCGAAGGGTTGTCGGTCGCCAAGTGGAGCGAGAGCCGCCGCCTCGGCACGACGCTCGACGTGCTGCTCATCGTCAACCCGACCGGCGATCTGCCCGGCGCGGAGCTCGAAGGCGAGCGGCTCGAAGCGCTGCTGCGCCGCGACCATGCCGTGCGCCTCACGGTGCTCAAGCGCCGCGAGGCCACGCGAGCGAGGGTCACGCAAGAGCTGCGTTCCGGAGCCCACGACGTATTGCACTACGCGGGACACGCGCATTTCGACCCGGCGGTGAATTCGCGCAGCGGCATCGCGTTGAGCGACGGCCTGTTGAATGGCACGCACCTGGCGAGCCTCGGCGACCTGCCGGCGCTGATGTTCTTCAACGCCTGCGAGTCGGGACGCGTCCGGGGCGGCAAGCGCGCGCGCAAACCCAATCCGCGCCGCCAGATTGGTCGCCGCATCGACGAAAACGTCGGCCTGGCGGAAGCGTTCCTGCGCGGCGGGACGGCCAATTACATCGGGACCTACTGGCCGGTCGGCGACGACGCGGCGGAGTCCTTTTCCACGACGCTGTACGGCGCGTTGATCGAGGGCCTGCCCGTGGGCGAGGCGCTGAATCGCGGGCGCCGGGCGGTCGAGAAACTCGGGTCGGTCGATTGGGCCGACTATATTCACTACGGCAGCTACGATTTCGTCGTCAAGATCCGCTAGCTGGTCACTACGGCAGCCACGACTTCGTCGTCAAGATCCGCTAGCTGGTCACTACGGCAGCCACGACTTCGCCATCGAGATCCTCTAGCTCGTGGCAACGGCCAGCCCGTCACGCGTTGACCGCCGCCAGCGGCGACTCGCGGTTCGCGGGCGCCGCTGCCTCGAGCGCGGCGACGAAGTTGCGCTGCCATGCGGTCACGTCGTTGCGCCGGATGACCTCCATCATCGAGGCTTGGCGCTCTCGCCGCTCGGCGATGGGCATCGACAGCGCCGCCTGCATGGCGTGAGCGAGGCCGCGCGAGTCGTACGGATTGACCTGGATGGCGCCGGTGAGCTCTCGCGCGGCGCCCGCCAGGGGCGACAGGATCAGTACGCCCGGGTCCGCCGGGTCCTGCGCGGCGACGAATTCCTTGGCGACGAGATTCATGCCGTCGCGCGCCGGGGTCACCAGTCCGACCTGCGCCGCGCGCAGATAGCCCATCAGCTGCGCGTGCGGGATGTTCTTGTTGAGATAGCGGATCGGCGTCCAGTCCGCGTCCGCGAAGCGGCCGTTGATGCGGCCTGCCGCCTGCTCCAGTCCCTTGCGGATCTCCGCGTACGCCCGCACGTTGGTGCGCGACAGTGGCGCGATCTGCATGAACGTGATGTTGCCGAGATTGTCGGGGTAGCCTTCGAGGAAGCGCTGGTAGGCGGTGAAGCGCTCGATCAGGCCCTTGCTGTAGTCCAGCCGGTCCACGCCGATCATCAGCTTGCGTCCGAGCAGGCTTTCCGTGAGGCGGCGCACCGCTTCGCTTTGCGAGCCCTCCGCCGCCGCTCGTTCCACGCCCGCGACGTCGATGCCGATCGGGTATACGCCCGTCTGCACCGTCCGCGTGCCGATGGTGAGGCGGCCGTCCGCACCCACCGCGCGCGGCCCCCACACGTATTCCACGCCGGAGTGGAATGCGCGCATGTCGTTCTCGGTCTGGAAGCCGACCACGTCGTAGCTGGTGAGCTCGCGCAGCAGCTCGGCATGCGTCGGCAGCGTGCGCAGCATCTCGATGTGCGGGAACGGGATGTGCAGGAAGAAACCGAGCGGCTGCGTCACGCCGCGCTCGCGCAGGCGCTCGGCGAGCGGCATGAGATGATAGTCGTGCACCCAGACGAGGTCGTCGGGCTCGAGCAGCGGCTGCAGGCGTTGCGCGAACAGGCGGTTCACGCGTTGATAGGCGTCGTGCTGCTCGTCGCTGAAATGGAAACCGCTCAGCAGGTAGTGGAACAGCGGCCAGAGCGTGCCGTTGGCATAGCCGTTGTAGTAGGCATCGAAGTCACGGCGGCGCAGGTCGATGGTCGCGTAGCTGACGTCGTCGCGCGTCAGGACCTCAGCCTCGCCCGGCTCGTCGCTGACGATGTCGCCGCCCCAGCCGAACCACAGACCGCCGGTTTGCTTCATGGCCGCCAGCAGTCCGACGGCGAGACCGCCCGGCGCCGCGCCGCGCCGGGGCAATGAAACCCGGTTGGAAACGCACACCAGCCTGCTCATAGCGCCTCCTCCCACGACCGGCTCAGACGCATGGCGGCGTTGATGATGCCCACCATGCTGTAGGTCTGCGGGTAGTTTCCCCACAGCTCGCCGCTGCGCGGATCCAGGTCCTCCGACATCAAGCCCTGCGGCGTGCGGCGCGCGAGCATGTGCTCGAACAGCTCGCGGGCCTCTTCGCGCCGGCCGGTGACGGCGAGCGCGTTGATAAACCAGAAGCTGCAGAAATTGAAGGCGTTCTCCGGCACACCGAAGTCGTCCGCGCCGTGATAGCGCACCAGGTAGCGGCCGCGCTTGAGCGCCTTCTCGATCGCCGCGACCGTCGAGCGGAACCGCGGATCGTCGGGGCCCAGGAATCCGAGCTCGTGCAGCACCAGCAGGCTCGCGTCGAGCGCCGAGTGCCCGAAGCTCTCGGTGAAAGTCTTCTGGCCTTCGTCCCAGCCGAGCGTCGAGATCTTCTCGTGCATGACGTCGGCGCGCGCGCGCCATTCGCGCGCGCGCTCCTGCAACCCGAGGCGGCCGGCGACGCGCGCCAGGCGATCGCAGGCGGCCCAGCACATCACCGCGGAGAAGGTGTGCACGCGGGCGCGCCCCCGATACTCCCAGAGCCCGGCATCCGGCTTCTCGTAGAGCAGAGCCGCGCGCTCACCGAGTCGTTCGAGGCGCTCGAACAGCCACTGGTCGCCCGGCGATTCGAGCCGATCGTCGTAGAACGACTGGGTCGACGACAGCACCACCGCTCCGTAGACATCGTTCTGCACCTGGGTGTATGCCTCGTTGCCGATGCGCACCGGTCCCATGCCGCGATATCCCTTCAGCGTCTCGACGACCCGTTCGGTGAGCAGCGGCTCGCCGGAAATGCCGTACAACGGCTGCAGGGTTCCGGCGCCGGCACCCTCGATGATGTTGGTGATGTAACGCAGGAACGCTTCCATCGTTCGCGTGGCGCCCAACCGGTTGAGCGCCTGCACCGTGAAGTAGCTGTCGCGCAGCCAGCAGTAGCGGTAATCCCAGTTGCGGCCGCTGTCGGCGGACTCGGGAATCAACGTCGTCATCGCCGCGATGACCGCCCCCGTGTCCTCGAACGTGCACAATTTCAGCGTGATCGCCGCGCGGATCACCGCCTCCTGCCACTCGAACGGCACCGCCAGCCCGCGGACCCAGTCGAGCCAGTAGCGCGTCGTGCCTTCGAGCATCGAGTGGGCGAACGCAGCCGGCGCATCGGGCAACGTCTCGTCCGGGCCGAACACCATCGCGATCGGCCCGCTCAGTGCGAACGGCCGCTCCTCGAGCAATTGCGTGAGCGGCGCGTCGGTCGTCAGCCGCAGGGTCATCGTCGCGGTCTCGAAGCGCACGTGATTGCTGCCGACCGTCGTGCGCGGCTTGCGCGCGCCGTATTCGTGGAGCGGGCGCACGCGCAGCCGCAGCACCGGCCTGCCGGCCATGGGCTCGATCAGCCGGACGAACATGATCGGCCGGAACATGCGTCCGAAGCGGCGAAAGCGCGGACAGAAGTCGACGACGCGCAGCGCACCGCCCGTGGAATCGCGCAGGATGGTTTCCACCACCGCGGTGTTGCGGCGGTAGAACTGCTCGCTCGAGGCGAACTGCGCCAGGTCCACGTCCATGTAGCCGTCGTCGACGCCGCCGTTGATCAGCGAGCAGAAGATCGGATCCCCGTCGTGTCGCGGCAGACAGGCCCAGACGCAACGCGCCCGCATGTCGATGAGAGCGGAAACCTGGCAGTTGCCGATCGCGGCCAGATTCAGGTTCGGCTCGCTCATCGCTCGCCACTGGCCGCCGGCGGGCTCCGCGCCACGAGCGACTCCAGCCATGCGTGCACCGCCCCGAACGTCGGGGAGCTGCCAGCGCGCGCCGCTCGCTACGTTCGAGGGTCTCACGTGGACGGCGAGGCCGCCGAGGTTCTCGACGTAGCTCAGGCCGGCTTCGTCCGTACGATCATCGCCGACGAAGATCGGCGAGCGCCTTTCGAAGGGGGGCTCGCGCAGGAACGCGGCGATCGCCATCGACTTGGAGAATCCGTCGGGCTTGAGCTCGAAGACCATCTTGCCCTCCAGGAGGCAATAGTCGCCGCCGAGAATGTCGAGCGCCTGCATCACCACGCGCCGTGCAACTCCGGCGAGCTCGGGTGCCCGGCGGTAGTGCACGGCGAGCGTCGAGTGCTTGTTCTCCAGCAGCAGCCCCGGATTCACCTGCACGATGGCGGCGAGAAAGCTGCGCGCGCGCCCGAGACGCTCGTCGTTGATCGACGGCCGATGCATGACGCCGCGCACGTCGCGGCGCTCCAGCCCGTGGAGTCCCGAGCAAGGCAGCACCATCGGCCGGAACAGCGCGTCGAGTTGCGCGATGGTGCGCCCGCTCACGAGCGCGAACGCTCCGCCCGTCAGCCGCACCAGCTCGGGGATCAGCTGTGTGAGCCGGTGGGGAACGACGACGTCGTCCGGCGCGGAGGCGATCTCGAGCAGGGTACCGTCCACGTCGAGGAACAAGGCTCGCGCCTTCAGGTCGACCGCCGGCAGATCAAGGGGGGGTGGCTGACTCACGGATGACCGGCTTCCATTCACGGGCTCACCTCGGCGCCGCGGCCACATGCCCAGAGAACTTTGGGACAGCGTGCGCCGGTGGCGGTTCGCCCGCGCCGTGGCCGCACCGGCACGGTCAGCGCGACGTGCAGCGATCCGCTGCCGCCGCGCGACTACGGCTTGCGCAGCTCGTTGTATTCGCCGCGGCTGAGATAGCCATCCTGGTTCTTGTCGGCCGCTGCGAAGCGCGATGCCACCGACGGATCCGCGCGCGCCTCGGAAGCGGTGATCACCCCGTCCTTGTCCTTGTCGAGCGCCTCGAAGGTGCTCGGATCACGCGCATCTGCCGCCATCGCCACTGCACAGATCAGCAGCGCGACGAGACTCAATGATGTGGCGTTCACGGTCTGACCTCCTGTGCGGCATCGATTGTGCCATACGACCCTTCCGCGAAGGGCCCGCCGCCCCTGGGGGCTGACGGCCCTTGAGTACCATGGTCCGATCGCTAGCCGCGCGCCGGAACGGCGTCGCGAAATCGAGGGACGCGGAGTGCGTCAGCCCTTCGAGAGCGTCGCGAACTCTTCCTTGTCCAGAAATCCGTCCTGATTGGCGTCGGCACGCTCGAATCCCTGCGCAACCGCCCAATCGGCCTTCGCCTCGGCCGGTGTCAGGCGCGAATCCTTGTCGGTATCCAGGTAGCCGAAACTCGTGACCGGTCGCATCGCCACCTTCACGTCCCCAGCCATGGCGGGAGCGCCTACGAAAGCCACTGTAAGCATTACAAGAATTGCCTTGCTCATCTTTGTCCCCATCCGACTCTGTCGTTGCAGCGCGGAAATCTGACACTGCGCGATGCGGATAAGTTGCGCGAAGAAAGGCTAGCACTTGATGGGCACGATAAACAGCGGCTCAAGCGTCGTTGTGCTGCGACAGCTGCGCGAAACACCAGCAACAATTGCAAAAGGACTGTTACGAATTGCAAAAGATCTGTAACGGCGCACCCATGCGGGCGGCACTGGTAGTCGACGGACCGCCCTCGCGGACGGCCCGTGCCTCACAAAGTTTCAGCGGATCATCGACGCCGTGAGCTGGACGTCGGCATGCGACCACGCTTGGTCGAAACGCCGCTGGATGGCCGCGGCTTCCTCCGTTCGTCCTTGCGCTTTCAGACTTTGCGCCAGGCCGTACAGTGACCAGCCGTTCTCGGGATGGCGCTCGAGTTCCTCGCGATAGGCTTTCTCGGCCGCGCCCGCTGAGCCTGACTCCAGCAGCACTGCGCCGAGCAGGTGCCGTACAGGGAAATGCCAGTCCTCGGGCTCGTTGTAGCCGAGCCCATCTTCGAGTGCGACCGCGCGATTGAGAACGGCGATGGCGCGCGGATAGTTTTTCGCACGCGCTTCGATGTCGCCTTCGAGCACCGCAGCTGCGATGTCGACGAGTTGCTTGGCGTTGTTGCGCACCGAGACCTGGATTGCGGGCAGTGCCGTGTCGCTCGCGGCGACGCGCAGAATCTCGAGCTCGCGCCGCGCGCTGGCGAGATCGCCCTTGGCCGCGTGCGCCATACCCCGTGCGTAGTGCCAAATACCGCGCACGTACGGCGAATCGGCTGGCTCCGTACTCGCGAGAATCGCGTCCCAGCGTCCGAAGCGCACGTCGTCGTACAACGGCGTCAGCCAGAAATGCTGGATGATCGGTCCGAACGCAGGGTCGTCGTGCTTGTGCGTGCCCATCAGCTCGCGCGTCTGGTTCGCTCCGCGCCGGGCCCATTCGCTGTGACCGCCGAACGACGCCGCGAACCACAGGAAGTGCCAGTTATGCGGGTGATAGAGCAACGGGTATACGCCCTGCGCCTGGCATTGCGCGATGTAAGACATGTCGGCTTCGCCGGCCTTGATGTTGACGACCGCGGCGTCGTGATAGCGCCCGACGCGCATGTAGATGTGCCCGGGCATGTGCACCAGATGTCCGGCGCCGGGCACGAGCGGCCGCAGCCGATCGGCGGCGGCTTCGGCCTTGCCGGGATTCGGCGACGCCTCGAGCGCGTGAATGTAGAGGTGATTCGCCCCCGCGTGATTCGGCATGAGCGTGAGCACGTGGTCGAGCGCCGCGATGATCTCGCGCGTCGCCGGTTTTGGCTGACCGCTGCTCCAGTAGTCCCATGGCGACAGGTCCATGAGCGATTCGGCGAAGAAAGTCTGGACTTCCAGATTGTCCGGGAACTGGCGCGCCACCTCGCGCATGGCGTCAGCGAACGCCCGGTCGAGCGGGGCGCGATCCTGCGGCGCTTCCTGCGCGTAGCGCTTGGCAAGCGCTTCGATCAGCGCACGCTCACGCGGCGTCGCGCGCGGTGCGAGCTCGAGCGCCTTGCGCGAAGCCGACCAGGCCTCGGCGGCCGCTTCAGGGAACATCGGCATGTTGATGTTCGGCCCGAGGACGAACGCGACACCCCAGTAGCACATCGCGCAGCTCGGATCGAGGCGTGCCGCCTCGCGATAGGAGCGTGCGGCTTCCGCATGATTGAAGCCGAACGTGAGCATCAGCCCCTGGTCAAAGAACCGCTGTGTGAGCGGCTCGCGAGTGGTTATCTTGACGCTGTAGTTGCCAAGGTCGTTGAATAGCGGCGCCTGCAGCTTGGGCGGCTCGGGCGCCTTGGGCGCGGCCGTGCAGGCGCAGACGACGGCGGACAGTGCAAAAACGGCAATCCGGCGTGACATGGATGGTCCCCCCTGTTTCATCGTGCAGCCGGACATCCTACGCTCACCGGCGAAACCGGCAATCTGCGGTACGCAATGCCGGGGACCTGACTAAAGGCAGTACGCAATAAACGCAGCGTCGCCGTGTGCCGACTCTACGTTACGAGGACTCCGATGATTGCCGCTCGCTGGATCTGCTCGACCGTCGCACTGAGCGCCTTGAGCCCTGCTGCGCAGGCACTGGACTTCGAATTGACCCCGGCGGTGGGCTACCGCTTCGGCGGGCAGTTCGAGGACCCCGTGTCGCAGCAGGGCGTCGACGTCGAGGAGGCGGCCAGCCTCGCCTTGGCCTTCGATGTCGGCTACGCCCCGGGACAGGCTATCGAGGTGTTCTACAGCCGGCAGAACACGGAGGTGCAGGACGCCGCGCCGTCGTTCGATCTCGATATCGAATATTTCCAGGTCGGCGGCGTGGCGACCTTTGAAAGCGAGAGCGAGCTGCAGCCGTATGCAGTCGGCACTGTCGGCGCCGCGCGATTTCACCCGGGGCCCGGCGCTCTGGACGATGAAACGCGGTTCGCGGCCACACTCGGCGGCGGAGTCAAGTACGCCATCTCGGAGAACCTCGCTCTGCGTTTCGAGGGACGCGGCTACTTTACGTTCTTCGATTCCAATGCGGCCTTGTTCTGCGTGAGCGACCAGAGTGGCGCGACCTGCCGGCTGCGTGCCAAGGGCAGCGTCGTCTGGCAGCTCGAGGCGCAGGCCGGGCTCACGTTTCGTTTCTGACCGCCGGCCGCGCCTCGCACGCCTCGCTATTTCTTGTCGGGTTCGCCGCCCTCTTGCGGTTTCGCGGGCTTTTCCGACTTCATGTCCGTCTGTTCGGGCAGCGCCGCCTTGGGCTTTTCCTGCGCCTTCTCGGCCTCAGCAAGCCTGAGCGTGAGCTCCTCGGGATCCACGCGCCGAATTCGCGCGATAGGAATCCGTTCCGGCACCGGACCCGGGACCACGATCGAATCCCCGCCGTACTCGCAGAAGCGCCCGTCCGAGTTGCGATCCTGGAAACCGAGCGCAGTCTCGAATTTCAGGCCAGCCGCGGGATACGCCAGCTCCACGATGTAGGGGGTCTTGCGGCTCGGCGCCCACACGGCGAGCGTGCGGTTATCGATGACCTGCCAGTCGTTGATGGTGTTCGAGAACACGCAGCCGTCGCCCGAATTGACCTTGCTCTTCTGGTCCTTCTTCTGGGCGTCCGTGGTCTCCTCCGCCTTGGCTGCCAATGCAGTCAGCGCGAATGACAGGATCGCGATTGATGCGATGAAGCGTCTCATGGTTGCCTCCTCCGGTATCCAGTTGGAGTCCGGCGCGCCGCGCCGGTTCCAATGACCGAAGTCAGGTGACGCCGGGAAGGCTGCTTCGCCGACCTGTCGGCGCCTTGCGCCAGATCAGCTCTCCAGCACCCCTACCACGTGTAGCGCACGCGATACCGCACGACGGCCTCGCCGTCCTTCTCGATGCGCACGGGGATATGGATCGTGCGCGCGTCTTCCTTGTCGTACTTGTGCGAGCTGCGCACCACGTTCCAGTTGGTCCAGCGGTAGAGGTTCTCCTTGACTATGACCTCCACCGGTTCCTTCTTGCGGTTGCGCACCTTGACCTCGATCTCCTCTTCCATCCACTTCGCCGTCGTGTTGACGCTGAAGTCGACCTGGCGGCGTTCGCCGACGACGTCGAAGGCGGAACCGAGCTTGACGCGCACTTCCTCGTTGCGCGGCGTGTGATCGATGACGTCCTCGCCGATGAACTCCAGGGTGCCGTCCGCCTTGTCCTGCTGGGCCACGCGGATGCGGCCGGCCGGCAGGGGAATGCCCAAGCCCACCTTCTCGTCGTTGGCGAACTCCAGGTAGACGTCGACCTTGTTGTTGGACTGCCCGCCGAGATTGCGGTCGACCGCGGGCTCGGGGAAGAACCAGCCGATGCTGTTCAGGCCGTAATAGACGAGCACCTTGCGCGCCGGCACGCGCTTCGCGGACTCGAACAGCTCGATCTGCTTGGTGGAATTGTTGGGCAGCGTGGTCGGCCGGCCCAGGGTGTAGAGGTGGAACTCGAAGAACGCCTTCTCCTGGAAGCCGGCGGCTGCATCCATCACGGCGCTCTTCGCCATGCGCTCCATCAACATCGGCGAGGGCGGCGGCGGCGCGCGGTGCACGTCGCCGGCGATGAGCTTGAGCTTCGCCTCGGGATAGCTCGCGCCGGACTGATTGATGATGCTCACCCAGGCGCCGACATCGAGAAATCCCGCGTTGGCGTTGGCGCCCTCGCTGAAGATCAGGTTGTAGTCGGCCCACCAGGTCACACCCGCCGTCTGATACGAGACGCGCGTGCGGTGCTCGCCGCCCTTCCTCGCCATCACATCCCAGATGAGCGTGGGCCGGGTTATGAGCCCTCCGGGCAGTTCACCGAATCGCAGGCCGCTGTAGTCGCGCACCGCGTGGATCTGGCCGTCGCGGCCGCGCACTACCAGGCCATCGGTCGCACTGAGGAGCGTGCCTTCCAGCGTGCTCGTCTTGTCGCCCACCACGCGGTCCAGCGCGATGGGGCGGTCGATGTACTTCGACAGGAGTTTCTCGGTGCTGACCAGATCGAACTGGAAGTTCTGTTCCAGCACGCGCGTGTTGTCCGGATCGGTGAGCGAGCTGAAATGCACCGTCGTGGGGTCGATCAGGCCGGCCACGTCCGTGAAGCGCAGCGTGCTGCGTCCGGCGTTCAGCTCGACCGGGCGCTCGTGGCGCACCACGGCGTAGCCAGGAACGGCCATGCCGTTCGGCATTCCCCGGCCGGGAATCGGACGGTACAGGTCGGGCGAAATGGCGCCCGGCTGCGCCGAGCTGTAGATCGTGATCGAGGTGTCTTCCTTCGCGGCGGCCTGCGCGTGAGCGATCACGGCGGACAGCGCGGCGGCGCCGAGGAAGCTCGCGGTTGAGCGATACAGACCACGTCTCGACATGAAGGGGCTCCTTGGGAAGTGCGTCGAGTGTTTCAACGCAGCTGCCGCTCCGTGAGGGTTAGCGAAGATACTGGATTCGACCGGCCAAGTATGAGCAAACTCGCGGCATGGACAAGGCGTTCATCGAGAAGCACCAGATCTTCGAGCGCTACCTGACCGGCAAGTTGCCGTTCAAGGGGGTCCAGGACTTCGAGCGCTACTGCCGCGAGAATCCGCAGATCCTCGAAGACATCCGTTTCGCGGATGCGGTGAACAAGGGTCTGCGCCTTCTGGAGGCCGGCGGACGACCCGCCGAGCTGGAGGAACGCAAACCCCAGTGGTGGCAACGGTCCGCGACGACGTACGGACTGCTGGCGGTCGTCGTCATCCTGGCCATCGTCGGCTGGCTGCTGTTCGATCGAACGCGCGAGCTGCAGGAGCAGGTCGCCGCGCTGGAGACGCGCCTCGACGTCGGCCCGCTGCGACCGCCGGCGGGAACGCGCCCCGTGCGCATCACGCCCGATCGCTCACCGACCAATCGCATGCACCTCACCCTGCAGCCCGGCGAGCGGCCCGAGCTTCTCGACATGCGCGTCGACGTGTCGTTCGCGCGTCTCAACGCGTTTCGCGTCACGATCGACAAGCAGGACCAGGCGCGCGTCGGGACGATTCACAACCTGTTGCGCGACTCGAATGGGCAGCTGCGCGTGACGGTGAATACCTCGAGCCTGCACCGGGGCGTGTACAAGGTCACGATCGAAGGCGTGACGATGCGCGGGCAGCCGGTGCCGGCGGCGTGGTTCAACCTGCGCGTGGCCGGTTGAAGACCGCGCAAGCGCAGTAATCACGAGGCCTTGCTGGCTGACGTCTCACTCATGGCTGCCTGAGTGTCGCGACGGGCGGATGATTGACGACCGAGCGCGTGGCCAGGGTGCCGCTCACACCCACCAGGAGCACGCCGCACACCAGCCCGACTGCCCACACCCGCAAGTCGATCGAGTAGTCGAGATTGAACAGCTCGGTGGCGATGAAGTAGCCGACGACGCTCGCCCCGAGCGCCGCCAGCGTCCCGGACAACAGGCCGAGCGCCGCAAACTCTGCCGCCACGCCCTGCAACACCGTGCGCCGCGTGGCACCCAGCGTTCGGAGCATTGCGCTCTCGTAGCGCCGCTCGTCGCGCGTGGATTGAATGGCGGCGAGCAGCACGGTGATCCCGGCCGCCAGCGTGAAGAGAAAGACGTACTGGACCGCGAGCGAAGCCTTGTCCATCACCTCGCGCACCTGCTTCATCAGCGCATCCAGGTCGAAGATCGATACGCTCGGGAACCTGCGCACGAGCTCCACGAGCGAGCGACGCTGTTGAGCGTCGAGATAAACAGCTGTCATGTAAGTGCCCGCCGCCTTGTCGAGCACGCCCGGCGCAAACACCAGGAAGAAGTTCGGCTGGAAACTGTCCCATTGCACCTTGCGCACGCTCGCCACCTGCGCCTCCACGGTTTCGCCGGCGATGTCGAACCTCAAGCGGTCGCCCAGCTTCAGCCCCAGCTCTTCCTGATACTCCGTGGCGATGGACACCAGCGGCTTGCCAACGTCGCTCTGCGTCCACCACTTGCCGGCGACCAGCTTGTTGTCCTTCTGCGGCTCGAGCGCCCAGGTGAGATTCTGTTCGCGTTCCGCGAAGTTCTCGCCGCGATCGTGCGCGAACTTCATGTCCGCGGTGGGCCTGTCATTGATGTGGGTGAGACGGGCGCGGATCATCGGGAACAGCCGCGGCGCCTCGACGCCGCGCGCGACGAAGAAATCCCGCAAGCCCGCCTGCTCGTCGGGCCGAATGTTGATGAGGAAGTGGTTCGGCACGTCCGCAGGCAGGCTCGCGCGCCAGTCCCGCAGCAGGTCGTCGCGCACCAGGGCGAGCAGCAGCAGGACCATGAGCCCGAGGCCGAATGCGACGATCTGCACGATGCTCTCGCGCCCGCGGCGCGCGACGTTCGCCAGGCCGTAGCGCCATGCCACGCCGACTCCGCCGCGAAACCGCGCCAGGACCTTGACCAGTACCCAGCCCGCCAGCATCAGAATCGCGAGCGTGGCGGCGGTCCCGGCGGCAACTCCGAGCACGAGGCGCCAATCGCGCACCAGCCAGAGGAGCATCCCGAGGATCGCGGCGATCGCGAGCCCGTAGGTGATCGAGTAGGCGAGCGGCGGCGGTTCCATGTTCCGCCGCAGCACGCGCACCGGTGGCACGTCGCGCAATTGCAGCAGCGGCGGCAGGGCAAAACCGGTCAATACCGCGACCGCCGTGACGAGCCCCAGGTAGGCGGCGTCCGGCGTGGGCATCGGCAATTCGCCGCGGATCAGGTCGCGCAACAGCCAGGCCAGCCCTTCCTGCGCCAGATAACCCACCGTGGTTCCTGCGGCGGTTGCGATCAGCGCGAGAAGCACCAGCTCCATCAAGCTGATCTGCAGTATGAAACCCTGCGAGGCGCCCATGCATTTCATCAGCGCCACGTTGTCCAGATGCCGCTGCGCGTAGCGGCGCGCGGCCATGGCGACCGCGATGGCCGCCAACAGCACACTCACGAGCCCGGCGAGGTTGAGAAAGCGGCCGGCGCGATCGGAGGAGGAACGAATCTGCGGGCTCGCCTCGGCGATGTCCAGGAGCCGTTCGCCGGGGGCGCGCGTCTCCTCCAGATAGGTCTTGAAAGCAGCCACGCGCGCCGGGGTTCCGGCGAAGAGGTTGGCGTAGGTGAGGCGGCTGCCCGGCTGCACCAGCTCGGTGGCTGGCACATCGTCGATGTGCATGAGCAGGTTGGGCGCCAGATCAGAGAACGTCGAGCCCTGGTCGGGGCGGTAGTCGAGCACGCGTCCGACGCGAAATGCGGCGGCCCCGACCGTCACCGTATCGCCGACACCGGCATCCAGCGTGGCGAGAAGGCGTGCGTCGGCCCAGACCTGGCCGCGCGCCGGAATCTCTTCAGTGACGCGCGCCTGCGCGAAGGGCTGATCGGCTATGCGCACCTTGCCGCGCAACGGGTAGCCCGGGCCCACCGAGCGCAGGGCAGTGAGCTGGCTGCGCTCGCCGCGGAATACCACGCTGAGCATCGACAGCGTGCGCGCAGTCTGCATCCCGCGGCGCCGCGCTTCCTCGATGTAGCGCCGGCCCAGAGGATTGCTCGACTGCAGGCGCAGGTCCGCGGCGAGAACCTCGGCGGCCTGCACCGCGACGGCCTGGCTGACGCGATTGGTGAAGAAGCCCACGGCGGTCAGGGCGCCGACGGCGACGACGAGCGCCAGGAGCAGGACCGTGAGCTCGCCGGACTTCCAGTCGCGCACCAGCGTGAGGAGTGCGAAGCGCAACGCGCGCATGTCAGACCATCCGGCCGGCGTCGAGCCGCACGATGCGTGAGCAGCGCGAAGCCAGCGCCTTGTCGTGCGTCACCAGCACGAGCGTGGCGTGAGAAGCCGCGTTCAGGTCGAACAGCAACTGCATCACGCGCTCGCCCGTGACCGTATCGAGATTGCCGGTGGGCTCATCGGCAAACAGAACGGCAGGGTGCGTCACGAAGGCGCGTGCGATGGCCACACGCTGCTGTTCTCCACCCGAGAGCTGGCGCGGGTAGTGCGCCTTGCGCGCCGTGAGGCCGACTTTCTCCAGCACATCGAGCGCCGAAGCGCGCGCATCCGGGCGCCCGGCGAGCTCGAGCGGCAGCATCACGTTCTCGATGGCCGTGAGCGAAGGCACGAGATGGAAAGACTGGAACACGAAGCCGACATGCTGGGCGCGCACGGCCGCGCGGCCGTCCTCGTCGAGCGCGGTGAGCTCCGCGCCGTTCAGCCAGATGCGGCCGGTGCTCGGCTCATCGAGGCCGGCGAGCAACGCCAGCAGCGTGGATTTCCCCGCCCCCGAGGCGCCGACCACCGCAACTGATTCGCCTGCTTCGATGTCCAGAGTAACGTCGGCGAGAATGGTCAGCTCACCTTCGGGGCTGCTAACCTGCTTGCCGACATTTTCCGCTTTGAGGACCACCTGACCGTTCATGCTCAAGATTGTGCTCACACGCCTCGGGCTGTTATGGCTCGCGCTCGCCGCACTTCAGAGCGCGCACGCCGCCGCGGCGCAGCCGACGATACTGGTTGTCGGCGACAGCATCAGCGCCGCGTACGGCATTCGCGTCGAGGAGGGCTGGGTCGCGTTGCTGCAGAAGAAACTGACCTCGCAAGGTTACGGATACCGGGTGGTCAATGCCAGCGTAAGCGGTGAAACCACGAGCGGCGGAGCCGTCCGGCTGGCGCGGGCGCTCGAGCTGCATCGGCCCGCCGTGGTCGTCCTGGAGCTCGGCGGCAATGACGCCCTGCGCGGCCTCCCGCTCGCCGAGGTGCGCGACAACCTCGATGCCATGATTCGCCAGTCCCGCGCCGCAGACGCCCGCGTCGTGCTGGTTGGAATGCGCATACCGCCCAACTACGGTCCGGCCTACACGCAGAAGTTTCAGGCCCTGTATGGCGATCTCGCGCGCCGATACAAGCTTCCCCTCGTGCCTTTCTTCATGGAGAGGGTGGTGCGCAACCCGGCGATGATGCAGGCCGATGGGATTCACCCCTCGGCGCCGGCCCAAAGGGTTCTCCTCGACACCCTCTGGCCGGCATTGCGCCCGCTGCTCGAGCGCTGACCGGTCGTGCCCGGCTCGTGAGGCAACGCGCACCCGCGCGTGTCACGGTGCAATTACGCATTGCTGCCTCACGGAGGGCGATGCTATATATCCCGTGCACCGAAACGACGCACGACGAGACCAGACGGAGCGATCGTGAACAAGATCTGGCTGAAGTCCTACCCGCAAGGCGTTCCGGCTGAAATCGATCCCAACCGCTACCCATCCCTGAAGCACCTGTTCGAGGAGAGCTTCAGGAAGTACCGCGACGCCCCGGCGTACACGAACATGGACGTGACGCTGAGCTACGCCGATCTCGACGAGCGCAGCCGCTGCTTCGGCGCCTGGCTGCAGAACGTCGCGGGACTGAAGAAGGGCGATCGCGTCGCCCTGATGATGCCGAACGTCCTGCAGTATCCCGTAGCCATTGCGGGGGTGCTGCGCGCGGGCATGACCGTGGTGAACACGAACCCGCTGTACACGACTCGGGAGCTCGAGCATCAAATCAAGGATTCGGGTGCGAAGGCGATCCTGATCCTCGAAAACTTCGCGCACGTGCTGCAGGAGGTGATCGGCCAGACCAACGTCAAGCACGTGATCCTCACCGGCGTCGGCGACATGCTGGGGTTTCCGAAATCGCTGCTGGTGAACTTCGTGCTGCGCCACGTGCGCAAACAGGTGCCGAAATACTCGCTGCCCGGCGCGGTACACTTCAACGACGTGCTGAGCGCGGGCCGCCGGCTCGGCCTGCACCCGGTCGACGTTGGCCACGACGACATCGCGTTCCTTCAATACACCGGCGGCACTACCGGCGTGTCCAAGGGCGCGGTGCTCACGCACAGGAACATGGTGGCCAATGTGCTGCAGGCGGGTGCTTGGCTGAGCACCGCGGCCCCGCCCAGCGGCACGGACATCGTGATCACGGCGCTGCCGCTGTACCACATCTTCTCGCTCACGGCGAACTGCCTGGTGTTCATGCAATCGGGCGCGCGCAACATCCTCATCACCAATCCGCGCGATTTCGGCGCATTTGTCGCGGAGCTGAAGAAGTACCGCTTCACGTACCTCAGCGGCGTGAATACGTTGTTCAACGCGCTGTTGCACACGCCTGGTTTCGACACGGTGGATTTCAGCGGTCTCACCGTGACGCTGGGCGGCGGCATGGCCGTACAGGGTGCGGTCGCGGAACGCTGGAAGAAGGTGACGGGCAATACGCTCACGCAGGCCTGGGGACTGACGGAGACGTCGCCGGCCGCCTGCATCAATCCGCTGCTCAATCACGATTTCAACGGCTCGATCGGGTTGCCGATCCCGTCCACCGAAATATCGATCCGCGACGACGACGGCAAAGAGCTCGGCCTGAACGAGGTCGGAGAGATCTGCGTGCGCGGGCCACAAGTGATGCGCGGCTACTGGAACCGTCCCGACGAGACCGCGAAGGTGATGTTCCCCGACGACTGGCTGCGAACCGGCGACGTGGGCCGCATCGACGAGAAGGGCTTCGTGTACATAGAGGATCGCAAGAAGGACATGATCCTGGTGTCCGGGTTCAACGTGTACCCGAACGAGGTTGAGAGCGTGGCCGTCACGCACCCCGGCGTGCTGGAAGTGGCTGCGGTCGCGCAGCCAGACGAGCGGGCCGGCGAAGTGGTGGCGCTGTTCGTGGTGAAGAAGGACCCGAATCTGACCGCGGAGGAGCTGATCGCCCACTGCCGCAAGGCGCTGACGGGGTACAAGGTGCCGAAGTACGTGTACTTCCGCAGCGAACTGCCGAAGTCGAATGTGGGGAAGATATTGAGGCGGGCTTTGCGGGATGAGTTACCAAAAAAATAGTTCGCCTGCGATTATCGTGGAACACTAGAGCCGACTCTTATCGGCAGCAGGCTACCCTTCTTGGCAAACACATAGATTCCAACTCCTGCATGCCCGACGTTGTGCTTGCTGGTCTTCGGCGACGCCTCGTGATGGGAGAACCAATTGTCGAGAAACTCAAGTAGCGCCTGGCCATGCGTGCGCACTAGCGCATCGAGAGCGCGCAGGTGTCGCAGATCAAACCTCTCGCACAGGACCGCGCGCTCAAATAGGCCTCGACCTGGTTTCCGCGCACGATTTTGCACTCCATTGAAATGAATTGTCGAAACCAAAGCATCCAGCATTTGCAGCCCGCCGTGCATTGGCATTCGTGTACGTTTCCTCACAATAAGGCTTCGTGAGAGCGGTAACACAGAGCCATTCTCCAGTCTTTTTACGGCACCTAGCGATTCGAGTGCTGTCAGAATATGCCCTGGCTTTGAACGAGGCAGAGCTCTTGCGACTAGGGCTGCAAAGCTCCTTGTCCGTCCAACAAGCGGGAGTGGGCGGCCTAGTCCATTCTCATCCGTGAATTCAGGAAATTGGTGCCACACTGTGAGCACGTGAGCATAGAACCACCACTCACGCCCGGCTGTTGGACCTGATCGTCGTGCACGTCGATGGCTCGTCTTCGCCGCTATGCGACCGAAAGCCGCTTTGAGCTGGGAAGCACCAACACCCGAGAGCATCATCACGTCAGCGATCTTTTCGAGCAGCCCATGCTCCATAGCACTGAGCTCGCGGCCGTGCGCCGATCCAGCCGGGCTTTTTTGGCGACTCTGTTCACTTTGCCTCGCCCGCCGAACTCTTAGCGCTCGAGACTTCGGCACCATCGACCGCGTCATGTTGATTCAACCTCAAACACAAATACCGTCACGCCAAGCCGCACGGCCCGAGGTGTTCGGGCATTCTTCTTCTGTCTCTTGCCGGAGGATACCAATTGAAGTTGATTTCCTATCGACGCAATAAAACTTCCACCTTGAATTCGAATATCACGATTCAATATTGGCAGGCGCGCCTTGTCTACATTCGCCGAGAATGCAGTTGCCTCAAAGAGTGGCTTTTTGTTTGCCGCCGAATTTCGAACGAGCGTACTTAGATAGTCTGAGAGCTTGTTACCAATAGTCGCAACGCTCTTCGCATCAATGTCTCCAGTAGGAACCGTTTTCAGTTTCACGCGCACCTGCCCGTTCTTGTTGGTCGCAATTGCACCGCTCGCTATTAGCTCATCGAGCATTGCCCGGACAGGCATATCACCACTGTAGCGGCGAACGAGCTTTGCAAACGAATTCTGCCTGCCGCGGACGGGTAGAATTCTTGGTAGACCGCGACGGTCAAGAAAGTCGGGGTCTTGGTACCAGCCTAAGAGCACACGACTAGCACGATGCTTGTGCCATTCATATCGCGCCGCGTCGCTGCGAGGTGAGATCAGTAGCCTTCTTACTTCGGCCCGAGTAAGACCAGTAACTATTGCAACCCTTGATTGATTGACGCGGCCAGACGGTCGCAGATGTTCCGCTGCTGCGGTTTCCACATAAATCGCTTTGCACAGGTCGGCAAGTTCCCCTGCGGCGATGCCCTGCCGCAGCAACAATCTCACGAGAGGCTTCAGGATGCGGCGAGTCGCTGCATGGATTCGATATCGATTGCTTTCACTCACTGGCGCATTGATTTCAGGTCGCCTGCGGAGAGGCAAGCCTACCTAGCGCAGCGAAGGCGTAACAGGGGACCAGGATTTCGCGATGAGAGTGGGGTTTCAATGCGCGTATCTGGCGCAGGCGGCCAGATACTCACTGGGGAGAATCGAGTGTCCTTCTTGAGCTACTTGCCAGATTGGCAAGGAATGCAGCCCAGTCATCCAGCCCGGCTGCCTGAGTTCGCGGCGCTTGGCAGTCTGGACCGTGCCGCCGTCGCAAGTCTAGTTGCGTAAATCGCCTCCGCTAATCCCGTTCATATCACCACCGCTGATGCCGCTCAGCGCGTCGCCGCCGCTGATGCCACTCATGGCGTCCCCGCCACTGATCCCGCTCATGTCGCCACCGCTGATGCCACTCATGGCGTCCCCGCCACTGATCCCGCTCATGTCGCCACCGCTGATGCCACTCATGGCGTCCCCGCCACTGATCCCGCTCATGTCGCCACCGCTGATGCCGCTCATGGCGTCCCCGCCACTGATCCCGCTCATGTCGCCACCGCTGATGCCGCTCATGGCGTCCCCGCCACTGATCCCGCTCATGTCGCCACCGCTGATGCCGCTCATGGCGTCCCCGCCACTGATCCCGCTCATGTCGCCACCGCTGATGCCGCTCATGGCGTCCCCGCCACTGATCCCGCTCATGTCGCCACCGCTGATGCCGCTCATGGCGTCCCCGCCACTGATCCCGCTCATGTCGCCACCGCTGATGCCGCTCATGGCGTCCCCGCCACTGATCCCGCTCATGGCGTCCCCGCCACTGATCCCGCTCATGGCGTCCCCGCCACTGATCCCGCTCATGTCGCCGCCGCTGATGCCGCTCATGGCGTCCCCGCCACTGATCCCGCTCATGTCGCCACCGCTGATGCCGCTCATGGCGTCCCCGCCACTGATCCCGCTCATGTCGCCACCGCTAATTCCGTTAGCTGCTTCCCAGCCAACACTCGTTGCGACGAGCATTCCGCGCGGCGTAGGCTGCGTTCCATAGATTTCTATTGTTGACCCCATCGAAGGCTGGTACAGCAGGCCGCCAGCAAGCGTTGGGGTGTAGTCGATCCACGCGCTTCCTACAAACAGCTGTCCTCGAGAGTAGTCAACGGCCGTAACCACGCCTCGCAGGAAAACAGCGGACGAGCCGGAAACGTAGCTATCAGCCGAGTGCCGAAGCTCTGTCAGCATCAGTACGTTCCCATGCAATTCACCAGAAGCCGCGACGTACGCTCCTACCTGCAGTGACTTTAACGCCCGCAAATTCGTTGCAAGGTTTGGAGTCTGCGCGAGCTGAATATGCGAACCAGATGAAACAACAAATCGCTGCCCCAATACAGTTATTGTTCTTTCTCTGAGATCGGCGCTTTCAACAGGCCCGATAGCCAAGACTTGACTGTGCGCTGCTGCCGCAAGGTCCTCAGCGGAAAATCCTTTAATGCCAGCGCTAGCTGGTGCGGTGCCCGCCACCATCAGCGCCATCGAAATCCAGGCGCCGGTACTCAGTAGCGCACTACGGACGAGCCGGCGACTCATTGGCATCGACATCTGATTCCCCTCTTTCAAGCATCTCATCGAGACGGCGTTCTTGTAGTTCATCTCTGATGTAGTGATACAAACCAACACCAGTGTGCGTTCTAGGCGATCCAGGCGCGGGACCGGTGCGGCCAGACAACCAATCATCTATTTCAACTAAGAAGTGCGGTGCACGCTCTCTGACAAAGAGTTCAAACTCAGCTAAGTCTTTTGCAGTCAGCCCCTCGTCGGCATGCACCACACGTTCGAATCGGCCCTTTCCCGGTCCTGGCTTGTGCAGATTTACGTCGAGAACATCGATAAAATTGTGAGCCACCGTTGCAAAGCGTCGAATACTCTCCGGGGCCAACTTCTCAGGTATGTAAGACCTAGTAAGCACGCGGATCAGGCCACTGTCGGCCTCGAATCGCACAGCAGCGACACGAACAAGTTCATCCAACATCGCTCGCGCAGGCATATCGCCGCTGTATCTACGAACCAACTCCGAAAAGCTTGGCTTGCGTCCGACTTCCTCAAAGGCAAGATCCAAAGGAACACCGTACGGCCCAGTGAAATCCCCATCGGTGTACCAGCCTTGCAGGACTCGCGTAACGCGGTTCAAGTCACCGACTTCGCTGATTCTCTTTACTTGCTGCCCTTCCCTCGCCAGCCTGGCCACCTCTTTGCGTGACAGGCCGGTCATGATTGCTATGCGAGACAGCGAGATTTTTCTCTTTGGAAGAGTGAAATCCCGTCCCGCCACGTCGACGAACACCTGTCGGGCTACCTCCGCAAACTCCAAATAAGAGATGCCGTTTCGCAGGAGGATTCGGACCAACGGCGTCAACAAGTGGCGGTAAGCCGCTAATAACGCTTGTTTAACATTGTACGGACCGGACATGACTTAATCCACGAAGAGTGTGACGCGCGTCGCGTTCGATAGTACGTGAACTGCGACTTGGTTCCCAAAAAGCCAGTAAGTGCACGCTGCGAGTGCGGATACAAGCGGAATATGTGAACAAAACAGCCAGAAACTCGGCTCACTGCCCCCTGTCGAAAAACTCGCTGATGCAATAAGTTACGTTGCGACACAGCGCGACTCGACGGAGCTCCCTATTCACATTTGGCGCCCTGGAAAAGCGCCTCGCGGCCTGCCTGGGTGTTCCTGGCTGGTACCCTCGCGCACGGGATTTTCAGGGTTTGCCCTACAGCATGAGAGCCGCTCGAGACACCGCAATCGATCGGCAATTCGCGGCCGAAGGACTGCCGCCGACGTGGCGGCGCGCGGCGATGCGTCGGCTTCGATCAGAACCGAGGGCGCACACGTTTCAAGGAGTTGCTTCGCGCAGCACGTTGCAGACCTCCGCCGTCTCGTCATGCGTCTTCTCATCCGCTCGCGCGACGAACAGCTGCGCGCGTCCGCACTTGAATACGCGAAACTCGCAGCCATACCCAGGATCGAAGCTTTTCATCCGGAGCTCGCCACATGAAACCGGTCACTACCGACAAGCTGATGGCCGATCTGCAGGCCGTGGTGGAAGATGCAGAGGCGCTGCTGCGCGCGACCGCGGGCCAGGCCGGTGAAAAAGTTGCAGAGGCGCGGGCCAGGGCCGAGGAGTCGGTGCGGGCGGCGAAGGAGCGCATCGGGAAAGTGCAGGAGGGCCTGCTGGAGCGCACGCGCGAGATCGCGGATAACGCCGATTCCTACGTGCGCGAGAACCCGTGGCGGGCGGCCGGCATCGCCGCGGCCGCTGGCTTGGTGCTTGGCCTGTTGATGAGCCGCCGTTGATCGGCTCATGACGGATATCGAGGAACCCGCAGTGCAGCGCTCGGCGAGCGGCCTGTTCCGCTCGATCACCAGACTCGTCGCAACGGCGGTCGCGCTCGTCCAGACGCGACTCGAGCTCTTCGCCACGGAGTTGCAAGAGGAAGTTCAGCGCGCGGCCGAGCTGCTGATATGGACGTTCGTCGCTTTGCTCGCTGCCGGCGCGGGCGTCATCTTCATCGGAGCGACCATCATCATCGCGTTCTGGGACGGCCCACGGCTCCTCGCGGCAATCCTGGTCACGAGCGGCTTCGTGGCGCTTGCCGTCATCGCCGTCGTCATCGTTATCGTGATGCTGCGCAGAACGCCGCGACTGCTCGAAGCGACGCGCGCGGAGCTGCGCAAGGATCGCGCCGAGCTCGAAGCTCGCCTATGAGTGCGCGCGCAGAAGAGCTGGCCCGGCGGCGGCGCGCTCTTCAGGAGCGTTGCGAGCAGCAGCGGCGCGAGGTGGGTCTCGCCGCGTCGACCCTGGAGGGCCAGCTCGGGACTGTCGACAGGGGAATCGACTTGATGCGGCGTCTCACGTCGTCCCCGATCGTCATCGGCGCAGTCTTCGCGCTCGTCGCGCTCGTCGGCCCGATGCGGCTATTCCGCTGGACCGGGCGGGCGCTGCTGTTGGCAACAGCGTTCAAACGCCTGTCGCGCGCCTAGCCGCGGCGCCACGCTTCGCGCCGCCGCGCCTTTCGACCTTCTCGATCAGACTCGCGTCAACAAGATCACGAATGCCGCCAGGCTGGCGGCCGTGCGAACCGCGTGCAGGCGGCCCCAGCGATTCAGGAGCCGCATCTTCTCGGCCGGCGTCGCGTCGAGGGCCGGATGCAGGATGTGCTGGTTCGTCGGCATCATCACGATGAGCGTGTACGGCACCGCGCTTCCGAGCAGGAGCGCGGCCACCAGCACCCACGCATCGCGCGTCAGGTACGACGCATACGAGCCCGCTGCCATTCCGATCAGCGCGAGCGTCGCCTGCATCACTGCGGCGCGCGCATAGCTGGGAGCAAACTCCTTCAGTGCGAATTCCGTCCCGCAGGACAGGCGTGCGGGATGCTCGACGAGGTTGATATAAAGAGCTGCGCCGGCAAACAAGCCGGCGCATGCAGTCGTCAGCAGAAGATAGAACATCCGCGCCCTCGCACATCACGCCATTGACCCATGAGAGCCTAGTGGCGTGTGCGCGAGATGCGCAAGACAGGGTGCTCAGTCCTTGAGGCTGAACGTCACGGCGTATCGACCCCAAGCCGCCATCGGGCCGCCGCCGCTCGTAGCAGGTTTGAAGCGCCAACCCCTGCGTGCGGCGGCCATCGCAGCCTGGTCGAGGCGCGGAAAGCCGCTGCTGCGCGCAATGCGCACGTCGCCGACCTGCCCGTTGGGCAATACGTAGATCATCAGCTGCACGGTGCCCTGCTCCTCGAGCTTGATCGATATCGCCGGATACACCGGTGGGGTCAGCGCGCCAGCTGCCTGCAGCGGCATCGACGGCACTATCGCCGGCACGACCGGCTCTTGGGGGACCGGGCCAGCGCCGGGCGCCGCCGGATCGAACTCAATCGGGATTACGGGCACCGGCACGTACACCTCGGGCACCGTGGGCTGCAGCGCGCCCTGGGGCACGGTCGGCACCACCATGACGCGTTTTTGGGGCGGGTCCTTGATGATCTGGACGGGGGGTGGGGCCGGATCCCAGACGACGACTTTGTCGAACGTCAGGCCGTTGCTCAGCGCCAGTATGAGGCCGAGGTTGACACCGATGGCGCCGAGCAGGGCGAGGAATCGCTTGCCGCTCCAGGTTGCTTGTTCTGCATATACAAATGCCATGGTCGTTCTCCTTGCTTACGCTGCGCACGTACCTGCGGACCAAGCTGCAGCAACCGCATGAAATTGTCAAAAAGTAACGCGCATGAAGAGCAGGCCGCCGCTGTTGTCGATGCGGAAGCGGCCCGTATCGCCGGCCTTGCGGGACTCGATATCGGTCTCGAGCTTGCCGTAACCGAGGCCGACTCCGAGGTTGCGGTTGAATCGGTAGACCACGGCGCCGTGCAGGTTGGTGACGGTGCCGTCGAAGTTGTCGACGTTGACTTGCAGATACTCGCCGCGCAGCTCGGCATGAATGTGGCGGGTGATGCGGACGAGCGCGTGCGCACCGAAGGTCGGCGTCGGCGCCGCCCGGCTCTCATCCTCGCGGATACCGCGCGCGGGGACCACGGCCTCCGCGCTCAGCTCCACGAGATTCACTCCAAAGCTGGCGCCGAGCGCGATACGGTCGATGCGCAGGAACTCGTACGAATAGTTCACCCCGAAATTGCGCATGTCGAGGGTCGAGGTGACGACGTCGTCGACCTGGTAGAGGTCGTTGCCGAACTGGATCTGACGGTCGAGCTGCGCAGTGCCGGTGCGATCGATCCTGAAGTAGTTGAAGCGCACGCGGTGCCGCTCGCGGATGCGCACCTCGACCTCAACGTCGCCCGAATCGCTGTGGTCGCGCAGTGCGAGGTCGTCCTCGGCGCTGACTTCGGTGCCGGTCGGACCCGCGTCGGGATCCAGCCGCAGATCCGTCCGTGTATCCGCAGCAAACACGCCGCCGCTCAGCCGAAAGCGCTCGTCGTGCGGGCTGCCGAGCTTGTCCTGCGCCTGCGCCAACACCGGCGGCGCTGCAAATGCAAGGGCCCATGTCCCAGCGATGACGACGCTCGACAGTTTCACGCGGCATTACTCCTGCGACGAAAAAACGGTGTGGACCGCGAGGCCGAGCGCGAATCTAGCACGCTCGGCGGCACTGCAAGCGTGCGCAAGTTGACGCGAGTTGGCGACAGTTCGCGCCCGGTGCATACTTCGCCGCTCGCATGCGCGCTCACTCCGGCCCCAGCAAATGAACAAGAGCAAGTGGGCGCCGATCCTCGGCGCGATTGGCGTCGTCTACGGCGACATCGGCACCAGCCCGCTGTACGCGTTCAAGCAATTCTTCAGCTCCACCGTGGGTCTGCAGCCGACCGCGCCGCACGTGCTCGGTGCGGTGTCGCTGATCTTCTGGGCGCTCATGGTCGTCGTTTCGATCAAGTACGTCGGCTTCGTGATGCGCGCCGACAACAACGGCGAAGGCGGAATCCTCTCGCTGCTCGCGCTCACCGAGCCGCAGCTGCACACCGCCGGGCGGTATGCGCTGAAACTCTTCGCGCTCGGCGTGTTCGGCGCCGCGCTGTTCTATGGCGACGCCGTGCTGACGCCGGCCATCTCCGTATTGAGCGCCGTGGAGGGACTGGGAATCCTGAATCCGGAGCTGGCGATGCACGTCGTTGCGATCACGGTCGTGATCCTGGTGCTGTTGTTCGCCGTGCAGCGTCAGGGCTCGGGAAAGGTCGGCGCCTGGTTCGGCCCGGTGATGGTCAGCTGGTTCGTGGCCATCGGCGCGCTGGGATTCGTTGCGATCCTGCGCCATCCGGCAATCCTCGCGGCACTTGATCCCATGCAAGGCGCCGCGCTCATCGTGCACGAGCCGCGCATGGCTGCGGCCGTATTCGGCACCGTGGTGCTGGCGCTCACGGGTGCTGAAGCGCTGTACGCCGACATGGGTCACTTCGGCGCCGGCCCGGTACGCATCGCCTGGTTTGCCCTCGTATACCCCGCGCTGGCGCTCAACTACTTCGGCCAGGGCGCATTGGTCCTCAGCGATCCGCAGACCACCGGCAATCCGTTCTACCTGCTGACGCCGACGTGGGCGCTCGCGCCGTTGGTGCTCCTGGCCACTGCAGCCACCGTGATCGCCTCGCAGGCGGTGATCACCGGCGCTTTTTCCATGACCAAGCAGGCAATTCAGCTCGGGCTGCTGCCGCGCCTGCGGATCTTGTATACCTCGCCCACCGAGCCCGGGCAGATCTACGTGCCGTTCGTGAACTGGGTCCTGCTCGCGCTGGTGATCATCGTGGTCGTGGCGTTCGGTTCATCGGAGCGGCTCGCCGCCGCGTACGCGACCGCCGTCACGGGCACGATGGTCGTGACCACGCTGCTGATCGGATTCGTCGCCCTGCACGTGTGGGGCTGGGGCAGATCCCGCGTGGCGCTCGTGTTCGGGGCCTTCCTCATCGTCGACGTGGCGTTCTTCCTCGCCAACCTCACCAAGATCGACAACGGTGGATGGGTGCCGCTGGTGGCCGGCGTGCTCGTCTACATCGTCCTGTCGACCTGGCATCTCGGACGGGCGCGCATGCAGGCCGAGCTCGAGCGGGATGCCATGGATCCGGAGACCTTCACGCGCGAATTGGCGCCGGAGCTGCCGCGCGTTCAGGGTACCGCGATCTACATGACCAGCAACCCGCGTATCGTCCCGCGCTCGCTGCTGCACAACCTCGGCCACAACCACGTGCTGCACGAGCGCATCGTGCTGTTTCACGTGGAGACCGCGCGTGTGCCGCGGGTCACTGCCGGCTCGCGCGTCACCGTGCGCGAGCTGAAGGAAGGGATGTACATCGTCAAGGCGCGTTTCGGGTTCCTCGAGCATCCCGACGTGCCCGAGGCGCTGGCGCGCTGCCGCGCGCAGGGGCTGAAGCTGTTCGCGGAGGATTGCTCGTTCTTCCTCGGCTCGGATGTCGTGACGCCCGCGCGCCGTTCACCGTTCGGCCGCTGGCGCACGCGGCTGTTCGCCTGGATGATGCGGACCTCCGTCAATGCCACCGATTTCTTCCGCATTCCGGCGCATCGCGTGGTGTTGCTGGGGAGCCAGCTGCAGCTGTAAGGCGGCGCCAGCCCGGAAACGACGACGCCCCGGTCATGCCGGGGCGTCGTTGCAATGATGCGAGTGATCAGCCCGTTGCATTCATTCCCAGGGTGTTCATCGTCGTAGCGGCCTTTTCCTTGGCAATCTGCGCCCGGTCGACCGCTTCCTGCAGATTGCTGTTGGAGAACGCCCCCAACGCCTGCTGCCAGCTTTGCGCCATGCTCGCGGACTCGGTCTTGACCCGCTCGAACGTCGCCGCATCGACGTCCTTGGGCAGCTTGCCGCTCTTGACGAGCGAGTCGACGCGGGCGGTCACCGCCTCGACCAGCTCCGGCACCTCGACGCTCAAGGTATTCCACTGCTCGGTGAGCTGTGCGGTCATCGCTTCGGCCTCGGTCTTCTTCGAGGCGACCGTGTCGGCCACGGCGGCGATGTGCGTATTGAGCGAGCGCGATGCCTGCAGCACCGCCGGATAGTTTTCCCTGGCGAAGTTGTCCTTCATGCCGGCGAGGCTGGCCTCGAGATCCTTGAGGTCGTCCGGAACGAACTTGGCGGCGTCATCGCGAATCTTGGCGATCGCCGCTTCGGCCGATTCGATGGCCTTCTGGGCCGGCTCTTTCTGTCCGCCGCATGCGCCGAGCAATAGCGCGGCGAGCAGCAGGGCGAGCCATTGGGCGGTAATCCGGATCCTCATTTTGCTTCTCCCCTCAGATCTGGATGCGGACGCGCAGATTAGCAGGGAACCGGGGAGATTCTCCACGTCCCCGGCGGGCGGGCGGCCTTCGTCCCGTTTGGCCCGGCGCCGGCGTCAGGCCGGCGCCAGCGGCTTCAGCTCCTGCGCACCGATCGGCAACGTCCGGATGCGTCGACCGGTGGCGCTGAAGATGGCATTCACCAGTGCGGGCGCCATGGGCGGCACTGGAGGCTCGCCCACTCCGCCGACTGGCGCATCCGGACTTTCGAGAACGGACGTCGACACCTGCGGCGCGTCCGCCATTCGCACCAGAGGATAGGAGTCGAAGTTGGCCTGCTCGACCGCCCCGCCCTTGATCGTTATCGAACCATGCAACGCGGCAGACAACGCAAACACGACGCCACCCTCGGTCTGGGCGCGTATCTGATCGGGATTGACCGCCGTGCCACAGTCGATGGCGCAAGCAACCCGGTGTACGGTGAGCCTCCCGTCCGGCCGCACCGAAACTTCAGCCACTTCCGCCATCAGTGAGCCGAAGCCGCGCAGCAGGGCGGCGCCGCGATGACGACCCGGCGGCGGGTTCGCGCCTGCCGCAACCGCGGCGTCGAATACGCGCAGCGCGCGCGGGTCGGAGGCGAGCAGCTCGCGCCGGTACTCGAACGGATCGCGGCCAAGTTCCCCGGCCAGCTCGTCGATGAAACTCTCGAGGAAGAACGTGTTGAACGTGGGATCCACGGCGCGCCAAGCGCCCAGCGGCACCCCTGGATTGAATCCGGCGTAGCTCACCAGCAGGTTGGGCAATGCATAGGGCTGACCCACCAGTCCGCCGATGGGTTGATCCGCGTCGATGCAGGCGACGTGCGCATGGACCGCGGTGAGCGCGCCCTTCTCATCGACACCCGCCGTGATGCGAGCGAGCGCGCACGGACGGTAGAAACCGTGCTGCGTGTCCTCCTCCCGCGACCAGACCAGTTTCACCGGCGCACGCGCCTCTCTGGCTATCAGCGCGGCCTCCACGCCGTAGTCCGTCTTGAGACGGCGCCCAAAGCCACCGCCGAGCTGAGTCGTGTGAATCGTGACCGCGGCCTCGTCGATACCGAGCGCCTTGGCGACATCGGTGCGCATATCGGATTGCACTTGTGTGGGAACCCACAGCTCTGCGCCCCGCTCGGTGACATGCGCGGTGCCGTTCATCGGCTCGAGAGGCGAGTGCGACACGAGTGGCACTTCGTACTCGCGCTCGATGCGCCGCCGCGAAGCAGCGAGTGCTGCCATGCATCGTTCGCGAAGCTGCGCCGCGTCTTCGTTCTGGCCCGCGAAAGCTGTGCCCGGCTCGTCGAGCAGCGCGCGCAACCTGGTACGGATCGTGTCGCTGGATACCGCGCTCATCGGGCTCGCGCTCCATTTCGGGCGCAACGCGGCGAGGCCGCGACGCGCGGTCCAATAGTCCCGCGCGACGACTGCCACGGCGGCGTCGAGCCGCACGACGCGATGCACGCCTTTGACGCTTATCGCCGGTGCAGGATCGACCTGGTCCAAACGTCCACCGAAGACCGGACAATGCGCGATCGTGGCCACCAGCAATCCGGGGAATCGGACGTCGATGCCGTAGATGGCGCTGCCATCCACCTTGGAGGCGATGTCGAGCCGCTTCACCGGCTTGCCGATGTAGCGCCACTGCTCGCGCGGCTTCAACTCGACAACGGCCGGCACGGGCAATGTGGCGGCTACTTCGATCAGCTCCCCCCAGGCGATCTTGCGCCGAGAGCCGGTATGCACGACCTGGCCGCCGGCAATGGCGCAGGCAGCGGCAGGAACGCCCCAGCGCTGCGCGGCTGCCTGGATCAACAGGGCGCGCGCCGTGGCGCCGGCCGTGCGCAATCTCGCGAACATTCCGCGGACCGAACCGCTGCCGCCGGTCTGATACGTCTCCCACATGCCGTAGTAGGCGCGTTCAATGGGCGCCATCTCGATGCGCACGCGCTGCCAGTCGAGCTCGAGCTCATCGGCGAGAACCTGCGCCAGCCCTGTCTGTGCGCCCTGACCCATTTCCGTGGCGTTGGTCAGCAATGTGACGTTGCCGTCCCTGTCGATACGCACCCAGCCGCCGAGCTCCGCCGGCTCCTGGCCGGTACTCGACGCTGCCGCGGCAGCGGAGCCGAGAGGAATTCCGATCAGCAATGCGCCGCCGATGCTGGCGCCGACGCGCAGGCAGTCGCGCCGCGAGACAGTCTGGTCGAGTAGGGTCATGGGCAGCTCACTGAGGCTCAGGGACGGGACATTCTGCTATTCCCGCGATGAGAAATGGAGAATGTCCCCACGGTCCCGGAAAAAGGGACCAGCCGCCGCGGATCAAGGACGAGCGAGCGGTACGGCCAGGATCGTGGCGGGCTGCAGCGTCGCGGCGTCGCGCAGCGAGCCGTCGGCCTGCACTCGCGCGACCGAGGAGTTGGCGATCACGTGCAGGCTGTTGCCGACGATAGCGCCCGTGGTCGGCTCATCGAGCGATGGATGATAGGCCTGCAGGACCGTCAGGCCGGTGATCGCCTTGCCCGCTTCGTCCAGATCGAGCCGCACGACGCGGCCGGGGCAGACGACGTTCTGCACGCCGATCAGGTCGCCGTCGTGGAAATACAGGCCGTCGATCGCGCCGGTGGCGATGTCATCGGGCTGCGCCATGCGCTCGAACTCGCCGCTGGCCGCGTCGATGGCCACGATACCGGTCGCCGCGGCGACGTACATGCGCTTGCCGTCCGGCGAAAACGTCAAGCCGTTGGAGGACGAGATCGTCCGCGGCGGCACCAGGAAGACGAGCTCGCCCATCGCCACATCGAGCAGGTACACGGTGCCGGCGCCCGAATCGCTGACGGCCACCTCACCGTTCGGCCCGACCGCGACGTCATTCAGGTTGACGGCTTCGGGCGCTCGCACGCGCGCAAGCAGCTGGCGGGTCTTGAGGTCGTAGACGAATAGGGCGTTGTCCACAGCTTCGCCCGGGGGACGCACGAAGCTGTTGGTCGACACCGCGTAGAGACGGCCTCGCGGCGCGTCCACGCGAATCCCGAGCACCGACTTCAGGCCGTCGCCGGCGTTCGAGAAGTCGGTGAGCTTGCCGTCCTGCGTGCGTTGCAGGATGCGCCGCTGCGCGACACTGCCGATGAAATGACGCTTGCTCCTGGCGTCGTAAGCGATGCCTTCCGGGACGAAACCGGGATCGGGGAGGCGAAAGGCCTCCCGCCCGTCGACCACTTTGGTTTCATGCGCCGCGATGTCGGCGAGCACCTGCTGGAACTCGGCGTCCGCCCACAACTCGTCGAAGCCGTTGCCCGGCGTCGGATGGAAACCCAGGCGCCGCGCCGCAACCCGTTTCAGCCATTCGAGCGCCTGGTCGCGATGCCCCGCCTGCGCATGGAACATCGCCATGTAGTACTGGAGCGTGCCGTCGTTGGGCCGTCGCTGCAGGGCCTGCTCGACGCGCGGGATGGTCTGCTCGGCCTGCTCGCGGGCGTTCGGCTGCTCCGGAACCTGCGCGAAGGCGCATGACGTGAATACGGTGAGGACGAGCCAGCGCATGGCGCGGCGCATCCGCGTTTCGCGGCGCAAAGCCGGGAACGCCGGGCGATCGAGTCCCAAGCCGGCGGAGCGCCGCAACTATTCCACCGTCACCGATTTCGCCAGGTTGCGCGGCTGATCGACATCCGTGCCCCTGAGAATGGCGACGTGATAAGCCAGCAGTTGCAGCGGCACGGTGTACACCGCCGGCGCCTGAAAATAACTCACATGCTTCGGCATCTCGATGACCGTCACGCCGTCGCTCGGCTTGATCCCCGACTCCGGGTCGGCGAACACGATCAGCTCGCCGCCGCGCGCGCGCACTTCCATCAGATTCGACTTGAGCTTCTCGAGCAGATCGTTGTTCGGCGCAACCGCGACCACCGGCATGTCCGCGTCCACGAGCGCGAGCGGACCGTGCTTGAGCTCGCCCGCGGCGTAGGCCTCGGCGTGGATATAGGAAATTTCCTTGAGCTTGAGCGCGCCTTCCAGCGCAATCGGGTACAGCGCGCCGCGCCCGAGGAACAGCGCGTGATGCTTGTCGGCGAAGCGCTTCGCCAGCTCCTCGAGCACCGGATCGAGCGTCAGGGTCTTCTCGATCAGCCCGGGTATCTCGACCAGACGCTGCACCAGACCGCGCTCGCGCTCGGCGTCGGCGCCGTGATGCTTCGCCAGCGCGATCACCAGCATTCCGAGAGCTGCGAGCTGCGTGGTGAACGCCTTGGTGGAAGCAACACCGATCTCCGGGCCCGCGCGCGTCAGCATGACGAGCTCGGACTCGCGCACCAGCGAGCTTTCCGGAACGTTGCAGATGGACAGCGCCGCGAGGTAGCCAGCCTGTTTTGCGAGGCGCAGCGCCGCCAGCGTATCGGCAGTCTCGCCGGACTGCGAGATGGTCACGAACAGCGTGTTCTTCTGCACCACCGGATTGCGATAGCGGTACTCGCTCGCAATCTCGACGTTGCAGGGCAGCTTGCAGATCTGCTCGATGAAGTAACGCGCGACTACGCCCGCGTGATAGCTCGTGCCGCACGCCACGATGTGGACGGCCTGCGTGCGCTTGAAGAGCTCGCTCGCCGCGGGCCCGAAGGCCGCTTCCAGCAGCTTGCCGTTGGCCACACGCTCCTCGAGCGTCTGCGCCACAGCGCGCGGCTGCTCGTGGATTTCCTTGAGCATGTAGTGCCGGTACTGGCCCTTCTCGGCGGCATCCGCCGACAGCGCGCTTGCGCGAACCGGCCGTTGCACGCTGTTGCCTTCCCTGTCCAGGACCTTGACGCTCTTGCGGCGCACTTCGGCAACGTCGCCTTCGTCGAGGAACATGAAATTGCGCGTGACGGGCAGGAGCGCCGCAACGTCGGAGGCGACGAAATTCTCCTCCTCGCCCAGGCCGATGACGACGGGACAGCCGCAGCGCGCCAGCACGATGCAATCCGGATCGTGCTCGCTCATCACCGCGAGCGCGTACGCGCCTTCCAGCTCGGCGACGGTGGCGCGCACCGCGCGGAACAGGTCGCGCTGTTCCTGCAGGCCCTGTTTCTGCAGGCCCTGTTTCTGCAGACCCTGTTTCTGCAGATGATAGTGGATGCGATGCGCGACCACTTCGGTGTCGGTTTCCGAGCTGAAGGTATAGCCGGCCGCCTTCAGCTCTTCGCGCAGCTCCTCGTAGTTCTCGATGATGCCGTTGTGGACGATCGCCAGCCCATCCTTGGAGATGTGCGGATGGGCGTTGAGCTCGGTCGGCATGCCATGCGTGGCCCAGCGCGTGTGCGCGATGCCGAGCTTGCCGTGCGTGGCTTGCTCGCCGACCGCTTCCTCGAGCTTGCGCACCTTGCCCACGGTGCGCACCCGGGCCAGCTTGTGCGTGCCGTTGAGTACGGCCACGCCGGCCGAGTCGTAACCGCGATATTCCAGACGCTTCAGGCCCTCGATGAGGATCGGGACGATGTCGCGCTCAGCGATGGCTCCGACGATTCCGCACATGGTTGTCGTTCCTGCAATGCATCCGCGCTGGCTGGCCGGGCAGTGTGCCTCAGGCGCCGTGCCGTTTGCGCAAGCGCTGCCAAAGGCTGTGAATCACGTCTCTCAATAGGCTCTCGCCCGTGGCTCTCATCAGTTACTTCGGGGGCTTCTTCCTGACCGGCCGGCTCCAGCCTTCGACCGTGACCTGCTTGCCGCGTTCGAGGGTCAGCTTGTCCGGCGGGGCGGGACGCGTGATCGTCGAGCCCGCGCCGATGGTCGCGTTGGCACCGACCTGCACCGGAGCCACCAGCATGGTGCCGGATCCGATGAACGCACCGTCACCGATCTCGGTCGCCGACTTGTTGACGCCGTCGTAGTTGCAGGTGATGGTGCCAGCGCCCACGTTGACCTTGGCGCCGATCAGCGCATCGCCGAGGTAAGTGAGATGATTGGCCTTGCTGCCCACACCCACTTCGGATTTCTTCACTTCGACGAAATTTCCGATGTGCACCTCGCGGTGCAGGTGCGTACCCGGCCGCAGCCGCGCGAACGGACCGACGTGGCAGCCCGCGCCGATGCGCACTCCATCGATCACGCAGTTCGGCAGGATCTCCACGTCGTCGCCGATCTCGGTGTCGCTGATCAGACAGTTCGGTCCGATCCGGACGCGGTTGCCGAGCGTGACGTTGCCGATGAGCACGGCATTGACGTCGATGTACACGTCGCGGCCCGCAGTCACGGTGCCACGCACGTCGAGCCGCGCCGGGTCGGCGAGGGTGACCCCCTGCTAGCATGAGCTCCCGCGCCTTCTGCCGGCGATGCGCCGCTTCCACTTCGGCGAGCTGAACCTTGTCGTTGATACCCAGTACCTCGGGCACGGTCGGTGCGATGACGGCATTGACCGCGAGCCCTTCCCGGACTGCCGCAACCACGATGTCCGTAAGGTAGTACTCCCCCTGCGCATTGTCATTACGCAGGGCGCCCGAACCAGCGCCGCAGGTGCTGCGCCGGGACCGCCATCAGACCGGTGTTGATCTCGCGGATCGCACGTTCTTTCGCATTGGCATCCTTCTGCTCCACGATGCGCACGACCCTGCCGGCGGCATCGCGAACCACCCGCCCGTAGCCGGCCGGGTCCTCCAGCAGGACGCTCAACACGCCGATCGACTTCTCCCCGGCCGACGCGATCAGCTTCTGGAGCGTCTCGCGCCTGATGAGCGGAACATCGCCATAGAGAATCAGAACCTGCTGCCCGTCGGCAACCGCGGGCATGGCCTGCATTACGGCGTGCCCGGTGCCGAGCTGCTCGGCCTGCAGCGCCCACTGCAGATCCGGATCGGGAAAGGCAGCGCGCACCGCATCGCCGCCGTGGCCGTAAACGACGTGAATGTCTTTCGGCATCGAGCTCGCGCGCGCAATCGATGACATGCGCCAGCATCGGCCGTCCGGCGAGCGGCTGCAGGACCTTCGGCAGGTCCGAATTCATGCGCTTGCCCTGGCCGGCGGCGAGGATGACGACGCTGCAAGGACATGCGCTTACCACTTGTCCGAGGAACCGCGGACCGTCTACTTGCGGATCTTCCGGAGCCGCTCGAGCGCCTTCAACTGCGCGGCCGCGCGCGCCAGCTCGGCCTGCGCCTCGGCGATCTCGATCTGGTCGACCTTGTCCTTGAGCGCCTCTTCGGCGCGCTGCTTCGCGGCCAGCGCCGCCGCTTCGTCGATGTCCTTGGCGCGCAGCGCGGTGTCGGCGAGCACCGTCACCAGGTGCGGCTGCACTTCGATGGCGCCGCCGCCGACATAGAAGAACTGCTCGTCGCCGTCGGGCGTCTGCACGCGCACTTCGCCGGGCTTGAGCGTCGTCAGCAGCGGCGCATGCCGCGGCGCGATGCCGATCTCGCCCATCATCGCGGGCGCGAACACCATCGTCGCGGCGCCGGAGAAGATCTCGCCTTCGGCGCTGACGATGTCGACGTGGATGGTGTTGGCCATTTCGTTGCCCCGTGCCTGCCGTTACTGCAGCGTCTTCGCCTTGGCTCGACCGCTTCCTCGATCGTGCCGACCATGTAGAACGCCTGCTCGGGCAGCGCGTCGTACTCGCCGGCGAGAATACCCTTGAAGCCGCGGATCGTGTCCTTGAGCGGCACGTACTTGCCGTCCTGCCCGGTGAACACCTTGGCGACGTTGAACGGCTGCGACAGGAAGCGCTGGATCTTGCGCGCGCGGAACACGGTGAGCTTGTCCTCTTCGGAGAGCTCGTCCATGCCGAGAATCGCGATGATGTCCTGCAGTTCCTTGTAACGCTGCAGCACCGCCTGCACGCCGCGCGCGGTGTTGTAGTGCTCTTCGCCGACGACCAGCGGATCGAGCTGGCGGCTGGTGGAATCGAGCGGATCGACCGCCGGGTAGATGCCGAGCGCCGCGACCTGCCGCGACAGCACGACCGTGGCGTCGAGGTGCGCGAAGGTGGTGGCGGGCGAGGGGTCGGTCAGGTCGTCGGCGGGCACGTAGATGGCCTGGATCGAAGTGATCGATCCGGTCTTGGTCGAGGTGATGCGCTCCTGCAGCACGCCCATTTCTTCGGCGAGCGTCGGCTGGTAACCCACCGCGGAGGGCATGCGGCCGAGCAACGCCGACACTTCGGTGCCGGCGAGCGTGTAGCGGTAGATGTTGTCGATGAACAGCAGCACGTCGCGGCCCTTGCCGCCGGCCTGCTTCTCGTCGCGGAAGTACTCGGCCATGGTGAGCCCCGTGAGCGCGACGCGCAGGCGGTTGCCCGGCGGCTCGTTCATCTGGCCGAACACCATCGCCACCTTGTCGAGCACGCCCGAGTCCTTCATCTCGTGGTAGAAGTCGTTGCCTTCGCGCGTGCGCTCGCCGACGCCGGCGAACACCGACAGGCCCGAGTGCGTCTTGGCGATGTTGTTGATCAGCTCGAGCATCGTGACGGTCTTGCCCACGCCGGCGCCGCCGAACAGGCCGATCTTGCCGCCCTTGGCGAACGGGATCAGCAGGTCGATGACCTTGATGCCGGTCTCGAGCAGATCCTGTCCGCCCGCCTGCTCGTCGTACGAGGGCGCCGGCCGGTGAATCGGCCAGCGTTCCCTGGTCTGCACCGGACCCGCCTCGTCGATCGGCGCGCCGAGCACGTCCATGATGCGCCCGAGCGTGCCGGTACCCACCGGCACCGAGATCGGCGCGCCGGTGTTCTTGACGTTCATGCCGCGCTTCAGGCCTTCGGAGGCGCCCATCGCGATCGTGCGCACGACGCCGTCGCCGAGCTGCTGCTGCACCTCGAGCGTGAGGTCGACGTCCTCGAGCTTCAGCGCCTCGTAGATCTTCGGGATCGAGTCGCGCGGGAATTCCACGTCGATGACCGCGCCGATGATTTGTACGATCTTGCCTGTGCTCATTTGCCCATTCCTCAGGTAACCCGTTGTCCCGTGAAAAGGGGACTGTCCCCTAAACCGCGGCGGCGCCGCCCACGATCTCCGACAGTTCCTTGGTGATCGCTGCCTGGCGCGCCTTGTTGTAGATCAGCTGCAGCTCTTCGATGAGCTTGCCCGCGTTGTCGGAAGCGCTCTTCATCGCCACCATGCGCGCGGCCATCTCGCAGGCCACGTTCTCCACCGCGCCCTGGTAGACCTGCGACTCGATGTAGCGCATCAGCACGTCGGGAAGGATCTCCGCGGCGCCGGGCTCGTAGATGTAGTCCCAGTGCTCTTGCAGCTGGTCGCTGATCCAGGGTCTCCACCGGCAGCAGCTGCGTCTGCGTCGGCTTCTGGCTCATCGTGTTGACGAACGTGTTGTTCATCAGCAGGAGCCGGTCGATCTTGCCTTCGCTGTAGGCGTCGAGCATGACCTTGACCGTGCCGATCAGATCCTTGACGTGCGGCCGGTCGCCCAGGTGCGTGACCTGCGAGAGCAAGGGAATCCCCAGGCGGCGGAAGAACGCCAGGCCCTTGGCGCCGATGACGCACAAGCTGATCGCGGCGCCCTTCTGCTGCCATTCGCGGATCGCGAACAGCGTCGCCTTGAACAGGTTCACGTTGAGCGAGCCGCAGAGGCCGCGGTCGGTGCTCACGATGACGAAGCCGACCGACTTCACCTCGCGCTCCACCAGGAACGGATGGCGGTAGTCCGGGTTGGCCACGTTCAGGTGGCCGATCACCACGCGCATCTTCTCGTGCGTAGGGACGCGAGGCGCGCATGCGGTCCTGCGCGCGGCGCATCTTGCTCGCAGCCACCATCTCCATCGCCTTGGTGATCTTCTGCGTGTTCTTGATACTGCCGATCTTGACGCGGATTTCTTTGGCGCCGGCCATGGGACTTCTCAGTAGGCTCCGGTCTGCACGAAATCCTCGACGATCTTCTTGAGCGCCCCCTCGTGATCCTTGAGTACGGGCTTGTCGTTGATCGCCTCGAGGGCCGCGCCGTGGTTGGATCTGGCGAACGACTGCAACGCCGTCTCGAAGTCCACCACCTTCTTGCGGTCCACCTTGTCCATGTAGCCGTTGTTGACCGCGTAGATCGTCAGGGCCATCTCGGCCACCGACATCGGCGCGTACTGCTTCTGCTTCATCACCTCGGTGACGCGCACGCCGCGCTCCAGCTGCCGGCGCGTCGCCTCGTCCAGATCGGAGGCGAACTGCGAGAACGCGGCGAGCTCGCGGTACTGGGCGAGCGCCAGGCGGATGCCGCCGCCCAGCTTCTTGATGATGTCCGTCTGGGCCGCACCGCCGACGCGCGACACGGAGATGCCGGCATTCATCGCGGGGCGGATGCCCGCGTTGAACAGGTCGGTCTCGAGGAAGATCTGGCCGTCGGTGATCGAGATCACGTTGGTCGGCACGAACGCCGTGACGTCGCCCGCCTGCGTCTCGATGATCGGCAGTCCGGTCAGCGACCCGGTCTTGCCCTTCACCTTGCCCTGCGTGATCTTCTCGACGTACTCCTCGTTGACGCGCGCGGAGCGTTCGAGCAGCCGTGAGTGCAGATAGAACACATCGCCCGGATACGCCTCGCGGCCCGGCGGGCGCTTCAGGAGCAGGGAGATCTGGCGATAGGCCCACGCCTGCTTGGTGAGGTCGTCATAGATGATCAGCGCATCTTCGCCGAGGTCCATGAAGTATTCGCCCATCGTGCAGCCGGAGTAGGGCGCCAGGTACTGCATGGCGGCGGGGGTCGATGCGGAGGCGGCCACCACGATGGTGTGGCCCATCGCACCGTGTTCCTCGAGCTTGCGCACCACGTTGGCGATCGAGCTCTGCTTCTGGCCGACGGCGACGTAGATGCACTTAATCCCGGATGACTTCTGGTTGATGATCGTGTCGATCGCCAGCGCGGTCTTGCCGGTCTGGCGGTCGCCGATGATCAGCTCGCGCTGGCCGCGGCCGATCGGCACCATCGAGTCGATGGCCTTGTAACCCGTCTGCACCGGCTGGGAGACCGACTTGCGATGCATGACGCCCGGCGCTACGCGCTCGATCGGCGCGGTGCGCGTCGCCTTGATGGGTCCCTTGCCGTCGAGCGGGTTGCCGAGCGAGTCGACCACGCGGCCCAGCAGCTCGCGGCCGACCGGCACCTCGAGAATTCGCCCGGTCGTCTTGACCGTGTCCCCTTCGCTGATGTGCTTGTACTCGCCCAGCACCACCGTGCCCACCGAGTCCTGCTCGAGGTTGAGCGCGAGGCCGAAAGTGTTGCCCGGGAACTCGAGCATTTCACCGTAGCGCGCATCGGCGAGCCCGTGCACGCGGCAGATGCCGTCGGTCACGGTGATGACCGTGCCGACGTTGCGCGCGTCGGTGGCCGACGGAGAATTTCTCGATGCGCGACTTGATGAGCTCGCTGATTTCGGATGCCTTGATCGCCATGGTCTTGTCCCTTAGCTTTACGCAGTCACTTCAGCGGCGAGGCGCTCCAGGCGCCCACGCAGATGAACCATCGATTACCAGATCTCCGCGCGCAGGATCGCGCCGCCCAGCACCCGGGATCGACTTCGCAGTGCAGCCGCACGTCGCGCCGCAGGCGTTTCTGCATAGCCTCCACGTAGCGACGGCTGCTGGTCCGCGTCCAGCGGCACCGCCGAGATCACGCTGACATCCGCGGTGTTCTCCGCAATCGGCCTTGAGCTTGCTCGAAAATCGCGGCGATCTCGGGCAGGAATCCGAGGCGCCGGTTCGCGGCGAGCATGCGGATGAAGTTGCCGCCCGGCTCGTCGAGCCCGCCCTCCAGTGCGGCGCCCGCGATCTCGATGACGAGATCGGCGAGCTGCGCGGGCGTGACATGCGGGCTGGTGAGCAGCCGCTTCACGCGCTCGTCGCCGACCACTTCGGCCGCGACTGCGAGCGTCTGCGCCCAAGCGCCGAGCTGCTTCTGTTCCAGCGCCAGCGCGAACAGCGCCTTGGCATAGGGTCGGGCGATGGTGCTCTTTTCGGCCATGGCTCAGATCTGCGCCGCGAGCTTGTTGAGCAGCGTCGGCGTGCGTCTTCGGGTCGATTTCGCGTCTCGAGCAGCCTGCGATGCGCCAACACGGCGAGCGCGGCGACCTGCCGGCGCAGCTCTTCGCGCGCGCGCGTTGCCCTCGAGCTGAATCTGCTGCTGGGCCGCGGCGATGAGCCGCTCGCCCTCGGCGATGGCCGCGCCCTTCGCCTGGTCGATCAGCTCGTTGGCGCGATGCCGCGCCTGATCTTCGATCTGCACGGCACGCGCGCGCGCTTCGCGGATCAGCTCCTCGGCCTTGGTCTTCGCCTGGGCGAGATCCTTCTGTCCCTTCTCCGCGGCAGCGAGGCCATCGGCGATGCGCTTGGCGCGTTCGTCCATGGCGCCGCAGGATCATCGGCCACACGAACTTCATCGTGAACAGCACGAGCAGGCCGAACACGAAGATCTGCGTGAACAGCGTGAGATTGATGACTCACTGTCTGAGCTCCTTCAGCTGCGTTCGCTGCTGCGGACACCAGGGTGATTCCTCAGCCGGCGCCCGCGGCCTGACTGCACGGCGGCGAGGAACGGGTTCGCGAAGGTGAAGAACAGCGCGAAACCGATGCCGATCATCGCCACGGCGTCGAGCAGGCCGGCGACGATGAACATCTTCACCTGCAGCATCGGCACCATCTCGGGCTGGCGCGCGGCGCCTTCCAGAAATTTGCCGCCGAGCAGACCGAAACCGATGGCGGTTCCGAGCGCGCCCATGCCGAACACGATTCCGACGGCGAGCGCCGTGAACCCCTGGACGTTAGCAATCAGACTGGCAATTTCCATTGTCGACTCCTCGAAAAAAACCGATTCGTGGCGTGATCAGTGGTGCTCTTCGTGCGCCATCGACAGGTAGACGATGGTGAGCATCATGAAGATGAAGGCCTGCAGCGTGATGATCAGGATGTGGAAGATCGCCCACGCGAGCCCCAGGATCGTCTGGCCGATGAAGCCGAGCGATGCCGCCGAGCGTCAGCAGCCCTTCCGCTCCCTTGCCGATGGTGAACAGCGCGATCAGCAGGAAGATCATCTCGCCGGCGTACATGTTGCCGAACAGACGCAGCGCGAGCGAAACGGGGCGCGCGACGTGCTCGATGGTGTTGAGAATGAGGTTGCCGGGCATGCCCCACTTGCCGAACGGCTGGAACAGCAGCTCCCTGGCGAACCCGCCGGCGCCCTTGATCTTGATGCTGAAGAAGATCACCAGCAGGAACACCGTGATCGACATGCCGAAGGTGATGTTGAGGTCGGTGCTCGGCACGACCTTCAGGTGCTCGAGATGGAGCACGTTGTGACCGACCCACGGCAGCGCGTCGACCGGCAGCAGATCCATGAAGTTGAAGAGGAACACCCAGCAGAAGATCGTCAGCGCCAGCGGCGCGATCACGCGGCTGGTGCCGTGGAAGGTGTCGCGCACCTGAGTGTCGACGAACTCCACCACCAGCTCGACGAAGTTCTGGAACTTGCCGGGAGCGCCCGCGGTGGCCTTGCGGGCCGCGAGCCAGAAACTGCCGCCGAACAGCAGCGCCAGCAGGACGGAAAAGAACAGGCTGTCGACGTTGAGCGTGTAGAACCCGCCGTCGCCGACCTTGTGGGTCAGGTTCGTCAGGTGATGGACGATGTATTCGTTGACGCTTGCAGGTTGTTGAGCAGCCATGATTTTTTCAGCGAGGAGTTTCAACGAGCAAGGGCTATCCAGTAGACCAGGAACGTCGCGACGTACGCCGCGAAAAACGGCGCCGGCGCGATTACGAAGAACCTCAACGCCACCGCGAACAGCAGCACCGTCAGTCCCAACTTCACGGCTTCACCCCGGTAGAAGCCGCGCAAGATCCGCCTCGGATCGCCGGCCGTGGGGCCGAAAGCCACGACCACCATCCCCAGGCTCGCCACCACGCCGATCCCGCCGCCGAGCAACGCCGATCGGGCGGCCGCCGCGCCGGAGAACGCCAGGAACAGAGCGGCCACCACCAATGTGGCGGCGCCCTGGCCGAGCACAAGCTTCAACGCGGTGCGTCTCGCGTCCACGTCCGGCGTGCTCACGCTTGTTCTGCCGCCAATCGAGATCCGGGCAACAAAAACGCCACTGTTCGGCCCGCATTGTCCGGCGACGAGTGGCGTTGGTTTGGCAGCGGCTGAGGAGCATGCCCCCCGGTCGCGAAGGCCGCGCATTATAGCGGAATTTTGCAGTGCTTCAAGAATGCCCCGGGCCCCCTGGAAGGATGGCCACGAGCGTGCAGGTGCGGCCCGCGCAGCGGCAATTACGTCCCGGGTGGCGCGAGGACCGGGGTCACAATTCCTTCAATTCAGGCGTTCGAGGATGCCGTCGAGCTCATCGAGGCTGTTGTAGCTCACGACCAGCTTGCCCTTGCCACTGGCCGAATGCTTGATCGCCACCTTGGCGCCGAGCTTGTCCGTCAGGTCGTCCTGGAGCTTGCGGATGTTCGGGTCGATGGTGCGTTCGGGGGCCGAAGTTGCACCCTCGGCATGCGCGACCATCCGCCGCACCAGCGCCTCGGTCTCACGCACCGACAGGCCCTTCTTCGCCACGAGCGCGGCAACCTCGCTCTGTTGCTTGCGGCCCGCGAGTCCGAGGAGCGCGCGGGCATGGCCCATCTCGAGCTCGCGTCGCTCCACGAATCCCTTGACCTCGTCACCGAGCTCCAGCAGCCGCAGCAGATTGCTCACCGCGACGCGTGAACGGCCCACCGCGTCGGCGGCCGTCTGGTGCGTCATCTGGAACTCCTCGATCAGGCGCTGCAGGGCGCGCGCTTCCTCCAGCGGATTGAGATTCTCTCGCTGGATGTTCTCGATGAGCGACATCGCCACGGCCGCATCGTCGGCCACGTCGCGGATGAGCGCGGGAATGTCGGCGATCCCGGCCATCTGGGCGGCCCGCCAGCGCCGTTCGCCGGCGATGATTTCGTAGCGCTGCGACCCGCCGGTGCCGGAAGCCACGGGTCGGACCACGATCGGTTGGACGACGCCCTGCGCCTTGATCGAGTCTGCCAGCTCCTGCAGCGTCTCCAGGCGCATGTCGATGCGCGGCTGATAGCGGCCGCGCTGCAGGAGATCGAGGGGAATGCGCGCCAGTTCGTCGCGCGAGCCGGGCGCCTGTTCGGGAGCGGGCGGCGGCGCATCGCGCCGCGACGGGGATTGCCCCAACAGCGCTTCCAGTCCGCGACCCAGGCTCGACTTCTTCACCGCCATGGGCGCGCATCATAGCGCAGCGCGAAGTCGTGCAAGAGCACACGAGCCGCCGGGTGGCGGGACGGTCAGGGGTTCAGGTGCTCGCGCCGCTGCGCTTCGCTGTCGCTGTCGCCATCGCCAGTGGCGTTGCCGGCATCGGGCTCCGCGCCTGTCACCACCTCGTCGTCCTTGCGCAGCATCTCGCCCGCCAGCGCCAGATAGGCGAGCGCGCCGCGCGAATCCTTGTCGTGGAACAGGGCCGGCTTGCCGAAGCTCGGCGCCTCGGCCAGCCGCACGTTGCGCGGGATGATGGTGCGGAACACTTTCTCGCCGAAATGCTCGATGAGCTGCGCCGCGACTTCCGTCGGAAAGGTTGTTCCGCGGATCGTACATCGTGCGCAGGATCCCTTCGATCTCCAGGTCCGGATTGATGCTGGTGCGTGATCTGCTCGATGGTGCCGACCAGCGCCGAGAGTCCTTCGAGGGCGTAGTACTCGCACTGCATCGGCACCAGTACGCCGTCCGCCGCCACCAGCGCGTTCACCGTGAGCATGTTCAGGGCCGGCGGACAGTCGATGAGTGATCACGTCGTAGAGGTTGCGGATGGCCCGGAGCGCGTTGCGCAGGCGCATCTCGCGCCCGGCCAGGACGGTGAGCAGGCGCACTTCGGCGGCCGTGAGCTCGTCGTTGCCCGGCATCAGGTGAAACCGCCGGGGTCGACGGGCACAGCGCGGCAGTGATCTCGCATTCGCCCAGCAGCACGTTGGCGGAGGTGCGCTCGACGGTGCGCTTGTCGATGCCGGCACCCATCGTGGCGTTGCCCTGCGGATCGAGTCGATCGAGCAGGACGCGGCGCTTGGTCGCGGCAAGGGACGCAGCCAGATTCACGGCCGTGGTGGTCTTGCCGACGCCGCCCTTCTGGTTCGCGACCGCGATAACGCGCTTCATGGACGGCGATCCGAGCCTACCGGCTGACCGGCCGATTGCTAATGCCCGCGTCGGGAGTGCGCCGCGCCGCTTTGGGCAGCAATCGACCAGGTGCCGCTGCGGCGTCGAGCCCCGGAACATGAAGCGGTGACATCGCCGGCCACGTCGCCAGCCCCTGGGCATCGCGGCCAGTTCTCCTGGTTCGGCACCTGCCCCTTCATCGCCAGCAGCCGCCCTCGCGGCGCCACCAGGTGGCCGGCAAGTCGCACGAAGTCAGGCACGCTGGCCAGCGCGCGCGCCACACCGCTGTCGAAGCGCGTCGCGGGCTTGCAGCTCTCGGCGCGCGCATTGACCACCGTGACGTTGCGGAGGTCAAGCTGCGTGACGCACGTGCTCGACGAAGTGCACTTTCTTGCGCGTAGCCTCGATCAGCGTGAATCCCGTGCGGGTCGGCGACCGCCAGCGGCAGGCCGGGAAATCCCGCGCCGGTGCCGACATCGGCGACGCGCTCGCCCCGCAGGTGCGGCTGCAGCGTCAAGCGAGTCGAGAAGGTGCTTGCGGACGATGTCTCGGCGGCTCACGAATCGCCGTGAGATTGAAGCGCGCGTTCCAGTCCACCAGCTCGCGAACCAATACCAGGAGCATCGCAACCTGCTGGCGCTCCAGCTGCAGGCCGATTTCGCCGGCGCCGGCCTCCAGGATTTGCCCGAGCGGAGTCGCGAAGGTGTCGTCGCTCATGACCCTCGCGTGCCCGGCGGGCGCGACGCGTCAGTTCTTCACCAGCACCGCCATGAGCTCGTTCACGGGCAGCGCGTCGAGCTTGCGCGGGTCGGCAAACAGTCGCGCTTGATCGAGCTCGGCCTGCTTGGGCCGGAAAGTGCGCCGCGACGCTCGTCTCGAACTTCTTCACCAGCACCGGCATGCCCTCGGCGCGGCGCTTGCGATGGCCGATCGGGAAGTCGACCTGCACGCGCTCGGTGCGGCTGCCGTCCTTGAAGAACACCTGCACGGCGTTGCCGATGTAGCGCTTGTCGGCCGCGTAGTAGTCCTGCGTGAAGGTCGGGTTCTCCTGCACCATCATCTTGGCGCGCAGCGCGTCGACGCGCGGATCGGCCGCGACCGCGTCCTCGTAGTCCTCGGCGGTGAGGCGCCCGAAGATCAGCGGCAATCGCCACCATGTACTGGATGCAGTGATCGCGGTCGGCCGGGATTGGCGAGCGGCCCGGTCTTGTCGATGATGCGCACGCCCGGCTCCTGCGTCTCGATCACGATCTTCTCGATCGCATCGAGCCGGTCCTGCACCTGCGGGATGCAGCTGCATCGCGCACTCGACCGCGGTCTGCGCGTGGAACTCGGCCGGGAAGGAGATCTTGAACAGCACGTTCTCCATCACGTAGCTGCCGAAGCGGCTGCGCCAGCGTGAGCGGCTTGCCCTTGAACAGCACGTCCTGGAATCCCCAGGTCTTTCGCTGACAGCGCCGAGGGATAGCCCATCTCGCCGGTGAGCGCGATGAAGCGCGTGGCGCACCGCGCGACTGGTGGCGTCGCCGGCCGCCCAGCTCTTGCGCGAGCCCGGTGTTCGGCGCGTGGCGATAGGTGCGCAGCGCGCCGCCGTCGATCCACGCGTTGGAGACCGCGTTGATCACCTGCTCGCGGGTGCCGCCGAGCATCTGCGTCACGACCGCCGTGGAGGCGACGCGCACCAGCAGCACGTGATCGAGGCCCACGCGGTTGAAGCTGTTCTCGAGCGCGAGCACGCCCTGGATTTCGTGCGCCTTGATCATGGCCGTGAGCACGTCGCGCACCGTGAGGGGTTTGCGCGCTATCGGCGACGTTGCGGCGGCTGAGGTAGTCGGCGACGGCGAGGATGCCGCCGAGGTTGTCGGACGGATGGCCCCATTCCGCCGCCAGCCAGGTGTCGTTGAAGTCCAGCCAGCGGATCATCGCGCCGATGTTGAAGGCGGCCTTCACCGGATCGAGCTCGTAGGACGTGCCCGGCACGCGCGCGCCGCCCGGCATGCGTCGCGCCGGGCACCACCGGCCCGAGCAGCTTGGTGCAGGCCGGATACTTCAGCGCCTGAAGCCCGCAGGCCAGCGTATCCATGAGGCAATAGCGCGCGGTCTCGTACGCCGCGTCGCTGTCGATCTCGTAATCGCGTGACGTAGTCGGCGATATCGACCAGCAGCTGGTCGGGATCGGGGCGCTGCGCGGACTTGATAGTCGTGTGCGGACATCGGGATGCTCACCTTTTGCTCGATGGGCACGAACTTCGCGTTCTCCGGGCCGACGTAGTTGGCGCTCGGCCGGATGATCTTGCCGTCGCTGCGCTGCTCGATGACGTGCGCGCCCCAGCCGGTGGTGCGCGCGATCACGAACAGCGGCGTGAACATCGCCGTCGGCACGCCCATCAGGTGATAGGACACCGCCGAGAACCAGTCGAGGTTCGGGAACATCTTCTTGATCTCGGCCATCACCGCCTCGAGGCGCTCGGCGATCGTCGAACAGCTTCATGTCGCCCGCCTCGCGCGCCAGAGCGCTGCGCCACGTCCTTGATGACCTGGTTGCGCGGATCGGCGATCGTGTAGACCGGATGGCCGAAGCCGATGATGACTTCCTTGTTCGCCACGCGCCGGCGGATGTCGGCCTCGGCCTCGTCCGGCGTGTCGTAGCGCTGCTGGATCTCGAGCGCGACCTCGTTGGCGCCGCCGTGCTTGGGCCCGCGCAGCGCGCCGATCGCGCCGGTGATGCACGAGTAGATGTCCGCGCCGGTGCCCGGCGATCACGCGCGCGGCGAAGGTCGAGGCGTTGAACTCGTGCTCGGCGTACAGGATGAGCGAGGTGTGCATCGCACGCACCCACGAGTCGCCCGGCGGCCGGCCGATGCAGCAGGTGCAGGAAGTGCCCGCCGACGGAGTCGTCCTCGGTCTCGACCTCGATGCGCTGGCCGGAGTGGCTGAAGTGATACCAGTAGCAGAGCATCGAGCCGAAGCAGGCGAGCAGGCGGTCGGCGATGTCGCGCGCGCCGGCGGCGTCGTGATCGTCCCTCTCCGGCAGCGCGCACCCGAGCGCCGAGACGCCGGTGCGCATCACGTCCATCGGATGACTGGCGGCGGGCAGCTGCTCGAGCACCGCGCTGCACGGCTGCGGAAGCCGCGCAGCGCCTTGAGCTTCGCCTTGTAGCCGCCGAGCTCGGCGCGGTTGGGCAGCTTGCCGTGGATCAGCAGGTAGGCGATCTCCTCGAACTCGCGCGGCCTCGGCGATCTCGAGGATGTCGTAGCCGCGATAGTGCAGGTCGTTGCCGGTGCGCGCCGACGGTGCACAGCGCGGTGTTGCCCGCGGGCACTCCCGAGAGCGCGACGGATTTCTTCGGCTTGGGCGCCGTGTCGAGTGTCTGTCAGGTTCGTTGCATGCCAGTCGTTGTCTCCGCGTTCGTGGCCGCTTCACTGTCTCCTCGGTGCTCGTGCTTCTCGCCGGTGCTCGAACAACGTCGTCGAGTTTCTGTTCGTAGTCGTGATAGCCGAGACTTCGTAGAGCTCGGCGCGCGTCTGCATCGTGTCGAGCACACGCTCTGCTGCGTGCCCTGCGCGCGCAGCGCGTCGTACACCTCGAGCGCCGCCTTGCTCATCGCGCGAAACGCCGACAGCGGATACAGCACGAGGCGCACGCCGGCCTCGGCCAGCTCGCTGTGCGTAAACAGCGGCGTCTTGCCGAACTCGGTGATGTTGGCGAGCACCGGCACGTGCACCGCGCGCGGTGAACTCGCGGTACTCGTCCAGCGTGGTGAGCGCCTCGGCGAAGATCATGTCGGCGCCGGCCTCCACGTAGCGCCGCGGCGCGCTCGATCGCCGCGCTTCTGGCCCTCCACCGCGTGCGCATCGGTGCGCGCCATGATGACGAACTGGGCGTCGGTGCGCGCATCGACCGCGGCCTTGATGCGATCGACCATCTCCTGCGGCGACACCAGCTCCTTGCCGGGCCGGTGGCCGCAGCGCTTGGCCTGCACCTGGTCCTCGATGTGCATGCCGGCCGCGCCGGCGCGGATGAGGTCCGCACCGTGCGCGCGATGTTGAAGGCCGCGCCCCAGCCGGTATCGGCATCGACCAGCAGCGGCAGTCGGCTGGCGCCGGTGATGCGGCGCACGTCCTCGCAGACGTCGTTCAGGCTGGTGATGCCGAGGTCCGGCAGGCCGAACGAGGCGTTGGCCACGCCGGCGCCCGGAAAGGTAGACGCGCGAAAGCCACTGCGCTGCGGCGAGCAGCGCGCCGTAGGCGTTGATGGTGCCGACGACCTGCAGGGGCCGTTCGGCGTCGAGCGCCGCGCGCAGGCGCGCGCCAGCGGTTGAGTTGGTGACATGGACATGAAATCCCGTCGGCAACGGGTACGAGGCGGGCCGCCATTCTAGCTGCACTGGGCGCCGCCTCATCGGGCTGGCTCATCGGGGCCGTCATCGTAGCCCGTTACTGCGATCGCGACCACCGTTCGGCCCGATGACGTTGCCGTCGAGGTAGTCCGGGAACGCGCCGGGCAGCTCGTCGAAACCGATGGTGCGCGTCACGATGCGCTCGAGGTGCCGCGGCCTGCAGGTCGGTGGCGATGCGCTTCCACACCGCCAGGCGCAGCTCGCGCGGCGTCGCCGAGGAATTGATGCCGAGCAGGTTCACGCCGCGCAGGATGAACGGCATCACGGTGGTCTTGAGCTCGGCGACCGCCCGCCAGCCCGATGCTCGCGATGTTGCCCCAGAAATCCACGGTCCGCGTGAGCCAGGTCGAGCAGCTCGCCGCCGACGTTGTCGATCGCGCCGGCCCAGCGCGCCGGTCTCCAGCGGCCGGGAACCGAGGTCGATCGTCCTGGCGCCGCAGGACCTGCTGGCGCCCCGAGCGCGCGCAGGTACTCGTCCGCTTCCGGCTTGCCGCTCACCGCGACGACCTCGTAGCCGCGGCGCGCCAGCATGTCGATCGCGAGGCTGCCGACGCCGCCGGTCGCGCCGGTGACGACGATCGGCCCGTTCGCGGGCCGCTGGCCGTTGTGCTCCATGCGATGGATCGCGAGCGCCGCCGTGAATCCCGCCGTGCCGAGCGCCATGGCCTGGAATTCATCCAGTGCCCGGCGGTACCGGGATGACCCAGTCGGCCTTGCACGCGCGCGTATTCCGCGTAGCCGCCGTCGTGCGTCTCGCTCAGGTCGCAGCCGGTGACCAGGACCTTGTCGCCGGGCTGGAAGCGCGGATCGCTCGATTGCCACGACCTCGCCGGCGAGATCGATGCCGCCGACCAGCGGATACCTGCGCAGGATCTTGCCCGGCGCCGGTCGCGGCGAGCGCGTCCTTGTAGTTGATGCTCGAGTAGCTCACGCGCACCACGACCTCGCCGGGCGCGAGATCGTCGAGCGCAGCTGCTCGAAGCGGGCGACGATCTTGCCGGTTCTCCTCGTGGATGCGGAAGGCGCGGAACGGGGCGGTAGGTGCGGCGGCTGACATCGGTTTCTCCGCAGGTGCGCTGCTCAGGCAGCACGGTCCAGCCAGACCTCGAGCCCCTGGGAATTGAGCTCGACGTCCGAAGCCGAGCGATCTCGCGGCGCCGCGCCTCGCTCGGCCGCGAAGCCGTGCGCATCGAGACGCCGCGACAGATACTCGAACAGGTCCGCGCGGATGCGCGCCCGCGATCCGGCCGCGCGGCGTGGCGCCTCGCGATGGCGACGAAAGCGTCGACGCATTCGTGCAGGTCGGCGGCGAGGCGCTGCAGCTCGGTGACGCGGCTGTAGTGCGTCAGGTAGATCGCCTCGGGCCGGTAGCTCATGATGCGGTCGATGCGAGGCGTGCATGGCCTGCGGATCGAAATGCACCGGGGTGGTGGTCGGAAAGATGAAGGCGCCGCGCGCCGTATCGAGATCGCGGTAGGAAATGCCGAAGTTGTCGCCCGAAAAGATCGCGCCGGCCGCGCGATCGACGATGCAGTAGTGGTGCAGCGCGTGCCCGGGCGTGTGGATGAGCTCCAGCTCGCGGCCCGCCAGGCGCAGGCGCAGGCCGTCCTCGGCGACGAGTACGCGCTCGGCGGGAATCGGCACGATCTCGCCGTAGAGCGCGGCGAAGCGCCTCTTCGCCATAGACGCCGATGCTGCCCTCGATGAGCTTGCGCGGGTCGATCATGTGGCGGCGCGCCGCGCGGATGGATCGCCAGCCTTGCGCGTTCGGCAGCGAGCGCAGCAGCACGCCCGCGCCGCCGGCATGATCGAGGTGCACGTGCGTCAGCAGGACGAGGTCGACCTGTTCGGGCGCCACGCCGAGCCGCTGCAGGGCGTCCAGCAGATGGGGCACGGCCGAAGTGGGACCTGTATCGACGAATGCCGCTCGTCCCTGCTCGATGATGAGATGACTGGCGTCCAGGCCGGGGCGCACATAGTGTGTGTCGACGGCGTGGATACCGTGCTCGGGGACGATGAACGGGGGAACTTCCGGACGCATCGGGTAACCTGAACCTTGACGGTGCATGGGATTTCTTGGGAGGAGGCCATGCAGTCTACCTGCCGGGTGAGCGCTGCTGTCCTGTTCTGCGGTCTGACCTGCACCAGCTGGGCCGTGGAACGGGTCGAACGCGGCAATCTGGTCATGGAAGACGTGCCCGCCGTGGCGCCGGTGCTGACTGAGAAACTCGGGCGCTACCTGGGGTCCCGACAGGCTGTCCTCAGGGATTGGACACCGGACGGCGCCCTGATCATCGCCACGCGATTCGCCGAGGTCGACCAGCTGCACCTGGTCGAGAACCCGCTCGGCATGCGCCGCCAGCTCACGTTCTCCGACGAACCCATCGGCCTTGCCCTGCATTCGCCGCGCGGCGCGCGTCCCGGATTCATGTACCTCAAGGACGTCGGCGGCAACGAGAACGCCCAGATCTACTTCCAGCCGCTGGTGCACGGCCAGGTCGCGGGCGAGCCGCGGATGCTGACCGACGGCCGCTCCCTCAACGGCAGCGTGCGCTGGTCGAACGACGGCACGCGCATCGCCTACTACAGCAACCAGCGCGCCCCTTCGAGCTACGACGTGTACGTCGTCGATCCGGCTTCGCGCGAGCCGCCGCGCATCGTGGTGGAGTCGGCAGGCAACGCCTGGTATCCGCTCGACTGGTCGCCCGACGACACGAAGCTCCTGCTGTGGAACGTCGTGACGATCAACGACAGCTCGCTGTGGGTGGCGGATCTGGCCACCGGGATAGCGGTGCCGCTGGACAAATCCACGCAGCGGGTCGCCATCGCCGCCGCCGCCTTTGCACGCGACGGCAAAGGCGTCTACGTGATTTCGGATCGCGGCTCGGAATTCAGGCAGCTGCGCTACGTGCCGCTGGATGGCGGCCGCGCACGCGTGCTGACCGGGCGCATTCCCTGGGACATCGAGGATTTCGCGCTCTCGGTCGACGGCCGCTACCTGGCTTACTGCGCCAACATCGACGGCTACAGCCGCCTGGCGATCCTCGATCTGAAGCAAGGCACCGAGCTGCGGGCGCCGCAGCTGCCGGCGGGTACCATCGCGAATCTGCGCTTCGACCCGACCAGCACGCGCCTGGCCTTCTCAGCGGAGACCGTGCGCGCGCCGCGCGATGTCTACGTTTACGAGCTGCAGACCGCACAGCTCGCGCGCTGGACCGAGAGCGAGGTCGGTGCGCTCGACCGCGAGCGCTTCGTGGGCGCCGAGCTGATCCGCTATCCGACTTTCGATCGCGACCCCCAGGCCCCGCTCGCGATGCGCGAGACGCTCCCGGCGCGGCTGAAAACGCGGATGATCCCGGCGTTCGTCTACCGCCCGCGAGGGCGCGGGCCTCATCCCGTGCTCATCAGCATCCATGGCGGTCCTGAATCGCAATACCGGCCCGAATTCGACGCCTTCGTGCAGTTCGCGGTGAACGAGCTCGGCTATGCCGTGATCGCGCCGAACGTGCGCGGTTCGAGCGGCTACGGCAGTTCCTACCTGCATCTGGACAACGGCGTGCTGCGCGAGGATGCGGTCAAGGACATCGGCGAATTGCTCACGTGGATTGGCCGCCAGCCGGACTTCGACAGCAACCGCGTCACCGTGATGGGCGGGTCCTACGGCGGCTACATGGCGCTCGCCGCGCTTGCCCACTTCGGCGACCGCCTGAGCGCCGGCATCGACACGGTGGGCATCAGCAACTACATCACGTTTCTCTCCAACACCTCCGAGTACCGGCGCGACCTGCGCCGCGCCGAGTACGGCGACGAGCGCAACCAGCAGATGCGCGAGTTCCTGCAGCGCATCTCCCCGCTCACCAACGCCGAGCGCATCCGCCGCCCGCTGCTGATCGTGCAGGGACTCAACGACCCGCGCGTGCCGGCTTCCGAATCAGAGCAGATGGTGGCGCGGATCCGCGCGATCGGCGGCGAGGTCTGGTACCTGCTGGCGAAGGACGAAGGGCACGGTTTCCGCAAGAAACAGAATCGCGACGTCTACTGGCAGACGATCGCGGCTTTTCTCGACCGCCACGGCGCGGCGCCCGGCGGTTCCGCAGAGGCGGCCGACAAGACGCTACCGTAGCAGTTGTAGCGCCAGGCAAGACGGTGGCGCTACTTCTTCTGCGCGAACCACATGGAGTGCTCGGCGGTCGACAGGCCGGGCTTGCGCTCGGAGTAGTACTGCGCCAGCTCGCGGATATCGCCGTCGCTCAGGTCGGTGACGAATCCCGCCATCACCGGATTCTTGCGCGCCCCGGCCTTGTAGTCGTGCAAGACGCGCGCGATGTAGTCCGCGTGCTGGCCGGCCAGCGTTGGGTACTGGCCCAGGATGCCGATCCCATCCGGCCCGTGGCAGGAGACGCACAGTTGTGCGGCCTTCTGCGGCAGCTTGCCGTCGGGCTTGCTGGACCCGGTCACCTGGGGGTTCGCCTGGAGCGGCTTGCCTGCCAGGAACGCGGCGATGTCCTGCATGTCCTGCTCGGACATGGTCGCGGCCTGCGCATGCATGGTCGAGTGCGCGCGTTCGCCGGCCTTGTAGCCGGCCAGCGCCATGGCGAGATACTCCGGGTGCTGGCCCTGCAGCTTGGGCACACTGTAGGTCGGATAGACGTTCTTGTAGTTGGCGATGCCATGGCAGCCGTAACACGTGTACGCAAGCTGCCGGCCGCGCTCCGGGTCACCATCCGCGCGAGCCGTCGGCGGCAGCGCGAGCGATGCGACGGCGACTGCAGCCAGCAGGGAGACGATGGTGAAACGGGAGGGCATGGCGCTTTTTCTCGTAAAAATCGCAGCGCGCAATGGTAATGAGCCGTTTGCGCGAACGCCAGCAAAAAGTGACTAACTCGTTGAATCGCGGAGGTGTGAATCGTGATCGGTCTGATCCAGCGCGTGGCGCGGGCCGAGGTCGTCGTCGCGGGCGAGGCTGTCGGGCGCATCGGCCGCGGCGTACTGCTGCTGCTCGGCGTTCAGAAGGGTGACGACGAGGTGGCCGCCGAGCGCCTGCTCGAACGCGTGCTCGGCTATCGCATCTTTCCGGATGCCGAACAGCGCATGAACCTGTCGTTGCAGGACATCCGCGGGGAGTTGCTCATCGTCTCGCAGTTCACGCTCGCCGCCGACACGCGCAAGGGGATGCGTGCGGACTTCAGCACGGCCGCGCCGCCCGCCGAAGGGGAGCGGCTGTACGAATACTTCGCGCTGCGCGCCCGAGCGCTGGGCGCGAATACCGGCGTGTCCGTCGCCACCGGCCAATTCGGCGCCGATATGCAGGTGAGCCTCACCAACGACGGCCCCGTCACGTTCTGGCTGGAAGTGTCGCCCATCGTCGACAAAGCCCTCGATAAGGCCGCCCGGGGCCCGAACTGATCCGCACATCTGCGCAGGCGCCCGGGGCTGGGCCTTGGGGCATCACGTATTGGCGTATCATCCGCCGCGCTGATCATCTGGAGACGCAAAATGGGCTTCCCGGGCTGGAAAGAGCTGCTGATCATCCTGGTCGTCGTGCTGGTCGTCTTCGGCGCCAAGAAGCTGAAGACCATCGGCTCGGACCTCGGCAGCGCGATTCGCGGATTCAAGAAATCCATGAACGAGGGCGATGAAGAAGAAGAGAAGCAGGCCAAGCAGCTCAAGCACGGCGGCGATGCCGACGCCGACTTCGAGACCGCACCGAAGTCCGCCGCCGGCAAGAAGCCGGGCCGCGATTCCAACGCCTGACGGACCGCAACCGGCGCGCGCCGTCGCCACTGATGTTCGAGGTCGGGTTCACCGAGATCCTGCTGATCTGCGGGCTGGCGCTGATCGTGCTCGGCCCGGAACGGCTGCCCAAGCTCGCCTCGCAGATCGGACGCTGGGTGGGACGCGCGCGGGCCATGGCGCGCCAGTTGCGCGACCAGCTCGACCAGGAAGTGAATTTCCAGGACGAGCCGCCGGCGCCGCGCGCGCCGGATCCGCCGCAGCCGGACGACTACGCCGAGCACGACGAGCGATCGCATCGCGATGCCTCAGAGGATCAGGATGTTTCTCCGGCGCCCCAGGAATCCTCCGCCGAACCGACTGCGCAGACACCCCATGAGCGACGCGGGCCGTGATCCCGAGACGCTTGCCGAAGGCACGCTGATCTCCCATCTGCTGGAGCTGCGCGACCGGCTGCTCAAGGCCGTGCTCGCGGTCGTAGTTCTCTCCGCGCCGTGCCTGTTCTTCGCCAACGAGCTTTTCGATTTCGTCGCGCAGCCGCTGAAGGACAAGCTGCCGGAAGGCTCGGCCCTGATCGCGACGAACGTGATCGCGCCGTTCCTCACGCCGTTCAAGCTGGCGATCGTGGTGGGCATCTTCCTCGCCATGCCCTACGTTCTCTACCAGCTGTGGGCGTTCGTCGCGCCCGGTCTTTATCGCCACGAGAAGCGCTTCGCCGTCCCGCTGCTGGTCTCGAGCATCGTGCTCTTCTACGCCGGCGTGGCCTTCGCCTACTACGCGGTGTTCCCGGTGATCTTCGCGTTCTTCGCCTCGACCGGGCCGCAGAGCGTCCTGATGATGACCGACATCAACAGCTACCTGGACTTCGTGCTGATGCTGTTCTTCGCCTTCGGGCTCGCCTTCGAGGTCCCGGTGGCGACGGTGCTGCTGGTGATGACGGGCCTGGTGAAACTGGAAACGCTGACCAGGAACCGCGGCTACGTGCTGATCGGCATCTTCGTCATCGCGGCGTTTCTCACTCCGCCGGATGCGATCTCACAGTGCATCATGGCGGTGCCGATGTACTTGCTGTACGAGATCGGGATCTTCATGGCGCGCGTGATGCAGAAAGCCAGGCTCAAACGGGTCGCGGAAGAAGAGGCTGCGGAAAAGAAGGCGTGACGTGCGGGTGTGCAGATTCGGGTATCAATCGCGGCGGTTCGTCCCAGGCGCAGCCGATCGGTTGACTCAAGTCCCGGCTACCGTTGCTGTTGCGCAGCAACATCAAGCACACTCGGCCGCCATTAGCGCCAGCCGCCCTACGATACGGTAGCAACAACAATCATGAGCACGACGGCAACGGATCCTTCTCCCTCTCACGATCCGGCTCGTTTCGCCGGTAAGCAATGGTTCGGACAACCCCGCGGCCTCTTCACGCTCTTCATGACGGAGATGTGGGAGCGCTTCACGTACTACGGGATGCGCGCCATCCTGCTGCTCTTCATCGTCGCGTCGGTCGACCAGGGCGGCCTTGGCCTCGACGATCGCACCGGCACCGCGATCTACGGGCTCTACATCGCAGGAACCTACCTGCTGTCGCTGGCCGGTGGCTGGATAGCTGACCGAATCATCGGTGCGCAGCGCGCCGTGTGGTACGGCGGAATCCTGATCATGGCCGGCAACGCCTGCCTGGCGAGCGGCGAGACGCACATCTTCTTCCTGGGCCTCATGATCATCGTGCTCGGCGTCGGCCTGCTGAAGCCGAACATCAGCGCGATCGTGGCGCAGCTGTATCCGGAGGGAGGATCGCGGCGCGACGCCGGCTTCTCCATTTTCTACATGGGCATCAATCTCGGCGCGGCGCTCGGATCGTTCATGGTCCCCGAGTTCAAGGATTGGGCGATCCGCGAGACCGGCAACCCGCGCCTGGGCTGGTCGCTGGCTTTCGCCATGCCGGCCTTCTTCATGTTCCTCGGCCTCCTGCAGTTCCATCTGACGAAGAAACATCTCGGCACCGCCGGTGTGCAACCCGGTGGCGCCGAAAAGGGCCGCTCGAGCTGGACGCCCGTCATCGTCGGCGTGGCCGTGCTGGCGTTCGTCGTGGGATTGGCGCTCACCGGCACCATCAAGATCGATCCGGTCGCCGTGAGCAAGGTCGCCTCCTGGGCCATCGGCGGCGGCGCGCTCGCCTACTTCGCGTACCTGTACTTCTTCGCCGGCCTGAACGCGGATGAGCGCAAGCGCGTCATCGTGATGCTGGTGCTGTTCACCGCCTGCGCCATGTTCTGGGCCGGCTTCGAACAAACGGGCGCCTCCCTGAACCTGTTCGCCGATCGCTACACCGACCGTGACGTCTTCGGCTGGCAAATGTCCGCGGGCACTCTGCAGACGGTCAATCCGACGTTCATCATCATCTTCGCGCCGGTGTTCGCGGCGCTCTGGGTGATGCTCGGGCGCCGCAACCTCGACCCGTCCTCGCCCACCAAGTTCGGCCTGGGCCTGATCCTCATGGGCGTTGGCTTCTACGTCATGTACCTGGCCTCCCAGTACGTGATTGCCGGCGACAAAGTCCTCCCGACCTGGCTGATCCTCACGTACATGTTCCATACCTTCGGCGAGCTCTGCCTGAGTCCCGTCGGTCTGAGCTCCTTCAGCAAATTGGCGCCGGCGCGCTTTGTCGGCCAGGCCCTGGGGGTCTGGTTCCTGGCGACTGCGCTGGGCAACAACGTGGCCGGACAACTCGCGGGCGAGTTCGATGCCAACAACCTGCCCGCGATGCCGGGCCAGTTCCTGTTCATATTCTGGTGGGGGGTCATCGCGGGCGGCGTATTGCTGCTGCTCACCCCGCTGCTGAAACGCCTGATGGCAGGCGTCAGATAGAGTCCGCACGCGCCGGCCATCGACCGGCCCTCTTGGAGGAGCAGTTCATGTCGCAACGTCTCACGTCCGCGCGGGTCACAGCACTCGCGTGCTGTGTTTCCGCCCTGTTCATCGCCGGCTGCGAGCGCGGCGGGCCATCGGCCGACGGCAAGGCCGAGCCCGAGTCGGCCGACGAGTTCGTGGCGCGCGTCAACGAGGAAATGGCGGAGCTCGGCAAGGAAGTGAGCGCCGCGGGCTGGGTGCAGGCGACCTATATCACGCCCGATACCGAGCTGCTCAACGCCAAGGCGAACGAGCGCTTGCTCGCCTATTTCAGCAAGACCGTGGACGAGGCCAAGCGCTACGACGGGCAGAAGCTCGACAAGGATGCCGCGCGCTCGATCCAGCTGCTCAAGCTCGGCGTCGCGGCTCCGGCGCCCAACGATGCGGCGAAACGCGGCGAGTTGACCAAGCTCACCTCACGGCTGGAAGCAGCTTACGGAGAAGGCAAGTACTGCCCGAACGGTCCCGATTCCTGCCGCAACCTCGATCAGCTCTCCGAAACGCTCGCCAGGAGCCGCAACTACGACGAGCTGACCGAAGCCTGGACCGGCTGGCACTCGATCGCGCCCCCGATGCGCGCCGACTACGCGCGCTTTGTCGAGCTTGCCAACGAGGGCGCGCGCGAGCTCGGATTCCCGGATCTGGGCGTGATGTGGCGCTCCAACTACGACATGCCGCCGGATGCCTTCGACAAGGAAGCCGCGCGCTTGTACGCGCAGGTCGAGCCGCTCTACGACGAGCTGCACTGCTACGCACGCGGCCAGCTCGCGAAGAAGTACGGCAAGGCCAAGGTGCCCGCCGGCAAACCCATCCCCGCGCACCTGTTCGGCAACATGTGGGCGCAGCAGTGGAACAAGATCTACGAGGACATCCTGCAGCCCTATCCGGGAGTGGCGAATCTCAATGTCGACCAGGCGCTGGCGAAACAAGGCTACGACGCCAAGCGCATGACCCAGTCGGCCGAGCAGTTCTACGTTTCGCTGGGCTTCCCCAAGCTTCCCGACACGTTCTGGGAGCGTTCCATGCTCACGCGCCCGCGCGATCGCGAGGTGGTGTGCCACGCGAGCGCCTGGCAGATGGACGGCAACGAGGACGTGCGCATCAAGCAGTGCATCGTAGCCGACCGAGCAGGACCTCGGCGTGATCTACCACGAGCTCGGCCACGTCTTTTACAACCTGTCGTACAAGGAGCAGCCGTTCCTGTTCCAGAGCGGCGCGCACGACGGCTTCCACGAGGCGATCGGCGACACCGTGGTGCTGTCGATGACGCCGGGCTACCTGCACGACATCAAGCTGGTCGGAGCGGTGCAGCCCTCGAAGGAAGCCGTGATCAACCAGCAGATGAAGATGGCGCTCGACAAGATCGCCTTCCTGCCGTTCGGCAAGCTCATCGACGAGTGGCGCTGGCGCGTGTTCGACGGGCAGATCAAGCCGGAGGACTACAACAAGTCGTGGTGGGAGCTGCGCACCAAGTACCAGGGCGTGGCGCCGCCGGTCGAGCGCAGCGAGGCGGACTTCGACCCGGGCGCGAAGTACCACATCCCGGGCAACACGCCGTACACGCGCTATTTCCTCTCCTTCATCCTGCAGTTCCAGTTCCATCGTGCGCTGTGCGAGGCCGCCGGCTACAAGGGCCCGCTGCACGAATGCTCGATCTACGGCAACCAGGAGGCCGGCAGGCGCTTCGCCGAGATGCTGGCGCTCGGCCAGAGCCAGCCGTGGCCGGACACGCTGGAGAAGCTCACCGGCACGCGCGAAATGGATGCGAGCGCGATCATCGACTACTTCGAGCCGCTGATGGGCTGGCTGAAGGAGCAGAACCAGGGTCAGCAGTGCGGCTGGGCCGAACCGGCGCCTTCCAGCGAGAGCACTTGATGTGCTCTCGCTCCGATTCGGCGCCCGTGCACGAACGTACGGCCTGGGATAACGCGTCAGGGACGACATCCTAGGGGACCTGCGGGAGACCGAATGAACGCGACAACGAACGCGCCTCCTCAACTGACGCCGCGAGCGGTGATCCTCGCGATCATCCTCGCGGTGCTGCTGGCCGCCGCGAATACCTACCTCGGTCTGTTCGCGGGGCTGACGATCGCCTCGGCGATCCCGGCGGCGGTGGTATCGATGGCGGTGCTGCGCGCCCTGGGCGGCGGTCACATCCTCGAGAACAACATCGTGCAGACCGGCGCATCCGCCGCCGCATCGATCGCCGCCGGCGTGATCTTCACGATCCCGGCACTGGTGATCCTCGGCTACTGGAGCGACTTCCAGTACCTGTGGGTGTTCGCGATCGCCGGCCTGGGCGGCGTCCTCGGCGTGCTGTTCTCGGTGCCCTTGCGGCGCTCGCTGATCGTCGAACAGGGGCTCGCATTCCCCGAAGGCAAGGCGGCGGCGGAGGTGCTCAAGGCCGGGGACAACCCCGCGCAAGGCATCAAGCTGCTGGCCGGTTCGGCAGTGCTCGGCGGCATCGCCAAGCTCTTCGCGGCGAGCGGCCTGCGCATCTTTGCGGACGCAGCGGCCAGCGCCAGGTACGTCGGCGGGATCGATCGCCTACATCGGCACCAATCTCTCGCCGGCGCTGCTCGGCGTCGGCTACATCGTCGGGCTCAACATCGGCATGGTGGTGGTGGCCGGCGGCATCATCTCCTGGCATTTCGCCATTCCGATCTACACGGCGTTTTTCCTCGACGGCAATCCGGACCTCGCCGCGCGCATCGCGGGACTCGATGCCGAAACTGCGGGCGGCGCGATCTGGTCCGCGCAGATCCGCTACCTCGGTGTCGGCGCAATGCTGATCGGCGGCGTCTGGACGCTGATCTCCCTGCGCAATTCGCTGCTCTCGGGCGTCAAGAGCGGCCTGGCCGCCGCGCGGGCCGGCGCGCATCGGGTCGTCGAGACCACCGAGCAGGACCTGCCGATGAAGTGGGTCCTGACCGGCATCGTCCTGTTCGTGATGCCGCTCGCCGCGCTGTACCACGCCATCGTCGGCGACCTGGCGATCACCCTGCCGATGACGCTCATCATGATCGTCGCGGGATTCCTGTTCTGCTCGGTGTCCGCGTACATGGCGGGCCTGGTGGGCTCCTCGAACAATCCGGTCTCGGGCATCACGATCTGCACGATCCTGTTCGCCTCGCTGGTGCTGCTGGTGCTGATGGACCCGGCGCAGGAGGCGCAGATCGGCGCGGTGGCCGCGGTGATGATCGGCGCCGTCGTGTGCTGCGCCGCTTCCGTGGCAGGCGACAATCTGCAGGACTTGAAGGCCGGCTACATCGTCGGCGCAACGCCGTGGAAGCAGCAGGTGATGCTCGCGATCGGCGCTGTCTCCTGCGCAATGATCATGGCGCCGGTGTTGAACCTGTTGAACGCCGCGTACGGCATCGGGCCGCCGACTCCCGAGCACCCGAATTCGCTGCTCGCGCCCCAGGCCACGCTCATGGCGTCGGTGTCGAAGGGCATGTTCGGTGGCGAGCTGCCCTGGACGATGATCTGGATCGGCGCGGCGATCGGCGCGGCGATCATCACCACCGACTCGATACTCAAGGCCAGGGGGGTGCGGTTTCGGACCCCCGTCCTGGCCGCAGCCGTGGGCATCTACCTGCCGCTCGAACTGACGGTGCCCATCTTCCTCGGCGGTCTGCTCAGCTACGTCGTCGAGCGCGTCACCCGGGCGCCGGATGACCCGGACGCCAAGGAGCGCCTGCATCGGCCGGGCGTGCTGTTCTCGGCGGGCCTGATTACGGGCGAGGCGCTGATGGGCATCTTCATGGCCATCCCGATCTGGCTCACCAAGGATCGTGACGTACTGGCCGCCCCCGAAGCGCTGCAGACAGGCGAATGGGGCGAAGTCATCGGGTTGGCGTTTCTGGGGTTCGTCGCCTGGATGCTGTTTCGATCGGTGACTCGCAAAGCATCGACCCCGTAAAGCATCGACGTACACGCCCCGCACCTGCATCATCCCGGCATCACTGGCGGGCCGCGAGGGTCTTCTTCGCGGCCCGTCGTCTTTCTGCCCAAACCCAAGCCCCTCACCCCTGGCCCGTGCCCAACCTTCCGTCGATGCCAGCCTCGCTGACCGGCAACCGGTCGCGTCTGACCCTGACGATCGCCTGCTTCGCCATCATCTATCTCGTCTGGGGATCAAGTTATCTGGCGATGAAGATCGGGGTGCAGCACCTCCACCCGGCGGCCTTCGCGGGGGTGCGTTTCACCTTGGCTGGCTTGCTGCTGACGCTGTTCGCGTGGGCTCGCGGTGCTCGCCTGCCGGCCGGCGCCGTTCAATGGCGGCATGTGGCAGTCATGGGCGCCCTGACCGTTTTTATTAGCGCGGGCATCAACAATTACATCATTCAGTGGGTACCGTCTAACCAGTCGGCATTAATCAACGCGACCTCGGCGTTCTGGATTGCCGGTTTGGGCACGCTCGGACCCCGCGGCCACAGCCTCAGCACCCGGGCGAGGCTCGGGCTGATCATCGGTTTCATCGGGGCTGCGCTGATCGTCTGGCCGCAGGCGGGAGGGTTCTCGCTCGAGTCCATCGGACCTCAGCTCGCCATCGTCCTCGCGTGTGCCTGCTGGGCCCTGGGGACCCTGTACTACCGAAGCGTTTCGGTGACCGCACACCCGTTGATGTTCACCGGCCTGCAAATGCTGCTGGGCGGCCTGCTGCTATTGGTGTTTGGTGCCCTCACGGGCGGTCTCAGGACCTGGGAGTGGAGCTGGGCGGGCGTCGGTACGCTCCTTTACCTCGCGATCTTCAGCTCCTGCCTGGCCTATTCGGCGTACGCCTGGCTGATGGTCAATACCACGCCCGACAAGCTCGCGACCTACAGCTACGTCAATCCGGCGGTCGCCGCCGTTCTGGGCTGGCTGTTTCTGGGCGAGACCTTGAGCACCGCGCAAATGCTCGGGATGGCCGTGATCCTCGCCGGGGTCGCGATGTTGACGTGGCGCCCCAGGTGGAGCCTCTAGCACTGCTACCGGTTGATGACTTCGACTTTCCCCCGGGATCCCACGAACCACGAGCCGATCCAGGAGGTGACGCTGACGATGATCGCCGCCCAGAAGGCGGGCCAGAATCCGGCAATATCGAACCCATCGAGCAGCGCCGCCACCAGCCCCAGCATTGCCGCGTTCACCACGAGCAGGAACAGCCCGAGCGTGATGATCAGGAACGGGAAGGTGAGGATCACCGCGATCGGGCGCAGCACGGCGTTGACGACGCCGAGCAGCACGCCCGCGATGATCAGCGTGGACGGACGGTCGATGGTGATGCCGTCGACCCACTCGGTCGCCAGCCACAGGCCGAGTGCCGCGATCAGCGCGCGCAGAATGAAACCAGCCATGAAGACTCTCCTCACTCCCGAATGGGCCCAGCGGCATTATGTGGGGACGATTGGGGAATTTCAGGCGCCCGCGAAACGCTCGCGATAGTCCGCCGGGCATCGACATGGCGCTGCACGTGGTCGCGCGCTATTTCGGTAACGACGTGGCGGCCGCGACCGCCGCTTACATGGAGTATTCGAGCGAGGCATGGCGCACCGCCGCGACCGACAGCGGCTCCTGGCGCAGCGTCGCCTGGACCTCGGCGCCTGGACCTCGACGCTTAGGCATCAGCCGAAGATCCGTGGCACTTCTTGAATTTCTTTCCGCTGCCGCACGGGCAGGGTTCGTTGCGCCCCGGTTTGTGCGCCTCGCGCCTGTAAGGCACGGCGGCCTGGATCTGATCGCCGGCAGTGTCGTGATCGTGGTCGCAATCCGGCCCATGCACGTGTTCCGTGCCGGCACGTCGCTTTTCTGGCATCGCCTTTGCTTCCTGTCCTGTGGACGCGGTGACTGTCTAGTCCGTACGTGAGCGAGTCTCGCTGCTGATCCTGCGTGCGGCCGCCGTCGCGCCGCCGCCGCGGGCGGCCAATCTAATTCCGGGCCTGGGCGCGCGCCACCGGGCGGCGCCGCAGTTCCTTGTCGCGATACATGCGCCGGTCGGCGAGGGTCAGGAGCTCGCGGGCATCGCGGCCGTCCTTCGGGAAGGCCGCGATGCCGATGCTGACGCTGGATCGGATGACGCGGGAACCTACGTCCAGCGTGGTATCGAGCACCAGGTTGCGCAGCCGCTGTGCGACGGCCGTGGCTGGCTCGGGCTCGACTCCCGCCAGCAGCACGACGAATTCGTCACCGCCGAAGCGCGCCGCCACGTCGCTGGTGCGGACCGTGCGTCGAATGCAGTTCGCGACCAGCACGATCGCGGAATTGCCGGCGTCGTGACCGAACTCGTCGTTGATTGCCTTGAGGTTGTCCATGTCGACCATGAGCAGCGCATACGGCTGGGCCTCGGTCTGCGCGCCGGCGTGCAGCTTGCGGAACTGCTCGTTGAAGGTGCGCAGATTCAGCAGCCCGGTGAGCGAATCGGTCTGCGCGAGGTTTTCGATGCGGCGGCGTGCCGCGAAAACGTCGGCGGCCAGCGTACTGGTCAGGTAACCGACCAGCAGGAACGGCACGAGGCGCGCTATCGCGCCACCCAGGTACTGCGGCGACCAGCCCGGCGCCTCCGGGGTCGCCACGGACACCATGACGTACAGGGCGCAAACCGCGCCCAGCTGGATCAGCGTCATGAGCCGTCCGAGTGCCAGCGCGGTGAGCGTGACCGGCAACAGATACAAGCCGAGGAGCGGGCTGGCGTCGCCGCCGGTGAGCCACAGGGCGAGCGTGATGAAAAGCACCATCGCCCAGCTCTCCGCGGCCAGCGTAAGAGGCGTCTGGCGGGGGAGCAGGCTGCGCATCCGGAACAGCACGCACAGCACGGAGAAGACACCGAGCGCAATGAACACAGCACGCGGGCTGTTCACCGAGGCGGGCGCGAGCAGGCAGTAGGCCGCGACCACCAGGATCAGCAGCCCCTCGATGACGGCCACGCTGCGGATGAAGCGGCGCAGCTCCTGCTGGCGGATCTCCCGATTCAGTCTGCCCAGAAGGCCGCGGATGTTCATCGCTGCAGCCGCAATTCCACGGCATCGCGCACCGCTCGGCCGCGCAGCCGCTCGATGAGCTCGAGCGCAAAATCCATCGCGGTGCCCGGACCGCGCGACGTGATCACCTTGCCATCGCTCACCACCGCCGCATCCGCGAGCAGCGTGAGCCCGGGGGTCTTCGCCGGATCGAGAAATCCGGGAAAGCTGGTGGCGCGGCGCCCATCGAGCAGGCCTGCCGCGGCGAGCACCAAGGGCGCGGCACAGATCGCCGCGGTGAAACGCCCGCCGGCAGCCATGCGCCGCAACCGGTCGCGCAGACGCGCGTCCTCGGCCAGGTGTTGCGCGCCGGGCATGCCGCCCGGCAGAACGATCATGTCGAACTCGACTTCATCGAGTGCCGCGAGCGTGGTATCGCTCTGCACGGCGATGCCGTGCGCGCCGCTCACGGGGCTGGCGCGCAGTGCTGCAGTCGTGACCTCTATGTCCGCGCGGCGCAGCAGATCGATGACGGTGATCGCCTCGAGCTCTTCGAATCCGTCGGCGAGCGGGACGAGCACGGTGGGCATGGTCCACTGAAGCTAAACCACGCCGCCGCACCCGCCAAGGGGGATTGGGACGAACGGGCCGTCAACGACGACCGGCGGCGCTCGTGGGGATATTCGCACCCCGCACGCACTGACGCCGCCGTCCCGGCGCCGAAAATCCCCACGGGCGGCCCGCGCCGAACAGGCCTTCAGGTGCCGTGAGACGCCTTGGACTGGCTCTGCACCACGAGCTCGTCCTGCTTGAGCCGGGACAATGCCAGCTGCACTTCCGCATCGCGCTCCACCAGCGTCGCATCCGCCGCCACAGGCGGCTCGTCGCTGCCGGCGGGATCGCGCTCGACGATGACGTCGGGCGTGATGCCTTTTTCGTGGATCGAAGCCCCCGAGGGCGTGTAGTAGCGCGAGGTGGTGAGCTTGATGGCGCGCCCATCGGACAACGGCATCACGGTCTGCACCGAGCCTTTGCCGAACGTGGTGCGTCCCATCAGGATCGCGCGGCCGTGGTCCTTGAGCGCACCGGCGACGATCTCCGAAGCCGAGGCCGAGCCGCCGTTCACCAGCACGATCAGCTCGGCGCCGTCGATCAGGTCGCCGGGCGTCGCGTCCATCTCGAACTTGGCGTCCTTGGCCCGCCCGCTGGCGCTGACGATCACGCCCTCGTTCAGGAACGCATCCGAAACCGTCACCGCCGCTTCGAGCACGCCGCCGGGATTGTTGCGCAGGTCGAGCACCAGGCCACGGAACCCGTCCGGGCTCGCCTCGCGCAGCGCGCCGATAGCCTTGGCGAGGTCGGCGCCAGTGGTCTCGCTGAAGTGCGTGATGCGCACGTAGCCGTAACCCGGCTCGAGCAGCTCGTGCTTGACGCTGTGCACCTGCACGTTGGAGCGCTCGAGCACGAAGTCGATCGGTGCGTCAAAGTCCGCGCGCCGCACCGCCAGGCGCACGGAGGTGCCGGGCTTGCCGCGCATGCGGTTGATGGCGTCATCGAGGCCGGAGCTGTCGACCGCCACACCGTCGATGCTGACGATGATGTCGCCGGCGCGAATGCCGGCGCGCGCTGCGGGCGTGCCCTCCATCGGGGTCACCACTTTGACCACGTCGTCCTGCAGGGCCACTTCGATGCCGACGCCCGAATAGGCGCCCGTGGTGCTGATGCGGATCTCGTCGTATTCGTTGTTGTCGAGAAAGGCCGAATGCGGGTCGAGAGCCGAGACCATGCCGCGCACGGCGCTCTCCATCAGGTGGTGGTCGTCCACGCGCTCGACGTAGTCGTGCTTGACGCGCTCGAGCACTTCGGCCAGCAGGCGCGCGTCTTCCCAGGGGAGCGATTCCTGCTCCGTGGCGGGCACCTGGCGGTCGGCCATCACCCCGCGGGTGACGGACAACGAAGCGCCCAGAGCCACGCCGATTGCGAGTGCCAGGACTGTCGGAACCTTGATCGACATGCGGCGACTCCGGGGCGCGCGGTCAGAACTCGAGATCGGCCCGCGCAGGCCCGCAAGCGAAAATCCGGAAATCCAGGCGAGGACAGCCTGCGGGCTGCGACTCGCCTACTATGTCGCCCGCTCGCGCGGGCGGTAAATCAGGCTTTTCCCTAATCCCTCGTGACGCATCGGCTGGAGCGCTCATCCGGCCGCGAGCCCGGCCAGCATCGCCGTCTCGCTGAGCGGATCGCGCCGGGGCGAACGCGAGAACGCCTCGAACACCGGCAGGTCCCGCAACACGTCGATGAGCGGCTGCGGCTTGCCGAGACAGAAGCCCTGGCCGTAGTCGACTCCCAGGGCGGCGACGCGCCGGCGGATCTCGTCGGTTTCGACGTATTCGGCGACCGTCTCCATGCACATGGTCCTGGCGAGCTGCGCGATGGCGCGCACCATCGACTGCGAACGCGAGTCGACGATCACGTCGCGCACGAAGCTGCCGTCGATCTTGAGCAGCGTGACCGGCAGCGCCTTGAGATAGGCCAGGGAGCTGAAGCCGGTGCCGAAATCATCGAGTGCGAAAGTGCAACCGAAGTTCCGCAGCCGCTGCATGAACGCCTCGGCGCGGCCCATGTTGGCCACCGCGGCGGTCTCGGTGAGCTCGAAGCAGAACATGTCGGGCGGCAGGCCGCTCGCACGCACCGTGCTCTCGACGAATTCCAGAAAGTCGGGCTGCGCGATCGAGGGCCCGGAGATGTTGATCGTGAAGCAGGCCGAATGCTGGCGCAGCAGCCCCTGGTTGTCGGCCAGCGCGCCCACCGCGTGCTGCACCACCCAGCGATCGATCGCGGGCATGAGCTGGTAGCGCGCGGCCGCCGAGAGGAATTTCTCCGGCGCGATGCTGGCGCCGTCGGCGCCGATCATGCGCAGCAGGAGCTCGAAATGCGGCTCCTTCTGACCGCCCTGCAGCGGCAGGATCGGCTGCAGGTCGAGCCGGAACTGGTCCGCGCGCAGCGCGTCGCGCAGCTGCGCGGCGACGTTGATGTCCGTGTGGCGGCGGATGATGCTGACGTCGGCGTCCTGGTACACCTCGACGCGATTGCGCCCGCGATCCTTGGCGGCCTTGCAGGCCACTTCGGCAGCGGCCAGCCCATGCGCCAGCTTGGAACGCGGGCCCGACAGGCTCGCCACGCCGATGCTCAGCGAGACCTCGGGCGCTTCGCCCTCCGGCTGCTCGCCGCGCACCGCGTGCGCGGAATCGCACAGCCGCCGCGCGACCTCGGCCGCCGCCTCCAGCTCGCAGTTGGGCAGCAGCAGCGCGAAACGGTCGCCCGAGATGCGCGCGCTCAACGAGCGAACCTGCGCGGTGCGGCGCGTGAGCTCGGCGACGCGGGCGATCACGTCGTCACCGATGTGCATGCCGAAGTTCTCGTTGATCAGGTGCATCTGGTCGATGTCGATGTAGACGACGCAGTGCTCCTCGCCGCCGGCGCGCGCCAGGCTGACTTGCGCGTGACGGTCGAAGGCCGCGCGCGTGAGCAGGCCGGTGGCGCTGTCGTAGTTGGTTTGCAGCACCGCCGCGCTCTTGCGCGCCAGGAGCCGGGCGATGCGCGTGTGGCGGTGGTCGAAGTCCTCCATGTCCTCGGTGCGGAACAGCGCGAAGAAACCCACCACCGTTGGAGTTCTGGCGCACCGGGCAGGAAAGGATCTTGTAGGGCAGCGCGTCGCCGCTCGCCGCGACTTTGTTGACGACCAGCGTCTTGCCCTGCAGCCGCGCCCAGGTCAGGAGGTGGCGATGAGTGCGCGTCAGCACGTCCGCACTCTGCGCGCCGTTGACGCCGCGCGCGGCGCGGCAGATGGCGATGCCCTTGTCCGGGATCACGAGCGCGCCGAACAGGCAATTCAGGTGATCGATGCTGCGCTGGACGATCCAGCGCAGCTCGTCGGTGTCGTCGGTACCGGCGTCGGCGGAATCGGTGGCGCTGTCCGCGGTGATCGCGAGCAGCAGGTCGAGGTCCTTGTCGCGGGTCTCCAGATGCCGACTGAGCTCGCCGATGTTCTCCTGCGCGACCAGCTCGCGCTGCAGGCACTCGAGCGCCGGGCGCAGCAGGCTGTGCACGAACGACCACGGACGCGCCGCGCCGCCGTCGCTGCGGCAGGTCACGGCCAGGACAGCGAGCAGCTCGCCGGATTCCTCGCACAGGCGGAACAGGTAGACCGGCGTGTCCTCGTCGATCTGCGCGAAGATACCTTCCTCGGCGCCGGCCTGCGCCAGGCGGGCGCGATCCACCAGCGGCTGCAGGTCGGCGCTGTCGACGTCACTGCTGGAGAAGCACTGCACGCCGTCCATGTCGAAGATGTCGATGCTGGAAGCGCGCGGCAACAGCATCTTGACGAGCTGGCCGTAGGGCTCGAGCGAATTTGCGAAGCGTTGTCTGATCGTTGCGGTTCTTGCGCAGACATGGCCAGACTCGACACAGCGCGCGACCGACCGCGGCCACTACTGGATAGCCGAGGGGCGAACAATCCATCAGGCGAGGTTCCAGGTCTTTGACGAGGTTGGCGATTCGACAGATTCGGTGTGGGAGCGGACGACGCCAGCAGTTCGGACGCGAGACTCGCCGGCCGTTGCCGACGTCCGCGGGAGAGCGGCAGGGCGGGGGCGAGTGAACTTACCCACCAGGGCGACACCGGCGCGAATGGTTCGACAAGGCGCTCGCACACGCTTCAGCTGCGCGGCAGCGGACTTGCGGATCCACTGGTGCGGATTGAGGGGCGTGGCGCCCTTGCGGATCTCGAAGTACAGCTCGGGTTGGTTGCGGCCACCGGAATCGCCTGCGCGGCGATGACATCGCCCGCGCCCACCCAATCGCCGACCGACGCGGTAGAGCTGTTCGTTGTGCCCGTAGAGGCTGAGATACCCACCACTGTGCTCAACAATCGTCAGCAGCCCCATGCCGGGGAGCCAGTCGGCATACACGACTCTTCCAGAATGCACCGCGTGCACCTGGCTACCCCGGTCCGTCGCGAGCACACGCCGTTCCAGGTTAGTCCCCCGGCTCGCCGCTCACCGAAGTCGGCCAACAAGCCGTCCTTTCACCGGCCAATTCAGGCGGCCCTTGAGCCTTCTCGAAGGGTCTCAGCTGAATTGACGGGAAAGTCACTCAGACACGCGTCGCAGGTCCGCGAGCAGCTTCTCGAGCGCGTCCTTTTCGCGTGTCAGTTTGCGCGCAGAGGTGACCTGTCGATTCTTGAGCTGCTGGTTGAGCTCGCTGAGGACGTCGCCACGATCGCGACGGCGCGTTGCAATCCGTCCAGCTCCGCACGCGCCTGATCCTCGAGGTCTGCGAGGCGCGCGTCTGCTCAGCTGCAGAGCGCCGCACGAGCTCGTCCAGACGGCGAGCTCGGCGCGGATGACCGCGATCCTGTCCGCACGTGCGCGGCCGAAATAACCGTAGTAGGTCGAACATGCGTCCGAGCCGTGCCGGATCCTGCTGGTTGAGCAGGAGCTTCAGCTGCTCTTCCCGGCCGATGGTATAGGCGGCACGTAACTGGCCGGCGAGAGCTGCGCGCTCGTCTTCGAGCGGGGCTTCGACTGCGCGCGTGTTCCGCCTGCAGCGCTGCCCGCGCCGCGCGCTGTCTGCGCGCTGCCCCCTGAGGTTTCATCGAGCTTGCGGCGCGCGCGGCGACGACAGCTCCGCGTCCCTCAGCCGCGCCGCCAGCTGATCACGCTGCGTGGTATCGTTGCGGATGGCTCCTGCAGCTCGGTAATCCGGCTGCGTACCTTGCGCAGGTCGGCCTCGGTGTCCTTCTATCGGCACGCAGGCAAGCCATCGCGGCCCGAAGGGCAGGAGCGCAAGCCGCCGGCTATACTTGCCGGCCTATATTCGGCGCAGCCTCGATTTCAAGGACCCAAGATGCAGCAACTGATCGAGTATTGTGGCAATCATCCCTACCTGGTGGCGGCCGCGGCGCTGATGGTGATGATCGTGATCGTGTCCGAGTTGCGCGCCCGGATTCAAGAGTTCGCGGCGGTGGCCCCGACTGATGCGATCCGGATGATGAATCAGGGCGCACTGGTGATCGACGTGCGCGACAGCGCGCGTTCGACAGCGGCCACATCGTCGATGCGCGCAACATGCTGCCAAGCGAGCTGGCCGGCAGTGCTGAAGCAGCCTTAAGCGCAACAGGACAAGCCGGTGATTATCTGCTGCGACACCGGCATGAAGGCGGCACGGCGGCGCGCGAGCTGGGCAAGCTGGGCTTCACCAAGGTTTTCAATCTGCGCGGTGGCCTCGGTGCCTGGCGCCAGGAAAATCTGCCGCTGGTGCGCGCGGGGGCAAGGCTGGCGCAAAGGCGCGAGGCGGAACAATGAGCGCACAGCATGACTCGAAGTGCTGATATATGCGTCGGGTTGGTGCCCGTACTGTGCGCGTGCGCGGGCATTGTTCGAGCGCAAGTCAATCGCGTTTCGCGAAATCGACATCGAAACGATGCCGACCTGCGTGCCGAGATGATCCCGCAGCGGCCGGCGCTCGGTGCCGCAGATTTTCATCGGCGAGCGCCACGTCGGCGGATTTGAAGAACTCTACGAGCTGGAGCGAACGGCGAGCTGGATACCCTGATGCAAACGGAGAAACCATGACCGAGACCGCAACCGACCCGCAGCGCCCGCGGCGCCGAACGAGATCCGAGATCGTCCTGCAGCAGATCTACTTGAAGGACTGTTCGTACGAGGCGCCGAACGGGCCCGCGCATTCCGCGGCGCGAGTGGAACCCGAAGTTCTCGCTGAACCTCAACACCGCAAGCACTGAAGCTCGGCGCCGGAGCTGCGCGAGGTGGTCCTCACCGTGACCGTCGAGGCGAAGGTCGGCGACAACGTCGCTTATCTCGTAGAGCTCAAGCAGGCGGGCGTGTTCATGGTGCGCAACTGCGCCGAGGGCGATCTCAAGAAGATCATTGGCAGCGTGTGTCCGGCGGTGCTCTTTCCCTACGCACGCGCAGCTTGCTCCGATCTGATCACCCAAGGGCGGCTTCCCGCAGTTCCTGCTGCCGCCGGTGAACTTCGATAGCCTGTTCGAACGATCGATGCCCGAATCGACACGGCCATCGGGGTCAACTGACCCGGACGGATCGGAGGCGCGCCGCGACCTGCGCGCCCGGTTCGAGCACAGCATGGCGAGCCACCGAAAAGCATGCGACGGATCGAGCCGACGCGATCACGCGTTCTCGGCGCGGGCTCATGGGGCACGGCGCTTGCAATCCAGTTCGCGCGACTGGACATGACGGTGAGGCTCTGGGGTCGTGACCCCGGTCAGCTGCGACGCTTGGCCGCGAACGGTGCAATCGCCGCTATCTTCCCGACTCGCCGTTCCCGCTTCGCTGCGCGTCGAGGCCGATATCGATCAGGCGCTCGACTGGAGCGCGTCGACGTGCTGATCGCCGTCCCGAGCCACGCCTTTCGCGCGCTGCTGCGCAGGTGCGACGCAAGCCTGCAACCCGGCATGCGTCTGGCGTGGGCCACAAAGGGATTCGAGCAGGGGACCGGGCAAGCTGCCCCACGAGGTGGCGCGCGAGGTTCTGGGTGAGCGCTGGCCGATCGCCGTGCTGTCGGGACCGACGTTCGCCCGCGAGGTAGGGGCAGGCCTGCCGACCGCCATGACCGTGGCTTCGCCGGATGAGGCCTTTGCCGCAGCCATCGCGCACAGCATCTCGGGTCTCAATTTCCGCGCTTACACCTCGAGCGACATGATCGGGGTCGAGGTCGGCGGCGCGGTGAAGAACGTGCTCGCGATCGGCGCCGGCATCGCCGACGGCATGGGTTACGGAGCCAACACGCGCATCGCCCTGATCACGCGTGGTCTCGCCGAGATGACGCGTCTCGGCGAAGCGCTCGGGGCGCGGCGCGACACTTTCATGGGCCTTGCCGGCCTCGGCGACCTGGTGCTCACCTGCACCGACAACCAATCGCGCAACCGCCGCTTCGGCCTCGCACATCGCGGCCGGGCAATCCGTCGAGGCGGCGCCTCGCGGGCATAACCAGGTCGTGGAGGGCTACGCACGCCGCGAGCGCCGTCCACGACGTGTCGCGGCGCGGATGCGGGTCGAGATGCCGATCTGCGAGGCGGCATCTACCGGGTGCTGTACGAGGGCCTCGCGCATCAGCGACGCCGTCCAGACGCTGATGGCGCGGGAGATCCGGCTCGAACACGACTAAGGGCCGTGCGGTCGGAAGCGGCCGAACCCTGACTGCCGCCAGGCCTCGTACAGCACCAGCGCCACGGCATTCGACAGGTTCAGGCTGCGATTGCCCGCGACCGCATCGGAATCCGCAGCACTGTTCCGCGCCGGACGCGACTCGAGACATCTCGCGGGCAGGCCCCGCGTTTCCGGGCCGAAGAGCAAGGCATCGCCGGGCCGGAGAGGCGCCTCGCGTAGTGGCGCGCTCCGCTGGTTTCGATGGCGAAGAGGCGCGCACCGGCCGAGTGCGCCGAGGCAGGCGTCGAAGCCGGCGTGCACCTTGACGTCGGCCAGGTCGTGATAGTCGAGCCCCGCGCGGCGCAGGCGCGGGCCTCCAGGTTGAAGCCGAGCGGCTTGACCAGATGCAGCGTGGCGCCGGTGTTCGCGCACAGCCGGATGATGTTGCCCGTATTGGGCGGAATCTCCGGCTCGCATAAGAATCACGTGGTACATGGCGGCCGCGCCCCAACCAGTCGACAAGCCAGCCGACAAGTCATGCGCAACCCGCTCGCGGTCGATTTCTGCGGCCTGAAGTTCAGCTCGCCGATCGTGCTGCTGTCGGGCTGCGTCGGGATTCGGCGAAGAGTACACACGCGTGGAGGGCTTCTCCAACCGCGACGCCGGCGCCGTCGTGCTCAAGGGCACGACGCTCAAGCCGCGGCTCGGCAACCCGCCGCACCGCGTCTGCGAAACGCCGATGGGCATGCTCAACGCCATCGGGCTGCAGAACCCGGGCGCGCGCTCACGTCGTCGCAACGCATCCTGCCGCGGCCTGGATTTCGGCGAGACGCGCTTCATCGCCAACGTCTGCGGCTCCACCATCGAGGAGTATGTCGAGGTCACGCGCCGCTTCGACGACTCGCCGATCGACGCGATCGAGATCAACATCTCCTGCCCCAACGTCAAGGAGGGCGGCGTCGCCTTCGGCAACTACCCGGAGATGTCGGCGCGCGTGGTGGCGGCGTGCCGCCGCGTGACGCGCAAGCCCCTCATCACCAAGCTGTCGCCGAACCAGACCGACATCCGCGAGAACGCGCGCCGGTGCATCGAGGCCGGGACCGATGCTCTCGCCGTCATCAACACCATCATGGGCATGGCGATCGACGTGCGCACGCGCCGGCCGGTGATCGGCAACATCCAGGGCGGCCTGTCGGGCCCGGCCATCAAGCCGATCGCCCTGCTGAAAGTGCACCAGGTTTACGAGGTCGCCGGCCCGCGCAGCATCCCGATCATCGGCCAGGGCGGCATCACGACCGCCAGCGATGCGATCGAGTTCATGATCGCCGGCGCCAGCGCGGTCGGCATCGGCACGGCGCTGTTCTACGATCCGCTCGTCTGCAAGAAGATCAACGCGGGCATCGCCGGGTACCTGCGCGAGCACGGATGCAGGCAGCGTGCGCGAGCTGGTCGGCTCGCTGCGCACGGGCAAGGACACGCAGGACACACCGCTCGCGGGCTGAGCGCGTCGCCCGCGCAAGAGCGTCGGTCGTGGCGTGGGGAGGTTTGGGTGGGAAGGCGTTTTCGGGAACGCCGTGAATCCGTCCCTGGAGGCTCCGACGCGGACATCCTGTCCGCGACGGTCCCGAAAACGCCTTCCCACCCAAACCTCCCCACGCAAGAGTCGACGTTCGCTGCGGGGGCGATGCTGTCAGCCTTGAGCCGGTGGGGCCTGCGCGTCTTGCGTGGGCGGCGGGCTGACGTTCGCGGTAGGAGAAGACGATGCCGCGCTTCTCGAACTCTTCGAGGATGCGGATGTTGAGCGCCTGCTGGACGTCCATGTAGAAGTTGAAGTCCGGATCGAGCACGAAGTAGACCACTTCGTAGATCAGCGCGAAATCGCCGTAGCGCGCGAAGTGACTGTGGTCCAAGCGCACGCGCTTCTGTTCGCGCACGATCCCGGCCAGCAGCGCCGCGATTTCGCGCACCGTCGCGACCGGCGTCTCGTAGCGCACGCTGATGGTGAACAGCACGCGCCGCTCGTACATGCGTCCGAAGTTGTGGACGCGCGCCTTGAGCAGGTCGGCATTCGAGACGATGATCTGCTCGCCGTCGATGCTGCGCAGCCGCGTGCTCTTCACGCCGATCCGCTCCACCGTGCCCATGTCCTTGTCGAGCGCGACCAGCAGCACCAGGGCCCAGATGAGCAGGCGCGCCACGAAGTGGATGATGTCGAGCGACCCGCCGAAGCCGCGGTCGACGTGCGCGCCGCGCTTGCGATCGATGAAGTAGCTGGCGGCGGCCACTGCCCAGATACCGACCTGGAGCCACCACATCAGCAGCAGGGCGCGACCGAAGATGCAGTGGATGTGCGGCGGCATGTCCAGGGGCATCGATCCGACCCAGAGCGCCACCGCAACCAGAAACAGAGGCGTGGTGCGTGTCACCAGCACCGTGGCGAGGTCGAGTACCGCGTGCTCGCTCACCGGCTTGCGCCGGCGCAGTGCCGCGATGTAACCCTTGATCAGCGGCAGGACGATGAACGTGATGTCGGAAGGTCGAACGAAATACCGTGCCGTGCTGCGCCTGATCATTCGTCCATGTCGAGCTCGCGCATCTTGCGCGTCAGCGTGTTGCGACCCCAGCCCAGGAGCTTGGCCGCATCCTGCCGCCGTCCGCCGGAACGCGCCAGCGCCGAGCGGATCAGCGTACGTTCGAATTCGGGCAGCGCCTCGTCGAGCAGACGTGTGGAGCCCGCATCCAGTTGCCGTCGCGCCCAGCCGCAAGCAACTGCGTCCAATCGGTGCCGGCCGCGGCCGCCGGGGGCGCTGCCGCCGAGGTCTGCGGGAACGTCGGCGGCCTTGATTTCGCGGCCCGGCGCCAGCGCCGTCAGTCGCCGGCAGGCATTGACGAGCTGGCGTACGTTTCCGGGCCAATCGCTCGCGACCAGCAACTGCTCGGCGGTCGGCGTGAGCGATCTTCGGGCTCCACACCGAGCTCCTGGGCCGCGACCTGCAGGTAGTGGCGCAGCAGGTCGGGGATGTCCTCGCGCCGCTCGCGCAGGGGCGGTATGGCGATGCGGATCACGTTGAGGCGGTGCAGGAGGTCTTCGCGAAACGCGCCGCTCGCCACGCGGCCTTCGAGGTCCTGGTGCGTGGCCGCGATCACGCGCACATCGACCTTGATCGGCGTCTGGCCGCCGACGCGATAGAACTCGCCTTCGGCCAGCACGCGCAGCAGCCGGGTCTGCAACGCCGGCGACATGTCGCCGATCTCGTCGAGGAACAGCGTTCCGCCGTCGGCCTGCTCGAAGCGCCCGCGCGCTGAGGCTGTCCGCACCGGTGAACGCGCCCTTCTCGTGTCCGAACAGCTCGGACTCGAGCAGCTCGGCGGTGAATGCCGAGGTGTTGAGCGCGATGAACGGCTTGCCGGCCCGCGGGCTGTGCCGATGCAGGGCGCGCGCGACCAGTTCCTTGCCGGTGCCCGACTCGCCCGTGATCAGCACCGTCATGCTGGAGCGCGACAGCCTGCCGATGGCGCGGAACACCTGCTGCATCGCCGGCGCCTGGCCGAGAATCTCGGGAATCGCACGGACCTCCGGTTCCGCCAGCGCGGCATTCGCGCCCTGGTGCGCGGCACGCCTCACCAGGTCCAGCGCATGATCGATGTCGAAGGGTTTGGCCAGATATTCGAAGGCGCCGCCCTGATACGCGGCGACCGTGCTGTCCAGGTCCGAATGCGCCGTCATCACGATCACGGGCAGGCGCGGGCGCGCGCCGTGGATCTGCTTGAGCAGATCCAGACCGTTGCGTCCCGGCATGCGGATATCGGTGATGAGCACATCGGGTGCTTCGGCGCGCAGCGCCTCCAGCACGCCGTCCGCCTGTTCGAACGCCTTGGCGTGCATGCCGCTCTGTTTCAGAGCCCGCTCCAGCACCCAGCGGATCGAGGCGTCGTCGTCAACCAGCCAGACTTGCAATGCGCGTGATTCAACCATGGCCGTTCTCGATGGGCAGCAGGATCGTGAAGATGCGTGCGGCCCGGCTGGCTGTCGAACTCGATCAGGCCGCCGTGGCGGGTCACCAGGTCCTGTGCGACAGCGAGCCCCAGGCCGGTGCCCTCCTGCCGGCCCGTGACCAGCGGATAGAACAACGTGTCGCGAACCTCGGCCGCGACGCCGGGGCCGTCGTCCTCGAACTGGATGCTCGCCACCAGCCGGTGGCGCACCGAGCCGATGCTCTGGCCGACCAGCACGCGCGTGCGCAGCACGATGCGGCCGCGGCCGGCGACCGCCTGCAGCGCGTTGCGGCCGAGGTTGAGCATCGCCTGGATGATCTGGTGGCGATCGAGGGCGGTGCTCGGCAGGCTCGGGTCGTAATCGCGTTCGATGAGCACGCCGCCGGGCGCCTCGCTGCGCATCAGGTGATACACGTGCTCGCACAGCTCGTGGACGTTCAGCGACTCTTTCTGCGGGGCGCGCGCCGGCCCGAGCATTGAATCCACCAGCGCGGCGAGGCGGTCCGCCTCGCTGATGATCACCTCGGTGTACTCGCGCATCGAGCCGTCCTTGAGCTGCCGCTCCAGCAACTGCGCCGCTCCGCGCAGGCCGCCGAGCGGGTTCTTGATCTCGTGCGCCAGCTTGCGAACCATCAGCCGGCTGCCGCCGAGCTGCGCGAGCAGCGCAGTCTCGCGGCTGATGCGATGTCGCTGGGTTGCATCGCTGACCTCGACGAGCAGGCGGCGCGCCGGATGCGGCGCCTCCAGCGGCGTCGCGAAAATGTCGGCGATGCGTTCCTCGGCGCTGCCGAGCAGCGGCTGGATGGAAACCTCGCGCAGCGCGCACGGCTCGCCATTGAGCAGCCCGCGCGTCAGCGTCTGGTGCAACGACTCGGGCGCGCGCAGCAGGTCGGCGAGGGCGCGCCCGCGCACCTGGTTGTGGCTCATGCCGAGCAGGTTCTGCGCTGCCGAGTTGATCGACAGGATGCGCAGCTCGTCGCCGAGCACGATGACGCCGGTGCTCAGTGCGTCGAGGAGCTCCTGCGCGTCGAGGGTCGGCGTGGCAAACAGGCGGACGCGGTCAACGGCCATGGTTCGGCCGCTCCGTCGCGCACAGCAATTCCGGCGGTGGAACTAGCCGTCCGGGCGCTGCCGTCGTGGCGCGAGCAGCGAGGCCTGTTGCATGTGGAAATTGACCGTCTGGCTGCGGATCACGGGTCTGCCGTCCCGATCCGCCACGATGGCGTACAGCGCATGGGTGCCGCGCCAGACGTTCTCCAGCGTGAATGCTTCGCCCGCTTGCGCCAGGCCGTCCACGCGCTTGCCGTCGAGGTACAGCCAGATCGCGTGGCCGGGCAGCAAGTCCGGCTCGAGCCGCAAGCGCACCTCGACCTGGTTGGCGGTGTTGGTGAACGTCGCGTCGTTCTCCGGCTTCCACAGGTCGAGCTTCTCGTACTGCTGCTGCTGGGCTTGCGTGCCCGACGCCTGCGCGGAGCGCGTCACCGGCGTGCTCGGTGCGGAAAACGTCTGCGCCGCACGCAATTCCACCTGCGTCGCCCCGGGTTCGGGCCGATCCGCATAGTGCACCACGCCGTTGCGATCGACCCAACGGTACAACGTGGCGGCCGACACGGCGGCGGCCGCAAGGATCGCCAGCAGGGCAATTGTCCAGCGCATGGAGCCAGAGCATAGCCCGATCTCCCACGCCAGACAAAAACGCGATCCGCCGGCTGCGCGCCCGCACGGCGGTGGTGGCGATCCGCATCGTCACCGCCGCCGCGCCAGGATTCGCAGTCGTTGAGCTCACGTCAGCAGCTGTAGTACAGCTCCAGCTCGACCGGGTGCGTGCTCATCCGGAACCGCGTCACTTCCTGCATCTTCAGGCCGATGTAGGCGTCGATCACGTCGTTGGTGAACACACCGCCGCGCGGTGAGGAACTCGCGGTCCTTGTCCAGATGCTCGAGCGCCATGTCGAGCGAATGGCACACCGTGGGGATGTCCTTGGCCTCCTCCGGCTCCAGATCGTAGAGATCCTTGTCCGCCGGCTCGCCCGGATGGATCTTGTTCTGGATGCCGTCCAGCCCGGCCATCATCATCGCGGCAAAGGCGAAGTACGGATTGGCGCTGGAGTCCGGGAAACGCACCTCGATGCGGCGCGCCTTGGGGTTCGACACCCAGGGAATGCGGATCGAGGCGGAGCGGTTGCGTGCCGAGTACGCCAGCATCACTGGCGCTTCGAAGCCCGGCACCAGGCGCTTGTAGCTGTTGGTGCCCGCATTGGTGAACGCATTGAGCGCCTTGGCATGCTTGATGATGCCGCCGATGTAGTACAGCGCAAGATCCGACAGCCCTCCGTAGCTTGTCTCCGGCGAACAGCGCCTTGCCCGCCTTCTGCAACGACTGGTGCACATGCATGCCGCTGCCGTTGTCGCCGACCAGCGGCTTGGGCATGAACGTGGCGGTTTTGCCGTAACCGTGCGCGACGTTGTGCACGGCGTACTTGAGGATCTGCACCTGGTCGGCCTTGGTCACCAGGCTGCCGGCGCCGACACCGATCTCGCTCTGGCCGGCGGTGGCGACTTCGTGGTGATGCACTTCCACCTTGCAGACCGAGCTCTTCGAGCGCCAGGCACATCGCCGAGCGCACGTCCTGGAACGCGTCGACCGGGGGCACCGGGAAATAGCCGCCCTTGATTCCGGGCCGGTGCCCCTTGTTGCCGCCGACGTATTCGGTGCCGGAGTTCCAAGCGCCCTGCGCGGAGTCGATCTGGTAGAAGGAGCCGCGCATCTCGTTGCCGAAGCGCACGCTGTCGAAGATGAAGAATTCGTTCTCGGGCCCGAACAGCGCGCTGTCGGCGATGCCGGTCGACTTCAGGTAGGCCTCGGCGCGTTTGCCGAGCGAGCGCGGATCGCGCTCGTAGCCCTGCATCGTCGTGGGTTCCACGACGTCGCAGCGAATCAGGAGCGTGGTCTCCTCGAAGAAGGGATCCACGACGGCGGTGGCCGGGTCCGGCATGAGGATCATGTCGGACTCGTTGATCCCCTTCCAACCGGCGATCGACGAGCCGTCGAACATCTTGCCGTCGGTGAAGAAGTCCTCATCGACGACGTGCCCGGGCACGCTGACGTGCTGTTCCTTGCCGCGCGTATCGGTGAATCGCAGGTCGACGAATTTCACCTCTTTCTCTTTCATCAGTTTGAGAACTTCGGCAGGCGTCATGAGCAACAGCTCCTTCGGTAGAGAGATTGGGATGGCGACAGCAGGTGCGGCCGATCAACCGGCTCGATTGCTTGCAAGCTCATGGCCAAAGCAGAATTTGTGCCAATCGTTTTCGCAAAGAAAATCAAAAGGTTCCAGCAATGGTGAGCGGCTTGCGCATCATTTCAGGGCGCCAAATTGGAGCAGATGCACCATTACGACGCGCGCCTCGTCCAGAATAGATCTTCCCATCACGTCAATTAGCCTAACGCACCAATAGAGCGCATGACAGCTCATCAATTGCCATCATCCGCCATGACCTGTCGATGGGTATACTCGCGGCCTTTTGGATCAAGGACCTGCCGCGCCAGGTGATTGCCATGCCGCCGCGTCCCCGCCCGACCGCGCCCCGTACGTTCCAGGATCTCATTTTTGCGCTGCAACTCTACTGGGCGGACCAGGGCTGCGTGATCCTGCAGCCGTACGACATGGAAATGGGCGCCGGAACGTTCCACACCGGCACATTCCTGCGCTCCATCGGCCCCGAGCCGTGGCGTGCCGCTTACGTGCAGCCGAGTCGTCGCCCGACCGACGGCCGCTACGGCGAGAATCCTTTCCGGCTGCAGCACTACTACCAGTTCCAGGTCGTCATCAAGCCATCGCCGACCGATATCCTCGAGCGCTACCTCGGCTCGCTGCGCGCGCTCGGCATCGATCCGCTGACCCATGACATCCGTTTCGTCGAGGATAACTGGGAATCGCCGACGCTCGGTGCCTGGGGACTGGGCTGGGAAGTGTGGCTCAACGGCATGGAGGTCACGCAGTTCACTTACTTCCAGCAAGCGGGCGGGCTCGACTGCAAACCGGTGACCGGCGAAATCACCTACGGGCTGGAGAGGCTCGCGATGTACCTGCAAGGCGTGGACAGCGTGTACGACCTCGTGTGGACCGACGGACCGCTCGGACGGGTCACGTACGGCGATGTCTTTCACCAGAACGAAGTGGAGCAGTCGGCATACAACTTCGAGCACGCGGACACGGCCCTGTTGTTTCAGGAGTTCGACGCACATGAACGGGTTTGCGCCGAGCTGCTGGCTGCGAAGCTGCCGCTGCCGGCGTACGAGCAGGTGCTCAAGGCTTCGCACAGCTTCAATCTTCTCGACGCGCGGCGCGCGATATCGGTCACGGAGCGACAGCGCTTCATCCTGCGCATGCGCACTCTGGCGCGCGGCGTGGCGGAGGCTTACTTGGCCAGTCGCGAAGCCCTCGGCTTTCCGCTGCTGACGCGTGATTCCGGCGAAGCCGCGGCATGAACCGGCGCGATCTGCTCGTGGAAATCGGCACCGAGGAACTTCCACCCCTCGCGCTGCCGGAGCTCGCTGACGCTTTCCTGTCGGGCATCGTGCGCGGGCTGGCGAACGCCAATCTGCGCCATGGCAAGGCCTGCCGCTTCGCGACTCCCCGGCGTCTCGCGGTTCACGTGAAGGGAATCGTGGAGCAACAGCCCGAGCTCGAGATCAAGCCGTCGCGGCCCGCCGGTGAGGGCGGCCTTCGATCCGGCGGGCGTACCGACACGGGCTGCGCTCGCCTTCGCAGAATCCTGTGGCACGAGCGTCGATGGCCTGCAGCGCGTGCAGGAGCCCAAGGGCGAGTTCCTGTTCTACAGCGGCCGGCGACCGGGCGCGCTGGCCCGCGATCTGCTGGTACCCATCGTGCAGGCGGCGCTCGATGCCCTGCCGATCCCGAAGCGCATGCGCTGGGCCTCGAGCGATATCGAATTCGTCCGGCCGGTTCACTGGGTACTGCTGCTGTTCGGCAAGGAAGTGCTGCCGGGGCGGATTCTCGGACTGGAAACGGGCGGCGTGAGCTACGGACACCGTTTTCATGCGCCCAAGCCGATCCGCATCGCGAGCCCCGCGAGCTATGTCGGCGCCCTTCGTAAACGCGGTTTCGTGCTCGCGGACTTTGCCGAGCGTCGCGAGCGGATCCGCACGGGGGTGATCCAGGCGGCCGCCGCCGCTGGCGGCGAAGTCGTTTCCAGCGATGCGCTGCTGGACGAGGTCACAGCCCTGGTCGAGTGGCCCGTGCCGCTCACCGGGCAGTTCGAATCGCGCTTCCTCGATCTGCCGCGCGAGGTTCTGATCGCGACACTGCAGGACCATCAACGTTACTTCCCGGTACAGGAGATCGGCACTCCGGGGACTGCCGGCAGCGCTGCGAACGACTCCGACGCCGGCGAATCCCGCCGGCCGCTGCGCGCATATTTCGTTGCGGTCGCCAATATCGAGAGCCGCGATCCCGCGCAGGTGCGAGCGGGCAACGAACGCGTGGTGAAGCCGCGCCTGGCCGATGCGGCGTTTTTCTACGACTCGGATCGGCAGCAGCGACTGGATGCCTGGGCCGGCGGACTTGCCAGGGTCACGTTCCAGACGCGTCTTGGCTCACTCGCCGACAAGAGCAGCCGCGTGTGCGCGCTCGCTGGAGAGATAGCTACCCGGATCGGGGCGGACCGGGCACTCGCCGAGCGCGCAGCTGAGCTCTGCAAGGCCGATCTCTTGACCGCCATGGTCGGTGAATTTCCCGAGCTGCAAGGAACGATGGGACGCTATTACGCGCTGCACGACGGCGAGGATCCGCAGGTTGCCGATGCGATCGAGCAGCACTACTGGCCGCGGTTCGCGGGCGACGAGCTGCCTCGCAGTGGCGTGGGCAAGGCGGTCGCGGTGGCGGATCGCATCGACACGATAGTCGGCATTTTCTCGATCGACCAGAAGCCCACGGGAACGCGCGATCCTTTCGGGTTGCGCCGTGCGGCGCTCGGGGTGCTGAGGATTCTCATAGAGCAACGCCACGACTTGGACCTGATGAGCCTGATCAGCCGCGCCGCGCAGCTTCTCGAGGATCAGGGACGCGTCCGTGGGGCCGAGGGTCAACAGCCGGGGCGCGGCTCGGATCCGGCGTCTTTCGTAGGCTCATCAAACAACGAACGGCCAAGTCAGACTCTCATTGATGATGTGTATGACTACATTATGGAGCGATTGCGGGTCTATTACCTCGACGGCGCCGGCGGCATCTTGGCGACCACCGAGATGTTCGATGCGGTCCTTGCGACACGCCCAGCCTCGCCGCTGGACTTCGACGCGCGCCTGCGCGCGCTCGCAGAGTTCCTGACGCTCGAGGATGCCGCGAGCCTCGCGGCCGCCAACAAACGGATCGCCAACATCCTGCGCAAGGCCGAAGCTGTCCCCGCGACATCGATTCGCGTGGATCTGCTCAACGCCGACGCGGAGAAACAGCTGCACGCCTCGCTGGAGCGATTGCGTCCTGAGGTCGAGCCGCTGCTCGAACGTCGCAGCTACGGCGACGCCATGCAGCGGCTGGCCGGCCTGCGCGCACCGGTCGACCGGTTCTTCGATTCGGTGATGGTGATGGATCCGGACGCGGCACTGCGCGCCAACCGGCTCGCCCTGCTCCATCAACTGCGACAATTGTTCCTGCGCACCGCCGACCTGTCGCGCCTGCCGGGGTAGCGAGCGATGCAGCTCTTTCGCTCACTGCTGTTCAACGCCTATCTGTTCGCATCAACGCCCGTCTTCGGGCTGTTGATCGTCCTGTCCGCTCCGCTCGGCTACCGCGTGCGTTTCGCGCTGGCGCTGGGGTGGGCACGCTCGAACCTGTGCGTGCTCAGCAAACTCTGCGGGTTGAACTACGTGGTCGAAGGCGCCGAGAACATTCCCGCCGACAACCATATCTCCATGTGGAAGCACTCTTCGTCCTGGGAAACGATCGCGCAGATGACGGTGTTTCCGCCGCAATCGTGGGTGTTCAAGCGCGAGTTGATGTGGCTGCCGTTCGTCGGCTGGGCCCTCAGGCTCATGAAACCCATTGCGATCGATCGCGCCGCCGGGCACGCGGCCGTGAACCAGGTGCTGGACCAGGGAAAGCGCCTGCTCGATGACGGGCAGTGGATCGTGATCTTTCCCGAGGGCACGCGCATGCCGGCGGGACAGACCCGCAAGTACGGCATCAGCGGCGCGCTGCTGGCGACGGAGACCGGCCGCAAGATCGTCCCCGTGGCGCACGATGCGGGGTACTACTGGCCCCGGCGCGGGCTGCTGAAGAAGCCGGGGACCATCCGCGTCGTCATCGGGCCGCCCATCGAGCCGACCGGCAAGGATGCCCGCCAGCTCAACGAACGCGTGCAGACCTGGATCGAGGCAACCGTCGCACGCCTGGCAGCGACCCATCCCGACTAGGGGCCGCTCAAACGTCGAGGTTCGCGACGGCGAGCGCGTTCTTCTCGATGAATTCGCGCCGCGGCTCGACCTGGTCGCCCATCAGCGTCGTGAAGATGTCGTCCGCGGCAACCGCGTCCTCGATCTTCACCTGCATCAGGCGGCGCGTTTCCGGGTTGATGGTGGTGTCCCAGAGCTGCTCGGGATTCATCTCGCCAAGACCTTTGTAGCGCTGGATCGTCTGGCCTTTACGCGCCTGCTCGATCAGCCAGCTCATCGCTTCCTTGAAGCTCGCGACTTCGTGCTGCTGATCGCCCTTGCGCACGTACGCGCCCGGCCCGATCAGATCGGCGAGCGTGCGGCCGAGCTCGGCGATGCGCCGATACTCCGCGGAGTCGAAGAATTCACGCTGGATGTGCTTCACGGTCGTGAGCCCGTGCTTGAGGCGCTGCACGTCGATGCGGTGTGGTGCGCCATCGCTGGCGGTGTGCACGCTCACGCGATAGGTGCGCGTCGCATCATCGAGCGCGTTCAGGCGGGCATCGAGTGCGCGCGCCAATCGCGCAACGCATCGGCGCTGTCGAACGAGGCCGCGTTGAGCTCGGGCAGATACAGCATCTGCTCGAGCACACTTTCATCGTAGCGGCGCGACCACCGCTCGATGATTGCCTGTACTTCCTGTTCCGCCGCGCCAGGGATTCCAGGCCTGCGCCTTGCAGCGGCGGCGCATCCGCAGTGACGTGGAGCGCAGCGTCGTCCAGCGCGGAGTTCAGCAGCAGGTAGCGCTAGCTCCGCTTCGTCTTTGACGTACTGTTCCTGCTTACCCTTCTTCACTTTGTAACAGCGGCGGCTGCGCAATGTAGATGTGCCCGTTCTCGATCAGCTGCGGCATCTGGCGGTAGAAGAACGTCAGCAGCAGCGTACGGATGTGGGAGCCGTCGACATCCGCATCGGTCATGATGATGATGCGGTGATAGCGAAGTTTCGCGATATCGAAGTCATCTCGTCCGATCCCGCAGCCAAGTGCCGTGATCAGGGTGCCAACTTCCGCGGACGCCAGCATCTTGTCGAAGCGCGCCTTCTCGACGTTCAGGATCTTGCCCTTCAGCGGCAGAATGGCTTGGGTTCGACGGTCCCGGCCCTGTTTGGCTGAGCCGCCGGCAGAGTCGCCCTCGACGAGAAACATCTCCGAAAGCGCCGGATCCTTCTCCTGGCAGTCCGCCAGCTTCCCGGGCAGGCCCGCAAAATCGAGCGCGCCTTTGCGCCGGGTCATCTCGCGCGCCTTGCGCGCCGCTTCGCGCGCGCGCGCCGCCTCGATGATCTTTGCGACGATCGAGCGCGCGTCCTGTGGATGCTCGAGCAGGAATTCCTCGAGGTGCGCGCTCACCGTGGATTCCACGATCGCCTTCACTTCCGAGGACACCAGCTTGTCCTTGGTCTGCGAGGAGAACTTCGGATCAGGCAGCTTTATCGACAGGATCGCCGTCAGACCCTCGCGGGCGTCGTCACCCGTGGTCAGGACTTTTTCCTTCTTCGCGAACGCTTCCTTCTCGATGTAGTTGTTCAGCGTGCGCGTGAGCGCGCTGCGAAAACCGGCGAGATGCGTGCCGCCGTCTTTCTGCGGGATGTTGTTCGTGTAGCAGAACATGCTCTCTTGGTAGGAGTCGTTCCACTGCATCGCCACTTCCACGACCGCTCCTCCCTGCTCGGCACGGAAGGCAAAGGTGGTCTCGTGGATGGGGGTGCGGCTGCGATTCAGATACTTCACAAACGCTTCGATGCCGCCCTGGTACTCGAAGACGTCTCTTTTTTCCTCGCGCTCGTCGATGAGCTCGATGCGAACACCCGAGTTGAGGAAGGAAAGCTCGCGCAGACGCTTGGCCAGCAGGTCGTAGTTGAACTCAATGTTGGTAAAGATCGTTGCGCTCGGCTTGAATCGAATGGTTGTCCCGCGCTCGGTTGTTGCGCCGGCTGCTGCCAATGGAGCCATCGGCTCGCCCAAGCGGTATTCCTGTTCGTGCACCCGCCCATCCCGCGCGATCGTCAGCACAAGGTATTCGGACAGCGCGTTCACGACGGACACACCGACGCCGTGAAGGCCACCAGAGACCTTGTAGGAGCTGTCGTCGAACTTACCGCCCGAATGCAGGACGGTCATGATCACTTCGGCAGCCGAGCGCCCTTCTTCGGGGTGGATGTCGACAGGGATTCCGCGACCGTTATCCGACACGGTAATCGACTCGTCCGCATGGATGGTCACTACGATTCGATTGCAATATCCGGCCAGCGCCTCGTCGATGGAGTTGTCGACGACCTCGAAAACCATGTGGTGCAGGCCAGTGCCGTCATCAGTGTCCCCGATGTACATTCCGGGGCGTTTTCGCACCGCATCGAGACCCTTCAAAACCTTGATTTTGCTTGAGTCGTAGACGTCGTTTTCAGCCATGGAGGGCCCTTTGTCGAAGCTTGCGCATTATATCACCGGCCTCACGACGCCCCGTTCCACGTGGAACGTTCGGCCCGGTGTTCCCAGCAGATCACCGCCGGACGTCAGCGAGGTCATCACGAGTTGCGTCGGCAGGCGGCGCACCTCCTCGACCAAGCGAGCGAGCCGAACGTTATCCAACTCCGCGGCTGGATCGTCGAGGAGCAGTGTCGTCGCAAGTCCTTGGGTTCTCGCATGCCGACTCGAGCTGGCCCAGGACGAGTGCGGCAGCCATCAGCTTCTGCTGTCCGCGCGATACAGTGACGCGCGCAGGACCGTCCAGGCGCTCGATGACCAAGTCAGCCCGATGCGGCCCGACCGTGCTGGCCCGCCGGCGGCGATCGCGATGCCGGGCAAGCGCGAGCGCTTCCTCCAACGGAACCCCATCCGGCCAACCGCGCCAGTACCGCAGGGAGGCGGGCTCATCGAGTAACCGTTCGCACGACGCCTGAAGGTGCGGAACCAATGTCTCCGCGTATCGTCCGCGGGCAGCACTGACCGCTTCGCCGGTAGCTGCCAACTCCCGATCGAAAGCATCGAGCGTTTCGTCGCTCGCCTCGGTTCGGAGGGCAGCGTTCCTTTGTTTCAGAACGCGGTGCAGACGCTGCCACTGGGCGAGGTAACCCTGTTCCACGTGGAACACCCCCCAGTCGAGGAAGCGTCGCCGGCCGACGGGACCTTCCTCGATCAGCTTATGAACGCCGGGGTCGATCACTTGAACCGGAAACGCAAGGGCAAGCTCGCCCAGGGACTCAGCCGGAGCACCAGCGACCCGGGCACGCAGGCTTCCGTTGTCATTTTCGACACCGATAGTCGTGAGCCGCGCGTGATTGGCTACCGTTCCGACAACGCGCAGGCGCTCTGCACCGTGCCTGACCGCAGTCTCGAGGCGCGCCGTCCGGAACGAACGGCCGCGTCCCAGCAAAAAAATAGCCTCGAGCAGAGTGGACTTGCCCGATCCGTTGGGACCGGAAATCAGGGTCAGCCGGAGATCCAGCTCGAGCTCGGCTCGTTCGATACAGCGGAAATCGTCGACCTGAAGGGACTGAAGGCTCAACGCCCTTCCATCAAAGCCGCATCGGCATGACGACGTATTTGCAGGCTGCGGTGCCTGGGCCGCGGATCAGGCAGCTGCTGTTCGAGTCAGTCAGCCCCAGCTCGACCTCACCCGCCTCGACTGCGCCTAGCGCATCGAGGAGGTAGTTGACGTTGAAACCGACCTCGACCTCGTCGCCCTCGTAGTTGACCTCGAGCTCTTCCTCCGCCTCTTCCTGCTCAGGATTGTGCGCCTGGATGGTTAGCGCGCTCGGCTTTACCGCGAGGCGAATCCCCCGGTACTTCTCGTTGGACAGAATCGCAGTGCGTTGCAGCGCCTGCCTGAGGACATCGCGGTCGGCCTTGATCAATTTGGACGGCGCAGCGGGTATTACGCGTCCATATTCCGGGAAACGACCATCGATCAGCTTCGATGTGAAGCGAATTTCTCCAATCTGGGCGCGAACGTGATTACTTCCAATCGATAATTCAACTGTTCCCTCGGCTCCAAGGATCCGCTGCAGCTCCAGGACGCCCTTGCGAGGCACGATGACCTGCTGACCGCTCTTGGCCTTTTCCGCCATCGCGACTTCGCACAGCGCGAGACGATGCCCATCGGTCGCGACCGCGCGCAACGTCGTGCCTTCGGTCTCGAGCAGCATGCCGTTCAAGTAATAGCGCACGTCTTGCTGCGCCATCGAAAAATGCGTCTGATCGAGGAGCCGCCGCAATGCGCCCTGCTCGATCTTGAGTGTCTGCTGAGCGTTGATCTCTTCGACCGTCGGAAACTCACTCGCGGAAAGACTCGACAGCGTGAAACGGCTCTTGCCTGCGCGCACGGTGACCTTTTCGCCATCCACAGCGAGTGTCACGGTCACCTTCTCCGGTAGCGCGCGGCAGATATCCAGCAGTTTGCGTCCCGGCACGGTGATATCGCCGCCCTGCTGCACATTCACCGGCGTCGTCGCCACCAGCTCGACTTCGAGGTCGGTGGCGGTGATCGCGAGCCGACCGTTCTTCGCGGACAACAGCACGTTCGCCAGGATCGGCATCGTCTGCCGACGTTCCACCACGCCGATGACCGCCTGCAGCGGCTGCAGGATCGTTTCGCGTTCCGCGCTGAACTTCATCGTGTCTCCTGATTCAATGATGATCTCTTATTTAGAGTTATAGCAGTGATTACAGAGCACGGGCTTTTCGTGGGATAACCCGTTTCATCCTCGTTCCATCAAGTACTTGGTGCAGCTGCCAGGATGTGAGTCCACACCCTTCAATCGTCTCGGCAAACTGTGTTCCGTCTGTGGGTAACTTTATCCACAGTTTGACTCACAGGAAATCCACCGTCATCCGGCCAGCGTTCTCAACAGGTTTTGATAGTCCTCGCCCATGCGCAGCTCGGACTCGCGCAGGCCCTTGATCCGCTTGCAGGCGTGCAGCACCGTGGTGTGGTCACGACCGCCGAAGGCGTCGCCGATCTCTGGCAGGCTGTGGCTGGTGAGCTCTTTCGCCAGCGCCATCGCCACCTGGCGCGGCCGCGCGATGGAGCGGCTGCGCCGCTTGGAGAGCAGGTCGCCGACGCGGATCTTGTAGTACTCCGCCACGGTTTTCTGGATGTTCTCGACCGTCACCAGCTTGTCCTGCAGGGCCAGTAAATCGCGGAGCGCTTCCTTGGCGAAATCGAGCGTGATGGGGCGGCCCGTAAACTGCGAGTTCGCGACGACGCGGCGCAGCGCGCCTTCGAGCTCTCGCACGTTGGAACGGATGCGCTTGGCGATGAAGAACGCGACTTCCTCCGGCAGCTCGACTTTCGCGGTGGCCGCCTTGCTCATGAGAATGGCGACGCAGGTTTCCAGCTCCGGCGGCTCGATGGCCACGGTCAGGCCCCAGCCGAACCGCGACTTGAGGCGCTCTTCCAGCCCATCGACCTCTTTCGGGTAGCGGTCGCAGGTCAGGATCACTTGCTGCTGGCCTTCCAGCAGCGCGTTGAACGTGTGGAAGAACTCCTCCTGCGAGCGATCCTTGCCGGCGAAAAACTGGATGTCGTCGATGAGCAGCGCATCCAGCGTGCGATAGGCGGTCTTGAACTCGTTGATGGTGTTGTGCTGGAGCGCCTTGACCATGTCGCTCACGAAGCGCTCGGAGTGCACGTACGCGACCCGTGCGTTGGCATTGCGCGTGCGGATCACGTTCGCCACCGCGTGCATCAGGTGCGTCTTGCCCAGGCCCACGCCGCCATAGATGAACAGCGGGTTGTAGGCGCGTCCGGGATTGGCCGCGACCTGGCGGGCGGCGGCGCGCGCCAGCTGGTTGCTCTTGCCCTCGACGAAGTTCTCGAAGGTGAAATCCGGGTTGAGGCGCCCGCCGATCACCAACGGCTCGCCCCGGCGGGGCTTGGTGGTGTGGTAGGCCGGCACGACGACGGGCTGTGCGGCGCGCGAGCCGACCTCGAGGTGAATCTGCGGCGTCTGGCCGTCGGCCACCGAGCCGATCAGCTCGTCGATGCGCGCGCGCAGGTTCTGGGTCAGCCAGTCGACCACGAACCGATTGGGCGCCAGCAGGCGCAGCACGCCGTTTTCTTCGACTGCCTGCAACGGCCGCACCCAGGTGTTGAACTGTTGTTCGGGGACCTCCGATTCCAGCAAGCGGAGACAACGGTTCCACAGCGACGCTTCCACCAGCGCGACTCCGATTCCTTGCGAGAGGGGGTGCAGTTCGAAAAGGGGGACGCAGTCTATAACGGCGATGGGGGTGCCGCTACCTGAAATCAGCCGCGCGAAACCTGCGCTGCAAGTCCTGCTCCAACAGTCGAGCGCGGCGCGCATGCGCGCAACGCGCGCGCGCTCTTCGTTGAAGCGACGGCATATTTTCTTGACAGCTCCAGACCCCCTGCGTACCCTTGCCGCCTTTTCGCGCGGGCCCGTGCGCGCCTCGTGTAACCATGAAACGTACATACCAACCCAGCAAAGTGCGCCGCAAGCGCACACACGGCTTCCGCGCCCGCATGGCCACCAAGGGTGGCCGCAAGGTGCTGGCGCGCCGTCGCGCCAAGGGTCGCAAGCGTCTCGTTCCCTGAAGCGCCTGCTGCGGAGATCCGATCGGGTCGTTCACTTTCAGCGCCAGCCAGCGCCTCCGCGACAAGGCGGAGTTCGATCATGTCTACAAGAGCGGGCAGCGTTACGGACAAGCATTGTTTCAGGCCGTCACGGCCGCAAATTCGCTGGGTCATGCCCGGCTCGGACTGTCGATCGCCGCCCGCAGCGTCGGCAACTCGGTCTCGCGCAATCGCATCCGCCGCATTGTCCGCGAGACATTCCGCCTGCAGCAGGGCGAGCTCCCGGCGATCGACGTCATCGTGTCCGCGCGCTCGGCCGCCCGTGGCGCCAGCGCCGGCGAGCTGCGCGCCGACCTGCAACAGTTGCTCGGCACGATAGTCCGCCGATGCGTACGCTCCTCATCGGCATCGTCAAGGCCTACCGCTGGTTCCTGAGCCCGCTGATCGGGCCCACCTGCCGTTTCTATCCGACCTGTTCCGCCTATGCCCTCGAAGCGCTCGAACGCTTCGGCGCACTGCGCGGCACGTGGCTCATCGTGCGGCGCCTCGCGCGCTGTCATCCCTGGAATCCCGGCGGGTTCGATCCCGTGCCCGCGCGGCACGAGCGCGACTGCACCCGCGCCGAACATCTACATGGCGAGTTGAATGGCTAATCAACGCATTTTTCTGTGGGCGGCGCTGGCCCTGGTCCTCTGGCTCAACTACCAGGCCTGGCAGAGCGACCACGCGCCCAAGTCCGTGCCGGTCGTCGAGTCGCCCGCGACGACCAGTCCCGCCAATCCGGCCGCTCCGGTACAGCCACCCGCCGGGCTCGGGGACACGGTTCCCCAGGCTTCGGAACCTGGTCAGGCTCAGATAAACGCTGCGGTCCCTGCATCTGCGGTGCCGCAAGCGACGACCGCCGCGCCCGCGCAGGAAAGCAGTGGTTCGCCGGAAGTGCGCGTCGTCACCGATGTGCTCGATGTCGACATCGGGCTGAAGGGCGGGACGCTGCAGCGAGCCGACCTGCTGAAGTACCCGGAGCACAAGGACCAGCCCGGCCTGGTGCGCCTGTTCGAGGATGCGCCCGGCAAACCGATCTACGTTCTGCAAACCGGTTTGACTTCTCCCGGCAGCGGCCCGCAGGCGAATCACCTCGCGGAGTACTCGGCGCCCAAGCGCGAATTTCGGCTCGCTGCCGGTAGCGGCCAGCTCCGCGTACCGCTGACGTGGACCGACGACAAGGGTGTCACGGTCACCAAGACCTTCACGTTCGAGCGCGGCAGCTACAAGGTCAAGGTCGACTACGACATCCGGAACCAGAGCGGCGCACCCTATCAGGCGGCCTCTTACGTCCAGCTCCTGAAGCAGCAGACCAAGCACAAGCGCTCGATGTTCAACGTCGGCAGCTACGCATTCGTCGGGCCCGCGCTGTACGACGGGACCAAGTACAGCAAGCTCGATATCGAAGACGAAGAGGATCGCGCGTTCCAGTCGAGCATCACCAACGGCTGGCTGGCCGGCCTGCAGCATCATTTCGTTGCGGCGGCAGTCCCGGCGAAGGATCAACCCTACCTGTACCGCCTGCAGGTCAAGGACGGGCAGTTCCTCCTGAGTGCGGTGGGTCCGACCCAGTCGATCGCGCCGGGCGGCAGCGGTGCGATTTCCGAGACGCTGTTCATCGGCCCGAAGCTGCAGCAGCAGCTCGAGGCCACCGGGCCCGAGCTCGACCGGACCGCCGACTACGGCAAGCTCACCATCATCGCCAGGCCGCTGTTCGTCCTGCTGGGCTGGATTCACGAGCTCGTCGGCAACTGGGGATGGGCGATCGTGATAGTCACGATCCTCATCAAGCTGGCGTTCTATCCGCTGAGCGAGGCGAGCGGGCGGTCGATGGCCAAGATGCGCGCGCTCGCCCCGCGCATCAAGAACATCCAGGAGCGTTACAAGGACGATCGCGAGCAGCTCGGCCGCGCGATGATGGAGCTCTACAAGCGCGAGAAGATCAACCCGCTCGCCGGTTGCCTGCCGATCGTGATCCAGATCCCGGTGTTCCTCGCGTTCTACTGGGTGCTGCTCGAAAGCGTGGAGATGCGCCAGGCGCCCTTCATGCTGTGGATCAACGATCTGTCCTCGCGCGACCCGTGGTTCATCCTGCCGATCCTGATGGGCGTGGCGATGTTCGGCCAATACAAGCTGAACCCCGCTCCCCCGGATCCGGTGCAGGCCAAGGTCTTCATGTTCATGCCGGTGATCATGACCGTCATGTTCATGTGGTTCCCGGCCGGCCTGGTGCTCTACTGGCTCACCAACACCGTGTTGTCGATCGCCCAGCAGTGGCGCATCAACCGCGTGGTCGAGGCGCAGCAGAAGAAAAAGAAGTCCGAGTAGCGCTGGACGCTACACCAGTGCTGCGTCGATGCGCACCTCGGAAGTGAGCGTGCGATGCACCGGGCACTTGTCCGCGATCTCGAGCAGCTTGCGCCGTTGCTCGGTATCGAGCTGGCCTTGCAACTCCAGCACGCGCTCGAAGCGGTCGATCCTGCCCTCGCGGGTCTCGCAGGCGGCGCAATCCAGAGCATGAATCTTGTCGTGGCGCACCCGGACGAGCGCCGCTTCGAGCGGTATCGCCTTCAGCCGTGCGTATGCCTGCAGCGTCATCGACGTGCAGGCGGCAAGTGCCGCTGCGAGCAGGTCGTAGGGCGATGGACCCAGGTTCGTTCCGCCGGCCGACTCGGGTTCGTCAGCCAGCAGGCGATGGCCGCTCGCATTGACCTCGGTGAGGAAGCCGTCCCGGTCGCACACGGCCACTGATTCGCCTGCGCGCGCCGGCAGAATCCAGCCGCGTTCCGTCTGATCGAGGTACTTCGTCGCCCAAGCGGCCAGCACGATCCCGACATAGCGGGAGTCGGCGTTGGAACTGAGCAGATGATCGGCGCGATCCAGGGACACGAAGCTCTTGGGGTGGCGCGCATGCTGGAAGAGCTGCGAGGCATTGGCGATGTCGACCACCTCGTCGGCGGGCGAGTGAAAGATCAGCAGCGCGCGCTGCAGCTCGCGGACAATCTGCGGGAGCGGCTGCCTGGCGATGTCGTCGAGAAATTGCCGGCGGATGCGAAACGGCCGGCCCGCCAGGCTCACTTCGGCCTCGCCCTCGCGTTCGATCGTGGCGCGCTCGCCCGCCACGAGCCGCGCTACATGCTCGGCAGCGGCCGGAGCGCCGATGGTGACAACCGCAACGCACGAGGGAACCTGCGGCGCGGCCAGCAGCTGCGCCGTGCCGCCGAGCGAATGTCCCACCAGTATCTGCGGGGCGAGGCCTTCGGTGGCAAGGAAGCGCGCAGCGCTCAGCAGATCCTCGACATTGGAGGAGAAGCTCTCCGCGGCGAACTCGCCTTCGCTCGCGCCGAGCCCGGTGAAGTCGAAGCGCAGCACCGCGACGCCTTCGGCGACCAGCGCCTGGGAGATGTGGTGGGCGGCGCGCAGGTTCTTGCCGCAGGTGAAACAGTGCGCGAACAGCGCCACCGCGCGCGGCTTGCCGGGTGGCCGGTCGAGAATGCCGGATAGCTGCTGTCCGCGGCCATTGGGAAAATGGATCGGTTGACCGGCCATGGGATTCTCCGCAACGAGATGGACTGCTTCAGCCTTCTCTTGAGTGGGGTGCGGCGCTAGGCTTGCAGGCGCACCGGCCAGTCTACTCGCCGGACGCAGTTACCCCGAGCACGGTTACCGATGAGCTCCACCGACACGATCGTCGCCCGCGCGACACCGCCCGGCCGCGGCGGCATCGCAATCGTGCGCGTGTCGGGCACCGGCGTTGCGGAAATCGCAAGCGCCATCCTCGGCTCGCTGCCGCGGCCGCGCGCGGCCGTATTGCGCGCGTTTCGAGACGCGCGGGGCGAAGCCATCGACGGCGGCATCGCCATCTACTTCCCGGCTCCGCATTCCTTCACCGGAGAGGCGGTTCTCGAGCTGCACGGACACGGCGGACCCCTGGTCACGGACTTGCTGGTCGCGCGCGCCGTCGAGCTCGGCGCGCGGCTCGCGCAGCCCGGCGAGTTTTCGCAGCGCGCATTCCTGAACGACAAGCTCGATCTCGCACAGGCCGAGGCGATCGCGGATCTGATCGACAGCGGCTCGACCGAAGCCGCGCGCGCCGCGCTGCGCAGCCTGCAGGGCGAGTTTTCGGCGATGGTCCAGGGGCTGACCGAAGAGCTGACCGAGCTGCGGATGTACGTCGAAGCCGCGATCGACTTCCCGGAAGAGGAGATCGATTTCCTCGCCGACGAGCAGCTGACCCAGCGGCTCGCCAGGGTCATGGGGCATTTCGAAGCGGTCGCGTCCGCCGCGCGACAAGGGCAGCTGTTGCGCGATGGCATGACCGTGGTGATTGCCGGCGCGCCGAACGCGGGCAAGTCGAGCCTGCTCAACCGGCTCGCGGGCTACGACGCCGCCATCGTCACGGAGATTCCCGGCACGACGCGCGACGTGCTGCGCGAGCGCATCGCCATCGACGGCATGCCGTTACACGTGATCGATACCGCGGGCCTGCGCGAAGTGCGGGATGTGGTGGAGGAGGAAGGCATCCGCCGGGCGCGCGCCGAGATGAGCCGTGCCGATCGCATCCTGTTTGTCGTCGATGCGGCGGCGGACGGCGAGGCGCGTTCGTTCGCCGCAGAGCGTGAGCGTTTGCCGGTGGCTGTTCCCGTCACGCTGATTCTCAACAAGTGCGACCTCACCCGTACCTTGCCGCGCCTCGAAGCATCCGCTCCACCCCGCATGCACTTGTCCGCGACGAGCGGCGCGGGTGTTGATCTGCTGCGCGAGCACCTGAAGGAATCGATGGGGTTCCTGCCGGCGGAGGCGGGCAGCGTGTCGGCGCGGCGCCGCCATCTGGACGCACTCGCGCGCGCGCGCCGGCACGTCGAGCTGGGCGGCGAGCAGCTGCGCGACCGTCGCGCGGGCGAGCTCATGGCGGAGGAGCTGCGCCAGGCGCAGATCGCGTTGGGCGAGATTACCGGCGTGGTGACGAGCGACGAGCTTCTCGGGCGCATATTCGCCAGCTTCTGCATCGGAAAATAGCTACTCTCCCGCCTGCGTCCGTGGGCGTCCGCGACTCAGCCTGAAATGCCTGGAACTGGAGCACTTCCGGTGTCGGGTGCGTCCGGCCCCGTTCACTGGAAATGCTCGATGGCGGCCCGAAGGGCTTGGCTCCGATCGGTATTCATGCCGGCATTATGCGCGGTCTCGCATCGTTCGACGTAGCGAGTCGGAGCGAAATTACGTTTTCGGTTGCTTCAAGCGATCCCGCGACTCAAGTTCCTCCGCGAACGATTTCATCGTGCTGCGCACTTGGGCGGCTCGCGTATTCTCGCCTCTTAACTCCAAGACCCTCGCGAGCTGTTCCCCATACGTCAGTTTTGGATATCCCTGCTCAAGCTCCACGGCGCGTTCCAGGTGGGCGACGGCCTTCTTGGAATCACTCAGCCCATGGGCATACAGCATGCCCAATTCGGCCTGTACGTACGCGTCATCGGGTGCGAGCGATTCAGCTCGCTTCAAAGCGTCCAGGCTCTTGATTGGGTCGCCCAGGGATTGGGCGTACGCGATCCACAGTTTCGCATCACTGGGATTCTGTTTAACCAAAGTCGCGTAGATATCCCGTTCTTTGCGCAACAGTGCTTCCGACTGCTTCCTATCCCCTTTGGAGTAAGTGAGCGCCCAGGTCCGATAGGACTGGGCGAGAAGCTTTTCCGCGGCTGGGTCAGGGAAGCCATCGGCAATCAATGCTTCCAGTGCCCCAACGGCACGGATGAAGTCCTCCTTTGAGGCTCCATAGCATTCGGCGCAGTTTGCCTCGATTGTTTTTTGGATTTGTTCGAACTGTTCGTTGAGTGAATCTGAGTCGGCAATAGCAGCCTGACTGAGGCACGCTATTGCGGCGACGGCAACCGTTTCCCGCCAATCAATTCTGAACATGGACATGAGTCACTCCTAACGGATCGTTGCACGCTACTTGCAATGCGCCCCTTTCACAGAAGCCGCTAGCGACAGCATCGCCCGCATCCGCAAGGATCTGCCAGACCTGGGCACTCGTGAGACCGGACGCCGTAATGGTGCTGGAGAGAATCTGAAGATCTGCGGCCCCTCCATACTGATGAACGCTGGCGACCTGAGTACTACCAATAGCCTCGTTACGCTCAGGATTGCGCCAACCGCTGCTCATCCCAATACCTTGATCCGGAAAATTGGGATTTGCCAGGGCAGTACGCAGCCCTGTGTTGTATGCGGTCCGTCCTGCTTCGCCAAGCGCGCCGGGGTTACTGTATGTGCCGGCATTGGTCACTATCAAGGTGTAGGCCGACTGGCTTATCTCAGAAACCGAAAAGTGCGCGGTTGCTACAACAGTCGTAATCGCTGCGCGGTCGGGAATCGTAATGCTGTGATTCACATATTCCTGGCGGATCTTGTCGCGCTGGTCTTGCGTGATCGTGTTCGTGGTCAATGACTGGCAGCGAGCCGCTCTCATTGCATAAGAAAGCGGCGGGCTCTGCGAAAGGCTGCCACCCTGCCCGTACGGCGGATGGATAACACTCGGGCGAAAACTGATGCTTGGTCCCATTCCATTTGAGGGAACTAGGTTCTGCGTTCCCCCGATCGTGGGAACTATCGTCCACTGAATTCCAGATGAATAGCCGCTGGGCGTTGCCGCTGCTGAACCGGAGATCGTGCTTGTCGAAAGGAACGTGTAGTTGGTCTGCCACGCGGCATCTGTGGGATTCGGATTATTCGGTGGCGAGCTAATCGAAACGCTCGCGCTACAGGCCACGTTGACGTAGATGTAACCGGCTCCCAGCACATCGCAGGGAGAACACTCGCACGCCGCGTCCACTTGGTAGCTTCCGGGAGTAGTGAACGTGTATGGAAACGGTGACCCCCAACCGACTGGGAGGCCATTGACATACCAGTCGCAGAAGAGGTTTGCGCATGTGCTTCCAGACGCTTTATTGGCCGTCAGGGTCACGGTTTGCCCCTCGAGCACGGAAAGCGGCCCGAGCGATCCGTTTCCTCTGACCACGACGCCATTAAAGATACAGCCGGTCGCGCAGTTGATCGTCGAGTATTCCGCTGGCAGGAACATCACGTTTGAGGGCCGATCGAAGTTGACGCGCGCTTCCACATCGCCTTTATCGACATCCACGAGTTTTCTTCTTGTCAGGCTATTTGAGCTTACGGCGTCAGGCGAGGGCAGGCCGAAATCTGAAGCGAGATCGAACGTTCGGTTCGCCTCATCGAACCGCACGGTGCCCAGGACTGAACCGTAGGGACGTGTGTACGCCAAGGAGAGAATGCTTCCCTCCGACGCCGATTGCCTAACAGCGCCTGCTCCGACGCGCATCGTCCTGTTATCCAACTGGACCCGCAGATCCGGCTCGGTCTCATCGTAGACATGGCTGCCGATGATTGTGCCTCCGTCTTCGACGGCCACGACGCGATTCGTACCGTCGTAGATGTACTTCAGTGAAGGTGCCGCCGGGTCATCAGATGTAGCGATGGTCTCCGGGTTACCACTAGCGTCGTACGTTATTTTCGCGATGTCTCCGCTAGCGAAGCGGATCATCTGAGCCTGATAGTAATCGTTGATGTCAAACGTCTGACCAACCACTCTCCCGGATGCGTTGGTCCCCTCAGAGCGGATCAAATTTCCTGCAACGTCATACCAATAGTAGATTTCGGTGTCGTCACTTCGCTCAACTTCCTGCCGGAACCCCAGAATGTTGTAACCGTATTCGTGGACGGACCCGTCGGCAAAGCGGATCGATTTCAACTTACCGTCCGGAAAATAACTCAACTGTGTATCGCCGCGCGGGCTCTTGATGGTCTCGATCTGGCCGTCAGAGTTTTGCGTGTAGAGGGTGGTCTCGCCCGACTGGGTCACCGAGCGCAGGTCGCCTTGCGGCGTGTATTCGTACTCCTGCGTAGCCGCACCTTCCGTCTTTCGCAGCAGATCACCAGATGCATTGTACTCGAGCATCAAACGCGACCCGTCGGTGCCGGTGATCCGCGTGGCCCGGCCGGCGTCGTCGTATTGGTACTCGAGAGCAACTGAGCCGGAGTCTTCGAACCGAGTGAGCGTATCGACCCATCCTCTAGGACCGTAGGTGAATGTCGCCCGAGGGGCGCCCTTGTGCAGGAGAGTCTTAACTCGATTCTGTTCGTCGAGCCGTACCTCACTGACAAGGCCAATAGGATTGGTCACCGACGTCGCGATTCCGTAACGGTTGTGCGAAACGCGGGTGACTCGATTAGCCTCATCTCTGATGAATGTACTGCCTTCCTGATAGATGTATTGATACTCCGCACCGAGAATCTCTCCTCTCCTGACGCGGCCTTCCGAATCGAAGGTAACCTCAACGGTCGGCACATTCCTCGGATCGATGACGCGTTCCAATCGGCCGAGACGGTCATACTTGTACCGCCACTGATTGCCGCCCAGATCGATCACCGTCTTCAACTGGCCGTTATCGCCATAGACATAGGACACTGCGCGTCGTTGATCATCGACAATGCGACTGATCCGTCCTGACTGATCCCATTCAACCGCAACGAACCGGCCGTTTTGCGCTTCAATGCGGCTCAGTCGCTTGCCCCGATAACGAATGGTGAGTGTGTTGCCATGAGCATCGCCTATTGATTCAAGAACGAAGCGATCGTCGATCCGCACAAATCGTTTGGTCCAACCGTTGTGGTGGGTTACGCGCATTTCGTCGCCCTGCGCTTCGACAGACGCAATGTCAGTTGGACCTGGACTGGCGAGCTCATAGCCGCTGCCATTGCGCACAAGGCTCAGCTCTGACGCTGAGTCGTCCACATAGCTGAGGGAGCCATTGGGACGCCGAACAATGATCTCCGCCAATGACAGCCGCCATCCCGGCCCAAAACCGCCGTCTGCACGAATGGAAGAATCGTAGACGCGCGCTATGGCGATAGGAATTCTGCCGGTGGTGACAAGATCGCGCCGGACGAACGTAAGATTCCCGCGGTACGAATTGACGTACCTGATCGGCACACCGTGGAAAGCCGACTGCTCGTTAGGAAAGAAGGTATTGAGGCGGCGTCGGCCCGACAGCTCATTCAGGAACTCAGCATGATCGCGAATAATGCGCTCAGCGGGAGCTTCTTCAGGCAACGGAGATTGTCCGTAGAGCGCGGGACAAGCTGCTAACAACGAAAGCCAACCGAGCAGCCAACGTGTGACCTTGTTCATCACTAGTCTCCCTCGTGGAACTCTGGGAGGTGCAACGAATAAAGCGACCGCAAGTAGAGTGCGCACAGGAAACCCCTGCGCGACGAAAGCTAGCTTGGACGGGACCCAAGAACGGCGACAGCCCGCAGTCTTTCCACTGACCCTCCCTCGACCCATCGTGGGCCTAAAATGCCTCCACAGCTTCTTTATGAGCTTTCGGTGTGTGGAGTGAAGGCGAACCTACGCCCGCATCACTTGAGAGTCAACGAAGGCAACGGAAGATTCACGCGCGTGAATTATAACGGCGCTTCACCGCTGCATTGGCATAGAGAAACTCTGCGTTTGACCAGGAATGCACTGCACTTGGGCAGTTCCAGGCTGCAGGCGCCGTTGCGCTGCGCTACGGGTCATGGCGCGCGCTGGTTGTTCCAGGCAGCAACTGAAAATATTTTCGTTTCGATGAGAATCACATGCCTGCTTTTTCGCTTTTCTTTAGATAGGCATGACGAAATCGTGCCGAACGGCCCTTTTCCCGCTGGTCAGCGCCCTAAAGCGTTGAAACGCGACCTGATCGCTATCTGCTTTTCGGGTTATGGCGTGATCGCCGCATTGCGCAGACATCCGAAGGCGCCGGCGGCGATGTCCGAGCTCGAGCGCGCCGCTGAGGCGGAACGTCTGGACTCTGCGCCGGCACGCACGCCCGGATGTTTTTCGGGACCTGAATGGGGAATGGCAATGAAGGCAGCAGCAGGGCTACTCGCGATGATCGTTGGTGCCTGTGCAACCGATGGGACAGAAATCGACATGGCAGCGGTGGAACGCTTGCAGCCAGGCGTGACTACAGTTGACATGCTCTGTCCTAACTTTCGGAGAATCGGCGGCGGCGCCGCGTCGCGGTTATCGGGACGGTGGGGTACTATTTCGCTGTGAACCACCGGCATCTTCGAGTTCCGTTCAAGCGTTCCCGATCCAGCCGCGCGTTGCAATGAGTCTCGCTGATGTCTGAGCCGATTCCTGGCGGATGCGCCGGCGGCGCAGGCCATCGATGTTCGCTTGGCGCGGGGCTGGAGCTGCGCGAGCACAAGGGGCGCCAGTACTGCATGGCCCACCTTCCCCTCGACCACCCAAAGAAGCACGCCTCGGGATGCCGTGCCTTCCTCAAAGCCGCCATCGAGAGGGGGCAGCGCGACTTTTCCGGAAGCCAGATCCCTGGCAGCGACAGAACGCAGATCTTCGATTACCGCCTCGAGCATTCCGGTCTGATCTTTCGCGATTGCACTTTCGGCGAGTACGTTCAGCTTCACCTTGCTGCGTCGGACCTGACTGGATCAACGTTCGCCGGCCATGCAGATATTCGCGGCTATGACCTGAACTGCTCCAATTGCAAGATGAACGGGCCCTTCTATAGCGCGGGGAGCGGGGGTGGCTGCCTGCTCTTCCGGCACGCGAGCTTCAGGGATCACGCGGCTTTCTCCGGCATCCAACACGCGACCGTGCTGCATTTCGATGGCGCAACATTCGCCAAGGCGCCTCTGCTTCACGCGGAGAAACTACCGCAGCAAACGACGTTCGTTGGGGCACGCTTCCTCCGCTCCGCATGCAACGCCGATGACGAGGGTACGTATCGACAGATCAGGAACCTGTTTCACGCCAACAGGGCACGGGAGTGGGAAGGTGCCTTCTACGCTTTGGAGAAGCGGTGCCATCGGCGATCCCTGCCACGGTTGAAGGCTGCTTGGCGCGCTCGCTTTCGTGGCTGTACGACGTCTCTGCTCGATATGGACAGAGCTACGAGCGGGCGTTGACATGGCTGTTGCTGGTGCAGGTTGTGTTCGGCGTTGGATACTCGGTTGCCTCTGATCGTTGGAAGCTCGGTGGCGAGGTCGACGATACCGTCGTGATCTTCACGCTCTCCCAGATCGCGAAGCCTTTTGAGCTGCTCTCCGCGCGTGCCCCCGATAGCTCCGCATACACCGCGCTCATCCCCGCGGACGCCTCACTCTGGTGGACCGTCGCGACCTTCACCCACAGCGTCCTCTCCATCGTTCTGATCGCGCTGTTTATACTGGCGGTCCGCTGGCGGTTCCGCCGGGAGTAACTGCAGCAGCTTCGACGCCAGGGAAGGAGTTGGATCGCCGTGGCAATACGAACTTGGTACCCGTCTGGATGAGGAGATCGTGGCCGTTCTGGCCCCGCGCCTATCCAGATGCAAGCACGCCAGAGGCGCAACGCGAGATTCAGGGACTCTTCGCTCGATCGCTCGGCGCCGGCCGGAAATCCCGTATGAGCACTCCCAGTCGGGCCCTGACTTTGACGCCGAAGGAGAGCTCCGAGAGACCTGGATAGGTCTCCCCCCTCTAGCTTCTGCATCGCAAGTAGAGTCAACTACTTACATACATCTGAGGTGATTGGCCGCCATAATCACCTCATTTTTTGAGGCGATTAGGCTTGGCGTTGAGGTGATTAGATCGTCCAATCACCTCACCCTGTGGAGGCGGCCTTGAATCCGGAATCCCCGACGCGTTGGGTCTGGCAGCAACCCAACTGGCCCAGTTTCAACTGGGATTCCGCCGCGCTCACCAAGCCCCTGGCTCAGGCCCGTCGCATCCAGGGCGAAATGGGCGGGCTCTACAAGCTTCTCGATGCAAAGGTTGATCTGGTAGCTCAGCTCGAAGTGCTGACCATCGAGGGCGTGACCTCTAGCGCAATCGAAGGTGAAAAGCTCGATTCAGATGCGCTGCGCAGTTCCATCGCCCGTCGCCTCGGTCTGCCGACTGCTGGCCTTCCACCCTCGTCGCGATACACCGAAGGACTTGCAGATGTATTGCTGGACGCGACGCGCAACTACGACCGAGAGCTCACGATCAAGCGCCTCGGCGCGTGGCAGGCCGCGCTCTTTCCAACGGGCCGTTCGGGCCTCCATGAAATCCGGGTGGGTGAGCTTCGTGGCACGGAGCCCATGCGCATCGTTTCAGGACCCATCGGGAAAGAGCGCGTTCACTACGAGGCGCCGCCGCGAGACCGTCTAAACGCGCAGATGCAAACGTTCCTGACCTGGTTCAACAGCCCGCCGCCGACTCTGGACGGGCTGCTGCGCGCAGGACTCGCGCACGCGTGGTTCGAAATTCTGCATCCCTTCGAAGACGGCAATGGTCGCGTCGGACGTGCCCTGCTGGACATGGCACTGGCGCAGGATGAAAAACGCCCCACGCCTCTCTACAGCCTCTCGGCGCAATTCAGCGAAAAACATGAGGAGTACTACCGGGCGCTCGAGCGGGCATCTTCGGGCGAGCTCGATGTGACGCTTTGGCTGGATTGGTTCCTGCGGCAATTTGAGAATGCTGCGCGCACGAGTACCGGCACTGTTGATCGCGTGTTCACCAGAGCGCGGTTTTGGATGCGCCTCGGCCAGACCGAGCTCAACGGGCGTCAGCGCAAGGCCCTCAATCGGATGCTCGAGGCGGGCCCGGAGGCCTTTACGGGAGGCATGACCAACAGGAAATACGCCAGTCTGACGAAAGCGAGTCCGGCCAGCGCGCAGCGCGATCTGGCGGATCTGGTTTCGAAAGGATGCCTCGTCCTGTCAGGAAGCGGCCGCTCGGCCCGCTACGAGCTGGTCACGAGCCCGCAGCACGCCGGTGGATGACGCTCTGCATCCGCGAAGGCTCGCGAACGACATCCGCACACCAGGCGCCGATCCGTGAGGATGTCCCGTAGCCCCGAAGCTCTACCCATCGCAGTCCAACATGCATTGGACACGATCTTTGCCGGCCGCTGCGGGCAAGTCAGAATCATCCAGCGCTCCTGGCGCGTGCGCTGGCACCCCCGCATGCATGCCACCACGCGGCGCAACCGCATCTACCTGCGCGGCACGATCGAGGAATTCGCCTCCGACCCCGCGCTGGTGCTGCACGAATACTTCCATGTCCTCGAGCAATGGAATCCAAGACGGCTGACGCGCTGGCGCTATCTCGTGGAATACCTCTGGCGCGGCTACACGGCCAACCGCTTCGAAGTCGAAACGCGCGAATTCGTCGCACGCAACCTCGGGCGCTTTCAGCGCCTGATCGCCGCAAAGGACGCGCCATAAAGAAACGGTCCGCAGCGAGCGGCCCGTAAAATCGAACACTCAAGGGAAACGATCAGAAGATCGAGCGGTTTCGCAGCCGCGCCGGCGCGATGGCGCGCAGCAGGCGACCCGCGTACTCACGCACCAGGATGATCGCCAGGACGCCCACGAATCCGACGAGCAGCAGCGGTTCGGTCACATACATCCACACGACGAAGCCTACGTAGATCGCGATCAGGCTGACCACGAGGATCGCGTTGGAAGAAGTCCTCGACCGTCCGGTCATGTGCAGCTGCCTCGAACAACGTCGGCGCTAGGAGAAGTCAAGGTGGGCGGCCGTGCACAGGTGGGATCGCAGGCCGCCCGAAAACGTCATGTTCTCCGGGAGATATTTTACGCCTGGGGGAGTGGTGCGCTCCATCCGCGATTCGCCGGATCGTTTCTGAGGAATTCCCTTAAGTGGAAACGCGCCAGGGCGGGCGATCAGGCGATCATCCCAGAATGGCTTCGCGCCGGTAGAGCCGCCCCGCGACGAACGCGAGGATCAACCCGGCCAGCAGCGTCGTGCCGGCCGAGATCGCGATGTGAATATCTTGTAACGGCTCGTCGCGCAGCAGGCTCGTCATCAGCAGGTGCTGGCTCAGGCTCGGCACCATCATGAGTGCGTTGCTGGGGCGCAGCGAATACAGTCCGGCAAAGACGATCGGCAGTGTCGGCACCAGGAGCACGGCGGTGAGGTAAGTCTGCGCTTCCTTGTAGCTGCGCGTGAACGATGCAACCACGGTCATCAGAGCCGCGCCCAGCAGCACGAAAGGCGCGACGACCAGGAACACGCGCAACGCGACCTCGGGACCGAAGTTGGCCGACATGCCCAGCGACTCCAGTGGAACGAAACGCAGGCTCACGATGAACGCGAGCAGCGTGATGGCCAGCGACAGCAGCATGTAGCAGCAGGTTGCGAGGATCTTGCCGTAGATGATCGTTTCACGCCGCACCGGCAGCGTCAGCAGCGACTCGAGCGAGCCGCGCTCGCGCTCGCCCGCCGTGGCGTCGATCGCCAGGTACAGCCCGCCCATCAGCATCGCGAAGAGGATGAAGTACGTCATCATGCCGAGCACCAGCAGTGCTCGACCCGCTGGCGTGGAAACGTCGACGTCGTCGACCGCGATCGGCCGGGCGACGTCCGGATTCACGCCGCGCGCCAGCAGGCGCGCTGCGCCAATCTGCGACCCGTAGCCGGCGAGCAACTGGCGGACCCGCGTGGCGTACTTGCCGGTGCGGTTGTCCGAACCGTCGGAGAAGATCTGCAGCGGCGCGGGCTGTGCGCGCGCGAATGCGGCGCCGTAATCCGCGGGGACGAGCAGAACCAGCCGGTGCGTGCCGGTGCGGATCGCATCGCGCGCCCCGTCCGCGCCGACCTCCAGGTGCGTGATGGCGACATCGTGCTCCTCGAGGAAACGGACCAGGTTGGGCGCGTGCTCGCTGCCGCTCACGGCCAGCTCCACCTTCTGGTCGATCTCGGTCACGGTCTTGTCGAGCAGAAAGCCGATCATGACGGCGAACAGGAACGGCCCGAACAGGGGACCGAACAGCAGCGCCGACATCAGCGTGCGCCGATCGCGGAAATTCTCCACCAGCTCCTTCGCGGTCACGGTCGCGAGGGCGCGCATCACTGCAGCCCCTCGCCGGTGCCGATTGCCGCGACGAACGCATCCTCGAACGTCTCCGCCCGGCTGCGTGCGCGGATCTCCTCCGGGGTGCCGCGCGCCACCACGATGCCGTGCGCGATGATCACCACCTCGTCGCACACAGTGGCGACCTCCTGCATCACGTGACTGGAGAACAGCACGCAATGCCCTGCGTCGCGCAGGCGCCTGAGGAGCTCGCGCAGCGCCCGGGTCGCCATGACGTCGAGCCCATTGGTGGGCTCATCGAGCACGATGTTGCGCGGGCTGTGCACCAGCGCGCGCGCGATCGCGATCTTCAGGCGCTGTCCCTGCGAGAAGCCCTTGGCGCGCCGCTTGACGAATTCCTGCATCTCGAGCAGCTGCGTGAGATCGTCGGCGCGCCGCGCGATGGCCGCCTCCGCCAGCCCGTGCAGGCGCCCGTAGTAACGGATGTTTTCGCGCCCGGTGAGATTCGGATACAGGCCGCTGGAATGCGGCAGCACCCCGAGGCTGCGCCGCACCCCGAGCGGATCGCGCAACAGATCGCGCCCATCGACGCGCCCGGTTCCGCCGTCGGGCCGGAGGAGCGTGGCCAGGACGCGCAGGGTGGTGGATTTGCCGGCGCCGTTGGGTCCGAGCAGTCCGGTAATGCGGCCGTCGCGCGCCGCGAAGCTGACCTCGCGCACTGCCCGCACCTCACCGAAGGACTTGCTGATCGATTCGATCTCGATCATGGCGCAGGGCCCGCGAAAGAAATGAAGAACGGCGCGGGCGAGGCGTTGCCGGTGCACTTGGCATCCAGCGCATCCAGGCTCCCGCTCGAGACGAAGTCCGCCATGACCCGGGGCACGCAACCGACCGCGAGCTGGCCGTGTCCCTGTCCCTCCAGGACCAGGAGTCGCGCATTGCGCAGCGATGCGCTCGCGCGCTCGGCGTATTCGGGGGGTGTCACGGGATCGGCAGAGCCCGACAGCAGCAGCACCGGCACCGAGCTCACCAGCGGCGCGTGGAAGTCCGAATCGATCAGGCCGCGCGGCCAGACCTTGCAGATCTCGACGAGCCCGTCGAGCTGCAGCGTGCCGAGGTAGGTCTGCGCCAGCGCACCGCGATCGATGGCGCTCGCCGCGAAGAACGGCGCATCCTCGGTGCACACCACGGAATTGTGCATGCCGGTTGCGAGCGCGTCGGAAAGCTGGTCGGAGATCATGCGCGCGTGCGCCGCGAGCGGCGCAAGATTGCCCTTCGCCACGGCCTGGTCGAGGAGCAGCGGAATCAGCGCGGCGCGATCGGCCGCGTAACTGAGAAGGCGCATCGCAATCTGCAGGTGCGAGAGCCGGAATGCCGAGTGCTCGATCGTCGCCGTGGCCGGGTCGGGCAGGGCGATTTCGGCCGGCTGGCGGGCGATCTCCTGTTGCAGGCGCGCGAACTGGCCGGCCGGATCCGGGAACGCCGCATGGCACGCCGGATCGCCGGCGCAGCGTGCGAAGATCCGCTGCAGTGCGCGTTCCGCGGTCAGGGAGCTGTCGATCCCGAGAATCTGCTGGGGTGGGATCACGCCGTCGAGAACGACGGTGCGGACGCGCTGCGGATAGCGGCGCAGGTAATGCTGCGCGACGCGTGTCCCGTAGGAAATGCCGTAAAGGTTGAGCCGCTCGTAGCCGAGTGCTGCGCGCGCCGCGTCCAGATCGCGAACCGCGACACTGGTGGTATAGAAGCGCGGGTCGCCGGCGAGCGTGTCGAGGCAGCGGCGCGAAAATTGCGCGATCTGCTGGGCGCTGAGCTCGGCCAGCTCCTCGTCGGCGGGGAATTCGCAGCTCAGGGCGTTGGACTCGCCCGTGCCGCGCTGATCGACCAGGACGATGTCACGGTCGCGCTGGATGCGCGAAAAAGCCGGGGCGGCGGCGGTATAGAAGTCACCCGCCGCCTGCCCCGGCCCTCCCGCCAGCACCACCAGCGGGTCGCGCGCGCCACGTCGGTTGAGTGCGGGCACCACCGCGATCCGCAAGCGGATCTTTCGCCCCGTCGCTTCATCCGGGTTCTCGGGCACCTCCAGAGAGCCGCAGCGTGCCGCGAACGATTGCACGTGTTGGGGATGCTCGATGCGGCATTCCTCGAGCTGCAAGACCGGTGATGCGGCAGCGACAGCCGTCGGCAGGACTGCGGCGAGCAGTGCGCCGCAAATCATCGGGAGCGGATTCGTTGTCATCGCAGCCATAGTCCCAGTTCGGCGCGCCAGCTTACAGGGACGGCGCCACACTCAGCGGCCCGGAGCCTTTTCTGGCGCCGCCCCGCAACCCTCCCTACAATGTGCGCCCCCAAATCAGCGTCCATGCCCCGGTTGCGGACCCTTCGAACCATGCGTTTTCCGACGAGTTTCGACGTCATCGTGGTCGGCGGCGGCCATGCCGGCACCGAAGCCGCGCTGGCAGCGGCGCGCATGGGCGCCCGCACGCTGCTGCTCACGCACAGCATCGAGACGCTTGGGCAGATGAGTTGCAACCCCGCGATCGGCGGGATCGGCAAGGGTCATCTGGTGCGCGAGATCGATGCGCTGGGCGGAGCCATGGCGCGCGCCACGGATCGGGCGGGCATCCAGTTTCGCACCTTGAACGCCAGCAAGGGACCGGCAGTGCGGGCCACGCGCGCCCAGGCCGACCGCATGCTTTACCGGCAGGCGATCCGCACGATGCTGGAGACTCAGTCGAATCTCACGCTGTTCCAGCAGGAGGTGGCGGATCTGCGCCTCGCCGGCGAGCGCGTCGCGGGCGTCATCACCCAGGCCGGGATCGAGTTCGAAGCGCGCACGGTGGTGCTCACGGTCGGCACGTTCCTGGCGGGCAAGATCCACATCGGCCTGGAAAATTACGCGGGCGGCCGCGCGGGCGATCCGCCGTCGAACCGCCTGGCCGCGCGCCTGCGCGAGCTGCCGCTGCGCGTCGGGCGGCTCAAGACCGGCACGCCGCCGCGAATCGACGGTCGCACCGTCGACTACAGCGTCATGAGCGAGCAGTGGAGCGACCGCCCCGCGCCGGTGTTCTCCTACCTCGGACGGCGCAGCGAGCATCCGCGCGAGCTCCCTTGCCACATCACGGCGACCAACGAGCGCACCCACGAGATCATCCGCGCTGCAACCGACCGTTCACCGCTGTTCACCGGCCGCATCGAGGGTGTGGGGCCGCGCTACTGCCCGTCTGTCGAGGACAAGATCCACCGCTTCGCCAGCAAATCCGCGCACCAGATCTTCGTCGAGCCGGAGGGGCTGACCACGCACGAGGTGTACCCGAACGGCATTTCCACCAGCCTGCCGTTCGACGCGCAGTATGAGTTCGTGCGCACCATCCGCGGCTTCGAGAACGCGCACATCACGCGGCCGGGCTACGCCATCGAGTACGACTTCTTCGATCCGCGCGACCTGAAGATGAGCCTGGAGACGCGGTTTATCGCCGGTCTGTATTTCGCCGGCCAGATCAACGGCACGACCGGCTACGAAGAGGCGGCGGCGCAGGGCATCCTGGCTGGAATCAACGCGGGCCTGGCGATCCGCGAACGCGAGCCCTGGTGGCCCAAGCGCAGCGAGGCCTACATCGGCGTGCTGGTCGATGACCTGGTCACGCGCGGCACCGCGGAGCCGTATCGCATGTTCACCAGCCGCGCCGAATATCGTCTGCTGCTGCGCGAGGACAATGCGGACCTGCGCCTCACGCCGGCGGCGCGGCAGCTCGGGCTGGTTGACGAGGAGCGCTGGAGTCTGTTCCAGGCGAAGTGTGACGCCATGACGCACGAAATCGGGCGGCTGAGCCGGATCGCGGTCCGCTGCGGCGACGAACCGCAACGGGCGTTCGAATTGCTGCGCCGGCCCGAAGTCACCTACGACGCGCTGGTCGCCTCCGCCAACGTCGGCAAGGCCCCGGCACCGTGGCACGACGATGAGCGGCTGCGCGAGCAGGTGGCGCAACAGATCGAGGTCCAGGCGAAATACGCCGGCTACATCGAGCGCCAGAACCAGGAAATCGAGCGGCAGCGGCGCAACGAGGAAACGGCGTTACCGGCGGACCTCGACTACCAGCAGGTGAAGGGCCTGTCGTTCGAAGTGCGGCAGCGCCTGACCGAAACGCGCCCGGTGACGCTGGGACAGGCCGCGCGCGTCCCGGGTGTGACGCCCGCCGCGGTCTCGCTCCTGCTGATCCACCTCAAGAAGCGCGGCCGCGCCGCCTGATCTGTCCCTTGCCGGGTTTCGCCGACACGCCCCGCAGCGCGTGCTCGATCAGCCGGTCCACGAATGCCGCATCCAGCGCTCCGTGCCCGATCAGCAGCCGGAAATAAAGCGGGGCGTATATCAGGTCGAGCGTGACATCCACATCGATATCGGCTCTGAAATCGCCGGCCTCGATGCCGCGCGCCAGCAGGCGGCGGCCCTCCTCGCGGCTCTCCAGGATGAAGTTGTTGCGAAACGCCTTGGCGAGCTCGGTCTCGCCTTGCGCCGCCGCCATCATTGCGGCGACGTTGCGCCCGGTGCGCGTGGCGAACGTCTCGGCCACCTTGCGCAGGTGCGCGCGCAGATCGCCGCTCGCGGAGCCCGAGCGCCGGAAGGCGACTGCCGGAGTCGTCGTTTCGAGAAAGGCGCTCATCGCAAGCGCCTGTGCGTTCGGCCAGGTGCGGTAGATCGTCGGCTTGCTCACCCGGGAGCGCGCCGCGACCGCCTCGATGGTGAGTCCCGTGAGACCGACCTCGTCGAGCAGCTCGCGCGCCGCGCGCAGGATCGCGGCCCGCGCCTCGAGGCTGCGCGGCCTGCCGCGCGGGCGTGGCGCTGCGGGTTTCTGGCTCACTGGGCTTGACCGCGGTCGCATAATTAGTTTACGGTACGTAACGTAAATAATCGAGAAGGAAGGCATCATGCCAGAACCGGGCCGCGCTGCGAAGTTCTCCCAGACCCTCACCTGCCACCTGATCGTCAAAGGTGCGGCACGCGCCATCGACTTCTACGCGCGCGCCTTCGGTGCGGTGGAATTGATCCGGCTCACGGAGCCCGGCGGCAAGGTCGGGCACGCCGAGTTGCGTATCGGCGACTCGCGCCTGATGCTCGCGGACGAATATCCGGACTTCGGCGCGTTCAGCCCGGTGAGCATCGGAGGCTCGCCGGTCAAGTTGCACATTGCCGTGGCGGACGCGGAGGCCGCGCTGAAACGGGCTGTCGCTGCGGGCGCCACCGTGCTGCGCCCGGTGAGCGACGAGTTCTACGGCGATCGCACCTGCGCCGTGGCCGATCCATTCGGCTTCAGCTGGTTCCTCGTGCAGCACATCGAAGATGTCTCGACGCAGGAGCTGCAGCGACGCTTCAGCGCAGTGCTTCAGCAGGTCAAAGCCTGACCTGGGCCGGCGCGAATGCCGCGCCGGTACCGTGCTAGTCTCGCCCGGCGGCGCACGTGCCCGCACGAGCGAAGTCCCACCGTCACATGCGTCGATTCGCCATCATCGCGGTACTGGCGCTGGCCGCCGCTGCATTCTGGTTTGCCGCGCGCTCCGGCCAGCACGGCGCTTCCGCGCCGCGCGATCCGAGCGCGCTGGTCACGCTCAATCGCGGCAACGGGCACGAGCCCGAATCGCTCGATCCGCAACGCGGGCGCACCGACAGCGAGCACATCATCCTCAGGGATCTGTACGAGGGCCTGACCTCGCTCGACGCCGACGCCCGGCCGGTGCCTGCGGCCGCGAGCGCGTGGACCGTGAGCGCGGATGGAATGACCTACGAGTTCACGTTGCGCTCCGGATTGCGCTGGTCGAACGGCGACCCGTTGACCGCCGAGGATTTCGTGTTCAGCCTGCGCCGCCTGGTCGATCCGGCCACGGCCTCGCCGTACGCACAGATCGTGGACATGATCGAGGGTGCCGGCGAAATCACCGTGGGCAAACGCGCGCCCGAGACACTGGGTGCGCAAGCGGCGAACCCGACGACGATCGTGGTGCGGCTGCGCGCACCCGCGCCATTCCTGCCGGGAGTATTCGCTCACCCCAGCACTTTTCCTGTGCATCGGCCCAGTCTGGAGCGCTACGGCCGCGAGTTCACGCGTCCGGGCCGGTCGGTGTCGAACGGCGCGTTCGTCCTCAGCGACTGGTCGATCGGCTCGCACGTGACCGCACGGCGCAATCCCTACTACTGGAACAACGCCAACAACCGCATCGACGTGGTGAAGTTCCACCATGTCTCGGACCAGAGCGCGGAATTGCGCCGCTATCGCGCGGGGGAGCTCGACATCACCTACGTGGTTCCGCCGGCGCAGTTCCAGTGGGTGCGCGAGAACCTGCCTGCCGAGCTCAACGTCGCGCCGCAGCTGAGCACGTACTACTACGGTTTCAACCTGACGCGACCGCCGTTCAAGGACAACGCGCCGCTGCGCCGCGCGCTGGCCATGGTGATCGATCGCGAGCGCCTCACGCAGTCGGTGACCGGTCGCGGCGAGCTGCCGGCCTATGGCTGGGTCCCGGCGGGCATCGACCAGTACGCCCCCCAGTCGCCCCAGTGGGCGAAGCTGCCGTTCGCCGAGCGCGTGGCCGAAGCGAAGCGCCTGTACGCGCAGGCGGGCTATTCCGCGGCTCGCCCGCTCAAGACCGAGATCCGTTACAACGCGGACGAGAGCCACACGCGCATCGCGCTGGCGATCGCCGCCATGTGGAAGGAACACCTGGGCGTCGAGACGACGCTGCGCGGCGAGGAGTTCAAGGTTCTGCTGCAGAACATCACGCAGGGCGAGATCACGCAGGTGTTCCGCTCCAGCTGGATCGCCGATTACAACGACGCCTATACCTTCGCGCAGTACCTGAAGAGCGACTTCGGCATCAACCTGCCGCGCTACCACAACGCAGAATACGACCGGATGCTGACGCAAGCCGCCGCGGAAGTCGATCGCGCGCGACGCCGCGCGCTACTCGAGCAGGCCGAGCGCGTCATGCTCGAGGATCAGCCGCTCATTCCACTGTATTTCTACGTCAGCAAGCACCTGGTGAAGCCCTGGGTGACGGGCTGGCGCAACAACGTGATGAACGTGCAGTACAGCAAGGACATGGCGATCACCGGCCGGAGTTGACCCCATGAGCGACTTCTACAGTTTCGAGGTCAAGGCGATCGACGGCTCCGCGAACCTGCTTGCGCCGTTGCGCGGCAAGGTGACCCTGGCGGTCAACGTGGCAAGCAAGTGCGGCCTGACGCCGCAGTACGAGGGACTGGAGCGACTGCAGCGCGAGCTGGGCGGGGAGAATTTCACAGTGGTGGGATTCCCGTGCAACCAGTTCGGAGCGCAGGAACCGGGCAGCGCGCAGGAGATCCGCACCTTCTGCTCCACGACCTACGGCGTGACGTTCCCGCTGAGCGAGAAGCTCGAGGTGAACGGCGCCGGCCGCAATCCGCTCTACTCCTGGCTCACGGCCCCCACCAACGGTTTTCCGGGCGACACATCGCCGATGCGCTCGACGGTGAGTGAGGCCGCGGTGTGGGCTTTCGGGAATTCACGGCGTTCTCGAAAACCCCTTCCCGAAAGCCCACACCGCGGCCTCACTCACAGCCCAGTGCGCGGCGTGCGGCGACGCCGTGTTCGCGCCAATACTCGTTTGCCAGCGACTGTTCCTGCTCCTGCAGGTAGGGTGACATCGCGCGGTTCTCCTCGAGCATACGCCAGGAGGCGATGCTCACTCGCGGGTATTCCGATGCGCCATAGCAACCCGCTTCGTTGAGGCGGTCGCGGAAGTCGGACCAGGCCACGCGTTCCTCGAGGCTGGCGTCCGCGTTGTCGCGCTCGCCAGTGAGTTTCTCGATCGCTTCCAGGTCCCCCGCGGCCGCCGCCTCGCGCAGCAGCCGCGCGCCGGCTTGCGGATCCGGCTGCTGGCCGTTGCAGCCGTTGAGCTGGCACTCGGCGAGCATCAGCTTGCCCGCCGAGGAGTTCTTCGCCGCCACGTCCAGCCAGAACTTCATCTGCAGGCCGTTGCGCTGCGCGCCGAGGAATTCGCGGCGGTAGTGCTGCGCCAGGTCGAGCTGCGCGGGAACGTGTCCGAGGATCGCGGCAGAAGTCCACAGCCGCACGCGCGCCCGCACGTCGGTCGTCTCCTCGGCCAGGCGCCGCAGGCTCGGCTCGTGTCCGGCAGCCGCGGCGCTCTGCAGGCGCTCGGCGATCGCGGCGCGGTCGAAATCCGCCTGGGTGCAGGACTTGGCAGCCGCCTCGGCGCCCGCACGTCGCGCGTCGAGCGCGAGGTCTATGCGCGCGCGACGCTCGCCGGGCAAGTCGCGGGCCGCGTTGCGCCACTCGCTCGTCTGCAACTCCTGCAGGGTTGCGGAGATGACGCCCGAACATTCCTGCAGGAGCGAGAGCACGACGTTGGCGGCAGCGTCGCCGTCCGCGGCACGGCGTTCCAGATCGAGCGCGGCTTCGGCGATGTGGCCCGCCGCCACCTGTTCGACGGTCGCCGCATCGAGCGCGACGCCGGCGAGGTCGGACCGGACTTCGGTAGCGAGCAGCTGCGCGACGAAGCGCTTCTCTGCGTCGCTGCGCTGCGCGGCAACGTCATTCACGACTCGTGGCGTCTCGCGGGTCGCTTGCGGCCGCACCTCGGCCTTCGGGGCCGGGACAGGATCTGCGATCGCGCGTGTCGCGTGCGGCGTCTCCCACGGGCGCATCCAAAGCACAGCGGCGGCCGCGGCGGCCAGAGCCAGGAAGATTGCCAGCCGCCACGCCGGCCGTTTTGCGGCGGGTTCAACGACTGGGGCGGCGCGTGACTTGGCGGTGAAGGCCACGTGAGGCAGCGAGTAGCAGGCTGAGGAGCAGAAGTGTCGCAAACTGCAGGCTCCCCCCACCACCTCCACCGCCTGGTGCCGGAGGTGGAGGCGCAGGCGGTGGAGGCGCCGGTGCCGCGGCCCGGCAAGTTACTGAGGTCGCTGGCGGCGCGGCATCCGCCTGCGCGGAGATGAACGGCTTGAACGAGCAATCTGCACCACCGTCGTCGCTGTCGCCTCCTGTGACATTCTCGTAGCGCAGCCAATGCCCGCTGCTCCAGTCGACAGCCGTCGCGGGGTTGGCATCGAGCGACATCTGCGCAAGGTCGAGCACCGCCATCGCCAGCACCGCCGGCGTCGGTGCGGTGACGTTGATCGCTGCCGGCAGCGTGAAATCGAGGGCGAACGCGTCGTCGGCGTAACGCAGATACCCATTGGGCGCCCCGCCGGGGCTGTTCAGCCACGTGGCGTTGGCAGCAAGCGCCACATCCTGGCCGCTCAGCGAAGGGATCTCCAGCGTGACCGTGCCGACCGAGGCTCCCGTCGCTTGACCCCGGTAGGGGACGACCGCGCCGCCGGCGTCGCGCACACGCATCGGCTTGTTGAAAGCCAGCCACAACCGGTAGCCGCGCCCCGGAACCAGCGCGCGGTTCGTGGCGACCCTCTGGGTGCGTGCCGTCGCCGAGCTCACCTGCCAACTCGCCTCGTAAACGATCTCCCCCGACTGCGTATCGCGAATCTGCGCGGCGAGCGCTGCCGGCGGGCCGCTCTGCCGATAGAAGCCGAGCAGATACATGCGCGTCACGTCGGCACGCATGCGCGCGACTTCGCGCGCCGGCAGGATGAAGCCGCTGTGCCCGTGGCTCGCCAGGCCGCCGTAATCCTGGCCGCCGTTGAGCGGCTCGAGCTCCAGCGTCCACGACGGAATCTGGTACGTGAAGGCGAAATGGTCCGCGGTCGTGCCGATGCCGGGCGAATACAGGTAGACCCGTTCGGAGGCGGCGCGCATGCGCGCCGCCAGCGCAGCGCTGATCGTGTTGCGCCGGTTCGTGTTCGTGGTCGGCGCGAGGTAGACCTGGCCGAACGAATGCGTATCGCTGAACAGGCGCAGGCGCGCGGCGGGCCCGAGTGCCGCGGCGTTCAGCAGGGCGGCGAGCTCTGGTTCCGAGTCCGGCACGGCGGCTCGATAGACGAGACTCGTGGGACTGGCGCTGCTGCGGCCGAACAAACCGAAGCCCTGCGCCGAGTTGCGGTTCAGGTCGACTCCCCAGAAGTTGTCGGCAAGGGTCGCGATGTCCTGATCGATCGCGCCCTGGGTGACCGGATTGCGCAGATTCTTGCGCCGCATGCGCCCCTCGCGCGGCTGATCGCGCGTTGCCGTGGTGCTGGCCGGGTAGAGCTGCGTGGTCAGGAATCCGTCGACGTTGTTCACGGGCACGATCACGGCGGTCAGATTCTCGACCAGGTACTGCACCAGGCCCGCATCGTTTCTGCCCGCGGCGAGAGCCTCCAGCAGCGCCGTCACCGCCTCGGGCGTTTGCCACTCGCGCGCATGGATGCCGCCGTTCACGAGCACCGCCCCTTCGGAGAATCCATCGGCAGTCACGGTGTCGGCATCGCCGACCGCGTACGCCCAGATGTCGCGGCCCGCCACTGTCTGTCCCACGACCTGGCCAGTCACCTCGTCGAGTGTCGCCAGCAGCGACTGGTGGCGCGCGAACAGCGAGGCGTAGTCCCTGAAGCCGTCGACGGGCGTGAGCGACGCCACCGGCAAAGGTACGGGAAAGCCGAGCGCGATGTTGTTGCCGGTGTTGTCGCTCTGCGTGTAGGTGAGCATCACGTCGCCACAGCCGGGCTCGAACGGGTTGGTGATCTCCTCGGCGGCATCGATCACGCAGACGGCTCGCGCGTCCGGCGCGACGTGCAAAGCGGCCGCGGCCAGCAGGACCGCCGCTACTGCGCGAGCCATGTGTCCACCTCCTTGCGCAGTTGCGCCGATCCGGCCTTCGTCTGCGCAAAGCGGGTGAGCTCGGCGCGCGCCGCGGACGATCCATCGAGCTGCAGCGCGAGTGCGAGGTGGCGGCGGGACTCTTCGCTGGTTTGGCCTCGCAACTGCTCGCCCAACCGCGCGGCGACCGCGGGGTCGTGCAGCGCCGCCAGCGCAGCTGCCGCGGACGGGCCCACCGAGGGATCGCGGATCGCGAGGAACAAGTACTCGCGAGCACTGCTGTCCTGCTGCGCGATGCGGCCGATCTCCAGCAGCGCCGCCGAGGCGATCTCGGCGCGACGCGCAGCGCCAACCAGCGTCGCGAGCGCAGTGGCGTCATCGAGCGCACCGCGGACCTGCCGGACGGCGGCAAGGGCGATTGCAGGCTCGGCATAGTCGAGGACGAGGCGATGCAGCTCCGCATCGTGCAACCGCGCGGCCATGAGCAACGCTATCTCGTCGACGCGTTCGCCTCCTTCGAGCGCGACCAGGACTGCGTCGCGGTGGCGCGCGAGCTTCGCCGGCGTGAGCCTGGCGAAGGCTTCGAGGATTCCGCCGCGCACAGCGTCGGTCTCGGCCGGAGTCGTCCGCGCCGCGAAACGCTCGATGGGCGAGGCCAGGCCGGCTTCCAGAGCGGCGGCGGCTGCGTCGCGCTCGGCCGCTCGCGCCCAGATCTGCAGGACGAAGCGTGCCGTGGCGCCGGGATCGTAGAGCGGTACCCCGTGTGACCCTTGTTCGGGATCGGCGCGGATGAAGACTTCCGGCTGCCTGCGGGCGAGATCCGTCACGAGCACACGCACGGGTTGCGTCGGTACCTGGCGCGCGAGCTCGTGCAGCGCACGATCCAGCAGCCATTCGCGCGCGATTGCGCCGAAGGCGGGGTCGCCCAGCGCGCGCTTCAATTCCTCGCCGAGCGGGTCGACCGCGCGGGCGCGCGCCAGGGTGTCGAGCCGTTGCGCCTGCCGGACGACCTCGTACTGCGACGTTGCGCGCCGTATTTCTGCCGGATCAACGACTTCGCGCGCGTTCGCGGGCGGCACGGACGGGCCGAGCGTCACCAGGAGCGCGCCGGCGATCCGCGCGGCGCGAACCAGCGACTGGCTGCGGCGGCTCATAGTCGTGTTCCGCACGGGACTTCGGACCTTGTTGGGGTAGAATCGGACGCGCCGCAATACCGGTCGCTGTAGGACTCGCCATGACCACGGTGAAGCACCTGCTGGAGCGCAAGGGGACGCAGATCTACTCGGTGGAACCGGACGATCCGGTGCTCGAGGCGATCGGGCTGATGGCCGAGCGACATGTCGGCGCGCTGCTGGTGATGCGCGGCGCGGAGCTGGTGGGAATCGTTTCCGAACGCGATTACGCCCGCAAGGTCATCCTCAAGGACCGCTCCTTGGCCGAAACCCTGGTGTGGCAGATCATGAGCGCTCCCGTGACGACGGTTACACCGGATCACACCGTGAACCAGTGCATGCAGATGGTCACCGACCAGCGCGTGCGTCATCTGCCGGTCGTCAGCGGTGGAAGAGTGGTCGGCGTGATCTCGATCGGCGATCTGGTGAAGGCCGTGATCGAAGAACAGCAGCAGCAGATCGAGCAGCTCGAGCGATACATCACCAGCTGAAACCGAACAACGGGTCACGTTTTTCGCACCGTGTGGCGCCGCAGCACGCGCGCGACTGGTGCTGGCGTGCGTTGCGTTGCATTCGGTGATCGGCCGTATTGCCGACACTGCGCCTGCCCCATCGGTTCCAAGGGCAGCCAGGTGTCCGATTTCCCGCAAGACGATCTCGCAGCGGCGGTTTCGCGCGGCCGGTGGGCGAGCCGAAAGCACGCCCGTTCGCGCGCCCGCCAGCGCGCAATGACCCTGCTCGAGCTGATGTTCGCTTTGGCCGTGTGCGTGATCCTTGCAACGGTGGCCGTGTCCTCCTATGGCATCGTAGTGCGTCGGATGCAGGTGAGCCGGGCCGTGGCCGATATCGGCGATATCCAGCTCGCCATCAAGCGCTTCGAGCTGAACAACGGGGCGCTTCCCGACTCGCTCGCCGATATCGGCATGGGCGCGCGCCAGGATCCCTGGGGTATTCCCTACCAGTACCTGAACTTCGCCACTGCGACCGGCACGGGCGCGGCGAAAGTGCGCAAGGATCACAACCTGCACCCGATCAATACCGACTTCGACCTGTTCAGCATGGGACCGGACAGAGACAGCCGCGCGGCGCTGACCGCGCGCCCCAGTCGCGACGACATCGTGCGCGCCAACGACGGGCGCTTCATCGGTCTGGCCGAGGACTACTGAGCTCATGGCATTGCGATTCGGGGCGGCGTTCCGCAGCCGGCTGGCACGCCGGGTCTTCCTGCTGTTCGTCATCTGCGCGCTGGTGCCCATCGTCGTCACCTCGCTCCTCTCCTATCTACATGTACGCGGCGTGATGCGCGCCGGCCAGCAGGAGCGCCTGCAGGAGCACGCGAAGGAATTCGGGATGGCGCTGCTGCAGCGCCTGGATCTGGCGGAAGACGTGCTCGGTCTGCGGGCGGGTTCGGATCCGGCAGGCGTGCTCGAACGGCTGAAGCCGCGCGGCGATGCCGTGCCCTTCGTGCGTTCCGCGGCCGTGGTCAGGACGGATGGCGTCGCCGAGTGGCTGCGCGGTGGGGCGAAGCAGTTGCCAATCCCGGGTGAAATCGAGCGCAGGCACATGCAGGCCGGACGATGCTGGCTCGCCATCGTTGCGGATACCCCGCCGTCCTCGCCCCGCATCCTGCTCGTATCGCGCATCGCGCGCGCCGGTCGCGACGCGCTCGCCTATTTCGAGCTCGACCCCGCCTTCGTGTTCGGCAGCGCCTCGGACTTGCCGCTCGAAACGAGCCTGCTGGTGACAACGCTGGGCGGCCTGCCGCTGCAGGGACTCATCGCGACCGAAGATGACACCGAGAGCGCTGCGCCGATGCCCAGTGCGGCGGCAATGGCATCGCGCAGCTGGGAACTGCTGCTCAGACCGCGCTTCGCAGCCGACTCCTGGATCATCACGGTCGAGCAGCCGCTGTCGCTCGCCGAGGAAGTGTCCGGCTTCGGGCGGATGGTTCCGCTCGCGCTGGCAGCGGCGGTGCTCCTGGCGCTGTGGCTCAGCGCCGCGCAGATCCGTCGCAGCCTCGTGCCGCTCGAGGCCCTGGTGAATGCGACGCGCCGGGTGGCGAGCCGCCAGTTCGACGCGCGCGTGCAGCTCTCGATCGGTGACGAGTTCGAGCAGCTGGCGGACTCCTTCAACCAGATGTCGGACAGTCTGCGCAGGCAGTTCGATGCGCTCGAGGCGCTGTCCGAAATCGACCGCCTCATACTCACCTCCCCGGACATCGAGGCGATCATCGAGCGGCTGCTGGTGCAGCTGCGCGCCGTGGCGGGTTGCAAGTGCGTCAGCGTAACACTCGTGGATCGAGACGAGCCGGCGCTGGGACGCGTCTATTTCGACGATGGGCGACAAAGCCAGCGCCATCCGGTGCAGCGCGTCGTGCTGGAGCGCGACCTCTTCGAACGGGAATCTGCCGAGCCGGGTACCGCGCTCGAGCTCGCAGCATGCGAGCATGTTCCCGCGCATGCCGCGGCGGTAGCGGCTGGCGGAGCCCGATGGGCGCTGGTTCAGCCGGTGCGCGGCAAATGCGCGCTGGCGGCGATACTCGCTCTCGGTTACGAATGCCTGCCCGACGCTTCGAGCCCGCAGCGCCGCTTCGCGCGCGATTTCGCGGATCGTCTCGCGGTCGCGCTCACCAATCTGGAACGCGAGGAGCGGCTGTACGTCCAGGCGCACTACGATGAGCTCACGCGCCTTCCGAACCGCCAGCTGTTCAAGGACCGCCTGGCGCACGAGCTGGCGCGCGCCGAGCGCACCGGAGAGCGGCTCGCGGTGCTGTACGTCGATCTGGACAACTTCAAGCGCATCAACGACACGCTCGGCCACGATGCGGGCGACGGGCTGCTGGAAGTCGTCGCCCGCCGCTTCGGCGGCTGCCTCAAGCGGACCGACACCATCGCGCGCCTCGGCGGCGACGAGTTCGTCGCCATCCTCGCCCCGCTGGATGCGGCGGAAGCGGCCGGTAGAACCGCGGATCGGATGCTGACGGCACTCGCCAAGCCGCTGCAGATCGCCGGGCGCGACTATCACGTGCGCGCGAGCGTCGGTATCGCGCTCTATCCGGACGACGGTCGCAGCATCGAGGAGCTGCTCAAGAACGCCGACACGGCCATGTACCGGGCCAAGGAGGACGGCCGCGGTCGTGCCACGTACTTCGAGCCGCACATGAATGCGCGCGCCCTCGAACGGTTGAGCCTGGAAACGGGGCTGCACCGCGCGTTGCAGCTGCGCCAGTTCGTCCTGCACTACCAGCCGCAGTTCAACATCCGCACCGGCTCGATGAGCGGCGCCGAAGCGCTGATCCGCTGGATGTGCCCGGTGCGCGGCCAGCGCCTGCCTGCCGAATTCATTCCGGCGGCCGAGGAAACCGGTCAGATCGTGGACATCGGCGCGTGGGCGCTCGTCGAGGCCTGCGAACAGTTCCGTCGCTGGCAGGAGCAGGGCGTCGACGTGCCGAAGCTGGCGATCAATGTGTGCGCGGATCAACTGCGACAGCGGAGCTTCGCCGATCTCGTGCGCCGCACCCTGCTCGACAGCGGCATGCCGCCGTGGGCCCTGGAGCTGGAGATCACCGAGTCGGTCCTGCTCGCGGCGGACAGTCCCAGCAGCGAGGCCCTGCAAGAGCTGGTCGCGCTCGGCGTCAAGGTCGCGCTCGACGACTTCGGCACCGGCTATTCCTCGATGAGCTACCTGCGCCGGCATCCGGTCCACGTGATCAAGATCGACCGCTCGTTCATCGCCGACCTTCCCGGAAATACCGAGGCGGCAGCCATTTCGACCGCGATCGTCGCGATGGCGCGCAGCCTGCGCAAGGAAACGGTCGCCGAAGGCGTCGAGACCGCGGCCCAGCTCGGGTTTCTCAAGGCGCTGGGGTGCGACGCGGCCCAGGGCTATTTCTTCGCCAGGCCGGTGCCCGCGGACGAGCTGGCGCGCTTCGTCGCCGAGCAGCGCTCGCAGGTGGAGGAGACGATCCGACTGCCGGCGCTCGGCCGGTTCGCGCAGCGCAGCTAGGCGCGCGCTCACTCCCGGCGCACCGGCGCCGACCGCCCGACCCCGTTCTTGAGATAACCCTGGATGCGCTGCCGGTAGGCGCGCCCCGAAGTGAAACGCTGGCCGTTCTTCAGCGTGATCACGTACTCGCCGTGAAACCAGCGTTCCATGTCGCGGATGCGCAGCGAATTGACGATCACCGAGCGGTGGATGCGCAGGAAGCTGTCCGGATCGAGCATCGCCTCCGCCTGCTGCATCGTGCAGCGCAGGCGGAAGGACTCGCGCCCGACGCGAATCGAGATGTAGTTGCGGTCCGCCTCGATGCTGTCGATGTCCTGCGGATCGATGAAGGTGAGGCGCTCGTCGCGCTCCGCGACGATGCGCTGCGCAGGTCTGTTCCGCGGCCGTGGCACGCGCTGCAGCTCGTCGCGCACCACCTCGGCGATCTCCTGCCGCGACAGCGCGCCGCCGGCTGCGAGGCGCTGCCGGGCGCGCGCGATGGCGGCGTGAAAGCGCACGGCGTCGAACGGCTTGAGCAGGTAATCCACGGCGTCGAATTCGAACGCGCCGAGCGCGTAGCTCTCGTAGGCGGTGACGAAGATGACCAGCGGCGCGGCGCTGCCCGCCAGGCCCTTGAGCACGTCGAATCCGCTGGTACCGCGCATCTGCACGTCGAGGAGCACCAGGTCGGGACGCAGCTCTTCGATCGCCGCCAGGGCTTGCGCGCCGTGGCTGCACTCGCCCACCACCTCGATGTCGCTCTCGGTCCGGCACAGCTCCTGCAGGCGCTGGCGCGCGAACTGCTCGTCGTCGACGATCAGCGTGCGGATCGATCGCGTCGCCTCGGGGGTCACGGTCATCGCCAGGGTTTGTGCATGCACGAGTTGAATCCTCTTCTTGGGCAGGCGCTCTCAGGTTGCGGGCACCGTGCCCGCGTCGATGAACGGGATGGAGACGCGCGCCACGACCGAGCCGTCGGCGCGCGTCGCGAGCTCGATGTCGTGCTGCGCGCCGAACATCGCGCGCAGGCGCTCGCGGGTCGCCGCAAGACCGATGCCGTGGCCGGTGTTGCTGGTGGGCTGCGCGGCGGCTGAGTTCTCCACTTCCAGCACCAGGCGCTCCTCGTCGCGGCGCGCGCGCACGTCGATACGAACCGAATCCTCTTCGTGCGCGACGCCGTGTACCACCGCGTTCTCCGCGAGCGGCTGCAGCAGCAGGCCCGGTACCAGCGCGCGCCGCGTTTCCTCGGGTACGTCGATGGCGAAGGTAAGGCGGTCGTTGAAGCGCAGCCGCTGGATCTCGAGATACTTGCGCACGAAATCCGCCTCGCGCTCGAGCGGCACCTGCTCGGTTTCACCGTCGCGCAGGGTCCGGCGCAGCAGATCCGACAGCCCGACGAGCATCTGCTCCGCGGTGGCGGGCTCCTTGCGCAGCACGGCGACCGCGGCGCGGTACGCAAGCAGCAGGATCGGCAACAGCAGCAGGTGCTGGAACAGGCGCACGCCGGGCGGGGAAATGATGACCAGCGGATTGCGCGAGGTGGTGAGGAGGAACATCGCGATGCGCGTCGCCGTCATGAAGACCCAGAATGGCAGGGTCACCGCGAGGATCAGCTGCCACGGTGAGAGTTCCACCGGCGTCGCATGAAGCGCAGAGGGGTCGCGCGGGGTCGAAGCGATGGCCGGGGCGATGGGTGCCATAAGTACGAACTCTGTCGTACTGATCATGCCACCGTCGTGCGCAACCGGCAACAGGCTGTTAGGGCCCGACGCAACGGCACTTGGCGAACGGATTGTTACTAGAATCAATCGTTTATGGCAGGCCGACGGTTCGCGATGCCAATCGGTTGCTCTCCAGCAACACACAAAAAGCGGCGGCGGGGCGTCGCCGCGCCCCGCCGCCAGACTGATCGGGCCGTTAGAACCCGACCTTCAGGCCCATGAAGTAGCGCCGACCGACGCCGTCGTAGGTGGTGTTGTCGGTATTGGTGTTGGTGAAGCCCGTCAGAATCACGGGCGGATCTTCATCCAGCAGGTTGCTCACGCCGGCAGAGAGCGTGAACTTCTCGGCGAAGGTGTAACGCGTAAAGAGGTCGAAGTAATTCCACGCATCGATGTGTGTGTCACCGCCATCACCGGGACGCTCGTCCACCGCACCGATGCGCTGCCAGTTGAGCGAGGTCTGGAAGGCACCGACGTCGTACACCAGGCGCATGTTGGCGCGCAGCTCCGGCAGCGTGCCGAAGTCGCCGCTCGACAGCCCCGAGTACTCCTCGCCGTCGAGGTTGAACTCGTCGAGCATGTTGGCATCCACGCGCACGCTCATCCGGCCCAGCTCGCTCGGCAAACCGAAGGCGTACTGCAGGGCAACGTCGAAGCCCTTGGTCGTGAGAGTGCCGGTATTTACCAGCGGCTGCGTGATGAGCAGCTCGCCACTCGCGTTGCGCGTAATGAACTGGCAGTTTGCGTCAGCGGCGTATTCCGCAGCGCTCGTGATTCCGCTGTTGAAGCACTGCTCGACCTGCGCCACCGCGCCGCCCGAGAGCCGCGCGACGAAGCCGTCGACCTTGATGTCGTAGTAGTCGACGGTGGCGGAGAGGTTCTTGATGTACTCCGGCTGCCACACCGCACCGAAGGTGTCGGTGTCGCTCGACTCCTCGGACAAAGCACTGTTGCCGACCAGCTGCGCCTGGACCTGCGAGTTTGCCTGGGCCGGATACCTGCCGTCGCCGGGCAGACCCGACAACCGGCAGACCGCCGCGATGCCGTCAGGAACGGCCTGCGGCTGGTTCGCCGCGTCCGCCAGTGCGCACGGATCCGTGACGGTCGGGAAGCTCTGGTCGCCCGCCTGGAACAACTCGAACACGCTCGGCGCGCGGTTCGCGTTGGCGAAGGTCGAGCGGAACTTGAGCTGCGAGATGGGTTTCCACTCCAGGCCCGCCTTGTAGGTGGTGAGCGCGCCCACGGAGCTGTAGTCCGAGTAGCGGCCCGCGGCCTCGATGGTCAGCGTGTGGAATCCCGGCACCTCCTTGAGCAGAGGCACGTTGAACTCGGCGTAGATTTCCTTGACGTCGAAGGACCCGGCGATCGGCGACAGGGCGTTGAAGCCGGACAGATCGCCGCGCTGCGAGGAATCCGAGGGGACGAAGTCCGAGGAATCCTCGCGGTACTCGAAGCCGAACGCGGCGCCGAGGTTGCCCGCGGGCATCTCGAGCAGCGTGCCGTTCACGGTGCCCTGCACGTTCTGGCGCTCGAACACGAACGTGTCGACGGCCGAGGGAATGCGCAGGAAGTCAACGTCCTCGGGCGTGATCTTGTTCGGGCCGAAGAAGTCGACGACGCGGCAGTCCGGCACCGTTCCAGCGCCCGTCGGGCATCCCGCCAGCGACGCGTTGAGGCGCGTCTCGGAGATGTCGCCCAGGATGCCGATCGATTCGCCGGTGCGGCCGTAGCTGTAGAACAGGTCCCAGCCCCAGTCCTGGCCGATGTCGCCGTTCAATCCCATGATCACCTGGCTGGTGTCGAAGTTGGCGTCGGCGATGCGCTCGCCGAACTCCACCATGCGACGGCGGAAGATCGCCGGAGCATTCGGGTCGGCGCGCGTCGCCAGCAGGTCGCGCGTTTCCTGCGTGAGCAGCGGATTGGTCACCGGCAGCACCAGGTTGGTGGCCGGTGTCGGCGCGAGGTTCGCCTCGGCCTTGTTCTTGATGTAGTACAGCTCCGCGTACGCCTGGATGCTCTCGGCGAGGTTGTACTTGAGGAACGCGTCGAGCGTGTAGCGCTTCTGCGGTGTCTGCAGGTAATTCACCGGCGCAAAATTGTAGCGGTCGCCCACGCCCCCGTTGAGCTCCGGCATCGCGTTGATGAAGCGACGCGGCGTGCCGTTCTGGTTGAAGGCGTAGTTCGAGTTGGCCGGTGCGGTGCCGAAGGCGCCGTACGGATTGAACGGCGAGTTGTCGAGGCGCCCGGCAATGCCCGTCGCGCTGCCGTTGCCTTGCAGATCGATCGCCGAATGCTCGCGCGCGTCCTGGAACAGCGGATCGCGCTCGTAGTACGTGGCCGCCACGGTAGCGTTGCCGCGGTCGTCGGCGAAGTTGCCGCCCATCAGAGCGTGGACGTCGAACGTGTCGGCGTCGCCCTGCGCGGATTGTCCGTAGCGCGTGCCGATCTCGGCGCCCTCGTAGTCATCCTTGAGGATGAAATTCACGACGCCCGACAATGCGTCCGAGCCGTAAACGGCCGAGGCGCCGCCCGTGACGACCTCGATGCGCTCGATCAGGTTGGCCGGGATGGCATTGAGATCGGTGCGGCCGGTGTTGGTCGCCGGTACGAAGCGCCGGCCGTTGATCAGCACCAGCGTGCGCGTGGGCCCGAGGCCGCGCAGGTCGACCGTCGCGGTGCCGTCGCCGCCGTTGTTTACCTGAGCGGTCAGTCCGGGCACGACTTGCGGCAGCTGGTTGAGCACCTCCTCGACATTGACGGTGCCTTTCTGGGCGAAGAAATCCTCCGTAATGATGCTGATAGGGCTGTTGCTCGCCAGATCGGGGCGTGCGATGCGCGAGCCGGTGACGACCACCGTGCCCAGTTCCGCGGCGTCCCGATCCTGGTCCTGACCCTGCGCGGCGGTTGCCGCGGACAAGGCGAACGCGGCGGCGAGGGTGGTCCGCACCGCGCGTCTCAATCGCTGACTGTTCATCGTTGAAGCTCCCCTGTTGCAGGCCGCGACACTTGCCGCGGCGGGTGTGGTGACAGCGCGACGACACTAGGCGCGGGTGCGCGCGGGGAACCACAAGACGGGGACGAGAACCGAAAATGCGGGACGAGTCGCGCGGTTGCCGGGATCGGCGCCGGGATGAGCTACGAGGAGCTTCGTCTATTGACTGATGCGTTCGCGCAGCACGGCCCGAGTTCCCGGGCGGCGTGCCCGGCCGGCCCGAACGGCCGCGTCAGAGTGGCGTTATTTCTTCCAGAACGCCGGTGTGAGCAGCACCAGCACGCTGAAGATCTCCAGGCGGCCGAGGAGCATGGCCGCCGTGCACACCCAGGTCTGAAAGTCAGTGAGGCTCTGGTAGGTGGTGGACGGGCCGACGCGGTTGAGGCCCGGCCCCATGTTGTTGATGGAGGCGATCACCGCGGTGAACGAGGTGACGAAGTCCAGATCCGACAGCAGCAGCGCGAACGTCAGCAGCACGACCGTCATGAAGTACAGGAATATGAAAGCGAGCACCGCGTAAGCGATCCGGTTGGGCACCACTTGCCCGCCGATGCGGATCGGCTCGACCGCCTGCGGATGAACCATCAGCCGCATCTCGCGAAACGCCTGCCGCCACAGCAGCAGCGTACGGAACATCTTGATCCCGCCGCCGGTGGAGCCGGTGTTGCAGCAGATGCAACTCAACAGCAGCAGCCAATAGGCGACGAACGGAGGCCATTTCTCGTAGTCCTCGGTCACGAATCCCGTGGTGGTCGCGATCGATACGACGGTGAAGGTGGAGTGGCGTAGTGCGCTCCACAAGGAGTCGTAGCGCCCGTCGAGGTGGATCACGGCGCTGACCAGTACGATGCTCGCGCCGATCACGAACAGCATCGCCTTGAGCTCGGGATCGGCGCGGTACGGCCCCAGGGTCAGACGCCGGATTGCGACGAAGTGCCGCGCGAAATTCATGGCCGCGATCAGCATGAACACGATCAGAATCGTTTCCACCAGCGGCGAGCGCAGCTGACCGATCGAGGTGTCGTAGTTGGAGAAGCCGCCGAGCGCCATGACGGAAAAGGCATGGCAGACCGCATCGAACCACGACAGCCCGGCGAGCTTCAGGGCGATCACGCACGCGACCGTGATCCCGGTGTACGTCAGCCACAGCGCCTTGGCGGTCTCGGTGATGCGCGGCGTGAGTTTCGTGTCCTTGACCGGGCCGGGCGCCTCGGCCTTGTAGAGCTGCATGCCGCCGACGCCGAGCAGCGGCAGGATCGCCAGCGCCAGCACGATGATTCCCATGCCGCCGAACCAGTGCAGTGCGTGCCGCCAGAGGTTGATCGAGGGCGGCAGCTGGCTCAGGCCCGTCAGAACGGTGGAGCCCGTGGTAGTGAGACCCGAGGTGGTCTCGAAGAAGGCGTCGGTGAAGGAAAGCTCCGGCATCAGCAGCAGCATCGGAATGGTCGCCGCCGCGGACATGAGCACCCAGGCGAGGGTCACCAGCAGAAAGCCGTCGCGCGATTTGAGCTCGCGGCGGTACTTGCGCGTGGTCGCCGCGATCACCAGCCCGGCGCCGGAAGTGACCAGCGCCGCGATCGCGAACTCGTCGACACGTGCCGTCGCGGAAGATCAGCGCGGTGAGCAGCGGCAGCGGGTAGGTGACGCCGAAGATGGCGAGCAGCTGGCCGAGGACATGGACGACCGCGAGCACGGTGCGTCAGAACAGGCCCGCGCCCACCTGGAACAGCCGCTCGACCGCGTCGATGTGGCGCCGGTCGGTGAGGAACAGGATGACGTGGTCGTCGGCCTGGATCACCGTGTCGTGATGGGCGATGACCACGTCGTCGCCGCGCACGATCGCGCCGATGGTGGCGCCTTCGGGCAGATCGATGTCCTCGATGCGCCGGCCGACCACGCGCGAGGTCGACGGGCTCGCCGTGGACACCGCCTCGATCGCTTCGGCGGCGCCCCGCCGCAGGCTGTGCACGCGCACCACGTCGCCGCGGCGCACGTGCGCCAGCAGCGAGCCGATCGTGACCGTCTGCGGCGAGATGGCGATGTCGATGCGTGCCGCTCTCCATCAGCTCCGCATAGGAGGGCTTGTTGATCAGCGCCATCACCTTGTGCGCGCCCAGGCGCTTGGCGAGCATGGCCGAGAGGATGTTGGCCTCCTCGGAGTTGGTGAGCGCGGCGAACACGTCGGCGCTGTCGATGTTCTCCTCGAGCAGCAGCTCCTCGTCGGCGGCGTCGCCGTTCAGCACGATGGTGTTGGTGAGCAGCTCGGAGATGCGCCGCGCGCGCTTCGGATCGCGCTCGATCAGCTTGACCTGATTGCTGCTTCTCGAGCGCTTGCGCCAGCCGAAAGCCGATGTTGCCGCCGCCCGCGATCACCACGCGGCGCGCCGGATCCTCCGCCTTGCGCATCTCGCTCATCACCAGGCGGATGTCCTCGCGCGCGGCGATGAAGAACACCTCGTCGCCGTGCTCGATGACCGTGTCGCCCTTGGGGATGATGCTCTTGCCCGTCGCGGTAGATGGCGGCGACGCGCGCATCGGTGTTGGGAATGTGTTCGCGCAGCGCGCGCAGCTTCTGGCCGACGAGCAGGCCGCCGCGCAGCGCGCGCACGCCGACCAGGCGCACCTTGCCGTCGGCGAAGTCGAGCACCTGCAGCGCGCCGGGATAGCGGATCAGCCGCTCGATGTAGTCGGTGACCAGCTGCTCGGGGCTGATCCAGATGTCGACCGGCAATGCCGCCTTCGCCGAACAGGTCCTCGCGCTGCCGTAATAGTCCGCCGAGCGGATGCGCGCGATCTTGGTCGGCGTGCGATACAGCGTGTAGGCGACCTGGCAGGCGAGCATGTTGACCTCGTCGCTCGAGGTCAGCGCGATGATGATGTCGGCATCCGCGCACGCCGGCGCTCTCGAGGACCGTGGGGTGGACGGCATTGCCGATCACGGTGCGGATGTCGAGGCGGTCCTGCAGGTCGCGCAGCACCTCGTCGTTGATGTCGACGACGGTGACTTCGTTGGCTTCCTCGCGCGAGAGGTGATAGGCGGCGGTGCGGCCGACCTGGCCGGCGCCGAGGATGATGATCTTCACATCCAGCTCCAGGTTGGCGTAGCTCACCATCAGCCACTTGGTGCCCTGCGCTCGAAGTTCACCTGCACGCGCGCGTGCGTGCCCTGGCCTTCGAAGTTGAGCACCACGCCCTCGCCGAACTTGCCGTGCCGCACGCGCTGGCCGAGCCGCATGCCGCGGCGTGTCGCTTTCCTCGACGAGCCGGCCGCGGCCGAAGGTGCACCGGCCGGGAGATCTGGATGCGCGGGCGCACCTCCTCGATCAGCTCGTCGGGAATCTCGCTGACGAAGCGCGACACCTGGCCGAAGGAGTCCACGCCGTGCAGCCGGCGCTGCTCGGCGTAGGTGAGCAACAGCTCGCGCATCGCGCGCGTCATGCCGACGTAGCACAGGCGCCGCTCTTCCTCGAGCCCGCCGAGGTCGTTGAGCGAACGCTGATGCGGGAACAGGCCGTCCTCCATGCCGCAGAGGAACACGACCGGGAACTCCAGGCCCTTGGCCGAATGCAGCGTCATCATCTGCACGCAGTCCTCCCAGGCCTCCGCCTGGCCTTCGCCGGCCTCGAGCGCCGCGTGCGCAGGAAGGCGTTCGAGCGGCGGCATGCTCGCTGCCCGACTCCGTGCGTGAAGCCGCGCGCCGCGCTCACGAGCTCGTGCAGGTTCTCGACGCGCGCCTCGCCGCGGTCGCCCTTCTCCTTCTTGTGATGCTCGAGCAGGCCGCTCGCCTGGATCGACGTGATCGACCTGCTCGTGCAGCTCCAGGCGTGCGGATCTCCTGCGCCAGCCGCTCGATCAGCGTCATGAAGCCGTGCATCGCCGCGCCCGGCCTTGGCGCCGAGCGCATCCGCGAGGCACGCGCCGGCGGCCTGCCACAGTCGAGCAGGCGTTGGCGCGCGCGTAGTCGCGCACGATTTCCATGCTGCGCGCACCGATGCCGCGCGTCGGCAGGTTCACGACGCGCTCGAAGGAAGCGTCGTCGTCGCGGTTCGCGATCAGGCGCAGGTACGCGAGCGCGTCCTTGATTTCGGCGCGCTCGAAGAACCGCAGGCCGCCGTAGACGCGATACGGGATGCCGGCGCGTCAGGAACGCTTCTTCGAACACGCGCGACTGCGCGTTGGAGCGGTACAGGATCGCGATCTCGCGCCGCGCGCCGCCGCGCTTCACCCAGTCGCGGATGCGGTTGACGACGAAATCCGCCTCGTCGCGCTCGTTGAACGCCGCGTAGAGCTTGATCGGCTCGCCCTGCTCGCCGCTGGTCCAGAGATTCTTGCCGAGCGCGTCCGCGTTGTTCGCGATCAGCGCGTTGGCGGCCTGCAGGATCGTGCCGGTGGAGCGGTAGTTCTGCTCCAGCCGGAACGAGCCTGCGTGCCGGGAAGTCGCGCTGGAACTGCTGCAGGTTCTCGACGCGCGCGCCGCGCCAGCGGTAGATCGACTGATCGTCGTCGCCGACGACGAACGGCAGGCCCGTGCTCGCCGGCGAGCAGCCGCAGCCAGGCGTACTGGATCGCGTTGGTGTCCTGGAACTCGTCGACCAGCACGTGCCGGAAGCGCTGCCGGTAGTGCGCGAGCAGGTCCGGGTCAGTCGCGCCAGAGCTCATAGGCGCGCAGCAGCAGCTCGGCGAAATCGACCACGCCCGCGCGCTGCGCAAGCCTCCTCGTACGCGCTGGTAGATGCGGATGAACTCGCGGCGCGTCGGATCGCCGTTGTCCTTGATCTGCTTGGGCCGCAGGCCCTCGTCCTTCTGCGCGTTGATGAACCAGGTGATCTCGCGCGGCACCCAGCGGTTCTCGTCGAGCTCGAGCGCCTTGATGACCTTGCGCACGGTGCGCAGCTGATCTTCGGCGTCGAGAATCTGGAAATTCTGCGGCAGCCCCGCCTCGCGCCAATGCATGCGCAGCAGGCGATGCGCCAGGCCGTGAAAGGTGCCGATCCACAGCGAGGCGCCGGGCATGCCGAGCAGCGTCTCGATGCGCGCCGCGCATTTCGCCCGCGGCCTTGTTGGTGAACGTCACCGCGAGGACGCTGTGCGGCGAGACGCCTTCGACCTGGATCAGCCACGCGACGCGATGGGTGAGCACGCGCGTCTTGCCGCTGCCGGCGCCGGCCAGCACGAGAGTCGGAGCGAGTGGGGCGGTGACAGCTGCGCGCTGCGCGTCGTTCAACTTGTCGATCAGATGGGAAACATCCATGGGCCGCGCATTCTACCCGCCCAGATGTTCTTCAGCGCGCTCACAGCTTCTGCTCCTCCGCAAAGCGCAGCAGCGCGAGTGTCAGGGCGAGCAGCACCGGGCCCAGGAACATGCCGACGGCGCCGAAGGCCGCCAGCCCGCCCAGGACGCCGATGAATGCCGCGAGCGTGGGCACTTCGGCACGGCCGGAAATGACCATCGGCTTGAGAAAGTTGTCGATCAGCCCGACCAGCAGCGCACCCCAGAGAGCGAGAAATATCGCCGAGCCATAGCGCCCCTGCACCGCGAGGACGATGACGGCGGGGATCCATACCAGCGCGGTGCCGCCCACGGGCAGCAGGGCCACCCCCGCGCCGATGACGCCCAGCACCACCGCGGAGGGGATGCCGACGATCGCCAGCCCGATGCCGAGGAGCGTACCCTGCAGCGCGGCGGTGAGCAGCGTGCCGAACACGACGGCGCGCGTGACTGCACCGAGAAAAGTCACGAGCTGCTGCTTGCGATCGTGCGGCATGGGTATCAGACGCACCAGGCGCGCGTGCATGACCGCGCCGTCGCGGATGAAGAAGAACAGCAGGAAGAGCACGATGGCGAATCCGACCACGGTGCCGATCGCGCCGAGGAACAGCGAGCCGCCGAGCGAGGCGAGGTACTGCAGCACGTTGCGCGCGCCCTCGACTGCCCAGCTCTGCATCTGGTCGGCGGAGAACGGCAGGCGGTCCTCCAGCCACGTCAGTCCCCGGCCGACGAACGGAATCGCCTTGAGCGAGGCGACGCTCGTCACGTTGACGGTTCCGACACTCGCCTGCAGCTTGTCCAGGAGCGCCGCAGTCTGGCGCGCGAATGCCACGCCCAGCGCAGCGAGCGGGCCTATCGCGACCAGCAGGGTGCCCAGCGTCAACACTCCGGAGGACAGCGAGGCACGGCCGCGCAAAGCGCGTGTCAGCCACTCGTGCGCGGGATGCAGCAGGAAGGCGATCAGCATCGCCCAGGCGATGGCGGCGAGAAACGGCTTGAGAACGAGGACCAGCGCGTAACCCAGCAGCGCGGTCGTGACGAGCGCGAAGATGCGCCGGTAGAACAGGTCGGAGCCGTCGACTGGGCGCCGCGATGGTTCGTTCATGCTCGTGTGGCGTCTTGTTGGAATCGTTCAGGTCTTGCGGGCCGGATCGTTCGCCGGCAGCACGTCGCGCGCCCAGTCGGTCTGCTTCCGTGAGCCGTTGACCCGCAGGCGCTTCTGCTTCTCGAAGTCGATGAACAGCAGCCCCACCTGCGGTCTGCCGCCGCCGCGGTCGTCGTCGGCGATGTGATCGAGCACCTTCACCTTCTCCAGCCGGTCGGCGAGGCGCACGGTGTCGAAGCGCTCCTGGAGCGAGCGGTGATCGCTGTGGTACAGACCCATCGTTGCAACCTCCATCAGCTGTCTGACGATGTGCGAGGCATGGACGCCCGGGCGGGCGAATCTCCTGCAAGGATTATGCGCGAGAGCGTGGCGGACGGGCGAGCACTTCACTCGGGCCTCGGGGCCGCGCCGGCGCCGGGTCGGTAAGAACGTCCTGGCTCGCCGCCGCGCCCCGGTCAGGCGGGTTGCAGCGCCGGGCGACGGGCGGCACGCACGAACTCCGCGATCTTCGTGCGGTAAGTGCGGCCCACCGCGAGCCGGCCGTGGGTACCGAGGACGAAGCAGAAAGCGCTGTCGGCGTCGCGTTCGATCGCGGCGACGTGCCCCAGATTGACGATGATCGAGCGGCTGATGCGCAGGAAGCTCGCGGGGTCGAGGCGCTCCTGCATGGCCTGCAGGGTGGAGCGCAGCGAATACTGCCGTTGCTGCCCGGTGGTGTGGATCAGGACGTAGTTGCCGCTCGACTCGAGAAACTCGATGTCCGCGGAATCGATGAGATAGAAGTTGCCGTCCCGCTCGCCGACCAGGCGCGCCGGCAGAGCCGGCGGCCTGGCTTCCAGCAGCGTCCGGTGCAGCGCCCCGATCGATGCGGCGATCTGCGTGCGGATCTCGTTCGTCAGCCCGCCGCGCAGCTGGCGTTGCACGCGCTCCACCGAAGCGCGGAAACGCTCCTCGAGCACCGGCTTGAGCAGGTAGTCGATGGCGTTCTTCTCGTACGCCGTCACCGCGTACTGGTCGAACGCGCTCACGATGACCACCAGCGGCGTATTGTGCGGCGGCACCTTCTCCAGGACCTGGAACCCGGTGTGCGGCCCGAGCTGGATGTCGAGCAGCAACAGGTCGACCGGCAGCGCACGCAGTTTCTGCGCGGCGTCCACTGCCGTGCTGCATTCGCCCACCACCTGGAGCTGCGCGTGCTTGTTGCACAACGAACGCAGCCATTGGCGCGCAGGAGCTTCATCGTCGACGATCAGGGTGCGTATGGCGGTCATGCCGTGTCGTCCCTAGCGCTGCGTCAGCGGCAAACGCGGAAAGCGCAAGCGCGCCTCGAACTGGCCGGGCGCCGTGTTGGCAAGCGCGAAGCTCGCGGCGGCGCCGAACGCCGCGTCGAGCCGCTCGCTGACGCTCTTGAGCCCGAAACCGCGCAGCGGTTTCTGCGGGCCGGCGACCGGCTGCTGCCCGGTGTTGCGCACGGTGAGCGCGATGTGGTTGCCCTGGGCCTCGCACAGCACGTCGATGCTCAATGCGCCGTGCGTCGTTCCCAGGCCGTGCTCGACGGCGTTCTCGAGCAGCGGCTGCAGCAGCAGCGGCGGAATGGCCGCGGATTCCAGCTGCGGCTCGACGCTCAGCCGGTAGGCGAGGCGGTCCTCGAAGCGCGCGCGCTGGATCTCCAGGTATTGCTCGCCATGCTCCATCTCCTGCTTGAGGGGCACGAACTCGGAGTTGCGCTCGCTCAGGGCGCGGCGAAACAGCTCCCCGAGCCGCGTCACCATGCCCTCCGCGGCCGTCGGATTGGTGCGCACCAGGCCGGCGATGGCGCTCAGCGTGTTGTAGAGGAAATGCGGATTGATCTGCATGCGCAGCGCGTGCAGGCGCGCGCGCTCGTACTGCGTTTCCAGCCGCGAGCGCAACCATTGCTCGTGCCGGAAACGCGTGAAGTAGGTGAAGCCGGTGATCAGTCCCTGCAGGATCACGTACTGCAGGCCCAGATCGAGTGTGGCCGAGGCGTAGAGCCTGGCCGCGATCAGCGGATCCGGGCCGTCCATGCGTTCGAGGCTTTCCGTCAACGGGATGTCCTGAACCACGGCCCTGGCCAGCACCAGGAGCGGGCGCCCGACGAGACCGAAGAGCATCGCGAGACCGAAATGCGCGGCGACGCGCGCGGGCCAGCCGCGCAGATCGTAGCCGACGCGGCGCGAGACCAGGCACAGGGCGATCAGCGCGGGAAAGAGCAGCGTGTCCTGCAGGACGAAGACATCCAGGCTCAGGCCCGGCATGGTGCGCAGCCCCTGGCGCATCAGCTCCCACTGCGTGATCCGCGTGAAGGAGACGTAGAACCAGAACACCGCGATGAAGATGAGGAATGCACGCAGCTTGAGCCGGTGCGCAGGGCTCGAGCCGGGCTGATCGTCGGTGCGGGTCACGGCCGGCATTCTAGCGGCGCGCGCCGCTCGCCGGGAGCGGGGCTGGGTACCCTGTGGCGAATGGCCTTTTCCGGGGATAGATGGACACCGGCAATGACCATCGTCGACCGGCTCGCGCTGCGGCCGCAGGTGCCTTATATGCAGCATGGCAACGAGCGCCGCGCCCGCGGCGCCATACCAAAGAGGATTGTGCCCTATGTCCACCACGACCGTTGCACCTGCTGCACCCGCGGCACGCCGCGCCGCGTTGCCGACGATACTGCTTGCCGGCGGCGTTGCCGGCCTGGGCGACATTCTCTATGCGATCACCGTGTGGGGTTTCCGCGGCGTGTCGCCGGTGCGAATTCTGCAGAGCATCGCCGCAGGTTGGCTCGGCCGTGACGCCTTCACCGGTGGCATGGCGACGGCGCTCCTCGGCACCGTGTCGCACTTTTCGATCGCGATCGGCATGGCGGCGGTGTATTACGCCGTCAGCACGCGGGTGCGCCTGCTCCTGGACCGTCCCATCTTGAGCGGAACGCTGTTCGGTCTCGGCTGCTACGTGGCGATGAATTATGTCATCGTGCCGCTGTCGGCCTCGCCCGGCGGCCCACCGAAGTTTGGCTGGTCGATGCTCATCGCGCTGACACCCCATATTGTGTTCGTCGGTATTCCGATCGCCCTGATCACGCGACGCGCGCGCAGGGCATCCCCCGCCTAGCGATTCGCAGCGTCGGGATCCGCAAAGCGCGGGTCGGCGAGGAATGCTTCGTCGGTGAGGCTGCGCAGGAACGCGACGAGGTCGGCGCGCTCCATGGTGGTGATCTGAAACGGCGCGAGGCGCGCATCGCGATAGCGGTTGGGCGCAGCCGGACCCAAGGGGGCCTGCCGCCCACCGGCGGCATAGTGGTCGATGACGTCATCCAGCGTCGCGAGGCTCCCGTCGTGCATGTAGGGCGCGGTAACGGCGACGTTTCGCAAGCTCGGCACGCGGAAGCGGCCGTGGTCGGTTTCCCGACCGGTGCTCGCGGCGAGACCGGCCGCCGACTCGGGATAGCGGCCGTTGCCGTCGGCGTTGTAGAGCGCGGTATTGGCGAACACCGGCTGCGCCTGCTCGGCGCCGGCATGCCGCACCGGGCCTGAGAAATTGATGCCCGAGTGACACTGCGCACAGCCGATGCGCTCCGAAAAGAACAGCGCCATGCCGCGGCGCGCACTCTCGCTCATCGCGGCGCCGTCGTCGTCGAATACGCGCCGGTCGAATGCGGAGCGGCCCGAGATCAACGTACGCTCGAAGCTCGCCAGCGCGCGCGCGAGGTTGTCGAGATTGATCGGAGCCCCCTCGCCGGGAAAAGCCCGCGCGAAGTCGCGACGATAGCTGGCGTCAGCCTCGAGCCCGCGCAGCGCCTCGGCCTCGCGGCCCTTGAGGCCCATTTCGACCGGATGCTCGTTGAGCAACGGCCCAGTCGCCTGCGCTTCCAGCGAGCGCAATCCCGGTTCGGCCCATTGCAGCGTCGCGGCATACGCGACATTGCCAAGTGTCATCGAGCTGCGCGGATGTGCCTGCCCGGTTGCACCGATCGCCCGTGCGCGGCCGTCGGTGAACGCGCGCGATTGCTGATGGCAGCTCGCGCACGAGTAGGCGCCGGTGATCGAAAGCCGCGGCTCGTAGAAGAGGCGGCGGCCGAGCGCGACCTTCTCCCCGCTCATGGGGTTGTCGTCGGGCACTGCCGGCCGCGGGAAGCCGCGCGGCAGCGACCACGCGTACTCCTGATCGGCGCCAGCAGCTGCGGCTGACAGCATCAGGGCTGCCAGAATCAGCAATGACAATGCCGCTGCGCCGGCACGCATCGACGGCCACGCCCCTTCCGACCTGCGCCAGTTTCGATCTGCGTGAGCGGATCAGCGCCAGCTGGAGTTCGTGGCACCCGTGTCCAGCGATGCGGTCTGCTGGGCGATCGTGGCGCGCTCGTCGACCCACTGGGCGAAGGTCTCGAGCGCCTGCGGGTCAATCCCGTTCGGCGCTTTGCGCCGGTCCGCGACGTACGACTGCATGGCGGTCAGCAGCTGCGCGGCGAGCTCGCGCGAGCCGCCGAACAGGTCCATGTAGGCCTTGCGCGCGTCTTCCAGCCGGTTGAGGCCCAGATACGCCTCGCCGCGGTATTCGACCGCTTCGGGAAAGCCCGGCTTCAGTCCCAGAGCGCGCTCATAGGACGAGAGCGCGGAGTCGTAGCGGCCGAGGTGCCGCTGGGCGAAACCGATGTAGTTCCAGGCCTCGTGCATCGCCGGGCTGTGCTCCACGGCGGCTTCGAATTGCTCGAGCGCCTTCTCGTAGGCCGACTTGGCCCGATCGCGCGCCTTCTGCTGCTTCTCGGGTTTGGTGGCCTTGGCCGCATCTTCCTCGTAGCTGGCCGCCTTGCGCAGCTGGCGTACGCCCGCGTTGTAGGCTGTCTTGGCCATTTCCTCGGGCGACTGTTCGCGCACCGGAACCGACGGCATGCTCATGGAGCCGCTGCCGGCGGCGCGCGCCGCGGAATCCGGCAGCGCGGCAATCGAGGCGGCGACGGCAACCAGCAACGCGAGCTTCTTGGCAATGGTCATGGAACGGTCCTCCCAGGCATCCGGTTTACGATGAAGCGTGGCGCGACCCGGCACCACTGACGAAAGTCCAGCGCATCTGCCCTCGAATTGTGGTCGCCCGGCATTGGAGCGGCCGAGCTCGTCAAGCGTTCATTGTTCCTGGCGCCCGCCGACATTACCCTTGGCCCGTTCATGCCCGCAACACCGACGGGCCCCCTGGCGCGCATGCCCGATCCAGAAATTTCACCCGCCGACGGCTGGCGGCACACCGGCTGGCGCCAGATCGCCCGCATCGTCACGCCCTTCTGGCTCTACGTCACGGTCGCGAACCTCGCCACCGGCGCGCTGCTCACGGGCGATTTCGACGCTTCTTACCTGGTTTCGCGGGGCTTGCAGCATCTCGTCCTGCTGCCGATCCTCATCGCCTGCTATCGCGCCGCCCTGCACATTGGCTGGCCGGTCACCGGCCGCGTCAACGCAGCCCTCCTGCACCTCGCGCTCGGGGTGGCATTCGCTTTCATCACGCGCTTCGTGCTGTGGGCCACGTTCTCGCTGGTCATGTGGGATCCGGTCTGGCTGACGCCCGCGAGCATGGAGTTGCTACCGGAGCTGCGCGCCATCGGTCTCGCATTTCTCGTCTTCTTTCTGCCCTACTGGGCGGGGCTCGCGCTGCTGGTCGGCGTGCTGTCGTTTCGCCGCATCCGCGACGTGACGCTGCGCGCCGCGCACGTGGAAAGCGAATATGTCAAGGCGCGGCTCCAGGTGCTGCATGGCCAGCTCAACCCGCACTTTCTCTTCAATACGTTGCACAGCGTCTACGGCCTGATCGACGAGCAACCGGCGACGGCGCGCACCATGCTCGTGCGCCTGAGCGATCTCCTGCGGCGCAGCCTGATGCAGGGCAGGATGAACGAGCGCAACGACGGCGCGGAGCACCGCAACGGCGCTGAACCCGCCGCCGGCCAGATAGCGCTGTGCGACGAAGTGGAGCTCACCCAGGCCTACCTGGACATCCAGCAGCTGCGCTTTTCCGATCGCCTGCAGTACCGGATCCACATGGACAATGCACTGGCGCGCGCCCAGGTTCCCGTCTTCATCCTGCAACCCCTGGCGGAGAACGCCATCAAGCACGGCATCGGCGGCGAAGGCGAACGCGTGGCGGTGAGCATCGGCGCGTGCAGCCGGGATGGAATGCTCGAGCTGGAAGTGGCCAACAGCGCGAGCCGGCCGGCGCGCGGCGTGCGCGAGCTCGGGCTGGGCCTGAGCAATATCAGCGAGCGGCTGCGCACGCTGTACGGTGAGCACGCTTCGCTCAGCTTCGAGCAGCCGCACAGCGCCACTTTCGTGGTGCGCGTGCGCCTGCCACTGCGTTTCGCGGTCGCGGCGGAGGCGGCATGAACGCGCCGCTGCGGGTCCTGATCGTCGACGACGAACCGATCGCGCGCCGCACGCTCGAGAAACTCTGCCGCGCCGATGCCGATCTGCAGATCGTGGGGCAATGCCGGCACGGCGAGGAGGCGGTGGCGGCGATAGGCGCCCTGCGCCCGGATCTGGTTTTTCTCAACGTCGAGATGCGCAACCTCAACGGCCTGGAAGTGATCGCCCGGGTCGGCGCGGAACACATGCCGCTGGTGATTTTCGTGACCGCGTTCGATCGCTATGCGCTGCAGGCATTCAACGTCAACGCCCTCGACTATCTGCTCAAGCCGTTCGACGAGGCGCGTTTCCGCAAGGCGCTGGAACGGGCGCGCGAGCGCCTCGCGGGCGGCTTCACTACAATGCTGCGCCGTGCACTGAGCGAGAGCCTGCGAGCTGCCGCGGCCGGCGTGATGAATCGCGCCGGGACCCGGCCGCTCGAGCGCATCGCGGCCGAGAACGACGGCCGCCTCGTATTCATCGCGACGGCCGATATTCAATGCATCGAGGCGCGCGGCAACCACATCGTCCTGCATACGGCCACGAGCTCGCACCTGCTGCGCTCGACGCTGCAACAGGCCGAAGCGATGCTCGACCCGAGTTCGTTCCTGCGCATTCACCGCTCGATCCTGGTGAACGCCAGGCACGTGCGCGAGCTCGAGCGCAACGGGGCCGGCGAATTCCAGCTGACGCTTGCCAACGGGCAGAAGTACAACTCGAGCGCGGGTCACCGGCAGGCGGTGCTCGACTATCTGAAACAGAGCCGGCCGTAGGCGCGCAGCCGCGTCAGCCCATGACGTGCAGCCGTAAGTTGGTCGCCAACCTGAGGTGACGCTGCATGCAGACCTCAAGTCCGCCCACCTCAAGGATGTGCACACAGGTAGATTTTGACAGCGGGTGTAGCCCGGACTATAAAATAACTAAGGATTCCGAGAGCCAAGGAGAATTGCAGTGAAACGGCTCCTCTTTCTTGCCCCTTTGCTCCTTTTTGGAGCCGTGGCCGGGGCACAAGGAAACCAAACTCCCGACGATCTGTACGTGACCATAAACGGCGCTGACAACCCGGAAGCATTTCCTATAGAGGGAGTCGCCGCGAATTTCTTCGGTGGGCTCGCAGATATGGAGCGCGAACATCCGGGCGGTGGCAAGCGCCACTTAGAGAACACGGTCGGTCTGAGTCCCGAGGGGGCACAGAAGCTCGTTGATGTAGCCACCGAGGAACAAACTCAGCGGCCCGCCCCTCGCGCACGCGCGAAGGAGCTTTGCAACGACTTACGCAAAGCCCAGACGCGCGAGGAATTCATAGCCGCGCTGCGCTCATCCGACGCACAAGACCTAGCCCAAGGCAGCCTACAAGGGGCGAAGATGTTGTCGAGCCTCGAGCCGAAGGATCGAGCAAAGGTGATGAACTTCCTCGATAAGGAAGTCAGACCATCGATGACCAGATCCTCTCTGAACCACGAGCGAATGTTGACTCGTTGGCCTCCGGAGCAATTTAGGGAGCACGTCTGCGATGTGGCACACCAAGGAGAATGACGATTCGCCCATGAGAACAAAAATGAACTGCTTTAGGGTCTCTATTGCGCTCGGAGTGATCACGGTGGCTCTGAGCGCACCGCACACAGCCTCGGCCGTCGCGCGTTTCTCATACATGTCCAAATGCCTACCGCCGAATGAGCTAGCGCTTTGCTATGAGGCGTATACCCGCGCCGAGACAACCGCCGACTCGGTTGTTCACCTTCTTTTGTCCGTTGACGGTGACCTTCAGGGGCCCGGCTACTACATACAGGATGCCGGGCATGACCAAAGCATTTGTGTGGGTTGCTTTCCGCGCGAAGCCCGATTCGTTGGTTTTACCAACTTCTGTGCGGGCGGAGGAACCCATAAACTGATGACTGAGCACATTTGGCATCACTTCCTTGATGGGCAGCCGCGGGTGGAGAATCGCACACGCTCGGTCAAGGTAAATGGACAGCCGTGCGGACCGTTGCCGTGACGGCTAAGTAGTCGCCGCCTACGAAAAACGCCGGTCCGTCTGGGTCTTGCCTGCTTGGGCTTTCGTTTTGGGCTGCGGAAAGTCAGGCCAATCGCCTGCCCGGCCAACCGACCATTCCGCAGTGGCTGCCAACTCTGCAGCTGCGATTTCGATTGACGACGCATAGGAAAAGTCGCTGCAATTTTACCAGCACGGCGCAGGCCGGCACTACGGCAGCTCCGCGAAGTCCTCGGTCCGCGCCAGCTCCTTCAGGCACAGAGCCAATTGCTCCGGCGGAGCCGTGAGCTTGCGAGCCTCCTGATCGAGCCAGGCGCAATCGCTGATCACGCGGGCCACCACGCGCCCGTCCTCGCGGAAGAACTCGTTGCGGACGCGAAAACGCGCGTTGTCCGCGCTCAAGCCTGCCATCGCAAGGGTGACGCGCACGCTCTCGAGCAGCCGCATTTCGCGGTAGTACTCCAGCTCGTCGCGGCGCACCACCGGACCCAAGCGCAGCCGTTCGAATTCGCGCATCGGGAAACCGCGCGCAGCGAAATACATCATGCGCACGTCGGCGCTGCGATCGAGGTACGCGGTGTTGCGCATGTGCCCGTTGGCATCCAGATCGCCCCAGCCGACGTAGATGGTGTGCGAGAAGGGTTCGCTCACGGCGCCTCGCTACACGCGAACGTAGTGATCGACCAGCAGCAGCGCGAACAGCAGCATCAGGTAGTTCACCGAATACTTGAAGACGCGCATCGGCAGCTCGATGCGGCCGCCGCGCCGCAAGAGCTGCCACGCGAACTTCAGGAACACGGCATCCAGCACCAGCGCGCCGGCAAGGTACAACAAGCCGCTCATGCCGGTGACATAGGGCAGGATCGTCACGATGCACAGCAGGATCGTGTAGAGCAGGATCTGCAGGCGCGTGAAATCCAGGCCGTGCGTCACCGGTAGCATCGGGATGCCGGCCCTGGCGTAGTCGTCGCGGCGCGCGATGGCGAGCGCCCAGAAATGCGGCGGCGTCCACGTGAAGATGATCAGGAACAGCAGCAACGCATTTGGATCGACGCTGTTGGTGACCGCAGTCCAGCCGAGCACGGGCGGTGCCGCCCCCGCGGCGCCGCCGATGACGATGTTCTGCGGTGTCGCGCGCTTGAGCCACACGGTGTAGACCACCGAGTAGCCGATGAGCGTAAGGAACGTCAGCAGTGCGGTCAGCGGGTTGACCAGCAGCGCGAGGATGAGCATCGCGGCGAGGCCCAGGGCGAATGCGAACAGCAACGCCGCCGCTTCGCTGACGTGGCCGGTGGGAATCGGCCGGCGGCGGGTACGCACCATCTCAGCATCGATGCGCCGGTCGAGCACGTGGTTGATCGCGGCCGCCGAGGCCGCCGCCAGCCAGATGCCGAGGGTGCCGAACGCGAGTGCGCTCAGCGGCGGCAGGCGCGGCGCCGCGAGGAACATGCCGACGATCGCGGTGAATACGACGAGGGCCACCACCTTGGGTTTGGTCAGCTCCCAGTAGTCGCGCAGCTGCGACCCGGACCGGTCGGCCTGGGCAACAGGAACGTGTTCGGGCTGCGGCTGCGTCATCGTCGGTGTCAGGGCGTGTCGAATCGCAAGCGGGACATCGCGCCTCATATGCGCTTCTCGCCCCGCAACCAGGTGCCGCGCAACGGCCACAGACGCCGCAGCAACGTGACCACGGTGAGGAGCAGGAGCGCCGCGCCCGCATTGTGCGCTGTGGCGACAGCCAGCGGATAGCCCTGCATGACGGTGGTGATGCCGATGGCGAGCTGCAGCGCGAGCGCGAGCGCCACCGCGATGCCCGCCCTGCGCAACTGCGGGCTGCGCGCGCGGGAAATGGTCATCAACGCGGCGAGCCCCAGGGCCAACGAAGCGACGATGGCGCCGAGCCGGTGCGTGAAATGGATCGCCACACGCGCCGCCTGATCCAGCACGCCGCCTTCGTAGTCGATGCCCAGCCCGCGCCAGAGCACGAATGCTTCGGAGAAGTCCATGCGCGGCCACCAGCTCCCCTGGCATGTCGGCAGGTCCGGGCAGGAGATGGCCGCGTAGTTGCTGCTCGTCCATCCGCCCAGCACGATCTGCAGGATGAGGGCGCCCAGGGCGACGAGGGCCACGCCGCGCAGCGGTGCTTCGCGCGCGCGCAGGTCGCGATACTGCGGCGTAAGGCACAGCCACCACAGCAGCGAGAGAGTCACGAATCCGCCGAGCAGATGCAGTGTGACGATCAGCGGCTTGAGCTTCCAGGTGACGGTGAGCGCACCGAACAGGCCCTGGACGATCACGAAAGCGAGCAGGAACAAGGGCAGCGCCACCGGCTGGGCCCGGTCGCGGCGGTTGACGATCGCGATCGCGGCCATCACGACGATGAGGAGACCCAGCGTGGACGCGGCGTAGCGGTGGATCATCTCGCGCAGCGCCTTGCCATACTCGAGCGGCCGTTCGGGGAAGGCGGCATTCGCCGCATCGACGTTTTCGAGCGCGTCCCCCGCAGTGATGTGACCGTAACAGGTTGGCCAGTCCGGGCAGCCGAGGCCAGCCGCGGTCAGGCGCACCCATGCGCCCAGCACGACCACGACCGCGCAGACGCCGAGCGCCAGAAACGCGAGGCGGCGAAACCAGATCACGCGCGAGCTCGTGGGGGTCAAATCAAAGGCTCCTTACATCAGCCGATATGCGAGAGCTTCAGCAGGCGCTTGAGGTCCTGAATCATGCCTTGCGCCGCGACCTCGGGCGCATAGCGCATCATCAGATTACCCAGCGGATCGACGAGATAAATGTGTCCAACCAGCGCCGCACCGTCATCGGGAAAGGCCTGCAGCAATTCCTGTCCGCTTTGCGAATCGATGTTCGCCGCAATCAGGCCGGCGTGCTCGGTAGCGAAGAACTGCGAATCGCAGCACGAGCCCCGATACAAGAACACGCGCTGCACACGATCCATCTTCTCCGCCAACGCGAGCCGAACCTGGCGGATCGTGTACAGCGCCGTCCGACACTGCGCATCGCAAGCGCCGTTGCCGATGTAGAGCAGCGTCCACCGCCCGCGCAGGAACTGCGGATCGGTATTCACCCCTTCAGCCGTGACCAAAGAAACGCTCTGCAAGCTGCGGGCGGGCGCAATCAGCTCGCCGCGGTTGACTTGACCGCCCGGCCGCCAGCCGCTGGCGTAGTAGAGATAGAAAGAGACTGCGAGGGGCGCCAGAAACAACGCGGCAAGCAGCAGGAACATGCGACGCGCGTGCGTCGGCCTGGGAACGGTAGCGTTCATCGCTCGTCAGGGGGCGCGCGGCGCAAGTTGGCGGCGATGTAGATGACAAACAGCGTGAACGCGAGCGCGAACCAGGTGATGGCATAGCCGAGGTGCCGCTCGGGAGGAAATGTCGCCGCTTGCCATTCGCGCGCGAAACCGTCGGGCTGATCGGGATCGAGCAGCAGCACCTTGGGATACAGAGGACGCTGCAACTGGGCCACGAGCTCATCCATCTTCGGATAGCTGATCAGCCGCGGCCACACTCCGGTCGGCGGCGCGGACGCAAGCTCGATTCCGGCAGCTGGCAGCTCATTGAGTCTGCCGACGACCGTCCGCTCGCTTTCGCCGACGGCCACATCCGGCAACTGTTGGCGCGATGGCCCGAGCGGTACCCATCCGCGGTTCACCAGCACCGTGCGACCGGCGTCGATCACGAGCGGCGTCAACACGTGAAATCCGGCGCGGCCATCGTGCGTCATATTGTCGAGCAGCACCTGATGCGCGCTGTCGTAGCGCCCGATCGCGGAAACGCGCTGGTAACGCCGCGCTTCGCTCGGCGGCACCATCGACAGATGCAGCGTTTCGCCGGAGCCCGCGTCGAAGGCAGCGAACAGCGCCTGCTTTTCGCGCATGCGCTCGAGCTGCCAGCGACCGAGACTCGCCAGCGCGATCGCGAGCACGATTGTGACCGCGGTGGTCAGAATGCCGGGTGCAAACGTGCGATTGCCGATGCGCAGCGCCATGTGATTATCAGTAGCCTATAGTTCGCGGGAGTTCCCGATCTCGTCTCATCTTGCGGAGAGTGCCGTGCCGCTGGTCAAACTGCTCGTAGTCCTGATGCTGGGTGCCATCGTGATCAGTCTCGCGTCTGCGCTCTGGCAGCTGACGCGCGGCACCGGCGACTCATCGAAGATGCTGCGCGCGCTCACGTGGCGCATCGCGCTCTCCGTTCTGCTCTTCGCGCTGCTGTTCATCACCTACTCGACCGGCCTCATCACGCCGCACCAAGTCACGCCTTAGGCGTTGCGTGAAAACAAGTTGATCATGTTTTCCTGCGTGTTGGAAGAATTCCGTGGTTCCAATCACCGTGTAATTTTTCCGGCTCGACGTGCAGCGCATCGATCTGTGCATTGCTCACCGTCACACCGATCGGGCAGTTGCGCCGGTCGAGTTCTGCGCGGACCCTCCAACGTTCTCGACAAGCCGCCGCAATAAACGAAATTTGGCTATAATCCGCGCCCTTCGAAGCGGCCCGGCAGCGGTGAACAGGTGAGCAAGCAGGACAGGCGCTTTTTCAACTTCTTCAGTCTGGTGCTCGGCGCTCTGATTGCGGTCGCGGTCCTGCTGTTCGTGTTGGCCAAAGTCTTGGGCTCCAAGAGCCAGCTTGAGCAGGTAAGGGCCGACGCACTGCAGATCGCGGCCGTCGATGAGCGTACGCGGCCCTTTGCGCGCGTCGCCGTGGCCGGTCAGGACAACTCGGCGCTCCAGATTGCCGAGGAGTCCTCGGGGTCGGCACCCGCTGTCGGATTACCGGTGCCGAAAAATCCCGAAGAGCTGTACAACGCCGCGTGCTCGGCCTGTCACGCGCAGGGTATTGGCGGTGCGCCGCGCATCGGTGACAAGGCGGCCTGGGCGCCGCGCATCGCGCAGGGGAAGGACACTCTCTATAGGCACGCCATCCAGGGCTTCCAGGGCTCGGCCGGACTGATGCCTCCGAAAGGTGGTCGCGTCGACTTGGCCGACGATCTGATCCGCCAGGGCGTCGACTACATGGTTGAACGCTCGCGTTGACGCGAAGCAGGCCGCGCAAGGGTTTTGGCGCTTGCCGAAGCGGCCGGCAACGCTGGTGCGGTCGAGAACCCAACTTCGGCAAAGCGATGACCGACCTGGGGTCCCGATCTCGCCACGTCGGCCCAGTGGATCCCGGTGATCGGTGCGCCGGTCGGCGTCGTGGGCAACAACCGGCTCATCAGGAAACTCGGCTACACCGCGCTGAATGCGCAGCCTGGCGCATGGGTTGGTTCGAAGATGCGGCCGACTTGCGCCTCAGCGCAGAAGCACGGCAATGACCAGCAGCAACAGCGTGAGCGCCTGGAGGCCGACGCGCGTCCACATCAGCTTGGTGCTGAATAGACGGTCCATGGAGCCGCCGCCGGACATGGCCAGAATGCCCAAACCCAAGGTAAAGACGGTGGCAACCAGCGCAAGGATGATGACGACGAGAAGCGGGTCCATTGTGCAGTCCCCCAAGCGTCTTCGTTTGCGGCGAATATAGCATGCGTTGATCGCGCCAGTTCCTCGCGGTTGACATCGCGCCCCACAAACGAGCCTGCATGTCTGCGCGGGAACGTCGGAATGTGAATCGTCGTTCGTGGCCGACTCGAGCGCCTGCGGTGACGTGGCCGTAACAGGTGGGCCAGACGGGACATCCGAGCCCGGCGGTCAGGCGCACGTACGCGCCGAGCACCCCGACGATCGCACACAGGACGACCTTGGCGAGAGCGAGAGCGCGAAACACACGCACGTTAGTGTGCCGTCCCCAGCGGCGTGACTCATGACTGGTCCGGGTGCTGACGCAGGTTCGTCGCCAAGTGGATGACGGCCGGCGCTGCTCCCTAGGGGGTTGTTTCTAGGACGCCTTGAATACTGGCGCCTGCGATCCGTGAGCGGGTGTCCGGGGTGACCACCATGGCTACCAGCTCGGCGCATGCGCCGAGCCCCGTCGCCGTCAGCTTGGAAACGCCCCTCGCAGTCGCCCTAATCCAGGTTTGAGTCCAAACGGAAGGGGTCATCAGAAGTCCTGTCTTGGAAGCGGCTTTCCAACGCCAGAAGGCTTATGAGAGACTCAAGCGGGGCATTGTGTCCTACCTTTTTCTGCGGCATGCGGCACTGCGAATCACCTGGGAATCTAGCGGACGGATGGGCTTCGAAGGCAACAACAGCTAAAACCCAAGCCCGCCTCCGAACTGGGGGAAGTGATGAAATGCTTCTACTATCTCGCGCCCGGCCTGGAAAGCTGTCATCGGGTTTCTGATGATTTTCATGAGGTTGGCATCAGCGATTTCTTCCTGCACGTCATAGCGAAAGACGAATCCGGGCTCATCAAGCGACAAATTCACGCTGGCAACTACCTCGAGACTCTGGATGTCATTCGCGAGGGGTTTCTGGGCGCGATGCTCGGTCTCGTCGCCGGACTGATTGGCGCTGCACTGCTCAGCTACTACGGGCCATTTGAAGACATACCGGGCGTCATCTACGTGGCGCTGGCGGCGGTGGCCACGTTATTCGGCGCTTGGGCAGGCGGCTTGGTAGGCATAGAAAACGAGAACAAGAAGCTCGCCAAGTTCCACGACGACCTCGAGGCAGGCAAGTATCTGATTATGATCTATGCCCGCAAGGAGCAGGAAACCGCTGTCGTCGAGATGATGCGTGCCAAGCATCCGGAAGCAGAGCTAGCGTGTGTCGATAGGCATTTCATCAATCCGTTCAGCGCCGTGCAACGCCGCAGTCGGGAAACGCGTGACCGGGCCGGAATTCCACAACAGGACTAGTCGTTGCCGAAAAAGACGCCGCGCGTAAAAAAGGTGTAGTCCGCTTCAAGCGCTCCGATGCCCAAAAGTACCATCAACAACAGCGGCGGGACCAAAATCGCATACATCAGGGCCAGCCGCTCCCACATCATGTGCATGAAGACGGCAACGATCAGCCCGGCCTTCAACAACATGAGCACGATGATCAGAGACCACCTGAGGTAGCCCTGAAAGTGGAAGTAGTCAACAAGATAAGACGCGGTGCTGAGAACAAACAGCAACCCCCAGATCTTGAGATAAATTCCAATCGGATGTTGTTGCCCTTCTGCGTGTGCCACGATTTTCCTACCAAAGATAGAAAAGTGCGAAGATAAATACCCACACCAGATCGACGAAGTGCCAATATAGACCCATGATTTCGACGATCTCGTAGTTCCCCTTCCTGCCGGTGAGGAACCCCGGCCTCTGGCGATCCAGATCTCCCCGCAGAACTTTTATCGCCACGATGATCAGGAATATCACGCCGATCGACACGTGCGTGCCATGGAAACCCGTGATCATGAAAAAACTGGAGCCGAACTGGGCGGCGCCCATGGGATTGCCCCAGGGACGTACCCCCTCCTCGACGATCAGCTTGGTCCACTCGAACGCCTGCATCCCGACGAACGAGGCACCCAATGCGGCGGTGATCAGCAACAAGACAAAAGTTTTGACACGATCTTTTCGATAGCCGAAGTTGACCGCCATGGCCATCGTCCCGCTACTGCTGATCAAGATGAAGGTCATGATGGCGATCAGGATGAGGGGGATTTTGTTGCCGCAGAGCGTCAATGCGAAAACTTCACTGGGATTGGGCCAGGGGTCCGTGGTGGACATTCGCACCGTCATGTACGAAATCAAAAAAGCACTGAAGATGAAGGTATCGCTTACGAGGAAGATCCACATCATGGCCTTGCCCCATGGGACCTTCTTGAACGCCCGCTGGTCCGAGGACCAGTCGGCGACGATGCCTTCCAACGCCTTCAGGCAGCGGGAGGGCTTCTACGGCAGTTGTCGGAACAGCTTGTGTCATGTGCTTTGGGCCTGTTTACCTAAACCCACAGAGCTTCAACAATACGTCCAAATTATTCCCTGTAAACAGCAGACCAAAAAGGACCAACCAAACCAGGAGCAGGAAGTGCCAGTAAACGGTACATAGCTCCACGCTCTGCGTTACATTCGCCACGTCAAAGTCGCCCCACACTTTGGTGACGGTCCTGCCCCAAGCCACCAGACCGCCCAACAGATGCAGCCCATGCAATCCTGTGATCAGATAAAAAAACGCGATTGCAGGGTTGGTGACTTCAAAATAAACCATCGTGCCCAGTTGCTGCCAGGCCAAGACCTGCCCGAACAAAAAGACAACGGTGAAAGCGCCGGCAGCAAGCAGGCTGACTCGCATGGCGTCCATCCGCCCACGACGTACTGAGTACTGTGCCCATTGCAAGGCGACACTACTCAATATCAGCGCAAGCGTATTCGCCCACAACAGCCTTAGTTGAGGCGCGGGACGCCAGTCCTCATACGCCATCCGGCCTGCCATATGCGATAACCAAAAGCATGAACAGGACCGCGACCACTGCAAGAAATACCCTCAGAGCGAGTTTCTTCGCAGCCCGAGAAGATGCGCCTCTATGCGTAGAGATTCTCGACTGTACCCTGGGCCGTCACCCAGGGCTTGACCATCAGTTGATGGAACATACTCACGTCGTTGGATTCCTGGTCGCCTACGTCTTGTTGCTACTACGCGTGATCTCTCGCGGCGGGACGTTTTGCGGGATGAAGTCCTCATCGGCGCCTGGCACGCTGTAGTCGTAGGCCCAGCGATAGACCACCGGTAACGTCGCGCCAAAGTTGCCATGCTTCGGCGGCGTGTCGGGGGTTTGCCACTCCAACGTGGTGGCGCGCCAGGGGTTGCCACCCGATGGCTTGCCTTTGAAGTAACTCCAGATCAGGTTGTACAAGAACACCAGCTGGAAGGCGCCCACGATCAACGCGGCGATGGTGATGCCAGCGTTCAAAGAGTGTGCCGATTCAGGGATGAAGTCCGTGCCTGCGATTGAATAATACCGGCGCGGCACGCCCAAAAAGCCCAGGTAATGCATCGGAAGGTAGATGGCATAGGTCCCGAGGAAGGTGGCCCAGAAGTGAAGCTTGCCCAAGCTATCGTTCAGCATGCGCCCGGTGATCTTGGGGTACCAGTGGTAGATCGCCCCGAACACAACCATGATGGGCGCCACGGCCATCACCATATGGAAATGCGCGACCACGAACATGGTGTCCGAAAGCGGCACGCTCACGGTCGCGTTACCGAGGAACAGGCCCGTTAACCCGCCATGTATGAACGCGAAGATGAACCCGATGGCAAACAGCATGGGGACGGTGAGGTGGATGTCACCGTGCCACAGCGTCAAGACCCAGTTGTAGACCTTGATGGCCGTGGGAATGGCGATGATGAGCGTGGTGGTGGCGAAAAAGAAGCCGAAGTACGGGTTCATTCCGCTCACGTACATGTGGTGCGCCCACACCAGGAAACTCAGAGCGCCAATGGCCAGGATCGCCCAGACCATCATCCGATAGCCGAAAATGTTTTTTCGCGCATGGACACTGAGCAGGTCGGATACGATGCCGAAGGCCGGCAGGGCGACGATATAGACCTCGGGATGACCGAAAAACCAGAACAGGTGTTGAAACAACAACGGACTGCCGCCCTCGTGGGCACTCTGTTGTCCCATCGAGACGATGGCGGGCATGAAGAAACTGGTGCCCAGTGTCAGGTCCAGCGTCATCATGATGGCGCTGACGAACAAGGCGGGAAAGGCCAACAGCGCCAGGATGGTGGCCATGAAAATGCCCCATACCGTCAAGGGCATTCGCATCATCGTCATCCCTCGCGTGCGCGCCTGCAACACGGTCACCACATAGTTCAGACCGCCCATGGTGAATCCAACGATGAAGAACGCCAGGGAAACGAGCATCAGAATAATGCCCCAGCTCGCCCCCGGAGTGCCCTGGAGGATTGCCTGCGGCGGGTACAGGGTCCAGCCGGCGCCTGCAGGCCCGCCGGGCACGAAGAAGCTCGCCACCAGCAACAACACGGCGAACAGATAGACCCAGTAACTCACCATGTTGACATAGGGGAAAACCATGTCGCGGGCGCCGACCATCAGCGGGATGAGATAGTTGCCAAACCCCCCCAGGAACAGCGCGGTGAGCAGGTAGATCACCATGATCATGCCGTGCAGGGTGACAAACTGAAGGTAGTTGCTTGGGTCGATGAAAGAGAAGGTGTTCGGGAATCCCAGTTGCAGCCGCATCAACCACGACAACACCAACGCCACCAACCCTATGCCGATCGCGGTGATCGCGTACTGGATGGCAATGACTTTGGCGTCTTGGCTCCAGATGTACTTTCCCACGAAAGTTTTCGGATGATAGAGCTCTACCTCTTCGACTTCTGCCGGCGGAACAAAAGCGTTTTCGTCATGCGCAACGTAGGACATGGATACTTCCTCTTCGCTAAATGCGCGATTCGCTAGCCGTCGCGTCGTTCAGATCCGCGCTGCTCAGCGGAGGGTATTGATGTAGGCAACGAGGTCATTGATTGCCTCGTCGTCGGCCAGAATTGCGGACATCAATGCCATCTGAGGTCCGTACATGTCTTGCGGATGAGTGCCGCGAGCACCCTGCTGGAAATTCTTCAATTGAGTGACCAAATACCAATCGCTCATACCCTTCAGCCCGGGGGCATTCGTCGACTGTACGCCCCGACCATCAGGACCGTGACAGGCTCCGCAGGTCGATGCATAAAGCTTTTGACCGTTGTGCGCAGTGCCTTTCACGGTGGCGGGGGCTGGATTGTCGGGCAGCGTGCCGATATAAGCGCTGACATTGTCGATGGCGGTGTCATCGACCAGCGTCGCCGCCATCGGCGCCATCATTTTTCCATAGACATCCTTGTCGTGTGTCCCCCGGACACCCTGCTTGAAGTATTTCAATTGCCGTTGCAGGTACCAGTCGCCTTGTCCACTCAATTTCGGCGCATGCAGCTGAGGATTACCCTCCGCTTGCAAGCCATGACAGGCAGCGCACACCGCATAGAGTTGTTCGCCTGCGGCAGCATCGCCGGCTGCTTGCGCCGACGTTTGTGCGAACGTCGGATGGCCGGTTAGCCACGCCTGAAACGCGCGCTCTTCTTCCACTATCACCTTGCCACGCATGGCGAAGTGCCCGACACCGCATAGTTCGTTGCAGAGGAGGTCGAATTCCCCGGTTCGCGTCGGCGTGAGCCAGATGTAGGTGACCAGGCCCGGCACCAGATCCATCTTGGCTCGGAACTGCGGTACAGCGAAGTTGTGCAGGACGTCTACGGAGCGGAGCAGCGCCTTGACCTGTCTGCCGAGCGGGAGATGCAACTCGGGACTGGATACCAGCACGTCGTCCTGTCCGTCGGGATCGTCCGGATTCATGCCAAACGGATTCTTGTCGCTGATGTGCCGGGTATCGACGGTACCTAGCCTGCCGTCCTGCCCGGGAAAGCGAAAGCGCCAGTGCCACTGCTGGCCCACGGCCTCAAACACCATCGCCTCTTCCGGGACGTGGACGAAATCCGCCCACACAAACAAGCCGGGGGCCAACATGGCGACGACGCCCCCCGTGGTCAATCCGGTGAGCCACCATTCCAGCTTCTTGTTCTCGGGTTGGTACGCCGCCCGGCTCCCCTTCCGATGACGGTAGCGGATCACGCAATAAGCCATGAACAAGTTGACAGCGACGAAGACAAACCCCGTGACCCAGAACGTGATGCTGATCGTGTCGTCCATCGCGCCCCAGTTGGACGCGATCGGTGTGAAATACCACGGGCTCAGGAAGTGGAACAGGAGGGTACCGGCGATCAGCAAAATCAATACGATTGGTAAGATCATGGCGATGCGCTCGGTTTTGGGCAGTATACCGCAGGCGATTCGCAGCGCTCGGCATCAGCGCCGCTGTGCGCCCACCGTCGCGACATCGTGCTGGCGCGGGCCGCATCTGATGATCCTGAGCGGCGCGTTGGATCGATCATCTACCGATGGTGATCGATGTCTACCAATCAAAGGCTTGAGGCTGGGAGAAACGGCATCATCACCCCGCACCGGCCTATCGCTATGCAGCAGAGTCGAGGATGATTCGCCCAAGCTGGGGAAGTAGTCGGCGGCGGATTCAGGATTCCCTCATCGAGCAGTCATGAACGAAAGATCACTCAAATTCAGCATCATGATAACAACCGTCGCGCTGGCCGCGATGCTTGCCGGAGTTTGGCTCGCTGCATATATATCGCGAGCACGATTCGCGGGTCGTATTGCTGCCGGATCAGGTGATCACGTTGTTTCCTGATCCGAAGCCACTGACGGCCTTTGCACTCACCGATCACAAGAATCGGGTATTTGATCTGGCAAGCTTGAAGGGTAAATGGTCATTCCTCTTTTTCGGCTTCACCCATTGCCCTGACATCTGTCCGACGACCCTGGCGGTACTGGCTAGCGCGCGTGACAGCATCGCCAAGAATACGGTCGGCGCCGAAGATATCCAATTCATCTTTATCTCAGTAGATCCGAATCGCGATACCGCTAGCAAGCTCAGGCAATACGTGGACTATTTTGATACGGCCTTTCTCGGCGTGACGGGAGACAACGAGCAAATCGGTAACCTGGCTGGTCAAGCTGGGCGCCGCGTATCAGGTTGCGATCACACCGGGTATGGAAAACTATCCCGTCTATCACACCGTAGCGGTGTTTCTGTTGGATCCGCGAGCCCGATATCATGCCGTGTTCACGCCGCCTCATGATGCGAAGGCTATCAGCAAGCGTTTCAAAGTGGTGCGGGAGCTTGAAGCAGGCAATGCGACATGAGATGGCGACATCCGGTTTTCGTCTGCCTGATATTGGCGCTGACCCTCGTCCCCGCTGCGAGTGAAGAGGCGGGCGTTTCAGTACGCGATGCCCGGGTTCGGGAAACGCCGCCCGGCATGACCATGATGGCGGGATACATGGAGTTGCGAAACAACACATCACGGCCGCGAGTACTCGCGGCCGCAAGCAGTTCCGGGTTCGAGAGCGTGATGGTTCACCGTACTGTCGTTAAGGACGGCATGGCGGGTATGGTGCACGCGTCGCAGATCGAGCTTGCACCCAACGCGAGTTTGATCTTTGCGCCGGGAGGCTATCATCTGATGCTGATGAACCCGAAACGGACACTGCGCGCCGGCGACCCGGTTGTCATCAACCTGGAATTCCGCGGCGGCCTTGTGTTACCTGTCACCTTCGAGGTCCGCAAATGAGAACCGGCAAACGGCAGGATCGGTGACCACTACGACCGCCAGCGTGAATCGCGAGACAATGTCTCCAGTCCCGCAATGTGCGAAACTTCGGGAGCTTGCGGGTTCTGGCGTTTATTTCGAGCGCGCTATCATGTAGTCGACCGCGGCCCTGACCTCGGCGTTGCTCAGCGCCGGGTTCCCGCCTCTGGCCGGCATCACTCCCGCGCTCCCCTGTACCCCGTCGACGGCGCTGGCGTAGAGAGTGTCGACGCCCTTGGCGATGCGCGCGGCCCACTGGGCCTTATCATCCAGCTTCGGCGCGCCGGCAATACCGGCATCGTGGCAGGCGACGCAACTCGCTTGGTAGACCTGTTGCCCGTCTCGACTGGGCGGCGGCGCGGCCACCGCGTCTTTTGCCGGCTCCCGCTGAGTTTCCGTCGAAGCGACGCTGACCTGGCCAAAGGGTTTGATCCGCTCGGCCACACTCGAACCGGTGGCCAGCAGCGCGCTGCGATCCTGTCGGGCCCGGTCGGAGATGCCGCGGTGATGGGACACAAGAACGAATAGAAACAGCATCAACACTGCACTGATCCCGAGAATGATCGAAACGTTCGATGCGTAGCGTTTTTTGGTCATTGGTTGTGATCCTGACGTTGGTCGGCGATCGTCGTGAACCTGGGATCTGCGCTCCATCAACTCGCTCGCGACACGACTGACTCGAAGCAGATGCTGCGCGCGCTGACCTGGCGAATCGGGTTGTCAGTGCCGCTGTTCGTGCTGCTGCTGATCGCCTGCTCCGCCGGTTTCATCCGGCCGCACGGGTTTGCATCGTAGTCCCAGCCGCGGTTTGCGACGCGAAGGACGCGTCCGACCCGGGCTTCTCGCATCTCAGATCCAATAGACGAATACGAACAGAACCAGCCAGACGACGTCGACGAAGTGCCAGTACCAGGCGACCGCCTCGAAGGCAAAATGGCGTTGCGGCGTAAAGTGACCCTTAAGGACGCGCAGCCAGATCACCGTCAGCATGATGGCGCCCACGGTGACGTGCATGCCGTGAAAACCGGTCAGCATGAAGAAGGTCGAGCCGTAGACGCCGGTCGAGAGCTTGAGGTTGAGATGCTGATAGGCCTCGCCGTACTCCATGGCCTGTAGTCCGACGAACAGGAAGCCGAGCAGAAAGGTCGCTGCCAGAAAGATGCTGAGCACGACGCGTTTGCCGGCTTGCAAGGCGTGGTGCGCGATCGTTACCGTCACGCCGCTAGAGAGCAGGATCGCGGTGTTGAGTGCGGGCACGCCGAACGCGGGGACGATGTCGAAATCGCCGCCGACAGCGGCCGGTCCGTTGGTCGGCCATTCGTTGGTGTAATTCTTCCATAGCAGCAGGTTGGTGAAGATCTTCACCCCTTCGCCACCCAGCCACGGCACCGACAACGCCCGCGCATAGAACAGCGCACCGAAGAATGCGGCGAAGAACATCACTTCCGAGAAGATGAACCACATCATCCCCATGCGAAAGCTGCGATCGACCTGCAGGTTGAGGATACCGCGCTCACTCTCACCGATGACCGTGCCGAACCAGAAGAAGAACAGCAGCGCGAGCATCACGAAACCCGGCAGCAGCGCCCACGCCCCGAGCGCGCCCGCCCAATCGTTGAGATAGGCAGCCGCGCCGAACATCAGCACGAACAGCGTCACCGAGCCGTAGAACGGCCAGGGGCTGCCTTGCGGCACGTAATACTTGTTGGGATCGTGTGCTTCGTGTTCGTGGGACATGGGAGTACCGGAAGTGAAAAGAAGCGATTAGCGGTTGGTGGTTAGTGAAGAGGCGGTGAGCTGTGACTGCCCGTAGAACACGTAGGCCAGCGTAATGCGATCGAGACGGGCGGGCAGCTTCGGATCGACGATGAAACGTACCGTCATGTCGCGGCCTTCTCCCTTGGCGAAGTGCTGTGGCGTGAAGCAAAAGCATTCGGTCTTGCGAAAGAAAGCAGCCGCGCGGCTCGGCACCACGCTCGGCACTGCCTGCGCCACCGTGTCGCGGCCCGTCAGGTTGCGCGCGAAGAACGCGGTCTCGTACAGCCGGCCCGGCTGCACCCGCATCTCGGCCACCGCCGGGCGGAACTCGAAACTGCCGTGACTCGGCAGATTGGCAACGAACTCCACGGTGATGCTGCGGCTTGCATCGGGGGCCTCGACCACCACCGCAGGCGTCGTCCAAGCGTTACGATTTCCGGCGCCGGTCAGCGCGCAGAACACGTCGTACAGCGGCACCAGCGCAAATCCGAACGCGAAACTGCCGAGCACCATGAGACACAGGCTCAGCGTGAGCGAGCGATGCGCCCGCGCTGAGCCGCGCGATGAATGAGGGCCGGTCATGATCGATGGACGCCGAGCAGGATGAAACCGATGTAGAAGGCGAGCGCCACGAGTGCGAGCCCGATAGTCATGCGGCGCACCCTGCGGCGGCGTTCGGAATCGATGCCAGCGTTCGCCATCTACTTCGTCTGCGCCGCGTGCACATCGAACTCACCCCATTCCTCGGTCCACTTGACCTGCGGCGGCTCGTTCCAGCTGTGGTACGGGGGCGGCGAGGGCAGCAGCCACTCCAGGCCGTGCGAACCCTCCCAGACATCATTGGTCGCCTTCGCACCGCCCTTCACGCACTTCCAGATGACGTACGGGAACAGCAGCTGCGCCAGTCCAAAGCCGAATGCGCCGATCGAAGACCACATGTTCCAGTCGGCGAACTGCACGGCGTAGTCGGGGATGCGCCGTGGCATGCCGGCGAGCCCGAGGAAGTGCTGCGGGAAGAACAGCACATTGACGAAGATCGCCGACAGCCAGAAGTGCCAGGTGGCCAGCTTCATGTCGTACATGTGGCCCGTCCACTTCGGCAGCCAGTAGTAGACACCCGCCATGATGCCGAAGACCGCGCCGGGCACGAGCACGTAGTGGAAGTGCGCGACGACGAAGTAGGTGTCGTGGTACTGGAAGTCGGCGGGCACGATCGCGAGCATCAGGCCCGAGAATCCGCCGATCGTGAACAGGAACAGGAACGCGAGCGCGAACAGCATCGGGGGCTCGAACGAGAGCGAGCCCTTCCACATGGTGGTGGTCCAGTTGAATACCTTCACGCCCGTGGGCACGGCGATGAGCATGGTCGAGAGCATGAAGAAGAGCTGGCCGGCGAGCGGCATGCCCACCGTGAACATGTGGTGCGCCCAGACGACAAACGACAGGAACGCGATGCTCGCGCTCACGTAAACCATCGCGCCGTAACCGAACAGCGGCTTGCGCGAGAACGTCGGGATGACCTCCGAGACGATGCCAAAGGCCGGCAGGATCAGGATGTAGACCTCGGGGTGGCCGAAGAACCAGAAGATGTGCTGGAACATCACCGGGTCGCCGCCACCCGCGGCGCTGAAAAACGTGGTGCCGAAGAAGTGATCGGTGAGCAGCATCGTCACTGCGGCCGCGAGCACTGGCATGACCGCGATCAGCAGGTAGGCCGTAATCAGCCAGGTCCAGCAAAACAGCGGCATGTGCAGCAGCGACATGCCCTTCATGCGCATGTTCATGATCGTCACGATGACGTTGATGGCGCCCATGATCGAGGAGGCGCCCATGAGATGGATCGCGAAGATCGTGAACGGCAGGTTGTCGCCGGCCTGCAGCGACAGGGGTGGATACAGAGTCCAGCCGCCCGCAGGACCGCCACCCGGCATTACCAGCGTGAGCAGCAGCAACGTGAACGCGAACGGCAGGATCCAGAAGCTGTAGTTGTTCATGCGCGGCAGCGCCATGTCCGGGGCACCGAGCTGCATCGGGATCATCCAGTTCGCGAGGCCTACGAAGGCCGGCATGACCGCGCCGAAGATCATGATCAGCGCGTGCATCGTCGTCATGGTGTTGAAAAATCCCGGGTCGACGATCTGCAGGCCTGGCTGGAAGAGCTCGGCGCGGATCACCATCGCCATCGCGCCGCCGACAAAGAACATCACGCACGCGAACAGCAGGTACAGGGTACCGATGTCCTTGTGATTGGTGGTAAACAGCCAGCGCTTGATGCCGGCAGGCTTCCCGTCGTGGTGCGAGTGCGCGGCGTCGGTATCCGCCTGGGCGTGCTGAATGGCCATCGTGTGAATCTCCGCTCCGGGTTCGCTTCAGTTCGCCTGGGCAGTGGTCCTGGCGGAAGCCGGCTCGGCAGGCGCCGGCAATTGCACGGTTGGCGCAGGATTCGCGGCAGGCGCTGCGGCCTGTCGGGCTTCATCCTGCTTTGCCCCGAGCCATGCTTCGAAGTCGGCCGGGTTCTTGACCTCGACCACGATCGGCATGTAGCCGTGGTCACGGCCGCACAGCTCGGCGCACTGTCCGCGATAGGTGCCTGTCTTGTTCTCGTCCACCCGGAACCAGAGCTCGTTTACGAATCCCGGAATCGCGTCCTTTTTCATGCCGAAGGCCGGCACCCACCAGGCGTGGATCACGTCGTTGGAAGTCAGCAGCAAACGTACCTTGGTGCCCGCCGGCACGACCAGGGGGTTGTCCACCTCGAGCAGGTAGTTCGGTACGGTGTTGGGGTCGATGCCGGAGCCGAGCTGGCGGGCGGCGTTGCTCGAGCGTGCGAGCGTCGAGAAGAAGCTCACGCCGCTGTCGAGGTACTCGTAGTGCCACTTCCACTGGTAGCCCGTGACCTTGATCGAGAGCTCCGAACCGCGCGTATCTTCGATGTCGATCAGCGTGCGCGCAGCCGGGACGGCCATCACCACGAGGATGATCAAGGGGACCGTCGACCAGACGATTTCGACCTTGGTGCTGTGGGTGAGCTTGGTATCGGCGACTGCGCCGCGCGATTTCCGGAAGACCACGATCGACCAGATCATGGCAGCGAACACCACCAGCGCGATGGCGACGCAAACCCAGAAGATGAGCATGTGCAGGTTGTAGATCTTGACGCTCAACTCCGTCACGCCGACGGGCATGTTGAGTGCCTTGTCGGCCATGGCTGGTGCGGCCCAAACCGTGGCCGCGAGCGCAGCCACCAGCCGGAATGCCGATGCAATGTGCGTAACCATTGAACTCCTGAAGGGCACTAATCTCCGCGCTGCAGCCCACTCCTGCACGGGCGGCGATTCGTTCATGCTGCCGATCGTCTGCTTGAGCCGCGCCGCGAGCCCGCGCCGCTCTTCCTCTGTAACGAACCCACCGATCCCGACGGCGGCGCGACCGTGTGACTCGATGAATAACGGGCTGGGGTGCAGCGCAGTATACGGAGCGCGAAGTGTAACCTTGACCTAATTACGAGGAAATACGAGCCGCTCCGTGCTGCGGGGCTCCCGTGCCTCGATCCTCACCTGCGCCTGCCAGACTTCGACGCATTGCCAGACCCTGCCCCGGCGCAGGGAAAGCACCAGCGCCCAGCCGAGCGGCCCGCAATCGAAAAGCACACGAGGCAGAGCGTGACAAAGAAAAATGACAAGAGCGCGGCACGCGGCGTGAGGGCGCAATTGAGGCGCAGCTTCGATCCTGTCGAATGGCCCCTCCGGACCCTCGCCCGCCCGTGCATGCCCGACCGCCGCCGCCGCGGCGCAAGTCTAGCGGAAAGCGTCAACAGGCCAAAGACTTAGGTTGAAGCCGGACCACGCTATGCACGCCGCCGCGGCAATAACGACTCGACCAGCAGGAGTGAAGCGAGTTCGGCAACCTCCGGCTGCGGCGTATGCGGCAGGACGCCGAGACAGGGCGCCGCGATATGGCGTCTCAGCGTTGCGAGGTTGGCCTCGGCGCGCTCGAACGCCGGGCCCATGCTGTTGCCGACCCATCCGGCCAGACTGAGGTCCATCGTGCGGATCGCCTGGGCGGTCAGGAGCGCGTGATTGAGGCAACCCAGCCGCAGACCGACGACCAGCACGATGTCGGCATCGACGAGCCGCGCGAAATCGGCCAGCGTCTCGCGCTCGCCCAGCAGCGTGAGCCAACCACCGGCGCCCTCGATCACGACGCATTCAGCGACGAGCGCCAGCCGCTCGTAGGCGTGCTCGAGCACCTCTAGCTCGATGATCTGGCCAGCCTCTTGCGCGGCGATGTGGGGAGCGATGGCGGGTGCAAAGGCGTACGGATTGACATCCGCATACTTCACCCGAACCGTGCTGGCGCCAATCAGCGCGAGAGCGTCTTCGTTGCGCAGCCCTTCGGGAGTTTCGCGGCAGCCGGACGCGACCGGTTTCATCCCCGCCACCGACAGCCCGCGCCTGCCCAGCGCGCCAAGCAGGGCCGTGGCGACCCGCGTCTTGCCGACTCCCGTGTCGGTGCCCGTTACGAACAGCGGCTTCATTTCGATCCGCGGCGCCGGCCGATGGAGCTCACAGCGACATGGGTCTCGCGCGGACCGCCTGGCCGCTGCTGCGTCGTGCGCCCCCAGGCCTGCCCGAACACGACTTCGAACGTCGCGGGCAGCTTGCCGTCGCGCCGCGACGCTTCATACGCGGCGCTCATGCTTGCGAGGCGGCCACGGCCCGTCAACCCCGAAGGCCGGCCCGCCGTGACGTTGTGCGCGCCGATGGCTTTGAGATCGCGCATCAATGCCAGCGTATCGTCATAGGTGAGCGTGTAGTGCTCGACATCCAGCACCGGCTCTGCCAGGCCGGCGCGCACCAGCGCATCGCCGATGTCGTGCATGTCGAGGAATCGATTGACGTGCACGTGGCCGTCCACGGCTGCCCAGGCGCTGCGCAACTCGCCGAGGGTGTCGGGGCCGAGAGTGCTGAACGTCAGCAGGCCGTGCGGCTTGAGGACGCGGCGGGCCTCCGCGAACACGGCATCGATGTCGTCGCACCACTGCAGCATGAGATTGCTGTAGATGAGGTCGACACTCGCATCGGCGAGGGGCAGATGCGCGGCGTCGGCGCACAGCCGGTCGAAGCGGCGCAGCAGACCCTGCTGGCGCCGCGCCTCGCCGAGCATTGCCGGCGACACATCCAGGGCGATGACACGCGCCTTGCGGTAGTGCCGCTTGAGCTCGCGACTCGCATGCCCGGTTCCGGCGCCCGCGTCCACCACGAAGGCGGGGTCGATGCGTACCAGCTCGAGACGCTGCATGAGCTGCTCGCGCACGCGCGCCTGCAGGACCGCGGCGTGGTCGTAGCTGCGGCTCGCGCGGTCGAACGAGCGGCGCACCAGCGTGCGATCGAGTGTGAAAGGATTGCCAGGATCGTGGTTCATGTCAGCCGCGAGAGGAATTGTTCCACCTCGCGCAGGAAAATGTCGCGGTGAGAAATGAACGGCGCGTGCGCGGACCGTTCGACCGGCGCGAAACGGGCGCGGCGCAGCCCCGCGGCGAGCGCGCGCGACCCTTCCGCAGGCGTGAGCCGATCGTGTTCTCCCGCCACGACCAGCGCGGGAGCCGAGATCTCCGCCAATCGTTCCCGAATGTCGGTGCCGCGCAGCACCTGCAGCCCGGCGGCGAGCGCTTCGGGATGGGTCGCGCCGGACGACAGGACCTTGCGGCGCAGGACGCGCAGCGTGGCCATGGCGCGCTCGTCGCCGCGTACCTGCAGGGCCAGGAAATCGTGCACCGTGCCGCGATGATCCTCCTGCAGGCGCGCCGCAAATTCATCGAGCACTGCGGGCTCGGCGCCCTGCGGCCAATCCGGGCCGGCAACGAAGCGCGGCGTCGCAGCGACCAATATCAGGGCGCGCACTGCAGCTGGATGCTCGAGTGCCACCTGCAGCGCGGCGAGCGCACCGAGGGACCATCCAAGCACGATCGCCTCGCCCTGCAGGAGGGGGGCCAGGGTTGCCGCGAGCGATGGGAGGTCGTGGAACCGCGGCGGCCAGGGGCTCGCGCCGTGGCCGGGAAGGTCCACCCGCGTGACGCTGAAGCGGGCGGCCAGCGGATCGACTATGTCGTCCCATACCCGCGAATTGAGCGCCCAGCCGTGCAGCAGGATCAGTCGCGGGCCGCGGCCCGAACGTCTCCACGTGCAGGGGCGTCGTCGTGTCGTCCGCCACGCTCATTCCGGCGCGCGCGCGAGGTCTGCCAGCGCCTCGATCAGCCGCAACACATGTTGCGTGGAGTGGTTGGCGGCCAGGGTCACTCGCAGCCGCGCCGTGCCGTCGGGAACCGTCGGCGGTCGAACCGCGCTGACCCACAGGCCTCGCTTCCACAGCGCGTCGCTTGCTGCCATTGCGCGCTCGCTCGAGCCGAACACGATCGGTTGTATCGGCGATGCCGACGGCAGCAGCGCCAGCCCGAGCCGTGTCACCTCGCGGCGGAACAACTCGATGTGAGCGCGCAGGCGCGCACGCTCCTCATCGGCTCCAGCCACAATGGCCAGCGCGGTGCGCGTGGCCGCGGCCAGGGCCGGAGGCAGCGCAGTGGTGTAGATCTGGGTGCGCGAGGTCTGGAGCAGTAGCTCGATGAGATCGCTGCCGCCCGCCACGAATGCCCCGCATGTGCCGAAGGCTTTGCCCAGAGTTCCCATCAGAATGGGCACCGACGCAGCGTCCAGGTCCGCGCGCTCGAGCGTGCCGCGGCCCCGGTCGCCCAGCACGCCCAGCCCGTGCGCGTCGTCCACCATCAGCCATGCCTCGCGCCGCTGCGCGATGGCTGCGAGCTCGGCCACCGGCGCCAGGTCGCCATCCATGCTGAATACGCCGTCGGTAGCGATGAGCGCGTGCCCCCGGCTCACGGCCGCGAGCTTCGCATCGACCGCGGCGGGCTGCGCATGCGGATAGCGGACCAGCTCGGCGCGGGACAGCAGTGCTGCATCGATCAGCGAGGCGTGGTTCAGGCGATCCTCGAACACCCGGTCTTCGCGTCCGACAAGCGCGCCGATCACACCGAGGTTGGCCATGTAGCCGGTCGAATACAGCAGGGCGCGCGCGCGCCCGGTAAACGCGGCCAACTCCTCTTCCAGCGCATGGTGTTCGCGGCTGTGGCCGGTGACGAGGTGCGAGGCGCCGCTGCCGGCGCCATGCGTTCTGGCGGCGGCGGCAAAGGCCTGGCTCACGCGTGCGTCGCGGGCCAGCCCAAGATAGTCGTTGCTGCAGAAGACGAGTCGCTGCGCTCCATCGACCAGGGCGATCGGTTCGCTTCCCAGCCATCGCTCGACGATCCTCCGCTGCCGCATCCGGCCTTGCGTGCGGATCCCGCTCAGCGTGCCGCGGGCGAAATCTTCGAGCGAGCGCATCCACTTTCCCGGCTGTCCTGCGGCGCTGCTGCCGGCGCTGTCTCGGGCCGAATGCCGAGCCGCTCGAACAGCGTCAGATCGTGGTGTGTGTCGGGATTGCCGGTGGTGAGCAGCTTTTCGCCGTAGAAGATCGAATTGGCGCCGGCGAGAAAGCACAGCGCCTGCAACTCGTCGCTCATCTGGCTGCGCCCGGCGGACAGCCGCACGTGCGATTTCGGCATCAGGATGCGTGCCACGGCGATCACCCGCACGAATTCGAGCGCGTCGACCGGTGGCGCGTCGGCCAGCGGGGTACCCTGCACTGCCACGAGTTGATTGATGGGGACGCTTTCGGGATGTGCCGGCAGCGTGGCGAGCGTGTGCAGGAGCTCGGCGCGGTCCAGATCGCTCTCGCCCAGGCCGAGGATTCCTCCGCAGCAGACCTTCAACCCGGCCGCGCGCACGTGCGCGAGCGTGTCGAGGCGCGCCTGGTAGGTGCGCGTGGTGATGATCTTCTCGTAGTGGCCCGCAGACGTGTCGAGGTTGTGGTTGTAGTAGTCCAGCCCGGCCTGCTTGAGGGCCAGCGCCTGACCGGCGCTGAGCATGCCGAGCGTCGCGCAGGTCTCCAGGCCCAGCGCGCGCACCTCGCGCACCATCGTGATGATGCTCTGCAGCTCGCGCGTCTTCGGGCTGCGGTACGCCGCGCCCATGCAGAAACGGGTGGCGCCCGCAGCGCGCGCAGCGCGCGCACGTGCGACGACGTTGGCGACGTCCATGAGGGCTTCGCGCTCCACGCCGGTGTCGTAGCGCACGCTCTGCGGGCAGTAGGCGCAGTCTTCCGGGCACGCGCCGGTCTTGATGCTGAGCAAGGTGCTCACCTGCACCCGATTGGGATCGTGATGGGTGCGATGCACCTGCTGCGCGCGAAACACCAGGTCCGCGAACGGTGCGGCGAGCAACTCGCGGACTTCGCCCAGGGTCCAGTCGTGGCGCACGCCCGCGTCGCGGGCTGCGCCGGGGGCGCCGTTCGAAGCGTGGTCGCTGTGCATTTCGTGTCGTTTACGTGAGGTTTGCGGATCGCTCGCGCCGCGAGCGGCGGGCAGTATTCGGGCCAGCGGCAACGGGTGTCAACCGTAGGAGGAGCTCGTGGTTGACGGTTGGTTACATCGCATCCAGGCCATCGTCCTGCCGCCTTCCTGCATCCTGTGCGGCGATCGCGGTCAGCAGCCGCTTCTCGATCTGTGTTTCGGCTGCGCGGCGGACCTGCCAGCCAACGCGGGAGCGTGTGCCCGCTGCGCTGCCCCGTTGCCCATCGAGCCGGCGGGCTGCCTGGAGTGCGGCAGGTGCATGACACGCCCGCCGGCCTTCGACCGCGCCGTCGTGCCGCACCTGTACGGTTACCCGCTCGACCGCATCATCCAGATGTTCAAGTACCACGGTGCGCTGGCATTTGGACGCGTGCTCGGCACACTGCTGGCACGTCACCTCCAGGCCGGGGCGAACGCGCGTCGCGCCCCCCAGGCCCTGATCCCGGTTCCACTGCATCCGGCGCGCCATCGCGAGCGCGGGTTCAACCAGGCGCTGGAGCTCGCGCGGCCGGTGAGTGAGATGCTCGACATCCGCATCGACGATGGCCTGTGCCGGCGCGTGCGCGACACGCGCGACCAGACGGAGCTCGACGCGCGGGAACGACGCAAGAACATTCGCCGTGCGTTCGCCCTCACCCGCGACCCCGTGGTCGAGCATGTCGCCCTCATCGACGATGTCCTGACCACGGGCAGCACGACGGCCGAGCTGGCGCGCACGCTCAAGCGGGCGGGCGTAAAGACTGTGGAAGTCTGGGCCGTCGCGCGGGCGGTGGACGGTACAGGCTGTCCGATCCAGCGTCAGGCGAACTGATAGTTGAGAAGAATGCCAACAAACACCGCAATACCAAAGTAATTGTTGTTATTGAAAGCACTGAAACAGGCGTCGGGATCGCGTTTCCGGATCAGCCACTGCTGCCATAAGAAGAAGAGAGCCCCAACCCCGAGCCCCAGCCAGTACCACAGGCCCATGTGAAGGTCGCGACCGATCAGGCTCAGCGCCAGCAACACCATGACTTGCATGACGCCGATGATGAAGCGGTCGGCGTCCGCGAACAGGATCGCGCTCGACTTCACGCCGAGGCGAATATCGTCCTCGCGATCGACCATCGCGTACATCGTGTCGTACACCCCAGCCCAGAGCACGGTCGCCAGGAACAGTAGCCAGGCGCTCCTCGGCACTTCCCCAGTCTGCGCGGCGAACGCCATGGGCACAGCCAGCCCGAAAGCGGCCCCCAGGTAGAACTGCGGCAGGGGGAACACGCGCTTGAGGAACGGGTAAGTGATGGTGAGCACGGCCCCGATGAGTGCGAGCAGCTGCGTGAGCGGATCGAGCGTGAGTACCAGGCCCACCGCCATCATGCACAGCGCCGCGAACAGCAGCAGCGCTTCCGGCGGCGTGACGCGCCGGGCCGCGAGCGGGCGGTCGCGGGTCCGCGCGACGAACGGGTCGATGTCGCGGTCGGCATAGTCGTTGATGACACAGCCGGCCGAGCGCATGAGAAACACACCGACGAGAAAGACCATGAAGATGCGCTCGTTGGGTCGACCGGAGGCCGCGATCCACAGCGCCCACAGCGCGGGCCACATCAGCAACCAGAGGCCGATCGGCCGGTGCACGCGCATCAGCAATGCATACTGCTGCAGCGTGTGACCGACACGAGGCAGCGTGGCCGTGAAAAGCGGCGCGGCGAGAATCGATTGGCGCAGACGCGCGAGCTGTTGAACCGCCGCTTTCATGCAATCCTGCCGTATCCGCCGCCACTCCCGACCCAACGCTCGATGAGCGGCGCTATGTTAGCCGCATGTGAGCGTGCCATCAGCTCCGCCGCGAGTTGCACGCGCGGCAGCAGGTCGGCGTCGCGCATCAGGTCGGCGACGCGCATCTGCGCCAGCCCGGTCTGCCGCGTGCCGAGCAATTCGCCCGGGCCGCGCAGTTCCAGGTCGCGTCGCGCCACCTCGAAGCCGTCGTTGGTCGGCCCGCAGCACGGCCAACCGATCGCGCGCCAGCGCGGACAGCGGCGCGCGATAGAGCAGCACGCAGGTGCTGGCGTGCTCGCCGCGACCCACCCGTCCTCGCAACTGATGCAGCTGCGCCAGACCCATCCGCTCGGCGTTCTCGACCACCATCAGGCTGGCGTTGGGCACGTCCACGCCCACTTCGATCACGGTGGTGGCGATCAACAGCTGCAGGTCACCGCGCTTGAAGCGCTCCATCGCCGCATCCTTGTGCGACGAGCTCATCCGGCCATGCACCAGGCCGACGCGGATGTCGGGCAGGGCTTCGGCGAGCATCGCGGCCGTTTCCTCGGCCGCCTGGTAGCGCACCGCCTCTGATTCCTCGATCAGGGGGCATACCCAGTAGGCCTGCCGGCCTTCGCGGCAGGCTTCGCGAATGCGCGCCACGACTTCGTCGCGGCGCGCTTTCCGGCATGACCACGGTCTTGACGGGCGTGCGCCCGGGCGGCAACTCGTCGATCACCGAAACGTCGAGGTCGGCGTATGCGCGTCATCGCCAGCGTGCGCGGAATGGGTGTGGCGGTCATCACCAGCTGGTGCGCGACACGGCCTTCCTGAGCGCCCTTGTCGCGCAATCGAAAGCGCTGGTGCACGCCGAAGCGATGCTGCTCGTCGACGATGGCAAGCGCCAGCCGCGCGAAGCGCACGCCCTCTTCGAACAGTGCGTGCGTGCCGATCAGCACCGGAATATCGCCTTGCGCAGCGCCCTGCAGTACGGCGCGAGCGTGCCCGTCCCTGCTGCCGCCCGGTCAGCAGGCCGACGCGCACCCCGAGGGGCTCGAACCAGCGGGCGAAATTGCGCGCGTGCTGCTCGGCGAGCAGTTCCGTCGGCGCCATGAGTGCCGTCTGCGCACCCGCTTCGACCGCTTGCAGCGCTGCGAACGCGGCGACCACCGTCTTTCCGCAGCCGACATCGCCCTGCACCAGCCGCAGCATCGGCCGCGGTTCGCGCAGATCCGTCGCAATCTCGGCGGCCGCGCGCTGTTGCGCGCGGGTCAATGTGAACGGCAGCTTCGCGCGCAGGCGCGCTACGAGTGCGCCGTCGCCCGCCAGCGGCCAGGCAGGATCGCTGCGGATCTCGTGGCGCAGGCGTTTCAGGCTCAGTTGGTGCGCCAGCAGTTCTTCGAACGCCAGGCGTCGCTGCGCGGGGTGCGCGCCCGGCTTCCAGTTGCGCAAGGCTCGCATGGGCGGCGGCCGGTGCACGTGAACGAGCGCATTCAGGAGCGAGGGCAGCTCGCGCTCGGGCAGCACCTCGCGCGGCAGCCAGTCGGTGATGCCCCTGGATTCGCAATCGGCCAGCGCCAGCTCGGTGAGCCGACGCAGGCGTCCCTGCTGCACGCCCTCGGTCGCTGGGTACATCGGCGTCAGCGATTCGGCCAGCTCCTGGCCGTCGCCGACGAGCGATCCGGTATTCGGGATGAACGATCTCCAGACCCAGCGTGCCGCGCCGCACGTCGCCGAAACAACGCAGGCGCACGCCGCGCGTCAGGGCCGCCTGCTGGCTGGCGGTGAAATGGAAGAATCGCAACGTGAGAAACCCGGAGCCGTCCGACAGCCGCGACAGAAGCTGGCGCTTGCCGCGAAACACGACTTCGGTGAGCTCCACCTCGGCCTCGACGACCGCGCGATCGCCGCGGCCGCAACGAGCCGATCGGCACCACGCGCGTGCGGTCCTCGTAGCGCAGCGGCAGGAGGAACAGCAGGTCCTGGACAGTGAAAACGCCGAGCCGCGCCAGGCGATCGGCGAGCGCATCGCCGACTCCCTTGAGCGCGGTGACCGGCCGGCGCTCCGGACTGACGGCCTGGTTCACGGGCTCAGGTACGAGGATGCACTCCACTTCCACCTGCGCGCCGCGCGGCAACGCAGCCACGCCGACGGCGGCGCGCGCCGGATAGGGCTCGCGCAAGTATTGCGCCATCACCTGGTTGACCAGCGCGAAGTGCTTCAGGTCGATGAAGAAACACGGTGAACTTGACGGCATGCGTCGAGGCTCGGCGCCGGCCGCGCGCGCCACCGCGCTGCAGATTGTCGAAGACGCGCCGGATCTGCGCCTCCATGTCGCCCGCCACCAGCTCGCCGGTCGCGGGATCGAGCGGAACCTGTCCCGAGACGTACACGGTGTTGCCCACGCGGACCGCCTGCGAATACGTGCCGATCGCCTTCGGCGCCTCGGTCGTACTGATGATCTTTCGCGCCACTTGATGATCTCCTTCGCCTGGCCTTTAACTCTTCACGCGCGACGACACGATGACCGGGCGTCTCGGTGGGGGCAGGGGCTTTCGGGACCGTGAAAAACAGGATGTTTTTCTCGGAGCCCCCAGGGATGGGTTTACGGCGTTCCCGAAAGCCCCTGCCCCCACCGAGACGCCAGGGTATCTGTCGTGCATGCGTGAAGAGTGAAGTCTAGGCAATCGTACGGTGAACCCGCAGTACGTCGGGCATCGTTGCGGATCGTGCGCATGACCCGCGCCAGGTGCTTACGGTTGCGGACCTGGAGCTCGAAGATCAGCGTCGAGGTGTCGACGTCGCGCTCTACCAGCGAGACATGGTCGATGTTGGTCTCGGTGCCGGCGATGCTGGCGGCGACGGCCGCGAGCACTCCCATCTTGTTGGCCACCTCCACGCGGATCTCCGAGCTGAAGAGCCGATCGAGATTGCGTCTCCCAGCTCACCGAAATCCACTTGTCCGGCTGCTTGCGGAAGCCCGCGAGATTGCCGCAGGACTCGCGGTGGATGACCACGCCCCGGCCGCTCGACAGGTACGCCATGATCGGCGTCGTTCGGAATCGGGAAGCAGCAGCGCGCGTACGTCAGCACCAGCCCTTCCGTGCCGGCAATCACCAGCGGCGCCTGCGTCACCGCTCTGCGTCGGCAGTTGCGGGCGCGGGCAGCAGGCGGCGCGCGATCAGCGGCGCCAGCCGCTCGCCGAGGCCGATCTGCTCGTACAGCTCGTCGGCGTCTCTTCATGCCGAGCTCGCTGAGCACCGGCTCCAGCTGCGCGTCGGCGACTTTCTTGAGCGTCAGCGAAAACTCGCCGAGCGCCTGGTTGAGCAGCCGCCGCCCGAGCTCGATCGCCTCGGTGCGTTTCAGGCTCTTGAGGTAGTGGCGGATCGCGGCGCGCGCCTTGGCGCTGACCACGAAATTGACCCACGCCGGATTGGGCGCCGCGCCTTTCGCCGTGATGATCTCCACGGTCTGGCCGTTGCGCAGCGGCGTGCGCAGCGGCACGAGCCGCCGGTCGACCTTGGCGGCGACGCAGCGGTTGCCGACGTCGGTGTGCACCGCGTAGGCGAAATCCACCGCGGTGGCGCCGCGCGGCAGGCGCAGGATCTCGCCCCGCGGCGTGAACACGTAGACCTTGTCGGGGAACAGGTCGACCCTGACGCTCTCGAGGAATTCCTCCGAGTTGCCGCCCTCCTGGATCTGCATGAGCTGGTTGAGCCACTCGCGCGCGCGGTCGTGCTGGCGCCGAGCCGCCTTCCCGTTCGCCGCTCTTGTACTTCCAGTGCGCGGCGATGCCGGATTCGCGCCACCCTGTGCATGTCCTCGGTGCGGATCTGCACTTCGATCGGCACACCGTTCGGGCCGAACAGCGTGGTGTGCAGCGACTGGTAGCCGTTGACGCGCGGGATGGCGACGTAGTCCTTGAAGCGGCCGGGCATCGGCTTGTACAGGCCATGCACCACGCCGAGCACGCGGTAGCAGGTATCGACCGAGTCGACCACGATGCGAAAGCCGTAGACGTCGACGATCTCGTTGAGCGGCACGCGCTTCTTGCGCATCTTCTTGTAGACGCTGTAGAGGTGCTTCTCGCGTCCCTCGATCGTCGCCTGCACGCCCGACCTGGCGATCGCCGTGCGCAGCTTCTCGGCGATCTTGCCGACGAACTGCTTCTGGTTGCCGCGGGCGCGCTTGAGCTCACGCTCGATGACCCGATAGCGCTGCGGATACAGCGCCTTGAAGCCCAGCTCCTCGAGCTCCAGCTTGATGCCGTAGAGCCCGAGCCGCTCGGCGATGGGCGCGTAGATGTCGAGCGTCTCCCGCGCGATGCGCCGCCGCTTCGGTAACGGCATGGCGTCGAGCGTGCGCATGTTGTGGGTGCGGTCGGCGAGCTTGACCAGGATGACGCGAATGTCGCGCACCATCGCCAGCAGCATCTTGCGGAAGCTCTCGGCCTGCGCTTCCTGGCGGCTCTTGAACTTGATCTGATCGAGCTTGGTGACCCCGTCGACCAGCTCCGCCACGTCCTTGCCGAACTGCTCGGCGATCTGTTCCTTGGCGGTGGGCGTGTCCTCGATGACGTCGTGCAGGATCGCCGCGATGATGGTCTCGGCGTCCACGTGCAGTTCCGCCAGGATATTGGCGGCGGCGATCGGATGGGAGATGTACGGCTCGCCCGAGAGCCGTTTCTGGCCGCGGTGCGCGGCCGCGCCGAATTCGTATGCCTGCTGTACCCGCTCCACCTGGTCGGGCGGCAGGTAGTTCTCCAGCTTGGCGATCAGCTGGGTAATACCCAGCGTGCGCCGGGTTGCGCCGGGAATGAGATTCAGCAGTGTGGCGGCGTAGTCCATCGGGAACAGACTTTAGTCTGTCCCCACATGGGTGGAAACCAGCTGTGAAACAAGGGCGTCGGGGTGACGGCCCCGGCGGCGGACCTGCGTCGCGTCAGTCGCCCAGGCCGAGCTGGGGGGCGCGGAAGTCCGCCGGGATCTCCATTTCAACGGGCGGCTGTTCGGCCACCGGGTCCTGCTCTTCGAGAAGGTCCGCGGTGACGTTGCCGGCGGCGATTTCGCGCAGCGCCACGACCGTGGGCTTGTCGTTCTCCCAGTCGACCGTCGCCTCCGCGCCGTTGGCGAGACGCCGGGCGCGCTTGGCGGCCACCAGCACCAGCTGGAAGAGGTTGTCGACGTTCTGCAGGCAGTCTTCTACGGTGATTCGCGCCATGTGGATAGCAGGTCCCGGCCTTCGAAAAAGGGGCGCAAGTGTACTTGGCCGGGCCTGGTTAGGCCAGCAGTCCCGCGGCGAACGTGTCCAGCCCCGGACGATCGCCGCGCAGGTGCTCGCCTTTGCCCGCGACCACGGCCTGCAGGTCCGCAAGTGCCTGATCGAAGCGGTCGTTGACGATCACGTAGCCGAATTCTGGCCAGTGGGACATGTCCGCGACCGCGTCGCTGAGCCGCCGTTCGATGACCTCGCCGCTGTCGGTCCTGCGATTGCGCAGCCGCTCCTCGAGCGCCGCCTTCGACGGAGGCAGGACGAAGATGGTGACGGCTTCCGGCAGGGCCTTGCGCACCTGCTGCGCGCCCTGCCAGTCGATCTCCAGGATCAGGTCCTCACCCTGGGCGAGCGCCCGCTCCACCGGGGCGCGGCCGGTCGCGTAGTAGTTGTCGAACACGCGCGCGTGCTCGAGGAAGTGGCCCGCGTCAGCCATGTTCCGGAACGTATCGAAGTCCACGAAGTAGTAGTCGTGGCCCTCGCGCTCGTTGGGGCGCTGCGTGCGCGTGGTGTGTGAGACCGAAAAATGCAGCCGCGGATCGCGCTCCATGAGGGCCCGCACCAGGCTTGTCTTGCCGGCACCGGAGGGAGCGGCGATGACGAACAGGCGACCACGTCCGGGAGACGGCGTCATCGGGGGCGTCACTGTCGCATCCGTCTGGACATTCTTCGGGCTTACTCGACGTTCTGGATCTGTTCGCGCATCTGCTCGATAACAGATTGATGTAGCTGCAAATTGTTCATGCTGTTCACAGACAAGCTACACCGCAAGCTACGCAGCGGAGCATGATCAAGGCCACATGGGCGTGATGTGTCGGACTAAGTCTACCTGCCGAGCCTCCGTCCAACGACGGCCACTATCTGCCTCCCTCGCGCGCGCGCGACGGCCGAAGCGGTGCGCCTCCATGGTGGTGGATGAAGTGCCAAAGCACGATCGGGCTCGTTTCATGGACACAGCTCTACACTCTCCACGACTCCGCGGCCAGCGGCAGCTCGTTCAACTCTGCCCTGGCCTCGCGCCATGACGGGTGGTGCTTGGTCATCAAAGTAAGAAACTGCTCGCTATGGGTGGGTGCGACCAGGTGCAGCATCTCGTGGACGACCACATACTCCAGCAGGTCTTTTGGCTTCTTCACGAGTTCGGTATTCAGGCGAATAGTTCGCGCACGGTGGTTGCAGCCGCCCCACTTGGTTTTCATGCGTTGGAGGAAGTAAGCGGCCACGTTGACGCCCAGCTTCGGCTCCCACTTGCGGATCAGGTCCGGTACGGTGTCGTGCAACAGCAATTTGTGCCATTCATGCATGACCGCCTCACGTTTCGCCGTGCTGCTGCCCGGACGCACGCTGAGCATGATCCGGCGATGACTGAGCCTGACGGAGGGTTTCGCCTCTTCCTCCCTGACGGACAGTAAGTAGCGCCTCCCCCAGAGATAGTGGCTCTCGCGCTCGATGAATTGACGGGGTGTTTCCCTCGCCTGCCCGAGCAGCTTCGCCTGCTTCTCACGTATCCAGCCGAGCCTGGAGACCGCATAGGCACGGGCCACCTCCGCTCGCGTGCCCGTCGGTGCCACCAGCGTGACGCGCCCGCTCGGCGGATGCACCGACAAGTGGACGTGCTTGATGTTCTTGCGCGTCACCGTGATCGCGATTTCGCCGAGTTGAATCGTCTCGACCATCAGTAACCCGGCTGGTTCTTGATGATCTCGAACAGGGCCCGCGTTGCCTCGCGGTCGCGATCGAGGATCGGGTATAGCGCGTTGAGTACCTGCGCCTCGCGCGCCTGGTCCCCCTTCCAGCCCGCTGGCGCATTCTCGCGCACCGCCCAGTCGATCCTGACAGCGAGCTGCGCCCTGGCTTCCTCAGCACTCGGATAGCGAAAGTTTGTCGCCGGCAGCGAGTCGAGGTTGTTGTAGATGGCCGTGGCCTCCCGCTTGCCGTGCAGCACGGCGGGGACACCGGCCTCGGGCTCCTTTTCCGCTAGCCGCCTCACCAGCGCCTCGGCCTTACGCAGGAACTCCTCATACGCCGCCGTGTCGGCCCGGCTCTGCTGGATCAGGTCGTCGAGCAGCTTCGACATCTGGTCGTAGAAGCGCGGGTCGGTGAGCTGGTCGCGGATGATCGTCTTGCGGACGTTGTTGATGATCCCTTCGGCGATGGCGTTCCGCGAGAGCGTGCCCTTCTCGTTGAGCTTCCGAGCGATGGCGTCGTGGATACCGGTCTCGATGATGAGTTCGGTCAGCGGCACATTGGCCAGCTCGCCCAGGTCAGCCGCTGGATCGGCCTGGATGTAAGTATTCAGGAGATGGCGCATGTCAGCCTCGTACGGCTTGATGTCCAGCTCCTCGCCCGAATGGCGCTTGATCGCGGCGCGCACGTCGCTGTAGTACTCGACCTCCCGTTGCAGCGCGACCGCCTCCACGTCGGAATAGCCCGCCGCCGCGAGTTCCTGCGCGATCGCGGCGAAGGCGCGGACGAAGGTGGCCGTCGCTTTGTAGAACGCGACTCGAAGCGGCTCAGTCTCGCTCAGCGCGTTGGGGTTGGCGGCATCCCCGCAGAAGTAGTGCAGGAACTGCTCCACCTCGCGCGGCAAAGGCACCGGTTCGCACAGGTAGCGCAGGGCCTCGCGGGCCTGGTCGAGCTGCTTCCTGCCTTCCGCGAGCCACTCCTTGAGGTGGACGTTGTTGTCGCCACCATTGCCCGGGTCGATGTCCAGCTCATCGGAGCTGTAGACCGCGAGCGCCTCCTGCACGTCGCCGAACAGCTCCTTGAAGTCCACGATGTGGCCATAGTCCTTGTCATCGCCGTCGAGCCGGTTGGTGCGGCAGATGGCTTGGAACAGATCATGATCGTGACGCTCGTCGTCAAGGTAGATGTAGGTGCAACTCGGCGCGTCGAAGCCGGTGAGCAGCTTGCTCACCACGATGAGCAGCTTCAGGTTGGCCGGCTCCTCGATGAAGCGGCGCTTGGCCTCATCCTCGTACTGCTTCGTGGTCTGACCGTTCTTTAGGACATGCTTGGTGTAGGTGTCGAACTTGTAGCGCTCGTCGCTGTTGGTCGGCTCCCGTGAGATGGCGTTGTGGTTCGGTTCGTAGGAAGTAATGATCCTGCAATAGGGGCCGAAGCTCGTGTTCTGGAACAGCCGGAAGTAGTGGCAGGCATCGTAGATGGAGGCCGCCACCAGGATCGCCGTGCCGCGGTCGTTGTTGAGCCGAGGCTTGAGGGAGAAGTCCTCGATGATGCTAGCGATGATGCGCTGCTTGCGCTCGCCCGCGCTCATCAGCTCCTCCATCGTTGCCCAGCGCTTGCGCAGCACCGCCTTCTGAAAGTTGTTGAGCCCCCGCGTCTTCTGCTCGAACCACTGATCGATAGCCCCCTGCGAGGTGAGCCGCTGCGGCACGTCGCGGGCTTCGTACTTGAGGTCGAGCACCACCTTGTCCGCCACCGCCTCGTGGAACTTGTAGGTGTGGATGTAGGTGCCGAACACGTCCCGCGTCATCAGCTTGTCTTTGCGCAAGAGCGGCGTGCCGGTGAAGCCGACGAAAATGGCGCCTTCCAGCCAGCGCTTCATCTGCCGGTTCATGTCGCCGCCCTGGGTGCGGTGGCACTCGTCCACGAACACGTAGAAACGCCCCTGGACGGGCGGCGGCGGGCCCTTCAAGTCGGCTGGGTCGAACTTGTGGACCAGGGCGCACAGCAGGCGCGGCGTGGGCGCGCCGAGCTTCTGCACGAACTCCGACCGCGAGGTGATGCGTGGCGAGGGTGAGTCGGCGCCGATAACACCGGCGTTCTTCATCACCCCTTCGATCTGCTTGTCCAGTTCGCCGCGGTCGGTGATGACGAGGATGCGCGCCTCGGGGTCGTGCTCCAGCAGCCACTTGGCGATCAGCACCATCAGGATGCTCTTGCCGCTGCCCTGGGTGTGCCAGATGACGCCGCCCTCACGCCTCGCGATGCGCGTCTGCGCGGCCTTCAGGCCGAAGTACTGATGCGGCCGGGGCACTTTCTTGCGGCCCCCATCGAAGATGACGCAGTTGCGGATCAGGTCGAGCAGTCGCGTCTTGTTGCATAGTTGCGCCAGCGGCCGGTCGAGCAGCACGCCGGGGACGGGCGCGCCACCGGCCTCGCCCGGCGTTTCATCCTTCCACTCGACGAAGAACTGCTCCAGCGTGTCGGTGGTGCCGTAGCGCAGCCCCTGCGAGTCGCTCCCGGCCAGCACCAGTTGCACGGCGCTGAAGAAGCCCTTGTTGAAGATCTCTTCCTGGTTGGTGATGAGCTGGCGCACGCCGTCGCCCACCTCCACCGAGCTGCGTTTCAGTTCGATCACGGCGACGGCTATGCCGTTGAGATAGAGCACGATATCGGGCCGGCGCTGGTAGCCGCCGTTCAGCGTCACCTCCTCGGCCAGCGCGAAGTCGTTCTTCTCTGGGTGTTCCCAGTCCACCAGATGCACCGTCTCGTGGGCCTTGCCTGCGGCGATCCGCACAGGTACGCCGTAGCGCAGGAGCTGGTAGGTGCGCAAGTTGGCCTGGTAGAGCGTGATGCCCGTGGCATCCGCCGCCGTCTCAAGCTTCTGCAGCGCGGCGGCAATGTGGGCGGCGGAGTAGCCGCGGGCCGTTAGATTCTCGCGCAGCAGCGCCGTCTCGATCGGGCGGTTGTATTCGCGCGTGCTCCACTCGCCGAGGTAGCGGTAGCCTAGGTTGTCGGCCCGCGCCGGGTCTGTGAACAGGGCGATGACGCGGTTCTGCGTGCGGCGCTCGGAGCGGGGTTGCTCAGGCATATGTCACCGCAATTCTGCCGCGTGCAGTCCTATTTGTGAAAAGCGTTTGCGTTATGTCGAGAAGAGACGCTGACATTCATCAATCGCAACGGCAATCCGTTCGTCAGTGAACGCAGGGCGATCCAACTTGGCCTCCCACTCGGGATGTTCGCGGATGGCGGACTTGACAGCTTCGAGGCGAACCTGTTTGCCGGCATGTTCGATGTCATCGGCAGCCATGTCCACGGTGGTCACCAGTTCCAATCTTTCATTTGTCCAATGACGAAATTGTTCGAGCCAATCCAGCGCGGCTTGCCCATACCAGCTCAAGAAGTAGCCGCGCGCTTGGGCGACGTTCTCGGCGGCGATGAAGCCTTCGTATTGGTCGCGTTTGTGGCGTTTGATATAGCCGTTTTGCTGGGCAATTCTTTCTGGGCCTGCGTAACGTGTCGCTGGGTTATAGGGACCGGCGGCTTTCTTCAGGTAGCCTTTGACCTCACGTTCGACGTGGCGGTGCAGAAGGTAGGCGAGCTTGGTGCAACGCATCCGCCCCAAGGGAAATTCGGTGCTGCCGAATTCATCGGCTAGAACAGAAATCACGACGGCTTCGTTAAATGCCCAGTTATGTGCTGGCTTCTTGGGCTCCGGCTGGGTGGGCGTGAGGTGCGGCAACGCAATGATCTTAGATTCCGTTGAGCCAGCGACGAGGCGAGTCTGGCCGGTGATCAGCTCCTGCATCATCCCCTGCTTGAGCGCTCGGGTCTTCTCGCGCCGGGCTTCCAGCGCCGCCAGCTCGGCATCCAAGTCGGATAGCACGGCGGCAATGGCGGTTTGTTCGGGAAGTGAGGGCAGCACCACGAGTATGCTGGACAATGCGGCCGCGCTGACATGTACGACGGCATCGCCTTGTCCTTTGCTCGCCTTCTGTGCGTTGATGGATGGGGTGTTGCAGTAGTAACCCATGAACATCGGGTGCGCGGCGGATAGACGCAGAATCACGATGTCGCCGCCCGCGTATGCCTGGCAGCTATCAACGAAGGCGACGCACTTGCCGATCTCCTCTTTCGTCTCACCAGACCCAGCGAACAACAAATCCCCTTGCTTCAGCGGGGTAGCTGTTCCGGCCACTACGGGAGAAATCCAGGAGTTGAACGACCTGACGTAGTCGTTGTGATGCGTGTAGATCTCGCCGTATCGAATGCAGGGCAGGTTGCCACTCCGCGCATCATCCTTCTTCACGCCATTCCCTTTCAGGAAGGTCCCCAGGTCTCCTAACCGCTTCACCTCCCACTCCCCGTGGAAGCCGGGGAGGCGGGTCTGGCCGGTGAGGAGTTGCTGCATGGCGGCCTGCTTGAGGTCGCGCTTCTTGGCGATGAGCCGGTCCAGCCCGCCCAGCAGCGCATCCACATCGCTCAACGCCGCCGCGATGGCGCGTTGTTCGGGGACGGGGGGAAGGGCCACAATGAATTCAGCCAACTCCGCCCTATTGATCTTGGGCATTCCACTCCGCACTGACACCGATTCCGCGTACTTGGTGAAACGATCTGCTAGCAGCGAAGGAAGAATGAATCCGCCAACAACGTCACAGGCGGGCTTGAGGGGATACATATCCGCACTGCACAGGCCAGCGAAGTCAGCGAGAATGGCCTTCCGCAGGTATGGCCGGATTTTGCTGTAGACAATGTCGCCAGCGTCGAAGGCGTATTTGCCGCTGATCGCTCTCTGCTCCGCAGCGGTCTTCCTTGCCAGGAGCCTTCCAGTGCCTGATTCAATGTGGTCGGGTGCCACAAGAACCATCGATCTGAAGGGCTCGCGTTGCGGATCTACTTGACCGTTGGCGATGCGGACTGTCGATAGGATCCCGCGTACCTCCCAGCCATCCGGAATCACCCCCACCTCCGTCTGCTTGTATCCGGGCCTCACTTCCATGACGCCCCCATCCGCATCACGTGCTCCTCCACACGCGCGGCGAGCGTCGCCACCTCGTCGGTTAGATGCGGCAGCGGAGTGGCGTAGCGCTCGGCCAGCTCGCGGATTCGGCCGGTGAGGGTCTGTGACACGCAGTCCAGTTCTGTCTGCACGGCCGCCTCCAGCCGAGCCATCCATTTGTCCTCCACCACCAGCGTCTTGATCTCGGCCTCGGTGAGCTTGGGGTACTTGGCATCGATCTTTTTGTCCAAGTGCTCTTGCGCGGCTTTCCGCTTGCCTTTGGCGTCGGTCTGCTGTTCCAGCAGACCGGCGTAGGCCGCGAGAGCTTCCCGCTCGTCACTGAATAGCAGGTCTTCAGCAATCTCTTTCAGCCGCGCCTTCACCGCCTTGACCGTGATCTTCTGCTTATCGCCCTCGCCCTCGCCCTCGATCACCTCCGAAAGCAAACCATCCTCACCGCTGTTCTCCTCGTGCATCTCGTCGAGTTGCTGCTCAAGCGCGGCGAGTTGGTTGTCGAGCGCATCGATGGCATCGCGTTCCACAACGAAGTACCTGGCGACGAGAACCGGCGCGGGAACAAGGTCCGACTTGAAACGCCGCTTCCCCTTCAGGTAGTCGTGTGGCTCCGGCCAGACGAGCTTGTTGTCCTTGTTCTTCACCTGGACGATCTCGCGGGGCTGCGCACCCTTCACCCAGCCGTCGGCGGCGATCAGGTAGGCGTCGTCCTGCATCGTCTCCGCCCAGTAGTCCATCAGGTGCTGGTAGACGTCGTAGGCGTCGAGCAGCGGCGCGGCGTGGAAAGTCTTGAGCAGGGTTTCGGAGACGGATTCGATCAGCGCCTTGGGATGATCGTTCCGGCCGAAGCCGGTGAGCAGCGGCGTGACGGCCTGGCGCCACTTGTCGAACAGGACCATCACCTTCTGCTGGAAGGCTGCGAACTCCGGGTGGTCGAGGATGGTGAGCTTCACTTTGGCAATCGGCAGCCGGAGGCGGGCGTAGCCGGTACGGCCCGCGGATTCGAACAGCACGGCGCGCACTTCGGGCATCACCTGCCAGTCGGCGGCGAAGGCGTCGAGGTCACGCTCCGGGATGCCGCCGCGCAGGTGGCCGTCGATGTCCTGCAGGTCCTCCGGCTCGCTGCCGTCGATGTAGCGCGGCAGGTTGAGATTGAAGTCGTTCTTGGACTCGGCGATCTCGACGAACGGCGCCAGCCGGGCATAGCGCGAGACTTCCTGCTTGCGGTTGAACGTGTCGACGATGCGGTGGATGTCCTGCTCGCGCAGGCGGTTCTTGTTGCCGTCTTTGATGAACCCCTTGCTGGCGTCAACCATGAACACGCCCTTGCGCGCGGTGGCGTTCTCCTTGTCGAGCACCAGGATGCAGGCGGGGATGCCGGTGCCGTAGAAGAGGTTGGCGGGCAGGCCGATGATCCCCTTGAGGATGCCGGAGCGGACGAGCTGCTGGCGAATCGTGGCCTCGGCACTGCCACGAAAGAGCACGCCGTGGGGAAGGATGCAGGCGGCTTTCCCAGTACTCTTCATCGATCGGACGATGTGCAGCAGGTACGCGTAGTCGCCCTGCCTGGCCGGTGGCTCGCCCCACGTGAAGCGCTGGAAGCAATCCTTCGGCGGCGTGAGACCTGTGCGCCAGGTTTTGTCGGAGAAGGGAGGATTGGCGACGACGTAGTCGTATGTGCGGAGCTTTTCGCCGTCCTTGAACTTGGGCGCCGCCAGGGTATTGCCGGAGAGGATGTTGGCCGTGGGGAAGTCGTGCAGGATCATGTTCATGCGGGCAAGGCCCGCGGTGGTCACGTCCTTCTCCTGGCCTTCTAGCGTGATGTGCTTGCCCGCCTCGGCGGCCACCTTCAGCAGCAGTGAGCCCGAACCGCAGGTGGGGTCGTAGGCGGTAGTGGATGCTTTTGTGTTCTTCGGGGAAATCCCGATCACCTTGGCGATGACGCGGCTTACTTCCGACGGCGTATAGAATTGCCCTTTGCTCTTGCCGCTCTCGGTGGCGAAGTGGCGCATCAGGTACTCGTAGGCGTCGCCGAGGATGTCGTCGTGCTCGGCGCGGTTCTGCGAGAAGTCGAGCGCGGGCTTCTGGAAGATGCCGATCAGGTTCGTCAGGCGGTCCACCATCGCCTGGCCTTCGCCGAGCTTGTTCGGGTCGTTGAAGTCCGGGAAGTCGCTGCGCGCGAGGCGGGCGTTGGCGTCAATCAGCGGCTGGATGATCTGGGTGTTGATCTTGTCGCCGATGTCGCTCTTGCCCTTCAGTGCAATCATGTCGACGAAGCTCGCGCCCTTGGGGATGGTGACTGGCGGGGCGAAGTCATCGCTCTTGCCGTACTTGTCGCTGATGTACTTGATGAACAGCATGAACAGGACGTAGTCCTTGTACTGACTGGCGTCCATGCCGCCGCGCAGCTCGTCGCACGAGGCCCAGAGGGAGGAGTAGAGGTCGGATTTCTTGATGGCCATGGGTTCTTATTTTAACGAGACACGCTGGGCGTGCGTGCCGGAAAGTCACTTTGCGGCTTGAGTCATGCGGCCATGCGGCCATGCGGCCATGCGGCGGTCGGTGCTCGGCCCATCTAGCGAATGTAAGGGACTTCCCCGTCCCGAGGCGGCATCGAAGTGCCAAGATTGAGTGTGTGTGGTTTCAATCTGAATCGAGAAGGGGAAGTCCATGAGCAACGTTACTACCGTTGGAATCGATCTGGCAAAGAACCTCTTTTCAGTGCACGGGGTTGATGCGTTGGGCCGGGTGGTGCTGCGAGGGACGGTGCGCTGCGAGCAGTTGGCCCAGCTCATCGCGCAGCTGCCGGCGTGCCTGATCGGCATGGAGGCGTGTTTCGGGGCGCACGAGTGGGCGCGGGGATTTGCAGCACACGGGCACACGGTGCGACTGATGGCGCCGAAGTTCGTGGCCCCGTACCGCAAGAGCGGCAAGAACGACGGCAACGATGCCGAGGCCATCTGCGAAGCGGTGAGCCGCCCGAACATGCGTTTTGTCCCGGTGAAGAGCATCGCGCAGCAGGCGAGGCTCACGCTGCATCGGGTGCGCCAGGGCTTTATCGAGGAGCGCACCGCCACGATCAATCGCATCCGCGGGCTGCTGGCGGAGTTTGGCCACGTACTGCCGCAGCGCTCGATTGAAGTACGCCGCGGCGTGCCGCAGCTGCTCGAGGCGCTGCCGGGCATGGCCGCACGGGCCGTGGCGGATCTGCTCGCGCACCTGCGCCTGCTCGATGAGCGCATGCTCGAATACGAGCGGCAGATCGGTGCACTGGCGCGGCACAGCGAGTTGGCGCAGCGCGCTCAGCAGCTTGCGGGCGTCGGTCCGATCAGCGCTTCGGCGATCGTCGCCACCGTGGGCGAGGCACATGAATTTCGCAACGGCCGGCAGTTCGCCGCCTGGCTCGGCCTGGTGCCCAAGCAGCACTCCACCGGCGGCAAGGTGCGTCTCGGGCACATCACGCGCGCCGGGGATGCGTACCTGCGCACGCTCCTGGTGATGGGTGCGCGCGCCGTGCTGCAGCGCGCCCCGCAGCGCGCGGACCGGCTCTCGCGCTGGGCGCTGGCGCTGCGCGAGCGCTGCGGTTATCGCAAGGCGTGCGTTGCGATTGCCGCCAGGAATGCGCGCATCGTGTGGGCGCTGCTCGCCCGCGGGGAGGCACTGCGCACGGCGTGAACGACGCAACTGAAATCCGCACACGATTACGGAAGGAGGGATCATCGGCCAACAGCTGCGATCCACCCTACGCTGTGCAACAGGTCAGACCGGCGTTCGCAAAACCTGATCAACGCGATGGCACCCGATGCCTGCTAACGAGGGAGGAGCGAACGCGCGGCTTGCATACGGGCCTGAGCCCAAGAGCGGCTCATCAACCAAGGCCGAATAGAGTCCTGCAGTCTCACCTGATGCCCAACACCGCCGATCGTCGAGGGACTGGATATCGAAAAGCGCCGAGAAGGGTTTGACAAAAACGGGGAGTCCTTAGAGTTCGCGTTGAGCGACGCGCTGCTGTGGGCCCGTCGTTAGATTTTTCGTAGGCACGCCCGCCGATCGGACTAAGAATTAAGCACACGATCCCAGTCTGCGCTGCGAGCAACATGGTGTCGTATTTCGGCCTCGTCACCAGCATAGCCAATATAGTGAACGAAGACTAACCATCATGTTGGGTACTTGCTCCGATACGAAAAACTTTCCTAGTAAGTACATTGAGTCCAAATTGTGAGCGAAGACCTGGCGGAGGAGAAACGTGACTAGTCACGAGCGCGCGCGAGGCCGGCTTGAGGCAGATGCTGCCCTCTTCAAAGAAGCCTGGATCGTTGCTGCGTCATGGGTGGGCGCCTCCGATGAGCTGGCGAAAGGCGAGTTAACCACTGCTGATTTCACTGTGCCCGATTTTTCCGGGCTCACCAAGAAACAGTTGATTTCATACGTTGACCGGATCTTCGAGGACTTCGCAATTGTGGCCGGACGAATCGTGAAGCTCACATCACAGGCTCAACTGCGCCGATTCGCCGAGTTCCTCCGACCGCTCTTGACGCAAGCGATACATCCCACAGGGCCTCACAAGGTCTGCCTGGCAATTGAGTTCGAGCAAAGGTTTGGTGCCCTCCTCTGGAGAAAAGGTATGGAGGTCCCGCCATACGCCGAACTACTCATGCAGGGCCTTCAGGGCTTGGCCGTGCGGCATCCGGAGTACATGATTGCCCGCGATCTTGAATTCCTCTATCAACTGTTTCGACAAGCAGAGCGAGTTGCTGCAAGCCCCGCGGAGATAAGGCGTCCAAAGACACTCGCTTCTGAAAACGTGCAAGCACTCGCCCGAGCGACGATTCAAACTGCTTTCAATTTGCTGGAGTCGTTTGTGAGCGGCCTCGCCCGGGCGCACCTCATGACCAACTCAGATCTAAGCGCGGGAGTAAGGGAACGCCTTGAAGACAACCATGGGTCCTTGCGAAATCGGGTGGTTTCGATTCCGCAATTGATCACAGGCAAACCGACGGGGCTGGATGTAAACAAGCCGCCGCTCAGTGAACTCTTCGGCGAGATCAAGGAACGCCGAGATTCGTTCGTGCACTGTGTACCAGGTGAACAGGCGAACCACAGGGGCTACGTAAAGGAACAGCGCTTTCACGATGTGGCCGAGCCAGTGCTAGAGCGAACGGTGCTGCTTACCGGACAGGTAATTCGCGCCATCTGGACTCACGTAACGGGAGAGACGAAGGGACCGCGATGGTTGCCAGAATTCGATTCGCCGAGTATTCGCAGTTCGCGCGATTTGGTGTTAGTGGCGCCGCACTGACACGTCGCTTTGAACTAGGGGCATACGCCATGCCGGCGATGGGTCGCCACTGCCGCAAGCCGCGCGCTAACTGCACTCAACTTGTCGAGCACTGCCTAAGCGGTATTGCATGTGATGGCGTGAACGAACGCACGCCATCGGGCGCGCAGAGCGGGCATCATCGCGTGCCCCAGTACCGGAGGTAATCGTGGCCATGAGCCGAGTGACGGCGGCAGTGACGCTGCAGCGTATCTTCGAGACAGTCGTGCAGGAGTTCGACCGCGACTGTCCGGTAAATCAACCCTACGCCTTCATCCAAATCGCGAATGCAGGTCAAGCGGGCGTGGATCAGGCCCGCTTGCAGGATGAGATGAAGCTATCAAGTGCGGGCATTAGTCGCCTGGTGCAGGCGCTGTCGAAGGTCAGTTACCAAAAAGATCGCGAGGGGTTTGATCTGGTCGAGCGCCGCTTCGGTGTACGTGACAATCGCTCGCGGACCATAGTTCTCACGCCGAGGGGCGAGCGTGTGCTGAATAAGCTGATCGACTTGCTGACAGGATCGAAGTGACCGGCCGCACAATCTGGCGCGGACTCGCAGATCGGCGAACCTCAGTCGCGCTGCGTTAAACGGGATCTTGCGGCTCCCACTCCAGTTCGCTCAGCTCCGAGTCGAAGCGGCCGAGCTTCCCACAAGCTGTGATCGGGCTCTACTTGCCGCAGTACTTTCCCGTGTGGTTCATCATCAAGCCAGGGTCATAGAGCTGCATGGCCACACACCCCTTCTCCAGGGTCACGTTTCCTGTGGGCTGAATGCGGCCCCAGCCTTTGCTGGAAAGCTTCATCACGAGGCCAAACACTTCGCACGTGTACAAGTACCCACGCTGGCTGGTGAACCAAAGTTCATCACCGTGGGTGCTTTGCAACTTGTACTCCGATGGTTCGTTGACGTTAACTTTCCCCAATGCCACTTTGCATATTCCCGCCTTTTGCGTCGGGGAGAAATCATCTTCGGCTGATGCCATCTGCGACAGAAGCAGTGCTAGCACGGCAGTCAGGATGCTGCTCTTCAAATGATTGTCTCCTTGGGTTCTTGTAGAACATCTGGATTATGGAACGCGCTGCTGCGGCCGCAACGCTGGTACGGCGCGCACGATATCGGGGTGCCTGTGGCAGCCGATGTGCGTTTCTTCGCGGTCTCGAATGGTCCGAGCCGGAATCCACCGCCGGCAGCATCAGTCACGCCACGCGATTTTGGTGCGCGGCATAGGCCTTCGCCGCCCTCCACCAGTCCGCCACGGGCTCCTGCAGATTCATGGCCTTCGCCAGGCGATTCAGTCGTGCCCGATCAAAGTCGGCCAGCGACATGTCGAGCGGTGGCATGGTTAGCCGACTCCGCGGGGAGCGCGCGAGGTAGAGCCAATGACAGAGCGCAGCTTCCGGAGTGGCACGGCGATAGGAGATGCGTTGCTCCAGCCGATCGTGTTCCTCACCACTCTCGAGCACGCTCTGCGGCATGCCATGAAAAACGAAGACGGTTCCATCGAGCACCATGCGCCCAAGCTTGGGCGGGTGCGGCGCCCGCTCGCTTCTGGGTGGACGCCGTAGGATCGGCACAATCGCGCGCACTTCGCCGGTAAAGTTGTTCCAGACACCCGAATCGCCGAGCACCGTGTGCAGTGACACCACGCTCAACGGCCGCAGTGTAAGGGCAGCCTCGGCCGCCACCGCTGGCGGCTGCACCAGACGATTCAAGTACAGGTTGCGTGTCACGCGCTGCAGGCGTTCGGCAGCGACCGCCTCGCTCGTCCACTTTGCGAGGCTACTACGCGGGACATGAATGGCCTGCGCGTAAGCGAATGACTCGAGTTCCGCAAAGCGCATAACGCGCAATGCTTCGGGCGACGCGAGAGCGATCTCAAGGCGAGTGCGCCAGGGAAGCTCAGTCCGCATGCTGAGTATCCATGAGCACCCATTGCTCAAACGCTTTCAAAATCTCAAGGCGCATCCCTTCGAGTTCATTCTCATCGAGGTAGGAGCGTCTCGCGTCGGGTAGGGTGGGTAAGACTTCCGTTTCAAATTGCGCCCAGGTCACGCCTTCAAGCTTGGTTTGCACCAATCGCAGAACATCTCTATCGGCGGCAATCTCAGCGAGGCATGTAACGCTTGGTGTGTGTCCTGCAGCCACCAAGTGCGCCAGATCGAAAACATCGCGTGCGGCATTTCGCTTGGGGTCAAGAAAGGCTCTGATCTTCTGATCGAGGAGCGGCTCTATGGCATACACCGTCACCAGGGAGGCGCTCAAGGAGCGATCCGAGGGGGTCACTTTCACAGCGCGTAAGAGCTTCGGGTCGAGCACGGCGCGTCGGGAAACCTGGATTTCAAACGGAATTGTTTGGCCGCTCGCGAGAGGCACGTGCAGCTTCCACTTCACGGTCGTATTCGTGCGTTTGTAGGGGGGCGCAAGTTGAAACGGAGCCGCGAGCGATACGCCGCGCAACGCCAGTTCGACGGCAGCTTGCATCCGCTTCTCAAGTCCCTCGAGCTGGCGTTTTGGGTCGTGGTCAAAATCGAGATCTTGCGTGTAGCGCTCGCTGCCAGTAGCAAAGCGCAGCGCAGCCCCACCCTTTAGAACGAGCTCTTGCCGCGGAAACTGCCGTCCAATGGCGGCGAGCAGCCGTTGCTGCAAGGTGTCGCGTTCAGTAGCGAGGTCGGTCATTGGAGCCAGTTCTATTAAGTCGTGGCGTCCAGCATAGCCGGACTCCGAGACTTAATCTAGCCTAGCACGCGACGATGACGGAAGACGGTGGACGGGGAAGGATGGAGCAGCCTGTTTTCCCGAGCTCTTTGCTACATCGTGGACTCTGTCGGTTAAGGCTAGAGCCTACTCGACGTTCTGGATCTGCTCGCGCATCTGCTCGATCAGCACCTTCATCTCGACCGCGCAGCGCGTGGTCTCCGAATCCTGCGACTTGGACGACAGGGTGTTGGCCTCGCGGTTGAGCTCCTGCATCAGGAAATCCAGGCGCCGCCCGGCCGCCTCGCTCCCATCCAGCGCCTTGCGGATCTCGGTCACGTGGCTGCGCAGACGGTCGAGCTCCTCGTCCACGTCCATCTTCTGCGCGAGGATGACCAGTTCCTGCTCGAGCCGATCCGGATCCGCCTGGGCCGGCAGCTGCGCGAGACGCTCGGTGAGTCTCGTGCGGATGCGCGAGCGCACTTCCGGCAGCCGCAGGCTCACAGCCTCGACGAGGCCGAGCAGCGCTTCGCAGCGTTGCGCGAGCAGCTCGCGGATGCGGGCGCCTTCGCGCGCGCGCGAATCGGTGAGGTCCTGAAGCGCGGCGGCGAGGCCGGCGTGCGCCGCGGCCAGCAGGGGCGTCACATCGCGGCCGGCGTCTGCGACCACACCTGGCCAGCGCAGCAGCTCAAGCGGATCGAGCGCCGCGCTGTGACCGGCGATCCGGGCTATCTCGCGCGCGCGGGTCACGAGCTGCTCGAGCAAGGGGCGATTGATCTCCAGCGGCGTGGCGGCGTCGGCCGCGCCGCGCAGGTTGAGTGTGCAGTCGACTTTGCCCCGGCGCACGCCGGCGCCGATGGCCTGCCGGAATTCGCCCTCGGCGGCGCGCAGCTCCTCGGGCAGCCGGCAGCCGATCTCGAGGTAGCGGTGATTGACCGTGCGCAGCTCCCAGGTGAGCGTGCCCCAGGGCCCCGACTGTTCGCGCCGGGCGAAGCCCGTCATGCTGCGGATCATATTGTTTTGATGCTATAAAGCCGCGCTCAGTCTAGCAGGTGCGCGGAGTTTCCAGTTTGCGGGTCGAGTACGCCGATCTGAGTCTGATTGGCCATCGCGAGGACAATCAGGATCGCGTCGCCGTGGCCGTCGGCGAGCATGCCGCTTTTCTGATCGTGGTCGACGGCATGGGTGGACATGCCGAGGGGGCACGCGCTGCGGAAGTCGCGCTCAAGTCGATGCTGGAGAGCTTCTGGCATACGCCGCACCCCATCTTCGATCCACTGGGATTCCTGCACCTGGCGCTGGGGCGCGCGCACGACGACGTGGTGGCGCTCGGCACCAGCTCTCGCGGTCGACGCGCGCCCGCGCGCCACCTGCGCCGTGTGCCTGGCGCAGGACGGGCGCCACGTTCTGGGCGCACGTGGGCGACAGCCGCGTCTACCAGATTCGCAATGCCGAGGTGCACGAGCGCACCCGCGATCACAGCCACGTCGAGCAGCTGCTGCGCGACGGGCTCATCACCGAAGCGGAAGTCCACGGCCACCCCATGCGCAATTTCGTCGAGTGCTGCCTGGGAGGCGACGCGGCGCTGCCCGACATGACGGTCAGCGGACGCAAGGTGCTGCAAGCCGACGACATCCTGCTCCTGTGCACGGACGGCTTGTGGGCCAACCTCCAGGATCCGGACATCGCAAATTTCTACGAGCCCGACAACAGCGACTTGCGCAGCGCCCTGGCGAAGCTCGGCGAACGCGCCGTACAGGCGTCCGCTCCCTACAGCGACAACACCACGGCCGCGGCGTTGCGCTGGGTGAGCCGGTGAGCGCGCGCCCCAGCGGCCGCGCCGCCGACCAGCTGCGGCCGGTGCGCTTCACGCGCCGGTTCACGCGTCACGCCGAGGGCTCGGTGCTCGTGGAGTTCGGGGATACGCGCGTGCTGTGTACCGCGAGCGTCGATGAATCGGTGCCGCCCTTTCTGCGCGGCCAGGGGCAAGGATGGATCACGGCCGAATACGGCATGCTGCCGCGGGCCACGCACTCACGCACTGCGCGCGAGGCCTCCAAGGGCAAACAGACTGGGCGGACACAGGAGATCCAGCGACTCATCGGTCGCTCGCTGCGTGCGACTGCGGACTTGCGTGCGCTGGGCGAGCGCACCATTACCGATCGATTGCGACGTCCTGCAGGCCGACGGCGGTACGCGCACGGCGTCGATCACCGGCGGCTACGTCGCACTCGCCGATGCGATAGCGACGCTGCAGAGGCGGCGCGTGCTGGACGCACAGCCCGATTCACGGACAGGTGGCTGCCGTGTCGGTGGGCATCTGCGGCGGCGTCCCCGTGCTGGACCTGGACTATGCCGAGGACTCGGAAGCCGAGACCGACATGAACGTCGTGATGAACAACGGCGGCGCATTCATCGAGGTGCAGGGCACCGCCGAAGGCCACGCGTTCCGGCGCCACGAGCTCGACGAGATGCTCAATCTAGCCGCGCGCGGCATCGGCGAGCTGTTCTCGCTGCAGATGCAGGCTCTCGTCGAGAGCACCTAGCCGACGTGCGCCTGGTGCTCGCCAGCGGCAATCGCGGCAAGCTGCGCGAGCTCGCCGCGTTGCTCGGGGCGCGCTCGGTCTGCAGCTCGAACCGCAAGCGCAATTCGGCGTGCGGCCGGCGCAGGAAACCGGCCGGAGCATTCGCCGAGAACGCGCTGAGCAAGGCGCGGCACGCGGCGCTGGGATCGGGACTGGCCGCGCTGGCCGACGATTCGGGGCTCGAGGTCGACGCGCTCGGCGGCCGGCCGGGCGTGCATTCCGCGCGCTACGCCGGCCAGGACGCGAACGATGCAGCCAACGTGCGCAAGCTGCTCGAGGAGCTGCGCACGGTAGCCTGCCGAGCGCCGCACCGCCCGTTTCCGCTGCGTGCTCGCGCTGGTGTGCGCGGCGGATGACCCGGTGCCCCTGCATGTGCGAAGGCACCTGGGACGGACGCATCGCCACGGCCCCCGCCGGTACGCCGGCTTCGGGTACGACCCGGTTTTCCTGGTCGTGCCGCTCGGGCGCACCGTTGCGCAGCTCGCGCCCGAAGAGAAAAACGCGCTGAGCCACAGGGCGCAGGCGCTCCACCAGCTCGTCGCGGCGCTGCGCGCATGACAAGGTCGCGGTACGTGAACCGCCTGCTGCGCCCCGCCGCTCGCTCTGTACGTGCACCTGCCTTGGTGCGTGCGCAAGTGCCCGTACTGCGACTTCAATTCGCACGCGCTCGACGGCCAGATCCCTGAGCAGCGCTACGTCAGCGCCTTGCTGTGCGATCTGCAGCGGCAGGTCCCGGACGCGCACGGCCGCGAAGTCGTCAGCGTGTTTCTCGGCGGCGGCACGCCGAGCCTGTTCTCGCCCGCGGCCATCGATCGCCTGCTGCAGGGTGTGCATGCGCTCCTGCGCATCGGCGCCGGCGCCGAGATCACCATGGAGGCCAATCCCGGCACCATCGAGCACGGCCGCTTTGCGGACTATCGCGCCGCAGGCGTCACTCGCGTGTCGCTCGGCGGGCAGAGTTTCAATGCGCGCCACCTGAAGGCGCTGGGACGCATCCATTCGGCGGCGAAACCGCCGCGCCGTGCAGGAGCTGCGCAGGGCGCGGATCGAGAATTTCAACGTCGATCTGATGTATGCGTTGCCCGCGCAAAGCGTGGCGCAAGCCGAAGCCGATATCGCGGCGGCGCTGGCACTCGAGCCGCAGCGCATCTGTCCCATTACCAGCTGACCCTCGAGCCCGGCACCGTGTTCTTTCATCGGCCGCCCGCGCTGCCCGACGAAGATGCCCGTGGGAAATGCAGACGCACGTGCCAGCAGGCGACTCGCGGCGGCGGGCTACAAGCAGTACGAAGAATCCGGTTACGCGCGCGCCGGGCACCGCTGCGTCCACAACCTGAACTACTGGCAGTTCGGCGACTATCTGGGCATTGGCGCCGGTGCGCACGGCAAGATCACGGATGCCGGACGCGGCGTAGTGGAACGGACCGCGGCGGTGCGGCAGCCGCGCCAGTACCTGGACACGTTCGCACCTGGCGCAGACTCGCCGGCCGGAAAAGCAGGACGCGCCGCAATCGCAGCCGGCCACGAACACAGCGCCGTGGCGTCAGAGGATCTGCCGTTCGAATTCATGCTGAATGCGTTGCGGCTCGTGGAAGGCTTCAGCCGCGAGCAATTCGAGTCGCGTACCGGCCTGGCGCTCGACTCGGTCGATCCCGTCTTGGACGCCGCGCAGCGCAAAGGCCTCCTCGAGTGCCCAAGGTACGGAGCATTGGCGCCCGACCGAGCTCGGGCGGCGGTTCCTGAACGACTTGCAGGCGAGTTTTCTGCCCGTGCGCCCCACGGAAATCCCCGCGCAACGGGCAAATCTACGCTGATCAGACACTTACTGTTATGCACAGCACTCTCGCGCCTGTGAACCAATGCGCAGAAGCGCTGTCGGCGTCGTCCGACGCGCCTCGCTGATATGCTCTAAGTCGATGATCTGAATGATAAAACCAGTGTGACTATTTTTTGACCAAAGTAACGATTGGCGGCGGATTTTCGGGGTATGGACGGGGCGGGTCCGGCTCGTCCACAGAGTTGTCCACAGCTTTTGTGGATAATAAAAAAAATCCACTGCCAATGCCGGTTAAGTCGCATGTGCTCAGGTGGATATTCACGCCCTCGGTGTAACCGCTTCGGCTGGTTGAGATTTTGGACGGGCGGCCCAGGCATCGAAGCGGCCGGTTCCTACGGTCTTGTGACCCTGGGCCTCGCCCGTTACACTGCGCGCCCGTTTTTCCGGCCCGACCGGACAGCGCCCGAGCCCGAGACATGAAAGCCGCAATTCACCCTGAATACAAAGCGATTACCGTGACGTGCAGTTGCGGCAACACCTTCCAAACCCGCTCTACGCTGGGCCACGACCTGCAGATCGAGGTGTGCTCGAGCTGCCATCCGTTCTACACGGGCAAACAGAAGATCGTCGACACCGGCGGCCGCGTCGACAAGTTCCGCAAGAAGTACGGAATGGGCGCGCGCTGAGCACTGCGCGCGTTGCAAGCGCACCGTCACGACAGCTGAAGGAAGGCGCCGCGAGGCGCCTTCGTCGTTTCCGCAAAGCGCGCTGGCGCGTCGTTGGTCGCATCGAGGGATGAACGGTAGTGCGTAGCACGGAACTCCTTGTCCCCGCGCGGGATCGTAGCTATAACCGCCGCCAGCACCATCGCCCGTCGGGTGATCGACAACGTATCGGAAGCGCGGACCTGCGAGCATGAAACATCTCAAGCTGCTTTCGGCCGCGATTCTCGCGTCCCTGACCGTCGCCGGCTGCGCCCGCAACCCCGTCACCGGCGGCAGCGACGTCGCGATCGTCACGGAGAAGGGCGAGATCGCGCAGGGGCGCAAGGCGCACGAACAGGTCAAGCGCTACTTCGGCGTCTACGAAGACCAGGCGCTGCAGGACTACGTGAACGAGATCGGCCAGCGGCTGGCGCGCGTCAGCCACCGTCCCGACCTCGAATGGCACTTCACCATCACGGACGGCGACCGCATCAACGCCTTCGCTCTGCCGGGCGGCTACATCTACATCGAGCGCGGCATCATGGCGTACATCAACTCGGAGGCCGAGCTCGCTTCGATCCTCGGTCACGAGATCGGCCACGTGACGGCGCGCCACTCGGTGCGCCAGCAGTCGCAGGGCCTGGCCACCGGCATCCTGGCCACCGCCGCCGCGATTTTCAGCGGCAACCGCGCCATCGCCGATCTCGCCAACATCGGCGGCACGGCCATGATGCGCGGCTACGGGCGCGAGATGGAGCTCGAGGCCGACCGCCTCGGCGCCCAGTACATGGCCAAGGTCGGCTACGACCCGCAGTCCGTCATCAAGATGCTGAGCGTGCTCAAGAACCAGGAGCTCTTCGAGATGGACCGCGCCAAGGCCGAAGGGCGCGATCCGCAGATCTATCACGGTGTCTTCTCCACCCACCCGTCTGCCGACCAGCGCCTGCAACAGGCCGTCGCGGTCGCCGGTGCGCCCTACATCAAGGCCGGCGAGGTACGCGGCGTCGTCGGCCGCGACGAGTACTTGAAGAAGATCGACGGCCTGCCGTTCGGCACCAGCCGCGCGCAGGGCATCATCCGCGAGAACCGTTTCTACCACGCCGACCTGGGCATCACGATGGCATTCCCCAAGGACTGGGTGGTGCTCAACCAGCCCACGCGCATCCTGGCGCACACCCGCGAGAAGGACGCGCTGATCCAGTTCTTGTCCGACAGGGTCCCCGAAAAGCTCACGCCCAAGCAGTTCCTCGAGAAGGAGCTGCGCAGCCGCGCGCTGCTCTTCGGCGAGGAGGTCGAGTGGAACGGCATGAAGGGCTATACCGCGGTCACCAAGGACGGCTCGCCCCTGGACGGCGGTGCCGGTCCGGTGCGCTACAGCGTCCTGTATCGCGACAAGACTGCGTTCGTCTTCGCCGCGGCCAGCCGTTCCAGCCAGAAGGGCCTGCCGGCGCACGATCGCATCTTCCTGTCCTCGGCGCAGACGCTGCGCTCCATCAGGCCAAGCGAATTGCCGCTGGCTGAGCCGTACCGCGTGCGCACCCTCGCGGCGGACGCCAATACCCGCATGGCGGACCTGGCGAAGCAATCGCCGTTGACGAAGTTCGCCGAAGCGCAGTTGCGACTGATCAACGATCTGTACCCGAAGAAAGAGCCGCCGGCCGGCTCCCTGGTCAAGATCATCGAATAGGTCCGGCGCCCGCCGCCTTGATCTGAACGCACCCTCCATGTAAGTCTGCCGGGCACGGACTTCCCGGATGGACAGCTCGATGAGTGGCAGGAAATATCAGCTCGTAAATCTCGCCACCGGCAAGAAGTCCGAGCTCGACGCGCTCGCCGGGACGATGGGCCCGGAAGTGATCGCCCTCGCGCCGCTCGTCAAGGAGCACGGCGCATTCATGTTCGATCCGGGATTCATGGCGACGGCGGCCTGCGAGAGCCGCATCACCTTCATCGACGGCGACCAGGGCGTGCTGCTGTATCGCGGCTACCCGGTCGAGCAGCTGGCGGGCGACAGCAGTTTCCTCGAGGTCGCCTTCCTGCTGTTGCACGGCGAGCTGCCACAGGCGCGCCAGCTCGAGGAATTCGACCACTCGATCCGCTATCACACGATGATCAACGAGGCGCTGCTGCGCTTCTTCAACGGCTTTCACTACAACGCCCATCCGATGGCGATGGTGTCGGCGGTGGTGGCCTCGATGTCGGCGTTCTATCACGACTCGATGGACATCAATAACGCGCGCCACCGCGAGATCTTCGCGCACCGGATCATCGCCAAGATCCCGACTATTGCCGCGGCCGCCTACAAGCACTCGGTGGGCCAGCCCTTCGTGTACCCGCGCAACGACCTGGACTACTGCAGCAACCTGCTGCACATGTTCTTCGCCGTGCCGTGCGAGCCCTACAAGGTCAACCCGGTCGCCGCGGAGGCGCTCGACCTGCTGTTCATCCTGCACGCCGACCACGAGCAGAACGCGAGCACCTCGACGGTGAGGCTCGCCGGCAGTACCGGCGCCAACCCCTACGCGGCCATCTCGGCCGGCATCTCGGCGCTGTGGGGCCCGGCGCACGGCGGTGCGAACGAGGCGGTGCTGTCGATGCTCGAGCAGATCGGCAGCGTCGACAACATCTCCAAGTACGTGGCGATGGCCAAGGACAAGTCGAGCAACTTCCGGCTCATGGGATTCGGCCACCGCGTCTACAAGAATTTCGACCCGCGCGCCCGGATCATCCGCGAGATGTGCCACCGCGTGCTGGCGCAGATGGGGCGCGTCGACAATCCGCTGCTCGAGCTGGCGCTGCGGCTCGAGGAAGTGGCGCTCAAGGACGAGTATTTCATCGCCCGCAAGCTCTACCCGAACGTCGATTTCTACTCGGGCATCATCTACAGCGCACTGGGCATTCCGCGCTCAATGTTCACCGTGATGTTCGCCATCGCGCGCACCGTCGGCTGGGTCGCGCACTGGCAGGAAATGATCTCCGATCCGAGCATGCGGATCGGGCGGCCGCGGCAGCTGTACACCGGCCCGACGCGCCGAGACTACGTTCCCGTCAGCAAGCGCTGAGCGGGCGGGGCTCGGGCACGAGCCCGTTTTCGCTGGCGCTCGTGTTTGCGGGGCCGTCTCCTCGGGACTTATCCACATTTCCCGAAACGCAACTGGCCGTACGCGGTGATTCGGGCGCGGCAGTTCGCGGGGTACGTCACCGCGCGACAGGTGTAATCAAGAGTGACGGGGAAATGTGGATAAGTCCCGAGGAGACGGCCCCGCTGGTTGCGGTTTGCCAAAACGAGATCGGGACGAGCCTCGATCGCTCAGCGCTTGCCGACGGGAGCGTAGTTGCGGTGCGTCGGGCCGGTGTACGGCTCCCGCGCTATTCGTCGAGGAGGGCGGCGATCTCGTTGATGGCGGCGCGGCGCATCGGGCGGCCGTCCACCGGGCTGAAGGGTGCCTGGCGGATGCCGTCGATGGGGAAGACGGTCGCGTCGATGGTCCGGGCGCCGGCGTTGAAGCGCACGGCAGGGAAATTCACGACGCGATCGGTGTACATCTTGACGCGCCGTTCCAGCACTTCGTGCGGGATGCCGCGGTCCATCAGCGTGAAGGTCACCGCCTCGGCATGATCGGCGAACACGTGCAGGTCGATGTCGGCGTGCTCGGTGGCCGTCCCGCTCAGCACCGGCCCCACCAGGCGCGGCTCGAACTCCTGCAGCAGCCGCATCGCCTCGAGTGCGGCGCGACGCTGCTCGGTGAGCGTGCGCGAATGCGTGTCGGCCACGAACAGGCGCTGATACTCGACCAGCGCCGCCTCGATTTCGGTGTTGCGCGGCAGTGAGGCGCTGTCGGTGACGCCGAGGCGCTCCGCCGCCTTGCGCTTGGCGAGCAGGTAATCCTCGATACCGTGCTCGCTCATCAGGCGGGCCGCCTCCTGCGCGATCGCGCGCCGCAGCTCCTCGCCCCGTGCGGTGAATTTCCTGACCACGGTCAGAACAGCGGTTCGTCGTTTTCGCCGCTGCGGTCGGAGTCGTTTCCCGGCTGGCGGTCGAACGGGTCGGCGGCTTCCGGCAGGTGATCCGGCAGGAAGGTTTCGAACACCGCCGTCGGGTCGTCGGCGCTCGCCAGCAACCCGGTCAGCGGCGAGATCTTCACCGTGACCAGGCCGTCAGGCGCCGGCACGCGCGCCGGTGGTGCGCCGCGCAGCGCCTCGCCCATGAATTGCGTCCAGATCGGCACCGCGGTGCGCCCGCCCTCCTCGCCGGCGCCGAGCGAACCTTCCTCGTCGAAACCCACCCAGACGCTCGCCACCAGGTCGGCGTTGAATCCGCAGAACCACGCATCGTGATGGTCGTTGGTGCTGCCGGTCTTGCCCGCCAGATCGTCGCGCTCCAGCACCAGCGCGCGCTTCGCGGTGCCGCGCAGGATCACGTCGCGCATCATGTCGGCGACCAGGTAGGAATTGCGCTCGTCGATGGCGCGCTCCGCCACCTGGTCCCGGGGCAGGAAAACGCGGCCGGAACGAGCGACGTTCACGGCCGGCGCCCGGTCGGCATCCGTCAGCGCCGCGTGCTGGACGACGGGCGCGGCCGGCGCATCGGGCTCGCACTCGCGGCAGACGATGTGCGGCTTCGCCTGGTGCACGACGCGGCCGGTCGAATCCTCGATGCGCTCTATCAGGTACGCCTGCACCCGGTAGCCACCGTTGGCGAACGTCGCAAAGCCTGCTGCGAGCTCGGCCGGGGTGAGCTGCAGGCTGCCCAGCGCCAGCGTGAGGTCATTGGGCAGCTGTTCGCGATCGAAGCCGAAACGCGTGAGGTAGTCGCGCGTGTACTCCGTTCCCATCGTGCGCATCAGCCGCACCGACACCAGGTTGCGCGAGCGCACCAGCGCCTCGCGCAGGCGCGTCGGGCCGTAGAACTGCTGAGTGCTGTTCTCGGGCCGCCACACGTCTTCGGTCGCGTCGTCATCGAAGACCACCGGCGCATCGAGCACGACGCTGGCGGGCGTGAAGCCGCGGTCGAGCGCCGCGGAATAGATGAAGGGCTTGAACGCGGAGCCCGGCTGGCGGCGCGCCTGGCTCGCGCGGTTGTACTTGCTGACGAAGAAATCGAATCCGCCGTTGAGCGCGGCGATCGCGCCGTCGCGCGGGTCGACCGCGACCAGGGCACCTTGCGCAGCGGGCGGCTGCGCGAGCTGCGCCGTGCTGCCGGTGCGGATCACGTAGACGATGTCCCCGGCCGCCACGATTGCGGCGGCCGATTTCGGTTCGGGACCGAGCCCGGTGTCCTGCGCGCGCCGCGCCCAGGCCAGGCCGAGCCATTCGATCGGCACCGAGGTCGCGTTGCGCAGCACGACGCGGGCGCTCTTCTCGCCCACCTCGACGACCACGGCCGGCTCCAGCGCATTGATCGAAGGATGCTGCTCGAGCAGCGCGGCAAGCTCCGCGGCGCTCTGGCCGCGGCGGATCTCGGCGTGCGCCAGCGGCCCGCGATAGCCGTGGCGCCGGTCGTATTCGATCAGGCCGACGCGCAATGCCCCGTTGGCCGCGCGCTGCAGGCGGCTGTCGATCGTGGTGACCACCTTGTAGCCGGCGGTATAGATGCTCTCGCCGAAGCGTGCCAACGCATCGGCGCGCGCCATCTCCGCGACATAGGGGGCTTCGATCTCGGCGGTCGGTCCGTGCAGCTCCGCGGTCATCGGGGCCTGGAGCGCCGCGTCGACCTGCTCGGCATCGATCACGCCCGTCTCGCGCATGCGTCTGAGCACATAGGCACGACGCGCCTTGGCGCGATCCGGGCTGGCGACCGGGTTGTCGCGCGAGGGTGCCTGCGGCAAGCCCGCGACGGTGGCGATCTCGGCAAGGCTGAGCTCGTCGAGGGGCTTGCCGAAGTAAACTTCGGCTGCCGCGCCGACGCCGTAGGCCCGCTGGCCGAGGAAGATCTTGTTCAGATACAGGGTGAGAATCTCCTGCTTGGTGAATCCGCTCTCGATCTGGAACGACAGGAAGATCTCGGACAGCTTGCGGCGCAGGTGCGCTCGGGCGTGAAGAAGATGTTGCGGGCGAGCTGCATCGTGATCGTGCCGCCGCCCTGGCTGCGCTGACCCGAAACGAGATTCATGAGCGTGGCGCGCGCCAGGCCCGGGTAGTCGACGCCGTGATGGCGGAAGAAGCGGTCGTCCTCGGCGGCCAGGAACGCCTGGACCACCGCCTTGGGAATGTCCTCGTAGGCGACGGGGATGCGGCGGTACTCGCCGATCTGGGCGATCAGCCGGCCATCGCGGCTGATACACGCGCAGCGGCACCTGCAGTTGCACGTCGCGAAGCGCCTCGACGTCGGGCAGAGCGGGGGCCAGATAGACGTACGCGGAGAGCGCCGCATAGGCAACGACGCCGGCGCCGAGCAGCAGCGAAGGTCACCGTCAGAAACGCGGCGCGCAGGTAACGTTGATTCACAGGAACAAACTCTAAGTTCTTGCTTTAGCGAAGTCGCTTATGCATAGTACCGCGGGTAATTCAAGGGCAAACTCACCGAAAGGTGGGGACGCAAAGCCACCGGTCTAAGGGATCATGCCTACGACAGCGGGGTTGCCGGCGCGGAACGTTAAACCATTTTTTTGGGCAAGTTCATCACTTGATCGTTCCGGATCGGAAAGCTCACGCTGTTTCAAGCACTCCCCCCGACTTCAGCTGCGCGCCCAGCAGTCGCCATGTTACGGACGTGAGGTGCAGTTCACGTTTCGCGAGCACGCATAAGGGTTTAGCTCCTTACGTCGGCTCGCGTCATTGTGTGAATGTAGTCACGCCCGATTTAACAGTTCGCTGCTATAAATTCGCCCGCATTTTCGGCCGAATCCGCGGTTCAGCATTTAAGTCTTTGAGTTGTAAAGGGAAAATCTGTGCTGTTTGGACCGAAGTATCGCCCGCTGCTGGGCCTTGACATAACCACCTCGTCGGTCAAGCTCATCGAGCTGAGCCTGAGCGGCGGGTCAATACCGCGTCGAGTCGTACGCGGCCGAGCCGACGCCGCACAACGCCATCAACGAAAAAGCCATCGTCGACGCCGAAGCCGTCGGCGAAGCGATCCGGCGCGCCGTGAAACGCTCCGGCGCCAAGAGCCAGCGAAGCGGCCATCGCCATCAGCGGCGATGCCGCGATCACCAAGGTCATCCAGATGCCGAAGAGCCTGGGCGACAACGAGCTCGAAGGCCAGGTCGAGATGCAGGCCGACCAGTACATCCCGTTCCCGATGGAAGAAGTCAGCTACGACTTCCAGGTCATCGGGCCGTCGGAGAAAGACCCGGAGATGCTCGACGTGCTGCTGGTCGCGACGCGCACCGAGAACGTCGAGCAGCGCCAGGCCGCGGTGCAGGCCGCCGGCCTCACCGCCGCGGATCGTCGACGTCGAGGCCTTCGCGCTCGAGAACGCCTGCAAGCTGCTGACGCACCAGATGCCCGACGGCGGCATCGACCGCACCATCGCGGTCGTCGACTTCGGCGCGAGCAGCACGACCTTCAGCGTGCTGCAAGGACATGCAAGGTCATCTACACGCGCGACTTCGCCTTCGGCGGGCAGCAGCTCACCGAGGAGATCATGCGCACCTACGGGCTGTCAGCATGGAAGAAGCCGGCCGCGCCAAGAAGGAAGGCGGCCTGCCGAGCAACTATCAGCCCGAAGTGCTCGATCCGTTCATCGACGACATGACGCAGCAGGTCAGCCGCTCGCTGCAGTTCTATCCTCGCCTCCGGCAGCGGCCGCGAGCAGCCCGATCAGATCCTGGTGTGCGGCGGCTGCGCCAACATCCCCGGCGTGGCCGACGTGATCGCGAGCCGCGTCGGCATTCCGGCCGAGACGCGGCGATCCGCTGGGCCAGATGAAGATTTCGTCCAAGGCCAAGGCGCAGGCGCGTGAAGAAGGACGCCACGGCGCTGCTCACGGCCTGCGGCCTCGCGCTGCGGAGCTTCGACTGACATGCCACGCATCAACCTACTTCCCTGGCGCGCCGAGGAACGCAAGCAGCGCCAGCAGCGAATTCTGCGTCTGGACCATCGGTGGCGATGGTGCGTCGCCGGCGCTGGTCGACGCTGCTCGTCAACCTGGTCATGCAGGGCGCGATCGAATCGCAGCAGCGAGAAGAACGCAGCTGCTCAAGAGCGAGATCGACGAAGCTCGACGCGCAGATCACCGAGATCCTCGGTCTCGAGAGCGCAGCAGCGAGCGCCTGCTGGCGCGCATGGAGATCATCGAGAAGCTGCAGCGCAGCGCGTCCCGAGGTCGTGCACCTCTTCGACCAGCTGGTGCGCACCGCTGCCCGACGGCGTCTACCTCACGTCGCGTCAAGCAGACCGAGCAAACGCCTCGAGATCAAGGGCGTGGCGCAGTCGAGCACGCGCGTGTCGGCGCTCATGCGCAACATCGACGAGTCGGAATGGCTGGAGGACCCGGACCTCGAGGTCGTCGAGATCGCAAGAAGGGTCAGCGCGCTGGGCAGCGAGTTCACGCTGTTCGCCAACCAGGTCGGCGTGCAGTTGCCCGGGCGAGGAGGAGCAGCAATGAACTTCCTCGACAACTCCGCACCTCGACTGTCAACGACATCGGCCGCTGGCCGTTCGTCGTTCGCGCCTGCTGTCGATCGGCCTGATCTTCGTCGCTGGTCGCCGCGGCCTGGGCTACTACTTCGTGTCAACCAGCAGCGTGCCGGAGCTGCTGACGCGCGGAGCAGGAAGAGCAGGAGCTGCGCGCGCACGTTCGAGCAGAAGCAGAAGAAGGCCGCCAACTTCGAGCGCCTACAAGGCGCAGCTCGCCGAGATCGAGCGCTCCTTCGGCGCGATGCTGCGCCAGCTGCCGGGCAAGACCGAGGTCCCGAGCCTGCTGGTGGACATTTCGCAGACCGGCCTCGCGCGCCGGCCTGCGAGGAAAAGCTGTTCCAGCCGGCGGACGAGGTGCAGCGCGACTTCTACGCGGAGCTGCCGATCAAGATCCGGCTCACGGGCAGCTACCACGAGTTCGGCAATTTCGTGAGCGGCATCGCCGCGCTGCCGCGCATCGTGACGCTGCACGACATCGAGATCAAGCCCGCAGACGAAGGACTCGCACGACGAGCTGGTCCTCGACGTGACCGCCAAGACTTATCGCTATCTCGACGAGGACGAGGCGCAGGACGACGGGCACGGACGGCAAGAAAGGCCGGCCGACGCGCCGGGCGCCAAGCCCGCGACCAGACCGGCCGCCACGCGCACCGAGCGCGCATCAACCGGATAACCGCAATAAGAATGCGTGAGCTGACGCGAAATTGCGCAGCCATCCGTGCGCTGGCGCTCGTCGGTGCTGGCGCGCGCTCGCCGGCTGCTCCAGCGAGCAAGGATGATCTCGACGCAATAGATCGACGAGGTCAAGGCGCGGCCCGGCGGCCGCATCGAGCCGCTGCCCGAGGTCAAGCCCTACGAATCGTTCGCCTACAGCGCGGCAGACCTGCGCTCGCCGTTCATGCCGGGCGCCCCGGCGGCGTCCGCGGGCGGCGGCGTGCGGCCCGATACGCCGCAACCGCGAGTTCCTCGAGCAGTTCTCGCTCGACACGCTGAAGATGGTCGGCACGCTCGAGCTCGACGGCCGCGCCTTCGGCCTGGTGCAGACCAAGGACGGCCTGGTGCATCGCGTCCTGCCGGGCAATACATCGGCCAGAACGACGGCAAGATCGTTGCGATCGCCGATTCGAAGATTACGTTGGTCGAGATCGTTCCGGACGGCATCGGCGGGTATATCGAGCGGCCCGCCGCCATCGGCCTGACCGACTGACGTCGCCAGAGGGAGTACGCGTGAAATGACTGGGATGAATCGACAGACGCGCGGGCTTCGTTCCTGGGCGCAGCGCATCGGGCCAGCGGCTGGGCTGTCGCGGTGTTCGCCGCGGTTGCGCTGCGCGCGTCGGTCTCCGCAGCGGCGCAGCCCGCCGAGACGGTCAAGCTGCAAGCGATCGACGTGCAGACGCTGCCCGGCCAGCAGCTCCAGCTGCGACTGCGGCTGGACGGCCCGGCGCCCGAGCCGCTCAGCTTCACCATCGACAAGCCGGCGCGCATCGCGCTGGACCTGCCGAACACGAGCCTGGCGACTCGAGTCGCGCCGCATCGACGTCAAGTCGGGCGGGCGTCGACACGATCCTCGCCGCCGAAGCCGGCGGCCGCACGCGCCTGGTGCTCAACCTCGACCAGTTGGTGCCCTACGAGACGCGCGTCGACGGCAACAGCATCATCGTGACGCTCGGTGGCGCGCGCACGGCGGCGGCGTCGACCGCGCCGGCTGCGACGAGCCGCAGCGGGTCCGGCGCCGCGCGCAGTACCGCGGTCGCGACCGGGCCGCGCGCCATCCGCAACATCGATTTCCGCCGCGGCGCCGACGGCGCCGGCGCGTGTGATCGTGGATCTCAGCGACCCGCGCACGCCGGTCAACCTGCGCCAGGAAGGCACGCAGATCGTGGTCGACTTCGCCGGCGCCGAGCTGCCCAAGGACCTGATGCGGCGCTACGACGTGATGGATTTCGCCACGCCGGTGCAGACCGTGGACGCGCTCAAGGTGAACGACAGCTCGCGGCTGGTGATCTCGGCGGGCGGCGACTTCGAGCAGCTCGCCTACCAGTCGGACAACCAGTACACGGTCGAGATCAAGCCGGCCGTGCGCAGCCAGGCGGCGCTCGACGAGAAGAAGGAATACACGGGCGAGCGCCTGACGCTGAACTTCCAGGACATCGAGACGCGCGCCGTGCTGCAGCTGCTGGCGGACACCAGCGGCCAGAACATCGTGGTCAGCGACACGGTGCAGGGCAACGTCACGCTGCGTCTGCAGAACGTGCCCTGGGACCAGGCGCTCGACATCGTCCTGCGCACCAAGGGCCTGGACAAGCGGCGCCAGGGCAACGTCATCATCGTCGCGCCGGCCGAAGAGATCGCCGCGCGCGAGAAGGCGGAGCTGGCGGCGCGCAAGGACTGTCAGGAGCTCGCGCCGCTGCGCTCCGAGTACCTGCAGGTCAACTATGCCAAGGCGGCCGACCTGGCCGGCCTGATCAAGGCCGGCGCCAACAATTCGCTGCTGTCCGAGCGCGGCAGCGTCGCCATCGACGAGCGCACCAATACGCTGCTGGTCCAGGACACGGCGGATCGCCTCACCGACATCCGCCGACTGGTGTCGACGCTCGACATCCCGGTGCGGCAGGTGCTGATCGAGGCGCGCATCGTCATCGTCAACGACGACTTCTCGCGCGACCTCGGCGTGCGCTTCGGCGGGGCCCTCGCCGGCACCTACGGCTCGTCGGGAACGATCATCGGTTCCTCCACCGGCGTGAATTCCGGCACCTCGGACGATGACGGCCCGACGATCGACATTCCGGCCGACGGTATCAATACGGCGCCGCGTCCCGGCGGCTTCGTCACGCCGGCGGTCAACGACCGCTACAACGTGAACCTGCCGGTGGCCAACCCGGCCGGCCGGTTCGCCCTCGCGATGCTCGACTCCAACTACATCGTCGACCTGGAGCTGTCCGCCGTGCAGGCCGAAGGCCGCGGCGAGATCGTCTCCTCGCCGCGCGTGATGACGGCGAACCAGACGCGAAGCGATCATCGAGCAGGGCGTGGAGATTCCCTACCAGGAAGCGTCCTCGAGCGGCGCGACCACGATGTCAGTTCAAGAAGGCGGTGCTGTCGCTCAAGGTGACGCCGCAGATCACGCCCGACGACCGCATCATCATGGATCTCACGGTCACCAAGGACAGCGTCGGCCAGGTCATCCAGCGGCGCGGGCGGCGCGCAGATGCCCTCGATCGACACGCGCGAGATCGTCACGCAGGTGCTGGTCAACGACGGCCAGACCGTGGTGCTCGGCGGCATCATCGAGACGGAATACCGCGACACCGAGAACAAGGTGCCGTTCCTCGGCGACATTCCCGGCCTGTCGATCCTGTTCAAGAGCAAGAGCAAGCGCAACAACAAGGACGAGCTGCTGATCTTCGTGACGCCGCGGATCCTGCGCGAGGGCGCGAACCTGTACTGATCCCGCGGCACGAGTAACGTAACCGACTGCGGCCGCGGCTCACGCGGCCGCGGTCATTTCGGGGGCGGCGTGCGCATCTGATCGAGTCCGAGGCTGTGCTGGCCAGACGCAACGTGTTCCTGATCGGCCCGATGGGCTCGGGCAAGACCGCCGTGGGGCGGCAGTTGGCGCGCACCCTCGGGTTCACCTTTCACGACAGCGACGCCGAGATCGAGCGGCGCACCGGCGTCGACATCGCCTACATATTCGAGAAGGAAGGCGAGGCGGGCTTCCGGCTGCGCGAACGCGACGCCATCGCCGAGCTCACCCGGCTCGAGCCGATCGTGCTTGCGACCGGCGGTGGCGCCATCCTGCATGCGGACAACCGGCGACTGCTCGCCGAGCGCGGCCGCGTCGTCTGGCTGCAGGCCTCGGTGGATCAGCAGATGGAGCGCACGCGCCATGGCCGGCACCGGCCTCTGCTGCTCAACACCGATCCGCGCACCCGCCTGGACGAGCTGACGCGCGAACGCGAGCCGCTGTACGCCGAGATCGCCGACGTCACCGTGACCACCGACGGCCGCAGGGTCCAGGCGGTTACCGATGACATTCTGCGCGCGCTCGGTGAAACTGCCGGCTGATCGCCCTGTACGGCGGACGGACTCCCGCGTGCGACAGCTCACCATCGAACTGGGGACCCGCAGCTACCCGATCTTCATCGGCGAGGGCCTGATCGCCCAGCCGGAGCTGTTCGCGCGCGTCCTGCGCGCGCCCGCGGTGCTGGTGGTCACCGATGAAACGGTGAGCGGGCTGCACCTGCAGCGCCTGCGGCAGGGGCTGCGTGATCTACGGGTGCACACTCTTTGCCTGCCGCAGGGCGAGCAGCACAAGACCCTGGCCAGCGTCGAGCGCGTGTTCGAAGCGCTGGCCGCGGCCGGCGTGAATCGGGACGGTGCGGTCGTCGCTTTCGGCGGCGGTGTAGTGGGCGACATGGCCGGATTCGCCGCTGCCTGTTACCAGCGCGGCATCGACTACCTGCAGGTTCCAACCACGCTCCTCGCGCAGGTGGATTCCTCGGTCGGCGGCAAGACCGGCGTGAATCTGCCGGCCGGCAAGAATCTGGTCGGCGCCTTCCATCAGCCATGCGCGGTCGTGAGTGACACCTCTACGCTGCGCACGCTGCCGCCGCGCGAGCTGCGCGCCGGACTCGCCGAGGTCATCAAGTACGGTCTGATCGCCGATGCGCCGTTCCTCGCCTGGCTCGAGGAGCATCTTGAGCCGCTGCTCGCCGGTGAGGGCGTGGCCCTCACCCAGGCCATAGCGCGTTCCTGCGAGATCAAGGCGCAGATCGTGGCGCGCGACGAGCGCGAGCAGGGCGAGCGGGCGCTGCTCAATTTCGGGCACACGTTCGGGCATGCAATCGAAGCGGCCACCGGGTTCGGCACCTGGCTGCACGGCGAAGCCGTTGCCCTCGGGATGCTCATCGCCGCCAGCCTTTCTCAGCGGCTCGGGACGATCCCCGAGACGGACGTGGGACGCATCCGCTCGATGCTGGTGCGTGGCGGGCTGCCGGTCGAGGCGCCGCGCATTGGCGCCGGGCGGGCTCTGCAGCTGATGCAACTCGACAAGAAGGTCCAGGCCGGCCGCATCCGCCTGGTGCTGCTCGAGGCCATCGGAAGGGCGGTCATCGCGCGCGACTACGCCGCCGCCGCGCTCCAGGCAACGCTCGAGGAGTACTTCGGGCCGTGAGGCGGGCCGTCAAGAATGCGACAATGAGCGCACCCTCCCCAGCAACGAGCCTATCGGCGCCGACCATGGAAGCCGACGCAGCGACCCTCGCGCCGTACGCGGCCAACGCCGCGCACAGCCGCGGCCGTGCCCACCCGGAGGCGCCGCCGCGCTTTCGCAGCGAGTACCAGCGCGATCGCGATCGCATCATCCATTCTTCCGCGTTCCGGCGGCTGGTCTACAAGACCCAGGTATTCGTCAACCATGAAGGCGACCTCTACCGCACGCGCATCACGCATTCCCTGGAGGTGGCGCAGATCGGCCGCACCATCGCGCGCGCGCTGGCGCTCAACGAGACGCTCACCGAGGCGATCAGCCTGGCGCACGACCTGGGGCACACGCCCTTCGGGCATGCCGGCCAGGATTCGCTCAACGAATGCATGCGCGACCATGGCGGTTTCGAGCACAACCTGCAGTCGCTGCGCGTGGTCGACCAGCTGGAGGAGCGATACGCCGCGTTCGCGGGGTTGAATCTCACCTACGAGTGCCGCGAGGGCATTCTCAAGCACTGTTCGGTTGCCAATGCGCGCACCCTCGGCGCGCTGGGCGAGCGCTTCCTGAAGCGCGAACAGCCGGGGCTCGAGGCGCAGGTGGCCAACCTCGCCGACGAGATCGCCTACAACAATCACGACGTCGACGACGGCATCCGCGCCGGAATCATCACGGTGGAGGATCTGCGCAGCACGCAGCTGTTCGAGCGCGAGCATGCCGAGGTGGCCAGGCTCCATCCCGACGTGGCCGGGCGCCGGCTGGTTCACGAGATCGTGCGGCGGATGATCGGCCGCGTGGTCAACGACCTGATCGTCGCCAGCCGCGAACGTCTGCAGAGCGCCGCGCCGGAAAGCATCGAGGCCGTACGGCGCCACACCAACCCGCTGATCGGATTTGGCGAGGGCACGGCAGCGGAGCACCTCGAGCTCAAGCGTTTCCTGCGCGAGCACGTCTACCGCCACTACAAGGTGCAGCGCATGACCACCAAGGCGCGGCGCGTGGTGCGCGAGTTGTTCGGGACGTTTCTCGCCGATCCGAACCTGATGCCGCCGGAGCACAGCGACAGCGCGGCCGCGCTCGCCGCGACCCACGGCGATGCCGGCCGCGCGCGCGCCGTGGCCGACTACATCGCGGGAATGACCGACCGTTACGCCATTCTCGAGCATCGCCGCCTGTTCGATCCGGGAGCGCGCACGTGAGCGTCGGCGCATGGGAGCGCCTCGGGGCGGCTTTCGAGAACGCCGTGAATCCATCCATGGAGGCTCCGCATCGGCATCCTGCCTCCGACAGTCTCGAAAGCCGCCCCGAGGCGCTCCCATGCTCCGACAATGCCGATAGACGGAGGCGACGAAAGTGAACCCGAAGAACATCCCGGTGCGCGAGCGCCTGATCTTCGCCATGGACGTGCCTGACGCCGACAGCGCGCGGCGCCTCGCCGGCCGGCTCGGGGATGCCGTGCAGTTCTACAAGCTCGGGCTCGAGCTGTTCATGGCCGGCGGGTACTTCGAGCTGCTTGACTGGATGGTCGGCCAGGGCAAGCGCATCTTCGTCGACTTGAAGTTCTTCGACGTGCCGGCGACCGTCGCCGCCGCCATCCGGCGTCTCAACAACCGCGGCGTCACTTTCACGACCGTGCACGGCAACCAGTCGATCATGGAAGCCGCCGCCGCCGCCAAGGGTGACGTGAAAGTGCTGGCGGTCACTGTGCTCACCAGCCTGGATCGCGGCGATCTGGACGACCTGGGTTTTGCGTGCGACGTCGAGCAGCTGGTGCTGTCCCGCGCACGCCGCGCGCTCGAGGCGGGTTGCGACGGCGTGGTCTCATCCGGCCTGGAAGTCGAGCAACTGCGCCGGTATATCGACCAGCGCCTGCTGGTGGTCGTACCCGGCATCCGCCCGGTGGAAAACCGGCCCGACGACGACCAGAAGCGCGTGGTCACCGTGGAGCAGGCCTTCGCCAGCGGCGCGGACTACATCGTGGTGGGGCGCCCGATACGCGACGCCGCGGATCCGCGCGCGGCGGCGGAGGGCATCCAGCAGAGCATCGCGAGAATTTTCTAGGCGGTCCGGACGCGGCGCTGGCGCCGGACTGGGGGCCTGGCAGGGGGGTTGGGTGGCGCATCGTGCAGCCTGGAGCCCAACGCGCGTTTCCGTCAGGCCCGCGCAGCCGGACGGCTGGGGGCCCCGCTCGGGAGGGAGCGGTGGTGAAGCGTGATGGGCGGTGCGGCCCTCGTCGCGGTGCTCGTCATCATCGCGGTCGCGCACTATCGCGAGCGCGCCACCGTGCTGGAAGGCCAGGAACGCGACTAGTGGCCGGTGCATGAAAAGGAACGACGACGACGACAGCAGTGGCAGCGTACAGCCCGCACGCGCTCCCCTCGTGGTGCTGGTCGAAGACAACGAGAACGATGAGCTGCTGGCACGCGCCGCGCTGAGGGCCACGGGGATCGCCGTCGAGCTGCTGGTCGCGCGCGATGGCGAGGAGGCCCTGGATGTGCTTCTCGGGCGCGAGTCACGCGCGGCAGACACTGGCCGGCGCCAGCCCGACCTGGTTCTGCTCGACCTGAATCTGCCGAAGCTGGACGCGACCCTCTCCTACTGGCTCACGGTCAACGTACCGCCGCCCGCGCCCTGAAGCGGCGCGTTCAGGGTCAGGTCAGGGTGTTGCCGTAGACTTCGGTCGCATGGACGGCCGGCTGCCTCTTACTTGCCTCGTGCTCATGTCCCTGGCTGGCTGCGCCGGCGTGGAATCGACCCGCCAACCGGAGCGCAGTACGAAATCGCCGCCTGCCAGCCGGGAGACACCGACCGCACGCGAAGAGGACGCTGGCGCACGCCTTGCCGCCGCCGCCGAGCTGCTGGTGGGCTCGCCGTACCGATTCGGCGGCTCCGGCCCGGAAGGCTTCGACTGCAGCGGCCTCGTCTACTTCGTGCATCGCGAGCTGGGCATGGACGTACCGCGCACAGCGGCCCGGCAATTCCGTAGTGCGCGGCCTGTCGCCCGCGCAGTGCTCCGGCCCGGCGACCTCGTGTTCTTCCGCGACGGCAGCCAGGAGGTGACGCACGTCGGCGTCTTCATCGGCAACGATGCCTTCGTGCACGCGCCCAAGAGCGGCAGGCCGGTCGGCTATGCACGCCTCGACGACGAATACTACGCGGTGAATTTCGCCGGGGCCGGCCGGCTGCACTGAGCGCGCGGCTGGATTCATGCCCCGGGCGCCGTCACAATCGCCGCGGGAGGAACCTGCTGCATGGGCAAGAGGATCAAGGCACTGGCGTGGATCGGCGTCGCGGTTCTCGGTGCCGCCGCGCTCGGCGGGATCGCGCTGAACCGCGGCGAGAGCATCGATGCGCTCTGGTTCGTGGTGGCGGCGGTGTGCGTCTATCTCATCGCCACGCGTTTCTACGCCGGGTGGATCGCGGCAAGAGTCCTGGCGCTCGATGCATCGCGCGCCACGCCGGCGGAACGGCTCAACAACGGGCGCGATTTCGTACCGACGCACCGCTGGATCGTGTTCGGCCATCACTTCGCCGCCATCGCCGGCGCCGGCCCCCTGGTAGGACCGACGCTCGCGGCGCAATTCGGTTACCTGCCCGGGACCTTGTGGCTGCTGGTCGGTGCCGTGCTCGGCGGGTGCGTGCAGGACATGCTGGTCATGTTCTGCTCGGTGCGCCGCGACGGCCGCAGTCTGGGGCAGATGGCGCGCGACGAGCTCGGGCACATCGGCGGGAGCGCGGCGCTGATTGCGACGCTGGCCATCTGCGTCATCCTGATAGCCGTGCTCGGGCTCGTGGTCGTCAAGGCGATGACGCACAGCCCGTGGTCGAGCTTCACGGTATTCGCGACGATCCCGATCGCCATCGTGGTCGGGATCTACCTGCGCAACATCCGCCCGGGGCGCGTACTCGAGGCCACGGCGATCGGCGTCGCGCTGCTGCTGCTGGGCGTGGCGGGCGGAGGCTGGGTCGACTCGCATCCGGCCTGGCGGGCCGCGTTCGATTTCGACGCCACCAGCCTCGCCGGATTCGTCATCGCCTACGGTCTGGTCGCCGCCATCCTGCCGGTGTGGCTGCTGCTGGCGCCGCGCGACTACCTGTCCACCTTCGTCAAGCTGGGCACCGTGCTGCTGCTCGCCGCAGCAATAGGCGTGCTCGGCCCCGAGATCAAGATGCCGGCGCTGACCCGCTTCATCGACGGCACCGGCCCGATCTTCAGCGGCCGGCTGTTCCCGTTCCTGTTCATCACGCTGGCGTGCGGCGCAATCTCGGGTTTTCACGCCCTGGTTTCCTCCGGCACGACGCCCAAGCTGATCGCGCGCGAAACCGACATCCGCTTGATCGGCTACGGCTCGATGGCGCTCGAGTCCCTCGTCGGCGTGATGGCACTGGTGGCCGCGTGCGTGCTCGACCCGGGCGTCTATTTCGCCATCAATACCGCGGCCGGCGTGGTCGGAGCCGATCCGCACACCGCGACCGCTGCGATCACCGCCTGGGGTTTTCCGGTGACGGCGGAACAGATGCAGGCCCTGGCGCGCGACATGGGCGAGCAGACGCTGTTCGCGCGAACCGGCGGCGCACCGTCGCTGGCGGTGGGCATGGCGAGCATCTTCGGTTCGGCCTTCGGCCACGGGTTGCTGGCGATGTGGTACCACTTCGCCATCATGTTCGAAGCGGTGTTCATCCTCACCACGCTGGATGCCGGCACGCGCGTCGCGCGTTTCATCATGCAGGACGTGCTCGGCACGATCTGGCGGCCGCTGGGCGAGTGCTCCTGGTACCCTTCCGTTCTGCTGTCCAGCTCCCTGGTGGTAGCCGCCTGGGGTTACTTCCTCTACATCGGGGTGATCGATCCCAACGGCGGCATCAACATCCTCTGGCCGCTGTTCGGCATCGCCAACCAGTTGCTCGCCGCGATCGCGCTCACCGTGGTGACCGCGGTGCTGGTGCGTTCGGGGCGCGTGCGCCACGCCTGGGTCAGCGGCCTGCCGCTGGCGTGGCTCGTGATCGTGACCACCACGGCCGCGCTGCAGAAGCTCACCAGCGGCGACCCGAGGATCGGCTTCTTCGCCGCGGCCAGCGACATGGCGGACAAGCTGGCGGCCGGCGTCCTGCCCCCTGAGCGCGCCGCGGTCGCCGCGCAGCTCATCTTCAATCAGCGGCTCGACGGCTGGCTGACCGCGATGTTCCTGATCCTGGTATGGATCATCGTGCTCGACATGCTGCGCGTCTGCTACGTGCACCTGTCGCGCCGGCGCGCGCCGCTCGATACCGAATCCCCGCACGTGCCGACGCAACTCGCATGAGCGCGCGCCCCCCGGCAATCCTGTCGCGTCTCTGGCATGCGCTGCGCCACGTCAGCGGCGACGACGCTTACGAGCGCTACCTCGCGCATCAGCGCCGCGAGCATCCCGCCGATGCGCCGCTCGACCGGCGCAGCTTCTACGTGAAGGAACAGGAAAGGCGCTTCAGCGGTGGGCCGACGCGCTGCTGCTGATATTCGGGCGCGCGGACGCGACGCAGCGGCGCCCACGGCGCCCTGTTCCCGGCAGCCGGCGAGCACGTTCGCGTTATCATTCCCCGCGCGGGGAATGAAACACGAGGTACGGGCAATGGCCGAGGACAAGCTGCTGCGGGGCGGGTGCCTGTGCGAAGGGATCGCCTTCGAGATCACCACCCCCACCAAGTGGTGCGCGCACTGCCACTGCTCGATGTGCCGGCGCGCGCACGGCGCCGGCGTCGTGACCTGGTTCGGAATCGCCTCCCGGCAGTTGCGGCTGGTCCGCGGGGCCGAGCTGCTGCAGTGGTACGACTCCTCCCCGGCGGCGCGGCGCGGTTTCTGTCGCCGCTGCGGCAGCATGTTGTTCTTCGAAGGCGAACGGTGGGCCGGCGAGACACACGTGGCACGCGCGACCGTGCCCGGCGACATCGACCGGGAGCCGGTAGCGCACGTGTTCTACGATACGCACGTGCCGTGGCTGCGCTGCGACGATGCACTGAAGAAGCTCGGCGGCCCGAGCGGCATGCAGCCGCTCGACTGAGCCGCGCCGGCGCACCACAATACGTGCCCGACCGCCGGGAGACGCGCGAGGTGACCGATTCTTCCGCCGCCGCTGCCCGGCGCGGGCGCTACGCCCGTTTCGGCGCCGAATTCTACCGGCGGCACTACGACAACCCGCGCACCGCCGTGACCTCGCGGCTCGAGATGGCGCGGCGCGGGCAATTCATCGCGGCATTCGTCAACTACCTGGACCTGCCGATCCGCACGATCCTCGATGCCGGCTGCGGCATGGGCTGGCTGCGCGCTCCCCTGGAGCGCGGCATTCCCGGCGCCCGCTATCTCGGGCTCGAGGCGAGCGAGTATCTGTGTCAGCGCTTCGGATGGCAGCACGGCTGCATCGCGAGTCACCGTGCGCGCGCACCCTACGACCTGGTCGTCTGCTACGACGTGCTGCAGTACCTCGGTGACCGGGACGCGGCGCGGGCCATCGCCAACCTCGGCCGCGTGACGCGCGGCGCGCTGTATTTCAGCGCGCTGACGCACGAGGACTGGGAGGACAACTGCGATCAGTCGCGCACCGACCGCGAGGTGACCCTGCGCCCGGCGCACTGGTACCGGCAGCGCCTGGCACGTCACTTCGTCCCGCTCGGCGGCGGAATGCATTTGCGTCGCGGCGTGCCCGCGCACCAGTGGGAGCTCGAGCGCATGCCGCGGTTGGTACGCTGAGCCGGCCGCTGGATGGCACTCGACTATTTCCTGCTGCAGCTCGGCACCGCGGTGTTCGCGGTGACCGGCGTGCTGGCCGCGGCGCGGCGGAAAAGACGCTGGGCCTCGGATTCCGTCCCGGCGTGGCCGTGGTGATGGGCGTGATCACTGGAATCGGCGGTGGCCTGATACGTGACGTGCTCACAGGCCAGCCCACTATCCTGATGCGCCGCGAGCTCTACATGACCCCGTTGCTGCTCGGCGGCGCTCTGTACGTCAGTGCGCTCGCTACCCAGATCGCCACGCCCGCACTGGCGTCGTTGCTGGCAATGGCGGCGATCGCGGTCGTGCGGCTCGGCGCGATTCGCTGGGGCTGGGCCTTCCCCGACTGGCTCACTTACAAACCGCGCTGAGCGCTGCGCTCAGTCCCTTCCAAGGCCCCCTGAGGGCAATCAGAACCCGTCAATGCGCGCCGCAGCCGTCGCTGCGCGCTGCGGTGTGGCGGCTCGCGCGTCATGCAGCGGCACGGACCACGTCGCGAGCGTGCCGCGCAGCAGGTCGCCGTCGCGCGCATCGGTCACACGAAACTCGAAAGAGCGCGTCAAGCGCGCCAGCGGCACTCCGAGCCGCTCTCCGTCGGCATTGCGCGTGCGCACGGCTGCGCTCGAGTCGAGCACGCGCACCGTGATGCGGTGTTCCGCGGCAAAGCTCTGCAGGAGCGCGCTGCGCTGCTCGATTTCGCTGCGCGCAGCCTCGGCCGGCAGCCAGCCGGTGGCGACATCCGCCATGAACGATTCTGCCGGCGCAAGGCCGGGCGACAGGGCTGTTCCTGCCGCGCCCGTGTCCCAATTCGCGACCCCGAGCGCGATGGTCACGGCGGCCAGCAGAGCCGATGCGTTGATCCAGGTCGTGGTCTTCATGATCGCCTCCGGAAAAAAAAGAGACCGTTCGGTCTGTGCGCGGGCAAAAAAAACCGTCAGGCCGACGCGCGCAGCTTCTCGTCGACGAACGCCAGCAGCTGATCGGTCATGCGTCGCAGATAACCGCGATCGCCGTAGAACTGGCTCATGAGCTGGCCACCCTCGAGCGTGCCGATCACGTGCGTGGCCACTTCGTCGGGATTCACGTCGGCGCGGATCTCGCCCTGCACGATGCCGTTGGCGACGACCTGGGCGAGATACTTGCGCCAGCGCTCCAGCACGTTCTTGACGCGCGCGCGCAGCGCCGGGTTGGTGGCGTCGTCGCTCTCGACCATGCTGTTGGCTATGGGGCAGCCGCCTTCCATGGACGTGTGGCCATGACCTATCAGCTCGATGTGCGCGATGAGCTGGGCGAGCGGCGAGCTGTGCTGGTTGTGCGTCTCGTAGACGCGCGCCATGACACGTTCCATGATGAGATCGAACGCCGCGAGCGCGAGCTCTTCCTTGCTGGCGAAGTGATTGTAGAGGCCGCCTTTCTGCAGCCCGGTGACGCGCATGATTTCCGACACCGGCGCGTTCTGAAAGCCGTGGCGATTGAGGAGCGGCGCGGCGCGCTCCAGGATGCGCAGACGGGTTTCTTCGCCTTTGGTGCTCGTGCTCATGGCGCTACTTTAAGACCGCTCGGTCTGTTATTGCAAGAACTCTTTGGCGAAGTTCAAATACACTAGTCACGGTCTGATGGCTCAGGATGAACGCATGTCATTGAACAGGCGCGAATTTATGGGTGGGCTGGGGCTGGCCGCCGGGGTCTCGGCGACGGCCGCGGCCCAGTCACCGGAAGAACTACCGGTCTCTTCTCGCGAGCTGTGGGAATTCGCCCGCCAGCAACCGGTGATCGAGCCGGGACTCGTCTGGCTCAACAGCGCGTTTTCCGGTCCGAGCCTGCGGCGTGTGCTCATCGAGGAGTACCGGCATCGCGAAGCGCAAAGCGCCAATCGCATCGCCTACCACAGCGCCAACCTCACCGGCGCGGGACTGCAGAACCTCCTCAACCCAGTGGCCGCCTTCCTCGGAGCGAATGCGGAGGAAATCAGCTTCACGTCGGGCTGCACGGAAGCGCTCAACCTGCTGGCCACGGGACTCGACCTGCTCGAGGGCGACGAGATCGTGACCACGCAGCACGAGCACCCCGCCGCGATCTACCCCTGGCTTCTCCAGGCCAAGCGCCGCGCGCTGAAGATCGTGCAGGTCTCGTTGCCCACTCCCCTGCCGCATCCCCAGCATGTCATCGACGCGTTCACGGCAGCGCTCTCGCCGCGCACGCGCGTGCTCGCCTGCGCGCACGTGCAGTACACCGACGGTTCGCTGCTGCCGGTGCGCGAGCTCAGCGAGCTGGCGCGTTCGCGCAACATCCTCTCGGTCGTCGATGGCGCGCAGGCGCTGGGAATGCTGCCAGTGTCGCTGCGCGATCTGGGTTGCGATTTCTATGCGGCGGGATTCCACAAGTGGTGCAGCGGTCCGGCGGGCACCGGCATGCTCTACCTGCGCGACGCGGCGCGCCACCGCGTCTGGCCCGCCGTGGTGGCCGGACACGACGAGTGGGACGCGCTGGATCGCGACGGGGCGCCGAGCGTCCAGCCGGCCGCGGAATACCGCGCGGATTGGCCCGGAGCGCTGCGCAAGTTCGCGTACTCGTTCCAGCACCTGGCGCCGCTGTTCTTCAGCTTGCTGCCCGCATTGCAGTTCCAGCGCGACATCGGCCGGGAGCGCATGACAGCGCGAATCCGCGAGCTGGCCTGGTACCTGCGACTGCAGTTGCAGCGCGTCACCGGGGTGCGAATCCTCACCTCGGCGCACCCGCAGCTGTGGGCCGGCATCGTCTCGTTCCAGGTGCCCGGCGTGGATTCCGCGGAGCTCGCGCGCCGCCTGCTCGCGGAGCATCGCATCGCGGTGCAAGCCGTCAAGCATGCGGGCGCGGGGTTCGACGCGGTGCGCGCCGCACCGCACGTCTACAACTCGTACGACGATATCGACCGCTTGGCCAACGCCGTGGCGCGGCTGGTCAGATGAGCCGCGGCGAGAACCTGCCGCCGCCGCGGAGCCGCCGACTCGTGGCGTGAGCCTGCTGGGGCGGCGCAGCGCTCGGCGGCTATGACTGTACAACCATATAGTCATTGACACCGTGTCAATGACCCTCGTATGTTGCGCGCCCATGTCGTACATCGCCGCCCGCCGCCAGGAGGAGAAGGACCGGCGCCGCAACGAGATCCTCGATGCGGCCGAAGCGGTGTTCGCGCAGGTCGGCCCGGAAAAGGCCACCATGGATCAGGTCGCGCGCCGGGCGCGGCTGTCGCGCGCGCTGCTGTACGTCTACTTCGAGGACAAGGTCGATCTGCTGATGGGCGTGTGCGAACGCGGGCTCGTCGACCTGCGCCGGCGTTTCGTGGCGGCCGCGGCCCGCCACAAGTCCGGCATCGACAAGGTCGAGTCGATCGGCCGCGCCTACGTGATCTTCGCGCGCGAATGCCCCGTGTATTTCGAGGCGCTGGCGCGCTTCGAGATGCTGCAGCCCGACCCCGAGCAGTTCGCAGAGCAGCACGGCTGCGTGGTCGCCGGCGATGCGGTGCACGAGTTCATCGTCGAGGTGCTCGGCACCGGCATCCGCGACGGCTCGATCCGCCGCGACCTGGGCGACCGCGATCTCACCGCCACCACGCTGTGGGGTTTCATGCACGGGATCATCCAGCTCATCGCCACCAAGGCCAACCTGCTCGTGCACGACGGCATCGGTCCCGAGCAGCTGGTCAAGCATGCGCTGCGGATGGCGCGCCGCTCGCTGGCTGGCAAGCGTTGATCGGGCAGGCAGGATCCCCATGCGCGGCACACGCAACCCGGTCCGAATCCCGCAACTGCTCGGGGTGCTCGCGGCGCTCCTGCTCGCCACCGGCGCAGTTGCGCAGGAGCGCACGATCGACGCGGTGCTCGCCGGCTATCTCGCGATCGCACTCGACGGCAATCTCGGCCTGCAGCGCGAGGACATCTCGGTGCAGCAGAGCCTCGCCGCCCTGGCCGAGGCGCGCGGCCGCTATCTGCCGCAGGTCTCGCTCGAATCGCGCTTCTCGCGCGCCGAGGGCGGCCGCACCCTCGACCTGCCGCTCGGAGATCTCATCAACCCCGTGTACGCGACCCTCAACGAGCTGCTGATCGCTCAGGGGCGGCCGCCGGCATTCAGCCCGATCGACAATTCCGAATTTGCGTTCCTGCGGGAGCAGGAGCAGCAGACCTACGTTCACCTGGTGCAGCCGCTGTACGCGCCCGAGATCCGCGCCGGCGTGCGCGCGCGCAAGGCGCTGGCGGCTTCCGCGCAGGCGACGCGCGACAGCGTCGCCCGGACTCTCGCCCGCGACGTGCAGACCGCTTATCACAGCTGGCTGCGGGCGCGGCAGGGCCTGGGCATCGTCGAGGCGAGCCGCGAGCTGCTGGAGGAGAACCTGCGCGTCAACGAGAGCCTGTATCAGAACGGCAAGACGACGCGTGACCAGATGCTGCGCGCCCGCGCCGAGCTTCTGGAGGTCGAGCAGCAGCGCGTGCGCATTGCCAGCACGCTGGATGTTGCGCGCAGCTACTTCAACTTCCTGCTCAATCGTGCGCTCGATGCCCCGATCGAGCCGGCAACGGTCGCAGCCGGGGCAGTGACCCTGCCGGCGCTCGAGGATCTGCAGTCGCGCGCGCTCGAACAGCGCCCGGAGCTGCGGCAGCTCGAGTCCGCCGGCGCGGCCGCGCTCGCGCAGGTATCCGCAGCCAACGCCCGCTTCAAGCCCACGATCGCCCTGGCGCTCGAATCGGGCGTGCAGGGCGAGGAATACCGCTTCGGTTCCGAGGACGATTATTCGATCGCCTCGCTCACCTTCTCCTGGAACCTGTTCAACGGCAACCAGGATCGCGCCCGCCTGTCGCAAGCGCGTCTGACGGCGCGCTCGATCGGGCTGCAGCGCGAAGATGTCGAGCACCGCATCGCGCTGGAGGTGGAACAGGCCTTCGGCGAGATGCGAGCCGCGTTCAGCGCCCTCGGCACGGCGCTGGCGCGGCAGGAAGCGGCGCGCGAGGCCTTCAAGATCGCCGCGCGCAAGCGCGATGCGGGCGTCATCAGCCAGGTGGAATTCCTCGACGCGCGCACCACGCTCACCAATGCGGAGCTCAACTACTCGGTCACGCAGTTCGACCTGCTCACGCGCCGGGCCGAGCTCGAGTACGCAACCGGCGCGGCACCCAGGATCGCCGCCGCCGCGCGCTGAGGGAGATTACGTTCATGAAGCCGCTGCGTTTGTCGATTCCGCTGGTGGTCCTGATCGTGGCCGCATGCGGCAAGGAGGCGCCGACCGCCGCACCGGCGGCCACTCCGGTGCGCACGGGCGTGAGCGCCAGCGGACCGGCGGCGCCCGCGATCTCCACCACCGGCCGGGTGCAGACGCACGACGAAATGCGGCTGTCCTTCAAGGTCGGCGGCGTCATCCGCTCGCTGCCGGCGCAGCTCGGCGATCGCGTGCGCAAGGGCCAGCTGCTCGCGGCGATCGATCCGACCGAGATCGCCTCGCAGGTCGCACAGGCGCGCGAGTCGGCGGAGAAGGCCAGGCGCGACCTGGAACGCGGCGAGCGCCTCTATGCCGATGAGGTCATCAGCCTCGAGCAGCTCGAAGCGCAGCGTACGACGGCAGCAGTGGCAGAAGCGCAGCTCGAGGCGGCGCAGTTCAATCAGAGCTATGCGGTGATCGTCGCGCCGCGCGACGGCACCGTGCTGCAGCGCCTGGCCGAGGAGCGCGAGCTCGTGCCCGCGGGTCAGCCCGTTGTCGTGCTCGGCGCCATGGACCGCGGTTTCGTGGTGCGCGCCGCGCTCAGCGACCGCGAGGTCGTGCAGCTCGCCGTGAACGACGGCGCCGAGGTTCGCATCGACGCCTTTCCGGGCCAGGTGCTCGGCGGCCGCGTCAGCGAGATCGCGACCGCCGCGGAACCGGGCACCGGCCTGTTCCCGATCGAAGTGCGGCTCGACGAATCACCGACGAAGCTCGTCACCGGGCTGATTGCCAAACTCTCGATCACGCCCTCGTCCGCACGCGCGGCGGCGCTCACCTACGTACCGATCGCGGCGGTGGTGGAGGGAAGCGGACGGCGTGCGAGCGTGTTCGTCGTGGACGGCGACAAGGCGCGGCGCCGCGACGTCGAGGTCGCGTTCATCGGCCCGGACAGCGTGGCGCTGGCGTCGGGCCTGGAGCCCGGTGTGCGCATCGTCACCGACGGCGCTCTGTATCTCGAGGACGGTGAGGCGATCGATATCCGGCCCGACGGCCAGGCGATCGAGCACCGTGGCAATGCGGTGGCCGTGTCGGCCGATCCACGCCGCGGCTGACGCCCGCTTGCGCGCACCTTCGCCGGCAACGCACATGACGCTGCTCGAATTCCCCATCCGCCGCTACCAGTTCACGCTGGTCGCGTTCCTCTGCCTCATCGTCGTCGGCTGGTTCACCTTCACCAGCATGCCGCGCGAGGAGGACCCGTACTTCAAGATCTCGGGGTTCTTCATCACCGCGATCTACCCGGGCGCCGATCCCAAGGACCTGGAACGGCTGGTCGCCAAGCCCATCGAGGACCGGCTGGCCGAGCTCGAGGACATCAAGGACATCGAGACCACGATCACCGACGGCGTGTCGTTCACCGCCATCGAGTTCCAGGCCTACACCGACGCCGACAAGAAGTACGACGAGGTGACGCGCGAGGTGAACGCGCTGCGCGCGACGCTGCCGGCGGAGATCGCCAATCTCGAGATCCGCAAGATCAGCCCCGCGCTGGTCAACATCGTGCAGATCGCACTGGTGTCGCAGGATGCGCCCTACACCGAGCTGGAGGATTACGCGCGCACGCTCAAGGACCTGCTCAAGACCGTGCCGGGCGTGCGCACCGCGGAGAGCTGGGCTCATCCGCAGCGCGAGCTGCGCATCGCGGTCGATCTCAAGCGCATGGCCGAGCTGCACCTCACGCCGGGCCAGGTGATCCAGGCCGTGCAGAGCGAGAATGCCAACATTCCCGGGGGATTCGTCGATCTCGGGCCGCGCAGCTTCAGCCTCAAGACCTCGGGCAGCTACACGAGTCTCGACGAGGTGCGCGACACCGTGGTTGCGGCGCCGCAGGGACACGCCGTGCGGGTGCGCGACGTCGCGGAGGTTTCCTGGTCGCCGCAGCCGGTGAGCTACGTGGGGCGTTTCAACGGCAAACGCGCCGTGTTCGTCACTGCGAACCAGAAGGACGGTTACAACATCCTCGAGGTGCGCAAGGGCATCGGCATGGCGCTGGCAAGTTTCAAGGAGACCTTGCCCGGACGCATCAGGCTCGAGTTCGGCTTCGACCAGTCGCACAACGTCGAGAATCGCCTCGACCGCCTGTACAAGGACTTCGCGATCGCCATCGGACTCGTGATGCTGACGCTGCTGCCGCTGGGCTGGCGCGCGGCCGGCATCGTCATGATCTCGATCCCGCTGTCGCTCGCCTTCGGCCTCGCCATCCTGTATTTCCTCGGCTACTCGCTCAATCAGCTCTCCATCGCCGGTTTCGTGGTGGCGCTGGGCCTGCTGGTGGACGATTCGATCGTGGTGGTGGAGAACATCGCCCGCCACCTGCGCACGGGTCTGCCCCGCGCCGCGGCGGCACTCGCCGGCACACGCCAGATCTTCGTCGCCATCCTCGGCTGCACCGCCGCCCTGGTGTTCGCGTTCCTGCCGCTGCTCGCGCTGCCCGGAACCGCGGGCAAGTTCATCCGCGTGCTGCCGATGGCCGTGGTGTCCAGCATCATCGGCTCGCTCATCATCGCGCTGACCATCATCCCGTTCCTGGCGAGCCGCCTGCTGCGCGAGGACTCCGCGCATGGCAACCGGCTGTTCGAGCGGGTCATGTCCGCGATCCACCGCTACTACCGCCCGGCGCTGCACTACTGCCTGGCGCGCCCCCGGGCGACCGTGTCGATCGCGATCGGCGGCTCGCTGCTGTTGTCGGTGCTGATCGCCGGCGTGGCCGGCGGGAGCCTGTTCCCCAAGGCCGACACGCCGCAGTTCCTGGTGACGGTGGAGACGCCGAACGGCAGCAGCCTCGCGGAAACCGACCGGGCGTTGCGCTTCGTGGAGGAACAGCTGGCGCAGATGCCGCAGGTGAAGAGCTGGTTCGCCAATCTCGGCCACGGCAACCCGCAGATCTACTACAACCACATCGTGCGCCGACGACGCGCCGAACTTTGCCGAGGTGTTCGTGCAGCTGCGCGAGTACGACACGCGCAGGACTCCGGCGCAGCTCGACGGGCTGCGTCGGCGGCTGGCGCGGCTACCCCAACGCCGACATCTTCGTGAAGGAGTTCGTGAACGGCCCGCCGATCTCCGCACCCGTGGCGGTGCGCATCGTGGGGCCGGACCTCACCGTCATCGAGCAGCTCGCGCACCGGATCGAGAAGCTGATCGAGACCACGCCCGGAACCCGCGACGTGGAGAATCCGCTGCGCGTCTCGCGCACCAACCTCAAGCTCGCCATCGACCCGCAGAAGGCCAACCAGCTCGGCGTGCCGACGGTGGAACTGGACCGCGCCGTGCGCCTCGCCGTGGCGGGCCTGCCGGTCGGAACCTTCAAGGAACGTCGACGGCGAGCAGTACGACATCGTGGTGCGCACGCCCATCGGCGCGCGCGCGGACTTCAGCACGCTGGAGCAAGTGCGGGTGCCATCGCTTTCCGGGAAGACGCTGCCGCTGTCGCAGCTGGCCACGCTCGAGTTCGAGAGCGCGCCGACCCAGATCCAGCGGTACAACCGCGAGCGCGCCGTGACCATCGATGCGGAAGTGGTCGCCGGCTTCAATACCGCCGAGGTCACGCGCGCGGTAGTGGCGAAGCTCGACTCGATGGCCTGGCCGCGCGGCTATCACTACAAGCTCGGCGGCGAAGCGGAATCCGGCGCGGAGTCCTTCGCCGGGATCGGCACCGCGATCATCATTGCGGTCTTCGGCATCTTCGCGGTGCTGGTGCTCGAGTTCGGCAGCTTCAAGAGCACGCTGATCGTGCTCACGGTGGTGCCGCTCGGCGTCTTCGGCGGCATGCTGATGCTGCTCGCCACCGGCAACGACCTGTCCTTCACCGCCAGCATCGGCTTCATCGCCCTGATCGGCATCGAGATCAAGAACTCGATCCTGCTGGTGGATTTCACCAACCAGCTGCGCGCGCAGGGCGTGCCGCTCGACGAGGCGATCGAGCGCGCCGGCGAAATGCGCTTCCTGCCGATCCTGCTCACCTCCGCCACGGCCATCGGCGGCCTGCTGCCGCTCGCGCTGCAGAACATCGGCCTGTATTCACCCATGGCCTGGGTGATCATCGGCGGGCTGATCTCCTCGACGCTGCTGGCGCGGCTGGTCACGCCGGTGATGTACAAGCTCATCCCGCCGTCGATCGAACCGCGCCCGGCGATGGCTCCGGCCGGCGCCCTGCCGGCGTGAGACGCACGCGCCGGGAAGGAGGGTATCGAAGTGAACGAAGCATTCGAACAGTTGGTCGGCCATTGGTCTTCTGCAGCTCGCCGGGGCCGACACGTGGCACCAGGGCACGCGCGTGATGGCCTGCAAGGGATCGCGCGATCCGGCCGGCCGTCAATCGCTGTCGACCGCCCGCCGCTCGTAGACGTCGAGGACGTAACGCGCCAGTCCGGCCGCCAGCTCCTGCTCTCCCATCAGCGCGAGCCCGACCCCGTGGCGGCGGATGAACGCGAGCTCTGCCTCGCTGTGCGTGCGCACGGCGCTGTCGATCGATGGATTGGCCGCGCGCGCGAGTTTCAGGACGCGTTCGGCCTGCAGCACGTCCGGCGTCGCCAGGATCAGCATGCGGGCGCGTTCCGGACGCGTGCGGGTGAGAACCGCCTCGTTGGTGGCATCGCCGAACACGAACGGTATCGCGGTGCCCTCGAGGTCGCGCAGCGCCTGGCGATTCTGCTCGATCACCACGTACGGAATGCCGCTCTGCGCGAGCCGCGTGGCGATCGAACGGCCGACGCGGCCGTAGCCGGCCAGCACCACGTGGTCCCGGAGCGAGACGGGCACGACCGGTTCGTCGGGCAGGCGCTGGAGCCTGGTGAGAAAGGCGGCGAGTCGCGGCCGGCCGCGCAGGAAACGCTCCACGGGGTCGATCGTCGCGAAAGCCAGCGGATTGAGCGTGATGGACAGCAGCGCGCCGGCGAGGATCAGGCTCTGGGCCTGGGGTGGCAGCACGCCCATCGAAACGCCCATCGCGGCGAGGATGAACGAGAACTCGCCGATCTGCGCCAGGCTCGCCGCAACCGTGAGCGCCGCCCGCAGCGGATAGCGGAACCACAGCACGATCAACAGCGCCGCCAGGGACTTGCCGATCAGCACGATCGCCACGACCGTCAGCACCTGCAGCGGCATCTCGCGCAGGATGTCAGGGTCGAACAGCATGCCCACCGAGACGAAGAACAGCACCGCGAAGGCGTTCTCCAGCGGCACCGCTTCCGTCGCCACGCGGCTGCTCAGCTGCGATTCGTTGATCACGACGCCCGCGAAGAACGCGCCGAGCGCGAACGACACCCCGAGCAGGACGGCGGAACCGAAGGCGATGCCCAGCGCAACCGCGATCACGAACAGCGTGAGCAGCTCGCGCGAACCGGTGCCGGCGACCTGCGCGAACAGCCACGGAAAAAAACGCACGCCGACGTAGTGCATGACGACGAAGAACAGCGCGATCTTGCCCAGCAGCAGCCCGATCTGCGCGGCGAGCTCCAGGCCCCGCGGCCCTTCGCCGGAGGCCCCGCCCGCGATCACGGGCAGCAGCACCAGTGCGACGACCATCGCCACGTCCTCGACGATGAGCCAGCCGACCGCGATTCGGCCCTCCAGCGAGCTCACCGCCGCGCGCTGCTCGAGGGCGCGCAGCAGGACGACGGTGCTCGCGACCGACAGGGCGAGACCGAAGACGATGCCGGCCTGCACCGTCCAGCCCCACGCGGTTGTGGCGACCGCACCGAGCACGACGGCGACCGCGATCTGGGCGATTGCGCCCGGAACGGCGATACCGCGCACGGCCATCAGATCGCGCACCGAGAAATGCATGCCGACGCCGAACATCAGCAGGATCACGCCGATCTCGGCGAGCTGCGCGGCCAGGTCCATGTCGCCGACGAATCCCGGCGTGTGCGGCCCGACCGCGATCCCGGCGAGCAGGTAGCCGATCAGCGGCGGCATCCGCAGCCGTGCGGCCAGGAATCCGAAGAAAAAGGCCAGCGCCAGGCCGATCGCGAGGATCGCAATGAGTGGAACTTCGTGAAGCACCGTGGCCCCGTCGCCTGCCGGCGGTCGCGCATCGCGGAGCGGCAACTATATCGGGCGCGCGCTGCGCGCCAAAGCTAGAATTCGTCCGCATGGAGCTCCTGCAGCTGTTCGTCGACTTCGTCCTGCACCTGGACCGCCACCTCGTCGAGCTGCTGGTGCGTTTCGACCTCTGGATCTACGCGATCCTGTTCCTGATCATCTTTGCGGAGACCGGGCTGGTGGTGACGCCTTTCCTGCCCGGCGATTCGCTGCTGTTTGCCGTGGGCGCGCTGGCGGCGGTGGACGACACCGGGACGCTGCGGCCGCTGTCCGCCTGGCTGTTGCTGTCGTTCGCCGCGGTGCTCGGCAACACCACCAACTACGCCATCGGGCGCGCCATCGGCCCGCGCGCCTTCAGCGGCCGGGTTCCCTTCCTCAAGGTCGAGTACCTGCACCGCACCGAGGAGTTCTTCGAGCGCCACGGCGGCAAGACCATCATCCTGTCGCGCTTCGTGCCCATCATCCGCACCTTCGCGCCGTTCGTGGCGGGCATCGGCCACATGCACCTGGCGCGTTTCCAGCTGCACAACACGGTGGGCGGCGTCGGCTGGGTCGGATTGTTCGTGTGGGGCGGGTACGCGTTCGGCAACATCCCCCTCATCAAGAACAACTTCGGCGTGGTGACGATCATCATCATCGCGGTTTCGCTGATTCCCGTGGCGCTGAGCCTGCGCAAGCGCGCTCCGGCGGCGGCCGAGTGACACGCACAGCGGGCGCAGTTCGTTCGTGATCAGCAGCAGCGCGTCGTTCCGTTCCTTCCTGGGCAGTGCCCCGCCCTGGTACAAGTGGACCGTACTGGCGCTGCTCGCGGTAAATCCGCTGCTGTTGGCGCTGGCGGGCCCGGTGATCACCGGCTGGGCGATCCTCTTCGAATTCGTCTTCACGCTGGCGCTGACCCTGAAGTGCTACCCCCTGCAGCCCGGTGGACTCCTTGCGCTCGAAGCCATCCTGCTCGGCCTGGCTTCGCCCGCCGGGGTCTACGCAGAGGTCACGGCGGGATTTCCGATCATCCTGCTGCTCATCTTCATGGTGGCGGGCGTGTACTTCCTGCAGGACATGCTCCTGTACGTATTCACGCGGCTGCTGCTGGCGATCCGCTCGCGCATCCTGCTGGGATTGCTGTTCTGCTTCGTCAGCGCGGTGCTGTCGGCGTTCCTCGATGCGCTGACCGTGATGGCTGTGATCCTGACCGTGCTGGCCGGTTTCTATGCGGTCTATCATGGGATCGCAACGGGCCGCAGCGCGACCGGCCGGCGCGCGGAAGACGAGCACGATGTCGCCGACGATTCGCTCGTTGCCGAGGCGCACCGGGCGGACCTGGAGCAGTTCCGGGCATTCCTGCGCGGCCTGGTCATGCACGCCGCGATCGGCACCACGCTCGGCGGAGTGTGCACGCTCGTCGGCGAGCCGCAGAACGTGCTGATCGGCGCGCGCGCCGGCTGGGATTTCATCGAGTTCTTCGTCAAGGTCGCGCCGGTGTCGATGCCGGTATTCGCGGTCGGGTTGCTGCTCTGCCTGTTCCTCGAGAAGGGGCGCGTGTTCGGTTACGGCGTGACGCTGCCCGATCGCGTCGGCGAGGTGCTGGCGCGATTCGCGGCGCGCGAGGACGCGCAGCGCACTGCGCTCGACCGCGTGAGGATCGTCGCGCAGGCGATCGTGGCGCTGCTGATGGTCGGCGCGCTGGCAACGCACGTCGCCGAGGTGGGCCTGATCGGCCTGGGCGTCATCGTGCTGGCGACGGCTTTCAGCGGCGTAGTGGAGGAGCATCGCCTGGGCGACGCCTTTCGCGCGGCGCTGCCGTTCACCGCGCTGCTCGGCGTGTTCTTCGTCATCGTGGCGATGATCCACGCGCAGCACCTGTTCGCGCCGGTGATGCACGCGGTGCTGGCCCTGGATGGGCGCGCCCAGGTGGCGATGTTCTATCTGGCCACCGGCGCGCTCTCGGCGATCAGCGACAACGTGTTCGTCGCCACGCTCTACATCAACGAGGTCACCGAGGCGTTGCGCAGCGGTGCGATCGATCGTGCGCAGTTCGAGCGCCTGGTGGTCGCTCTCAATACCGGCACCAACATCCCCAGCATGGCGACGCCCAATGGGCAAGCGGCGTTTCTGTTCGTGCTGAGCTCCGCGCTCGCGCCGTTGATCCGGCTTTCCTACGGGCGCATGGTCTGGATGGCGCTGCCGTATTTCCTGGCCACGACGCTCACCGGCCTGCTGGCGGTCGTCTATCTGCTTTAGCCTTTCTGCTGGCCTACCTGCTCTGGTCTATCTACTGGCGGATTACGAAACTCTCGGCCCAGACGATCTCGCAGGCCCCCGGGCCGGTGTCGTCGCGTGACAGCGAGGTGCTCATGCCGCCGCCGCCGGGCCTGTGCACGTCGACGAGCAATCCGCCGATGCTGATCACCTGGCCGACCCGGGCGGAGGAGATGCCCTGCGCCACGTCGCTGTTCGCCGCGATCAGGTGCACGTTGGCACTGTGCCGCGCCAGCTCGCGCAACGGCAGCGTGTCGTCCTCGGTGCGCCAATAGTAGAAGCGGTTTCCCTGGCTCACCGCCACGCGTTCCAGCACCGCCGAATCGGACATCAGGCCCCAGCCGAGCGCGAGATCGTAGGGAACTAGCGAAGCCATCGTGTCGGCGCGGTAGCGTTCGCTGGCCAGCACGCGCGCAGTCATCGAGATGCGGGCGCGCGCCGTGAGCGCATGGCCGCGCGCTTCGAATTCGTACGGCTCAGCGAGGCGCTGCTGGCTGGGATCGGCGGGCGCGAGCTCACCGGGGGGCTGCTCGAGTGGCCGGGTCGAGAACGAATGCCAGGCTCCCACCAGGGCGATGATCAGGAGCAGCCAGTACCAACGGGGCATTGCAGGATCTTGATGACCGCGATGCCGACAATATTGGCGCAGGTACGCCCGGGGCGCATGACGCATGCGTCACAGCTCGAAGCCATGGCCTGCGTGGAAGAAACGCGCGACAACCACGCCGGGTCTCGGTCAGAATCGCGCCCGGAAGTCCAGCAACCGAGCTCATGGGACAGGATGCCGGCGCAGCCAGATGATGCGGCGAATCGCAGCTTCGCAGGTCGCTTCTCGGTCACCGAGGAACGCGGCGTGCTGGTGCTGGCGCGCTCGCGCGAGAACCTCCAGCTGATTTTCAGCCAGGTCGCCAGCCACGACCTGCCGGCTCGTCTCGACGGTGTCTGCCTCGCGACCGTGCGGCCGATGCCCGGGGATGCGAGCCGCTCGTGTTTCGAGCTCCGCAGCGGCGCGAGCAGCTGCACGGTGGCCGCGCGCAGCCTGCAGATTCACGAGCAGGCCGCGCTCTACGGCAATGTCATTCCCCTGCCGCGCTTCGGCGTGCGCCAGCGGTTACTGTGGTCGCTGCTCCTCCGGGCCGCTCGTTTCAGATGCGGCCAGGCCCTGATCCGCCGCGTGACCGGCCGCGATTCCCCGGCAGCCGCCGCCCGGATCGCCGGGCCGTAGAATCTTTCCTTGCCGTTCAGGTCTCTAGTCCAGTCTCAGCGGCGGACGCCTCATGCACCCTATCGACAAGCCACTGTTACAACTCGCATTTCTTGTTATCTGTGCAACACTTGCCGCGGGCTGCGCAGCGATTCGCAGCTCCACGGACGGCCGCATGAACGACATAGCGCACAAGTTGACGCCGCCCGTGGCTGCAGTCCGCCCGGAGGCGGTGAATTCGCCGCACGGCGCGCGCCTGGATCCCTACTATTGGCTGCGCGACGACATGCGCATGGACACGCGCGTGCTCGGCTACCTCGCCGACGAGAATGCGTACACGGACGCGGTGCTGGCGCCGGTGCAGGGGCTGCGCAACGACCTGTACCGGGAGATCGTCGGTCGCATCAAGCAGGACGATGCCACCGTTCCTTTTCTGGAGCGCGGCTACTACTACTACACGCGCTACGAGGCCAGTGCCGAGTACCCGATCCATGCGCGGCGCAAGCAGGTTTCTGGCGCGGCCACGCAAGCGCCCCAGGTGCAATCTCCGGAAGAAATCCTGCTCGACGGCAACGCGCTGGCGCGCGGTCACGACTTTCACCAGATCGGCGGGTTCGAGGTGAGCCCCGACAACCAGCTGCTGGCGTACGCCGAGGACACCGTGGGGCGGCGCCAGTACGTGATCCGCGTGCGCGATCTGCGCAGCGGCGCGCTGTTCGAGGATCGCATCGAGAACGCCGAGCCCGGCGCGGTCTGGGCCGACGACAACCGTTCGATCGTCTATGTCGAGAAGGATCCGACCACGCTGCTCGGGCTGCGGGTCAAGCGTCACCGGCTGGGCACCCCGCCGCAGCAGGACGAGCTGCTGTGGCAGCAGGAAGACCAGAGTTTCTACACCGACGTGACGCGCTCCAAGTCCAACCGCTACATCTTCATCGCCACCGAGAGCACCGTGGCATCGGAGTGGTGGTACGCGCGCGCCGACGATCCGCAGCTGCGGTTTCGCCGGGTGCTGGAGCGCGAACGCGATCACGAGTACCAGCTCGAGCACCTGGGCGATCGCTTCATCATCCGCACCAACTGGCAGGCGCCGAACTTCCGCATCATGGAAGCGCCGATCGAGTCGGCGCACGACCGCGCCAGCTGGCGTGAAGTGGTGCCGCACCGCCCCGACGTGTTCATCCACGATTTCGAGGTGTTTCGCGACTACCTCGCGGTGGCGGAGCGTTCCGGCGGGCTGCGCCGGATCCGCGTGCGGCCCTGGGAAGGCGGCACCGAGAGCGTCATCGCCGCGCAGGAGCCCGCCTACACCGCGCTCTTCGGCACCAACGTCAACGTCGAAACGCACGTGCTGCGCTACACGTACACCTCTCTCACCACGCCGACCTCGACTTTCGACTACGACATGAGCACCGGCGAGCGCAAGCTCCTCAAGCGCGATCCGGTGCTGGGCGATTTCGACCCGGCCAACTACGTCACCGAGTACCTGCACGCGCCCGCCGCCGACGGTGCGCTGGTCCCGATCTCGCTGGTCTACCGCAAGGGCACGCCGCGCGACGGCACCGCGCCCTTGTACCAGTACGCCTACGGGTCCTACGGCAGCTCCTCCGATCCGACGTTCTCGTCGAACCGTCTGAGCCTCCTGGATCGCGGTTTCGTCTACGCCATCGCCCACGTGCGCGGCGGTCAGGAGCTCGGCAGGCGCTGGTACGACGACGGGCGGCTGCTGCACAAGAAGAACACTTTCACGGACTTCATCGCAGCCACGGATTTCCTGGTGGCGCAGGGCTACGCGGTGCCCGACAAGGTGTTCGCTCACGGCCGCAGCGCGGGAGGCCTGCTCATGGGTGCCATCGCCAACATGGCTCCGCAGAAGTACCGCGCCATCCTCACCGACGTGCCGTTCGTCAACGTCGTGACGACGATGCTGGACGAGAGCATCCCGCTGACCACCGGCGAATTCGACGAGTGGGGCAATCCCGAGCTGGAGGAGTACTACGACTACATGCTGTCGTACTCGCCATACGACCAGGTCACGGAACAGGCTTATCCGGCGATGCTCGTGACCACGGGCCTGTGGGACAGCCAGGTGCAGTATTTCGAACCGGCGAAGTGGGTGGCGAAGCTGCGCGCCCACAAGACCGACCGCAATCCGCTGCTGTTGCGCACTTACATGGAGGCCGGGCACGGTGGCAAGTCGGGGCGCTTCCAGTCGTATCAGGAAACCGCGATGCGTTACGCGTTCGTGCTCGACCTGGCGGGCATCCGCGACTGACACGGCGCAGGGGGAGGAGAATCGACATGCGCGCATCACGACTGCTGGCGATGCTCGGCCTGTTCGTTGCGGCGACGGCCGGGGGCCACGACGATCTGCTCGGCACGCGCCACGTGGCGATCTCCGGCGTGGATGAGGGCGATTGCAGCCACGCCCACGATCCGTGCCGCACCATTGGCTATGCTCTCGCGCAAACCCCCGGCGGCGGCACCGTCAAGGTGGCGACCGGCCTGTATTCGATCGTCGGCCTCGACGTCGACGAGATCCTGCACGGCAAGAGCGGGGTGATGGGCGGCTACACCACGGCCGACAACTTCGCCCACCAGGATTTCGACGCCAACATCACCCAGGTGCACGGCGCCTCGCTCATGGACCGCGAGTTGCTGCGTTCGCGCGGCCTGCAGCTGATCGTGGATTCGGTCGCCATGCGCTTCCTCGATTTCCGCGGTCTGCAATCGCAGTCCGTTCCGTCACGCCAGAGAACGGCCGCTTCGCAGGTGGCAGTGAACTGCGTGCAGGGCAGCGCCGGCCCCCATCCGTGCCGCAACGTGGACCTGCTAGCGCGTGTGAGCTTGTCGCAGCTCTCCTCGCGCCCCGGCACGATGAGCAACCTGTGGGGTTTCGTGGATCGCAACGACAATCGCGAGTACGCGGTGGTGGGCGTTTCCAACGGCACGGCGGTCATCAACGTCACCGACCCGATCAATCCGCGCGAGGTCGGTACCGTGCCGGGCAATACCTCGTTGTGGCGCGAGGTGAAGATCTACCAGTTCTTCGACGCCGCGGCGAACCGGCACCGCGCCTACGCGTACATCAGCACCGAGGCCATCCAGGGCATGCAGGTCATCGACCTCTCGGGGCTGCCAAACAGCGTGGCGCTGGCGAACACGATCATGGACTTCCAGACCTCGCACACGCTGTACGTTTCCAACATCGACTACTCGACCAATGCCGTGTTGCCCGGCCGCTCGGCGTTTCTCTACGTCGCGGGATCGCAGCCGGGCGGAGGCAGATACCGGATCTTCACTCTCGCCAACCCTGCCGCTCCGCTCCAGGTGACGCACGCATCCGTCGGCACCGGCTACATGCACGACTCCACCAGCCTGTATCTGACCGACAACCGCACGGCGCAGTGTGACCAGGGCCACAACCCCTGCGAGGTGCTGGTGGATTTCAACGAATCGACCGTGGACCTGTGGGACGTGACCAACAAGTCGCTGCCGGTGATGCTCAGCTCGACCGGCTATCCCTCGGCACGCTACACCCATTCGGGGTGGTTCACCGAGGACCAGCGCGCCATCATCGTGCACGACGAGCTCGACGAGCTGCGCATCGCCGGGCAGAACACCCAGATCTACACTCTGGAAATCGACGACCTGCGCAACCCGGCGCTCGTCACCTCGTTCGTCGGCTCCGGCAACACGACCGATCACAACGGCTACGCCAAGCGCGACCGGTATTACGTCTCGCACTATCGCCGGGGGCTGGTGGTATTCGACCTGTCCAACCCGCGCGTGCTGCGCGAGGTCGGCAATCTCGACACATTCCTCGCGCCGGCCGCGGACGTGGCGGGTACGGACGGGGCGTGGGGCGTCTATCCGTTCCTGCCCTCGGGCAACATTCTGGTCAGCGACATCGACAACGGCCTCTACGTCCTGCGCGACAACACGCGCGACCTGGCCGCGAACGTCGGGCGCGTGGGTTTCGGCGCGCCCTCCTTCAGTGTCAACGAGTCGGACGGGCAGCTGCGCGCGACCGTACGGCGCACGGGCGGCACGCTGGGCGCCGTAAGCGTTCAGTACGCGACGCGCGATGGCAGCGCCGCCGCGGGCAGCGACTACACGGCGGCGAGCGGCACGATCAGCTGGCTCGCCGGAGACGATACCGACAAGGTGATCGTCGTGCCGATCGCCGACGATTCCGCCGTGGAAACGGCCGAGGAATTCGCACTGGTGCTCGGCAATCCGGCCGGCGGCGCGACCCTGGACGGATCGGCGGAGGTCGGCATCGCGCTCGTGAGCAATGACAATGCCGGTGGCGGTGGCGGTGGCGGCGGCGCGATCGATGCGTTGCTACTGCTGTTGCTGGCGCAGGTCGCCATGGCAGCGCGCCCACGTGCCTTGCGTGCGGGGCTTGCAGCGGGCCCCGGATAAGAGAGTGGCATCGTATCAGTGGCAGCGGGACTGGTGACCCACCTGCACCTGTTCGTGGTGCATGCCGCGGCGGCGCTGTTGCTCGCCGGTACCGCATTTCTGCTCGTAGGCAAGACGTTTGGCTCACGGGCGTGGGCGGATGCACTGTTGCACGCCGGGCGCTGGAATCTCTACCTGGCGGCTTTCCTCGCCGCCACCTCGGTCGGCAGCGGCTGGTTCGCGCTCCCCGAGTTCCGCACCGACGGGATGGCGTACGCCACCGCCGCGCTGCATCGACGCACTATCCTGGTTGCCTGTGCGCTGTCAGCGGCGGCAGCGATCGTCGTCTGGAAGAGGCGGCAGCACGCGCCCGGATGGATCGTGCTGGCCATCCTGCTGATCGCCTCGTGCTCGATCACGCTGTCCGCGCTCTCCGGCGCACAACTCGTCTTTCGCCACGGCTGGGGCATCGAGCGACCGCGCGAAGAACCACGGATGCCCGTCGCTCAGATGACGCGTGCCGGCGCGGTCTTGTCTGTCGACTTTCGCGAACGCCGTGAACCCAGTGTCCGTCGCATGCGGTCCTCCATTACCTTGCGCGCAATCGAAGGCGCGTGCCTGCAATCGTCTGCTTGAGTCCCGCGCAGCGGCGCGACGGGAAATGAGGGCGCGCTGTTGCAATTCCACTGCAGCGAAAAGATTGCAGGCGCCGTGCCGCGCATCTGCCGGGCACGGCACAGTAGACGCCGGCCCGCGCACCGAGCTCGCCGCCCTGTAAACCTTTCGCGGTACGTGTTGCGTTTGTGAAACGCCGCGTCGAAGATGATCCGGCGCCGCCGCGCCGGTGCAAAGCTTGAACAATTTGCGCCGTGGCAGGCTCCAACGCTGCCCGTCCGCCAGGAGTCCATGCCGATGAACGTTCGCGTCGACCCGCCCGCCGAGCCGCAATTCACCCGGCGCAGCTTCTGCCAGGCGCTCGGCGCCGCCGGAACGTTGGCGGCAGCGACGCCCGCGTGGGCCAGGGATACGGAGTCCGACATGCATCAGCGCCCCATAGGTTCCACCAGCGAGCCGCTGCCGGTCATCGGCCTCGGTACGTCCAACGTCTTCGACGTGGGATCGGGCCGCGCGGAGCGCGCCCCGCTCGCGCAGGTCCTGGAAATCCTGCTGGCAGCCGGCGGCTCGGTCCTCGACACTTCGCCCATGTATGGCCGCTCTGAAGAGGTCGCGGGCGATCTGATAGCGAAGCTCCAGGAGCGGCCGCGCATGTTCCTGGCCACCAAAGTCTGGACGCGCGGGCGCGAAGCCGGGTTGCAGCAGATCGAGACCTCGATGCGCCTGCTCCAGTCGCCGAAGCTCGATCTGATCCAGGTCCACAATCTGCTCGACCTCGATACGCATCTGGCCACGCTGCGCCAGCTCAAGGAGCAGCAGCGGGTCCGCTACCTCGGCGTGACGCACTACACCGTCGCCTCGCACGCGGACCTGGAGAGCGTCATCCGGCGCGAGCCGCTCGATTTCGTGCAGTTCAACTACTCGATCGTCACCCGCGACGCCGAGGAACGGCTCCTGCCGCTCGCGGCGGAGCGCAGGGTGGCGACGCTGATCAACCGGCCGTTCGAGGACGGCGCGCTGTTCGCGCGCGTGCGCGGCAAGCCGCTGCCGCCGTGGGCCGCGGAGATCGACTGCACGTCGTGGGCGCAGTTCTTCCTGAAGTTCATCGTGAGCCATCCGGCCGTCACCTGCGTGATCCCGGCCACGGCCAAGCCGGACCACGTGCGCGACAACGTCAAGGGCGGGCAGGGCAAGATGCCCGACCACAAGATGCGCGAGCGCATGGCGCAGCACGTAGCTTCTCTGTGAGCGATCGTGCCGAGCCACAGCCCGTGACGATCCGCGCCGGCGGCGGGCACGAGCGATGACCCCGGCCGCGCACCGCCGCTGGCTCGCGACCGCCCTCAACGTCGATGACAGGGAGCTCGGCGGCCTGGCGGCCGCGTTCGGCATGCTGTTCTTCATGTTCTCCAGCTACGCGTTGATGCGGCCGGTACGCGAGACCATGGGCATCACGGGCGGCTTCGAGAACATCCCCTACCTGTTCTGGGGCACGTTCTTCGTGATGCTCGCGGTGCAGCCCGTCTACGGCTGGCTGACGTCGCGGTTCCGCCGCACGCAGTTCCTGCCCTGGGTGTACTTGTTCTTCGTACTGAACATCTTCGCGTTCTATCTGTGGTTCAACGCGCAGGAAGACCACAGCTGGATCGCGCGCGTCTACTATGTCTGGCTGTCGGTGTTCAACCTGTTCGTCGTCGCGGTGTTCTGGAGCCTGATGGCCGATATCTTCACGCGCGAGCAGGCCGGGCGCATGTTCGGCGCGATCGCCGCCGGCGCCAGTAGCGGCGGCCTCGCCGGTCCGCTTCTCGCACGCTTGCTGGTCGAACGCATCGGCACGATCAACCTGCTGATCGTATCGATGGGGCTGTTGCTCGCGGCGCTGTTTTTCCTGCGGCTCCTGATCAGCTGGCATCGCCGTCATGGCGCCGACGACACGGCAGTCGCCGATGTCGATCGCAAGCTCGGCGGTTCGGCGCTCGCCTCGTTCCGCCAGGTGGCCTCCTCTCCGTATCTGCTCGGCATCGCGGTGTTCGTCTTCCTGCTGACCTGGGTGTCGACGTTCGTCTACCTCGAACAGCAGAAGTTCGTCGCAATGACCTTTGCGACGCGCGATGCGCGCACCGCGTTTTTCTCCTCGATCGACGCCTGGGTACAGGGCCTGTCGCTATTCATCCAGCTTTTCCTGTATGGGCGGCTGCAACAGGCGTTCGGCTTTCGCGCGCTGATCCTCTCGATCCCCGTGCTGATGACGTTCGGCTACGTTGCGATCGGCCTGTTCCCGGTCTTCGCCGTCGTCGTCGGCGTCATGATCGTGCGCCGGGTCGGGGAGTACGCGATCACGCGCCCTTGCCGCGACACGCTCTTCACGTCGGTCACGCGCGAAGAGAAGTACAAGGCCAAGAGCCTCATCGATACCTTCGTCTATCGAGGTGGCGATGCAACGTCCGGTTCCGTGCACAAGGGGCTGACTGCGCTCGGCCTCGGGACCTCCGGTATCGGCTGGGTAGGCGCGGCCATCGCGGCGGTGTGGGCCGCAGTCGCGTTCGCGATCGGGCGCCGACATGACTCCCGGCACGCAGCTGATGCGCGCAGTGCTGCACCTGCTCTTGCGGCCCGGCGGTGAAGCCAGCCTGTAGCTCGCCGGGCTGTAATTGGTGGCAAAGCTGAGGTTGCTGGGCATGAGTCCGCGGCTACTCGTCCCACTCCTGTTGTTCGGTGGCGGTGGCGCGCCTACGTTCGAATGCGCTTGGCGCAACCCAAACTGTCCGTTGCCGATCCCCCGCGTCGCCGGCCAGGTGGACCGGCTGCTAAGCTCGTTGCATTCATGAGCGCCCAGGTCCAACCGCCACCGATCGCCGAGCTCCCAGGCGCCGCTCGAGAGCGCGCAGCGAGGCATCCGGCGCGAACGCGCGTCCTGCCCGATGCCGACGCCTCCATGGCCCCGCCGATCGAGGTCGCTACCCGGCCGCGCAGCATCTGGCCAGTGATCCTCTGGACCACGATTCCCTTCTGGCTGGTGATGACGGCACACGCGCGTGCTCGGCTACACGGTGCGCGTCGCGGCGGTTCCGGACGTGCAGATTGCCGAGCCCTGGAGCGCACGCTGCAGCACGCGATCCTGTTCTTCATTCTGATCGTGTTCTATCGGGCTGCGCTCGCGATCGGCTGGCCGCAGCAACGGCGCTGGCTCGCGGCCGCCGGACATCTCGCCCTCGCAGCCTTGTTCGCGCTGCTTGGCGACGCCGGTGCTCACGCTCAGCATCGATCTGACCGAGCCGCAGCTCAAATGGGTGCCGACGATGATCTCGGGCGACGGCGCGATCGGTGAGCAGATCAGCGAATGGCTGCACTCCGGCATCCTGCTGGTGAGCATCCCGGACTTCTTCATCTCGTATTGGTTCGGGCTGGTGCTGATCCTCGGCGTGCGCACTTATCTCGACCTGCGCGATCATCGCCTGCGCCTCGCACAGCTCGAACATGAGAACGTGCGCGCGCGCCTGCACGCACTGCGCATGCAGCTGCACCCGCACTTCCTGTTCAATACGCTGCACTCGGTCAGCGGGCTGATCGATGCACGGCCTGCCGTGGCGCGGCAGATCATCGTGCGTCTCGGGGACCTTTTGCGCCGGACGCTGCGCGACAGCGACGCGGACCTCGTGCCGCTCGACCCGCGAGATCGATTTCGTGCGCAACTATCTGGAGATCCAGCAGCTCAGGTTTCCCGATCGTCTGCGTTTTGCAATTCGTGTCGATAGCGGCGGTGCAGGACGCCATGGTGCCGAGCCTGATCCTGCAACCGCTGGCGGAGAACGCGGTGGTCCATGGCGCCGCCGAGGAAGAGGAGCGGGTCAACGTCAGCATCGATGCGCGCCAGGTCATCGATTCACGGCAGCTCGAACGCTGGCTCGAGCTGAGCGTTCACAACACCGGTAGTCCTGACGCGGAGGGCGAGGGCTCCGGTGCGCACATCGGCACGGGTAATACCCGTGAGCGCCTGCGCGCCCTCTATGGCGAGAATTTCACCCTCGAGTTTCGTGCGCCGCCCGAGGGCGGATTCCTGGCGTTCCTGCGCATTCCATTTCGGGAGGGATTCTCGAATGAACACCGCGACGATGATCCGCACGCTGATCGTGGACGACGAGCCGATCGCGCGCCAGACATTGAAGGACTACTGCTGCGCTGGAGGGCGATATCGAGGTCGATCGGCGAGTGCCGCTATGGCGCCGAAGCCGTCAAGCGCATCGCGGCACTGCAAGCCCGACCTGGTGTTTCTCGACGTACAGATGCGCCGCGTGAACGGCCTGGAAGTCATCGACAAGATCGGCCGCGACGCCATGCCGCTGGTGATCTTCGTGACCGCGTACGACCAGTACGCGGTGGATGCGTTCGAGCTCAACGCGGTGGACTACCTCCTCAAGCCTTTCGACCGGGAGCGCTTTCGTGCCGCTGTAGAGCGCGCCAGGTCGCGCTTGACGGGGCCCGGCAGCAATGACGTACGCGCCCAGGTCCAGGCAGCGGTGCGGCAGATGCTCGGCAACATGTCAGGGCGCGCTTCCAGGCATCGGACCCAAACGCATCGTGGCGGAGAAGAACGACCGCTACATCTTCGTCGATCCAGGCCGACGTGCACGCGGTCGAGGCAAGTCGCAATTACATCACCTTGCTCGTCGGCAGCGATCACTACCTGCTCCGTTGCGGCATGCAACAGGCCGAGATCGATGCTCGATCCGACGATGTTTCTGCGCATCCACCGCTCGGTGATCATCAATACGCGCCACATCCGTGAAATGTCGCGTCAGCTCTACGGCGACTACGAGGTCACGCTGAGCAACGGGGCCAAATTCACCTCGGGGCGGGCCTACCGGCGCCGGGTGGTCAACTACATCAACAGCGGGCGCCTCTAGAGGTTTTGCAGCCGAAGTCTCGAACGTGGGGGGAGGTGGAACATGCAACGCCGGGAGCTCATTCGCAACGCTTTGAGTCTCGCCGCAGTCAGCGCCATGGCGACGGCCGAGGGCTCGCTCGCGGAGCGCGGCGGCGCGGGATGCGTGACCGCTGCGCAGCGCAGGGAGCGCGAACGGATCCGCGTCGGCTTCCTGATCTCCGCTGGCGCCACGGTGATCGACTTCTGCGGGCCGTGGGAGGTGTTCCAGGACGTGACGCTCCCCGCCGGTATGCATCACCCCTTCGAGCTGTATACCGTCGCCGAGTCGCGCGAACCGCTACGGGTCACCGGCGGCCTGCGGATCATCCCGGACTTCGCGCTCGAGGATGCACCGCTGCCCCACGTGCTGGTGGTGCCGGCGATGCGCGGCTCGAATGCGACGCTCGAGTGGATCCGCAAGGTTTCGGCCACCAACCACCTGACGATGTCGGTGTGCACCGGGGCGTTCCAGCTCGGCCGCGCCGGCCTGCTCGAGGGCCTGACCGCGACCACCCACCATGACCACCACGAAGCGTTCGCGCGCGACTTCCCCGGCGTGCGCCTCGTGAAGGACGTGCGGTTCGTCGAGCACGGGCGCATCGCCACGGCGGCGGGCCTCACCTCGGGCGTCGATCTCGCGCTGCGCGTGGTCGAACGCTACTACGGGCGCGAGGTGGCGGAAGCTACCGCGCAGTACCTGGAGCACGAGAGCGACGCATGGAAGGTCGCGCAACGTCGCTCCTCGCGCGTGCAGATCGTCGCTTAGGCCGGATCGATCACGGGCGTGCGTGCGGTTCGCGCCTGGGTCGGGTGTCTCCTCGGGACTTATCCACGTTTCCCGAAACGCAACCGCCCGCATCGGCTATTCAGGCGCGGCAGTTCGCGGGGTACGACATCGCACCGTCGTTGTAATCAAGAGTGACGGGGAAATGTGGATAAGTCCCGAGGAGACACCCGACCCAGGCGCGAGCGATCGTTCCTGCTGCTCACTCGTGATCGACGGGTTGCGCGACTTGAGTCCAGGAGTTAGTCGCCGGGAGTTCCTGCGCGTTTCGCTGGTGACTGGCGGCGGCCTCATGGTTGCGTGGGTGCTGCCGGGCGCTTCCGCCGAGGCAGCGACGGAGTCGGGTCAGGTCGGGTTCTTCGTCCGCATCGACCCCGACGGCACGGTCACGCTCGGCGCACCGAATCCGGACATGGGCCAGGGCGTGCGCACCTCGCTCCCGATGCTCATCGCGGAGGAGCTCGACGTCGATTGGCAGCGCGTGCGGGTCGAACCCATGCCGCTGGGCATCGTTCGCAACCCGCAAGGCGAGGGGTACACGTGGAAGTACGGTGTGAGTCAGGGCGCGGGCGGCAGCACCAGTGTCAGCGACAGCTGGAAACCGCTGCGCATCATCGGTGCGCGTGCGCGGCAGCTTCTGCTGCTCGCGGCCGCGGAACGCTGGGGCGTAGCGGTGGCGGAGTGCACGACCGAGCCGGGATTCGCGGTTCACGGACCTTCGGCGCGCAAGCTCGAGTACGCGCAACTCGCGGCACGTGCGGCTGAGTTGCCGGCGCCGGCCGGAGAGCCGCCGCTCAAGGACTCCGCGCGCTTCCGGATCATCGGCAAGCCCACGCGCGGCGTGGATGTGCCCGCGATAGTCGCAGGCCGCGCCGAGTTCGGACTCGACGCACGCTTGCCGGGCCTGCTACGCGCCGTGGTGGCCCGCTGCCCGTATCTGGACGGCGGCATCGATTCCTTCGACGCCGGCCAGACGCTGCAGGTGCCGGGTGTGCGGCAGGTCGTGCGCATCGACGCGGCGCGCGGCGCCGAGCCGTATACGATTCTCGCGACGGGTCTGGCGGTGGTTGCCGACACTACATGGGCCGCCCTGCAGGGCCGCGACCGGCTCAAGGTGAACTGGACGCGCGGACCGTTCGCCGCCGAGAGCACCAGTCAGTTCGAAGCCGACTGCCGCGCGGCGCTCGACAAGCGCGGCCAGGTGGTGCTCGACAACGGCGACTTCGATGCCGCGATGGCAGCGGCCGCACACACGTTCGAAGCACGCTACTGGCTGCCTTACGTCAGCCATTGCACGCTCGAGCCGCAGAATTGCATCGCGTGGGTCCAGCCCGATCACTGCACCGTCATCGGGCCCATCCAGATGCCGGGCAACGCATCGCGGCTGGCGTCCAGCCTCACCGGTATCGACCGGCTCAAGATCGACGTGCGCATGACGCGGCTCGGCGGCGGGTTCGGTCGCCGTCTGACCGTGGACTATGCCGGCGAAGCGGTGATGATCTCGCAGGCCGTGAAAGCGCCCGTGCAGGTGGTGTGGACGCGAGCGGACGATCTGCAGCACGATTTCTACCGGCCGTCCGGGCTGCATCATCTGCGCGCCGGCGTCGGCGCCGACGGACGTGTCACGGCCTGGACCCATCGGCTCGCCAGCGCCTCGAAGTACTACCGCCGCGACAACGTCAAGCCGGAAGATCAGTGGACGGCGGAGCTGTACCCGGACGACTTCCCGGCGCGCCTGGTCGACAACCTGCGACTCGAGTACCACTCGATGGTCTCGGGAGCGCCGCGCGGCTCGTGGCGCGCGCCCGCGCACACCGCCAACGCTTTCGCGGTGCAATCGTTCCTGGACGAAATGGCCGTGGCCCTGAAGCGCGATCCGCTCGAGTTGCGTCTGGCGATGCTCGGCGAGCCGCACGAGCTGGAATATGCCCAGCACGGCGGCCCGAAGTTCGACACCGGGCGGCTGGCCGCGGTCTTGAATCTCGCCGCGCAGCGGGCCGGCTGGGGAACGAAGCTGCCGCGCGGCTGCGGCCGCGGCATCGCTGCGCACTTCACGTTCGGCGGCTATGTCGCGCAGGTCGTCGACGTCGAGGTGGGTCGTGGCGGCGAGCTGCGAGTCCTCAAGGTCACCGGTGCGATCGATTGCGGCCGTGCGGTCAATCCACTCGGCGTGCGCGCCCAGATGGAAGGTGGCATCGTCGACGGTCTGTCGCACGCGCTGCATCCGCAGATCACTTTCAAGGATGGGCGCGTGGAACAGAGCAACTTCGGTGACTACCCGTTGCTGCGCATGCCGGAGGCGCCGGGTTCGATCGAGGTGCACATCGTGCCGAGCGAGCGCGACCCGGTCGGCGTCGGTGAGCCGCCGATCCCTCCCGTGGCGCCGGCGCTCGCCAACGCGATCTTCGCCGCGAGCGGCCACCGCATCCGCCGCCTCCCGATCGGCTCCCAGCTGCGCGAGGCGATGCTCCGCACCGGCACCGCTCAGCCACACCGCTCAGCGCGCGGGGGTGGGTTCGGAGATCGTGAATTGCAGGCGCAGGCGCGCGCGCTGCTCGACGGCGAGCCCGTTGCGCATCACCGGGCGAAACACCCACTGCGTGACCGCCCGGGTGGCGGCGTCCTCGAACACCCCCGCCGGTTCTGAGCCGCGCACCAGGATGTCCTTCACCCGGCCGTCCGCCGCGATGGTGAAATCCATGTCGACCCAGCCTTCGAGGCCGCGGCGCTGCGCATTGGCCGGATAACGCGGCTCGACCTGTTTCTGGCGTGCGACGCGGTTGGCCGGCACGACGTTGGCAAGAAAAGCGCTGCGCTCGCGCGCGGCGCCGAGCTCGCGATCCAGAGCCGTCAGTTCGGCAGGCGCGAAGCCCAGGCGCCGTGCTTCGTCGAGCGCGCGCTGTGCATCGTCGAACTTCTCTGCCGCGATCGACTGGCGTGAATGCTGCACCAGGCGCGCGCCGATGGTCTGCAGCGCCGGGGGCAGTGCCGCATGGGCCGCATCCAGCGCGCGCAGCTCGCGCCAGTAGTGCGCCGCGCTGTCGCCCGTCGGTTCCAGTACGCGATCCTCGCCGATGCGCGCAGTCATCAGGCCAGCGAGCCGGGCGACCTGATCGCTGCGCGCGCTGGTCTGGCGCAGGATCTGCAGATCGCGTTGGGCCGCCCGCAACGCGGCGCGGTCAGCGCTCATGGCTTCGGCCTGCGACAGCCAGCTGCCCGCCACGACCGGATCGCGCGCGGCGATGGCCTGCCGCCCGCGGGCCAGCAGCCGGTCCGCCAGCGCGCGACGCGCCTGCAGTGCCGTGGCATTAGACGGGTCCGCCGCGAGCGCCGCCTCGATATACGAGCGGGCATTGTCGTTCGCCGGCTCGACCAGGCGGTCCTGCTTGAGACGCTCGTTCGCCAGCTGCAGCAGGTTGCCGACACTGTCGCCGCGCTTGAGCTGCTCCATTTCCTTGCGCGCCTCGGCCAGCACCGGCGAGGGCGCGCGCTGGTTCTGCATGGCGCGCTCGATGAGGACGCGCGCGCGAGCGTGGTTGCCCTTGGCCGCCGCCTCGCGCGCCAATGCGATGGTGCGCCGCTCCCGTTCCTTGGCCAGCTGCGCGCTCAGGAACGCCAGGCGCACGTTGTTCGGACGCACGCTGCGCGCGGCTTCGATGTCGCGCGCGGCATCGTCGACGCGCTCCTCGAGCATGGCGGTCTCGGCGTTGCCGAGCAGTTGATCTGCGATGGTATCGAGGCCTGCCTGCGCGTCGCGGTTGCCCTCCTCGCGCGCGAGCACGGCCTGGTAGAGCTCCAATGCGCTGGCCCCGGGCGGAGCAACGAGCTGGCCCTGCGCCAGCGCCGCGTTGGCCTGCGCGAGCATTTCCTCGACGGTCGCTTGCGGCTGAGGTGCCGCCGTAGCGCCATCCGGGCTTGCGAGACCGGCCGGCTCCGGCGTGGAAGTCGCCACCGGCTCGGCGGCTGCGGATTCTTCCGTCGGGGCAGATGGCGCCGGCGCCGGCGGAGCGGAGTCGGCCGTCGGATCGGCGGACGCCTGCCGGTACCGATCGTCCTGGTCCGTATCGTCCTGGCCCGACGACAGGAAGAGAGCGATCGCGATCGCTACGGCGGACAGTACTGCGGCACCGATGCCGATCAGGACCTTGAGGTTGCGCGCCGGTGCCGCCGGCGCGGTCTCGGCGGGAGTAAAGGTGCGCCCTTCCAGGTAGCGGCGGACGGCGGTTTCCATGAACTGCCGCGCGCGGGCGGTGGACACCGGCTTGTGCAGGAAACGGTAGATGTCGCCCGAGGTGATCTGCTTGACCAGGTGGGTCTGTTCGTCGGCGCCGCCCGCGACCATCAGCACCAGGTCGGGGAACTGTGCACGCAACTGTTCGCAAAAGGCGGCGCTTTCCCCGCCGGTGGCGGGGCCGTCGACGACGATGACGCCGACACGGCCCGCCATGATCAGTTCGATCGCCTGCTCGCGGTCGGCGGCGTGCCAGACCCGCTGGCGGTTGCCGACCGACTGGCGCAGGGTCGCCAGCAGGCTCTCGTCCGTCGTCAGCGCCAGCACTTCGACGGTTTCGCCCACGGCAGCGAGCTGCGCGGCCGCGTGCGCGATGGTGCGCTCTTCACGCGTCTGGGATGGCATTTCGCTCCCTCGCACGGCAGGCTCCGCTTTGCCCCCGGAGCGCCGGACGGCACTGGCCACCTACGATACGGGGTCCGGCCCCCTAAACCACGACTATTGCGTCGCGTCAGTCCTATTCTGTGAGTTATGTCAACCGCTGCCTGATGATCGCATGAATCCGCCCTTCGCCATCACCTCCCGTCTGGGCATCGAGCACCGCGCGGCGCTCGAGCAGTTGCTGTTCTTCAATGCCCAACAGGATCAGTTGCGCCATCGGATCGTGGAAACCATCGAGCGCTACGGGATGCCGGAACTGGTCGAGCGCGACGGCGCCCTGCGGATCCGGCTGGCCGGCGCCGCGGAGGTCCAGGCGTTGTTTGCCGTCGCCCCGGCGCCGCAGGCGCAGCCAATCGGACTGGCTTTGTACGTGCGCGAAAACGAAGAACGCTTCGTCATCGTGCACATCGGCGTTGCGCCCGCCTACGCCGCGGGCGGGGCGAAGGCCGATACGCACCTGTTCTTCCACCTGCTGCAGGCGATCCGCGCGGCTGCAAGGCGCACCCGGGGAGTGCGCTACGTGGACCTCTTCTACGGTGCGGGGCGGACGCGCCACATTCCGGTGTAGCGATGCGATTCGATCGCGAGCGCCTGAGCGTGGCGGCCCGGATCCTGGTCTGGTCGCTCGCGTTCACCACGGCTTGCGCCGGCCTCGCCGGGCTCTGGTGGCTGTTCGAGCTGTTCGTGCACTTTCGGGTGCAGTACTTGATCTCGGGGCTTCTGCTCGGCGCGGTGCTGTGGGCGCTGCACCGGCGGCGCATGGCGGCGCTGGCCCTGCTGCTGGCGGGCGTGAATGCCATTGCGATCCTGCCGGTCCTTCTGGTCCCGGTAAACGCCGCGCCCCCACGCGCCGGCGCTGCGCTTCACGTCGTGTCGTTGAACGTGTTCGGGTTCAACCGCCAATACGCCCGGGTGCGGGAATATCTGCGCAGCGAACGGCCGGATGTGGCGGTGCTGCTGGAGATCACGCCCGACTGGGAACGGGAGTTGCAGCCGCTGCGATCCGAATTTGCCTACATCTGGGTCGTGCCGACGGGCGAGCGTGCGGGCATGGCGGTCCTGAGCCGCGCGGCGCCGCTCGCGACGCGCGAAGTCGACCTGGGAAACACGGGCGAACCCTCGCTCCTGCTGACGCTCGACCGGCCCGAAGGCGCGATCTCAGTGCTCGGCACGCATCTGTACTGGCCGCTCGGCCCTTATGCATCGCTGGTGCGCAACCGGCAGATGGTTTCGATCGCGGGCCTCGCGCGCGCACATGACAAGCCACTGATCGTCGCGGGCGACTTCAATGCGACGCCGTTCTCTCCGCAGTTCGCACGGCTGCTGAGCGACGGGAGGCTGAGCAACTGCGCCGGCGGCGCGGGCATCGCACCGACCTGGCCGGCGTGGGTCCCGTTCCTGTTCATCTCGATCGACCATTGCCTGATCAGCAGCGGGCTGTCCGCCGGCAACTTCCGCGTGGGCGGATACGTGGGCTCGGATCACTATCCGATTGCCGCGGACGTGTGGGCGGCGCGCGCCGCGCCCCGGCCCGCGGCCGGCCCATCGCCGGATCGCTAGCGGCGGACCGGACCCGGCGGCGTGTCTGAAGCGACGGACACGCCACCCGTCAACACCAGGCGCATCGCTTCCTCCACTCCCATGTCGAGAGGTGTCAGACGCGAGCGCGGCAAGTACAGCGTGTAGCCGCCTATCTGGTAGCTCATCGGAAAGTAGACGGCCATCACGTCGGCCGCGCCGGCGCCCAGCTCGGGCGGCGATTCGCGGGTCACGAAACCGATGAGGCGGGCATCGCCGAACGTTGCGAGCACCACGCGCTTCAGGTCGCGCCGTTTGCCGTCGCCCGGCAGGAACTTCACCAGGTCGCGCAGCGCCGCATAGACCGTCTTCACCAGGGGAATGCGCGAGAGGAAGTCCTCCCACACGCGCATCAGCCAGCGCACCACGTAGGCGTTGACCACCGACCCGGCGACGAGCAGCAGCAGGAAGCCGGCGATCAGCCCCATCCCGGGCCAGTAGTGGCGCTCCGGAACCACGAAAGTGATCGCGTCGCGCAGCAGGGATTCGGCCGAGGTGCCGAGCCACCACACGACGTAGATGGTCACGCCGATCGGCAGCACCGCCGCCAGACCCTTCATCAGCAGGTTCCAGATCTTCTTCATGGGCGTTCCTTGGGCTTGACTACGCTATTCTATAGAGCCTTCGCGCCAACCGAGTCCGTCATGGTCATGAGCACCCCGTTCAGCGTCGCAATCTCGAGATTCCTGCGCCTGTGCGCAGCGTCACTCGTCCTGGGCATGGTCGGCGCAGTCGCAGTCGCAGTCGCGGCGACGGCGGGACAACGCAAGCTCATCGAGGACTACCTGAGGGTGCTGGCCGCTGGCGACAGGCAGGACGTGATCCTGAACGGTTTCCACAGCGCCGAGGTCGAGAAATTGCGCACGCGCGTGATCGCCGCTCTCGACGCCGAGAAGGCCGCAGGACACAGCACCATCCGTGAGCGCCTCTTCGGGAGCGCGGCCTCGATCGAGGAACTGCGCAGGCTGACGCCACCCAACCTGCTGCTCGCCATGACCAGGCGCATCTCGTTGCCCACGATCCCGGCCGGCGCCGTAGAGGTCATCGACACGGTGGAGGAGGATGACAGCACGCAGCACGCCGTCGTGCGGGTGTGGGCGGACAAGAAGAAGAAAGGACCTTCGCGCCTGGTGCTGATCACGCTGCGCAAGTACCCGGACAAGCAGTGGCGCATCGGCATCCCCGACGAGTTCATGGCACAGGTCGATGCGGCCATCGAAGGCAGTGTCGCGGCGAGCGCCGCCGCAGCCGAAAAGCCGGCGACCGCGAATTCTCCGGAAATCCTGCAGTTGCTGGATGCGGGTTCGACGGTGCTGCGCGATGGCAATTGCACCAGCTACTACACGGTGTACATGAGCCCGAACTTCCGCGCCAGCAAGTCGGACAAGGCGCTCAAGACGCTCATCCAGCAATGCGAGCGCAGCATCGACATGCGCGAGATGTACGTTTCCGCGCTCAATCTCGCGCGGCGCAGCTCACCCGAGATGCGCGCCGACGGCACGCGCGCCGTGTACGACCTCAAGGGGCAGGGTCTGCCGTTCGACAGTTTCACGCTCGAGAAGATCGGTGATCGTTGGTACGTCGCCGACTAGCCGAGTCCGGCTAGTCGGTGCCGCCGCAGAAGCGCTCGAGATTGCGCCGATACTGCGCGAGTGTGGTGAAGGCGCGCCGCTCAGCGTCCCACAGCAGATAGTCCGTTACGATCGTCTCGTCGTCGTGGTGCGTGAACTCCAGCAGCCGGCTGTCGTCGCGCCATGACAGCGCCTCGCTTGCGCGGCACGGCAGCGTGGTGGGCATCCTGGCGAGCGTCTCCGGAAAGAGCACTGCGCCATCAGTGAGGTCCACCACCGCCAACTGTTCGCAGCCGGCACCGCATGCGAGTCTGGCTATCGCGAACGAGGCGGCGAAGTTCGCGCCGCCTTCGGCGGCACTCTTCAGCTCTCGGGCGAAACCGGCCGCCTTGCTGCCGGGCGGCAGGTCGAGCTTCACAGCGCCGAGCGGCGCGCCCGCGGCAGCCCGATACTCGGAGAAGCGCGGGCGGCCGAGCTCGGCCTCGTCGGGTGCGGGCGGCGCAGTTCCCAGGATCCGATCCAGGGCCGCGGCGGAACCCTCGTCGAGAAACCAGTCGTCCAGCTCGAGGGGCGCGCGCCGCGGCGTCGTGCCGACCTCCACTTCGAGGATGGCGTGGTCCGTGCAGGCGTCGACGAGATGCGCGGGGCGCTGGCGGCACGTGCTGTAGCTCGTGTGCGCGCCGTACAGCTCGGTGAGCCCGGGCTCCGCAGGACGTACGAAGACCCAGTACTTGCCGGGCGGGAGCTCGAAGCGAAACGTGGCCTCGTTGCGGCGAAGCGCCAGCGAATGCAGCGCCGCCGTCTCCGTATTGCGCGCGTAGACCGTGGCCGCCGGAATTGCGCGGCCCGGATACTGTACGCGGCCTTCGAGCGTCGCACCGACGCCGAGCTGCGGCAGCAACAGCGCGATCGGCGCGACGAGGCTGGCGCGCAGCACGGCAGTACTGAAAGCGGCTTGCGTTGCCATTACCTGCGGGAGATAGTGCGCGGCGCGCACCTGGCATGCGATGCGACGTGCTCGAACACGCGCTTCGATCATAGCAGCAACTCTCCGCCATGAAAGACTTCCAGATCAGGCCGGCCACCGTCGCCGACGTCCCCACCGTATTGGGGCTGATCCGCGAGCTGGCGGAGTACGAACGCCTCCTGCACGAGGTGGTGGCAACGGACGAAATGCTGATACAGGCGTTGTTCGGGCCCAGGCCGGTGGTGGAGTGCGCGATCGCCATCGTCGACGGCCAGCCGGCGGGATTCGCCCTGTTTTTCCACAACTTCTCGACCTTCCTGGCACGCCCGGGGCTGTACCTCGAGGACCTGTACGTGCGCCCCGATCATCGCGGCCAGGGCGTCGGCGAAGCGTTGTTGCGGCATCTGGCCCGGCTCGCGGTGGAGCGTGGCTGCGGCCGGATGGAATGGGCGGTCCTCGCTTGGAACAAGCGCGCGATCGAGTTCTACGAGCGGATGGGCGCGCGCGGCGTGAAGGAGTGGACCATCTTCCGGGTGACCGGCGAGGCGCTGGCGCGACTCGGGTCCTGATCGACATTCACCAGCCGGTCGCCCGCCAGGCGATAGCGCAGTGTCACGTGTAGCGTCGGACAGCATTGCGGATCGTCGGGCCCGTGCTTGACCACGCTCACGTTCACCGTGCCGTCATCGTCCAGCGTGAGGCCGTTCACCTCCACGCGGTCGCCGAGGGGCACGGGTGCGAGCGTCAGCGGCTGGGAGGCGCGGTTGAGAACGCCGACGAGATCGAAGAACACGCCACTGCCCCCGGGGTCGCTCTCGATCACGATCACCCCGTCGCCGGCACCGTCCCCGTCCAGGTCGCCCAGCGCGTTGAGCTCCGTGGCGCGCACCAGGATCTCGGTCGCCGCGCCCGGCGCCGCACTTTCCCGGTATTGACCGTCGACCAGCCGGGCGCGGCCCGATTGGGCCCACTGCGAAGCGTATTCGGCATTGAGGAGCTGTTTGACGGTCAGCGGTTTCGGAGCGGGTGGCTGGTCCGGGCCGCGGTTGCAGCCGGCAGAGGCCAAAGCCACGGCCAGAGCCACAGCCACAGCTGCGACAGGCGCGGGCATGGAAAGAAAACCAGATCGCATGGCTCGATCCTTCGACGGGGCGCAAGAATTCCATCGGACGGTGGCCAGATTGCCGCAACTTCGCATGCGGCACCAGCGGCCGGAGCCAGACTGCGCGGCGGGAGGGACACCGGATGCCCGACGTGCTACTTCCCGCTAGGAAATGCGAGCTCGCCTGTTAGACTCGGCGCCTCCCAGGATTGCAAGCGGCTCACCACCGCCGTGACACCAGATGAATCCGCTGCCGGCATCGCGCGAGGACAGTGGCGCGCGCATCGAATGGCGCATCCGCCTGCGCTCGCCGCCGCGCGAAGTATTTACAGCACTCACCCTGCCCGATCGCATGCAGCTGTATTGGGCGGAGTCGGTCGAGATCCACGAAGGCACGGTGGAAATGGTGTTCCCGAACGGCGTCCGGCAGCGCTGCCGCATTCTCGAACGCACTGCGCCGCACCGCTTCGCCCTGGAGTATTTCGGCGGCTCGATCGCCACCTTCGAGCTCAGCGAGGACGGCTCGGGGGGAACCGACCTGCGGCTGAGCGTGTCCAGTGTTGCAGCGGAACAGCGGGAGGAGGATCGGGCCGGCTGGATCTCGGTGCTGCTGTGTCTGAAAGCAGCCGTCGATCACGGCATCGATCTGCGCAACCACGACCGCGGACGGACCTGGGATCAGGGGTACGTGGACAACTGACGCCGCAAAGGAGGGAAGCTTGCATGCCGCGCATATTTTTCAGCGCCGCCGCCCTGGCTCTGGCCGCAGCGACCGCCACCTTCTCGCCGGCCGCTGTCGCGGGCGAGCCGGCGCAACGGATAGACCAGGAATCCCTGCTGCAACGGATGGCAACGAGCGACCCCGATCTGGTCTTCCTCGACGTGCGCACCGCCGAGGAATATTCGTCCGGCCACATCGCGGGCGCGATCAACATCGCCTACGACCTGCTGCCCGAGCGCGGCGCAGAGCTCGAGGCGGCGAAGGACAAGGACATCGTTCTGTATTGCCGCAGCGGCCGCCGCACGGCGATCGCCGCGGACACCCTGCGCGCGCAGGGCTTCAAGCGGCTCTGGCATCTCGACGGCGACATGCTCGCCTGGGAAGCCGCGAAGCGGCCCGTGGTCAAGGGCGCCGCGGATCCGGGCGCGCCGGAGCGCGAGACGGCGAAATAGGAACGTGCGCCCGGGAGGATGAACGAGCGCCCGCGCGGCGAGGTCATGGGCGGGCTCAGCCGAGCGCCTGATGCAGATCCTCGATCAGATCGTCCGCGTGCTCGAGCCCGACCGACAGCCGCAGCAGGTTCTGTGGCGTCGGAGTGTCCGCCCCTTCGACGGACGCGCGATGCTCGATCAGGCTTTCCACGCCGCCGAGACTCGTGGCACGCGTAAAAATACGGGTTTTCGCCGCCACGGCCATTGCTTCGGGTGCGCCGCCGCGCACGCATACCGACACCATGGCGCCGAACGCGGGCAGCTGTTCGCGCGCCAGGGCGTGACCGGGGTGCTCGGCGAGGCCCGGGTAGAAAACGCGCTCGACGCGCCGGTCGCGCACCAGGAAGTCCGCGACGCGCGCGGCGTTGGCGGATTGCGCGCGCATGCGATACGGGAGCGTCGCAATGCTGCGGCGGATGAGCCAGCAATCGAACGGAGAAGGCACCGCGCCGGCCACCGCCTGGTAGCTCCTGATGCGCGCCGCCGCCTCGCCCCTGGCACGCGCGATCAGGGCGCCGCCCATCACGTCGCTGTGCCCGCCGAAATACTTGGTCGAGCTGTGCATCACGAAATCGGCGCCCAGCGCCAGCGGGCGTTGCAGGATCGGTGTCGCGAACGTGTTGTCGCAGGCCAACCAGCCGCCGTTGCGGTGCGCCAGCCGTGCCGCGCCGGCGATGTCCGTCAGCCCGAGCGTCGGATTCGACGGAGTCTCGATCCAGACCAGCCGCGTCTCGGGTCGCAGCCGGGCCTCGATCTGGGCGAGGTCGGTGGTGTCGACCAGGTCGACGGTGACCCCCCAGCCGCCGACCACGTCGCGCAGCTGCTGGCGCGTGCCGTAGTAGCACTCGAGCGGTCCGATGACGTGGTCCCCCGGCCTGAGGAGGCTGAAAACCGCCATCGTCGCCGCGGCGCCCGAAGAGAAGCAGATTGCTTCCGCGCCACCCTCGAGTTGAGCGAGACATTGCTCGAGCGCCCGGCGCGTCGGATTGTCCGGCCGGCTGTACGAGAAACCGTGCGCGTAGCTGCCATCGGCGCTGCGCTCGAAGGTCGTGCTCATGTGCAGCGGCGCCGCCACGGCGCAAGTGCCCGGATCGATGCTGCGCGCCGCGTGCACCGCCAACGTCTCGATCTTCATGATCCTCCCCTGGCTCGTGGCCCCGGGCTCCATCAGCCCTGCTTCATTAGAGACAGCGCGTCAATCCAGGCGCAATTTGCCCTCACTGACCATGACGGACGTGCCGCCCACGCGGAAAGTCGCGTTCATGTCCGCACCTCGTCGCGGCCGGAGCTGCGCCGGGCCGGCGGCTCGTATTCCTGGATCGCGGCGACCAGCATACCGGGTCCGCCGTGCACGCCGAGCGCCGTGCCGAGTTGGGTCAGGTAGCGCGAGTGTACGTTGTCCAGGCCAGCGCAGATCTCTTCGAGCAGCTGGTGCCCCTCCCCTTCGGCGTTCGCGTGTCCGACGGCGACGCGATAGCCGACGTCATCCGCCATGCGCCGCCGCACCAGCCGCGCGAACCGGCTGCACAGGTCGCGCCGGCCGAACAATACCGTCCCGGTGCCGACCTTGCCCTTGCGCTGGTTGATCAGGACCGGTGTCAGGTGCAGGAAATCGGCGATGGTCTTGATGATCTTCGGTACGCGGCCGCCGCGCACCGCGAAGTCGAGCCGGCCGAGCAGTCCGAAGGTGTGAGTGCGCGGGATCACCGCGCGCGTGGCGGCGACCACTTCGTCGCGTGAATAGCCGGCCTGCGCGCACTCCGCTGCGTACATCGCGACCAGGCCCTCGCCGAGCGAGGCATTGAGGCTGTCGATGACGATGACCTTGCCGTGCGCGCGCACGCGTTCCGCAGCGGCTTGCGCCGCCGCGAGCGTGCCGCTCACACGCGAGGTGATGTTGATGGACAGGACGGTGTCGTAGTGCGAGGCGAGGAACTCGAACATACGGCGGAAGTCGCCCGGCGGCGGCTGCGATGTCTTCGGGTGCGCCGGGTTGCTTGCCAGCTCGCGATAGAACTCCTCCTGGGTCATCGAGATCTTGTCGAGGTAGCTGCGCTCGCCGAAGTGTACGCGCATCGGAATCACGTGGATCTCCAGCCGTTCGAGCTCCTCCTCGGGAACGTCGGCCGCAGAGTCGACCACTACGGTTACGCCGCGGCGCGTGTGATGATGCGCCGCGCCCTGCTGCTTGCGCATGTCGTCGGCCTTCTGCGCCGAGATCGCGCCGTGGGTGCGCGCGAGGCGGAACACCGCGGCCGGATCGTCGACGTGGGCGTGGATCCTGGTCTTGCGCTGCGTGCCGGCCACGACCACGGAGCTGCCCAGCTCTCCCAACGCCTCGCGCAGGCGCCGGCGGTCGACCTTCTCGCCAGTGATCACGCACTCGGTGCAGAAACGGTGGTCCAGATCGATCTCGCTGCCGGCCGTTTCCATATCGTCGCGCAGCATCGCGATGCTCATTTCCTCGTCGTCGGCGCCGTCCGCGTCCGTGGCGGCCTCGCCGTTCACCTGCGCCGCAAAGCCGGCCACCAGCTCGACGAAGCCCAGGGCGCCGGCATCGACCACGTCCGCCTTGCGTAACGCTTCGAGCTGGAAGCGCGTGTGGTCGAGCGACCGGCGGGCGCGCTCCAGGGCGCGCCCGAGCAGCGCGCCGAACTCGGCGACGCCGTGCCCGCGCACCAGCGCGCTCACTTCCGCAGCGAAATCCGTGATCACGGTGAGAATCGTGCCTTCGCGCGGCTCGCTGAGCGCTTCGCGCGCGTACGCCGCACCGCCCTCGACGGCGTAGGCGAAATCGCCGGGAGTGAGGGCCGGCAGGTGCGCGGCACGATCGCCGAGACCCACGAAGAACTGCGCGAGGATCGCGCCCGAATTGCCACGCGCGCCGTCGATGGCGGCGTCCGCGATCCGGGCGAGCAGCGTGCCCACGTGGCTCTCGGCGGCCCGCACCGCGGCCAGCACGGCGCTCAGCGTCAGGGCGAGATTGGTGCCGGTGTCGCCGTCGGGCACCGGGAAGACGTTGATCTTGTTGAGGTGTTCCTGATTCGCGATCACGCGGCGGATGCCGGCGCGCAGTGCCGAGGCGAGCGCTATGCCGTCGAGCGCCGCGACGGTCACTGCCGCGGCATCATGAACCGCAGGCCGCGGTGGTTGAGCACGACGCCGTCGCGGGTGATGCGCTCGATCCGCGTGCCCTCGGGCGTCGAGCTGCCCTCGCGATACTTGTGCATGTTGATGAAGACGAAGCGTTCGGCGGGACGCGTGGCGTAGACGTGAATGTCGAGGTGCAGCTCGGGGATCCGCCCGGTGCCCTGCAGCGTGATGTCGTCGAGCGTCGGCAGATTCTCGTCGCCCGCGTCACGGTCCACCGCAGCCGCGCTCAATGCCGCACCCAGCTCGGGATCTTGGTGCACGACAAGGGGGCGCGCGTCCGGCGGGCGCACCGGTTGCGACGCCGCGTCGAATGGCTCGTTGCGCCCCGCCCTCACATCTTCGGGCGCAGGTGAAATTCCGTGAGGCAACGGAACGACGCTTTCGACGGGCGGTGCGACTGCTGCGGACGCGGCCGGGACCGCCGCCAGATGTTGATCGGCCGGTTGCGCATCGGCCGCCACCGGTGCAGCCGGTGTGGGCTGCGATTCACCGCGCAGCACCAGGATCAGCACCACTACGATGTTCAACAGCAACAGCGCGCCGAGTGCCACGGCCCAGAGCGGGAAGTGGGCGCGCGCGCCTATGGGTTTCAGGTCGGCGATTCCCGGTCCGCCCTGCCGCTGGCGCTCGTGCTCGGATTTACGCAGCGCATCGAGGATGAACGACACGATCAACCTCCGTGCGGTGCGGCCAGCAGCGGCGTGCCCGGGGCCGCGAGCGCGGTATCGAGCACCATTTGCGTCTGCAGCCCGGCGATGCCGTCGACCGTGAGCCGGTGCTCGCGCTGGAAATCCTCGACCAGCCGCACCAGGCCGGGATCGAAGAGGTCCGATGCCGCGGGATCGGTTGGAGCCCCGCGCGCCTTGTCCAGGCTCTGCCTCAGCCAACGCACCTCATCGCCGCGCATGCCGGCGGAAAGCTGCTTGACGCCCGGCACCTGCGGCCGCCACAACAGCAGGAAATCGCCATACCAGTAACGCGAGATGTCGGCGATCGACAGCTCGCGGCGCTGGCCGCCGAGGTCGGCCTTCGCCTGCTCGTCGCCCAGCGACTCGATGCACCAGCTGACGCTCGGCGCCGCCGTCGTCAATCACGAACAGAATGGCGGGACGGTTCAGCGCGCGCAGCTGCGCCCAGGAGCCGCGCTGCGCGACGCACTCCAGCCCCTGCTGCGCCGCCTGCTCGCAACCGTCGATGCCCCCCGGCGTGAAGCTAGCGCCCCACCGGGCGAACAACCGGGAGAACGCCGCATCGCCACGCGCATCGGCGGGCTGGGCGCTCAGCAATTCCCGCAGCTGCGGCCGCTTCGCGGCGGCAGGTGCATTCGGCGCGGCGGCTGCAACCGCCGGCGCGGGCTTCGCAGTGTCCGCTTCCGCCCGGTCGCTCAAGTACTGCCACACGCCGATGCCGAGCACGATCGCACCGGCGGTGATCCCGCCCAGAGCGATCCAGCGGGCCCACGGCGGCAGTACCGCGCGTCCGTAGATTTCGCCGACCGCGCGCCGCACCAGAGCGCCGGTGATGCGGTGCTGTTCGCGCGTGTACGCGCCGAGCAAGGCGCGGTCGCTGATGACGTTGATGACCCGCGGGATGCCGCCCGCGAGCCGATGCACCTCGGCCAGGGCGCCGCTGGTGAAGATGTCCGCAGTCGCCCCCGCGACGCGCAGGCGATGGCGCACATATCCGTCGGTTTCTTCGTGACGCAGCGGGTCGAGGTGATAACGGCCGGTGATCCGTTGCGCGAGCTGGCGCAGCTCCACGCGCCGCAGGACCTCGCGCAGCTCGGGCTGGCCGATCAGGATGATCTGCAGGAGCTTTTGCGTCGCCGTCTCCAGATTCGTGAGCAGCCGCACCTGCTCGAGCACGTCGGTGCTGAGATTCTGCGCCTCGTCGACGATCACGATCACCCGGCGGCCTTCCGCGTGCGCGGCGAGCAGGCGGCGGTTGAGGATGTCGACCAGCTCCTTCACGCTGCCGCGATCGGCGGCGGGGACGGCGAGCCGCAGCTCTTCGCAGATGGTGAGCAGGAATTCGGCCGGCGTGATGCGCGGATTGAGAATGAGCGCGACGTCGGCGTTCCGCGGTATCTGCCCGAGCAGGCTCCGGACGACCGTCGTCTTGCCGGTGCCGACCTCGCCGGTGAGCTGGATGAAACCGCCGGCCTCGTTGATGCCGTAGAGCAGGTGCGCGAGAGCCTCCGCGTGCCGCTCGCTCAGGAAGAGATAGCGGGGATCCGGGGTGATCGCGAACGGCTTTTCGTTGAGGCCGAAGAAGCTTGTGTACATAAGTCATTGACGCGCTGCGCTGGCGCGAACGTCCGAGCATATTGCACGGGAGCGTTGCGAGAGTAAAACCGCGCGGCGCCGGCCCGCGCAGTGCAGCTTTTTCAGCCTGTCGTGCAGTGCTCTAGCGTCAATGGCACTTAGATAAGCCCCAGCGAGATTGATGCGTGAGGCCAAGAGATTGAAGGAGAAGAGGAAGGCTGACCGGGATTGGTAGGATGTTGTTGCAACACACGCACCCGACCAACCCCGGAGGCCAGCCTTGGTCGATCGTAATGTCGATTTTCAATCGCGGCAACATCGAGCGTGCATCCGCCGGCAGCTTCGCCAGGCGGGCGCGGTGGATTTCTTCAACATTCTCACCGGACCGGAGCTGCTTACGATGACGGATGCTCATCTGCCTGAGCATCGCGAGCGGCTGTATCCGCCGACGGTGACCTTGTCGATGTTCATGAAGCAGGTGCTGGAAGCGGATCGCTCCTGCCAGAGAGCGGTCAATGCCTGGGCGGGGCAACGCGCGGCCGAAGGCTTGAGCGTGCAGAGCATCCGCACGGGGGGCTACTGTCAGGCGCGCCAGCGTTTGCCGCTGGAGATGGTCACGGCGCTCGCGCGTGAGAGCGGCCGTTCTGCTGTCGACTCAGGCGCAGCGTTGTTGGCGCTGGCGCGGTCGAACCGTGAAGCTGGCCGACGGCACCGGCATCTCGATGCCGGACACCGCCGAGAACCAAGGGCGTTATCCGCAGCCGAGTAGCCAAGCCGAGGGCGTGGGCTTTCCTCTGGCGCGGCTGGTGGGGATCGTTTGTTTGTCGACCGGAGCCGTGCTGGAGGCGGCGCTCGGGCCGCACGCGGGCAAGGGCCAGAGCGAGCTGGACCTGTTTCGCAGCCTTCTTGGAGCATTGTCTGCTCAAGATGTGCTGCTGGCCGACGCCCTCTACTGCAACTACTTTCTGATCGCCACCCTGCAAGCGGCCGGTGTTGACGTGCTGTTCGAACAAAACGGCTCGCGCATCACCGACTTTCGTCGCGGGCAACCGCTGGGCCAGCGCGATCACCTGGTGCGCTGGCCGAAGCCGAAAAATCGGCCCGAGTGGATGACTCTGGCACAGTACGAGGCTTTTCCCGAGGAACTGACCGTACGGGAAGTGCAGGTCGATGGCCAAGTGCTGGTGACCACGATGCTCGATGCGCGCAAGGTGCGCAAAAGCGAACTCTCCGAGCTCTATGCCCGCCGCTGGCACGTGGGCGTGTCCAGTCAAAGGACACGTCTTCTAGTCGGTGGAAGTCCGACCGAGGTTAAAAGACTCAGACCTCGTAGCTTGGGAGGCGCCGTGGCGCGAGAGCAAGACGGCGGAGCCCTCCGACAACATGCTCTGAAAGGAGGATGCGCAAAGCACCAGGTTGCAACAACCAGTGAACGCAGAGGTAGCCTCGTCACACGCTTTTCCGGTGGCCGAGACGGTCTACAACGTGCGAAGGCAGCAGGAACCGCGCAGCAGAGGTCTGACGCGGCGGTTCCCACCGGCGGGGTATCAGCGGCGACATGGTGCGATAGAAGACGTGGAAACTGGAGAAGCCCTCGATGTCCGGCGAAGAAACCTCGTCGAGGAGGCAGCGGCCATAACCGTGAGTGGGAAAGGTCGATGCAGACATCAGGGTGGCGGATCGGGTCGTATTACCGACGATGGGCGTGCAGCAAAACGCGCCCGGAGGGAAGGGCCCGGACCGGTGGGTACTGCGTTCGTCAAGGTGAGGCAGGGGTGAGATGACAAAGGCGCCCATTGATCTGCAGGAACTGCGACGGCGCATTTATCGAAAGGCGAAGTCGGACAAGGCGCATCGTTTCTGGGAAATCTTCGTGCATGTGACGAAGATGCAAACCCTCGAGGAAGCCTACCGGATCGCCAAGAGAAACGGCGGAGCCCCGGGCATCGATGGCCAAAGCTTCGAAGCGATCGAAGCATCGGGGTTGGCGCAATTTCTGGAGGAGGTTCGACAGGAACTCGTAACAGGCAGATATCAACCCCAGCCGAATCGCCGGGTCGACATACCAAAAGAGAACGGGAAAGTCCGAACGCTGCAGATTCCCTGCATCCGCGACCGCGTGGTGCAAGGAGCGCTGAAGCTGATCCTTGAAGCGATCTTCGAGGCGGACTTCTGCCCGAACTCCTACGGGTTCCGACCCCGGCGCTCACCACACTACGCGTTGGCACAAGTCAGGCGCAGTGTGCTGCGGCGGATGTCCACCGTGGTCGATGTTGATCTGTCGAAGTACTTTGACACGATCCGGCACTCGATCCTGTTGGACAAGATCGCGAAGCGCGTTCAGGACCCGAAGGTCATGCATCTCATCAAGCAGATACTCAAGGCGGCTGGGAAGATCGGAGTGCCGCAAGGCGGCCCGTTCAGCCCGTTGGCGGCCAATATCTACCTGACCGAGATCGACTGGATGTTCGATGCGATCCGCCGCAAGACGGCACAGGGACCCTATGAGGCAGTGAACTACCATCGGTTCGCCGATGACATTGTCATCACCGTCAGCGGACACACCACGAAACGCGGCTGGGCGGAACGCGCCCTGCAACGGCTCGAGGAACAGCTCACTCCGCTGGGAGTGACGCTGAACCGAGAGAAAACCAAGATCGTGGATACGCTGAAGGATGAAGCCTTCGGGTTCCTGGGGTTTGATCTGCGCCGCGTGCGTAAGCGGGAGAAGGACGGATACTACGTCCTCATGGCTCCGAAGAAGAAGGCCCGTAAAGCGATCAAGGCGAAGATACGTGACCTTGTTGCCAACAGCGGGGCATTGACCGCTGCGGAACTGGTCATGCGAATCAACGCTGCGATTGGTGGATGGGTCAACTACTTCAGAGTGGGGAACTCCAGTCGTGCCTTCAGTGAGGTACGCGACTATGTGGAGATGAAACTCCGCACCCTGCTGACCCGACGCAAGCGGCGGCAAAAGCGCAGTATCGGATGGCGGCGATGGAGTAACGAATACCTGTACGGGGTTCTCGGGTTGTACTGGGACTGGAAGCTTCATCCACTCCCGGGCTTCGGGAAGCTCACGTGAAAGTGGCTGCCATGACCGCGACGACCCATAACCCTTTCGACGAATCCCACGCGGGCGAGCTGCTTGAGGGAAAACCTCACGAGCAGTTCCTATGGGGAGGGGCTGGAGAACGGGCCGCAAGGCCACCGCGCCAGCCCCTTACCCGACAGCTGGACATCCGCAACATCAAGACCACCTTGGGAATGGAAGTGCTGCGCTGCCTGACTCCGCAGATGGTTGAGAAGGAATTGTGGGTGTACTTGCTGGCCTACAACCTGATCCGCTTGTTGATGGCGCAAGCGGCGCGCGACGCCGGCGTGCATCCGCGTGAGCTGAGCTTCAAACACACGGTACAGATGTGGACAGAGTGGGCCTCGCAAACTCTGCAAGCACATCCTATCCAGAAGGCTGAGTTCTTTCGGCTCATCGCCCAGCTCAACGTGGGTAACAGGCCGGGACGAATCGAGCCACGGGCTCGCAAGCGACGCCCCAAATCCTACCCGTGGCTGAAAGTACCTCGGGCCGAAGCGCGCCAACAGATACAGACTCATGGTCATCTGCTATGCGCTTAACTAAGCGCCATTCGCTCTAGCGTCCCGTGCGCAGGCTACTGGCGCGCGTGATCGATTGCATGCCGAACTTCTCCTGGATGCCGTCGACCGCCGCGTCCAGCTTGGCAGGGGCGGCCGGCGCGGACATTGCGAACAGATCGAGCTGCCGAGCCGGGCTCAGCGCGCCGACGCCGACGCCCAGCAGGCGGATGGCCGCGCGCGGCTGGGCCTCGAGCCAGCGGCGCAGCAGCTCGCGCGCGATCTCGGCGATCAGGCGGGTTTCCTGGGTCGGCGGCGAGAAGCTCCTCTGTCGCGTGTAGGTCGTGAAGTCGCGCCGGCGGATCTTCACGTGCACCTCGCCGGCCACGAGCTCCTTGGCGCGCAGCCGCGCACAGGTTCGGTCGGCGAGACTCGCGAGCTCAGCGTACAGCTGCTCGTGATCGCGGATGTCGCGCTCGAATGTCTCCTCGGCGCTGATCGACTTCTCCTCCCAGTCCGCGACCACCGGGCGCTCGTCGATGCCGGCGGCCCGCTCGCGCACGCGCTGCGTGTAGCGGCCGAAGATCGGCCAGAGCAGGGCGTCGGGTGCGAGGCGCAGCTGGCCGAACGTATGGATGCCGTGCTGCTCGAGCCGCGCGGCGGTCTTGCGCCCGATGCCGAACAGGCGCCGGATGGGGAGCGGGTCGAGCGTGCCGGCCACTTCCTCGGGCCGGATCCAGACGAAGCCGTCGGGCTTGCGCAGATCCGAGGCGATCTTGGCGAGCAGCTTGTTGCTGGCCAGCCCCACGGAGGCGGTGAGGCCGGTGCCGGCGAGGATGCGGTGCTTGATCTGCAGCGCGATCGCATCGGCCGGGCCGAGGAGCTTGAGGCTCGCCGTAACGTCGAGGAACGCTTCGTCGAGCGACAGGCCCTCCACCAGCGGTGTGAATTCGTGAAACACGGCGAACACCTGGTGCGACACTTCCTTGTAGCGGCGCATGCGCGGATTGACGCAGATGGCGTGCGGGCAGCGTTGCAGCGCCTCGCGCATCGGCATGGCCGAGTGCACACCGAACCTGCGCACTTCGTAGCTCGCGGCCGCAACCACGCCGCGCCCGCCGGTGCCGCCGACGATGACGGGTTTGCCCTTCAGGCTGGCGTCGTCGTGCTGCTCGACGGACGCGTAGAACGCATCCATGTCGACATGCAGGATCGCGCGGTGCGAGTCTCCGGTCATCTCATCGGCGCGGCGTCGGTCATCGCGCGGCTCATTGCACGGCCTATTCGGCGGCCTATTGGACAGTAATGGTGATCCTGCGCGACATCACCGGCGGATCGTGGGGCACGTGCAGATGGTCGCCGAGCAGCAGCTGCAGCGTGTGCTTGCCCGGCGCCAGCGCGATTTCCGCCTCGGTCTGTCCCTTGCCGAAATGCACGAACTTGTCGGAGACCGGCACCGGCTGGCTCAGGTCCGTGGGCGGATCGGTGTCGATGAGCAGGTGATGGTGCCCGGAGTTCTCGAAGGCGATTCCGGCCGGGGCGATGCCCATGCCCTTCAGGCCGAAGCGCACTCGCACCGGACTTTTCACCACCGCGCCGTCTGCGGGACTGATGATGTCGACTTCCGCGCCCTTGGGTGAGGGCGTGCGCGTCTGTGCGACGGCCCAATCGAGTACCAGCAGCAGTGCTGCCAGCAGAATGATCTTGCGCATTTGTTGCCTCCCGAATTTGCGGGTCGCCGGCGCCGAGCGTAGGGCCGCACCCTCCGCCGTGCAACTCAAAGGCTCAGAGCGGTGTACAGCACCCCGCCGAGCAAGGTCAGCGTCAGGCAGATGAAGTAGGCGACATAGAGCAGCGTGAACTTGAAGAGCGTCGCGGCCCGGCCCTGCTCGTACACACGTCGCATCGCCTTGTAGAGGTACACCGGCACGTACACGACGATCGCGAAGGTGATCAGGCCGCGTACGCCGCTCAGTGCCGCGGCATGGCCGGTGAGCAGATTGAACAGCGCCTGCAGCGAAAACAGCAGGAAGGCGAAGGCGTGGAAGTGCACGAAGAACAGCAGGTGCTCGACGTAGTAGCGCCGCGCGAACGGGTACAACAGCTTGTTGGCGAGCGCGAGCAGCGGCAGGAAGACGAACATCATCTTCGGAATGTTCGCCAGCAGTGCGTGGCCGAACTGTCGGCCGTTGTCCGCTGCGATACTGCGGCAAGTCTGGCGCAGGCCGGCTTCGAAACGCGCGCGCCCTGGAACGTTGACACTCAGACTCAGTCCGTCGCAGGGCTTGGCTTCCTCGGGCGTGAAGAGTGGCTCGAGCTCGAACTCGTCGGTCTTGCCGGTCGCGGGTGTCGCGCTGGACGCGTTGGTCGCAGGTGCTGCATCGGCTGGCGGAGTCGCAGGAGCTGCATCGGGTGCGGTAGTCGCGGGTGCTGCGCCAGGCGCGGCGGTCGACGCCCCCTCCCTGGCACGCGGAAGAGCAACGCCGCGCGCTCGCAGCTCCTTCAAGGCCTCCGCTTTGCCGGCAGCGACATCCTTGCGCAGCTCTGTCCATTCCTCTTGCGTCATGCCGGCGGGGGCGACCGCGCCGTCGTCGAGCACGAACAAGGCGGATGGCGTGCCGCTACCGATGCTCGCGAGCAGGAAGAACACGATACTCAGACCGAGATACAGACGAAACGGCGGGATGTAGCGCGCGCGCCGTCCAGCCAGATACTCGTTGGTGAGCACTCCCGGGCGCAGCAGCAGGGGTCCCATCGTGCGCCACAGCCGCGAATCCAGATGCGTGAGGTCGCCCGCCGCTTCGCGGATCAGGTAGCCCAGCGAGATGATCCTGACGCGCGATCTCTGGCCGCACGCGGCGCAATACTGGCCCCCCAGCACCGCGCCGCAGTTCGGACAGTATTCGAGCTGCTGCTGTCCCGGCGAGCGGTGGGCGCTCTGCGTCAGGACGCGGCGCTCGTAGTACGCGTGCCCGCCGAAGCGTGCCACGCCGTCGGCTCTGATGCGCGGTGCGTGCTCGGCAAAATAGGCGTCCAGGTGTGCCTGGCTGGTGAGTCGATACTGAACCGTGCGCCTGCGCCAGCCGGCGCGCTCTCCCGCGGCAACGTCATCGCGCACCAGGATGTCTGCGTGGACGAAACCGGGCAGACGGAGGATTTCGTCGACGTGACCGGGCAGCCAGGCGTCGTAGTCGGCCGCGATCTGCGGATCGATCTCGATGTTGACTTCGTAGAGCGACCAGCCGGCGGCGGCCGGCGCCAGGTGGCCCGGCACGGCCGCGGTCGGAGCCACGGCATTGCGCTCCCCTGTTTCGCGGGAGAGGCCGGAAATGAGCGCCGGCGCCTTCTCAGCCAACCAGCCGCTCGGGTTGGGCCGCGCGTGGCTCGGGCTGCGCGCCTGCAGCCAACTCGTGCGCGGCGAAATCGTCGACGTTGATGAGGTCCATGACCTTGCGGTCGTACTCGCGCAGCATCGCCGCTTCGGTTTCCGTGAGGATGCCCGCGGCGAGCGCCTGCTGGATCTGTCCCGGCAGGTCGATCGAGGTGACCCGCCCGGTCTTCACGCCCTCGACGCGGATGCGTTTCTCGAGCGGCTCGGCCGTGATGGCGAGCGTCATCGCTTCCTGCAGCAGTCCCAACGCGTTGGTCGGTTCCACCGTCTTGTAGATGTAGCGGCACAGCCGCTCGCGTACCTCGGTCGGATTCATGACCAGATCGACGATGGTGCGGCCCTGCCGGTCGCTGGGCGCGAAGTACGTCAGGCCCCGCGGGAAGATGAGCAGGCGCATGAACCCGGCGAGGAAACGCACCGGGAAGTTGCGCAGGAACAGGTGCAGCTGCTCCTGCGCACGGTACATGAGCGTGCGGCATGCCCAGTCGACGATCGGCAGGTCGTCGTCGGGACGGCCCTGGTTCTCGTGGTGCTTGAGCACCATCGAAGCCAGGTACATGCAGCTGAGCACGTCGCCCAGGCGCGCCGAGAGATTCTCCTTCTTCTTCAGGTAGCCGCCCAGCGTGAGCATGGCGACGTCGACCGCGAACGCGAACGAGGCGCTGAAGCGGTTGACGTGCTGGAAGTAGCGGCTGGTCGCGCCCGTATCCGGGACGCGCGTGAAGCGGGCGAGCGTGAGCGCCATCACCAGCGAGCGCACCGCGTTGCTGATGGTGAACCCGATGTGGCCGAACAGCGCCTTGTCGAATTCCTCCAGGCCGCGCTCGCGGTTCGGATCGCGCGCCGCGTTCATTTCGCGCAGCACGAAGGGATGGCAGCGGATCGCGCCCTGGCCAAAAATGATGAGGCTGCGGGTGAGGATGTTCGCCCCTTCCACCGTGATCGCCACCGGCACGATCTGGTAGCCGCGCCCCAGGTAGTTCCTCGGCCCCAGGCAGATACCCTTGCCGCCGTGCACGTCCATGGCGTCGTTCGCGATCGCGCGCGCCATCTCCGTGAGGTGGTACTTGAGCATGGCCGACGGCACCGAGGGTTTCTCCCCGCCGTCGATCGCGCCGGCGGTGACCGAGCGGCCTGCATCCATGATGTAGGTGAAGCCGGCCATGCGCGCGAGCACCGATTCGACGCCCTCGAAGCGTCCGATCGGCATGTTGAACTGGCGGCGGATGCGCGCGTACGCGCCTGTGGCGTAGACGCCGGCCTTGGCGCCGCCGGTGGAATTGGACGGCAGCGAGATGCAGCGGCCGACGGAGAGTTGCTCGACGAGCATGCGCCAGCCTTGGCCGGCCATGGCCACGCCGCCGATGAGGTAGTCGAGCGGCACGAACACGTCGCGGCCCTGGATCGGCCCGTTCTGGAACGGCACGTTGAGCGGGAAGTGCCTGCGCCCGATGGTGACGCCGGCCGTGTTGCGCGGAATCAGCGCGCAGGTGATGCCGTAGTCGGTCTTCTCGCCGAGCAGCTTGTCCGGATCGAACATGCGGAACGCGAGACCGATGACCGTGGCGACCGGCGCGAGCGTGATGTAGCGCTTCGAGAAGTTGAGCTTCAGGCCGATGATCTCGCGCCCCTGGAACATGCCCTTGCAGACCACGCCGGTGTCGGGAAGCGAGGCCGCGTCGGAGCCCGCGCGCGGGCCGGTGAGCGCGAAGCAGGGCACGTCCTCGCCGCGCGCCAGGCGCGGCAGGTAGTGGTTCTTCTGTTCCTCGGTGCCGTAGTGGAGCAGCAGCTCCGCGGGTCCCAGCGAGTTGGGCACGGCCACCGTCGATGAGGCGACGCCGCTGCGGCTGCCGAGCTTGATCAGCACGCAGGAGTGCGCGTAGGCGGAGAACTGCAGCCCGCCGTACTTCTTCGGGATGATCATCGCGAAGAAGCCCTTGCTCTTGATGAAGTCCCACACGTGCGGCGGCAGGTCGGCGCGCCGGTGCGTGATGTCGAATTCGTCCAGCATCCGGCACAGCTCTTCGCACGGTCCGTCGAGGAACGCCTGCTCTTCCGCGGTCAGCCGCGGCGCCTGCGCCGACATCAGTTTCTGCCAGCGCGGGCCGCCAGTGAACAGCTCGCCGTCCCACCACACGGTGCCTGCTTCCAGCGCTTCCTTTTCGGTGCTCGACATGCTCGGCAGGAGCCGCTTGTAGGTGCGCAGGAACGGCCGCGTGATGAAGCTCACGCGGAACGGCTTGACGTTGAGCAGCCACAGCGGAACCAGCGCCAGCCACAGCACTGCCCGCCAGGCCACGCTCCACGAGGAATTCGCGTCGGTGAAGATGCTATACGCGAAGACCACCCCGGTGAGCGCGATGCTGGCGTTGAGCAGCGAGAAGCGACGATAGGTCACGAAGAGGACCGCGCCCACGAACAGGAGGAACCAGAGCAGGCTGACCATACGCAATCCTTGGGAGATACCAGACTCTAGTTACTAAAGTGCGGTAGCCACTATAGCCGCGGCTTCGACGCGTTGGCCAGCCGGCGTGGAGCACCCGAACGGCCCGACTGTCGGACGATTCCGGGGACCCGCAGCGCGCGCCGCAGGCCGGCGGCGCGCGCTCAGATCAGCTCTTTGACGCCCTCGCGCTCTTCCAGCAGCTCCTTCTCGCTGGCCTGCATCCGTGCGCGACTGAAGTCGTCGATGGCGAGGCCCTGCACGATCTGGTACTCGCCGTTGCCGCAGGTCACCGGGTAGGAATAGACGATGCCTGCTTCGATGCCGTAGCTGCCGTCGGAAGGAATGGCCATGCTCACCCAGTCGCCTTCCGGTGTGCCTTTCACCCAGTCGCGAATGTGGTCGATGGCGGCAGAGGCCGCGGAGGCGGCGGAGGAGGAGCCGCGCGCCTTGATGACGGCCGCGCCGCGCTGTTGGACGGTGGGAATGAAGGTGCCCGCCCGCCAATTCTCGTCCACCAGGGACTTGGCCGGTTTGCCGTCGACGGTGGTGTGGTTGATATCCGGGTACTGTGTCGAGGAGTGATTGCCCCAGACGGTCATGCGGCGGATGCGCGTGATGTGGGTGCCGGTCTTTTCCGCGAGCTGCGACAGCGCGCGGTTGTGATCGAGGCGCGTCATCGCAGTGAAATGCCGCGCTTCGAGCCCGCGCGCGTTGCGCTGAGCGATCAGGGCGTTGGTGTTGGCGGGATTGCCGACCACGAGCACACGCACGCCGCGATCCGCAACCGCATCCAGGGCCTTGCCCTGCGCCGAGAAGATCTGCGCGTTCGCCAGCAGCAGGTCCTTGCGCTCCATTCCCGGCCCGCGCGGCCGTGCGCCGACCAGTATTGCGACGTTGCAGTCCCGAAACGCCACCCGGGCGTCGTCGCTCGCCACTACCTTGTTGAGAGTGGGGAACGCGGAGTCGTTGAGCTCCATTACCACGCCTTGCAGCGCAGGCAGGGCGGGCGTGATCTCCAGCAGATGCAGGTTGATCGGCTGATCCGCGCCGAGCATGTCGCCGGCCGCGACGCGAAACGCGAGCGCGTAGCCGATCTGTCCGGCGGCGCCGGTGATGGCGACGTTGACGGGTTTCTTCATGGAACGCTCCACTTCGAGATTCACCGCCGCGGGAGCCGGCGTCAGCTTCGTGAAAAGGACGGCGATTCTAGCAGGCAGCCCTTGCCCGGTGGGCGCCCGCCATGCGCCATGGGGGTGGAATGGGCCCGGCTACCTGGTGGGCGCGCGCTGCGCGGGCCGGCCCGATTCCGTCTCGCCCGAGCGCGGATAGTCGGGATAGGCCTTGAGAAAGCGCTGCATCTCGCGTGCGGCCTCTTCATCCCGGCCCAACGCGCGCAGGCGCTCGATCTGCTGGAGCCAGGCCCGCGGATCGCGCCAGCGAGCCGGCTCGGCGTTGCCTGCCGGCGGTGGTTCGGCAGGTGCGGCGACTGCGACCTCGGATTCCTGGGCAGAGCTGGTCTGTTCCGCAGCCGCGGCTCGTTCCGGCGGCGCTGCGCCGAAAATCATCTCGTCTTGCGCACGCGGGGCCTGCGCCGGCTGCGCGGGCGTAACGACGGTGCTGCGCACTTCCTCTGCGTGCAAGCGTTCGCGTCGTTCCTGCGTATTCGCAGCGGGCTTCGAGGATTGCAGAAGCCCGTCCTCTTTCGATTCGGCCTTTTTCGACTCGGCCGTACGTCCCAGCGGTGCAATGCGCGCTTTCGCAGCCGTATCGGGCGAAGAAGCCAGCGGTGCTCGTTCGGTCTCCGCCCGGATCTCCGCCTCGATTGCGGCGCGGGGCAATTCCGCCGTGGGCTCCTCGGCCGCAGCAGGCGGCGACACCTGTGCCGGCGCCGGGGTCGGACTCGCTGCGCTCGGAGTCGTCGGGACGGTCGAGATCGTCGTCGGAACGAGCGTGGACTGACCATTCTCGAGGGCGATGCGCACGATGACGGCGAACGACAGCACGACGGTCGCTGCCAGGGCGGTGATCGCCGGCCAGCGCCTGCGCCGCCAGGTTGCCCGCCCCGCATCCTCATCCAGAGCCGCGCGCGCGCGCCCGAGGACGAGCGCGTCCAGCTCTGGCGGCGGTTGCTCGCTGCCGAGCGCCGCATAATCGTTACGCTCGCGTCGGCGCAGGAAGCGCTCCAGATCCGCGTCGCTGATGTTTTCGTTCACGGTCATCACCTCGTTTGCACCGGCGCTCCGGCCAGCGGGGCCGCGGGCTGCGCGGCGTCGCGTTCCGTCGCGAGGCTCTCGCGCAGCTTGGCGAGCGCGTAGCGCATCCGGCTCTTCGCGGTCTCCATGCCGATGCCGGTGAGCGCGGCAATCTCCTCGAGCGACAGGGCGCCTTCCTCGTGCAGCAGGAAAACTTCGCGCTGCTCCTCGGGCAGGCGCGCCAGCGCCGCTCGCAGCCGCTCTGCGGTCTGCTCGCTCTGTGCCAAGCGCTCCGGCCCGCGATGTTCCGAATCCAGCAGCGCGTGCTCGTGAGCGTCGAGCTCCTCGGCGCGCGCGGTGGGTGCGCTGGCGCTGCGCCGGCAGAAATCGATGAAGCAGTTGTGCGCGATGGAGAAGAGAAACGTCGAGAATTTCGCGAGCGGTTGATAGCGCGCGCGGCTCGCGATCACGCGGCTCCACACCTCCTGGAAAAGATCGTCGCTGACCTCGCGCCGCTTCGTCAGGCGCAACAGATAGCGGTACAGCGGCCCCTTGTGGCGCTCGTAGAGCTGCGTGAACGCCGCGAGATCGCCGCGCGCATAACGCTGCATGAGTCCCGAATCGTCGCCACGCTCCATCGGCTCAACGATACCCGCAGGTTCGATGCTGGCAATCGCCGCGATGCTGAGAGTGGCGCTCATGTTCCCTTGCACTGGAACGCACGGGATCCTCAGATTGGGTCGGGTCTGCAGTTAACAATTTGATTTAAATATAAAAACCGTCACACGATCTTCGCGCGCCTGCCGGCTCCCGCCGCGGAGCGGGGCCATGCCTGGGGTCTTTTTTCGAAACAGGGCTTGCTTTTGATGTGGTGTTATAGTTAACTACAACACCAAGGCGCCGGGCTAAAGCAGTACCGGCAAGACGACGAAGGCTGGAAGGGCACCTGACGGTGCCGGAGGATGAACAGATGACTACTCGCATTCGCAACGGGTTCAAGGCGGCCGCTGGCCTGCTGGCGGTGCTGAGCATGACGGCTGCCACGACGCAGGCGTCCGCAGGGACGATCGAAACGGCCGCATGGCTCGGCCAGATCGAAGTGACCGCGCCGGTGACGCGGCTGGTCGTCAAGCAGGCGAGGGCCGTGGTGGCGAATCTCGGCAGCATGACTGTGACGGCGACGCGCCTGTCGACGGTGGCCGATATTTCCAAGCCGGCGGCGAGCGCGGGCGAGACCGAAAACTCGCGTAACCGATCCCCGCGGGCCGTTTTGGTACAGTAGTCCGCTAGCTGGCCGCCACAGTCAACGAAGGCGCTCAAGGCATGGATCCGAACTGGAATGACAGTCAGCCGATCTATCGGCAGCTTCGGGATCGCGTGGTCGCCATGATTCTCGAAGGCGTGCTGAAGGAAGGCGATCCGCTGCCCTCGGTGCGCAACGTGGCGGCCGAGTACCAGCTCAACCCGCTGACGGTACTGAAGGGGTACCAGCAGCTGGTGGACGAGCAGCTGGTGGAGAAGAAACGCGGGCGCGGCATGTTCGTGAGCGATGGCGCCCGCCGCGCCCTGCTCAAGGACGAGCGCCAGAAATTCCTGGAGGACGAATGGCCCAAGATCCGCGCCACGATCGCGCGCCTGGGGCTCGACGCGGGCCGCCTGCTCGCGCAATCCGACGCGACCCCGGGCCCCGCTCCGGCATCCAAAGATGGAGGAAACAACAATGGCAGCAGTGATTGAGGCGCGGGGCGTGTCCCGGCGCTTCAGGAGCCGGGCGGGCGAAGTACGTGCGCTGGATGGCGTCACTTTCAGCGTCCATCAGGGCCGCATCGTCGGACTGATCGGCCCCAACGGCGCCGGCAAGACCACTGCCCTGCGTGCCATCCTCGGCCTCGCTCCCTACGAGGGCGAGCTCGAGGTCCTGGGTTTCGACCCCTACACGCAACGCAACGAGCTGATGAAGCAGGTGTGCTTCATCGCCGACGTCGCAGTGCTGCCCGGCTGGCTGCGGGTCCACCAGGCCGTCGAATTCGTCGCCGGCGTGCATCCGCACTTCCGGCCCGAGCGCGCCCGCGAGCTGCTCGAGCGCACCGATATCAAGCGCGACAGCCGCGTGCGCGAGCTCTCCAAGGGCATGATCACGCAGCTGCATCTGGCGCTGGTGATGGCCATCGACGCGAAGCTCCTGGTACTCGATGAGCCCACGCTCGGCCTGGACATCATCTATCGCAAGCAATTCTACGAGAGCCTGCTGGGCGACTACTTCGACGAGGAGCGCACCATCCTCATCACCACGCACCAGGTGGAAGAGGTCGAGCACATCCTCACCGACCTGCTGTTCATCGATCACGGCCGCGTGGTGCTCGACACCACGATGGAAGAGGTGGCGGAGAAATTCGTGCAGCTGACGGTGAACCCGGAACGGCTCGCCGAGGCGCGCGAGCTCAAGCCCTTCTACGAGCGCGAAGTGTTCGGCCGCACCGTGATGTATTTCCAGAGCGCGGCGCGCGAGGCGCTGCACCGCCTGGGCGAGGCGCGCACGCCGAGCGTCGCCGACCTGTTCGTCGCCAAGATCAAGGGAGTCGCAGCATGACCGCCGGCACCGCGTACAACCTGCCGCTGCTGATCAGGCGCGAGTTCTGGGAGCACCGCGCCTTCCTGATCGCGCCCGCGATCGTCGGCGCAATGATGGTCCTCATCGCGATCTTCGCCAGCAGCTACGGTGACCTGGACATGCACGTGTCGGCGGACGTGCCCGATCCCGACTGGCTGCAGCACCGCGACACGATCGTGGCCGTGCTGCTCTCGAGCCTGGCGATGCCGTTCGGCATCGTCATGGGCATCGTCACGATGTTCTACCTGCTCGACAGCCTGTACGCGGACCGCAAGGACCGCAGCGTGCTGTTCTGGAAATCCCTGCCGCTGTCGGATACCCAGACGGTCGCTGCCAAGGTGCTCACGGCGACGGTAGTCGTGCCGCTGCTGACGTTGGCTGCGGTGTTCATCACCAATGTGCTCGTGGCATTCGTCCTGAGCGTGCGCCTGAGCGGTTTCGAGCAGCTCGAGGTATGGAGCACGGTGTGGCAGCCGAAAATCTGGCTGCAGGTGCATGGCCTGATGCTGTACGTGCTGGTGATCAGCATGCTCTGGTACCTGCCCATCGTGGCCTGGTTCATGCTCGCCTCGGCGTGGGCGCCGCGCGCGGTCATCCTCTGGGCGTTACTGCCCCCGATCCTGGCGATCTTCCTGGGGAAGTTCCTGTTCCACACCTGGTACGTCGCCGAGCTGCTGGGCGACCGGATCGTGGGCTGGAAACGGTTCGACGGCGGGCTGGCGGCCCACGGCATGGAAGTCGACGGCGAACGCTTCGCCTGGCCGCAGCGGGTGAGCGAATTCATCGATCCGGCGGCGTTCTTCGCCAGCCCGGACCTGTGGGGTGGGCTGATCGTCGCCGGGTTGCTGCTGTGGGCGATCGTCCTCATCCGCCGGCGGCGCAACGAGGTTTGACGCTGTCCCGCTCACCGATGGAGCCCGAGGGTTCCTGCGTACGGTCTCCCCCTGGGGACCTGTAATTCCAGCCAGGCCCGCGCCTGGCTGCTTTTTTTCGCACGCGAGCGTTTAAACTGGCTGCCGGAGGCTCCCGCATGGCTCGCACTGAACCCCGCATGTCGATTTCGTCCCTGATCCCGGCGCCGGGCTTCCTGTCGTTGCTGGTCCTGGGTGCGCTGGCGGGTTGCGCCGTGCAGCCGCGCGTCGACACCGAAACGGCGCCGGCGGCCGACTTCAGCAGCCGGCACACGTTCGCGTGGCAGGAATCCCAGGCCTCTTATGACCCGCAGCCCAAGGCGACACAGGACGTCGAGCAGGTAAAGGCTGCCATCCATGCCGCGGTGCTCGCGCAGCTGGCGCAGAAGGGCTACAGCGAGGCGAGTGGCCACACGCCCGATTTCCTCGTCAGCTTCCACCTGGTCGTCACCGAGGCGGAGGCACCCGAGCTGTGCATCCGCCGCCATGCGATCTTCGACTTCAACGTCGGCCTGCCCAATGCCGATACCTATGAAATTTGCCGGCACGACGCGGTGATGTCGCGGCGCACGGTGCGCAAGGGCACGCTGGTCGTGTTCGTCGTGGACGCTGCCACGCGCACGCTGTTGTGGCAGGGGGTGGCGGACGAGGACCAGGTCTCGCGCAAGAACCAGATCGAGAAGCTGCGCACCGCGGTCGAACGCATGTTCGCGAGCTTCCCCGGGGAAAGCGCCTGACGCGCACCTCCAGGCGAAGCGCTGAGCAGCGCGAAGCTGCGGGCGCTCTCAGATCAACCGGGCGCGCTCGGCGACCGCAGCAGCGGACCTGCGCGCCTTGGCGCGTGCCACTTCGATGCTCTCGGCGCGAGCGAGCGCCACGCCCATGCGTCGCTTGCCGTGCACCTCGGGCTTGCCGAACAGGCGCAGCGCAGTGTCCGGCTCCTCCAGCGCGCGCTCCACGGTTTCGAAGCGGATGTCCGCACTCGTGCCTGCCAGCAGAATCGCGCACGAAGCCGACGCACCTTGCTGGCGGATCGCGGGGATCGGCAGCCCGAGGATCGCGCGCGCGTGCAGCGCGAACTGCGACAGGTCCTGCGAGATCATCGTCACCATGCCGGTGTCGTGCGGACGCGGCGACACTTCGCTGAACCACACCCGCTCGCCCTTGACGAACAACTCCACGCCGAAGATGCCGCTGCCGCCGAGACTGCCGGTGACCGCAGCCGCGATGCGTTTCGCCTCGGCCAGCGCCGCCGGGCCCATCGGCTGCGGCTGCCACGACTCGCGATAGTCGCCTTCGATCTGCAGGTGGCCGATGGGATCGCAGAAACTGGTCCGGCCCGAATGGCGCACGGTGAGCAGCGTGATTTCGTAGTCGAAGTCGATGAAACCCTCGACGATCACGCGCCCGGCACCCGCGCGGCCTCCCGCCTGCGAGTGCGCCCAGGCCTCGCCGACATCGGCCGATGAGCGAACCACGCTCTGGCCCTTGCCGGAGGAGCTCATCAACGGCTTGACCACGCAGGGAGTGCCCAGCGCCTCGACCGCAGCGCGATATTCCGCTTCGCTCGAGGCGAACCGGTAGGGCGAGGTGCGCAGGCCGAGCTCCTCGGCGGCGAGGCGGCGAATGCCCTCGCGGTCCATGGTAAGGCGCGCAGCCCGCGCCGTCGGCATGACGTTGAAGCCCTCGCGCTCCAGCTCCAGCAGCGTCGTCGTGGCGATCGCTTCGATCTCCGGCACGATGAACGCGGGCCGCTCCCTCTCGATCACGCGCCGCAGCTCGGCGCCGTCGAGCATGTTGATCACGTGGGCGCGGTGCGCCACCTGCATCGCCGGCGCGTTGGAGTAGCGGTCGACGGCGATCACCTCGACGCCGAAGCGCTGCGCCTCGATCGCCACCTCCTTGCCGAGCTCGCCGGCACCGAGCAGCAGCATGCGCGTCGCGCCGGGAGTCAACGGTGTGCCAATCGTGGTCATCGGTCCGCCGCCGAATGCCAGACGTGCGGTGAGTATGGCACGGCAGAACGAGCAGACAGGAGTGTCGGGCAGGGATGGAAATCCGAGCGCCAGCCGCTTGCGAAACCGAGCTACTGCCCGAGCAGCTGCGCGAAGTACACGTTGAGCATTCTGTCGTCGGGATCGAGTTTCTGCCGCAGGCCGCTGAACATCTTCACGCGCGCGCCGAACGCCAGCGCCGTCTGCTCCTGCGTGAGCGAACGCGTCTGGTTGAGGAGCGGCGTGCCGCGGCGCTGCGAGCAGAATTCGTTGAACTCGATGACGAAGTCCTCCCAGCCCTCGTCGCCGGTGGAGGAGGGGTCGAGCGTGATGACCGGGCCGTTGAAGCTGGGGCTGAACAGCGACGTCTGGTCCTTGTGCAGGCGATGGCCGAGGTGCAGCAGGTTGGCGCGATAGCGCAGCCGCTTGTAGTAGTCGCGGCAGAACGCGAAATACTCGGCTACCAGCTCCGGATAGGCCTCCTGCGGGAACGCCCAGGTGCTGTAGGTGAAGCGCGTGCGCCCGGGGTCGGCGGGAAGCTTGCGCACCCATTCGATGGGATAGATGGTCACGTTGCGCGAGGCGCGGTCGAGCGTGCTGCGCATCGCGTTGTTGAACTGCTCGATGAGGAAATAGCGCACCGCAGGCAGCGAGACTGCGCTCGACACGGTCGAGCCGAAGGCCGGCAGCACATTGGTGAACACCGATTTGCGGATCGACCAGATGCCCGAGCGCGAGGTGAGCGGCTCGTCGTCGTAGGTGCGGAATTCCACCGTGACGCGGTCGCGGAACGGCAGCAGGTAGAACTTCAGCCCCGCCGGCATGTCGAGCAGCGCCGGAAGCTCGCGCGCGAACGCTTCCAGCGTGTAGGTTTCATAATCCAGGCGCACCGCGCGCAGCGGCATGACCTTGAAAGTCAGCTCGTAGGCGACGCCCACCAGCCCATAGCTGGAGCGCACCAGCTTCAACAGGTCGGTCTGCGCTTCGGACACGCTGAGGATCTTGCCGTTGGGCAGCACCAGCTTCACTTCCTTGAGATAAGAAGAGAGCTGCCCGCTCTGCGCCGGCATCGACGAATCCTTGGTGGCCGCGAGCCCCGCCGCGCCCATGGTGAGATTGCCCAGGTCGGGGTTCACCGGCAGCTGCAGCCCGCGCTGCTCGAGTTGTGCGGCGACGTCGATGAATTGCGCTCCCGCCTGCACGCGCACCCAGTGGTCGTTGATCTCCAGCACGCGGTTCATCGCGGTCATGTCGATGATCGTGCCGCCGTCGGCAACGCCGCAGCGCGTCTGCGAATAGTTGGCGCCGATCGCGCGCACCGGCGTCGGGAACGCCTTGGCATTCTCCAGGATGGTCTGGATGTCCTCGACCCGCTTCGGCCGGACGATCACGCGCGGACGCGTGACGACCGTGCCTTCCCAATTGCGGACGACGGCGACTCTGGCAGCCATTTTGCTTCCCCTCAGGTTCGCACCCGAAACGTTCCGAAGAACACGCCGACAGGGCAGTCCGTTGGCCGCGGGCGCATGGATGTACGAAAGGGGTGGAAGTCAACGGGACGGCTGGAGAAGCGGCCCCACTGGCAACCCCGCTGTCGTAGGACCGATGTCCCGTAGACCGGTGGCTTTGCGTCCCCACCTTTCGGTGGGTTTGCCCTGTTCAGCGCGATCGACTATGCGGCAGGCACGGGCCGCGAGTAAAGGGCAGGCGTAAGCCGACGGCGGCAATGAAGTTTTTGCACGAAAGAACGGGGACAGTCCCCTTTTCCGGAAAAAGGGGACAGTCCCTAGCCCATCAACAGCACCGCTTCGCCGTCCTCGAGCGCATCGGGCTTGCCGTAGAGCACCAGCACGTCGCCCTCGCGCAGCACGGTCTGCGGATCCGGCTCGCGCCCGGTGATGCCGTCGCGGCGGATGGCGCTGATGTTGATGTCCGGTGCGCGCTCGCGGATCTCGACGATGTTGCGTCCCACGGCCCAGGCGCCCGGCGGCAGCACGAAGGTGTGCAGCTCCTCCGGATAGTCGCTCTCATCGCTCGCGCGCACGTCGCCGCGCGGGATCAGCTCGCGCATCATGCTGTAGCGGTGGCTGCGGATGTCGCCGATGGTCTTCATGACGCTCGTCACCGGCACCTTCAGCAGCAGCAGCGTGTGCCACACCAGCATCAACGCCGCCTCGAAGGTTTCCGGCACGATCGAGGTGGCGCCGGATTTCTGCAGCTCCGGCACGCACGAATCGTCCTGGGTGCGCACCAGGATCGGCACGTCGCGGCGCAGCTTGCGGATCGCGCTGACGATGCGAATGGCGAGCGGCGCATCGGAGAAACTGATCACCACCACGCTGACGCGCTCCAGCCCGACGTTTTCCAGCACCTCGGCCTGTCCCGCGTCCCCATAGATGATGGGATCGCCGGCCAGCCGTGCCGTGCGCACGCGCGCGGGGTCGAGGTCGATCGCCAGGTATTCGAAGCCCACGCGCTCCAGCGCCCGGCCGATGTTCTGCCCGACGCGGCCGAAGCCGCAGATCAGCACGTGGTCGCGCGTGGACACGGCCTGGGTTCCGGCCTGCTCGCGCGCCAGCGCGGTCTCGGTCGGGCCGCTCTCGCGCAGTACGAGACGCGCGATGCGCTTGTTGTGGCGGATGATCAGCGGGCTCACCACCATGCTGAGCACGATTGCGGCCAGCAGCGGCTGCACCATGCGCGGGTCGACGACCGAGCCCTGGAACAGGATGGTCAGCAGGGCGAAACCGAACTCGCCACCCACGCTGACCGCCAGGCCGGTGCGCAACGACTTGAAGTAATTGCCGGCGAACGGTTTGGCGAGGAGAGCCACGATCAGCGTCTTCCCGACCAGCATCGCCAGGACCAGCGCGGTCACCAGCCACAGATCGCGGACCAGCAATCCGATGTCGAGCAGCATGCCGACGGTGATGAAGAACAGGCCGATCAGGATGTCGCGGAACGGCCGGATCGAGGCTTCGACCTGGTGGCGGAATTCGGTCTCCGCGAGCATCACGCCGGCGAGAAACGCGCCCAGTGCCAGCGACAGGCCGACCAGCTCGGTGATCCACGCCGAACCGAGCACGATCAGCAGCACCGCGAGCAGGAACAATTCGGGAGTGCGTGCGCCGGCGATCTCCAGGAACAGTGGCCGCAGCAGCCAGCGACCGGCAGCCAGCACCAGAAGCAGGGCGAAGCTGCCCTGCACGAGCGTGGTCAGGATGGAAGTGTGCTCGGTGTCGCCCGCGCCGGTGAGCGCGGCGGCGAGCGCAAGGAACGGCACGAACGCCAGGTCCTGGGCGAGCAGGATCGCGATCGCGAGACGCCCGTGCGTGCGATTGACTTCCGCCTGCTCGGTCAATTGACGGATGACCAGCGCGGTCGAAGACATGGCAACCGCGCCGCCCAGCACCGTGGCGACCTCGGGGGAGGCGCCGAGCCACCACGCGATGGCGCCGGCGATGCCGGCGGTGAGCAACACCTGACCGCCACCGAGCCCGAGCACTTCCCAGCGCATCGCGATCAGGCGCGGCAGGGAGAATTCCAGGCCCAGCGTGAAGACGAGGAACACGACGCCGTATTCGGCGATGGCACCGGCCAGCTCGGCATCCGTGGCGAGGTCCAGCAGGTGCGGGCCGAGCACCATGCCCACCAGCAGGTAACCGAGAATCGGCGGCAGGCGGACGCGCCGCACCAGGTAGACGACGAGCACCGCGGCAGCCAGCAGAACGAGTATCTGGGTGAGCGCCGGATGCGACATCGAAATCCGTTATGAGAGTTGTTTCGCCAGCAAGGTAGAGGGTCGCGCGGCCGAAGGCAACGGCGCCTTACTCCGGCAACGCCGGCCCTGTTAGCATCGCGGCTCGGCGGACCCAGGCGGACCCCAAAACCCGGCGAGCAGCAACCCTTCGTGACCGCAGTTTCCGGCAGCGCACGAGAATTTCTCACGCACGAAGGCGACGGCCGGGTGCGTCTGCGAGGCGTCTGGATGGTCGGCAACGCCGACGCGTTGACGGCGGCGCTGCAGAGTCTCGCGCCTGCGCCAGGCGGCGCGCTCCTTCTCGATGCCAGCGGCATCGAGTCAATCGATCTGGGAGGCGCCGTGTTCCTGGAATCGAAGCTGCGTGAGCTGCGGCGCGGCGGCGTCCGGATCCAGTGGCAGGGCGAGCCTCCGCCGGAGCTGCGCGTCGTCACCGAGACGCTTTCTGGATCGAAGCCGGGCTCGCTCGTCGTTGAGGAAGGCTTCGATCTCGCCCAGCCGGTGCGAAGCATCGGGCGTTGGGCGGTCGAGCGCGGGCGCGAGGCGCTCGAAAGCCTGGCGTTCTTCGGCAGCATCTGGGTCGTCCTGGGGCGCGCGCTGTCGCATCCGCGGCATCTGCGCATTGCCGCTCTCGTGCGACATGTGCAGGAAACCGGGTTGCAAGCCATCCCGATCGTCTCGCTGATCGCGTTCCTGATCAGCGTGATCGTCGCCTACATGGGCGCGCAGCAACTGCGCCGGTTCGGCGCCGAGATCTTCGTGGTCGATCTGGTCACCGTGGGCGTGTTGCGCGAAATGGCGGTGCTGCTCACCGCGATCATCGTTGCGGGCCGCTCCGGCAGCGCCTTTGCCGCTGAGATTGGCGCGATGAAGCTCAACGAGGAAGTCGATGCGCTGCAGGCGATCGGCGTCGACCCGGTCGAAGTGCTGGTGCTGCCCCGCGTGCTCGGGCTGGTGATCGCCTTGCCCTTGCTCACCATCATCGCCGACGCGGTCGGCCTGGCCGGCGGCGGCCTGCTGTGCTACTGGCTGCTCGACATCCCCTTCGCGCAATACCTCGCGCGCATGCAGGAGGCCATCGCCCCGACAACGTTCTGGGTGGGCGTCATCAAGGCGCCGGTGTTCGCATTCCTGATCGCTTTCGTCGGCACGCTGCGCGGCATGCAGGTGCGCGGCTCATCGCGCGAGCTCGGGCGACTGACCACCGTGGCGGTTGTGCAGGCGATATTCCTCGTGATCCTGGCGGACGCGCTGTTCGCGGTGTTCTTCCTCGAGCTCGACATATGAGCGCCCAGCCGCCGAGTTCCCGGCCGCCGGGCGACCAGCCGCCGGTGATCTCGGTGCGCGGCGTCGTGAACCGCTTCGGTTCGCAGGTGGTGCACGACGGCCTGGACATGGATGTCCATCGGGGCGAGATCTTCGGGGTGGTCGGCGGTTCCGGCAGCGGCAAGTCGGTGCTCCTGCGGACCATTCTGGGGTTGCAGCGTCCGGCGAGCGGCACTGTGCGGATCGAGGGCCGCGACATCACGACGCTGACGCAGGCCGCGCTGCGCGAAGTCAAGCGCGGCTACGGCGTCACGTTTCAGCATGGCGCGCTGTTCTCATCGCTCACCGTGCTGGAGAACATCAAGTTGCCGATGGCCGAGTATTTCGATCTCGAGGAGGACTCGCTGGACGAACTGGCACGATTCCGCCTGGCACTCGTCGGGCTGCCGGCCGATGCCGGCGCGAAGTACCCCGCGCAGCTCTCGGGCGGTATGATCAAACGCGCAGCGCTGGCGCGCGCGCTGGCTCTGGACCCGAAACTGCTGTTCCTCGACGAGCCCACCTCCGGGCTCGATCCGATTGCGGCGGCGGCATTCGACGCGCTGCTCACCGATCTGCAAAAGGACCTCGGGCTCACGGTGGTGATGATCACGCACGACCTGGATACGATCTTCCGCACCTGCAACCGCGTCGGCGTGCTCGTCGACCGCCGCATGGTGGCCGATACCGTGGAGAAGATCGTCGACTACGACCATCCGTGGATCCGCCGCTATTTTCACGGCCCGCGCGCGCGCACGGCGCTGGCGGCACGGAGCTGAGGCGTGGAGCGCGAGGCCAACTACATCGTCGTCGGCGCATTCGTGCTGCTGGTGATCGCCTTGGCCACGGCCTTCGTCTTCTGGTACACGGATCGCGGCGATCGGCGCGAATTCACCCGCTATGAGATCTACTTCAACGGCAGCGTCGGCGGCCTCACCCAGGGCAGCCCGGTGCGCTACCTCGGCGTCGATGTGGGGCGTGTCGTGCGTATCAATCTCGATCCGCGCGCCCCCGACCGCGTGCAGGTGATCGCCGACATCGACACCACCGCGCCGATCTCGGACCAGACGCTGGCCTCGTTGAGCCTGCAGGGGGTGACGGGGCTCCTGTACATCGACCTGGAGACCGACAAGGGCGACAAGCCGGTGATGGCGCGCGTGCCGAGCCAGCGCTATCCGGTCATCCGCTCGGTTCAATCCGACTTCGACCTGCTGATCGCGAGCATCCCGGAACTGTTCTCGCAGGCCTCCTCCCTCGCCAAGCGGATCGGCGAGCTGTTCAGCGACGAGAACATCGCCGCAGCCACTGCCACCATGGCGAACCTCAAGAGCGCGAGCGAGGATCTGCCTGCAACGATGCGCGAGATGCGCCAGCTCGTGGCCGACCTGCGCCGCACGTCCGGCGAGATCGAGGCTGCGGCCGCGGGCGTGCGCGACGTCACGCAGTCGGCCGGGCCCGATGTCAAGCTGGCGCTGGAGCGAGTGCGCACGGTCGCGGACAATCTCGCCGCCACTTCCGCGCGCCTGGACAGTTTCGTGGCGGAGAACAATGCCAACATCACGCGCTTCAGCGACCGCGGCCTGAAGGATCTGGAAAACCTGATCCGCGACAGCCGCGCGGCCGCGCAGGAGTTTCGCGAGCTCACGCGCAGCCTGAAGAACGATCCCTCGCAACTGATCTACGAGCAGGGCTACCCGGGCGTGGAGATTCAGCGATGAGCAGGCAAGGCATGGTGCGGGGCGAACCTGCCGCGGCGGTCGGGCGCGCCGCGCTTGCCTGCCTCATCTTGTGCGCCCTGTCTGGTTGCGCATCCGGTGCATTCGACAGCGAACGCCCTTACCAGCAGGTGTACATGTTGGCCGGCCTGCCACCGCGCCCGGCGAGCGCAGCGCTCCTGCCGGCCGATGTCGCGGTCGCCCAGCCCCAGGTGCGGCCGGGACTGGACACGGATCGAATCGCGGTGCTGTACCCGGACCGCCGCCTGGACTACTTCGCCGGCAGCCGCTGGGGCGGTGCAACCGACCGCGTGGTGCAGAGTCTGCTGGTCGAATCGCTGCGCAACGCCGCCGGGCTGCGCAGCGTGCAAGGCGAGGTCTCGGTGTTCGCCGCGGAATTCGTCATGCAGACAGAAGTCACCGCTTTCCAGGCCGAATACGGCGCGCAGGGCGGACCCCCGCAGGCGCACGTGCAACTCCTCGTGACGTTCGGCCGTCTCGCCGATCGGCGCCCGCTCAGCAGCTTCGTCTGCGACGCGCGCGTTGCGGCCGAGTCCAATTCGCTGCAGAGCGTGCTGGCTGCATTCGAGCAGGCCTGGCACCAGGCAGCCGGCGAAATAGTCGACCGGACGCGCGCCGCGCTCGAACAACCGCAACCGACCGGTCAGTGAGGTACCGGGATAGCGGTGCGGCCTCGACTGCCGCATTTCGCGAACGCCGTGAACCCATCCGCGGGGGCTCCGACGGCGACTTTCGTGTCGCGCCGTCCTGCGCGACACGAAAGCCCGGGGTTGCCGTCCTGCCAACCCGCTCGGAAGACCTCGCCCTGTCGCCGACGGTCGCGAAATGCGGCAGACGAGGCCGCACCGCTATCCCGGTATCGCCTTGCATAGCGCTGGGGCTGTTGCTGATGTTCTGCTTGCAGAGCCTTGTGTGGCCGGCCACGGCCACAAGCCAAGAGCTGCACGGGCGGGTCACGCGCGTGTTCGATGGCGACAGCTTCCTGCTGCGGCTGGCGGGCGGGGCGATCGTGGAAGTGCGGCTCGGTGAAATCGACGCGCCCGAGCGCGATCAGCCGCATGCCGCGGAAGCGCGCAGTGCGCTGCGCGGCCTGATCCTCGATCGTGATCTGCGCCTGCGCGTGATCGACCACGACCGGTATGGGCGCACGGTGGCGCGCGCGTATCTCGACGAGCTCGACGTCAACGCGGACCTGGTGGGCCGCGGCCATGCGTGGGTGTACCGCCGGCATCTTCGTGACCGCTCGCTGCTCGACCTGGAGCGTGCGGCGCGCGATGCGAAACGCGGCTTGTGGGCGTTGCCCGAAGCGCAGCGCACGCCGCCGTGGCAATGGCGCCGCGCTCACCCGCGCAGCGCACCGCGCGGCGCTCAGAACGTCGACAAGCCCGTGGCTTCCATGACCCGGTAGCGCCAGTAGCGCGCGAACGACTGGTCCTCGTAGGTCGGAAAATCGGTGGTGTATTCGCGCAGCGCCAGCGCGTCGTTCTGCCACAGCATCTCGAAATACTCGTTGAGCTGCCGCGCCACCGGCGAGTCGCGGGCTGTCTCGAGCGCGACGTTGGCTTCCAGGTTGTAGTCCTCGAGGTTGCGGCGCGTGAAGTTCGCCGAGCCCAGCATCGCCCACAACGCATCCTCGCGTTGCACCACGGCGAGCTTCACGTGGAACTGCTCGCCGTGCGTGCGGTACCAGCGCACCTCGATGCGTCCGCCGCTGCGGCGCACGAGCTCCGCCGCCACCGGCCGGTTCGGCACGCCATCCTTGCTGCGGCCGAAGGCATCCTTGTTGGGATCGAGGATGATGCGCACTCGCACGTCGCGCCGCGCGGCGGCGACGAGCGCATCCAGGATCTCGCGATCGGCGAGGTAGAACACCGCGATCGAAATCGTTTCGCCGCGCTGCGCGGTGCCGAGCACCGTGAGCAGAGCGTTCTGGACCGCGCCCTCGGTGAGGAACTGCATGCGGACCGCGGGCCCGGCGGCATTGCCTGCCGCGGCGTCGTTGCCGGTTGCCGGGGTGCTGGTGGCCGAGGGGGGCAACTCGCCGTTCCAGCCGGAAAACCGCGCGATCCCGCTCTCGCTGCGCACGATGTCGTGCGCCAGGGAGCCGCTGAAGCGCACGCCGACATTGGAATGCGAGCTGCTCGCGTCGTGCGGGTTGGCGGAGGTCACCACGGCCACGACGCCGCCCGCGCCATCGTCGGCAACGATCAGCTTGCGGTGGTTGGCCTTGAAGTTCAGCAGGCGCAGCCAGGCGCGCAGCGTGACGCGCTCGGGCCCCGTCTCGAGCGGGTTGGGGAGCCAGCCGGGTCCACGCGCGTCGGCATCCCACCAGCCCACCAGCATCCGCCACAGCGCGGAATATCCCGCATTCGAATCGCGCAGCCGCTCGAGGTTGGTCGAAACCACGTCGATTCCCGCGGCGCGCAGCTCCTCGAGCATCGGCGACGGCGCGCCCCCGTAGACGTCGTTGATCGGATCGGTCACGAACAGTATCCGCAGCTGCGGATTGACGCGCTTGCGATCCAGCAGGCGTCGCTGCAACTCGCTGCTCAGCGCGCGATGCGGCTGAGCACCGGGCGCGAGCTTGCCGCCCAGGTCGTTGAACAGGAAGAAATCGAGCACGACGAACTCGCGCGCGGCATCGATCAGCCGCAGGACTTCGTCGAAGATCTCCTGACGGATCACGAGTCGCCCGCGCCCGTCGGTGACAGTCGTGTCGAAGAGCAGCCGCAGGTCGGCGAGCGGAACGTCGTGCCAGGCGCTGGCCACGTGAACCCCCGGAGGCAGAGGCTTGTACGAGTGCCACAGACCGGTTGCGGTCCAGGCGAGGAGGAAGGCGAGAAGGATGGAACGACGAATCCAGCGGCGTCGGGTGCGCAACCGCTTGTCGGTGTTGGGCTGCGTGTCGGAATCAGCGGGGCGGGCGCCGGCCATCGCGGCGCATTGTAGCGGGCTGCCGCAGCCAACCCGCCCCCGATTGGCAGGGCGGCCGCGAGGGACAAACCGGCTTTGGTACAGCCGGCGGCATGCACAAATATTTCACAACATCGGAACGCCCTACCTCGTCCCCGTTTCCTCCGGGCCGCCGGCTGGACACTCCTCGCCAATCGCTGCTTCGAGCGCTTCGCACGTTTCCAGCCAGCGGGCCTCCGCGGCTGTCAACGCGCGCGCGACCTCCTTCTGCCGCTCGAGTTGCCCCATGAGCTCCTGCTTCGCCTCCGCGGCGTAGATCGCCGGATCGGCCAGGCGCTCTTCCGTGACGCGGCGTTCCTGCTCGTGCGCGGAGATTTCTTCCTCGAGCTTCCTGATCTGCGCACGCAACGGGCTGAGCCGGTTGCGGTGCTGCGCCTCCACGCGTCGCTGCGCACGCCGCGCCTCGGCGCCATCGGGACTGGCGCGCGGCTTTTCCTCGGGCGGCGGTTGCCCGGAGCGCGCGAGCCAGTCGGCGTAGTCGTCCAGATCGCCATCGAAGGGCGCGACCCGTCCGTCGGCGACCAGCCAGAGCGAGTCGGCGATACTGCGGATCAGGTGCCGGTCGTGCGATACCACCACCAGGGCGCCGGTGAAATCCTGCAGCGCCATGCCCAGCGCGTGCCGCATTTCCAGGTCGAGGTGGTTGGTCGGCTCGTCGAGCAGGAGGAGATTGGGACGCTGCGCCACGAGGAGGGCGAGCACCAGCCGGGCCTTCTCGCCGCCGGAGAACGGCGCCACCGGCTCGAACACCCGATCGTCGCGGAACCCGAAGCCGGCGAGGTGATCGCGCACTTCCTGGTCGGTGGCCCGAGCGAAATACGGGCCGCCGAAACGCACCACGTGCCCGAAGGCATGCAACGCGGGATCCAGCTGCTCGAGCTGATGCTGGGCGAAGTAGCCGATGCGCAGGTCCGGCGCGGCGACGCGCTGGCCTTCGAGTCCCGCCAGTTCCCCGGCGAGGAGCTTGGTGAGCGTCGACTTGCCGGCGCCGTTGCGTCCGAGGAGCGCGATGCGATCGCCGGGCGCGAGCACCAGGCTGATGTCCCGGAGCACCACGCGCTCGCCGTACCCCGCGCTGTGCCGGTCCAGTGCCAGCAGCGGCCGCGGCAGCTTCTCCGGTTCGGCGAACGCGAACTCGAACTGCGTGTCGACATGCGCCGGCGCGATGCGCTGCATGCGCTCCAGGAGCTTCAGGCGGCTCTGCGCCTGGCGCGCTTTCGACGCCTTGGCGCGAAAGCGCGCGACGAACTCCTCGACGTGGCGGATCTCGCGCTGCTGGCGCTCGTACATCGACTGCTGGACCGCCAGATCGGCAGCGCGCTGCGCCTCGAAACTCGAGTAGTTGCCCGCGTACGTGCGGATCGCCTGCCGCTCGATGTGCGCGATGCGCGTCGCGACGCGGTCCAGGAATTCGCGGTCGTGCGAGATCAGCAGCAGCGTGCCGCGATAGGCGAGCAACCACCTCTCCAGCCACAGGACCGCGTCGAGGTCGAGGTGGTTGGTCGGTTCGTCGAGCAGCAGCAGATCGGAGCGGCTCATCAGCGCGCGCGCCAGGTTGAGCCGGACGCGCCAGCCGCCGGAGAACGTCGCGACCGGCCGCTCGAGATCGGCGGGAGCGAAACCGATTCCGGCGAGCAGTTGCGCGGCGCGGCTGCGCGCGGAATAGCCGCCCAGCGCCTCGTACTGGCCGTGCAGGCTCGCGAGCCGGGCGCCGTCGTGGGCGTGGTCGGCTTGCGCGATGGCACGCTGCGTGGCGCGCAGCTCCGCATCGCCGTCCAGCACGTACTCGATCGCAGGCTGTGGATCCGCCGTAGTTTCCTGCTCTACCCACGCCATGCGCAGTCCGGGTGGCCCCGTGAACTCACCCGCGTCGGCGTGCAGCTCCCCGCGCACCACGCTGAGCAGGCTGGTCTTGCCCGTGCCGTTGGCGCCGGTAATGCCGACGCGCTCGCCGCGGAAGATCGTGAACGTCACGTCCTCGAACAGGACGCGGGGACCGCGCCGCAACTGCAGCTTCTGAAAACCGAGCATCAGGTCCCGTCCGGCGCAGGTGCGCGCGCCGGGTTGACCCGAATCGCGCGGTCCTGCGTTTTGAAAGTGCGAATGGCCATGCAACGGCCGTTCAGCACGTAGTCACTCGGCACGCGCCGGTTCGGCGGCGCGGCGTTGGGAGCAAGTCATGAGCAGGCGGCATCTGGTTGTCTCGTTTCTCGCGGCGGCGATCCTCTCGTTGCCGGCGTGGGCATGGTCATCGACAGCGGCCGGGCGGGGCGCGCACCAGGTCGAGATCGACATCGTCGGCGCGTCCGGCCGGCAGTTTTCCACATTTCCGCTCGACAGCGAGTCGCGCGACGTGTATCGCGCCTACCTCGAGGCCCGCGACCAGGAACGCTACCGCATCCGCGTGCGCAACCGCAGCGGCCGGCGCGTCGGCCTGGTGATCGCGGTCGACGGTCGCAACATCATCACGGGGCGCAAGTCCGACCTCGCCCGCGAGGAACGCATGTACGTGCTCGATCCGTGGGAGAGCGCGCAGTACGAGGGCTGGCGGACCGGCAGCGATCGTGTCAACGAGTTCTATTTTACCGAGTGGCGCGACGCTTACGCGGAAAGCTTCGGCGACCGCTCGGCGCGTGGCGTGATCGCCGTGGCCGTGTATCGTGAGCGGATGAACGAGCGTTACCACGAGCAGGAGCTGCGCGAGAGCTCCGCAGCAGCGCCTGCGCCGCAGGCCAGCCCGGCGGAGCCTCAAAGCGACGAGGCTGCCAGGTCCGCCGGGAGAGCGGATCAGGCGCCAATGGCCCGGCGCGAGGCGAAGTCACGCGCCGCCGCGCAGCCCGGCACTGGATTCGGCGACGAGGTGTATTCACCCGTTCGCCGCGTGCAGTTCGATCCCGAGGATCGCCCTGCCTCGCGCCACTTCATCAAGTACGAATGGCGCGACACGCTGTGCCGCAAGGGCGTGATCGACTGTGACCGCCACGAGCGCAACCGCTTCTGGGACGAAGAAGACCGCTTCGGCTATGCGCCGTACCCGCCGCGACGCTAGGAAAGCGGACATTCACCGAGGCTCGCCGCGCACTTCGAGTTCCAGTATCGAATATCATGGGCTTTGCCCACTTTGCCGAGCGACGCGTCAGGGCCGCGTTCTAGAGCGAGAGCCATGGACTCCGGGATCTCCCATGAGGATTTCCGCCTCACCACGGGCCATACGTGCCGCCTGCTGCGCATTCGCAGGGATCTGATTCCAGACTACTATCTGCTGACTTTTCCGCAGGCGTCCGGCGAACCGAATCCGGACGAGATCACCGAAATGCTGTCGCTGGGAATGTCCCGCGCTCAGCAGCTCGCGCTCGAGAAGGTCGGCGATCGCGGGGCCTTCAGCGTCCTGTACAGCGGCTACAGCGGGCGGCGCGAAGCTGGCTGGCACATTCACATCGTCCTGCTGACAGGCAGATGGAAGAAGGCATGGCTGTATCTCGTGCTGGCAGGAAAGAACATGCTGCAGGCACTGGGTGTGCGCAAGGACGACGCGCCGAGAGTGAGGGTGTGAACGACAAGCGCTGGCACGACCTGGTGCTGCGCTATGGTATCCGCGAGGCCGCAAATACCTTTGCTGCCCACATCCTGGCCACGCGTCACCAGTCGGTTGCTACCGCATCTACGCCACGGATTTCTTCGCGGCGCGCTACGAGAGCCGGGCGCGGGAAAATCTCGCCGCTGCAATTGCCCTGCACAGGCCCCGTTGATGGGCGCACTGCGGGGATCGAAAGGGGCGGTTCAGGGGGCGCGAATCGCGCTCGGGAAATTCAAGCGAACAGCTTGACGATGTTCGAGCTGCCGGCCTGCTGCGCGACGAGCATGGCGAGGAACTCTTCCGAGCTCACGGCGTCGCCGAACAGCCGGCCCTGCGCGTAGTGGCAGTCGGTGCTTGCGCAGGAACTTGAGCTGTTCTTCGGACTCCACGCCTTCGGCCACCACCTCGCATCTCCAGGCTGCGTCCCATGTCGATGATGGTGCGCACGATGGTGGCGTCGTCGGCGTCGATGGCGGCATCGCGCACGAACGACTGGTCGATCTTGAGCGTGCCGATGGGGAACTGCTGCAGGGCGCTCAGGCGACGAGTAGCCGGTGCCGAAATCGTCGATCGACAGGTGCAGGCCCATCGCAGTACAGCTCGTCGAGCATCTTCACCGTGCGCTTGGCGTCCGCCATCAGCGTGGTCTCGGTGATCTCCAGCTCGAAGCAGGTCGGGCGACACGCCGTGCTTGCGGAACACCGACTTGAAGCGCGTGATGAAGCTCGCCTGGCGCAGCTGCTTGAGCGAGAGATTGATCGACACGCGCCCGGGCTGCTGCACGTGCTCCTGCCAGCGGCGGTAGTCCGCGCAGACCTTGTTCAGCACCCATTCGCCGATTTCGAGGATCAGGTTGGTTTCCTCGGCCAGCGGGATGAACTGCGAGGGCGGAATGTCGCCGTGGCCGGGCAGGCGCCAGCGCAACAGCGCCTCGGCGCCGACGATGCGGCCGTTGCGCAGATCGACCTTCGGCTGGTACTGGATCACCAGCTCGTCGCGCTCCAGCGCGCGGCGCAGCTTGCTCTTGAGCATCAGGCGCTCGACCGCGGCCGCGTTCATCTCGGGCGAATAGAACGCGAAGGAATTGCCGCCGTTCTGCTTGGAGTAGTACATCGCCGCGTCGGCGTTGCGGATCAGGTCGATCACGTTCTCGGCGTCGTGCGGGCAGAAGGCGACGCCGATGCTGGCGGTCAGGAAGATCTCGTGGCTCTGCAGGTAGAAGGCCTTGGAGATCGTCGTCGAGGATGATGCGCGCCAGGTTCGCCACCGCGCCGCGGCAGTCGGTGTCGCGCGGCAGGCTCTCCAGGAACAGGGCGAACTCGTCGCCCGCGAGCCGCCCGAGCACGGTGTCCTTCGGCAGCGAGCCGCTGAGGCGCTCGGTCAGGATCTCGAGCGTGCGGTCGCCGGCCGCGTGGCCGAAGGTGTCGTTGACTTCCTTGAAGCGGTCCATGTCCAGGTACAGCAGCGCGACGCTGGTGCCGGAGCGCGCCGCGCGCGCCAGCGCCTGTTGCAGCAGGTGCTGGAACTGCATGCGGTTCGGGATCTTGGTGAGCGTGTCGTAGCGCGCCAGATAGCGGATGCGGCGCTCGGCGCGCTTGCGCTCCGTGATGTTGCGCGCGACGAAGATGTTGCCCTGGAACTGCGGATCCTCGGTGGAGATCTGGCTGCCGGAGAACTGCACCGGGATGGTCTGGCCGCTGCGAGTGCGCACCACCGTCTCGCGCGTGTCCTGTGCCGCCTGATCGACAGCGAAGTTCGGCTGCTCGGATTCGGCGATCACGAACAGGATCGACTTGCCGATCAGCTCCTCTTCGCCGTAGCCGAGCATGCGGCGTGCCGCCTCGTTCGCACCCTTGATGGTGCCGTCGGGCGAGGTCACCAGCACGGCGTCGTTCATGCTGTTGAGGACGATGTTGAGGTAGTTCTTGGTGATCGTCGTCTGCCGCAGCTTCAGCCGCATGCGCTCGAGCGCCTGCTGCAGATCGCCGATCTCGTCCTTGCGCGCGACGGCGAGCGGGCGCGTGTAGTCGCCCTGGCCGATGCGGTCGGCGCTCTTGATGAGCGCCGCGATCGGCTTTTCGATACGCGCGGCGATCAGCCAGGCGGCGATGAGCCCGAGGACTATGAGCACGGCGCAGATCACGCCCAGCAGCCCCATCATGTCGATGAAGTGGCCGCGCTGCGAGCTGGCCACGTCGCGTACCAGTCCGCCCATCGCGCTGTCGACCGTGCCGCGCGACAGCGTGACGCGCAAGGTGCCGACCACCGGCGGTTGCGCGTCGCGATCCTTGGGACGGGCCGGCGCGAGTATGTTGCGGACGACGGCGATCGGTGCCGCGCTGTCCGGCTCGCCCGGCTTCGGCGGCGGGGTGGCGGAGAACACCACGGTGCCGAGCGCATCCCGCAGTTCGATCGCGGCGACGTCTTCGATCTCCAGCAACTCGGTGGCGATGGCGTGCGCTTCGGCCCAATCGTGCGTGGCCATGGCCGCGGAGAGGCGCTGCGCGCCGGCAAACGCGAGGCTGGAAGCGCGCGTCTGCAGCTCGCCGGCCAGTCGTTCTTCCACGGTTCCGTAGGCGAGTTCGCTCAGACGCGTCGAATCCATCCGGAACTGCCAGAACAGCAGGCCCGCGAGCACCAGTGCGACGACGGTGCCGATGCCGAGAGCGGATAGCGCGTACTTTGTCTTGAGACTGTGTGCCGTCACTTGGAGGCCATGTTCAACAGGAAAAGCCTTCGCCGGGTCACCCAGGCTGCCATGTCCGGGGTTCCCACAACACATTGGTATTGGGCGGCTTTTTGCCTTGGGCCTACGAATCCCCTCATGGGCCCTTCTTGTAATGGATTGGATCATACGCCCAAGTGCGCCACCGACCTATGGTTCTTTGTTTCGCTGCAATGCAGCGGCTGCCCCGGCTGCGCGGGTGACAGTAGAATCGGCGCGCTGGTCGGGGGAATGGTCATGCTGATCGAAATCTATTCGGACCTCGTCTGTCCCTGGTGCTACATCGGCCGCAAGCGTTTCGACTCTGCATTGGCGCAGCGTCCCGAGGTCCGCCCGGAGGTGCGCTGGCTGCCGTTCGAGCTCAATCCGCATCTGGGGCCCAATGGCGTCGATCGACGCAGCTACCTGGCCGCCAAGTTCGGCGATGCCGCCCAGCTCGAAGCCATGCAGACTCACATCGCCGCAGTCGGCAGCGGCCTGGGCATCGAATTTCAGTTTCATCTCATCCGCAAGACCCCCAACACGCGCGCGGCTCATGCACTGCTCGCGATGGGCGCGCAGGGCGGCGTGCAGGACGAGATCATCGGCGCGCTTTTCGGCGCCTACTTCGAGCAGGGCCGCGACATCGGCGACATCGAGGTGCTCGTGGACATCGGCAGCGCCCAGGGACTGGATACCGACAAGACGCGCAATGCGCTGATGGAGCGGCGCCACCATGCGCAGATCGTGGCGCACGAGCGCCAGGCCGCGCAGTGGGGCGTCAGCGGCGTGCCGACCTTCATCTTCGATCGCCGCTACGCCATCTCGGGCGCGCAGGAACCGCAAGTGTTCCTGCAGGTGTTCGAGCGTCTGCGCGCCGCCGCCTGACCGCGCATGGCCGAGAAAATCCTGCGAGGTGGCTGTCACTGCGGCTGCATCGAAATCGAATTCGCAACCGCCCTGGCGGTTGACGAGATCGCGGTGCGCGCCTGCCAGTGCTCGTTCTGCCGCGCGCACGGCGCACTGAGCGCGTCCGATCCGCGCGGCACCGTGACTTTCCGCGCGCGCGGCACCGAGTCGCTGGGCCGGTACCGGTTCGGCCTGAAACTCGCGGATTTCCTCCTGTGCCGCCGTTGCGGTGCGTACGTCGGCGCCTACATGCCCGACGCGACGGATGGCGGGCGCGGGCTGGCCGTCGTCAACATCAACGTGCTCGCCGATCGCGACCGGTTCCGCGCCCCGCAATCCATGACCTACGACGGCGAGACCCAGGGGCAGCGCCTGGCACGGCGCCGCGAGCGGTGGATGCCCGCGCGCCTGCTGTCATCGGCGGAGCGGGACGGGCCGCCGACGGCGAACGTCGCCACGTTCAAGCCGTGATGAATGACCTGGAGCTGACCGGGCGTGCGCGCACCCACGTCATCGAGATCGCAGATCCACCCTGCACCCTGCACCGCGCAGCCGCCCCCGCTTTCCTTGCCATGCGCGCCGCGGCAGCGCAGGCCGGCATCGACCTGGAGCCGGTGAGCTCGTATCGGGACTTCGACGCGCAACTGCGCATCTGGAACGAGAAATTCCGCGGCCAGCGCACGTTGTTCGACCGCAACGGCGTGGAGCTGGTGCACGCCGCGCTGAGCGAGGAGGAAATCATCGATGCCATCCTGAGCTGGTCGGCGGCGCCGGGCGCCAGCCGCCATCACTGGGGCACCGAGGTCGACGTGGTGGATCGCGCAGCCGTGCCGCCCGGCGCGCGGGTGCGCCTGCTGCCCGAGGAATACTTCCCCGGCGGCTCGTTTGCGCACCTGAGCCTGTGGCTCGACCAGCACATGGCGGGCTTCGGCTTCTTTCGACCCTATCGCATCGATCGCGGCGGAGTCTCCCCGGAGCCCTGGCATCTTAGCTACGCCCCCGTGTCGCAGGCGGCGCTCGCGGACATGACCATCGAGAGGCTGCGCAAGGCCCTGCTCGACTCCGCCGTCGACGGCAAGCAATTGCTGCTGGAGCGTCTCGATAGCGTGCACCGCCGGTATGTCGCGAGCGTCGATTCGCCGCCACCCGGCACCGTGGCGTGAAGACCGCCTAGTCTAGGCGGCTGCACGCGCGCGCATCTTCGCCGTCATCCGGGCGCGCATGCCCGGGAAAGCAGCGAGGAAGCGGTTCGGGAGCCAGCGCTTGAAGCGCCACAGCGTGAGGTAGCGGTGCGGCACCACGATGTAGAAGGCGCCGGCGGCGGCGCCCGCGAGGATGTCTCGCGCCGCCCGTTGCACCGTGTAGAGCGACTGATCCATGAGCATGCGCGCCGTTGCGGTTTCCGCAGCCGGCGCGCGCACGTCGTCGAGCAGGTGCGTCTTGAAGAATCCCGGCATGGCGACGCTCACTTGAACGCGCGTGCCGTGCAATTCCTGGCCGAGCGTTTCCGTGAGAGCGATCACGGCGGCCTTGGAGGCATTGTACGGTCCCATGCTCGGTCCACACACGAAACCGGCGGCGCTGGCGATGTTGACGATGAGCCCGCCCTGCAGCGGCGAAAGGTGCGCGAGCGCTGCGCGGCAGCCGTGCACGCAACCGAGAAGATTGATGCGCAGCGCCCAGCTCCAGTCCTCGCTGGAGGTGTCGCGCACGCTGCCGGCCACCGCCACGCCCGCATTGTTGATGACTACATCGAGGCCGCCGAAGCTCTGCGCACACCGAGCCACCGCGTTCATCACGGCCGCCTCGTCGCCGACATCGGCGTGAAAGGTCAGCACCGCGCCGTCCACGGTGTTCAGCGCCTGGCGCGCCTGCGCCAGGCGTTGCGGATGGATGTCGAGAAGGCCGAGGCTCCAGCCCGCCGCCGCGAAGCGCCGGCTGATTTCCAGCCCCAGGCCGCTGGCGGCGCCGGTGATGAACGCCCGCCGCTGCGGAAAACGGCGGCTGAGGTGGTCTACGGCACTGCTCATGGGCATCCTCCCCGGTGTGCTGGGCGGCGGGGCAACGCGACAAGGTTAGATGCCGCTGCCGAAGCTGTCGATCTCACGCTCGCCCGTTCGTCTTGCCGTGTCCATCGCTCATACGAAGCAGCCAAAGGAGACTTCGATGCAATACCTGTTGTTGATTTACGGCAACGAGAGAGACTGGGACCAGCTCGGCGAGGCGGAGCGGGGCAAGGTCTTCGGCGAGTTCATGCAATTCACGCAGGACATCGTCAAGAGCGGCAACTACAAGGCCGGCGATCCGCTCGAGCCGACCACGACCGCCAGCACCGTGCGGCTGCGCAACGGCAAGCTGTTGACCACGGACGGGCCGTTCGCGGAGACCAAGGAGCAGCTCGGCGGCTACTACCTCGTCGAAGCGTCCAATCTCGATGAGGCGCTCGGCATCGCGGCGCGCATTCCCGCGGCGCGCTGGGGCTCCATCGAGGTTCGGCCGGTGAGGAAGGTGCCGAAGTGATCCTCCGGGACCGGTGGCGGCGTGCGCGCGCCGCAGATCCGGCGTGAGCGGGACCGGGCGTGAGCACCAGCAGCGACGCGGTTGCCACGGCCTTTCGCGAGCACCATGGAACGGTGCTCGCGCGCCTCATCCGGCTCACCGGAGATTTCGATGTCGCCGAGGACGCCGTGCAACAGGCGTTCGCCATAGCGCTCACGGCCTGGTCGCGCGATGGAGCACCAAGCAACGCGCAAGCCTGGATCATGACCACCGCGCGCCATCGGGCGGTCGACCAGTTGCGTTACTCGCAGCGATTTCTCGACGCCGAATCCGCGGCACTGGCCCTGGAGCGGCTCGAGGCCGCCGGCGAAGAGCCTGTCCCGACGCACCTTGCCGATGACCAGCTGCGGCTGATCT
>CAVSPB010000003.1:0-27070 GCA_963729745.1 uncultured Gammaproteobacteria bacterium
AGCCGCCCGGCCTCGTGGTGCATCCGGGCGCCGGCAATCGCGACCGTACGCTGCAGAACGCCTTGCTGCACTTCGATGCGGAGCTCGCCAAGGTGCCGCGGGCCGGTCTCGTGCATCGGCTCGACAAGGACACGAGCGGCTTGCTGGTCGTAGCACGCACGCCGGCCGCGCACACCGCGCTGGTACTGCAGCTCCAGGCGCGCGAAATCGAGAGGCACTACGAGGCGATCTGCGTGGGCGTCATGACCGCCGGCGGCACTATCGACCGGCCGATCGGGAGACATCGCACCGACCGTGTGCGCATGGCGATTCGCGAAGACGGGCGCGAGGCCGTCACGCACTACCGCGTGCTCGAGCGCTTTCGCGCCCATACCCACCTTCGCGCCCAGCTCGAGACGGGCCGCACGCACCAGATCCGCGTACATCTTGCGCACATCAAGCATCCGCTGGTCGGCGACGCGACCTATGGAGGACGGCTCCTGCCGCCGCGCGGAGCGAGCACCGAGCTCATCGAGGCGCTGCGCGCATTCCGGCGTCAGGCCCTGCACGCTGCGCGGCTCAAGCTCACGCATCCCGGCACCGGGCGGCCGATGGAATGGCAGGCGCCGCTCCCCGCTGACATGCAGGCGTTGCTGGAAACGCTGCGCCAGGACGCGCGCGACCTGGACGAGCAATTGAAGGAACCGCGGCGCTGACCGAATCGGCGCGCACCGATCGACCATGAACCCAGCGCTCATTGTCCCGGACTGGCCGGCGCCGGAGCGCGTACGCGCGGTGAGCACGCTGCGCACCGGCGGCGTCAGCCGGCCGCCCTTCGACAGTTTCAATCTCGGCGCGCACGTCGGCGACGATGCGCAGAGCGTCGCCGAGAATCGCAGGCGGCTGCGTTCGCTGTTGCAGCTCGGCACGGAACCCTACTGGCTGGAGCAGGTGCACGGCACGCGCGTCGTGCGCGCAGCGGCTGCGGGTGACCCGCCGCGGGCCGATGCCGCATTCACGATCGAATCGGGGCCGGTCTGCGCGGTGCTGACGGCTGATTGTCTGCCCGTGTTGTTCGCCTCGCGCGATGGAAGGCGCGTCGCGGCAGCGCATGCCGGCTGGCGTGGCCTTGCGGCCGGTGTTCTGGAAGAAACCGTGCGCGCGCTGGCCGCGCCGTGCGGTGAGCTCATCGCGTGGCTCGGCCCTGCGATCGAGCCCGAGCACTTCGAGGTGGGGTCCGAAGTGCGCGCCGCATTTCTCGCCAGCGACGCCGCAGCGGCGGCGGCGTTCGTTCCGCACGGCGAGGGCAAATGGCTGGCGAACCTCTACGAGCTCGCGCGCCAGCGGCTGCGCAAGCTCGGCGTCGAATCGATCCACGGCGGCGATCGCGGCACCTGGCGCGAGCGTGCCGCGTTCTTTTCGCATCGCCGCGACGGCCGCTGCGGGCGCATGGCCACGCTGATCTGGATCGAATGACCGGTGGACTTCGGTTCCAAGTCCTTGGTTTGCGATCCAGCGGCGGTGCTAGCATGCCTTGATGTCGACCTTCGGCTGGATCATCGCTGCGACCACCTTCGGCGGAGTGCTCAGCGCGCTCGTCGCCGGCCTGTTCCTGCTCCTGCCGGAGGGGCGGCGCACGGCCGCGTTGCCGCACCTCATCAGCTTTGCGACCGGTGCATTGCTGGGCGCTGCGCTGCTCAAGCTCCTGCCTCGCGCCATCGAGGGCGCGGGCCTGAGCAACGCCCACGTGGTCGGCCTGTCGCTGGTCGGGGGCATCTTCGCGTTCTTCGTGCTGGAGAAATTCGTGCTCTGGCGCCATTGCCACGTCGCGGATTGCGACACGCACGCGCCGCAGCCCGATCCGCGTGACCGCGCCTCCGGCGTGCTGATCCTCGCCGGCGATGCCATCCACAACGCGCTCGACGGGGTGCTGATCGCCGCGGCGTTCCTCACCGACGTGCGGCTCGGACTGGTCTCCACCGTAGCCGTCATCGCGCACGAGATTCCGCAGGAGGTCGGTGATTTCGCCATCCTCCTGCACAGTGGCATGTCACGGGCGCGCGCGTTCGCGCTCAACCTGCTCACCAGCCTCACCTCGGTCGTCGGGGGCGTGATTGCCTATTTCGCCCTGGGCCAGGCCATGCAGCTGCTGCCCTATGCGCTGGCCGTCGCGGCGGCCTCATTCCTCTACGTGGCCGTGGCGGACCTCATCCCCGGGCTGCACCGCCGCGTCGAGCCGCTCGCCAGCCTGCAACAGATCGCCTTGATTGCCGTGGGTATTGCGGTGATCGTCCTGACCGACCCGCACTGACGGGAACCCCTCTGGGTCGGGCGGCCGCGGCCGCCCTGTCGCCACCCCGTCCCGGCGTCACCTGCCCCGGTGTTACCCCGCCCGGTGTTAACGTACAGCGTTGATTTCGCCCGTCCTGCCCATACCCTGCGTACGCATCCTGCCCGGAGTTCCCAGACATGGCCACGGACAAGCTCACCGCGAAATTTCAGGCCGCGCTCGCCGAAGCGCAGTCGCTCGCCGTCCGCCTCGACCACCAGTACATCGAGCCGGAGCACATCCTGCTCGCCCTGCTCAATCAGGAAGGCGGAACCGTGCGTCCCCTGCTGGAGAAGACCGGGGCCAATGCCAGCAAGCTGCGTTCGGAGCTCATGGCGGCGCTCGACCGGATGCCGAAGGTCGAGGGCAACGCCGGGGAAGTGCACGTTTCGAACAACACCGTCCGCCTGCTCAACGTCGCGGACAAGCTGGCGCAGCAGCGCGGCGACCAGTACATCTCTTCGGAGCTGTTCCTGCTCGCTGCGTTCGAGGACAGAGGCAACCTGCAGCGGATTCTCAAGGACGCCGGCCTGGTGCGCGGCATGGTCGAAGCGGCGATCGCCGAGCTGCGCGGCGGAGAAAAAGTGAACGACCCGAACGCGGAGGAGACGCGGCACGCGCTGGAGAAGTACACCGTCGACCTGACCGAGCGCGCCGAAGCCGGCAAGCTCGACCCGGTGATCGGGCGCGACGAGGAGATCCGCCGCACCGTCCAGGTGCTGCAGCGGCGCACCAAGAACAACCCCGTGCTGATCGGCGAGCCCGGCGTGGGCAAGACCGCGATCGTCGAGGGCCTCGCGCAACGCATCGTCAATGGCGAAGTTCCGGAAGGACTGAAGAACAAGCGCATCCTCGCGCTCGACATGGGCGCGCTGATCGCCGGCGCCAAGTTCCGGGGCGAGTTCGAGGAGCGCCTGAAGGCCGTGCTCAACGACCTGGCCAAGCAGGAGGGCCGCATCATCCTGTTCGTCGACGAGCTGCACACGATGGTGGGCGCGGGCAAGGCCGAGGGCGCGATGGACGCCGGCAACATGCTCAAGCCGGCGCTGGCGCGCGGCGAGCTGCACTGCGTCGGCGCGACCACTCTCGACGAGTATCGCAAGTACGTCGAGAAGGACGCGGCGCTGGAACGCCGCTTCCAGAAGGTGCTGGTCGACGAGCCGAGCGTCGAGGACACGATCGCGATCCTGCGTGGACTGAAGGAGCGCTACGAAGTGCACCACGGCGTGGACATCACCGATCCGGCGATCGTGGCCGCGGCGACCCTCTCGCACCGCTACATCACCGACCGGCAGCTCCCCGACAAGGCGATCGACCTGATCGACGAGGCGGCCTCGCGCATCCGCATGGAAATCGATTCCAAGCCCGAAGCGATGGACCGTCTGGAGCGGCGCATCATCCAGCTCAAGATCGAGCGCGAGGCGCTGAAGAAGGAGTCCGACGAGGCTTCCAAGAAGCGCCTCAAGGCGCTTCAGGAGCAATTGCAGCAGCTCGAGAAGGAGTACGCCGACCTCGAAGAGATCTGGAAGGCCGAGAAGGCAACGGTGCAGGGCGAGGCGCGCATCAAGGAGGAACTGGAGCGCGCCAGGCTCGAGCTCGAGGCGGCGCGGCGCGCCGGCGACCTCGGACGCATGTCCGAGCTGCAGTACGGGCGCATTCCCGAGCTGGAGAAGCGCCTGGCGCAAGCGACCTCCGCCGAGCAGAAAGGAACCCAACTGCTGCGCAACAAGGTCACCGAAGAGGAGATCGCCGAGGTGGTCTCCAAGTGGACCGGCATCCCGGTCTCCAAGATGCTCGAGGGCGAAAAGGAAAAGCTCCTCAAGATGGAAGACGCGCTGCGCCGGCGGGTCGTGGGGCAGGACGAGGCGGTGCGCATCGTCGCCAACGCGATTCGCCGCTCGCGCGCCGGCCTTGCCGATCCGCGCCGTCCCACGGGCTCCTTCCTGTTCCTCGGCCCGACGGGTGTCGGCAAGACCGAGCTCACCAAAGCGCTTGCCCAGTTCCTGTTCGACACCGAAGAGGCGCTGGTGCGCATCGACATGTCCGAATACATGGAGAAGCACTCGGTCGCGCGCCTGATCGGCGCGCCGCCGGGCTACGTCGGCTACGAGGAAGGCGGGCATCTCACGGAGATCATCCGCCGGCGGCCGTACTCGGTGATCCTGTTCGACGAGATCGAGAAGGCGCACCCCGACGTCTTCAACATCCTCCTGCAGGTGCTGGACGACGGGCGCCTCACCGACGGCCAGGGCCGTACGGTGGATTTCCGCAATACCGTGCTGATCATGACTTCCAACCTCGGCTCGCAGGTGATCCAGGAAATGGCCGGCGAAGCCAACTATTCGAAGATGAAAGCCGCCGTGATGGAGATCGTGCAGACGAATTTCCGCCCCGAGTTCGTCAACCGTATCGACGACATCGTCGTGTTCCATCCGCTCGGCCAGGAGCAGATCCGCGCGATCGTCGACATCCAGCTCAACTACCTGCGCCAGCGCCTGCTGGAACGCGAGATCGAGATGCGGCTGGACGACAAGGCGCGCGACCTGCTCGCCGAGGCGGGCTACGACCCGGTGTATGGCGCACGGCCGCTGAAGCGGGCGATCCAGCAGCAGATCGAGAACCCGCTCGCGCAGGCGATCCTCGAGGGCCGCTTCGGCCCGGGCGATCGTATCCAGGTGACGGTGCGCAACGGCAAGATCGCCTTCGAGAAGGAAGGCGAGCGGCTGGAACGCGCGCGCGCGTGAGGACGGTGCCATCGCGGTGCCGGGTGACGGGTGTGCTTCAGGGCACACCCGTCACCCGGCACCGCGATGGCACCCTATAATCCGCGCGCGGAGCAACTCCACTAGCCTGACGACGCCATGCCGATCTACGAATACCAATGCGATGCCTGCGGCCACATCCTCGACGCCCTGCAGAAGTTCGACGACGCGTCGCTGAAGAAATGCCCGGATTGCGGCAAGCCGAAACTCAAACGCCTGCTGTCGGCGCCCATGTTCCTGCTCAAGGGCACCGGCTGGTACGAGACGGACTTCAAGAGCGACAAGGAGCGGCGGAAGAACCTCGCCGACCGGCCCGAGAAGGAAGACAAGGCGGACGGCGAGAAGAAGGACGGCGACAGTAAGGACGCCGAAAAGAAGGCGGACAAGGCTCAGACGCAGTCTGACTCGACCGCCGCAGCCGGCAAGGACGCGAAGCCCGAGGCCAAGCCCGCAGCCGCGCGTCCGAGGAAGACGAAGGCGTGGCACCCGGCACGCAAGAGTGCCCTGCGCAGGTCCCGCAAGCGCTAGTTGCAGCGCGCGCCGCGCCTCAGCGCACCGTGAACAGGATCTGATCGAGAACCGCGCCGCCGGCGTCCTCGAGCACGAGCCGATGCGCGCCGGCCTGCGGCGCCCACAGAACGCCCTGTCCGGCCGATCCGACCGCCTTGCCGTCCAGCACGAAACGCGCCGCCGGCCCAGTCCCTCTCGCGCGGAACGGCAGACGCTGCAATGGCGCAGGAATGTCCGGGTCGATCGCTATAACCATGCCGTTGGCCGGGCTCGCGATGCGCGCGATTTCCTCGCGCGGCGCCGCCCCGCCCGTCTGACGGCCGCTCTTCCAGAGCAATTGATAGTACGCATATCCCAGGGCGGCGCGCTGGGCCAGCACGTCGCGGCGCGCATCGCCCGTCAGCACCTCGAGCGGAACTCGCTCCGCGAGCCCCTCGACGACGCAATAGGAATGACGCTCGATCGAATCGACAGTGGCGGGAGCGTCGAGCTTGAGCAGGAAGATCTGCTCTTCGTCGACGGCCTCCCAGGCTTCACGCGGGAAGGAAGCGATGATCGCCGGTCCGCCGGTATCGAAGGAAAAGATGCGCGGCGCCTCGACACGCGGCCGTCGAGTGCCGTGAGACCGGCGGTGAGCGCAAAGCGGCACTGGATGCCGGCCGGCAGGTCGGCGTCGAAGTCGTACACCCAGTTGCGACCGTCTGCCCATCGCCCCTTGCCGCCTGCCGGGCATTGCACGGTGAACGGATCTTTGAGCCAGGGATCGCCGAGCGCGACGATCGGCGTCGTGAAGCGCGCCGTGGCCTGCCGGACCTGCCTGGTCGTGCCCTGCGGCGAGAAGGCCTCGACGCGAGCGGGGGGCGCGGCCGGCACGTCGGCCGGCACATCGGCCGGCACATGTGGGCCGGCACATCGGCCGGCACCTCGGCCGGCTCGGCGGCCCACGCCGGCAGCGGCATTGCCATTGCCACGAACGCCGCAACGATCCCCGCCAGCACGCGATGACGATTCATGGGAGCTCCCAATCCGTGAGGCGACCGGGTGATCGAGCGATCCGCGCCGAGCCCCGGTATTGCACCCGGCCGCGAAGTGAAGCTTGCCATCGGATTGTGGCTCGGCGCCCTCGCAATTCGGGCAAATTGGGTACCGGTGCGTGGGTGTGGGCTCGGCACCGTACGCCACCGGCACCGGCTCTGCTAACATTCGCCGCCTTTTCCGAGCGATTTCTTATCTTGCATGCGTAGCCACTATTGCGGCCAGGTCGACGCAGCCCTGACCGGCCAGGAAGTTACCGTCGCCGGCTGGGTGCACCGGCGGCGCGATCACGGCGGAGTGATCTTCGTCGACCTGCGCGACCGCGAAGGGCTGCTGCAGATCGTGTTCGATCCGGATTCGCCCAAGGTCTTTGCCGAGGCCGAGCGGCTGCGCAACGAGTACGTGGTGCGCGTGCGCGGCGCGGTGCGCCCGCGTCCGGCCGGCACCGCCAACGTCAATCTCGCCTCCGGGCAGGTCGAGGTGCTGGCGAAGGAGGTCGAGCTCCTCAACCGGTCCGAGCCGCCGCCGTTCCAGCTCGACGAAACGGTCAACGAGGAGCTGCGTCTCAAGTACCGCTACATCGACCTGCGCCGCGACGTGATGACTTACCGCCTGCGCCTGCGCCACCGGGTGACGCGCGCGATGCGCGAGTACCTCGATGCACACGGTTTCATCGACATCGAGACACCGATGCTCACCAAGGCGACGCCCGAAGGCGCGCGCGACTACCTGGTGCCGAGCCGCACCCACGAAGGCAAGTTCTTCGCGCTGCCACAGTCGCCGCAGATCTTCAAGCAGCTGCTGATGATGTCCGGCTTCGACCGCTACTACCAGATCGTGCGTTGCTTCCGCGACGAGGATCTGCGTGCCGACCGCCAGCCCGAGTTCACCCAGCTCGACATCGAGACCTCGTTCCTCGGCGAGGCCGAAATCCAGACGCTGATGGAACAGCTGATGCGGCACGTGTTCGAGTCGGTGCTCGGTGTCGAGCTGCCGGATCCGTTTCCGCGGCTGTCGTACGCCGACGCCATGCGCCGCTTCGGCTCGGACAAGCCGGACCTGCGCAATCCGCTCGAGCTCGTCGACGTCGCCGACCTGGTCAAGGACACCGAGTTCAAGGTGTTCGCCGGTCCCGCGAACGATCCGCAGGGCCGCGTCACCGCGCTGCTGGCACCCGAGGGCGGCAAGCTCACCCGCAAGGAGATCGACGATTACACGGCGTACGTGGCTCGCTATGGTGCGAAGGGTCTTGCCTACATCAAGGTCAACGACGCAGCGAAGGGCCGCGAGGGCCTGCAGTCCCCGATCCTCAAATTCCTGAGCGACGCGGCGATCGCGGGGATCCTGCAGCGCACCGGCGCGCGGAACGGCAATCTGATCTTCTTCGGCGCCGACACAGCCAAGGTCGTGAACGATGCCCTCGGCGCGCTGCGGCTCAAGATCGGCCAGGATCTCGGCCTGGTCGAGAAGGGCTGGCGGCCGCTGTGGGTCGTCGACTTCCCGATGTTCGAGTGGGACGCGCAGGAAAAGCGCTGGGTGGCCATGCACCATCCATTCACCGCACCGCGCGAGGATGACTACGCGGCGCTGGGAGCCAATCCCGGCACGGCGGTGGCCAAGGCCTACGACATGGTGCTCAACGGCTCGGAGATCGGCGGCGGCTCGGTGCGCATCCACCGCCAGGAAATGCAGTCGACGGTGTTCGAGCTGCTGGGCATCGGTCCGCAGGAGGCGCGCGCCAAGTTCGGCTTCCTGCTCGATGCGCTCAAGTTCGGTGCCCGCCGCACGGCGGCATCGCCTTCGGCCTCGATCGCATCGTGATGCTCATGGCGGGCACCGACAGCATCCGCGACGTGATCGCCTTTCCCAAGACGCAGACGGCGGCCTGCCCGCTCACCGATGCGCCGACGGAAGTGAGCGAGCAGCAGCTGCGCGAGTTGCACATCCGCCTGCGCACCAAGGCCCCGGCGCAGTAGCGCGCGCCCGGCATCTCATGACCCCAAGATAGGCCAGCGCGCCGCGACCCCATGACTGCTCTCGTCTTCGTTCACGGCTTGTGGCTCACGGGCATCGAGTCCGGCTTGCTGCAGCAGCGGCTCGGCAACGAGCTCGACTGCCGCACACACTATTTTCACTATCCGTCGGTCAGCGCGCCGATGGCGCAGATCCTGGGCGACCTGCGCAGTTTCGTGCAGTCCCTCGAAGCAACCACGGTGCACCTCGTCGGACACAGCCTGGGCGGCATCGTAGTGCTGCGTCTGCTGGAAAGCTGCATCGACCTGCCGCCGGGCAGAGCCGTGCTGCTCGGTCCGCCGCTCAACGGCAGTCGGGCCGCGCAGGGTGTGGCGCGCTGGCCGATAGGGGCTGCGATCCTGGGTCGCAACATCGAAGCCGAGGTCCTGACACCGCAGCAGCGGCGTTGGGAGGGCCGGCGCGACCTCGGCGTGATCGCCGGCGACGTCTCTTTGGGGCTCGGTCGCTTTTTTGGCACGCTGGACGAAGCGAACGACGGCACGGTGAGCGTCTCGGAAACGGCGCTCGAGGGCGCGAACGATCACATCGTCATGCCGGTCAGCCACACCGGCATGCTGTTCTCGGCCGAAGTCGCCCACCAGACCGCCCAGTTTCTTGCCCACGGAACGTTTTCCCGCCAGGCACCTGACTCGAGGTATTGATTCATGAGCGAATACAACCGTCGTCTGTTCCTCGGTAACGCGATCGGTGTGGCCGTCGCCCTGTCGCTGGGGCACGGTGCGCGCGCCGCGTCCTCCCGACTCGAACCGGTGTACCGACAGATTCTGAACGGCCACGACGATGCCGTGCGCCGCCTGCAGGACTGGATCCGCCAGCCTTCGATCGCCGCCGAGAATCGCGGCGTCTCCGAGGGGTGCGAGCTGACGATGCAGATGCTGAGCGCCGCCGGTTTCCAGCAGGTCACGCGCATGCCCACCGACGGGCAGCCGGGGATCTTCGCCACGCTCGACGCCGGCGCGCCGCGCACGGTCGGCATGTATTTCATGTACGACGTCAAGCAGGCTGATCCGTCCGAGTGGATGTCGCCACCGTGGGAAGCGCGGCTGGTCGATCTGCCGAACCTCGGCAAGGTGGTGATGGGCCGCGCGGCCGTGAATCAGAAGGGACCGCAGGCAGCGATGCTGGCCGCGCTGCACGCTATCCGCGACGCCGGAGGCAAGCTGCCCGTCAATCTCGTGCTCGTTGCCGAGGGCGAGGAGGAAATCGGCTCGCCGCATTTCTCGCAGGTGGTGCTCACGCCCGGGGTCAAGGCGGCGCTGTCGAAGTGCACCGGCATCTTCATGCCCGAGGCGGCCCAGTCGCTCGACGGCAGCGTCACGATCTCGCTCGGCGCCAAGGGCGTCGTGGAGCTCGAGCTCGTCTCGACCGGCGAAAAATGGGCCAGAGGGCCGGCCAGGGACGTGCACTCCAGCAACAAGGCGCGGCTCGACAGTCCGGCGTGGCACCTGGTGCAGGCACTGAACACGCTCGTCGACGCCAACGGCGATCCGGCGATTCCCGGCTACACCGACGCGGCGCGCCCGCTCAGCGCCGCCGAGAATGCGATGCTCGATGTGGCCGCGCAGCGCATGGACGAGGCGAGCGCGAAACGCTCGATGGGCGTGCAGCGCTGGGCGCGCGACGCCGATTGGCGTCAGGCGCTCGCGGATCTCGCGAGCCGTCCGACCATCAACATCGAAGGACTCGTCGGGGGCTACACCGGCCCGGGCGGCATGACGATCCTGCCGCACAAGGCGGCGGCCAAGCTGGACTTGCGCCTGGTACCGGACATGACGCACGCCGGCGCCGTGGCGAAACTGCGCGAGCATCTGCAGCGCCGCGGCTTCGGCGACATCGAAGTCAACGTCACCGGCGGCTACGACCCGACCACGACCTCGCCCGAGGCGCCGCTGATCCGCGCGCAGCAGAAGGTGTATCGCGCCAGCGGCATCGATCCGATCCTGTGGCCCCGGCGCGGCGGCTCCTGGCCGGGCTATGTATTCACGGGCGAACCGTTGAAACTCGCGGCCGGGCATTTCGGCCTGGGCCACGGGCTGCGGGCGCATGCGCCCGACGAGTACTACCTGATCGAGTCGACGAATCCGAAGATGCTCGGCATCGATGGCGCGGTTCGCTCGTTCGTCGACTATCTGTACGCACTGGCGTAGTCGGTAGCGGGCGACCATTGCGGGAGGAAACGCAACCGCCTGCATCGTTGTATCCGGCGGAGCAGCTCGCGGAGTACGTCAGCGGATGGCGGAAGTATCCAAGAGGAATGGGGAAATGTGGATAAGTCTCCCATCATCCTCCCGCAATGGTCGCCCGCTGCGCTGCGCAGCCAGGCGATGAGTGCGTCGGACTGCCTCGGAGCGGGGGAGTTGGTTGGCTTGTGGCGTGCGCTACTTCCTGAGTTCGCGCAGCCGGTAGAGCGCATCGAGTGCCTCGCGCGGGGAAAGCTCGTCGGGTTTTAGTGCCTCGAGTGCGGCGATCAGCGCTTCCGCGCGCGGATCGAGCGGCGGCACTTCCAGCGCCAGCTCGCCCTGTCCGCGTTGCGGCGTCTGGCGATCGCGCTCGCGCTCGAGGTGTTCGAGATAACGCCGCGCCTGCAGGATCACCTCGCGCGGCACGCCCGCCAGCCCCGCGACCTGCAAACCGTAGCTGCGATTCGCCGGACCGGCTTTCACCGCGTGCAGGAACACCAGCTCATCGCCGTGTTCGGTGGCATCGAGGTGGACATTGGCGCAACCCTGCACCTGCTGCGCGAGGGCTGTCAGCTCGAAGTAATGCGTCGCGAACAAAGTGAAAGCGCGCACGCGCGCCGCGATGTGCCGGGCGCAGGCCCAGGCGAGCGACAGGCCGTCGAACGTGCTGGTGCCGCGGCCGATCTCATCCATCAGCACCAGGCTGTTGGCGCTCGCATTGTTGAGGATGTTGGCCGTCTCGGTCATCTCCAGCATGAACGTCGACTGGCCGCCGGCGAGATCGTCGGACGCTCCGATGCGCGTGAAGATGCGGTCGAACGGCCCGAGCACCGCGCGCTCGGCGGGCACGAAGCTGCCGATGTGCGCCAGGATCACGATGATCGCCGTCTGGCGCATGTAGGTGGACTTGCCGCCCATGTTGGGCCCGGTGATCACGAGCATGCGGCGCGCGTCGTCCAGATCCAGATCGTTGGGTACGAAGGGCGCTTCGAGAAAAGCCTCCACCACCGGGTGGCGTCCGCCTTCGATGAGCAGACGCGGCTCGGGTACCAGCTCGGGCTCGGTCCAGCGCAGCTCCACGGCGCGATCGGCGAGGTTGGCGAGCACGTCGAGGACCGCGAGCGCGGCAGCGGTGCGTTGCAGTGCCGCCAGATCGCTGCTGAGCGAAGCGAGCAGATCCTCGTAGAGCTGGCGCTCGCGCGCGAGCGAGCGTTCGCGCGCACCCAGCACCTTGTCCTCGAAGCCCTTCAGCTCCGGGGTGATGAAGCGCTCGGCGTTCTTGACGGTTTGCCGCCGCACGTAGTCGTCCGGCACACGCTCGGCCTGGCTGCGGCTGATCTCGATGTAGAAGCCCTGCACGCGGTTGTAGCCGAGCCTGAGGCCGGCGATGCCGCTGCGCTCGCGTTCGCGCCTCTCCAGGTCGAGCAGGAACTGCTCGGTGTTGCCGCCGATGGTGCGCAGCTCGTCGAGCTCCGCATCGAAGCCGGGTGCGATGACGTCGCCGTCGCGCAGGAAATGCGAGGGCTCGGCGGCGATCGCGCGGCGCAGCAGGTCCACGGCGACCGCATGAGCGCCGATCTGGCTGCGCAGATCCTCGAGCCGCGGCGAATCGATGCTCTCGAGCAAGGCGCGCACCGCCGGCAACAGCGCGAGCGCGGCGCGCAGCTGCACCAGGTCGCGCGGACGGGCCGAGCGCAGACCGATGCGCGCGAGAATGCGCTCGATGTCGCCGACCTCGCGCAGGACGCCGTGCAAATCGCGCGACCGGCCTGCCGCGATCAGCGTTTCCAGGGCGTGATAGCGCTCGCGCAGCACGTTCTGGTCCAGTAACGGCCGGCGCAGCCAGCGCCGCAGCTCCCGCCCGCCCATCGCTGTCGCCGTCTGATCCAGCACCGCGAGCAGCGTGCATTCGGGCCGGGCGCCGAGAGACATGTCTATTTCGAGGTTGCGCCGCGCTGCCGGGTCGAGGATCAGCGCGTCCTCACGGTTCTGCACTGTCAGGCTCAGGAGGTGGGGCAACGCGGACTTCTGGGTGTCGCGCACGTATTGCAGAAGCGCGCCCGCGGCGCGCACTGCGAGCGGCTGGTCCGCGCAGCCAAAACCGGCGAGGTCGCGCGTCCCGAATTGCATCGCCAGCAGGCGGGTCGCGGCGTCGAGATCGAAATGCCACGGCGGGCGCGGCCGGCTGGAAGAGCCCACCGGCAGGGCGGCGGCCGCAGTCTGATCCTCGCTCGCCAGCAGTTCCGCGGGGCGCAATCGGTCCAGCTCCACGGCTAGCGCATCCGCGCCTGCTCCTTGCAGCACCGTGAAGCGGCCGCCCGCCAGATCGAGCCAGGCCAGGCCGAAGCGATCGCCTTCGAACAGCACCGCCGCCAGCAAGGTGTCGCGCCGGTCATCGAGCAGAGCTTCGTCGGTCACGGTCCCCGGGGTGATCACCCGAACGACGTCGCGATCCACCGGGCCTTTGGCCTTGGCCGGGTCGCCGAGCTGTTCGCAGATCGCGACCGACTCGCCCTTGCGCACCAACCGCGCCAGATAACCGTCGACGCTATGCACCGGCACGCCGGCCATCGGAATGGGCTGGCCCGCGGATTTTCCCCGTTGGGTCAAGGTGATGTCGAGGAGCCGCGCGGCGCGCCGCGCATCGTCGAAGAACAACTCGTAGAAGTCGCCCATCCGGTAGAACAGCAGCGCGTCCGGGTACTGCGCCTTGATGCGCAGGTACTGCTGCATGACCGGCGTGTGTTGATTGCTGGCGGCGTCCACTGGCGGCACATTGTGCCGGACTGCGGTCGTGGGTGTCGTGTCTGGAAGGTGCGCGGGGACTTATCCACATTTCCCGAAACGCAACGGCCCGCACCGCTGTATCGGGCGGAGCAGTTCGCGGAGCACGTCAGCGGATGGCCGAGGTATCCAAGAGGAATGGGGAAATGTGGATAAGTCCCCGCGCACCTTCGAGGCACGACACCCCGGTGATTGACTAAGCGGGCGTGCTGGCTGGAGAGTGGGATGATCCCTTCATTCGAGCCCGCGATGCAAAAGAAAGACGAGTTGTACCGCCTTGCCGAGCGCGTTGGGCGCCAGCTGGCCGCGCGCGCACGGCGCGTGGTTACGGCGGAATCGTGTACGGGTGGCTGGGTCGCGAAGAGCCTGACGGATGTACCCGGCAGCTCGGGCTGGTTCTCAGAGGGCTACGTCACCTATGGCAATCGGGCCAAGCAGCGCGAGCTGAAGGTCACCGCTGCGGCGCTGCGGCGGCACGGTGCTGTGAGCCGGGAGGTGGTACGCCAAATGGCGAATGGCGCCTTGAAGCGCAGCGGCGCCGATATCGCGGTGGCTGTAAGCGGGGTGGCTGGGCCGGACGGTGGTACGCCCTCGAAGCCGGTCGGAACGGTCTGGTTCTGCTGGGCCGAGAGGCGCGGCAGGCGCAACCGCGTGCGCACCCTGGTGCGCCGCTTTCCGGGCAACCGGGAGTCCGTGCGCCGCAAGTCGGTCGCCCTTGCACTGCGGGGATTGCTGGGTACCGGGCAATAAACCGGACTCGACCCGTCATATCATCGCAGGGGCAAAACCCCTTCGAAGGCGGTCTGACGGTGGAAGCCAATCACCGCGGCGCGCGGGTAGCGGACTGGATGCGGCGCTGGAACTCGGGCCTGACCCGGTTTCTCGAGCGCCGCGTGGGGACGCGGGTGGATGCGCAGGACCTCGCCCAGGAGGTTTATCTGCGGCTGCTGCGCGCCGAGCAGCTCGATCTCGTGCTCGAACCGCAAGCCTACCTGTATCGGGTGGCGAGCAACGTCGCGGCCGAATGGCGCATCCGCGCCTGCCAGAGGCGACCGCACAGCGCGCAGGAGCTCGAGACGCTGGTCGAGGCGACCACGCCCGAATCGCTCCTCGACGATGCGATAGACCGGCGGCGCTTCGAGGCGGCGCTCGGCGCACTCGGTCCGGTGTTGCGGGCAGTGGTCTTTCTCAAGCTGCGCGACGGCATGACCCACGAGCAGATCGCGCGGCACCTGGGCATCACGACCCGCATGGTGCGGCGTTTCCTGACCGCGGGCTACGCGGAATTGCGACGGCGGTTGATGGCGGAATGACGGTTATGCAACACGATTCGAATGGTTCATGGCGGCGGCAGTCGGTGGTCGACGAAGCCGCGCACTGGCTGGCCATGTGCTCCGATGCCTGTGCCGGCGAGGTGGAGCGCGCCGCATTCGTCGCCTGGCTGCGCCGTTCCAATCTCCACGTCGAGGAATTCCTGCGGCTGAGCGCGCTCACGCAGCGCGTATCCGCCGCCGCCCTGTGGCCGCACGACAGCGTGGAAGATCTCGTGGCGCATGCCCTCGAGGCTCCGCAGATCGCTCTGCTCGCGGCACCCGGCGCCGATGCGCCGAACCGCGCCGCGGCGCCGGAGACTTCCGCCACGGAAGCCGCTGCGCGTCGCTTCCCGGTGCGTTGGGCGATCGCCGCCGCGGTGACATTGCTCGTGGGTGCGGCGGTCGGCCTGTCACTCGGTCCGTATTTCATCAGGGACGCCACGACCTACACGACGGCGGTCGGCGAGATGCGCTCGATCGTGCTCGCGGACGGATCGGTGGTCGAGCTCAACACGCAGTCGAGCCTGAAAGCGCGATTCAGCAGCAAGGTGCGCCTGGTGGAGCTGGAACGGGGCGAGGCGATCTTCAGGGTGGTCAAGGACCGTGCGCGGTCGTTCCGCGTCGTGGTCGGCGCCACGGAGATCGTCGCAGTCGGTACTGCGTTCAACGTCTATGCCGAGAGTTCGCGCACCGTCGTCACGGTACTCGAGGGTCGGGTGCGCGTGACCGATCGTACTGCGCCGCCGGCGCGGGCCAACGGCGCGGCGCGGCTCATGCCGGAGGTGGAGCTCGGCAGCGGCGAGCAAGCAGTGATCGCGCCGCGCCAGCCCATCGCGCGCGCGCTTGCCGATCCGAACCGCGTGACGTCGTGGACCGAGCGCCGGCTGATCTTCGAGGACGCAGCGCTCGCGAGCGTCGCCGCGGAGTTCGCCCGCTACAGCCCGCGCGTGATCCGCATCGACGGCGCTGCGCTCGCGCAGCGCCACATCACCGGAGTGTTCGATGCGAGCGATCCCGCCTCGCTGGTGCAGTTTCTCGGTGCGCAGGGCGACGTGACGATCGCGCAGACGGACGAAGGCTGGAGCCTGCGAGGCAGATGAGGGGCAAGTTCCGCGAGTGATCCGCTCATAGGTGAGTGTGAGCGCAGTGCGTGAGTATGCGGGCTACGCATCGCGTATTCACACGGCATGGCGCAAAGGGGGATACGCTCATGAACAGATTTTCGGCGCGCCTGACGGTCGTCGGGCTGGCTGTGCTCTTTTCCACCCACCTGCTCGCGGCAGATCCTGTGGGCAACCCTCCCGGCAGCGATCCGGCCAATTCGGTGCCGGAGCGCTTTGACATCAAGGCGCAGTCCGTATCCAAAGCGCTGCGCGCGTACGCGCAGCAGACCGGCGAGCAGGTGGTCTTCTTCTCCGAGGTCGGCAAGGGCCGCGAGTCCTCGCGCGTTGCCGGCGAGTACACGCGCGACCAGGCCCTGCAGATGCTGCTGCAGAACACCGGCCTGACCTATGAGCGGCTCAACCCGCGCACGGTCGCGATCAGCACCGCGGACACCAGCGGTGCCGCTCAACATCAGCAGGCCGCCGAGGCAGCGCCGTTACTGCGCCTGGCGCAGAACGATGCGCCGCCGGTGCGGCTCGTGCGCCTGCAGGACGAGCCGCCGCAAGGCGGCGCGGGAGGAGCGGAGGAACCAGCCGAGGCGGCTGCCGACGAGATGTTCGCCATGGGCGAGGTGATCGTGACCGGCACGGCTTCGCGGGAGCGCACCAAGTACGACTCGAGCGTCGCGATCTCGACGTTCGACTCGGACGACATCGCGCAGCAGGCGCCGGCCAGCACCGCTGATCTGATCTCCGCGGTGCCCGGCTTCTGGGTGGAATCCACCGCGGGCACCACGCAAGGCAACGTGTTCGCGCGCGGCATCATCCAGGACGGCGGCTATCGTTATGTCGCCCTGATGGAGGACGGCATTCCGATCTTCCCGGTCTCCGAGCTGTCGTTCTACAACCCCGACCAGTTCGTGCGCGTCGATGACATGGTGAGCCGTGTCGAAGCGGTGCGCGGCGGAACCGCTCCCATCTTCACTTCCGGCGCGGTCGGCGGCTCGATCAATTTCGTCACTCGCTCCGCGGGCGATACGCCCATCGGCAGCATCAAGGGCACCATCAGCGACTACGGCATGTACCGGGCGGACGTGGTGTGGGCGGGGCCGCTGACGGATACGTGGGGACTGGCGGCGGGCGGGTACTACCGCAAGTCCGATGGCGTTCGCGATCCCGGCTACACCGCGGATGACGGCGGGCAACTGCGCGTCAAGCTCACCGGAACGCTGTCGCGCGGCCGGATCGACCTGTTCGCCAAGTACATCGACGATCGCTCGCTGTTAGTCGTGCCGATTCCGTTGCGCGGCGACCCATCCGATCCGGAAGCGCTGGGCGGTGCGGATCCGGGCAACTACTCGCTGCACAGCGAGGACCTGGCGCGCGCCGGACTGCCCGCATCCGCCGACGAGGTCGGGCTGCGCAGCTCCGATCTGGAGGACGGCATTCACCCGCAGCTCTTCACGGCGGGTGCCGGGCTGACCCTGGAATTCAGCGACGCCGTCACGATGACGAACCTGTTGCGCTACACGAACGGCGAAGTGCGCTTCGACGGCATCTTCCCGGGCGACCCGCCGGCCACCGGCACCGATTTCGCCGCCGCCCGCGGCGTGGCTCCGGTGTTCACCGTCCTGCGCACGGGCGTGGCGTACGCGCCGACCGAGCTGGTGCAGAACCACGGCCATTGGGTAGTCAACAAGGAGTACGACGCGTTGCAGGACGATCTGCGCATCAACTTCGGTGCGGGGCCGCACGACCTGGCGGCCGGTCTGTACGTCACGAACTACGAGATGTCCGATCGCTGGAGCCTGGGCAACCTGCTGCTCATGGACGTGAGCGACCAGCCCAACCGGCTCTCGCTCGCGGGCGTCACCGACCCGGCCGGTTTCACGCAGTATTCGTTCTTCAATCTCATCGCCGACTACGACGCGGCCGCCTGGGCGCTATACGCCTCGGATGAGTGGCAGGTGACCGACTCGCTGCGTTTCGACTTCGGCGTGCGCCAGGACTGGCTCGACGTTGACGCGTCGATCAGCAACGCCGCCAACGTGAATCTCGACGGCAACCCCGCCACGCCGTGGGACAATGCCACCTCGCAAGCGGGCACGGCACGCACGCGCAGCGAAGTCGACTTCGATCACCTGAGCTGGTCGGTCGGCTTCAACTTCGAGCTCACCGACAGCCACGCGATCTTCGGCCACTACACCGATGCCGCGAAGCTCCCGCACTTCGACGACATCCGCGGCGGCTCGCTGATCGAGGACCAGGTCACCAACATCGAGCTGGGCTACAAGACCTCGCTCTCGCAGCTCGCCCTGTTCGCGACCCTGTTCCAGACCGAGTTCGACAACGTCTTCTTCAACGATGTGCTGGCCGACGGCTCCACCGCGCGGCGCTTCGCTGCCACGCGCACACGCGGCCTGGAGCTGGAAGGCGTGTTCCGGCCGGCCGACCTGTTCAGCCTGGGCTTCAGCATCACGCAGCAGGAGCCGGAGTACCAGGACTTCATCGTCCGCAACGCCGTGACCGGCACGGTCACGAATCTCTCGGGCAACCGTATCCGGCGCATTCCCAAGACCATTGGACGGCTCACGCCCACGTTCTACTTCGCCGGCGGCCGCGGCCGGGCGTATGCGACCTACTCGCACTTCGGCAGCCGCTTCGCCAACGACGAGAACACGATCGAGCTGCCCGAGTACGACAAGATCGACGGAGGCGTGATCTTCGACGTCAACGACTCACTCACGGTGCAGGTTTCGGGCGACAATCTGACCGATGAAGTGGGCCTCACCGAAGGCAATCCGCGCACCGACGTCGGCGCCGGCGGCATCGGCGTGCTCTACAACGCGCGGCCGTTGTTCGGCCGGTCGTTCCAGGCCGTTGCCACGTTCCGCTTCTAGCCGCCCGCTTCGAGCTGCGTTCCTCCTCGTCCTCGCCGCGCCGTTTTGCGGCGCGGACGAGGTGCGAACGCCGGCGGAGCTCTACGGGGACCTGTTCGAGCAGATCCAGCTGCAACGCGTCTACGCCGACGGCAAGACCTTCGTCGACGCGCTGCCGCGAGGCTCCCCGGAAGAAATTCGCGCGGCGTACGAACAGGAACGCAAGGCGCCAGGTTTCGATCTGCGCGCCTTCGTCGGGCGCCATTTCATCCCGCCCGCCGCCGGCGCGGCGCCTGAGCGACCGCAGACCCCACCCGAGAGTGCGCCCCAGAGATCAGCCGTGGTCGAGCCGGGCGCAGACAACCGGTCGGATGTCATCGCGCACATCGACGCGCTTTGGCCGGTGCTGACTCGCAAACCGGACGAGCCGCGGCCGTATTCTTCGTTGCTGGCCCTGCCATTTCCCTACGTCGTGCCGGGCGGCCGGTTTCGGGAGATCTACTACTGGGACTCGTATTTCACCATGCTGGGCCTGGAGGAAAGCGGCCGCCACGATCTCGTGCAGGCGTTGCTCGGGAATTTCGCGCACCTGATCGACAGCTACGGCCACATTCCGAATGGCAACCGCAGCTACTACCTGAGCCGCTCGCAGCCACCGTTCTTCGCGGCAATGGTGGAGCTCGCCGCCGTGCGCGATGGCGATGAGGCCTACCGCAGGTTCCTGCCGCCGCTGGAGCGCGAGTACGCGTTCTGGATGGATGGCGCGGAACGAGTGCCGCGCAACGCCGCCTTGCGCCGCGTGGTGCGGCTCGAGGACGGATCAATCCTCAACCGCTACTGGGATGACCGCGCCACGCCGCGCGAGGAGTCCTTTCGTGAGGACGTGGCCACGGCTCAGGCGTCGCGCCGGCCGCGCGCCGAGGTCTACCGCAATTTGCGCGCCGCCGCCGAGAGCGGCTGGGATTTCAGCTCGCGCTGGCTGGCCGACGGTCGGCGGCTGGAGACGATTCGCACGGTGGACCTGGTGCCGGTCGACCTCAACAGCCTCCTGTATCGTCTGGAGCAGACGCTGGCGAGCGCTTATCGGGTGAGCGGCGAGGCGGACAAGGCCCGCGCGATGGGTGCCCGGGCATGGGCACGTCGACAGGCGATGCACCGGTACCTGTGGAACGAGGAGCAGGGCGCCTTTGGCGACTACGACTGGCGACAGCGCCGTCTCACGCCGCACCTGACGGCGGCCACGCTGTATCCGCTCTACTTTGGCGTGGCCAGTCATGATCAGAGTGGGCGCATCGCCACCTTCGTGCGCAGCCGGCTTCTGCAGCCCGACGGGCTGGCCACGACTACGGCGAAGACCGGGCAGCAGTGGGACGCGCCGAACGGCTGGGCGCCGTTGCAATGGATCGCGATCAAGGGGCTGCGCGATACCGGGGAGCCCCGGCTGGCCCGCGACATCGCCTGCCGCTGGATGCACGAGAACGTCGATGCCTACCGCGCCACCGGCAAGCTGGTGGAAAAGTACGACCTCTCCGGCGACGGGCCGGCGGGAGGGGGCGAATATCCCCTGCAGGATGGTTTTGGCTGGACGAATGGGGTATTGAGGAAGCTTCTGGTCCTCTATCCGGCGGCGGAGTGCGCGGTTACGGCGCCCGAAACCGGTACATCCAGCAATGTCGACCGAGCCCGCAACGAAGCGCCTGTTCTTCGCGCTCTGGCCCGATGATGCGACCCGGGAGCAGCTCGCTCACGCGACACGCAAGGCCGTAAGGGCCAGCGGCGGGCGGCCGATCGCTGCCGCCAACCTGCACGCCACGCTGCTCTTCATCGGATCAGTGTCCGAAGAGCGCATCGCCGATCTCGAGGCTGCTGCCGGCGGCGTTGCCGTCACGCCGTTTGCGCTCGCGTTCGACCAGGTGGAGCACTGGCACAAGGCCGGTGTGCTCTGCGCAGCAGCGTCGCAGACGCCGGACGCCGCCAACGAACTGGCCGCCGCGCTGTCGAGGAACGTCGCTCGCGCCGGATTTACGCCCGACTTCAAGCCGTTCCGTGCGCATGTGACAGTGGCACGCAAGGTAGTGAAGCCACATGCGCTCGGCCCCATTCATCCGGTCCACTGGCCGATCAAGGGGTTCGCGCTGGTGGAATCGCGGACGCTGCCGGAAGGTTCGCGATATACAGTAGTGCGTCGCTGGTAATACTGTATGAGACGGCGCAAATCTTCTCGTTCGCGGCGCTTATTCGCGACGCTGTCGGCGCGCGGTTTGTGAAATAATGCCGCGTCACTAACGCAGGGGAAGGTGCCGATGGACGACAATCGCAAGAAAGCTCTCGCTGCGGCGCTCAGCCAGATCGAAAAGCAGTTCGGCAAGGGCTCCGTGATGCGCCTCGGCGATGCGAGCGCCACCTACGACGTCGAGACAGTTCCGACCGGCTCGCTGGGCCTGGACATCGCGCTCGGCGTTGGCGGTCTGCCGCGCGGCCGCGTGGTCGAGGTCTACGGCCCGGAGTCCTCCGGCAAGACCACGCTCACGCTGCAAGTGATCGCGGAAGTGCAGAAGCTGGGCGGCACCGCGGCATTCGTCGACGCCGAGCACGCTCTCGACCCGAGCTACGCCGGCAAACTCGGCGTCAATGTCGACGAGCTGCTGGTCTCACAGCCGGACAACGGCGAGCAGGCCCTCGAGATCACGGACATGCTGGTGCGCTCCAGCGCAGTGGACGTCGTGGTCATCGATTCGGTGGCCGCGTTGACTCCCAAGGCGGAAATCGAAGGCGAGATGGGCGAGATGCAGCTCGGCCTGCATGCGCGGTTGATGTCGCAGGCGCTGCGCAAGCTCACGGGCAACATCAAGCGCTCGAACACCATGGTCATCTTCATCAACCAGATCCGCATGAAGATCGGCGTGATGTTCGGCAACCCCGAGACCACGACGGGTGGCAACGCCCTCAAGTTCTACGCTTCGGTGCGCCTGGACATCCGCCGCACCGGCGCCATCAAGAACGGCGAGGAAGTGGTCGGCAACATGACGCGCGTCAAGGTGGTCAAGAACAAGATCGCTCCGCCGTTTCGCGAGGCCGAGTTCGAGATCATGTACGGCGCCGGCATCTCCCGCGAAGGGGAGATCATCGACTTGGGCGTGCTGCACGGGCTGGTCGAGAAATCCGGCTCCTGGTACAGCTACAAGGGCGAGCGCATCGGCCAGGGCAAGGACAACACGCGCACCTTTCTGCAGCAGCATCCGGAGATCGCCAAGGACATCGAAGGCCAGCTGCGCGAGAAGCTCGTGCCCGTGAAGCGTAGTGACCTGAGCCGCGGCGAAGCCGCGGGCTAGGAGCCTGTCCGAACCCGGACAGACCCATGTTGCGCGGGCCGCCCGCCGCTGAGCGATGACCCGCTGAGGGATGACCCCGGGCGTGTCCGTCTCAGACCCCGCTGACCCCAAGGCCGCGCGCCAGGCGGCATTGCACCTGCTTGCCCGCCGCGACTTCTCCAGCAGCGAGCTGCGCTCGAAGCTCGAGAAACGGGGCTTCGACCGCACGGTAGTCGCCGAGCTCATCGAGGCGCTGCAGCGCGAGCGGCTGGTCAACGATTCCCGCTACGTCGAGCACTTCGTCTCCTATCACGCCGCCCGCGGGCAGGGGCCGATCCGCATCGCTCGCGAGTTACGCAGCCTCAAGGTCGATGCCGAGCTGATCGACCGTTTCATGGCGGAAGGCCAGGATTGGGCGGCGCGCGCCCGCGAAGTGCGCGAGAAGAAGTTCGGCCGCGCCCTGCCCGAAAACTACGCGGAGAAGGCAAAGCAGGCGCGATTCCTGCAATATCGCGGCTTTACGGGCAGCCAGATCCGTGCTGCCCTGGGCACCGACATCGACCTCGGCCCCCATTTCGACGACAAAGACCTCGACGACAAGGCATGACCTCGGGAATGAGCAAGAGCAAGCAATCCAGCAGCGCGCCCTCGGCGGCGCCGCGGCCGAAGGCAGCGGGGGACCTGCGCAATCTGTTCCTCGAGTTCTTCCGCGCCCGCGGGCACACGATCGTGCCCTCGAGCCCGCTCGTGCCCGGCAACGACCCGACGCTGCTCTTCACCAACGCCGGGATGGTGCAGTTCAAGGACGTGTTCCTCGGCAAGGAGAAGCGCAGCTACGTGCGCGCCGCCAGCAGCCAGCGCTGCGTGCGCGCCGGCGGCAAGCACAACGATCTGGAGAACGTCGGCTACACCGCGCGCCACCACACCTTCTTCGAGATGCTGGGCAACTTCAGCTTCGGGGATTACTTCAAGCGCGACGCGATCCGCTTCGCCTGGGAATTCGTCACGGGCAAGGAATGGCTGGGCATCGATCCCAAGCGGCTGATGGTGACCGTCTACCGGACCGACGAGGAAGCGTTCGAGGTCTGGCGTAACGACGTCGGACTGCCTGCGGACAGCATCGTGCGCATCGGCGACAAGCCCGGCGGCGGCTCCGACAATTTCTGGCAGATGGGCGAGACCGGGCCCTGCGGCCCATGCAGCGAGATCTTCTACGACCACGGTCCCGGCATCCCGGGCGGCCCGCCCGGATCGGCCGAGGCCGAAGGGGATCGCTGGATCGAGATCTGGAATCTCGTGTTCATGCAGTTCGATCGCGCAGCGGACGGCACGCTCACACCGCTCCCCAAGCCCTCGGTCGACACGGGCATGGGGCTGGAACGCGTCGCGGCGGTGATGCAAGGGCGTGCATTCGAACTATGAGATCGATCTTTTCCAGGGTTTGATCCGCGCCGCCGCCGAGCTTGCCGGCACGTCCGACCTGAGCTCGAGCTCGCTGCGCGTCATCGCCGATCACATCCGCGCCTGCTCGTTTCTGATCGTCGACGGCGTGCTGCCCTCGAACGAAGGCCGCGGCTACGTCCTGCGGCGCATCATTCGCCGCGCGATCCGCCACGGTTACAAGCTCGGCATCCGCCAGCCGTTCTTCTACAAGCTCGTCGCGCCGCTCGAGAAGCGCAATGGGCGCGGCGTATCCGGAGCTGACCAAGAGTCGCGCGCACGTCGAGAAGGTCCTCGAGCAGGAGGAGACTGCGTTTCGCGGAAACACTGGCTACCGGAATGGTGCTGCTCGAAGACGCCATCCGCACCGCGCAGCGGCAAGACCATAGCGGGCGAGGCGGTCTTCAAGCTCTACGACACTTATCGGTTTTCCGGTCGACCTCACAGCCGACATCGCGCGCGAGCGCGGCTTGCAGATCGACGAGGCGGGGTTCGAAGCGGCAATGGCAGCGCAGCGCGAACGCGCGCGTGCGGCGAGCAAGTTCGGCGTGGACCTGCGCGAAGGCGTAGTCGTCGAAGGCCGCACGCAGTTTCTCGGCTACGAGGGTTTGGTGGACGACGGCCAGATCGTGCAGCTCATCAAGGATGGCAGGAAAGTCGAACGGCTCGGTGCGGGCGAAGAGGGCCAGGTCGTTCTGGACCGCACACCGTTCTACGCCGAGGCTGGAGGACAGGTGGGCGATACGGGCGTGCTTTCGTCATCGACTGGCAGGGGGCGCGGGAGCGGAGTTCATCGTCCGCGATACCCGGAAGCTCGGCGACGCGCATGCTCACATCGGCAAGCTCGTCAGCAAGGGCGAGTTGAAGATCGGCGACACCGTGCGCGCCGCGGTCGAACGCCGAGCTGCGCGCCTCCACCGTGCGCAATCACACCGCCACGCACCTGTTGCATGCAGCACTGCGCAAGCCTTGCTCGGCACACACGTCACGCAGAAAGGCTCGCTGGTCGCTCCCGACCGGCTGCGCTTCGATTTCTCGCACTACCAGGCGCTCACGCCGGAGGAGCTCAAGAAGATCGAGCACCTGGTCAATGCGCAGATCCGGCAGAACGCGCCGGCCGAGACGCAGGTGATGCCGTTCGACGAGGCCGTGGCGGCCGGCGCGATGGCCCTGTTCGGCGAGAAGTACGAGAACGACGTGCGCGTGCTGCGCGTCGGCGAATTCTCGATGGAGCTGTGCGGCGGCACGCACGTGCGCAGCGCGGGCGACATCGGCTTCTTCAAGATCGTGAGCGAGTCCGGAGTGGCCGCGGGCGTTCGCCGCATCGAAGCGTTGACGGGCGAGGGCGCCCTGCTGTGGGCCGAGGCGACCGATGAGTTGCTGAAGGACATTGCCTCGCTGGTGCGCGGCAGCCGGGAGGATATGCAGCGAGAAGGTGCGAGCAGCTCATCGAGCGCGAGCCGCAAGCTCGAGAAGGAGGTCGTGCAGCTCAAGGGCAAGCTCGCGAGCGGGCAGGGTGGCGATCTGTCGAGTGCCGCGCGCGACGATCGAACGGCGTCAAGGTCGTAGCCACCCGTGTCGACGGCGCGGATGCGAGAGCGCTGCGCGATGCAGTCGATCAACTCAAGAGACAAGCTCAAGTCCGCCGTCATCGTGCTCGGCGCGGTCGAGGGCACGGACAAGGTGCTGCTGGTCGCGGGCGTCACGCAGGATCAGACCGCGAAGATCAAGGCGGGTGAACTCGATCGGCAACGTCGCGCAGCAGGTCGGCGGCCGCGGCGGCGGGCGGCCCGACATGGCGCAGGCCGGCGGCACGAATCCGGCCGCGCTCGACGCGGCGCTCGCAAGCGTCGAGCCGTGGGTACGCGAGCGGCTGGGCGGGTAGCTGGCTCCGCGCGTTTTGGGCACGCCGAACTCTTGAGCCTCATCGTCCAGAAATACGGCGGCACCTCGGTCGGCTCACTCGATCTGATCCGCCGCGTCGCCGACAAGATCAGCGCCGCGCGGCGCGACGGCACGAACGTCGTCGTGGTGGTCTCGGCGATGGGCGACAGCACCGATCGGCTCGTCGATCTGGCCAGGGGCCTGTGCCAGGAACCCGATGCGCGCGAAATGGACGTGCTGCTCGCGACCGGCGAGCAGGTCTCGGTCGCGCTGCTGTGCATGGCGCTGCGCAACCAGGGCTGCGCGGCACGTTCCTACACCGGCGCGCAGGTGCGCGTGCTCACGAGCAATGTGCATACGCCGTGCGCGCATCATCGGACAGGTCGAGACAGAACGGCTGCGTGCGGATATCGACGCGGGCGTGGTCCCCGTCGTCGCCGGATTCCAGGGCGTGGACGCCGCCGGCGACATCACGACCATCGGCCGCGGCGGCTCGGACACCACCGCGGTGGCGCTCGCGGTCGCGCTTGCAGGCCGACGAATGCCAGATCCTCACCGACGTCGACGGGGTCTACACCACCGACCCGCGCATGGTGCCCGACGGCGCGCCGGCTCGACCGCGTCACCTTCGAGGAAATGCTCGAACTCGCGGGCCAGGGCTCGCGCGTCCTGCACCTGCGCTCGGTGGAATTCGCGAGCAAGTACAATGTGCCGCTGCGCGTGCATCGAGCTTCGGCGCCGGCCCCGGCACGCTCGATCTGTCGCGAGGAGCCGCGCGTGGAAGCGCCGGTCGTTTCAGGAATCGCCTTCAATCGCGACGAAGCGGAGATCACGGTCGCGGGCGTGCCCGACGTTCCCGGCACGGCGTTTCGCGCTGCTCAAGCCGGTCTCGGATGCCAGCATCGAAGTCGACATGATCGTGCTCAACGCGCCGCGCGACGGGCAAGGTGGACCTGAGCTTCACGGTGCACCGGGACGACTACGCCGCGGCGCTGAGACTGGTCACGACGGCGGCGGGCGCACTCGCGGGGGCGCAGGTCAGCGGCAACGATCGCGTCGCGAAGCTGTCCGTCGTCGGCGTCGGCATGCGCTCGCACGCGGGCGTCGCGACGCGGCTGTTCGAGGCGCTGGCGCGCGAGTCGATCAACGTGCGCATGGTCTCGACATCGGAAATCAAGATATCCGTGCTGGTCGACGAGCCGGCGCTGGAGCGCAGCGTGCGGAGCCTGCACGCCGCATATCGGGCTCGAACACCCAAAGTGCTAGAGCGCGAGCGGGCCGGAACTTGTCAAATCCGGGCCATCCGCCCGGCAACGGGGCAAGAATCGCGCCGCACATCGCGTTCCGCCCCGGCATTCACCTTTTGCTGACTTGGCGATACAGGGATTCCTGATGCCAACGACGGACATTGCAGCCAGAATCGGCTCGGACAAGAAAGATCGGCTGTGCCAAGCCGACCCGGGCGAGACAGGGCGAGTGCGGGGGCAGTTGAAACCTGTCCGTCTCCTGAAGGAGTAAAGACGATGC
>CAVSPB010000004.1:0-27867 GCA_963729745.1 uncultured Gammaproteobacteria bacterium
ATGGCAGGAAGGACGGCGTCCGGCGGCGGGACTCGACACGGCCGCATGGAGCACTCACGAGTGGCAGCACTTCATCGACAACCTGCCGAAGAAGCTCGGCGCTGCACAGCTCGGCGAGCTCGACCGGGCGTTTCACTTCACTGACGCGGGCAATGCCCGCATCGCGCACAGCTGGTTGCGCGTGGCGATCCGCAATCACTACGAGCCGGCGCTGCCGCGCCTGGAGTCCTACCTGGTGGGCATCGGGCGGCGCATCCTCATCAAGCCCCTGTACGAGGACTTGATGGCGACCGACTGGGGCAAGGACTTCGCCAGGCGCGTGTACGCGAAGGCGCGCCCCGGCTACCACCCGCTCGCGGCGGCCGCGCTCGATCCCATCGTGCTGGGGAAAGCCCCGCCCCAATCCTGACGGGACAGTCCTGACGGGACAGTCCGCGCTCACCAGATCGCTTCTTCCCCGCGGCCCGTCGCAACCGCAACCAGGCCGGTGGCGAGCGCGCACAGCTTGCCGCCCGAGTACAGCTCGCTCTCGACGAATGCCAGCGTTTCGCTGCGCTTCACGCAGGCGGCGTAAACGTCGATGGGAGTGTCGAACACCGCGCGCATGAATTTGAGCGACAGCTCGCAGGTGCCGCAGCGCCGCCCCGTGAATTGCAGCGTACCGGCAACGCCGAGCGCGCAATCGAAGAGGCCGGCCAGCACCGCGCCGTTGACCGCGCGCAGGCGCAGGCCGCCGAGATGATGGTCCGCAACGTCGCTCAGCAGCACATGCACCAGTTTGTCGTCGGCGAGGATCACGTCGATTCCCGAATGCCGCACTGCCGGCAGGCGATTGAACTGTTCCGCCCAGGTCACGCGCTCGGCGCGCGGCAGGGGGATCGCCTGGGCGCGGGCGCGCAATCCGTCGAGTTGGGCATCGCTGACTTCCATCGATCGGTCTCCTGCGCACCGTCATACTGCCGTCACACGGGCTCACTAACGTCCGGCGGCATTTTGCCATCGCCGGGAGTCTCGCGTTGCGCATCCTGATGATCTCCGACGTCCATTTCCCCCGCATCAACGGCGTATCGACGTCCATCCAGACCTTCCGCCGCGACCTGCAGCGGCTCGGCCACGAATGCGAGCTGATCGCGCCCGACTATCCACGATCCGGACGGCAGTCGGGGTCGCAATCCGGGCCCGACGTTGATCCCGGCATCCACCGGATCGCATCGCGCTACGTCCCGCGCGACCCCGAGGATCGGATGATGAGGCGCGATCGCATCCGCGCGATCCTGCCCGAGCTGCGCCGGCGCGGTTTCGACCTGGTGCACGTGCAGACGCCGTTCATGGCGCACTACGCCGGCCTGGAGCTGGCGCGGGCGCTCGATGTTCCAGTGGTGGAGAGCTATCACACCTACTTCGAGGAGTACTTGCATCACTACGTGCCGCTGCTGCCGCGCCGTCTCATGCGCTTCGCCGCGCGGCGGTTCACCTGCTCGCAGGGCAACGCGGTGGACCATCTGATCGCACCGTCGCACGCGATGCGCGCGGCGCTCGTCGCATACGGCGTGCGCACGCCGGTCACGATCATTCCCACGGGCCTCGAGCTGGATCGCTTCGTGGCTGGAGACGGCGCGCAGTTTCGCCAACGGGCCGGCATCGCCGCGGGGCGGACCGTGCTGGTTCACGTCGGGCGCATCGCGCACGAGAAGAACGTCGATTTCCTGCTGCGCATGTTCGTGCGCGTGCGCGCCCGGCTGCCCGATGCGCTCTTCCTGATTGCAGGGGAGGGGCCGGCGCTGGAACACTGCAGGAAGCTCGCGGCGGATCTCGGCGTGAGCGCGCAGGTGCTGTTCGTCGGCTACCTGGACCGGCAGCGCGAGCTCCTCGACTGTTACCGCGCGGGGGACGTCTTCGTCTTTGCCTCGCGCACCGAGACCCAGGGGCTCGTGCTCCTGGAAGCCATGGCGCAAGGGGTGCCGGTCGTTTCTACCGCGCACATGGGGACGGTCGACATCCTCAGCGCCGGCCGCGGTTGTCTCATCTCGCAGGACCGCGAAGCGCAGTTCGCCGCGTTGGTGGTACGGCTGCTGCGCGACGCGCGGGAGCGCACGGTTCTGGGGCGCGCGGCCCGGGAACATGCCGCGACCTGGTCCGCACCTGAAATGGCGGCACGGCTCGTCGACCTGTACCGCGCGACGGTTCGCGGCGCGCGGGCGCCGTTGCTGCAGTCCTCAGCCGCCTAGCGGGCCTGTTATAGTTCGCGTCCGGCGCACCGGAAGGGACGATGCGCACCGGGAGGGACGATGGCTTCGCAGTGGCTGAAGGTGATGCTCGAGGAAATCGCGCGCAAGCGCGACGAACAGGAGCGCGCGAGCCAGGAGCAGGCCGAACGCGAGCGCGAGCGAGCCGCGGCCGCGCCGCCGGCGCAGCGGCGCGCGCCCCGCACCTGAGCGCACGGCCGCCGGTGAAACCGTGATTCCCCTGCAGGACGACAATCCTTCGCGCGCCACGCCCTACGTCAACTACACGCTGATCGGCCTGTGCATCCTCGTGTTCCTCTGGCAGAAGACGCTCGGGCCGCAGGAGCAGGCCGTCATCTACGCGCTCGGCGTGATTCCCGCCGTGCTGATCAACGACGTGCAGCTGCCGCCGCAGATCGAGCTCGTCAGTCCGTGGGTCACGATCTTCACTTCGATGTTCCTGCACGGGGGCTGGATGCACCTCATCGGCAACATGCTGTACCTGTGGATCTTCGGTGACAACGTCGAGGACAGCATGGGCCACTTCCGGTTTCTGCTCTTCTACCTGCTGTGCGGCATCGCGGCGGTGTTCGCCCAGGCCCTCCCGGATCCGAATTCCGATATCCCGATGATAGGCGCGAGCGGCGCGATCTCCGGCGTGCTCGGCGCGTACATGCTGCTGTATCCGCACGCACGCGTGCTGGTGCTGATCCCGCTCGGCTTCGTGATGCAGACGGTGCGGCTGCCGGCGATCTGGGTGCTGCTGCTGTGGTTCGGCCTCCAGTTGTTCAGCAACCTGGCAAGCAGCGGCGCGGGCGGCGGCGTGGCGTTTCGCGCGCACATCGGCGGCTTTCTCGCCGGGATGGCGCTGATTCCGCTCTTCAAGCACCGCAGCGTGCGTCTCTGGCATCCCGCACGCTACTGATGTCGCGCATCACGTGTCCATATGCCGGCAGAATCAGCCGGCGCGAGCTCCTCGCGCTGGGCCTTGCCGCTGCGGGCGCCACCGTGTGCATTCCCGCATTCGCGCCAGCCGCGCCGCGCGTGCCGGCGCGCCGCAGGGGACTGGCGCAGATCGGTGCGCTCGGCGCGCCGGATGGGAACAGCGTGCGCCTGCCGCCCGGATTTCGCTCACGAATCGTGGCGCTATCGGGCTCGGCACCGGTCGCGAACCGCGATTTCGTGTGGCACGACGCGCCCGACGGCGGGGCGACGTTCCCCTGCGCCGAGGACGGCGGCTGGATCTATGTCTCGAACTCTGAGGTTGCGCATGACGCCGGCGGCGCCAGTGCGCTGCGTTTCGCCGCGGATGGCACGCTGGTCGATGCTTACCCGATCCTGCGCGGCACGAACATCAATTGCGCCGGCGGACCGACGCCGTGGGGAACGTGGCTCTCCTGCGAGGAGCATCCCGCAGGACTGGTATGGGAATGCGATCCTTTCGGCAAGCGAGCGGCGCGTTCCTGGCCGCTGCTGGGTGCATTCACGCACGAAGCCGTCGCCGTCGATCCCAGGACGCTGCGGATGTATCTGACCGAGGATCTCCCTGACGGCTGCTGGTATCGGTTCACGCCGGGTGGCCTGAACGGCTCGGGTCGTGCGGACCTCACGCGCGGTGTTCTGGAAGCCGCGGAGGTGTCGCCTGGCGCTGCGGGCGAGGTCCGCTGGCACGCGATTCCGGACCCATCGGGTGCTAGAGTCCCCACGCGACGACAGGTGCCCGCGACCACAGCGTTCCGCGGCGGTGAAGGCTGCTGGTACGCAAACGGGATGGTCTACTTCACGACCAAGCACGACAACAAGGTGTGGGCGTACGACGTTCGAGAACGAGCGCTTGCGCGTCATCTACGACGCGACGCAGATTGCCGATCCCGTGCTCGAGGGGGTGGACAACGTCACCACCGCCGCCGGCGGCGAAGTGCTCGTCGCCGAGGACCACGGCGACATGCAGATCGTGGCGCTCTCGCCGGACGGGCGCGCCACGCCGATCGTCCAGGTCGTCGGCCAGGACGCGTCGGAAATCGCCGGGCCCGCGTTCGATCCCGCGTACGCGCGGCTGTATTTCAGCTCACAGCGCGGGGTGGGCGGACGCAACGGAGACGGAATTACGTTCGAGGTGAGCGGACCCTTCGACCGCTAGTGTCCGTGTAGCGTCCGTTTGAGTGACGCTCGCCGCGTGAGCCGATATCCCGCACGATCTCAACCCGCAATTTTCGCGCCGACGTCCGCGCTCAGAGCCCGTCACCCCAAGATGCAGGAATCTCCTGAGCGCCAGCTCGGATTAGCTCTGCCCGACAGTCCGCCGGTTGCTGCGGTACTTCCAGCCCGCGCGCTCGCCTATCCCGAGTTTCGCTACATGGGCTCCAAGCATCGTTTGTTGCCCTGGATACATGGCGTGCTCAGTCAGCTCGACTTCGAAACTGCCTCGGATCCATTCGTCGGCAGCGGTTGTGTTGCCTATCTGCTGAAATCGATGGGCAAGCAAGTCCAGGCGTCCGACTTCCTCAACTTCCCCGTGACGCTTGCCACGGCAACGCTGAAAAACAGCGTCGAAGTGCTGGATACAGCGGCCCTTCGCAAGCTGCTGGTACCGGTCCGCAACGGCCCGGATTTCATCGCTCGCACATTTCGCGATGTTTTTTTCACGCTTGAGGACCTTAACTTCCTGGACATGGTGTGCGCGAATATCGAAAAGCTTGCGACGCAACACCAGCGTGCCCTTGCTCGTGCGGCACTCCTGCGTTCGTGCATTACTCAGCAGTCGGCAATATAGGCAACAGAAGGGGCTTGGAAGAATGAGCGTACGAGTGGGCGATCACGCTGCAACGCGAGCAACTCGGCTTCGATACGATCTTGCAGTTGCTCGCCCTTTTGGAGCGGATTTCTCGCAGTTCCGGTGCGCTTGACATGACTCCACACCAATTCGTCAGGATTCAGATCCGGCGCGTAGCCGGGAAGGAAGTGCAACGTCAGTTTGCCGCCGATCGACTGCACGTATTCCTTGACCACCGCCTTCTTGTGCGCGGGCAGACCGTCCACGATCAGGTGCAGCCCGCGCTTGCGATGACGCATCAGTTGCTTGAGCAGTGCGACGAACCGTTCGCCATCCAGCGCGCCCTTGTAGGTACAAAACCAGAAGGCCCCGCGTGCATTGAGCGCCGAGGCGGCCGAGATCGACTGGCGCTGCCCAGGACGGTGCACCACCGGAGTCTCCCCGCGCAGCCCCCAAGTCTTGCCATGCACCGTGTCGGCCCGAAAGCCGGACTCGTCCCAGAAGAAGATGTCCGCGCCCTCGCGCTTGGCTCGACGGGCGATCGCGGGGTAGATCTCGCGCCGCCAGCGCTCGATCGCCTGCGGGTCGCGCTGGTAGGCACGTTGCAACGGCTTCTGCGGCGTGAGCCCGAGTTTGGCGAGCAGCGCGCCCACTGCGGTGACGCCCAGGCCGATGCCGAACTTGCGCTTGATCAGCAGTGCGACGATGCGCCGCGTCCACAGACCGAAGTCCAGTCCGTACTGGCGCGGGTCGCGTCCATTGATCCAGCGAAACACCTGACGCTCTTGCGCCGGGGTCAAACTGCGCGGGCGCCCGGTGCCGCGGGTCGAGCGCAACGCCCGCAAGCCCCGGCCTCGTCCCGCCACCGCCTTGAGCCATTTGTAGATCACCGGGCGGTTGAAGCCAAACGATGCGATCACGACCGCGGGCTTCTCGCCTTCGCGGACCCGCTGCACCGCCATGCGCCGAATCTCTTCGAGCGTCTTGTGATCCAGCATGCGGCCGTCTCGCTTCATGCATTCTTCGACAGACACACTCATCGATCGGTTCCCGCATCGTCATCTAAATTACGGACTTGTGAGTAAATTGTCGGTATCAGGGTCAATGGAATCAAGCAAGGAATGCATCCGCGAGCGCAACTGCGCCGCCGCTGCGCTTGCCGTTGACAACTGCTCTGGCGTGCTGAGTGGCGAAAGGCAGGTCACGAATTCGCGTGTCCAACCAACAATTGCTGAACACTCGCCGGTAGTGAATCCCAGTAGGTTGCCGACCACAGTGGTTGGAGTGTCAAAAGCCCAGGCAGTCAGTGCGGCCGGATCAAGGGCGATGGGCATTGCATGTGTTGCGGCATGACGAGCGCGAGGATTCACTTCACTCGCCGGAATCGACGCCAATGCGCGCTCCAACGCAAGTTTGGGCTGATCGTGACGGCCCCCATCGTTCATCCGAACGAGATGCGCAAAGACCTCACCGGCGGGCAGTCCATCCAAGGCTGCTGGAACTGGCTCGGCTACTGGCCGTACGTGGCAGGTCGGGTTGGCGAAGACCTGCGAGACCATGTTGGCGCGCGCAGCGACCCACAGCCGAAGCTCCTCGTCAAAGTACAGCGGGGGGCCGGCGAGCAAGCGTCGGTAATAGGGGTAGGGGTCGCGGTGTGTGACCGCCTTGATCGGATTGGCCAAACAGGTCACGTACGCAAAATCTGCGCACTCCCCAGGGTTCATCCACTGGTCCGTACGTCGCCGCAAACCCTGTTTTGCGCATTGCGAACGGGGGCCGGGCCTTTCGAATAATTAGGGAACCGATGTTCGGCTCTGCCTCAACACTAAGTCGCCATTGCGGGCGCCTGACTCGATCGTCCAGCCAGGTTTCAAGGTGAGGATGAAACCATGACCGCGGAGCGTTACCGGATCAAAGCCGACCGACGAAAGAGTGGCCACTTTGGGGTGTTTGCCAATTAGAACGCCACCGTGCTCGACGGTAAGTGTGCCCCAGGCATCCTGCAGATTCATGGTCGGATAGACGGTACCGAAATCGCCGAGCGGCACCAGACTCGCGGGTTTGAATTGAAAACTCGAGGTCCGCTAGTGGCAGCGTTAGCACCGGACCACTCACAAGACTGGCATGGTACTCGGCGAGTAGCGCGCGCTTCTGCTGCTCGCGAACGGTTTCCTTTGCTCGCAAGCGCCCGCCGCGATCATACAAGATCTCGGCTTTTTGCAGTCGAGTGAAGTCCGGCGGCGGCAGGTGCAACGCAGAGCCGAGACGCTGATCAAAGCGCTGGTCGAGTTGGTTGTTCTCAAAGTCTTTCAACCATCTAGGGTTCAACTGATCAAGGAGCAGGCCATACGCAGGGCCCGTCGCATAGGCAAATGATCGCACCAAGCTTGGCGCCTCGAGGTAAGCCGAGAGGTCGCGCATGGCGTAGCGAATACGATCCCTCCGGGTAAACAAGCCGAGTCGGACACCCGTATACTCTGCCACGCCCTCATTTGATTCCAGTGCCGCTTCGTTGTTAGCCGCACCCGGAAACAAGCGGTAACGCTCGCTACGAAACAGAATCGCATCGCTGATAGCCACACGGCGGGCGGAGTTTGTCGACGCGCGCAAAGCAGCAGCTAGCGCATTCCATTCCAACTCCATGAGATAGCGCCCATCAAAAGTGTCGAGGTGGCCATTGTCCCCATCCAGCTTTTCGATATGCAGGTCCGGCTGAATCCGGTGAAAGAGCTCATGAGCGAGCGTGACGTGGCGCATGTCTGGGTCTTCGCGCATCGGCCAAGGCCAGATGAGTTCGGACCAACGTGTACCGGACCACTCGACTGTCGTATCGGAGATCTGCTCGGAAGATGGCAAGACGCCGATGAACACCCGGCCGGCACGGGTGAGGGTGCCGACGGCGTCCGCCTGATTCGCGACAACTGTGCGATCATCGGGGTCGACCAGCAGAATAGGGCCGCAGAGCGTACGTCCCCATAGCGCCGCAGCGTCGCGGGTACAGATGGTTTGAGCCTGCTGGAAGATCGACTGCGCTTGTAAGACGTCAATTGCAGCCACCGCTGAACCGCAGCACACAGTTGCAAGGACGATGCTAACAGTGAGCGCTCGCATGCGGAGAAACCTCGTATCAATCTCGGAGCTGAAGATCGAACAGTAATTTAACAGGTGTCATTGGCGTTCAAAAGTCCAAGACGTTGGTTCTTTGGCACGCGCCCGTAGATCAGGGCGACTGTTTGATTCTGGTGATCCCCTTTTCTTGTTGAACCCTTTGAGAGCCACGTCGTCGTGCGGCGCCCCACCGCCTTCGACCATTCGGCTTCGGCTGCCGCAAGCGGGTAAGAGTGACCCGTTGCCGTCGGTCGCGAGCGGCTGGTGTCGGGGGAGCGAAATGTATCGGCGGCTAAGCCAATCCAAAAAAAGGACGGGGCATCTCAAGTAGGGGGTGTCTGCGCCAACGACTTGCGTCGGCATGTGCTAGCGCGCTAACAACAGTCAATCAAGATACTTCCATGTGTCTGCACCATCAAGACGGCGGACGCGCACATCTCCAAGAATACTCGGATCAAAATTTCTCGCGTTTACACCCATATAGTTCACTTTTCGCGGCTTCCGGCGCTCCCAATTCATGACGCAGCCGCAGCTAGTACAACGCACAAAATTCAAATTCTTGCGACCCCAGGCATACGACTTGGTGGCGCCACGTTTCCTGATGACCCGCACATCCGATACTTTATAGTAGGCCCACAGGACCCCATAGCGCCGGCATATCGAACAGTTACAATTTGTGAGCAAGCGCGGCCGACGCGGAACTTCGATGCGTACTGCTCCACAGTGACATGTACCGGAAAGCATCCTAAGTCCTCCGCGTGGATCCGACCGCCCGAAAGAACTCACACCTTTATCGTTGTGCACGACGGACCCAAGGTGACGGCGACCTCAAACTTTCGGAAATTGTATGAGGGATCCGGCACTACGAGGAATGTCCGCATTCGGGCAGCCAATTCGATGTGGCGAACCGCCGCTTGTGGCCGGCAAGCGCCGGATTGTGCTCCCGTTTCCAGTCATTGGGGCCACAGAATCAGAGTCGAACATCGAAGCGGTCCTGTTGATCCAGAGCGGAAGTTCGCGAACGTCCGGTATCGGGCGGCTCAATCCCGAGAAACGTCACAAAGCATGCTGCGCTTCGCTATGTCTTGGCATAGGGCGTGCCATCCTTGTGCACGAACCGGCCGTCGGCGTTGGAACTCAGCATGTCGATATCGGAACAAGTGGTGAGGTCTTGCGGGTTGCGAGAGCCCACCTCCAGATAGACGGCCATCGCGGAGGATTTGTTGACCAGGTGATGGCCATTGCCCGTGCCTTTCGGAAACGTCGCGCAATCGCCTGCGTGCAGCACCGTCTCGCCGCTGTCTTCGATGAGCGTCAATTCGCCTTCAAGCAGATAGACGAACTCGTCTTCGTGGCTGTGCCAATGGCGCTGGCTCGACCAGCAGGCGGGCGGTAATGTCATCAGATTCACGCCGAAATCGCGAAGCCCACCGACCTCTCCCAAGCGCCGCCGCGTACGCGCGGTACAGGGTGCATCGAATGGTGGGGGATAGCCTGAACCCTTACGTGCGGGTGCGGTACCGGTGTCGATCTTGGGCATACAATGCTCCCTCGTTCCGTGCTGGGAATTTAAGTGAAGGCCGCTCGCTGGGCGCTCCTTGCGACCGACCAGCCGATGCTGACCCACTACTGCGCAAAATCGCGTTCGCGGAGCCAGCGGGCCAAGACGCCGGCAGCACTGCGCAACGGCGCGGCGCTTTGTGCTGACTTGGCTAATGTCATCGCCCCGGAGTAGACGGAGACGATAAATGCCGCAGCCTCCAATCGCTTCGCGCGGTCAAGGCGAGTACCGCCGCGCGTCGCGCCCACGCGCTGTGCGAGGATAGACTGCCATTCGCTAAAGACTTCATTGATGGCGCTGCGAAGTTCCGGTTCAGAGAGCGACAGCTCGAGAGCCAGATTATTGAGGGGACACCCGGCAACGCAATCGCGGGCTTCTAGCCCAGCGGCGATCGCCTCAAAGACCACGGCAACGCCCTTTCCCAAGGACGGCGCGTGCCGGACCGGCTCTATCCATGTTTCCTGAACCGCCGGTGCGACGCGATCTCGAATGACCGCGAGCGCTAGCTGCTTCTTGGTGGGGAAGTGATGATGCAGGGCACCACCCGAGGCGCTGGCCGCCTGCATGACGTTCTTTAATTGACGTTGCATGGTAGCCGTTCACCTGAAACAGGTCCGCGGCAACATCCAGTACGCGGGCTCGAAAGCCATCGGGGTCGTTTTGCCGTGTTCGATTGGGTGCGGATTTCATCTGACGAACGCTTTTTTTCTTCGACTCATGTTGACGCACGACGAGGTCACGGACAATACTAGCAGAAACCGGATGACCGGTCTGTTATGGATGCCTTATGGTGCGCGAATGCCCTCTCTACGGCCTCCTTCTGGCGCGATCGACGCGCATCGATCTGGGTTGCATCGATTCATGGTCGGGGTTTTCGCGATGACCGCCATCACCGCAATGGCGGAGGCTGCCGGGCCGACAGACCTAAGGAGCGACCGATCATGCTGCAACCTGGTCGAGCTGCGGCAGTACACCCTGCACCCGGGCCAGCGCGACACGCTCATCGAGCTCTTTGATCGAGAATTTGTCGATTCCCAAGAGGCCCTTGGGATAGCAGTGATTGGGCAGTTTCGGGATCTGGATCGGCCAGACCGGTTTGTTTGGCTCCGAGGATTCGAGTCGATTGATGCGCGGGGTCGGGCGCTCACCGCCTTCTATGACGGACCCGTCTGGCACGCGCATCGAGAGGCCGCCAACGCAACGATGATCGACTCGGACAATGTCTTGCTCCTTGAGCCAGCGGACGCGGGTGCAGGTTTCGCGGGCCTGCCGACCAGGACGAGTCCACCACCCAAGGCGAGCGCTGGCTCGGATATCGTTGTTGCAACTCTGTACTACACACAGCCCGACTCACTCAAGGCGTTCAGCTCACTGTTCAAACAATCGATTCGCAAACACCTCGAACGTGCCGGCGCGCGCACGGTCGCGGAATACGTCACCTCAACACAGGTGAATAACTTTGCAAGGCTCCCCATACGATTAGGCGAATATATATTCGTCTGGTTGGCCCGCTTCGAGAGCAGCCAGAGCTACGACGTGTATCGGGCAAGCCTAGCTGCGGATCGCACCTGGACAACACGGGACTGGCCGACCGTTCGTGAGCATCTGATTCGTGAGCCCGAGGTTCTCCGGCTAGCCGCGACGGCCCGGTCACGCCTGCGCGGTGGTGTGAGGTAGGCTCTATGTCAACGATGACGCTCTACACCGGTCCGCTAAGCATGTATGGCGCCAAGGTTCAAATCGCGGCCCTCGAGAAAGCGATCTCGGTGGATGTGGTCATGGTGCCGTTCACACAGGAACGCGGCTACGAACCCAAGCATCCGGAGGTGCTGCGGATTAACCCTAAGCGCCAGGTACCCGTATTGATTCACGGCGAGATCGAGATCTTCGATTCCACGCAGATCTTTGAGTATTTTGAGCACTTTCATCCCCAACCGCCCTTGTGGCCGGAATCACAGGCTGCACGCGCCCACGCTCGCCTTCTTGAGCTCAAAGGCGACGAGGTATTTTTCCCGCACGTGATCCGGCTCATGAGTCTCCAGGATCGTCTTGGCGAGCCGCCCGCGCAGGAGGCCATATCGCACTTGCATCGGTTGTACGTGGAATGGGAGACGACACTGGGCAGTAAAGACCATCTTTCCGAGTCGTATTCCTACGCCGACATTGCTTTTTTCATGGCACAGCTCTTTGCCGCAAGGCTCGGCGCGTCAATGACCAGCGCAACGCCAGGGCTACTGGGGTGGCGAACGCGGGTCGCGTCGCGACCCGCCGTCCGCACCGTTGTGGCGCAGTATGTGGAAACGCTCCGGGCGCTCAATCGCGTCGTACCGGAGTTCATGACAGAGGCCATTGCCAATCACGGCAATTCGACTCGCCGATGAGCAGCATGCGTTTCATTGTTCTCATTGGTATCCTCGATATCGGCGTTTGCGCGCCCACGTTATCTTTTGCAAGCACCTCTCAAATTCAGGATGCCGAAGTGAATCAAGTCGCGAATGCTACTGCCGATGCCCATGACTTCGATTTCTTTGTCGGACGCTGGAGCGTCCATCATCGGCGCCTGAAGGAGCGACTCGCCAACAGCCACGAAAAGAGCTGTTCCCAAACTTTCAGAGCAAGGTCAGCGCGTACGTTGCTTACGCCCTTGACGGACGGCTGATTGCTCAATATCCAGATGCAGCAAATACCGCGCTCGTTCTTTATGTGGTCTTACTCTCCGGTCGCCTAGACAACATTCGATCCATAGCGCCCCAGCTCAAAAAAGTGGCGCTGGACTTGGTGATTCGTGAACAGTACAGGCAATGACACGTACCTCCATCTGTCACCTGTACGTGTAGGCCTAACAACGCGTTGGAGCGAGAGAGCGGCCGGCAGCTTCGGAAGGGTTAAAAGGATGTTGCAGTTCAAGATAGAGTGGCTTCGATCAGCGGTAGAGATGCCGCGCTTCGCTCAACACGTACGTTAGGCCGCAGGAGGGACCCCATGAGGCGCACGTGGACGATCATTGGCGTTGGCGATGTGCCTGGCAGCTTCAAGTGGTACCAGTCGCTACTTGGCCTGCCGGAGACGGCTCCCGCCCATGACGACTTCGGTCAAATCCTCGACTCGGATGGAACGGTCTTGCTCTGCCTTCACGAGTGGGGTGCCCATGAGCATCCCTCCTTGATGAGCCCCGATCACGCGCAGCCTGGCAACGGCCTCCTCTTGTTTTTCCGTGTCGATGATTTCGACATGGCGCTGCCAAGGGCACGCGCTCTCGTCGCTCGGCTCGAGGAGGAGCCCCACGTGAACCCGAACACTGGAACTACGGAGTTCTCACTCCGAGATCCGGACGGGTATTACGTCACGATCAGTGCGCTCTCTGCGGCCTAACGCGGACGTTGGGCGTCAATCGGGGTTCAGCCATGCGTATGAGAGTCTTGCCGGCGTCATTGCTTCTAATGTTCATGATCGCGCGGTCGGGTTTTGCCCCGTTGTCACAGACGCTTGAGTTACTGTAAGAAGCAGCCGCGCGGGGTATTCACGGTGACCGGCCGCCGCTATGACGACGGGCGCCGCGACTTGCAGCTTTCAATCGAGGAGCACTTTCACGAGCAGGTCGAAGTATTCAATGGCGCTGTATTCGACAATGGAAAGCGCCACACGGCGATGCAAGCGGACGTATTCGCGGTCGATGCAACCGAAGTTGATCTTGTATACCTCGATCCGCCGTACGTCCCGCGGTCCGACGACAACTGCTACATCAAACGCTACCATTTCCTCGAGGGGCTCTCGTGTTACTGGAAGGATTTGCGGATCCTTTCAGACACCAAGGTCAGGAAAATTCCGAAGCGGTTTACGCCCTTCAGCTACCGCCGGACTGCGCTCGACGCATTCGATCGATTGTTTCGGCAGTTTCAGCGCAGCACCATCGTTCTGTCCTACAGCTCCAACGCGTATCCCGACCTCGCACACCTCGAGTCACTACTTCGTGCGTACAAGCACGATGTGACAATTCACGAAAAGCCACATCGATATCACTTCGGGACCCATCGCACAGTGGAGCGTGCCCAAGTCAATGAGTTTCTCATCGTCGGCCGCTGAATGAAGTTCGTTGCGCAACGGCTCGAAGACATCGTCACCAGCCTGCGCTCACTACAAGTCGATTGGCGCGATGATGTGGCGCAGCGCGTGATAGCGCGAATCGAAGCGCTCCCGATCAAGGATCGCTATGCGGCCGAGGATATCCGCGCGCTCTTTTTTGCTGATGGCTTGACGTGGCGCCGACGCCAGAGCGACCTCGCCAAGATCGTGAAATACCAGAACAATGGTGCGATCGGCAGGATCTATACGTATTCAATGGCAGATCGATTTGAATCCGATCTGCGGCAGCTCAAAGCCGAGTACGGGCTCTGAAGGGCTCGAGGATCGTCTCCGGAGGAGGCGGCGCTTGCTAAGGCGCGTCCGTTGACCCACCCAGCGCGCATAGCGCCGATCCAGCGACCACCAGCAGTGCGCCACCCACGCTGATCGCGTTGAGCTGCTCGCGCTCGAGCAGGCCGGGCGCGAGCGTGTTCACCAGCCACATCCCGAGGATCGTGAAGAGCGGCGCGAGCGCCAGCACGGCGCTCACGCGCGAGACTTCCCAATGCTCCAGCGCTTCTGCAAAGGCGCCATAGGCGACCAGCGTGTTGGCGCACGAGAAGATCAGCATCCACATCTGCAGCGTGTCCAACCCGCGAATCCCGCCGAGCCGGCTCCATGGCCACAGCACCAACACCGCCGCGAGATACAGGACCCAGAGGATCTGTTGCGAATTGAGTGCCTTGAGGAGTTGTTTCTGCGCCAGGGCGTAGGCGGCCCAGACGATCGAGGCAAACACCAGCAGCAATACGCCGAGGCCCAGGCCGCCGCTCAGGTCCGCCAACTCGGGCAGGCGCCGGTTGAAGAACAGCAACAGACCGGGAATGAGGACGGCGAACCCGAGCCACTGCCGCGATGTGAAGCGCTCCTTGAAGAACACGAGGCCGCCCAGCAGCAGGCAGATCGGCGAGAGCTGGATGACCGTCTGGTTCACCGTCGGCGTCGCGTGATCCAGCGCGATCAGGTAGAGGATATAGTTGCCGACGAGGCCGGTGAGCGCGACAGCCAGGAGCATCCAGCCTTTGCGCTCCAGTTTTCCCAACGACGGCAAGCGGTGGGTGGCAGCCAGGATCGTGCCCAGCACCACCGCGGCGACAGCGAAGCGATACCAGGTGATGGTGTAAGCATCCATGCCTTCGAGCGCGAGCTTGAGCGCGATCGGCAATACACCCCAGCAGATCGCAGTGACCAGCGCGAGCGCCAGACCCAGGCGCCAGCGGCCCGTCACCTGGTGCATCGGCGTCCCGCGCAGGAGAGAATTGAGGAAAAGGATGAATCGGCGGTCACGGCCGCGCACCCTACACGAATTCGTCCGGTGCGCGCAGTTTTCGTAGTACAGTCCGCGCCACAACAACATGGGGATACCCGTGGCTGAGCGCCTCACCACCGGGATACAGGTCGCCGAACAAACAGGCTCCGATCACGCCATCGAGCGTGCGCCAACCGCCATCACCGCTTTCGTCGGCCGGACGCTGCGCGGTCCCGTCAACCGCCCCGTCACGATCCACGGTTTCAACGATTTTCAGTCGCTGTTCGGCGGGCTGTGGCAGCCGAGCACGCTCGGTTACGCGCTCGAGCAGTTCTTCGAGAACGGCGGGCGCACCGCGATCGTGGTGCGCGTGGTCAACGGTGCGCGCTCACCGACCCTGACGCTGCGCGCGCAGGACCGGCAACTCACGTTGCAGGCGGTGGGCAGCGGCACGCGCGAGTTCCTGCGCGTTTCCATCGACTACGACGGCATCGGCGCCAACGAGGAGGATCGGTTCAACCTGATCATCCAGCGCGTGCGCGCGCCCGGGTCGGAATACATCGAGGACCAGGAGATCCACCGGCGCGTCAGCGTCCTGCCCGCAGCGGGCAGCCGCTACGTGCCCACGGCGCTCATGGATTCGACCCTGGCGCGGGTGATCGGCGGCGTGCCTGCGATTCGGCCCGATCGCACCCTGCGCAGCGACGGCCGCGGCTCGATCGGCTACGTGCATTCCAATCCGGACGGCGACGACGGCGCGCCGCTGACCGACTACGACATCATCGGCTCGGCCGCGGAAGGCACCGGCCTCTTCGCGCTCAAGGGCGTCGACAGCTTCAACCTGCTGTGCATTCCGCCGTTGTCGCGCGATGTCGACGTCGGCCCGAGCGCCCTGCTGGTCGCCGCGCGCTTCTGCCGCGAGCGCAACGCGATGCTGATCGTGGATCCGCCCTCGTCCTGGACGAACGCCGCCGCGGCGATCGCCGGCATGCGCGCCTGGCAACTGCACAGCGACAACGCGCTCATGTATTTCCCGCGCATGCTCGGCTACGACCGCCTGCGCGGCCGCTTCGAGCAGTTCGCGCCGTGCGGCGCCATCGCCGGCATGATCGGGCGCGCCGACGAGATCTGCCCGGTGTGGGCGGCGACCGAGGGCGAGGAGGCGATCCTGCGCCCGGGCTATCGGCCGCTGTGCAGCGTCGACGAGGCCGAACGCGACAGGCTCGGCAATCTGGGCGTCAACGTGCTCAATTTCGTGCGCGCCAGCGCGCGGCACGCGCTCAGCCCCAGGACGCTGGCCGGATCGAGCAGCGGCTCGTCGGACTGGAAATACCTCTCCGCGCGGCGCCTGGCGCTTTTCATCGTCAACAGCATCGAACGCGGCACGCGTTGGGTCGTTTTCGAGAAGAACGGCCCGGAGCTGTGGAAACGGGTTGCGCACCAAGTCGAGCAGTTCCTCGCCGCCCTGGATCACGAAGGGGCCTTCATCGGGCGCTCGCCGGAAGAAGCCTACATGGTGGTGTGCGACGAGCGCGTCAACGATGAGCGCGATTCGCACCTCGGGACGGTGAAGATCCTGGTCGGGATCGCCGCCGTGCGCGCGGGCGAGTTCCACTCTTACGTCATTTCACACAACGCGGCGGTGAGCCGCGTGCGGCCTGCATCGTTGAATCGCCTGGCAGGCGCGGTGCGCAAACTGGACGACTTTGACGCAACTCGATAGTGCGGCCGAGTCGACCCAAAGACCTCGAGCCCCTGATCGGCACGCGCACGCGGGTCGCGGAGGTCCTCAACGGACGCCGGCGCCTGTCGATCACCATGATCCGACGCCTGCACGAGAAGCTCGGCATTCCCGCTGAAGTCCTGATCCGGCCAACGCGCGCGGACCACGCGGCGTAACCGCGGAAGGGAAGCCTATTCCGCTGAGGTTTACGTGGATCTTGGCCTTTGTGACACATACATCGTGATCACGGCGCGGACGACTTCCGTGCCGTGAGCGTCGCTTACGCTCACGGGAACGCCGACGTTCTCCGTGCTCCACGAGCTCTTGTCGAGCCGCGCCGTCGCCGTTACGTCGGTGCCCGCCTTCTTCAGGTACTCGATGGTCATGCCGCGCGGGATCCAGCGCATGCTCGTCGGGATGCTCACCTCCATGAGCATGCCGCCGGCCAGCTCGCAGAGGTTCGCCATGGCGATCGCGTGGACGGTCTTGAGGTGGTTGTGCACGGCCCGGCGCTTGCGCAGCGAGACCTGGCACAGGCCGGGGCGCAACTCGATGAAGCGCGGCTTGATGGTCGCGAAGTAAGGCGCGTTGAGGCAGATGAGCCTGGCGAAGAGCCGCTTCCCGAAGGGCAGGGACGACAGGCGCTGATAGTGGCGCAGGACGGGTGGAACCGGAGCCGATGGCGCGGCAGCGGGCGTGACTTGCAATTCGGTCACCATCGTCATTCTCCTTGCGGCCTGCCGAAACCCCCGCCGCCCGGTGTTTCGATCACGATCTGATCGCCCGGCCGCACCTCGGTGCTGGCCGTCGCGCCGAGGATCTCCCGCGAACCGTCGCTGCGAATCACGGTCGTGCGCCCGAGCTTACCCGCTTCGCCGCCCGCGAGGCCAAACGGCGCCACACGACGGTGATTGGACAGGATCGAGGCGGTCATCGCCTCGCGGAACTCGATGCGCCGGATCACGCCGTCGCCGCCGCGGTGACGGCCATTGCCACCCGAGCCTGCACGAATGCGGAATTCGCGCAGCAGGACCGGATAGCGAAGCTCGAGCACTTCCGGATCGGTGAGCCGCGAGTTGGTCATGTGCGTCTGCACCGCGGAAGCGCCGTCGAACTCGCGACCGGCGCCCGCACCGCCGGCGATCGTCTCGTAGTACTGGTAGCGCTCGTTGCCGAAGGTGAAGTTGTTCATCGTCCCCTGCGCCGCGGCCATGGCGTTCAGGGCGCCGTAGAGCGCATCGACGATACATTGCGAGGTTTCGACGTTGCCCGCCACCACGGCAGCGGGATAGCGCGGGTTGAGCATGCAGCCGTCGGGCACGCGCACGTCGAGCGGACGCAGACACCCGGCGTTGAGCGGGATCTCCTCGTCGACCAGCGTGCGGAACACGTACAGCACGGCAGCCATGCACACCGCGAGCGGTGCGTTGAAATTGTCCTCGGCCTGGGGGGAGGTGCCGGCGAAGTCGATCAGGGCGCTGCGCCGGGCGGTGTCCACCTCGATCCGCACCGCGATTGCCTGGCCGTTGTCCATTTCGTAGCGGAATGCGCCGCTGCCGAGCCGGCCGATGGCGCGGCGCACGCATTCCTCGGCATTGTCCTGCACGTGCCGCATGTAGTCGCGGACCACTTCCAGGCTGTAGTGCGCGATGACGCGTTCGAGCTCTGCGATGCCGCGCTCGTTCGCAGCAATCTGGGCCTTGAGGTCGGCGATGTTCTGCTCCGGGCTGCGTGCGGGCCAGGGCCCGCCGCCCAGTTGCGCGCGCAGGCTGCTCTCCTCGAAGACTCCGCGCGACACCAGCCGGAAATTGCGAAACAGCACGCCTTCCTCGTCCACCGTGCGGCTCATCGGTGGCATCGATCCCGGCGTGATGCCGCCGATGTCGGCATGGTGCGCACGCGAGGCCACGAAGAAAGCCGGTTCGGCGCCCGCTGCGGCGCTGGCAGCGGTGAACACCGGCGTGATCACGGTGATGTCGGGCAGGTGCGTGCCGCCTTCGTAGGGCGCGTTGAGCATGAAGACGTTGCCGCGCCGCATCGTCCCGCGGTTGGCGGCGCGGATCGCCTGCACGCTCGCGCCCATCGATCCCAGGTGCACGGGCATGTGCGGTGCGTTGGCGATGAGCTCGCCCTCGCCATCGAACAGCGCGCAGGAGAAGTCCAGCCGTTCCTTGATGTTGACGGAAGCCGCAGTCTGTTCGAGCACCGCGCCCATCTGTTCGGCGATGTGCATGAAGAGGTTGTTGAAGATCTCCAGTGTCACCGCGTCGGGGCGCGAGGACGAGTGCGGGCGGCGTGCGCCCGGCGACGGGACCGTGGCGCCGGCCTGCGCTTCCATGCGCCGCATGACCAGCTCCCCGGTGCCGAGCCGCTCGCAACGCCAGCCGGGCTCGAGGACGAGCGTCGTGTTCGGGTCGACGATGAGAAGCGGGCCCGTAACCGGCGCGGCGGCGTCGACGCCATGCGCGGCGATGACCGGCAGATTACGCCACTCGCCCGAGATGTACGTGCGCGCCGGGCCCATCGGGCGGTGCGCGTCCGGAGCATCGCGTGCCGGCACTGCGGCGCGCGACGCGGATCGTGCCCGGCCCGCGGCGCCTTCCGGGGAAGTCGAGCCGGCGGTCGAGAGCATCGCCGTCTGCGCAATTGCCTCCGCCGTCACCGCAGCCACTTGCAGCTCCCCGACGTCCGCGCCGAAGCCATAGCGGCGCCGATGGTGGGCATCGAAGGTCGAGTTCATGTCCTCCAGTGTCGCAAACGGCACATCGATCGGCGCATCGCTCCCGAGGGTTCGAACGCTCACGGTTTTCTCGACGCGCATCGCGGTGCTCGGCGCGCCCTGCTGCGCGAGGTGTCCGCGTGTCTCCTGCTCGAGCTCCCGGAGCTCGCGCTCCAGTCGTGCCATGACCTCCTGATTCAGCGGTGCCTCGACGGTGCGGCGCCGCAGTGTGCGCAGGTCGGCAAGGCCGATGCCGTGCGCCGACAGCACGCTCGCGTGCGGATGAACCACCACGGTGGGGATACCGAGCGCTTCGGCAACGCGACACGCGAGCTGCCCCGCGGCTCCGCCGAAGCAGAAGAGGGCGAACTGCGCCGGATCGTGCCCCTGGCGGATGGAGACGTGCTTGATCGCATTCGCCATGGTGGCGACGGCCACTTCCAGAAAGCCCTCGGCAATCGATTCGAGCGGGCGGGGCTCACCGCCCCGGGCGGCGATTTCCTGCGCCAGGGTCGCGAATCGTTCGCGGACGGCGAGCGCATCGAGGGGCTGGTCGGCCTGCGGGCCGAAACAGGTGGGAAAAAACTCCGCATGCAGGCGGCCGAGCAGGACGTTGGCGTCGGTGACGGTCAACGGCCCGCCGCGCCGGTAGCACGCCGGCCCCGGGTTGGCGCCGGCCGAGTCGGGCCCGACCTGGAATCGCCCCGAGGCGAAACGCAGCAGCGAGCCGCCTCCGGCTGCGACGGTATGAATGTTCATCATCGGCACGTTGAGGCGCACGCCGGCAACCACGTTGTCGAACCGCCGCGGATACGCGCCGTCGTACAGCGAAACGTCGGTCGAGGTCCCGCCCATGTCGAAACCGATGAGTCGCGTGAAACCCGCGGCTGTGCCGGTCCTGGCCATGCCGACCAGACCCCCTGCCGGACCGGACAGAATGCTGTTCATGCCACGAAACGCGTCAGCGGAAGTCAGTCCGCCGTTGCTCTGCATGAAGTACAGCGGGGCCGCGCCGAATTCCCGCTGCAACTCGGTGCGCACGCCTTCGACGTAGCGCGCCAGGAGCGGCGAGAGATAGGCATCGACGACCGCCGTGTCGCCGCGGCTCACCAGCCTGACTACCGGCGCCGCTTCGTGCGAGAGCGAGACCTGGGTGAATCCGAGCTCGCGGGCGATTCGTCCGGCGAGCAGCTCGTGCGCGCCGTTGCGGTAGGCGTGCACGAGAACGATCGCCACGCCCGCTGTTCCGGATGCGCGCACGCGCGCCAATTCCTGCCGCAGCCGGGATGCGTCGAGTGCGGTGAGCACTTCGCCGCGCGCATTCAGACGCTCGCGGGCCTCGATCACTTCGCCGTACAGCAACTCGGGAAGCTGAATGTGCCGCGCGAAGAGTTGCGGCCGGTTCTGGTAGCCGATGCGCAGCGCATCCCGAAACCCGGCGGTGATCACCAGCGCCGTGCGCTCGCCCTTGCGTTCGAGCAAAGCGTTGGTGGCGACGGTCGTGCCCATCTTGACAGCCGCGATGTGGGCGCCGCTGTGGACCGCGTCGGCGCGCACGATGCGGCGGATGCCCTCGACGCCGGCGTCCCGATAGTGCCCCGGGTCCTCGGAAAGGAGCTTCAGCGTCGACACCTCGCCCGCGGGCGAGCGCGCCACGATGTCGGTGAAGGTTCCGCCGCGATCGATCGAGAAATGCCAGCCGTTGCGATTGCCGTCGCTCACCGCAGACCCAATACACGAATCGGCCGTGGCGGAAAAGGGCTGGACCCTGATCGGCAGGCCGCGCGATATCCATCAGGCCGCAGCACCGGACTATTCCGGCAACAGCGCCCGGATTCGTTAGACTCGCTCCGCCGGCACATCACCGGCTCAGCCGCGTCGTGGGTCGCACACTGGCAATGGGAATGAATCGAAGACAGTTTGTCGGGGCTACCGGTGTCGTTCTCGGTACGGGCATCGTCGTCGGCTGCGCGCTGACGGCCACGACACCACCCGGGCGGCCGGCGCCGATCGCCCGCAACCTCTATCGGCGTGCGGTCGTGGTGGACGGCAATCTTGGGCCGGGCTTCGATGACAGCCTGCCGCTGCCCGAGATCAGCTTGGCGAGATTCCGGGAGTCCGGCCTCACTGCGATCAAGTCCACCCTCGGAGGATTCGGTAACGATTTCGAGTCGACGCTTGCGGAGATCGGGTTCTATCTTCGCTTGCTCGAGATGCACCCCGGCGCTTTCATGCAGGTGCGGCACGCGAGCGATTTCACGACCGCCAAACGCGCTGGCCGGCTCGGGATCATCTTCTCCTTCGAGGGCGTGGCCATGCTGGAGGGCAAGATCGAGCGCATTCAGCTGTTTCGCGATCTCGGCGTGCGCGTCATGCAGCTCTCCTACAACACGGCGTCGCCGTTTGCTGCCGGCGTCCTCGCGCCGCCGGCGTCCGGTCTGACGGATCTCGGTCGTTCGGCGGTCGGGAAGATGAACGAGCTGGGCATCGCCGTCGACCTGAGCCATGCGAATGCCCGCACGACCGCCGATGTCATCACCCTGTCGAGACAACCCGTCCTGGTCACGCATGCCGGTTGCGCTGCGGTCCACGAGCACCCACGCAACAAGACCGACCAGCAACTGCGTGCGATCGCGCAAAAGGGCGGGGTGGTCGGCATTTACGACCTTCCCTATCTCACGCCATCGCCGCGCCAGCCGACACTCGAGGACTACATGGCTCACATGGGTCACGCGTTGCAGACCTGCGGGGAGGATCACGTGGGTATCGGAAGCGACACGTCGTTCGAGGCGTTCGACACGTCGCCGGACAGCATGGCGGAGTTCGAGAGGCTCGTTGCCGAGCGGCGGGCGAGAGGAGTAGGCGCGCCCGGCGAGGACAGACCGCCGTTCGTCGAGGGTCTCAACACGCCGTTGCGCTGCGAGATCATCGCGGATGCGCTCCTCAAGAGGGGCCATCCGGGCCGGGTCGCCGAGAAAGTGCTGGGTGCCAATTTTGTTCGGGCATTCGGTGAAATCTGGAAACCCTGATCGCAAGCGGTACGGCCGCATGCGCGATCCCTGAAGGTCAGGTGCTGGAACTCACACGGGCGCAGGGCCTCGCCCTGGCGCTGATAGTGTTCGGAATCGCCGTCCTCGCGTTGGCGGGGTGGGCGCGGTGGCCCGCGGCCCGGACCGGCGAGCCGGCTATCGGAGCCTGGCGGCTCGCACTGAGCCAGGCCGGCAGTGCCTACTCGTTCTGGATTCTGCTCGGCGTCAGCACGGCTGCCTACGTGCGCGGGCTGGCCGCGGCGTGGATTGCGGTCGGCATTCTCGCCGGCGCCGCGCTCAACTGGTTCTATGTCGGAAGACGCCTGCGTGCACGCGCCGCCGCCGTGGGGAGCGCAGGGCTGCCGGCGTGGCTCGAAGCCACCGGTGCAACCCACGGGACGAGCGTCGCACCGGGCAACGCATGGACCCGGACCGCATCGACCGGGACAGCGTCGATCGGGACAGCCTCGGCCGGTGCGGCCGCAATTGTGCTCGTCATCCTCCTGGTCGCGCTCGTTGCGCAGTTGCGCGTGGCCGGATTGCTGCTGGCGCAAGGCCTGGGTGTAGCAACCGGCCTGGCCGTCGTGCTGGTGGCTGTCCTCGCACTCCTCCCCGTCCTGATCGGCGGCCGGCGTGCGGCGTTCCATGTTGCCGCGCTGGGTGCAACTTTGGTCCTGCCCTGCGCTCTGTTGATGATGTGGCCCGCGGTAGCGTTCGCGAGTGCGTTTGGAAATATTTTCGCAACCCTGCGGAGCATGGAGCCGGTGGTGACGAGCTGGACGGGTGGAAGCCTGCTGACCGTGTTGGGCGCGCTCGTCGTGGGCCTGACGCTGCCCGGCCAGCCGCACGTGCTCGATCAATTCCCGGCAGCACGCAGCGAGCGCGCGGTGTCGGCAGCGGGAGTCCTCGCCATGGCATGGTTCGGTCTTGTTCTCGCCGCGATGCTGGCGTTCGGCTGGTCGGCGCTGATCCTGTATTCGAACATCGCCGTTCCCGATCTGGTGCTGGCGGATGCGACGATGCGGCTGTTGCCACCCGTCCTGCAAGGTCTGCCGGCGCTGGCCGTCTGCATGGCCGTGTGCGCAAGCGTGGGCCATCAGCTGCTCGCCGTCACCGAGGCAGCCGCGCCGCACTGGCTGGCGCGCGCGGAGGCAGCGCAGAGACCGAAGCGTCTACGCGCGATCCAGCTGGGAGCCGCCGCGTCGATCACCGTTGTCGCGGCAAGCCTCGATTTTGGCAGCACGCGCGTTTTTCTGTTCGCCATCGTCACGCTCGGCGCCGTCATCGCCCCCGCGCTCATCGCCAGGCTGGCCGGCGCGCAGTGGCGTTCGGGGACGATCGCCGTGATCGTGCGCATCGGCCTGATCGGCGCGCTGCTGCTGTTCCTCGCCGGATGCGGCGTGAATCCGGTGACCGGCAAGAAGGAACTGCAACTGGTCGGCGAAGGCGGGGAAGTGCGGATCGGCCAGGAGAACTACCTGCCGTCGCGGCAGACGCAGGGCGGGGATTTCATCATCGATCCGCAGCTCACCGCCTACGTGAGCGAGGTGGGCAACAAGCTCGCGCAGGTCTCGGATCGCAAGCTGCCCTACGAATTCACGGTGCTCAACAACTCCGTGCCGAACGCCTGGGCGCTGCCGGGCGGCAAGATCGCCGTCAATCGCGGGCTGCTCACGCAGCTCAACAGCGAGGCGGAGCTCGCCTCGGTCCTCGGTCACGAGATCGTTCACTCGGCCGCGCGGCACGGCGCGCGCAGCATGGAGCGCGGCATGCTGCTGCAGGCCGCGATGCTCGGGCTGCAGCTCGGCGTGCGCGACAACCAGTATGCGAACCTCATCGTCGGCAGCGCGATGCTCGGCGCCAACCTGATCTCCACGCGCTATGGACGCGAGGCCGAGCTGGAATCCGATCACTACGGCATGAACTACATGAAACGCGCCGGTTACGACCCGGCCGCCGCCATCGAACTGCAGAAGACCTTCGTCCGACTTTCGGAGGGCAAGCGCCAGAGCTGGCTCGAAGGCCTGTTTGCCTCGCATCCACCTTCCGAGGAGCGCGTGGCCAGGAACGAGGAGACGGCGCGCGCGATCGGCACCGGCGGCGAATACGGTCGCGAAAGCTATCAGCAGAAGCTCGCGAACCTCAGGCGCCTGGAGCCCGCGTACCAGAAATACGACCAGGGTGTCGAGGAATTGCGCAAGGGCAATCCCGCCGCGGCGCTGTCGCTGGCTCAGGAGGCCATGAAGCTGGAGCCGCGCGAGGCGAAATTCCACGAATTGAGCGGCGATGCCGAGCTGGCGCGCAAGAACACGAGGGAGGCCCTCACGCACTACCAGCACGCCATCGAGCGCAACCCGAATTACTTCAAGCCGTATCTGCAGAGCGGTATCGCGCAGTATCAGGGCGGCGAGCGCGGGGCGGCGCGCGCCTCGCTCGAGCGCAGCATGCAACTGCTGCCGACCGCGCCGGCGTCGTACTACCTGGCCCGGCTCGCGCAGGAGGTGGGCGACGTCAACTCGGCGGTGCGGTACTTCCAGATGGCGGCGGGCTCGAATTCCGAGATCGGGCGCGAATCGAACCGCGAGCTGGTGAAGCTCGATCTGCCGCGCAATCCCGGCAACTATCTGCGCGTCGAGCCGCGCCTCGACAACCAGGGGCGCGTCTGGCTGCTGGTTGAAAATCGCGCGCCCGTGCCGGTGCGCGGCGTGACGGTGGCCGCGGCGGTACTCAACGACAACGGCTCGATTGCCCAGGGGCCAGTGCGCGTGAGCATCGGCCGCAACGTGCTGGCGCCGGGCGAAGTCGCGCAGCTCGCTACCGCTCTAGGACCGATCACCGACCCCAACCTGCTCCGCCGCGTTCGCTACCAGATCGACAGCGTAGCTTTGGCTGAGTGATCGAACCGGCTTGCTTCCGGTCCGTGCTCTTGAGCTCGGGGACTTATCCACATTTCCCGAAACGCAACCACCCGTACTGCCGGTATCGGGCGATGTAGTTCGCGGGGTACGTCAGCGTACGTCGCGCGTTAATCAAGAATGACGGGGAAATGTGGATAAGTCCCCGAGCTCAAGAGCACGGACCGGCATCACACCCGGCGAGGTCCACAAAAAAAAAGGGGCGCCGATCGGCGCCCCTCGTGAGTGAAGGCTCGAAGCTCAGAAGCTGAAGATCGCCTTCGCGTTCCAGAAGCGGCCGCGCGGGCTGTGCTGGCTCTGCACGTACCCGTACAGGTCCGTGTCGCCATCGCCCACCGCAAACGGCGGCTCTTCGTCGAGCGCGTTGTCGATGCTCAGCAGGAGCTTGATGTTCTCGATGCCCGTGTAGCGGAACTGCAGGTTCAGGGTCGTGAAGGCCTTGACCTTGCGCGTGTTGTTGGTGTCGTAGTCGAGCACGCCATCGAAGTCGACGTCCGGCAGATCCTGGAACTCGCCGACGTAGTTGAGGCTCGAGTAGACACCCCAGGTGTCATTGCCCCAATCCCCGGACAGCGTGGCCCGATCCTCCGGGTACTCGTACTCACCCGTGAGCTCGCGGGTGAGGAACGCCGTACCGGCGGAATTCAGCTCCACACGCTCGAACTTGAGCAGATGGGAGTAGTTCGCACCGAGGGTCATGCTGCCGCCCCCCAAAGGCATGGTGAAATATCCCGACAGGTCGATACCCTCTGCCGACTGCTCGCCGATGTTGTTGAAGGTGCTCGCAACCTGCTGCAGCGGTCCCAGGGTGTCACCAGGCAGCGGAGCGCCACGCACGCACACCGGGCTGTTCTGCACGTTGCACTGCTGGAAGAGGAAGCCGAACGGCACTTCGTCGATCTTGTCCTCCTGCTTGATGTCCCAGTAATCCAGCGTGAGGTTGATGCCGTCGGTGGGCTGCCAGGCTACGCCCACGTTGATCGTCTCGGATTGTTCGGGCTCCAGATTGGGGTTGCCGGAGAACAGGATGACGTAGTCCGTCTGGGCGCAGTAGACGGGATTGTCGGCACAACCGAACGTGTCGACGAAGAACTGCGATTCCTGTGATGGGCCAAGGCCGACCTGCGCCAGGGAAGGCGCGCGGAAGCCGGTACCCCAGGAAGCGCGCAGCGCCAATTGGTCAATCGGTGACCAACGCACGGCGACCTTGGGGTTGGTGGTCGTGCCAAAGTCCTCGTAGTCGTCGTAGCGGCCGGCCAGGCTCAACTCCAGGCTGTCGAGCAGCGGCACGGCGAATTCCACGAAGGTCGACCAGTTCTTGCGCCCGGCCGCGGCGGTCACCGCCTCGGTACCGAAGATCAGGCCGCGCTGGAATTGATCGTCGGGCACGTCGGAGACGCTCTCGCTGCGATATTCGGCGCCCGCCGCCATGCGGACGGTGTTGCCGCCCAGCTCGAACAGATCGCCGGAAATCTGCGCGTCGTACATTCTCAGGTTGGACTTGCCCCGGCGCACCAGATTCGTGGTGATGGCATCGATCACCGACTGCGGGTTCTGCACGCCGCCGAACGGGTTGTACAGGCCCAGATTGATCTGCTGCTGCAGGAAGTCGGTGCGGATCCAGCCCTGCGAACGATCGCCGCTCTGCTCGGATTCGCTGCGCGCACGCTGTGCCGCGACTTCCCAGTTCCAGTCGGCGATTTCGCCGCGCAGGCCCAGCACCACGCGCAGGTTGTCCGTTTCGATGTCCCACTGCCGCGCGCCGGCGTCGACCGTGCGATAGCGACCGATCGCGATCGACGTGGCGCCGGGGAACGGGTTGTTCGGGTGTGTGGTGGGCACGGTCAGGAGCGCAGTTTCGTCGAGCGGCGTGGGGGCACCCTGCGCGGCCGAGGTGTTGTGCTGAACGGCGATCTCGGTGAAGAGCTCGACGTTGGCGCCGAAGCCCTGATGCGCCAGCATCATCAAGCCGGTGCGTTCAGCTTTGGGAATCAGCAGGTTGAATGGGCCGAAGTCGAACAAGCACGTCTGCCCGGCGATGCTGCCCGGCGGGCAGCCCGGGTCTATTGTCGTCGTACCGTTGACGATGAAGCGGCCCGGATAGCCGCGCGAGGATCGAAAGTCCTCGCCGCCGCGCGCGCTCTGGTTGGCGGTTCCCGCCGATCCGCGATCGGCGTTGAACAGCGTGTCGTTCTTGAAGTAATCCAGGATCAGCGTGACGTTGGAGTCATCGCCTCCCGTGCCCCAGATGGCAGAGAACGTCTGCTCCTCGTAGTCGCTCTCCGTCGTGTTGCCGAAGCCGGCGGTCAGCTCGAGGCCGCGGAAGTCCTTGCGCAGGACGACGTTCACCACACCGGCCACTGCGTCGGAGCCGTAGACCGCCGAGGCGCCGTCCTTCAACACCTCCACGCGCTCGATCGCCGCCACGGGAATGGAGTTGATG
>CAVSPB010000005.1:0-99070 GCA_963729745.1 uncultured Gammaproteobacteria bacterium
CGGGGACCGCGCAGCGTCAGCCTCCCGTCAGCCAGACAGATGATTGAGAGTCTTAGATTGGGAGAGAAACGGGACCAGCGATGCGCATTCTGCTGATCGAGGACGATACCGTCCTGGGCGCTGCCGTGCGGGACCAGATCGCCGCGGACGGCCAGTCCGTGGACTGGGTCGGCCGGCTCGACGCGGCGGGCGATGCGATGGCCGCAGCCAGCTACGATCTCGTCCTGCTCGATCTGATGTTGCCGGATGGCCGCGGCATCGGGTTCCTGAAGGCGCTGCGCAGCCGCGGCGACGTCACACCCGTCGTCATCCTGACGGCGCTCGACCAGGTCTCGGACCGGATCGAGGGGCTGAACGCCGGCGCGGACGACTATCTCGTCAAGCCCTTCGACCTCGGCGAACTGTCGGCCCGGATCGGCTCGGTCGGGCGGCGCTATTCCGGCAACCCGAACCCGATCATCACCCACGGCCCGCTCGCCATCGACCTTGCCGCCCGCAGCGTTCGGCGGAACGGCCGGCCAGTCCCCCTGACCTCCCGCGAATGGGCCCTGTTTGAAGCGCTGCTCACCCGCCCCGGTCAGCTCCTGTCCAGGGCGCAGCTCGAGGAAAAGCTCTACGCCTTCGACACCGAGGTCGAGAGCAACACGATCGAGGTCCATGTCAGCCGGTTGCGCAAGAAGCTCGGGGCCGAGGTCATCCAGACCGAGCGGGGCTCGGCTATCGTCTCGGGGTCCCATGACCTGGCCGCGCAGCCTTCAGGCCCGCCTGGGGCTGTCCCTCGGCATCCTGTTGACGATCCTCTGGATCGCCGCCGCCTCGGTGACGGCGGTGGTGCTGCGTCACGAGATGGACGAGGTCTTCGACTCCGCGTTGCAGGAGACCGCGCAGCGCCTGCTGCCGCTTGCCGTCGTCGACATCGTCGGGCGCGAGGAGGACGGCGTCACTCAGCGGCTGGGGGCGATCCGCGAGCATGAAGAGTTCTTCACTTACATCGTCCGCGACGCGAAAGGGCGCATCCTGCTGCAATCGCACGCCGCGGACCCGGCGGTGTTCCCGCCCTATGATGGGCCGGGATTCCGCCAGACCGCGACCCACAGGCTCTACAACGATGATGCCCTTCAGGGTAGCATCCGCATCACCGTGGCCGAGCCGCTGGATCACCGCGCCACCGTCGCGCGCGAAATCCAGCTGGGCCTCGGGCTTCCGCTCCTCGTCGTGATCCCGCTGGCACTGCTGGCGATCATCTTGGCCGCGCGGGCTGCCCTCGCGCCGCTGCGGCGCTTTGGGAGAGCCTCGAGGCGCGCGATGCGCGCGACCTGTCCCCGTCCACTCAGACGATCTTCCGTCCGAAATCACCCCCTGGCGGACTCGCTGAACAGCGTTCTGGGACGGCTGAAGGCGGCCTTCGACGCAGAACGCAGCTTTGCGGCCAATGCCGCGCACGAATTCGGACCCCGCTCGCCGGGGCCATCGCGCAGGCCCAGCGCCTGCAGTCGGAGACGCGCGACCCCGGGGCGGAGGCGCGAGCCGCGGACATCGAGGCGGCGCTCAAGCGCCTGACACGGCTTTCGGAAAAGATGCTCCAACTTGCCCGTGCCGAGGGCGGACGCCTGCGAACTGGCGACCCCAGAGACTTGCAACCGGTTCTTGGCCTTGTCGTGTCCGATTTCGCAAGGTCCGCTGGCGCGGACCGGTTCGACCTGGTGTGTCCGACGCCGCCGTCCTGTCTGACCTCGACGCGGACACTTTCGGCATCCTGTGCCGCAACCTAATAGAGAACGCGCTGAAGCATGGGGCGCCGGACACGGTCGTCAAGATCGGGTTGACGGCGGAAGGGGTTCTGACGGTTGTCAACGAATGCCCTGCGATCGCGCCTGCAACCCTGGGAAGGCTCACGTCCCGCTTCGAGCGGGGATCAGGCGCCGGCGCCGGCAGCGGTCTGGGATTGACCATAGTCCAGACGATCGCCGAACGAGCTGACTGCACATTCACGCTGTCCTCACCCATCGGCGGCCAAGAGACGGGCCTTGAGGCAAGACTCGATGTTTCAGGCGGGACCACCCGTCGTCTGCAGAAATATCCTGATCTCAGGGCGCGCTCAGGCGCTTCAGCTTCCGCACGGAGGTCCAACGAGCCCAGGTTCCGGCAAAGGGCGCGAGGGGCGGCTCTCGTCGGGCGCGAACCAGATGTGCGGCCGGAGCCGTCTGACAGCACCGCGGTCTTCAAGAGCTGGTGAAGGGCACGGCGCGGCGGTTCTCCATGCCGAGCCACCGACGCCAATGCGGCGAGTGCTGTCTCATCGCGCCCTCACCAGCTCGCCACCTTCTTACCGATGGCTGGAACAGTCGCGACCGGCACGCTCTCTGGGGTGGGGATTGCCTTCGTTGACGTGGGCGTGGCCGAGATACTGGACGGCCGTCGTCGGCCATCGCCCGAAGGTCACCGAGCCGGCGGTCCAGGCGCCTCGGCCCGAAGCCGGCGAACCGCCCGACGACGAAGCCGTTCCGCTCCAGCGATCCGCTTGAGCTCGGAGGGGCGGATGAACATCGTCGGGATCGTGCGTCCCGCGGGGCAGCAGCCCGATCATACCTTCGCCGATCGTCACGATGACGAAGGTCGCGAGCGGGGTCCGGTTGATGGTATCGAAGAGAAAGAGCCCGCCCGGCCGCAGCACGCGCCGGACCTCGGAGACCACCCGTCCCAGGCCTCGATATGTTCGAGGACGTCGACGCAGACGACGATGTCGAACGTCGCGGCGTCAAACGGGAGTGCCTCGCCCGACGCCACGAGATAGTCGATAGTCGAGCGCGCTGGCCCCGGCATGGGCTCGCGCCGCCGCGATTGCCGTCGCCGAGGGATCGATGCCGGTCACCTGCGCTCCACGCGCCGCCAGGGCTTCCGCCATGAAGCCGCCGCCGCAGCCGAGATCGAGCACGCGCTTGCCCTCCCAGTCGCCGACGACGGATCGAAGGCCGCAAGACGCGCGGGCACCATCCCGCGAAGCGCCCGCAGCCAGCGCGCCTCGTCGCCCCACCAGTCCGCGGAGGCCCGTAGATCGACAGATCGTTGCGAGCGCGCTGCCGCCGCGAGCCGGGGAAGCCAGTAGGGGACCTCGGCGCGTGTAGGCCACGAAGGCGGCGCCGAACCGCTGCCGGAAGCGGGCTTCCTTCATCAGCGGGCCGACAGGCAGTAGCCCGTCAGGACGATCGCGACCGCGAGCTGGTCAGGCGTCCAGGTCGGCACGGTCCAGAGGGTCAGGGCGAAGGCGACGTAGATCGGTTGCCGGACGAAGCGGAACAGGCCGGTGGTCGGCATCGGCGGGAAGACCGGCGCGCGATCCCGGAAGATGGCCCACCAGCCGAGAAAGCCGGTCTGAAGCGCCAGACCCGCATCCCAGATCGCCTTGAGCAGCAGGAGCCAGGCCGCCGCGTAGAGGCTGCGAGCAGGACCAGAGCGTCGCGACCCTCGGCGCGCCACCAGATCGTGCCGCTCGGCGTCCAGAAGGCGAAGAGCAGGAAGACCTGAAGCGAGGCCACGATCACGTAGGCGGTGGTCGACATCCGGCCGCCGAGCTGCCGGGGCGCGAGCCTGCCGAGGATGCGGCGCCCCGAGCCGCCGAGCAGCAGCGAATGGCCGAGCGGAAACTGCATCAGCAGGCCGGCGTTCGCGAGCAGGCTCCAGGGCGGCGCGCACGCGCCCGAGCGAGCGGCTCATGCCGTAGAACATCGCGGCGATCATCGTCCCGACGCCGATGCGTGAAGAGCGTGTGGCAGGCGACGCCGTAGACGAGCGCCGCGACGCGGTGCGGCGGCATTTCCGCGAGGTGGCGATCTGGATACCATCGGTCCGGGGAGCCCCGCGTTGCGATTCAGGCAGGACCCTTCGGAATGTGGCTGGCGGACGGCTCCGGCAAGCCCGCTGCAACGCGTCGCCGTGTCCCGGCGGCAATGGAACGAAGCGTTCCGCCTGCGCATTTACGAGCAGTCCTCCGGCGCCGACTCCGGCTCGACATCCTGCCGATTTCGGCCTGCCGGGGGAGCCCTGAATGACGACGTTCCGTGAAGCTGCTTTCCGTGGCGACCGCCGTGCCGCCGCACGCCATGATGCAGCGCGACGCCGCGGCGGCGGCGCACCAGGGCTTCGCCTCTCGCTACGACGACTTCGAGCGCCTGGCGCGGGTGTTCGAAAACTCCGGCATCCGCCAGCGATACGCGGTGCGGCCGCTCGACTGGTATCTCGAGCCGCTCGGCTGGCCGGAGCGCAACGCGGCCTATCTCGAGGGGGCGAGCCAGCTCTTCGTCGATGCGGCGACGCAGGCGCTCGACGCCGCCGGGCGTCCGCGCGGCCGACGTCGACACCATCGTCACGGTCTCCTCGACCGGCATCGCCACGCCCAGCCTCGAGGCGCGCGTCGCCGGGCGCATGGGCTTTCGCGCCGACGTCGAGCGCGTGCCGGTGTTCGGCCTGGGCTGCGCCGGCGGCGTCTCGGGCATCTCGATCGGCGCCCGCCTGGCGCAGTCCCGGCCGGGCAGCCTCGTGCTGCTCGTCGCGGTCGAGCTCTGCACGCTGGCCTTCCGGCTCGACAAGCTGACCAAGGAAAACATCGTCGCGACGGCGCTGTTCGGCGACGGCGCCGCGGCCTGCGTGCTGCGGTCCGGCGAGGCCGGCATCGCCGCGGTCGAGATGAGCGGCCAGCACACCTGGCCCGACACGCTCGACATCATGGGCTGGGACGTCGACGCGGAAGGGCTTCGGCGTGATCTTCGACCGCGCGATCCCGCCGTTCGCGCAGGCGCAACATCGCGCCGGCCGTCGCCGGCATCCTGGCGCGGCCGGGCTGGCCCGCGACGACGTCGATCGCTTCGCCTGCCATCCCGGCGGCGCCAAGGTGATCACGGCGCTGGAGCGCGCGCTGTCGCTCGACAGGGCTCGCTCGACCACGAGCGCGCCGTGCTGGCGGAGTACGGCAACATGTCGGCGCCCGACGGTGCTCTTCGTGCTCGAGCGGCTGATCGAGGCCGGGCTGCCGTCGCGCACGGTGCTGACCGCGATGGGGCCGGGCTTCACCGCGAGCTGCGTGTCGCTTCAAGAGAGCCGCATGACGCCGGCGGCCGCTCCTGCTGGCGCTGGTCACGCTCGGAGCGGCTGGCCGAACTGTGGCTCGCCCGGCGCAACACCGCGGCGCTGCTGGCGCAAGGGGCGCGGTCGAGGTGGCGGCCGGGCACTATCCGCTGATCGTGCTGCTGCACGCGCTCTGGCTCGCCGGGCTGTGGGTTCTCGGCTGGGCGCAGCCGGTCAGCCTGCCGTGGCTCGCGGTCTTCCTGGTCCTGCAGGTGCTGCGCGTCTGGGTGCTGCTGACGCTCGGGCGCGCGCTGGACGACGCGCATCATCGTCCTGCCCGGCGCGCCGCTGGTGGCGAGCGGTCCCTACCGCTATCGTCTCGCATCCGAACTACTGGTCGTCGTCGGCGAGATCGCCGTGCTGCCGCTGTGCCTCGGCCTGCCGTGGTTTGCGCTCGTCTTCTCCGCGGCCAACGCCGCCGTCCTGGCGATCCGCATCCGCGCCGAGAACGCGGCGCTCGCAGGAGCGCGCCATGGAGCCGGTCCTGACGCGACGACGCCGAGCCGGTAGCGGCCGCGACCTGGGTCGGCTTCGGCGCGATGTGCGTCGGCATGTTCATGGCGATCCTCGACATCCAGATCGTGGCGACGTCGCTGCCGACGATCCAGGGCGCGCTCGGCATCGCGCCCGACCAGATGAGCTGGGTGCAGACCGCCTACCTGATCGCCGAGGTCATCGCGATCCCGCTGACCGGCTTGCTGACGCGCGTGCTCGAGCATGCGCTGGCTGTTCGTGCTCGCCGTCGTCGCTGTTCACCCTCGCCTCGGTCGGCTGCGCCGCGAGCGGCAGTTTCGCGTCCTGATCGCCTGGCGGGTGGTGCAGGGCTTTTCCGGCGGCACGCTGATCCCGGCGGTGTTCTCCGCGGTCTTCCTGCTGTTTCCCGCAGCGGCGGCAGGCGCTGGCCACGACCATCGCCGGCGTGCTGGCGGTGCTCGCGCCGACCGTCGGGCCGATCGTCGGCGGCTGGATCACCGAGACCTTTTCCTGGCACTGGCTGTTCCTGATCAACGTCGCTGCCCGGCATCGCTGTCGCGCTGCTCGCCGCGCGGTTCCTGCCGCGGAGCGGCGCTGCGGCTGCGGCGAGGCCCGCACGCTCGACATCCTGTCGCTGGTCGCTGATGGCGCTCGGCGCTGGCGGCGCTGGTGATCGCCCTCAAGGAGGCGCCGGAACGCGGCTGGACCTCGGGGCTCGTGCTCGGCCTGCTCGGCGCTGAGCGTCGCCAGCGCCGTCGGCGTTCGTGCGGCGCACGCTCCGCGCGACGCGCGCCGATCGTCGATCTCAGCGACCTTCGCCGACCGGCGCTTCGCGATCGGCTGCGTCCTGAGCTTCGTCCTCGGGATCGGCCTGTTCGGCTCGGTCTACCTGATGCCGGTCTTTCTCGCCTTCGTCCGCGGCCACGACGCGCTCGAGATCGGCACGATCATGCTGGTGACCGGCGTCGCGCAGCTGCTGATGGCGCCGGTCGCCGTCGCGCTCGAGCAGCGCGTCGACGCCCGCCTGCTGACCGCCGCCGGCTTCGCGCTGTTCGCGCGTCGGCCTCGGGCATGAGCGCGTTCCAGACGCCGCGAGACCGACTTCGCGGGCATGTTCTGGCCGCAGGTCGTGCGCGGGCTCGCGATCATGTTCTGCCTGCTGCCGCCGACGCGGCTGGCGCTCGGCCATCTCGACGCCGGCGCGCGTGCCCGACGCCAGCGGCCTCTTCAACCTGATGCGCAATCTCGGCGGCGCCATCGGCCTCGCGCTGATCGACACGGTGATCTACACGCCGCGCGCCGGGCCACGGCGAGCCATCGTCGCGCGGCTCCAGGCGGGAGACGTCGCGACGGCCCGGTTCGTCGGCATGCCGCTCGACCTGTTCGTGAACCGCCCGCCGGGGCCGGTGGACGCCGGCACCATCGAGCCCTGGTGCGGCCGCTGGTCGAGAAGGCGGCGCTGGTCCAGGCCATCAACGACGCCTGGGCGCTCGTCGCGGCACTGACCGTCGCGGCGCTGCTCTGCGTGCCGTTTGCGAAAGAGCTCAACGAAGTTGGCATGACTGGACAAGCTGCTTGGCCAAATCAGCCAGGCGCCGTGGCGTGCCGGCAGCGACGTCTGCGTGCCGCTGTCCAACAGTTCGACATGAGAACGGCGGTGCAAAGGTCGACCACGGTAGCGGCGTGATGGTCGCGCTGCGGGCGGAGTAAATTAAGAACCCGTATTCTTATTCAATGCAAAAGACAAACGGCATCAATACGTTTCCGGAAACCATCGCTCACCGCGGTGCGTCTTCCAATGCTCCGGAAAACACTCGCGTCGCATTTCAAAAGGCGATCGACGATGGTGCCGAAGGCTTGGAATTCGACGTAAGATTAACGAAAGATGGTGTTCCGGTCGTTTTCCACGATGCAAGCCTCCGCAGAATCGCACAGATCAACTATAAAATTTCGGAGCTTACGATTGCAGAACTGAGGCGAATCGACATCGGTTCTTGGTTTAACGCAAGAAATCCCGTCTTTTAAACAGCACATTCGCCAACGAACGAATTCTTACACTCGATGAATTTTTCACATTTCTCGATGGCTACAAAGGCTCGCTTTATCTTGAAATGAAGTGCAAACACAAGGAAATAAAGCCTTTGGTTGAAGGAGTTGCGGCGGTGGTGAAAAACTCGGGTCGGTTGGACCAGCTTGTTTTAAAGAGTTTTAAGCTTGATGCTGTAAAACTCACGCGAAAGCTTCTTCCAGATTGAAAACTGCTGCTCTATTTGCTCCGAAATTTCTCAATATCTTCAAAAAACGAAGTCACATAATCGACAAAGCGGAAGATTGCAAAGCAAATCAGCTGTCTATCCACTTTTCGATGGCGACGAAAAAACTTGTGGATAAAGCCCGCGTTCATGGATTTCAAACCGTGATTTGGACAGCAGACAATCCGATCTGGGTCAAACGGTCGAAAAACATTGGAATTGATGCGATCATCACGAATAATCCGGAAACACTTCTGCAAAAACGCCGCGAACTCCTTCATCAGAATTCGATTCTTGCTTAAAGCTGACTTTTGATTGAAAATAGACGATTGAATTTTCTCCGGCGAACAGCTAAATATATGAAAACTTTTGACAATGTACTTGGAATCATCGGCAACACGCCGCTCGTAAGAATCAACAATATCACGCGTCAGCACGGCATCAAGGCTCAGGTTTACGCAAAAATGGAAAGCCTGAATCCCGGATATTCTGTGAAAGACCGTATCGGCGTTTCGATGATCGATGACGCCGAAGAGAAAGGAATTCTGAAAAAAGGCGGTCCTCATCTGAAGCAACCTCCGGGAATACAGGAATCGGAATGGCTTTGGTCGCCGCTGTTCGCGGTTATAAATGTATCTTTGTGATGACGGATAAAGTTTCGGTGGAAAAACGCCGATATCTGAAAGGAGTTGGTGCAGAAGTCGTGATTTGTTCGGCTGCTGAAAAATACGGAACGCCGGATCATTATGTTTCCACCGCAAAACGTATCGCCGCCGAAACACCGAATAGTTTTTACCCTGATCAATACAATCATCCTGCGAATCCGCTCGCACATTACCGCACGACTGGTCCGGAAATTTGGAACGACACCGAAGGGAAAATCACCCATTTTGTAGCATCTATCGGAACCGGCGGAACAATTACAGGCACTTCGCGTTACCTAAAAGAGCAAAACCCAAACATCAGAATTATCGGTGCAGATCCTTACGGTTCGATTTTCAAAACCTATAAAGAAACCGGACACGTGCCGGAAGCAGCTCCATATCTTGTAGAAGGTATTGGGCAGAATATTCCGGTTGGCAATGCTGATGTAAAGATAATCGACGAAATTATCAACATCACGGACCGTGAATCTTTTGAAATGTCTCGCCAACTTGGCAGGCACGAAGGAATTTTCTGCGGCGGTTCAGCCGGAACGATCTTTGCCGCAACTCTTAAGGTTGCGAAAGACCTCGACGAAAATGCGGTTGTCGTATTTATTGTCTGTGATACCGGCGAGCATTATCTTACGAAACATCATTCCGACGAATGGATGAAGGAAAAACTCCTTCTCGAACCGCAGAAGATCTCTGCCGGTCTGATTCTCGAAACGAAATCCGAGCATTCGCCTGTCAAACTTTTATCAATTTTGCCGAGTGAAACCGTGGGCGTCGCACTTCAAAAAATGACCGAAAATGGAATCACGCAATTACCCGTTTTGGAAGAAGGAAAATCGGTTGGATCAATAAAGGAAAGCAGAATTCTGACAAAATTGCTCGAAAATAAGGAATTGATCGAATCACCCGTTTCGGAAATCATGGAGAAGAGCTTCACAATCGTTGACGTAGAAGACAGTATTGCTGACATAACGCGGAAACTTCAAAAAACACCGGCGGTTTTAGTTGAAACTTTTGGAAGAATTACGGGAATTATTACGCGGGCTGATGTGCTTGATTTGCCGAGATAGTTTGATGGTGAGAATTGCAAAACGTAAAAACCGAGACTCTTACTCGGTCTTGCTTTTTTGTTTTTCTCCTTCAAGATAAGACTCAAATAGTAAGCGAAAACTTGTTGCGTAAAATTCAATATATCCGCAACCACCACATGTTTTAGAGTTAAGCGAACTTGAACGCTTTTGCCGAAAATCATCGCTGTCGGATTTTCATAAACCGCAACTTCGATTCGAACGTCACCAACTACCGAAACAAACGTTGGAAACATTTTGTTGGCATTGCATTTTGGACACTCTTCCATAAAACTAACTTCTCATCTTCGAAAACCACCAACGAAGTCCAACGAGCAAAAATCGCCAATCTTTCATAAATTCCGGTGGTTTCCCTTCGAAATAATGTCCGATGAATTGCAGAATCCAGCCGACTACAAACAAACCGAGTGAAATTTTCCAAACTCCCGACACAAAAATCGCCACCGGCAAAAGCAAAATCGACAACGCGATCATCGGAATTCCGAATTTATGCGTGATCTGATTGATCTTATTTTGATGACTTTCCGAATATTCGGCTATCCAAAGTTCCCAAGATTTTCCTGCTAGCATTTGTCGCTCCTGAATCTTCATTAAAAAACGAATTATCCGCAATTTTCATCAAAATGCAAAACTTCCGGGCTCAAAACATTATTCTTGTCGATTGACATGACGCGCTTCCTGACCGATTGTCCGAACCTCAACTATCTTCGATTCAAAAAGATTTTCATTTAACCTCTGCTTAATGTAATTGGACTGATGACTCTTACATTACTTCTAAGTTTATACTTTTGAGTATCACTCAATTGTAACTCATTTATACGCTCGCAAGAATTCTGCAAAATCAAATCATCAGGAGCTGAACAAGGCTCGTTTTCACTTAGGTATCGACCGGAAAACGTAAATTTCGTTGTTTTTAAAAGTCAAACTGTAAACCTAATCATTAAAAAGCCGTCGAAGATTTAACAGATGAACTTGATTCAATATCACTTCATGTATCCTCATCGCCCTCACTTACGCGACCTCGATATATTTTTCCATAGCTTTTTCCCAAGCAATATCTTCACATCTCATTCACCGAAAGCGGACATCTCATTTGCTACAACCACCGGACTTATTATGTGCTACCCACACCCGTAACACTATACCTTGACAATGCCAACAATAATGTGTTAATTCTCATTTTGGATAATTACTAACAGATGAATAAATATTCAACAGCAATCGGTATTTTTCAAAAAAGGTCAATCAATTAATCACTCGGAAATTAAGATTTTAAGCTTTGTTTGATTATTAAATAGTTCAAACAACATAAGATAGAGGGCGAATAAGACATTCTCTTTTGTATTTGAGACTTCTACTATTTTGCCACAAATGAAAACTTTGATTCTAATTTGAAAAGCCGCAAATGGTTTTTATATTACCGTTTGGTTTGAGTAAAAAGAATAAATAAGGAGAAATAATGAGGAATTCAAGAATTTTTGGTCTAGTACTACTTGTTGCATGTTCATTTGCAGCGGTATTCGGTCAAACCAATACAAACAATGAAATTGAGGGAACCGTTCTTAAGAACACAAAGCGTTATCTTAACGCGGCAAAGGTCGCTTGTTGATGACGAGCAGGGAAGCGTCGGCATGCACGATGTCCAGGTCGATCGGCTGCGCGGCGACGGTCTCGACCGCGACGTGCTCGACCTCGACCACGACGCGTTCGCCGCCCATGACCAGGTCGCGCGGCTTGGGCCTGCGGCGATCGACCTGCACGCGGCCGGCATCGATCCAGTCCTTGAGACGGCTGCGGGAGAAATCGGGCAGGAGCCGGGCGAGCGCCTGGTCGAGCCTCAGGCCCGCGCAGCTGGCCGGCACCGTCAATCGTGAGTCTGGAACTCGCGCTTCGGTTTGTTCGTCAAATGCGTCTCGTCATGAGGGGGGCCGGCGATCGTCACGCGCCGGGACCCCGATTGGCGCCGGAGCGGACAATCACATCGGCTATACTTTGCGGCCTCTTGGCCGACGGAGGCAACGCGTGCCTTTGGCTCAAAATCTGCCCCGCTGTGTCGCACTCGGCATGGCACTGCGCATGGCGCTCGGCATCGCGCTCGCCGCGCTGTGCACGTTGCCGCTCGGCGGCTGCCGCAATACTCCGGACCGCGACGCCCAGTCGGGCCCCGAAGTCCTGTACCAGACCGCCCACAATGCCCTGATCACGAGCAACTACGAGGGCGCGATCCGTGCGTACGAAGCCCTCGAGGCACGCTTTCCGTTCAGCGACTCGGCGCGCCAGGGCAAGCTCGACCTGCTGTACGCGTACTACAAGAACGGCGAGGCCGAGTCCGCGATCGACGCCGCCGAGCAGTTCATCCGCGAGAACCCGACGCACCCGCGCGTGGATTATGCACTGTACATCAAGGGCCTGGTGTCCTTCGAGCGCACGCCCAATATCCTGGAGCGCTTCTTCAACGTCGACCTCGCCGAGCGCCCGCCGTCGGACGCCCGCAAGTCGTTCTCCGCGTTCCAGAGCCTGATCCAGCAGCATCCGAAGAGCGAATACGCGCATGACGCGCAGCGGCGCATGATCTACCTGCGCAATCGCCTGGCGGACTACGAAGTGGCGGTCGGCCGCTACTACCTGCGCCGTGGCGCCTATGTCGGCGCGCTGGCGCGCGCCAAGTACGCGGTCGAGACCTACGACGGCGCGCCCGCAATCCGCGAGGCGCTCGAGATCATGGCGCGCGCCTATCGCGAGCTCGACATGAACGAGCTCGCCAAGCAGACCGAGGAAGTTTATCGCGAGAACTTCCCCGAAAGCGCCGAGCGCATCGCGGAAAAAAAGCGCTGGTGGTGGCCGTTCTGAGAGCCTGCCGGGGCGGGTCGGGATGTCTCCTCGGGACGTCTCCTCGGGACTTACCCACATTTCCCGAAACGCAACTGACCCGCATCGCGCATTCGGGCGCAGTAGTTCGCGGGGTACGGCAGCGGACGATGGTTGTAATCAAGAGCGACGGGGACGTACTCCGCGAACTGCTACGCTGGAGTGGACGCTACGGGCCGTTGCGTTTCGGGAAATGTGGATAAGTCGGAAGGAGACGTCCTCGCGGAAGCAGCCGCAGGTTCGCCGGATCACCGGTAGCCGCTGGTGATCGGATAGCGCCAGTCGCGGCCGAAGGCGCGGCCGGCTCACGCGCACGCCGGGCGGCGCCTGGCGGCGCTTGTATTCGTTGCGCTTCACCATGTCGAGCACGCGCCCGACCGTCGCGCGATCGAAGCCGCGCGCCGCGATCTCGTCGACCGACAGGTCTTCCTCGATGAAGGCCTCGAGGATCGGATCGAGCACCTCGTAGGGCGGCAGCGAGTCGGTGTCCTTCTGCTCGGCGCGCAGTTCCGCCGACGGCGGCCGCGTCGATCACGCGCTCGGGAATCACCGGCGCCGCGCGCGATTGCGGTAGCGCGCCAGCCGGTACACCAGCATCTTGCTGCAATCCTTGATCGGCGCGAAGCCGCCGGCCATGTCGCCGTAGAGCGTGGCGTAGCCCACCGCCATCTCGCTCTTGTTGCCCGTGGTGAGCAGCATGCGCCCGGTCTTGTTGGAGATCGCCATCAGCAGCACGCCGCGGCAGCGCGCCTGGATGTTCTCCTCGGTGGTGTCCGGCTTGCGGCCCGGCGAATTCGCCGGCGAGCGCCGCCAGCGTCGCTTCGAACATGCCCTCGATCGAGATCGCGCTGATGCTTCACGCCGAGGCGTGCGCGCCTGCTCGGCGGCATCCTCGATGCTCATCTGCGAGGTGTAGCGCGACGGCATCATCACCGCCTGCACGCGCTCGGCGCCGAGCGCGTCGACCGCGATGGCGAGCGTCAGCGCCGAATCGACGCCGCCGGACAGCCCCATCACGACGCCCGGGAAAGCCGTGCTTGCCGACGTAGTCGCGCACGCCCAGCACCAGCGCGCCGTAGACGCTCGCTTCGTCGCCGAGCTAGCGGCGCGATCTCGCCGGGCACCGGCGCCACGTCGATCGCCCTCGCGCGCGAAACTCACGCCATCGAGATGCCCTCGGCGAATGGCCGGCGCGCGCATGCGCGAGCTCGCCATCCGCATCCATCACGAACGAGTTGCCGTCGAACACCAGCTCGTCCTGGCCGCCGACGAGGTTGCACGTAGACGACCGGCAGCGCCGACTTCGCGCACGCGGTCGCGCACCACCGTCTCGCGCTCGCGCTGCTTGTGGATCTCGTACGGCGAGGCGTTGATCACCAGCAGCAGCTCGGCGCCCGCGTCGCGCGCGGCCTGCGCCGGCTCCGGCTCCCAGATGTCCTCGCAGACCAGCAGCCCGAGCCTCGACGCCCGTCGATCTCGACGACGGTCGGCTCGGCGCCCGCCGTGAAATAGCGCTTCTCGTCGAACACCTTGTAGTTGGGCAGGCACTGCTTGCGGTGGTTGCGCGAGCACCGCGCCGTCGCGGATCAGCGCGGCCGCGTTGTAGATCTGCGCGCCCCGCGTACTCCGGATAGCCGACCAGGACGGCGATGCCGCGCAGCTCGCGTCGCGCAGCCGCTCCAGCGCTGCGTCGATCCGCCGGCGCATGCCGGCGTGAAACAGCAGGTCCTCGGGCGGATAGCCGGAGAGCGTCAGCTCGGGAAACACGACAGGTCGGCGCCGCTGCGTCGGTCGCGCGCCGTGCGCGCGGCCTCGATGATGCTGCGTGCGCGTTGCCGTCGCACATCGCCGACGAGCAGGTCGAGCTGGGCGAGCGCGATCCGCGAAGCGTCGCGCGTCGGCCTTGCATCGCGACTGCGCCGCTTGGGCCGCGGCCTCGAGCGGCTGCGCTTGCTTCGCGGCGCTGCTTGGCGCCGCGCTGCGGCCATCGGTTGCTTCGCGGCAACGCCGTGCGCGCAACGCGTCGGCGCTTCAGAAGCTCGAGCATGGCGCTGCCGAGCTCGGCCGGCGAGTGCACGGTCGCACGCCCGCCGCCTCGAGCGCGCGGAACTTGTCGGCCGCCGTGCCCTTGCCGCCGGCGATGATCGCGCCCGCATGACCCATGCGCTTGCCCGGCGGCGCGGTGACGCCGGCGATGTAGGCGACCACCGGCTTGCGTGACGTACTTGCGGCTGATGTACTCGGCGGCCGCCTCTTCGTCGCTGCCGCCGATCTCGCCGACCATGATGATGCCTTCGGTCTGCGGGTCGCGCTCGAACAGCTCGAGCACGTCGATGAAGTTCATGCCGCGCACCGGATCGCCGCCGATGCCGACGCAGGTGCTCTGGCCGAGCCCGTTGCTGGTGGTCTGGAACACGGCTTCGTAGGTGAGCGTGCCCGAGCGCGACACGATGCCGACGCGGCCCGGCTTGTGGATGAAGCCCGGCATGATGCCGATCTTGCATTCGCCCGGCGTGATGATGCCCGGGCAGTTCGGGCCGATGAGCCGCGCTGCCGCAGTCGCGCAGCGCCGCCTTCACCTGCACCATGTCGTTCACCGGCAATGCCTTCGGTGATGCAGACGATGAGCTCGATGCCGGCGTCGGCCGCTTCGAGGATCGCGTCGGCCGCGAACGGCGCCGGCACGTAGATCATGCTGACGTCGGCGCCGGTGGCCGCGCACCGCGTCGCGCACGGTGTCGAACACCGGCAGGTCGAGGTGCCTCTCGCCGCCGCGGCCCGGCGTGACGCCGCCGACCAGCCTGCGTGCCGTAGGCGATGCACTGCTCGGAATGGAACGTGCCCTGCTTGCCGGTGAAGCCCTGGCAGATGACCTTGGTGTTCTTGTTGACCAGAATGCTCATTGAAGTCGCTCCACCTGCCGTCAGCCTTGCGCGCGGCGCGCGCAGCCGCAGCGACGACCTTGCTTCGCCGCGTCGGTCAGATCGCTGGCCGGCGTGATCGCCAGGCCGCTGCCGGCCAGGAGCTTGCGCGCCACGTCGGCGTTGGTGCCTTCGAGCCGCACCACCACCGGCACCTTGACGCCGACTTGCTTCACCGCGTTGATGATGCCCTCGGCGATCAGGTCGCAGCGCACGATGCCGCCGAAGATGTTGACCAGGATCGCGCGCACGCTTCGGATTGGAGAGGATCAGCTTGAACGCCGCCGTCGACGCGCTCGGCGGTGGCGCCGCCGCCGACGTCGAGGAAGTTCGCCGGCGCGCCGCCGTGCAGCTTGATCAGGTCCATCGTCGCCATCGCCAGGCCGGCGCCGTTGACCATGCAGGCGATGTTGCCGTCGAGCGAGACGTAGTTGAGATCGTGCTCGCTGGCGGCGCGCTCCATCGGATCTTCCTGCGTCAGGATCGCGCAGCGCCGCCAGCGTCCTTCTGGCGGAACAGCGCGTTGGCGTCGATGTTGATCTTGGCATCGAGCGCGACCAGGTCGCCCGCCGCGCGTGACGATCAGCGGATTGACCTCGACCAGGCTCGCGTCCTTGTCCAGATACAGCCGGTACAGCGCCTGCGCGATCGGCGCGAACTGCTCGATCTGCTCGCCCTCGAAGCCCGAGCCCGAAGGCGAGCTGCCGGCACTGGTAGGCCTGCAGGCCCGCCGCCGGATGGATGGTGACCGTGAGGATCTTCTCCGGCGCGTGGGCGGCGACTTCCTCGATGTCCATGCCGCCGGCCGCCGAGGCGATGAAGGCGATGCGGCCGCGTTCGCGATTGAGCACCAGGCTGAGGTACAGCTCGCGCTCGATCTGCGAGCCCGACTCGACGTAGACCTTGTCGACCGGCAGGCCTTCCGGGCCGGTCTGCTGTGTGACGAGGCGCTTGCCGAGCATTGCCGCCGCGGCGGCGCGCACTGCCTCGAGGTCGCTTCGCCAGCTTCACGCCGCCGGCCTTGCCGCGGCCGCCGGCGTGCACCTGGGCCTTGACCACCCAGAGCGTGCCGCCGATCGCTCGCGCGCCGCTTCGCCGCTTCATCGGCGGTAGCTCGCAACGCGGCCCGGCGGCACCGGAATGCCGTAGCTCGACGAAGATCTGCTTGGACTGATACTCGTGCAGGTTCATGCGGTGGCGCGACCGGCTCAAAACGGGCCGCTATTTTGCGGCGACGGAGCTAAGTGCGCAGAGTTCGCCGCGGCATGGCGATCGATCGAACAGCGACCGCGCCGGGCCGCATCTCGCCTGGCGCGTGCTCGGCCTGCTCAACCTCTATCGCCTCCTGGTGCCGCTGGTCCTGGTCTCGCTGCATTTCGCGCACTGGGGACCGAGCAGCATCGGCTGGCTCGAGCCGCGAGCTGTTCCTGGTGACGCGTCGGCGCTCTACTTCGCCATCGGCATCGCGATGATCGCGGCCGCTCAGGCGCACTGGCCGAGCGCTCGGCGCGCCAGGCGTGGGTGCATATCGTCGTCGACGTCGGCGGCAATCTCGCTGCTGCTCTACGCGAGCGGCGGTGTCGCGCAGCGGCCTCGGGATGCTGCTGGTCATGCCGGTGGGCGCGGTGAGTCTGCTCGCGCCGGCGCGCTCCGCATTCCTCTCGCCGCAGCGGCTGCGCTTGCCCTGCTGATCCAGCAGTTGGCCGTGCAGTTCACCGGCATTCGCGGCTACTGCGGACTACACGGCCGCCGGCGTGCTCGGCGCGTGCTCTTCATCGCTGGCGCTCGGCGCCTGGCCGGTCGCCGACCGCCTGCGCGAGAGCGAAGCACTGGTGCGGCAGCAGGAAGTGGATCTCGCCAACCTGGCGGAGCTGTCGCAGTACATCGTGCAGCATCTGCGCGAGAGCATCCTGGTGGTCGATGCGGGCGACCGCATCCGCCTCATCAACGAATCGGCGGCCGAGATCCTCGGCGACGCGCCGCCGTGCCGGGCGCACTGCTCGGCGAAGTGTCGCCGACGCCTGCTCTATCTGCTGTCCACCTGGCGGCAGAATCCGCACGACGGCGTCCGCCGAGCCCGCCTCATTCCTGGCCGCCGACGGCGTGCGCATCGATCAGCCGCACTTCGCGCCGCTCGGCGGCGAGAATCCGGGCCGGTGCTGGTGTTCCTCGAGGACACCAGCGTGCTGGCCGAGCGCGTGCAGCAGTCGAAGCTCGCGGCGCTCGGCCGGCTGAGCGCCAGCATCGCGCACGAGATCCGCAACCCGGTCGGCGCGATGAGCCACGCCGGCCAGCTGCTGGCCGAATCTCCCGTGATCGGCGCCGAGGAGCGCCGGCTCACCGAGATCATCCGCACCAACGCCGAGCGCGTGAGCAGCATCATCGACAACGTGCTGCAGCTGTCGCGGCGCGACGCGACGCGCCCCGAGCGCCTGACCCTCGGGGACTGGCTGGCGGAGTTCCGCGAGGAGTTCTGCCAGACCGCGCAGGTGCCCGAGGGCAGCTTGAAGCTGGATTGCGCCGGCAGCGAGGTCGAGGTCCGCGTCGATCCCACCCACCTGCACCAGGTGCTCTGGAATCTGTGCGACAACGCCCTGAAGTATGCGACCACGGCCACGGCTCCCGCCGCGATCGAGCTACGCTGCGGCCGGGTCGCCGGTACCGGACGACCGTTCCTCGAAGTCGCTGATCGCGGCGCCGGCATCGACGCCAGCCTCTCGGACCGCATTTTCGAGCCGTTCTTCACCGGCGGACACGGCGGCGGCACGGGCCTCGGCCTGTTCCTCGCGCGCGAGCTGTGCCAGAGCAACGGCGCGCTGCTCGTCTACGAGCCGCGCGGGCGGCGGCGGCAGCGTGTTTCGCATGGTCTTCGCCGACCCGCAGCGCTGGCAGACGGAAAACGTCGCACGGACCTGAGCGACCGATCGCAACATGGCCAAAGCCCATCGTACTGATCGTCGATGACGAGCCGGACATCCGCGAGCTGCTCGGCATCACGCTCAGCCGCATGAACCTCGACCGCGCACCGCGGCAGACGTCGCCGGCGCCAAGCGACTGCTGCGCGGGCGGGCACTTCGACCTGTGCCTCACCGACATGCGTCTGCCCGACGGCAACGGCCTGGATCTGGTCGAATGGATCCAGGGCAATGCGCCGAACGTCCCCGTCGCGGTGATCACGGCGCACGGCAACGTCGAGTCCGCCGTGCGCGCGCTGAAGCTCGGCGCGTTCGATTTCGTGTCCAAGCCGCTCGACCTCGCCGGGCTGCGCAAGCTCGTCAGCGTGGCAATCAAGGTCTCGGCAGCCGATGGCGATGCGACCGCCTACGGGCCGCGCCTGCTCGGCCAGTCCGGGCGATCCGGCAGCTGCGCGAGATGATCGCGAGGTGGCGCGCAGCCAGGCGCCCGGTGCACATCTCCGGCGAGTCCGGCACCGGCAAGGAGCTGGTGGCGCGGCTGATCCACGAGACCGGGCCGCGTCGCGAAGGGCCGTTCGTGCCGGTGAACTGCGGCGCGATTCCGACCGAGCTGATGGAGAGCGAGCTCTTCGGCCACAAGCGCGGCAGTTTCACCGGCGCGGTTGCCGACAAGAAGGGCCTGGTGCAGAGCGCCGAGGGCGGCACGCTGTTCCTCGATGAGGTCGCGGACCTGCCGCTGCACATGCAGGTCAAGCTGCTGCGCGTGATCCAGGAGAAAACCGTGCGGCCGATCGGCGAGCAGCGCGAGACGCCCATCGACGTGCGCATCCTCAGCGCCACGCACAAGAACCTTTCGGCCCTGGTCGCGGAAGGCGGGTTCCGCGAGGACCTCTACTACCGCATCAACGTGATCGAGATGCGCGTGCCGGCGCTGCGCGAGCGGCCCGAAGACATTCCCGAGCTTGCCGAAACGATCCTGCGGCGCCTCGCGCGCCGCATGAAGATCGAGCAGCCGGCGCTTGCGCCCGACGCGCTCGATGCACTGATGCGCTATGCCTTCCCGGGCAACGTGCGCGAGCTCGAGAACATTCTCGAACGGGCCCTGGCGCTGTCCGGCGGCGGATCGGTCGGGGCCAAGGACTTGCAGCTGCGCGAGGCGCCAGTCACACCGGCAGCGGGAGCTGGCGGCAGCAGCGGGCCGCTGGGCGAGCAACTGGAAGACATCGAGCGCGAAGCCATCCTCAAGGCGCTGGAGCAGACGCGCTACAACAAGACCGCGGCCGCCAAGGTCCTCGGCATGACTTTCCGTGCGCTGCGCTACCGGATCAAGAAGCTGGGCATCGAGTAGCGCTGCCTGTGACTTCACGCGCCGGGTGCGTGGCAGTCATCAAGCGTGAGCGGATTCTCAAAGGGATTGACAGAATTAAGGTAAAAGACAGCCGGACCGGCGGCTGGGCCCGCACCTTGGCATGCCGCGCGCCGCGATTGAATCTGGCCCGGCCACGTGTATCGCCCTTTCGTGCGCACAGTGGCGCTCTGCAGTGCAGGAGATTGTCGAAATGAATGTTACTCAGGACCGCGGACGGACGCTGTTCTTCGCTATCTTCACGATCTCGGGATTCTCCGGGCTCATCTACGAGTCCATCTGGTCGCACTACCTGAAGCTCTTTCTCGGCCACGCCGCCTACGCGCAGACGCTGGTGCTCGCTATTTTCATGGGGGGGATGGCGATCGGTTCGTGGGTCCTGGCGAAGCACTCGACCCGACTGCGCAATCTCCTGATCGGGTACGCCATTGTCGAGGGTGTCATAGGCCTGCTCGGCCTGGTTTTCCACGCCACCTCGATCGCGGTCACCTCCTGGGCATTCGAAACACTGTTGCCGAACATCGATTCCGCCGCTGTCGCGCAATTGGTCAAGTGGACCCTCGGCGCACTCCTCATTCTTCCGCAATCCATTCTGCTCGGGATGACCTTCCCGTTGATGAGCGGGGCGATCGTGCGCCGCTACCCGCATCGCTCCGGCGAAACACTGGCGATGCTGTATTTCACCAATAGCCTCGGAGCCGCGCTCGGCGTGCTCGTGAGCGGTTTCGTGCTGATCGGGGCGGTGGGCCTTCCCGGCACGATCATGACTGCCGGGCTGCTGAACGTCGCGCTGGCGCTTACCGTCTGGGGAATCGTCAGGTATCAGCCCGAAACCGTTCAGCCCGCGCTTGCGGCTCCCAACGTCGCCCGCGGGGCCGCAACCGACAGCGTCCTTCGCTGGATCCTCATCGGCGCCGGCGTCACGGGCGCGGCGGCGTTTCTCTACGAGATCGCGTGGATCCGCATGCTAAGCCTGGTTCTGGGCAGCACCACGCATTCGTTCGAGCTCATGCTGAGTGCGTTCATCCTAGGCATCGCGTTGGGCGGACTCTGGGTCCATCGCCGCATCGACGGCCTGCGTGACCCCATGCGGTTTCTCGGCAAGATTCTGCTGATCATGGCGCTGGTCGCGCTGCTTTCGCTCCCGGTCTACAACGTCACCTTCGACCTGATGAGCAGCGCGATCCGGATGTTCACCGCAACGGAGCAAGGCTACATCGGCTTCCATCTGGCGAGTCATTCGATCGCGATGCTCGTCATGATTCCGACCACGTTCTTCTGCGGCATGACGCTGCCGGTGATGACTCACGTCCTGATCCGCGGCGGCATGGGCGAACGCGCGATTGGTGCGGTGTACGCGTGGAACACTGCCGGTGCGATTGCCGGCGTGGTACTGGCGGTCCACGTACTCATGCCATTGATCGGGGTCAAGGGAGTAGTGATCTGCGGCGCGTCGCTGCATTTGCTGCTCGGTATCCTCTACTCGAGCAAGAGCAGCACGTCGGCGTCATTCAGGCTCGCGAGCTGGCCGGCGGTGATTGGTGTGGCGGCTGTCGTAGCGACGGTTGTGCTCGTCGATCTGGATCCGGCCAAGCTGAGCTCCGGCGTGTTCCGGCATGGACGGGCGATGCAGTCGGTCGACTCCAAGGTGATCTACCTGAAACACGGCAAGACCTCGACGATCAGCCTGGTCGACGTTCGGCGGCCTGATCAGCATTGCCACGAACGGCAAGCCGGATGCGGCCATCAAGATGGTCGGGGACATCTCGGGTCCGGACGAGATCACCATGGTGATGGCAGCCGCATTGCCGGTCGCACTGCACCGGCACCCCGCCCGCGTGGCGAACATCGGCATCGGCTCGGGCCTCACCTCCCATGTGCTGCTCGCGAGTGACGTGGTGCGCGAAGTCGACACAGTGGAAATCGAGCCATACATGGCGCGCGCCGCGGAAATCGGCTTCATGCCGCGCGTGGAGAGGACCTTCCGCGACGCACGCAGTCACATCTACTTCGAAGATGCCAAGACGTTCTTCGCGATCCATCGCAAGAAGTACGACGTCATCGTCTCCGAACCGTCCAATCCGTGGGTCAGCGGTGTCTCGACGCTCTTTTCCGACGAGTTCTACACCCAGATCACGCGCTATCTCGAGCCCGATGGAATGCTGGTGCAGTGGATGCAGACTTACGAGGCGGACCTCGACATCGTCATTTCCATCATCAAGGCCCTGGCACCGCACTTCACGGACTTCGCCATCTACAATGCCGACGATACCAATCTCCTCATCGTCGCCGTGAAGAGCGGCACTTTGCCGCAGCCCGACTCCCGCTTGTTCGCGACTGCGGCGATGCGCACCGAGCTGGGGCGCGTCGGAATCGACTCGACTCAGAACATCGAGAGCCGCTACCTGGGCAACAAGCGCCTGCTGTTGCCCCTGCTGCAGGCGTCGGGGGTGCCGGCGAACTCCGACTACTTCCCGTTCGTCGATCTGAACGCGCCTCGGGCGCGGATCCTCAAGCGAAATGCGGCGCATTTCTCCGGCTTGGCGACGCTATCGGTGCCCTTCTTCGACCTGCTCACCGGCACCGAGCACGTTCGCGCGCGGACGTTCTTCAGCCCGAATGCCTACTCTTCGCGGGACACAATGGTGGGCCAGGCGACGGCGTTGCGGGACGGGTGGGAGACGTCGCAAGATGACCATCTGACCGCCAGTGCTGCGAGGGCCTTTCTCACACTGCAGAGCTCGAAGGAGGAGTGCCTGAAGGCGGGAGTGCGACGCGCGTGGCTCGATTCCGCCTACTACCTCGGATCGCAGACGAATTCCGCTCTCGGCAGCACTGAGTTGCGGGTGCTGTGGGACAAGCTCGGCGCCGCGCCGTGCGCGGGGCAGCTGAGCGCGCAGGATCACGACATGTTCGACCTTCTGCGCGCCGTCGCAATCCGCGACGTTCGACCGTGTCGCCGCAACGGGTGCCGCGCTCCTGGGCTCGGATTATGAGTTTGTAGAGACCGGCCATCGGACACTGGCACTCGTCGCCACGGCTGCGAGCCAGATCGCGATCAACAAGCCCGGCGAGGCTTTGGCTCTCATCGACAAGAATGCCAGCCGGACGCCGCAAACGCCCTCGCAGGCACTCGCATTGCAATGGATGGCTGCAATCGCGGCGGCCGAGGTGAATGGCACGTCGTCGCGCGCGTCGGTGGCGGATGCGCACTGAGGCCCGACCGCGCGGCCGCGCTCTGCTTGCGACCGTCGCAGGTAGCCGACGAAGCTGACGTTTCTTGTCAGTAAATGACGTAGCGCGTCCATGCGTCACCTTCCGTCGACGGAAATACGTCAAACGTCTCGCGCTCGCTGATCTTTAAATGTGCATCGATTCAGCGAGTTAAGGCGGTTGCGGGGTCGTGGCACATGCCTTGCAGAACTATCGGCACTGGCGGATTAACGCCGTTGGTCGTGCATCTACGCAATTCAGGAGCAACAAATGCTGAAGCAAGTGCAGAAGGGTTTCACCCTGATCGAGTTGATGATCGTGGTCGCGATCATCGGCATTCTGGCGGCCATCGCTATCCCGGCGTATCAGGACTACACCGTCCGGTCACAGGTCACGGAAGGTATGAACCTCGCTGGCGCCCTCAAGGCGGCAGTCGCTGAGCGCTATGCCCAGACAGGTAACTGGCCGACCACGCTCACGCAGTTGGGCATCGTCGACGGAACTGGCACCGAAACGCCGCCGAGTGGCAAGTACGTGTCGAAGGTCGACCTGACGGGTAATGGCACGATCCAGATTACCTACGCCAGCAAGACCGGCGGCGCCGGCTTCCAGGCCAACGAGGTCATCAACGCCAAGACCCTGGCCTTGCAGCCCTTCGTGAGCAAGAACCAGGACGTTATCTGGCGTTGTGGCGCGGCCCTGGCCCCCACGGGCAACGGCTCTTCGCCCAACGATAGCGCGGGCGCTGCTTCAGCAGATTCGGCCACCGCAACCAACGTACTGCCGAAGTACACGCCTTCGGCGTGCCGTCTGTAATCGAACGTTTCGGTTCGATATCTTAAGAAGCCCCTCTCCGGAGGGGCTTCTTCTTTGTACCCTCAGCCAGCGCGCGCGTTCCTCCGCGCAGCCCGCTTGGGCCACCCTGGCCCGGTGGCCTGTGAGCCCGATCACGCAGCACTTGGCGCCCAATATGCGACGATGCCTGCCGATTTAACAATTGATCCCCCATACTTCTTGGGTACACTGCGGAGTGGGCTCCAACGACTTCGGGCGCGGCAAGCCAATGAATGACAACGCAATGATGGCGCTGGGTGCCGGCAAATCGCCGCTGGGCGGCCTGCCGCAGCGGCTCGTCCAGGATGGCCTGATCGACGAGGCCACGATGATGGACGCCATGGCGGCGGCCAAGGAAAAGACGCGTCAGCGTGGTCACCCAACTGGTCAACAGCGGCGTCGCCAATGCGCGCGAGATCGCCATCGCGGCCGCCCACGAGTTCGGCGTGCCGCTGCTCGACCTCGACGCCGTCGACCTCGACCTGGACGTCGGTCAAGCTCGGTCGACGACAAGCTGCTGCAACAAGCACCGGGTCCTGCCGCTGCTGCAGCGCGGCAAGCGGCTGTTCCTCGCCGTCTCCGACCCGACCAACCTGCAGGCCATCGACGAGATCAAGTTCCAGACCGGCCTGCGCATCGAAGCGGTCGTCGTCGAGCAGGACAAGCTCGAGCAGGCCGTCAGCCAAGCGCCATCGAGGCGGTCGACACGTCCATGTCGCAGCTTCGACCGAGGACGACTTCGACCTCGAGAACCTCGAGGTCATCGGCGGGCGACGAGGAGCTCGCAGCGACGACGTCACGCCGCGACGACGTCGAAGACGCGCCGATCGTGCGCTTCGTCAACAAGGTGATGCTCGACGCCATCAAGAAGGGCGCGTCGGACATCCATTTCGAGCCCTACGAAAAGACTTTCCGCATCCGCTACGCGCCTGGACGGCGTGCTGAAGGAGGTCGCGCGTGCCGCCGGTGCAGCTCGCGACGAAGGTCGCGGCGCGCCTGAAGGTCATGTCGCGGCTCGACATCGCCGAGCGGCGCGTGCCGCAGGACGGCCGCATCAAGATGCGGCTGTCGAAGAACCGCGCCATCGACTTCCGCGTCAACACCTGCCCGACGCTGTTCGGCGAAAAGGTCGTGCTGCGTATCCTCGATCCGTCGCAGCGCGCAGCTCGGCATCGACGCGCTCGGCTACGAGGACGTTCCAGAAGAAGCTCTACCTCGAAGTACGCTGGCGAAGCCCTACGGCATGATCCTGGTGACCGGCCCGACCGGCAGCGGCAAGACCGTGTCGCTGTACACCGGGCCTCAACATCCTCAACACCGAAGACCGCAACATCTCGACCGCCGAGGACCCGGCGGAAATCAACATGCCGGGCATCAACCAGGTCAACGTCAACCCGAAGGTCGGCCTGACGTTCGCCGCGGCGCTGCGCGCGTTCCTGCGCCAGGACCCGGACGTGATCATGGTCGGCGAAATCCGCGACCTCGAGACGGCCGAGATCGCGCATCAAGGCCGCGCAGACCGGCCACCTGGTGCTGTCCACGCTGCACACCAACGACGCGCCGCAGACGCTGACGCGGCTGGTCGACATGGGCGTCAAGCCCTACGCCATCGCGACCTCGGTGCAGCCTGATCATCGCGCAGCGCCTGGCGCGCAAGCTGTGCGCGCAACTGCAAGGAGCCAAGTCGACATTCCCGCCGAGGCGCTGCTGCAAGGAGGGCTTCACGCGAGGAGGACATCGAGACCGGCCTCACGATCTTCGGCGCCAAGGGCTGCAGTCAGTGCACCGACGGCTACAAGGGCCGCGTCGGCATCTACCAGGTCATGCCGGTCACCGAGACGATCGGCCGCATCATCATGGAAGGCGGCAACGCGATGCAGATCACGCGACGAGGCCGAAGCGCGAAGGCGTCTGGGACCTGCGCCGCGCCGGGCTTGCAGAAAGTCAAGGACGGCGCTGACCAGTCTCGAAGAAATCAACCGGGTTACCGTGGATTGAACTGGCGCATGCGACCGCGCTCAAGGCTGGCATAGAGGACATCCCGATCATGGCCGAAGCGCAACCGCTGATCAGCAAGGACACCCAGTTCACCTGGGAGGGCACGGACAAGAGCGGCAACAAGCTCAAGGGCCGCAAGCTCGCCGCCAGCGAGGGCGCTGCGCGCCGACCTGCGCCGCCAGGGCGTGGTGCCGGTCAGGATCAGCAAGCAAAGCGCGCTGTTCAAGGCGGCGGCAAGGTCACGCCGGAAGACATCGCGATTTTCAGCCGCCAGCTCGCCACCATGCTGACGGCCGGCATCCCGCTGGTGCAGTCCTTCGAGATCGTCGGCAACGGCCACGACAAGCCGGCGATGCAGAAGCTGGTGCTCGACATCAAGGCGGACATCGAAGGCGGCACCTCGCTCGCACGAGGCGCTGGCCAAGCACCCGCTGTATTTCGACGACCTGTTCGTGAATCTCGTGGAGGCCGGCGAGCAGGCCGGTGCGCTGGAGAACCTGCTCGACAAGATCGCCACCTACAAGGAAAAGACCGAGGCGCTGAAGAAGAAGATCAAGAAGGCGTTGTTCTATCCGGCTGCGGTCGTGGTCGTCGCCATCATCGTCACGCTGATTCTGCTGATTTTCGTGATCCCGCAGTTCGAGTCGCTGTTCAAGGGCTTCGGCGCCGACCTGCCGGCCTTCACGCAGATGGTCATCAACATGTCGCGCTTCGTGCAGGACCAGGGCTGGTGGCTGGCGATCGTCGTCGGCGGCGGGATTTACGCGTTCCTGTATTTCAAGAAGCGCTCGCGCGCCATGCGCGAGTTCATCGACCGGCTGTCGCTGAAGATGCCGATCATCGGCCCGATCCTGGTCAAGGCGGCGATCGCGCGCTACGCGCGCACGCTGTCGACCATGTTCGCGCCGGCGTGCCGCTGGTCGAGGCGCTCGAGTCCGTGGCCGGCGCGACCGGCAACATCGTGTACGAGAAGGCCGTGCTGCGGATGCGCGACGAGGTCGCCACCGGCCAGCGCCTGCAGCGCGCGATGGAGAACACCGGCCTGTTCCCGAACATGGTCATCCAGATGATCGCGGTCGGCGAGGAGTCGGGCTCGCTCGACGCGATGTCGGGCAAGGTCGCAGAGTTCTACGAAGCAGGACGTGGACAATGCCGTCGACAGCATGAGCAGCCTGCTCGAGCCGCTGATCATGGCGATCCTCGGCGTGCTGGTCGGCGGCCTCGTGATCGCGATGTACCTGCCGATCTTCAAGCTGGGCGCGGTCGTCTGATTACCCGCCCGTCGCGCTCCCTGCGAACGCCGCGCCACAGCGCGGCGTTCGCCTTTCTGGCCCAAGGCCCTGCCGACGGTAGCAGTTTCTAAAGAGCCCTGATGACGCTCGCCGACCTCCTCCAGTCCTCCCCCGCGCTGTTCAGCGGCCTCATCTTCATTCTCGGCCTGCTGGTGGGGAGCTTCCTCAACGTCGTCATCCATCGCTTGCCTCTCATGATGGAGCGCGAGTGGCGCAAGCAGTGTGCGGAGCTGGCCACTGCGGATGTATCGAAGGAAGCGGGCCGGAGCGGCGCAGCAGCACCGGTGCCCGCGGCGGCGCCCGAACCCAAGTTCAATCTGGTCGTCCCCCGTTCAGCGTGTCCCGCCTGCCAGGCGCCGATTCGCGCCTGGCAGAACATTCCGCTGGTCAGCTATGCGTGCTGCGCGGCAAGTGCGCCGCGTGCGGCGCGCGCATCTCCGCGCGCTATCCGCTCGTCGAGCTCCTGACCGCCGTGCTCTCGGCCGCCGTCGCCTGGCGCTTCGGCGTTCGTTGGGAGACGCTGGCGGCGCTCTGATCTTCACCTGGAGCCTGATCGCGCTCGCCGCCATCGACCTCGATCATCAGCTGCTGCCCGACAGCATCACTCTGCCGCTGCTCTGGCTCGGGCTTGCTCGCTCAGCCTGTGCTACTCAGGCAGCACAGACGTCTCTATCCTTCCCGGTCGATCCGCGCAGCAGCATCATCGGCGCGGTCGCGGGCTATCTCAGCCTGTGGAGCGTCTATCAGCTGTTCAGGCTGCTGACCGGCAAGGAAGGCATGGGCTACGGCGACTTCAAGCTGTTCGCGGCGTTCGGCGCGTGGTTCGGCTGGCAGATGTTGCTCCTGATCATCCTGTTCGCGGCTGTCACCGGCGCGGTGGTCGGCATCGCACTGATCGTCGCTGCGCCGCCACGGGCGGGACGTGCCGATTCCGTTCGGCCCCTACCTCGCCGCGGCGGGCTGGATCGCGCTGATGTGGGGCCCGCAGATCGTCGCAACGTACCTGGGCGCCTGGTAAAGATGGCTGGGGTCGCGAGAAACGTAATGCGCGTCGGGCTCACCGGCGGCATCGCCAGCGGCAAGAGCGACGGTCGCGCGGCTGTTCGCCACTCGCGGCGTGCCCGTCATCGATACTGACGAGATCGCGCGTGACGTTGTCGCGCCGGGCAGCCCGGCACTCGCGCAGGTCAGCGCCGCGTTCGGCAAGGAGGTGCTCGACTCGGACGGAGAGACTCGATCGACGCCGCATGCGCGAAGCTCGATGTTCGCAGATGCGGACCGGCGCCAGCACTCGAGAGCGATCCTCACCCCGCTATTCTCGCGGAAATGGAGCGGCGCTCGGCGCGCGCACCGGCGGCCCGTATCAGATCCTGGTCGTCCCCTTCTCATCGAGGCGGACCTGGTGAGGCGCGTGGACCGCGTGCTCGTGGTCGACGTGACCGAGGCGACCCAGCTCAAGCGGCTGCTGGCGCGAGATGCGGAAAGCGAGTCAGCAGGCGCAGGCGATCCTGGCCGCGCAGGCGCACGCCGGCGGAGCGACTGGCGCAGCGCGCGACGACGTGATCACGAACGAAGGCAGCCTCGAGTCGAACTGGCAGCGCAGGTCAGCGAGCTGCACGCGCGCTACCTGTCTGGCCTGCGCCGCGGCAACCGCCGGCGCGCCGGCCCGGAAAACCGCGCGCGCCGCGCCTGTCGGCTGAGCTACGAAGGGATTCGTCGTCAGCGCATGCCCGCGCCGCGCCAGCGCAATGGCCGGGCCAACGATCGACGGTCAACGATCGGTCCACGAGCGGGCGCCCTGTCGTCTATCGGCGGCACTTCACATCGCCGCACGCTGTCCTCAGAATACGCCCATGATCTCAGCCTCCCCTGAGCCCGCAGCGGCGACCGCGCCGAATGTGGTCGTGTACGAGCAGCCGCTCAACGAGCGGATGCGAACCTTCCTCCGGCTCGAATTCCTGTACTCGCAGGCGCTGTATCACCTGGAATCGCCCGACGCCTGGAGCAGCCGCTCGGCGGTGACCGCGCTCCTGGAGATCCTCGCCATCACCGCGCGCGGCGACGTGCGCGGTGAGCTGCTCAAGGAGCTCGAGCGCCACGTGCAGGCCCTGAACGAATTTCAAAGCCGGCCGGGAGTCGATCCGGGGCGGCTGCGCAACGTCATGTCGAACCTGCTGCGGCTGCGACAGGAGCTGATCGGAGCCGGCGCCAATTTCATGCAGCCGCTGCGCGATTCGGAGTTCCTGAACGCCATCAAGCATCGCAGCGCGATCCCGGGCGGCACGTGCGAGTTCGACCTGCCCGACTACAACTTCTGGCTGAGCCGCCCTGCGGAGAGCGCACCGCCACGTTCAACGAGTGGATCAAGGTGGTGCGAACGCTGGGCGATGCGGTCATGGAAATACTCTGGGTGACGCGTCAGAGCGCGCGGCCGCGCGAGGAAGTCGCGGTCGGCGGGGTGTTCCAGATCCAGTTCGAGCGCGAGAATCCCATCCAGATGCTGCGCATCCTGCTGCCCGCCGACTCGGACCTGTTCCCCGAGATCAGCGGCAGTCACTATCGCTGCAGCCTGCGCTTCCTGGCCTGGCGCGACATCGGCCAACGGCCCGTGCAGCCCGAGCAGGACGTGCCGTTCCTTTTGATCTGCTGCACCTGAAATGGCCGCGCCGCTCGTCAAATGCCCGACGTGCGGGCGCGAGCTCGAATGGTCGGCCGCCTCGCCGTTCCGGCCGTTCTGCAGCGAGCGTTGCCGCCTGATCGACCTCGGGGCGTGGCTCAGCGAGGAGCACGCCATCGCCGGCGAACCGGTGCCCGAAGCGTCGGAGTCGAAAGAAGACCAGACGCCGGAGTAGGACGTTCGGGCGTTCAGGTGTGGGGCGTTTTCGCCGAACGCCGTGAATCCATCCCTGGAGGCTTCCGGCAGGCGCCGGGGTTTCGGCGTCGTGGACACTTCCTGGTCGAATCGCTTCCGAAGAAAGCGCCCGACATCACGCTGCCGCAGCGGGTGTTTGCTCGTGGGACGGTTCTCGGGACCGTCGCGAACAGGATGTTCGCGTCGGAGCCTCCAGGGACGGATTCACGGCGTTCCCGAGAACCGTCCCACGAGCAAACACCCGCGACCACACGCGACGGTTGCGGTCGCTTCCGAAGGCGGCTCAACCAGGAAATATCCGGGACGACTCCCTAGTGCGACGCGTTGCCGGAGCTCGAGGCGCCCGCCGCCGCCGGCGCCATGGCGAGATGCCGCGTCAGAAACGCCCACTGGTCGGCAACGTCCTCGATCTGCATCCACACCGGCTTGCCCGCGCCGTGCCCCGCGCGCGTCTCGACGCGGATCAGCACCGGGTTCGGGCAGCTCTGCGCGGCCTGCAACGCCGCCGCGAACTTGAAACTGTGCCACGGCACGACGCGATCGTCGTGATCGGCTGTGGTGACCAGCGTCGGTGGATAGCAGGCGCCCTGGCGCACGTTGTGATACGGAGAATAGGCGCGTAGCGCCCGATATTCCTCCGCGTTCTCGCTCAGGCCGTAATCGGACGACCACTGGCGCGCGTTCGCGCTCGCGGTGTGATAGCGCAGCATGTCGAGCACTCCCACTACCGGCAGCGCGGCCGCGAACAGGTCGGGGCGCTGCGTGATCACCGCCCCGACCAGCAGCCCGCCGTTGCTGCGCCCCAGCGCCGCGATCTTCTGCTTCGAGGTGTAGCGCTCGGCGATCAGCCACTCGGCGGCCGCGATGAAGTCGTCGAACACGTTCTGCTTCTTGAGCCGGGTGCCGGCCTCGTGCCAGGTTTCACCGTACTCGGATCCGCCGCGCAGATTGGCGACGGCATAGACGCCGCCCGCCTCGAGCCACGCGAGCACCGAAGCGCTGAAAGCCGGAATCACAGCGCATGTTGAAGCCGCCGTAGCCGTAAAGCAGCACCGGCGCCGTGCCGTCCCTGACGAAATCGCGGCGGTGCGGTGATGAACATCGGCACGCGCGTGCCGTCCTTGCTGGCATAGAACACCTGCTCGGTCACGATACGGCGAGGTGTCGGCGGGAATCTGCGGTGTCTTGAAGACCTCCATCCGGTCGGCGGCGACGTCGTAGCGATACACGGCCGAGGGCGTGAGGAAATCGGTGTAGGCGAAGAACGTCTCCGGGTCCGCGGCGCTACCGGCGAATCCCTCCACCTTGCCGAGCCCCGGAAGCGTGACGTTCTGCCGCGCACGCCCGGCGAGATCCACCACTTTCACCTGCGCGTGCGCATCATGCAGGTATGACAGCACGAAGGCCCCGCCGATGAGGTGGGCGCTGTCGAGCACGTCGGCGCTCTCGGCGACCACTTCGCGCCAACTGGCGCGCCCGGGCCTGCGCACGTCGATCGCGACGATGCGCCCGCGCGGCGCGCGATCGGTGGTGAGGAAGAACAGCTCCGGGCCCGCGTTGCCGAGGAAACTGTATTGGGCCTGCCATTCGTCCAGCAGGCGCACCACCTGTTCGGCAGCGGCGCTGCCGGTATCGTTCGACTGCAGGGTGGATTGCAGGGTCGATCGCAGATCGATGTAGTAGATGCCGTTGACGGCGTAGCTGTCGAAGAGGTTGATGATGAGGAAGCGTCCGTCGTCGCTGACCGTGCCGTACGGGTTGCGGGTGGGGTGGTCGGTCACCGCGTACACGAGCCGGTCGGCGCTCTGCGGCTCGCCGATGCCATGATGATGGATCGCGACCTGCCGCGAATCGTCGCCCCGGCCGGTCGCGTTTGCCCCGTCCGCGGCCACCGGATAGCGGCTGTAGTAGAAGCCCCGCGAATCGCGGTCCCACGAAACGTCCGTGAACTTCGTGTAGCGCAGGACATCCTGCAGGTCGCGGCCGCTCGCCACGTCGCGCACGTACCAGGTGTCCCAGTCGGTTCCGCCATCGGAGAGCGAATAGGCGACCAGGCGCCCGTTCGGGCTCACCTTGAAATTCGACATCGAGATCGTGGCATCCTTGCTGAGCGCGTTCGGATCGATCAGGACGCGCGGCTCTGCGCCGAGCGCCTCGGCGACGTACAGCACGCTCTGGTCCTGCAAGCCGTCATTGCGCAGCCAGAAGTAGTGCGCGCCCTCTTTGACCGGCACACCGTAGCGCTCGTAGTTCCACAGCTGCGTGAGCCGGTTCTTGAACCAGGTATGCGTCGGCGTGCCCTCCAGGTACGGGCGCGCGAGGCGGTTTTGCGCCTCGATCCACGCGCGCGTGTCGCCGCCGTCCAGATTCTCGAGCCAGCGATAGGGGTCCATGACCGTGTCGCCGAAATAACGGTCGACCTGCTCCACACGCGCGGTCGCCGGATAGTGCAGGGCGGGAGCCGCGCCGCTCGCCGGCGTGTACGGAATTCCCTGACACGCAACCAGCGCGCCGGTGGCGCCGAGCAGTGCGCCTGCCAATGCGGGACGTGCGTAGAGAACCCTGTTCATCCTGATAGACTCCCCGACCCGAATTGGCCGACCGAATTGGATCGCGAGACTACACGCATGCCGTTCTCGACACTACGTCCCGTGCTGCTGTGCTGGTGCGCCTGGTATGCCCAGGCCGCGGGCGCGGAAACCCTGACGATCGAGCGCATCTTCGCCGCCCCCGACCTGAACGGCCCGAACCTGCGCTCGCCGCAGATCTCGCCCGACAGCCGCCGTGTCACGTTCCTGCGCGGCAAGGCGGACAACAAGGACCAGCTCGACCTGTGGGAATTCGACCTCGCCTCGCGCCAGATGCGCCTGCTCGTCGATTCCCGCCGGCTGGTGGCGGTCGAAGGGCCGTTGTCGGCCGAAGAGGAGCAACGCCGCGAGCGCCAGCGGATTTCCTCGCTTTCCGGGATCGTCGAGTACCTGTTCGCTCCCGACGGCAAGGCACTGCTCTTTCCGTTGGGCGGGGATCTGTACTACTACGACCTCGCCGCCCCGCCGGAGCGCGCCGTGCGCCGCCTCACCGATACGTCCGCTGCCGAGACCGACCCGAAATTCTCTCCGCGGGGCCGGTTCGTGAGTTTCGTACGCGACCAGGACCTGTTCGTCATCGACCTGAGCAGCGGCAAGGAACGGGCGCTCAGCAGCGACGGCCAGGGACCGGTTTCGAACGCCACCGCGGAATTCATCGCGCAGGAGGAGATGGGCCGCAACACCGGCTACTGGTGGTCGCCGGACGAGCGCCGCATCGCTTTCACGCGCATCGACGCAGCCCCGGTCCAAATCCGGCAACGCTTCGAGATCAGCGCCGACAACGTGATGGTGATCGAGCAGCGCTACCCCGCGGCCGGCACCCCCAACGTGCTCGTCGAGCTCAGGCTGATCGAGCTGGCGGACGGCGTGGTGACGCCGGTCGACCTCGGCCCGGACCGCGACATCTATCTGGCGCGCGTCGACTGGTTTCCCGACGGCACACACCTCGCCGTGCAGCGCCAGTCGCGCGACCAGCGCCGACTCGACCTGTTGAAAGTCGACGCGGACACCGGCGCGAGCACGACGCTGCTGACGGAAAGCTCGCAGGCCTGGGTCGACCTGAACGACGAGCTGACGTTCCTGCCGAGCCGCAAGCAATTCGTCTGGGCCTCCAGCCGCAGCGGCTTCAAGCACCTGTACCTGTATGACTTCGACGGCCGGCTGTTGCACCCGTTGACGGCGGGCGCGTGGATGGTGGTGGGCGACGGCGGCGAGCGCGCGCTGCTGGGTGTGGACGAAAAGCGCGGCTTGCTTTACTTCGTCGCCAACGAACGCACGCCGCTCGAGCGACATCTGTACCGCTCGACGTCTCCACACCACCGCGCCCGAACGCGTGGCGCGGGTCACCGAGGCGGAGGGCTGGCACAGCGTCAGGCTGTCGCCGGATCGACGTTTCTTCCTGGACACCTATTCGAATCCGGACCGGCCGCCGCGCGTCAGCGTGCACGGCATGGATGGCAGCGTCCTGGCGACGCTGCTCGACAACCAGCTCGACCCCTCGCATCCCTACTACCGCTACCTCGACAGCCACCGTCCCACGGAATTCGGCACGCTCGCTGCGGAAGACGGCCAGACCCTGTTTTACCAGTTGCTCACGCCGCCCGGATTCGACCCGGCGCGCAAGTATCCTCTGGTGGTCGACGTGTACGGCGGGCCGGGAAGCCAGCGCGTGCGCAATGCCTGGGGCGGCTACCCGCGCAGCAACGAGGGATTCTTCCGGCAGCTGCTCGCGCAGAGCGGCTACGTCGTGCTCACGCTCGACAACCGCGGCTCGGGCTATCGCGGCGTGGCGTTCGAGACGGTGTTGCACCGGCGTCTCGGCAAGATCGAGGTCCTCGACCAGGCCGCGGGCGTGCGTCATCTGGCGAACGAGCCGTGGTTCGATCCAGCGCGCGTCGGCATCTTCGGCTGGAGCTACGGCGGCTACATGGCGCTGATGACGGCAGCCACGGCGCCGGAAGTCTTCAAGGTGAGCGTTTCAGGCGCGCCAGTGACTGATTGGGCCCTGTACGACACGCACTACACGGAACGGTATCTGGGAACGCCCGCGGACAATCCGCAAGGCTACGAGCTGAGCAGCGTACTGGCGCACGCGCCGGGACTCGCGGGGCCGCTCCTGGCGATACACGGCATGGCGGACGACAACGTCCTCTTTTCCCACAGCACCAAGCTCTTCAAGCGCCTGCAGGACCTCGACAAGCCGTTCGACACCATGGCGTATCCCGGCAGCAAGCATGGCCTGCTGCGACAGGCGGGCACAGGTCCGCACGCCTACGCCACGATCAAGCGTTTCCTCGACGAGCACCTGCAGCCGGGCCCGCCGCCAGCAGTTGCACGATAGGCCGGTCCGCTTCGAGCAGGTCTTCGTCGGCGAGCCTGTCCGGATACACCCATTTCAGCGCCTGGCCGTCATGCGGCTGGGGCACGCCGCTGTACTCGCTGACCCGCCACATGCACAGCTCGATGTGCCGGTCCGGGTATTCGTGCTGCAACTCCAGCAGGCGCTCGGCCGCCAGCACCCGAACTCCGAGCTCCTCGCGCAGCTCGCGGACCAGCGCATCGCGCTCGCTCTCGCCGCTGTCGATCTTGCCGCCCGGGAACTCCCAGCGCCCGGCCATCGCCTTGCCGGGCGGGCGCTCGGCGATGAGCACGCGGCCGTGCTCGTCGAACAGCGCCGCGGCGACGACGCGCAAGGTGGGTTTCATTGCGCGTTCGCAGCGAGCGCACCGTGACAATGCTTGTATTTCTTGCCCGATCCGCACGGACACTGCTCGTTGCGCCCGACTTTCTTCACGCCGCGCACGAACGGCGTCTGCGGCGCCGCCGCCGGCGCGGCCGGACGTTCGCGCGCGACTGGACCCACTTCGGGCTCGGCCGACACGTCAGCCGCGGCGATGGGCGACTGCGCCTGCGCATGTTGCGCCTGCAGCGCGCGCGCGAGCCGGCGCTGGCGCTCCTCCTCCTCGCGATCGATGTCTTCCTGGCTGCGCACCTGCACGCGCTGGAGCATCGTCACGGTGTCGAACTTGATGCGTTCGAGCATGCCGCTGAACAGCTCGAATGCCTCGCGCTTGTATTCCTGCTTGGGATTCTTCTGCGCGTAGCCGCGCAGGTGAATGCCCTGGCGCAGGTAGTCCATCGCCGCCAGGTGCTCGCGCCAGTGCGCGTCGAGCTGCTGCAGCATGACCTGCTTTCTCGAAGTGGCGCATGAACGGCGCGCCGAGACTCGCGACCTTGCTGCTCGTAGGCCGCGTCGATCGCTGTCGACGATCCGCGCGCGCACGCCCTTCTCGTCCAGCGCCTTGTCCTCGTCGAGCGCCCTCTGGATCGTCGCAGCTGCACGCCGAAATCGCGCTCGAGCGCCTGCGTCGAGCCCGGCGATGTCCCACTGCTCGGCGACGCTTTCGGGCGGGCACGAACTGGTCGATCAGCCGCGTTGACCACCTCTTCGCGGATGCCGCGGATGGCATCGGCGACGTCCTCGGCGGCCATCAGCTCGGTGCGCTGCTGGTAGATCACCTTGCGCTGGTCGTTGGCGACGTCGTCGTACTCGAGCAGGTTCTTGCGGGCGTCGAAGTTGTGCGCCTCGACCTTGCGCTGCGCCTCTCGATCTGGCGCGTGAGCATGCGGCTCTCGATGACCTCGCCTGCCTTCATGCCGACGCGCGACAGCAGCGCCTTGGTGCGGTCCGGGTCGCCGAAGATGCGCATCAGGTTGTCTTCGAGCGACAGGTAGAAGCGGCTCGAGCCCGGGATCGCCCTGCCGGCCGGAGCGGCCGCGCAGCTGGTTGTCGATGCGCCGCGATTCGTGGCGCTCGGTGCCGACGATGTGCAGTCCGCCGGCGGCGAGGACCTGCGTCGTGGCGCTCCTGCCACTCGCGCTTGGCGCTCTGCGACGGTGTCCTCGTCCGGATTCTCGAGCGCGTGCAGCTCGGCTTCGAGGTTGCCGCCGAGCACGATGTCCGTGCCGCGGCCGGCCATGTTGGTGGCGATGGTGATGGTCCCCGGGCGCCCGGCCTGCGCGACGATGTGGGCCTCGCGCTCGTGCTGCTTGGCGTTCAGCACCTGGTGCGGCACGACTTCCTTGTGCAGGAGCCCGGAGAGCAGTTCGGAGGTTTCGATCGAGGTCGTGCCGACCAGCACGGGCTGGCCGCGCTTCATGCAGTCGCGGATGTCCTCGATGATCGCCGCGAACTTGTCGTGCTGCGTGAGGTACACGAGGTCGGACGGCGTCGTCGCGGATCATCGGCTTGTGGGTCGGGATGACGACGACCTCGAGCCCGTAGATCTGCTGGAACTCGAAGGCTTCGGTGTCGGCCGTGCCGGTCATGCCGGCGAGCTTCGCGTACATGCGGAAGTAGTTCTGGAAGGTGATCGAGGCGACCGTCTGGTTCTCCTCGCGGACGCGCACGCCTTCCTTGGCCTCGATCGCCTGGTGCAGGCCGTCGGACCAGCGCCGGCCGGGCATGGTGCGGCCGGTGAACTCGTCGACGATGATCGACCTCGCCGTTGCGCACGATGTATTCGACGTCGCGCTTGTAGAGCGCGTGCGCGCGCAGCGCCGCGTTGAGGTGATGCATGAGCGCGGATGTTCGCCGCGTCGTAGAGGCTCTCGCCCTCGCGCAGCATGCCGGCCTCGAAGCCATCAGCTGCTCGACGCGCTCGTGACCCTCCTCGGTGAGGTGCACCTGCTTGGTCTTCTCGTCGACGCGAGTAAGTCGCCCGGACTCCTCTTCCTCGTTCCTGCTGGCACCGTGAGCCGCGGCACCAGCGCATTGATGCGTTGATGTAGAGCTCGGTGCTCTCCTCGGCCGGGCCGGAAATGATCAGCGGCGTGCGCGCCTCGTCGATCAGGATCGAGTCGACCTCGTCGACGATCGCGTAATTGAGCGCGCGCTGCACGCGGTCCTCGAGCCGGAACGCGAGGTTGTCGCGCAGGTAGTCGAAGCCGAATTCGTTGTTGGTGCCGTAGGTGATGTCGGCACGCATACGCGGCGCGTTTCTCGGCGCGAGCTCTGGCCGTTCTTGATGACGCCGACCGTCGAGCCCGAGGAAGCGGTACACGGGCCCCATCCAGTCCGCGTCGCGCTGGGCGAGGTACTCGTTGACGGTGACGACGTGCACGCCTTTGCCGGCGAGCGCGTTGAGGTAGGCCGGGAGCGTCGCGACGAGCGTCTTGCCCTCGCCGGTGCGCATTTCGGCGATCTTGCCCTGGTGCAGCGCGATGCCGCCGATGAGCTGCACGTCGAAGTGGCGCATGCCGAGCGTGCGGCGCGCCGCCTCGCGCACCATGGCGAACGCCTCGGGCAGCAGTTCGTCCAGCGTGGCCCCTTCCTTGACGCGTGCGCGCAGCTCATCGGTCTTGGCGCGCAGTTGCTCGTCGCCCAGGGCCTGGATGGCCGGCTCGAGGGCATTCGCCTGGCTCGACCCAGCGACCATAACCCTTGAGCAGCCGCTGATTACGGCTGCCGAAGATGCGCGCCAGAAACTGCGAACACGGTGAAATATCCTCAGGGAAAACAAACACGTCGACCTCGGCGCAGCCGGGGGCTGCGCCAAAGGCGGCGTATTCTACAGGGATTGGCGAACGCTGACGGCTTAGAGCAGGGAGCCGTGCAGGGGTTTCGCGATCGGCAGCTACGCGACTCGAGCATGGGGTGAGTGCGGGGCTTGCGCGACCGTCGGAGGCAGGATGCCGACGCGGAGCTTCCATGGATGGATTCACGGCGTTCGCGCAGGCCCCGCACTCAGCCCATGACTCGAGTTGTCAGGTGCGCGTCGACTTGATGAACTGCAGCGGGTTGACCTGGCGGCCGTTGCGCAGCACTTCGAAATGCAGGTTCGGGCCGGTGGCGCGTCCCGTGGATCCCATAGGGCGATCGGCTGGCCCTTCTGCACCGTGTCCCCCACCGACACCAGGTTGCGCTCGTTGTGCGCGTAGCGGGTGACGAAGCCGTTGCCGTGGTTGATCTCGACCATCTTGCCGTAGCCGAAGCGCTCGCGTGACCAGGTCACGACGCCGGCGGCGACCGCTACGACTTCGTGCGCCGGCGCGGCCGGCGAAATCCACGCCCTTGTGGACTGCCGTAGTAGCCGGTGATCGGGTCGGAGCGATTGCCGAAGTACGAGGAGATCCAGCCGCTGGCCACCGGGCGGCCGCTCGGGCTGGATCTGCTCGCTGAGGTTGCGGCTCAGGATCAGGTTCTCGAGCACACCCAGCTCCAGCTCGCGCTGCATCAAGCTGCGTGCGCGAGCTCGTCGATCATCGCAGTGAGCTGCGGGATCTGCGCTGCCTGCGCCCTGCTGTCGGGCTCGGGACCGCCCTGCGCCGGCGCGTTGCCGAAGTCGAATTCGCGGTCGTCGATGTTGGCCATCTCGGTGAGGCGCTGGCCGAGCGCGTCGAGGCGGATGACGTGGGCGTTCATCTGGCCGACGCGCTTGGCCAGGGCATCGACGTTCTCCTGCAGGTACGCGGCGCGGCCTCGGCGATCTGCGCCTGCTGGTGCGCCAGCTTCTTCGACCACTGCTGCCACTGCGCGGCGGGCTGCTCGCGCATCCTGGCTGAAACCCAAGTGGCGACCGGCGAAGAACGCTCCGCCGACCAGCGACGAGAACCGCCGAGCGCGACGACCGGCCAGCGCGCTGGGATGCGCGAGATTGAGCTGCCGTGCGCGGCCATTCTGCCGGCGACGAAAATGATCACATTCATGCAGTCCGCTCCGCACAGCCGGCAGTGCTGAAATCGCTCCAATTGCGGCACTTGGCCCCGGCGCCGCGGTGAACACGCGCGTCTGGCGCAGCGACGCGAGAAATGTATGTAAGTTCTTGTTCATCCTGGCAACCCCGCTGTCATAGCTCGCGCCGTAGACCGGTGGCTTTGCGTCCCCACCTTTCGGTGAGTTTGCCCTTTGCAGTGGTCTAGACTATGCCCAAGTGAACGGCGCAAGACAACAAAACTGGACCAGAACTGCCTCTCAATCCGTGGGTTATCGCAGTGCACAAACCTCGTTCTGTCAGCTGATTTGCTGCACTCCAGCACCCCGCGGCTCGCCAATCTGACCCGTCGCGCCAGGGCCGCGGTTGCGCTGCGCGACGACGTTCAGGCCTTGTTGCCGGAGCGTCTGCGGGCGCACCTCGCACATGCCAGCGAGCGCCAGGGCGAGCTCACGCTGTGGGTGGATTCGGGCGCGTTCTGCGCGCGCCTGCGCTTCGAGATTCCGCGGCTGCGCGACTCGGTGAGCGCCAAGTTGGGCAGACCGGTGCATCGGATCCGCGTACGCGTCCAGCCGCGCTCGGGGGCTGCCCCTGCCGCGCAGGCACCGTGAGTCGATAGCGGCCAGCGGCTTCAGCTCGGACGCCTGTTCAGGCCGGAGCCGCCGCGGCGGTGACGAACGAAATCGGCGCCTGCGCCGGCGTTTCGAAGGTGACCTCTTCCCAGGCGTCGACGTTCGGCCATCAGGGTGCGCAGCAGGCGGTTGTTCAGCGCGTGACCCGACTTGAAGCCGCTGAATTCGCCGATCAGGCTGTGGCCGAGCAGGTACAGATCGCCGATCGCATCGAGAATCTTGTGCTTGACGAACTCGTCCTCGTAACGCAGCCCGTCCTCGTTCAGCACGCGGAAATCGTCGAGCACGATGGCGTTGTCCATGGTGCCGCCGAGCGCGAGATTGCGGGCGCGCAGCGTCTCCAGGTCGCGCATGAAGCCGAAGGTGCGCGCGCGGCTGACTTCCTTGAGGAACGAGGTCGTGGAGAAATCCATCGACGCGGTCTGCGAGGCGTTTCTTGAAGATCGGGTGATCGAACTCGATCTCGAAATTCACCTTGAAACCGTCGAAGGGATCGAAGCGCGCCCACTTGTCGCCGTCCTCGACCCGCACACTCTTCTTGATGCGCACGAAGCGCTTGGGCGAGCCCTGCTCCTCGATGCCCGCCGACTGCAGCAGGAACACGAAAGGTCCGGCGCTGCCGTCCATGATCGGCACTTCCGGCGCGCTCAGCTCGACGAACGCGTTGTCGATGCCGAGCCCCGCGAAGGCCGACAGCAGGTGCTCGACGGTCGAGACCTTGACGCCGTCCTTGACCAGCGTGGTGCCGAGCATGCGTCTCGCCGACGTTCTCCGGCGTGCGCCTGGATGTCGACCGGCGTCGTCCAGGTCGGTGCGACGGAACACGATGCCGGTATTGGCCGGCGCCGGCCGCAGGGTCATGAGGACCTTCTTGCCGGTATGCAGACCCACGCCGGTGGCGCGGATGGTGTTCTTCAGGTTCGCTGGTTGACCATGAAAGCTGCGCTACGGCCGTATGGCACAGACGCCAAAATGCCTCGCCAGCATTCGGCGCGCGTCTAGCCGACACAGGCCTGACGCAATAGCCGCGCTGCCGTGCATAGGCCCCGATCGGCCACGGACCAAGTCTCGCCGTCCCAGCGTCGCGAGCGGCACCTTCGATCCGCCCACACGTTCGACCACGCGGCAGGCGCTTTCGCTCAGTCGGCCTGCCGGCGCAGGAACGCCGGGATGTCCAGCAGATCATCGCTGTCCGCGTCCACGCGCAGGCCATCGCCCACCGCCCGCTGGCGCTGCACCGTGGGCTTGTCGAGCGCCGCGTAGTCGCCGGCGGTCATCGGCGCGCGACGCTGACTGGACACCACCTGCATCTGCGGCTGCTGGCCGCGGCCGCGTGGCAGCATGCGCCGCATGGGCATCTGCGTCGCGTGCTGACGCACGCTCGGCCGGCCCAGGCCGGTCGCGACCACGGTCACGCGGATCTGGTTGCTCATCTCCGGATCGATCACCGTGCCGACGACCACCGTCGCGTCGTCCGAGGCGAACTGCTTCACCGTGTCGCCGACGATCTCGAACTCGCCGATCGACAGGTCCATGCCGGCGGTGACGTTGACCAGGATGCCGTGCGCGCCGGCGAGGTTGATGTCCTCGAGCAGCGGGCTGGACACCGCGGCCTCGGCCGCTTCGCGCGCCCGGTCCTCGCCGCTCGCGGAGCCCGAGCCCATCATCGCCATGCCGGTCTCCGACATGACCGTGCGCACGTCGGCGAAGTCCACGTTGATCAGGCCCGGACGGGTGATCAGCTCGGCGATGCCCTGCACCGCGCCCTGCAGCACCTGGTTGGCCGCCTTGAAGGCGTCGAGCAGCGTCGTGCTGGCGCCCGAGCACCGTCAGCAGCTTCTGGTTCGGGATCGTGATCAGCGAGTCGCAGTACTTGCCGAGCTCGGCGATGCCGTGCTCGGCGACCAGCATGCGCTTGCTGCCTTCCATCTCGAACGGCTTGGTGACCACGGCGACGGTGAGGATGCCGAGCTCCTTCGCGACCTGCGCCACCACCGGCGCCGCGCCCGTGCCGGTACCGCCGCCCATGCCGGCGGTGATGAACAGCATGTCGCAGCCCTCGATCAGCTCGATGATGCGGTCGCGATCCTCCATCGCGGCCTGCCGGCCCACTTCCGGATCGGCGCCGGCGCCCAGTCCCTTGGTGATGTTGCAGCCGATCTGCAGCGATGATCTTCACCTTCGAGTGCTTCAGCGCCTGCGCATCGGTGTTGATGCAGATGAAATCCACGCCCTCGATGCCGGCCGTCGACCATGTGCGAGACGGCGTTGCCGCCGCCGCCGCCCACGCCGAGCACCTTGATGACGGCCGTCTGGCTGTATGCATCCATCAGTTCGAACATGTCGTTCTCCTCCACGTCAAATTCGCACTTCGAGCGCCTCCTCGTTGCACTCCTTCAGAAATTGCCCTGGAACCACGCTCTTCATGCGGTCGACCAGACGTTCTTCATGCCACCCAGCACCGGCTTGGCGCGTCGCCGAGCTGTGCGCGTTGGCGCGCGCGTACAGCAGCAGCCCGACGCCGGTGGCGTGAATCGGATTGCTCACGACTTCGACGAGTCCCGTGACGTGCTGCGGCAGCCCAGGCGCACCGGCATGTGGAAGACCTCTTCGGCGAGCTCGACGGCGCCTTCCATCTTGGCGCTGCCGCCGGTGAGCACGATGCCGGCTGCGATCGTGCTCCTCGAAGCCCGAGCGGCGCAGCTCGTCGCGGATCAGGCCGAACAGCTCCTCGTAGCGCGGCTCGACGATCTCGGCGAGCGTCTGGCGCGCCAGACGCCGCGGCGGCCGGTCGCCCACGCTCGGCACCTCGATGGTCTCGTCCGGATTGGCGAGCTGCGACAGCGCGCAGGCGTACTTCATCTTGATGTCCTCGGCGTACTGCGTCGGCGTGCGCATCGACACCGCGATGTCGTTGGTGACCTGGTCGCCGGCGATCGGGATGACCGCGGTGTGGCGGATCGCGCCGCTGCGAGAACACGGCGATGTCGGTGGTGCCGCCGCCGATGTCGACGAGGCACACGCCGAGCTCCTTCTCGTCGTCGGTCAGCACCGCGTAGCTGGAAGCGAGCTGCTCCAGCACGATGTCCTCGACCGCGAGCCCGCAGCGCTGCACGCACTTGACGATGTTCTGCGCCGCGCTCTCCGCGCCGGTGACGATGTGCACCTTCGCCTCCAGGCGCACGCCGGACATGCCGATGGGCTCGCGGATGCCTTCCTGGTTGTCGATGATGAATTCCTGCGGCAGCACGTGCAGGATCTTCTGGTCCGCGGGAATCGCCACCGCCTTGGCCGCATCGATGACGCGATCCACGTCGCCGGCGGTCACCTCCTTGTCGCGGATGGCGACGATGCCGTGGGAATTGAGGCTGCGGACGTGGCTGCCGGCGATGCCGGCGTACACCGAGTGGATCTCGCAGCCGGCCATGAGCTCGGCTTCCTCCACCGCGCGCTGGATCGACTGCACCGTGGATTCGATGTTGACCACCACGCCCTTCTTCAGGCCGCGGGACGGGTGCGAGCCGATGCCGATGACTTCGATCGCTGCCGTCGTTGGCAGTCTCGCCGACGATGGCCACCACCTTCGAGGTGCCGATATCGAGCCCGACGAGGAGATTGCGGTCAGTGCGTCGTAACATGGTTGTGTCGCAGTCCTGTCGATGTCGGGTGTCGATGTCGGTGTCGATGTCAGGTCAGGCAGTGGCGCGCGGCGCGGGCTTGTCGCGCGGCGCGCGCGGTTGAGTGACGGGGATCGGGACTTCGCGGCTCGCGAGCGCGCCGCGCCTCTTCCAGCCAATGGCGAAGCCGTTGCTGTAGCGCATGTCGACGTAGTCCACTTCGCGCGCGCGCGGACCCATCAAGGGCAGCGCGGTCTGGATGAAACGGTCGAGACGCTCCTCGACCTCGCGCCGGCCGAGGCGCACCTCGATGCCGTTGGCAAGCTCGAGCTGCCAGGCGCCGCGCGCGTCGAGCTCGAGCGCGGTGAGACGCATGCCCGCTTCGATGAGCCGGCCCTGGGCGCTGAGATAGCGCTGGGCCACCTGCGACTCGGTACCCTCCGGGCCCGTTCAGGCGCGGCAGCTCGGGCGGCACGTGGCGCGCGCTCGCGCAGGAACAGCTCGCCGCGCGTATTGAGCAGGCCGGATTCGCCCCAGCGTGCCGCGGCCACTTGCTCGGTGACTTCCACGCGCAGGCCGTTGGGCCAGCGCCGCTGGATGCGCGCCTGGTCGACCCAGGGCAGGGCCTGCACGCGCTCGCGTACCGCCGCCAGATCCACGGACATGAATCCGGCGTGCATGCCCGTGGTGACCGCCTGCTCGACCTGGACGGGGGAGACGCGCTGGAACTTGCCCTCGACCGAGACGATCCGGATGGGCTGATCGAGGGCGAAGATCAGGCCGTAACCCAGCACGGTGGCGAGTCCGAAGAACATCAGCGTGGTGCCGACGGCGCGCCAGTTGAACGCCGGCGAGCTTCCACTCGCGCGCTTCGATCCTGCGGCGGTTGCGCTTGCGCAGCTTGAGCATCACGGCTTGCTCCCCGCGGCGGCCAAGCTCGTCTCCAGGACGCGCCAGACGAGCTCCTCGAATTCGATGCCCTGCGAGCGCGCCGCCTTCGGCACGAGCGAGTGACTGGTCATGCCCGGGGTGGTGTTGACCTCCAGCAGAAACTCGCGGCCGGACTCGTCGCGCATCAGGTCGACGCGCCCCCAGCCGCTGCAGCCGGCGGCCCGGAACGCCGCAAGCGCACAGCGCGCGTATTTCCTCCTCGGCGGCGCCGCTCAAGCCCCGGGCAGATGTATTGCGTGTCCTCGGCGACGTACTTCGCGTGGTAGTCGTAGTACTCACCGGCCGGCACGATCCGGATCGAGGGCAGCGCCTGTCGCCGAGGATGCCGCACGGTGTATTCCTCGCCGACGATGAGCTGCTCCATCAGCAGCTCGCCGGGATAGCGCGCCGCGAGCTCCACGGCCTGCGTGCAGATCGCCGCTCTTGAAGACGCGGCTCACGCCGACGCTCGAGCCCTCGCAGCGAGGGCTTCACGATCAGCGGCAAGCCGATCTCGCGCGCCGCGCTGACGCACGTCGCCGCCGCGCTCGAGGCGCGACGTATCGCGGCGTCGGCAGGCCGAGCGCCAGCCACACCTGCTTGGTGCGGATCTTGTCGAGCGTCAGCGCCGAGCCGAGCACGCCCGATCCGGTGTACGGCACGCCGAGCGCATCGAGCAGGCCCTGCAGCACGCCGTTCTCGCCGTCGCCGCCGTGCAGGATGTTGAACACGCGGTCGAAGCGCTTCGCGAGCGAGCGCTGCGATGAGCGCGGGAATGCCATCGACCGCGTGCGCGTCGACGCCGCGCGCGCTGCAGCGCCTCGAGCACATTGCGTCCCGAGTCGAGCGACACCTCGCGCTCCGAGGACGTGCCGCCCATCAGCACCGCGACGCGCCCGAAGCGCGGCCGAACGGCGCGTGCATCGGCATTACTGTGCTCGACGCTCAAGCGCGGCTCTCCCACGATGCGCACTTCGGGCTCGAGGCTGTACGCCGTGCACGCGCTCGACCGTGACCTGCACGTGCGAGCATCAGCTGCTCGATATCGCGCCGCAGTCGCCGTCGCCGTCATTGATGATGAAGTTCGCGTGCTTGGTCGAAACCGGCGCGCCGCCGATGCGATGGCCCTTGAGCCCGGCGCTCTCGATCAGCCGCGCGGCGTGATCGCCCGGCGGATTGGTGAAGGTCGAGCCGCCGCTCCACTCGCCGATCGGCTGTGTCTGCTTGCGGCGCGCGAGCAGCGCGCGGATTTCGTCCGGCGTGCGCCTCGGGCCTGTGCTCGAAGCTCAGGCGCGCCGCCGAGATACCACTCCTCGGCGGGCGCACGACGCTGCGATAGCCGACGCGGTACTCGCTCGCCGGCCGCTAGTGCCGCACGCCGTGGCGATCGATCGTGTCGACCTCCACCACGTGGCGCCAGGTCTCGCCGCCGAACGCGCCCGCGTTCATCGCCAGCGCGCCGCCCAGCGTTCCGGGAATCCCGGCAAAGAATTCCGCGGGGCCCAGGCCCCACTTCACGCACTGCTTGGCGAGCCGCGCGCACGGACACCCGGCTTCGCAGTACACGCGGTTGTCGCTCAGGCGCTCGAGCCCGCCAGGGCGCCGTGGGTCGCGATGACCACGCCGCGCATGCCGCCGTCGCGCACCAGGAGGTTGCTGCCGAGACCGATCCAGTGCAGCGGCGTGTCCGGCCGGCAGAGTGCGCAGGAACTGCGGCCAGGTCCTCGACGTCGCGCGGCTCGAAATACAGATCCGCCGGACCGCCGACATGCCACGAGGTGTGCCGCGCCATCGGCTCGTCGCGCACGCACGCGATCCGCGAAGTCGCGCGCTGACTGCGACGCGCGTTCATGGCCGCTTGCCCTCGAGCCGGCGCGGCTTGGAGGCTGCGCGCAGCCGCGCCGGCAGCTCGTGCGCGACCGCGCCGATGCTGCCCGCGCCCATGGTCACGACCACATCGCCGTCGCGAATCACGTCCGCGCGAGCGCAGCGGCGAGCTCCTCGACGCGCTCGACGAAGACCGGCTCGACCTGGCCGCGCGAGCGCACCGCGCGGCAGATGGCGCGGCCGTCGGCGCCGGCGATCGGCGCTTCGCCGGCCGCATATACCTCGGTCACCAGCAGCACGTCGGCGCTCGACAGCACCTGCGCGAAGTCATCGAGCAGATCGCGCGTGCGCGTGTAGCGATGCGGCTGGAAGGCGAGCACCAGGCGCCGGCCCGGCCAGCCCTGGCGGACGGCCTCGAGCGTCGCCGCGATTTCGGTCGGGTGATGGCCGTAGTCATCGACCAGCGTGATGCGCCCGCGCCGCGATCTGTACATCGCCGATGTGCTGCAGGCGCCGATCGATGCCCTGGAAATGCTCGCAGCGCGCGCTGGATCGCCGCGTCGGCGACGTCGAGCTCGGTGGCCACCGCGATCGCCGGCGAGCGCAGTTGAGCACGTTGTGGCGTGCCGGGCAGATTGAGCGTGACGCGCGAGCGGTGTCGACGTGCCCGGGCCGCAGCACCTCGAAGCTGCGTCTGCAGCCCGCGGCGCGCGATATTGACCGCGCGCACATCGGCTGCCTGCTCGATGCCGTAGGTGACGATCGGGCCGTCCCACGCGCGGCAGGATGTCGCGCACGTGCGCATCGTCGGCGCACAGCACGGCGAGTCCGTAGAACGGCAGGTTGTGCAGGAAGTCGACGAAGCTCTGCTTCAGCCGCCCGAAATCGCCGTCATGCGTGGCCAGGTGATCGTTGTCGATGTTGGTGACGATCGCGATCATCGGCTGCAGGTGCAGGAACGAGGCATCGCTCTCGTCGGCCTCGGCCACCAGATAGCGGCCGGCGCCGAGGCGCGCATTGACTGCCGGCGCTCTTCAGGCGGCCGCCGATGACGAAGGTCGGATCCTCGCCGCCCTCGGCCAGAATGCTGGCGACCAGGCTCGTGGTCGTGGTCTTGCCATGGGTGCCCGCCACTGCGATGGCGTAGCGAAAGCGCATCAGCTCGCCGAGCATTTCGGCGCGCTGCACCACCGGCATGCGACGCGTCGAGTGCCGCCTGCACTTCCGGGTTGTCGTCGCGCGACCGCGCTCGACACGACGACGACGTCGGCGTCGCCGACGTTCTCCGCCGCGTGGCCGAAGACGATCCTGGCGCCGAGCTGCGCGAGGCGTCGCGTCACCGGCGTTGGGCTTGAGATCCGAGCCCTGCACCTCGTAGCCGAGATTGATGCAGCACTTCGGCGATGCCGCCCATGCCGCTGCCGCCGATGCCGACGAAATGGATGCGCTGGATGCGGCGCATGCGGTTGTCGGCGGTGCGCCGATGCTGGGTCCGTCATGCGCGCACTTCCCGCGAGCATCGAGCACCGCACGCGTCAGCGATTCGGCGGCGTCCGGCATCGCGCGCGCCCGCGCACGCCGCGCCATGTCGAGAAGACGTGCAGCGATCGCTGCGCAAGGCGCGCGAGCTCCGCAGCAGCGAGCCGGGCTCGACGTCAGCTCGGCTCGGGAATCAGGACGGCGGCGCCCGCCTCGGTCAGATAGCGCGCGTTGTGGGTCTGGTGATCGTCGACCGCGGACGGGAACGGCACGAGAATCGCGCCGAGGCCCGCCGCTGCGAGCTCCGCGACGGTGAGCGCGCCGGCGCGGCAGATCACCAGGTCGGCCCACGCGTAGGCGCCCGCCATGTCCTCGATGAAGGCATCGACGCGCGCGTTGACGCCTGCCTGGCGAGTACGCCGACCTCGCCTGCGCGATGTCCGCGCTCGCCGGCCTGATGCCAGACTTCGAGGACGGCCCTGCCGCTGCAGGAGCGCGCGAGCGCCGCGGCACGACTGCTGTTGAGGCGCGCGCGCGCCCAGGCTGCCGCCGATACACGAGCAGGCGCATCGGCGCCGCTGCGCGTCCGCGAAGCGCTGCTCGGGCGCAGGCAGCGCTGCGATGTCGCGCCGCACCGGATTGCCGATGCACATGCGCACCGGCACGCCGCGTGGAAAGCTGCCGGGAAAGCCTTCGAGCACCTGCGCGCGCGATGCGCGCCAGCAGCGATTGGTGAGGCCCGCGATCGCGTTCTGCTCGTGGATGACCAGCGGCCTGCCCAGCAGCCACGCCGCGACGCCGCCCGGACCGGTGACGAATCCGCCGACGCCGAGCACCACCGCGGGCTTGCGGCGGCGGACGATCGCGAAGCGCCTGCGCACAGCGCCATCAGCAAGGTCGCACCGGCGCGAGCAGCCAGGTCAGGGCAGCCCTTGCCGCGCAAGCCCGGACACCGCGAGCCACTCGATCGCAAAACCGTTGCGCCGGCACGACGCGCGCTTCCAGGCCGCGTCGCGTGCCGACCCAGACGACCTCGGCATTCGCCGCTCGCGCAGCAGCGCGCGCCACGGCGAGCGCGGGGAACACATGACCGCCGGTGCCGCCCGCCATGATGAGCACGGGGTGCTCATGCGACCGGCTCCAGGCGCATCGTGGCGGCACGCGACGGCGGCGCGCGGCACCGCGAGGCGGCCGGCCGCGGCACATTCGTGGTGGATGCGCAGCACGATGCCGAGCCACAGCAGCGTCACGAGCAGGCTCTGCGGCCGTAGCTCATGAGCGGCAGCGTCAGGCCCTTGGTCGGCAGCACGCCCATGTTCACGCCGATGTTGATGAAGGCCTGCAGGCCCAGCCAGACGCCGAAGCCGGCGGCGAGATAGGCCTGGAACATGCAGGCCGGCCTGCGCGGCCGAGCCGCGCGATATGCGCACGGCGCGCCACACCAGCACCACGAACAGCGCCAGCACGCAGCAGGACGCCGGCGAGGCCCAGCTCCTCGGCCAGCACGGCAAACACGAAATCGGTGTGCGCCTCGGGCAGATAGAACAGTTTCTGCACGCTCGCCCCGAGACCCACGCCGAACCATTCGCCGCGCCCGATCGCGATCAGCGACTGCGTGAGCTGGAAACCGCTGTCGAACGGGTCGGCCCAGGGATCGAGGAACGCGCCGAGCCGGCGCAGCCGGTACGCGGAAGACGACGGCGAGCCGCGGCGAGTGCCAGCGCCGCCGATGCCCGAAGCACGAGCGAGCACGTACTTCCACGGCAGGCCGGCGATGAACAGTACGCAAGAAGCCGGTGGCGAACAGGAGCACCGTGGCTGCGCCGAAATCCGGCTCCAGCGAGCAGCAGGGCCACGCCGCGAACGCCAGCAGGGCGAGCGGCTTCAGTACGCCGGTGAGGCTCGAGCGCAGCTCCTCGCGGCGGCGCACCGCGTAGCTGCAGAGGTAGATCAGAACGAACAGCCGCGCCAGCTCCGAGGCCTGGAAGTTGACCACGCCCAGGCGCAGCCAGCGGCGCGCCCCGTTCGACGGTCACGCCGACGCCCGGCACCAGCACCAGGAGCAGCAGCGCGAGCGCCGACCAGCATCAGCGCCAGGCCGAAGCGTTCCCACAGATCGCTGCGCACGGCGAACGCGGTCAGCGTGCACAGGCAGACCGATCAGGCGCGAACAGCCAGTTGCCGTCTGCACGAGCGCGAACGGGTCGCCGAGATTGCGCTCGGCGAACGAGCATCGAGGCGGAGGTCACCATCACCAGACCGAGCAGCAGCAGCGCCAGCACCGAGGAGACGAGCACCGGGTCGAATCGTCAGGCGCGCGTGCGCGTGTCGAGCGCGCGTACTGCATCGTGGTGCGCGCTCATGGGCTCGAGGTCCCGCACTGCCGCGGCGAACTCCGCACCGCGGTGCGCGTAGTCGCGAAACATGTCGAGGCTGGCGCAGGCGGGCGAGAGCAGCACGGTGTCGCCCGGCCGGGCCGCGCGCGCGGCCCGTGTGCACGGCATCCGGCATCGTCGCCGGCGAATTCCACGTCGGGCAGAGCCTTGCGGATCGCGGCCGCGACGTGCTGTGCATCGCGCCCGATGAGCACCAGCGCGGCGTACCTTGCGATCGAAAGCGTCGGCGAGCGGCCCGAAGTCCTGGCCCTTGCCGTCGCCGCCCGCAATCACGACCAGCGGCCCGTGCATACCGCTCACCGCGGCGAGCGTCGCGCCGACGTTGGTGCCCTTCGAGTCGTTGATCCAGCGCACGCCGCGAGCGGTCCGCCACCCATTGCATGCGATGCGGCAGGCCCGTCGAAGTCGCGCAGCACCGCGAGCATGGCCGCGATGGTCGAAGCCGGCCGCATCGCCCAGTGCGAGGGCGGCCAGCGCGTTGGCGGCATTGTGCAGGCCGGTCAGCTTCATCTCGGTGCAGCGCGAGCAGCGGCTCGCGGCCGCGCGCGAGACTCAGCCGCCCGCCCGCGTCGCGCACCAGGCCGTAGTCGGCAGTCGCGATCGATCACGTACGCTGAAGCCGATCAGGTGCTGGCCGGGCAGCGGCATGGCGCATCACCGCGGCATCGTCGAGGTTGACCACCGCGTGCGTCGCAGCGCGCGAAGATGCGCGCCTTCGCCGCCGCGTATTGCTCGATCGTCGTCGTACCGGTCCATGTGATCGGGCGTCAGGTTGAGCACCGTGGCGGCGCGCAATTCGAGCGAATACGTCGTCTCGAGCTGGAAGCTGGAGAGCTCCAGCACGTAGTAGTCGGGCGTGGGACCGACGAGCAGGTCGAGCGCAGGCTCGCCGAGGTTGCCGCCCGCGCGCACCGTGCGCCCGCTGCGTTCGCCCATCAGGGCGACGAGCGTGGTCACGGTGCTCTTGCCGTTGGTGCCGGTGATCGCGATCACCGGCGCGCGCGCAGCGCGCGCGAAGAGCTCGATGTCGCCGATCACTTCGAGTCCGCGCGCCTGCGCCTCGCGCACGAACGGCTCGCGCAGCGACACGCCCGGCGACACCACGATCTGACGCGCGCCGTCGAGCAGCCGCGGATCGAAGCCGCCCAGGCGCAGCGTGACGCTGGCGGACAGCAGCTCGCCGAGGTTCTTGAGCTCGGGCGGTTCGGCGCGGCTGTCGGTGATCGCAACCTCGTACGCCGCGCGCTCTGAGGTAGCGCGCGCACGCGACATCCCGGTGCGCCCCAGCCGACGACCACGACGTGCGCGGCGCAGAGGCGATGTAGCGGGTTGCCGGCGCGGTGCGGCTTCATCGCAGCTTCAGCGTCGCCAGGCCCGCCAGCACCAGGATCAGGCTGATGATCCAGAAGCGCACGATCACTTTCGGCTCGGCCCAGCCCTTGAGCTCGAAGTGATGGTGGATCGGCGCCATGCGGAAGATGCGCTTGCCGGTGAGCTTGAAGGAGGCGACCTGCAGGATCACCGACACCGTCTCGAGCACGAACACGCCGCCCATGACGATGAGCACGATCTCCTGGCGCACCATCACCGCGACCGTGCCGAGCGCGGCGCCGAGCGCGAGCGCGCCGATGTCGCCCATGAACACCTGCGCGGGATAGGCGTTGAACCACAGGAAGCCGAGTCCGGCGCCGACGATCGTGGCGCAGAAGATCAGGAGTCTCGCCGACGCCCGGGATGTAGGGGATGCCGAGGTAGCCGGCGAACACCACGTTGCCGGTGAGCGTACGCGAACACGCCGAGCGCCGCGGCGACCATGGCCGCGGGCATGATCGCGAGACCGTCGAGGCCGTCGGTGAGGTTCACCGCGTTGCTGGTGCCCACGATGACGAAATACGTGAGCACGATGTAGCCGACGCCGAGCGGCAGCACGACGTCCTTGAAGAACGGCACGTACAGCGAGGTCTCCGCGGGCGATTGCGCCGGTCAGGTACAGCGCCATCGCGGCCGCCGAGCTCCGGCGAGCGACTGCCAGAAATACTTGTAGCGCGCGGCCAGTCCCTTGGAATTGCCGACGATGAGCTTCAGGTAGTCGTCGTAGAAGCCGATCAGGCCGAAGGCCAGCGTGATGCCGAGCGCGATCCAGACGAAGCGGTTGCGCAGGTCCGCCCACAGCAGCGTGCTGATGGCAATCGCGACGAGGATGAGCGCGCCGCCCATGGTCGGCGTGCCGGCCTTCGGCAGGTGCGACTGCGGGCCGTCGTCGCGCACACTGCTGGCCGATCTGGTGGCGCGTCAGGCGGCGGATCGACCGCGGGCCCCACCAGCAAGGCAATGGCGAGTGCGGTCATCACCGCCAGGATCGCCCGCAGCGAGAGGTAGCTGAAGACGTTGAATCCGGACTGCATAGCGCGCCAGGTATTCGGTCAGCAGCAACAGCATGCGATCGCTGGCTCCTCAGTCGATGTGCCGCCGGCCGGCGCGACGCAGGTGAGCGCTCGACCACGCGCTCCAGGCGATTCATGCGCGAACCCTTGATCGAGCAGCGTGACGTTCCGGCCTGGAGCTCGCCGTCGAGGCGCCTGATCAGCGCTGCGGCGTCCGGGAAACCACTCGGCGCCCTTGCCAAACGCCTCCGCGGCATGCGCGCTCAGCGGGCCCACCGCGAACAGCCGCGACACCCGCTGCGCGCGCCAGCGCTCCCGCATCGAGATGGCTCTGCTGCGCGAAGTCGCCGAGCTCGCGCCATGTCGCCGAGCACCAGCCAGCGCGGCCCGTCGAGCTCCTCGCAGCACGTCGAGCGCGGCGCGCACCGAACTGGGATTGGCGTTGTACGAATCGTCGATGAGCCAGCGCGCCGTGGCGCGGCCTTCAGCTGCAGCCGCCCGTCCACCGCGCGGACCTCGCGAGGCCCGCGACGATGTCGTCCAGCGCTCGCACCGGCGGCGCTGGCGGCGGCGGCTGCGGCGAGCGCGTTGACGACGTTGTGGCGGCCGGCCAGCTGCAGATCGCACCGCGCGCTCTGTCCGCCGGCGCAGCGCAGCGTGAAGCGCAGCGAAAAGCCGCCCGCGCTCGATCGACTGCGTGACGTCGCCGGCGCGGAAATCGGCGTCGCCCGCGAGACCGAAAGTGAGCGTGCGCGCCGCGCGCGGACATGCGCCGCCACACGGGCGCGTACGCGTCGTCGGCGTTGATCACGGCGGTTGCGCCGCGGCATCCAGGCCGCGACCATTTCGCCCTCGCCTTGCGCCACGCCGTCGAGGCTCCCGAAGCCCTCCAGGTGCTCCGCGCCGGCGTTGGTGATCAGGCCGACCGTGGGCCGGGCAATCGCGCCAGGGCCGCGACGTCGCCGATGCGATTCGCGCCCATCTCGACACGGCGGCGCGATGCGCGGCTTCCAGCCGCATGAGCGTCACCGGCACGCCGATGTGATTGTTGAGGTTGCCGCGCGTCGCGAGGCACGGTCCGCGGCGCGCCAGGATCGCGGCGGTCATTTCCTTGACCGTGGTCTTGCCATTGCTGCCGCCCACGCCCACCAGCGGACAGGTGAACTGTCCGCGCCAGGCGCCCGCCAGCGTGGTGAGCGCCGCCAGCGTGTCCGGGACGACGACCTGTGCGAAATGCTCGCCGCGCTCGAGCGGAGTTGCGCCGGCCGGCGACCAGAGCGCCCGCGGCACCGGCGCGCGCAGCCACGTCGACGAAGTCGTTGCCGTCGAAGTTCGGGCCCTTGCAGCGCAACGAACAGGTCGCTGGGCTCGCAACGTGCGCGTGTCGGTGCTGACCGCGCCATACGCGCAGATCCGGCGCCCTGCAGCGTGCCGCCGTACTGCCGCGGCGGCGGCGGCAAGCGTGCGCTTCATGCGCTCCATCCCCAGCAGCGAGCGCACTTCGGCGCGATCGCTGAACGGCTGCGCATTGCGTGCCGTAAGATCTGGTATTCCTCGTGGCCCTTGCCCGCGATGAGCACGATGTCGGCCGGCCCGGCTTCGGCGAGCGCCGTGGCAATTGCGCGCGCGCGATCGCGGATCACGCGGCGCGGCTGGCCGGGCGGCGAGTCCCGCCAGCGATCGCATCGACGATGCTGCTGCGGATCCTCGGTGCGCGGATTGTCGTCGGTGAGGATGATCTCGTCGGCCAGCTCCGCTGCGATCGCCCCCATGATCGGGCGCTTGCCGGGATCGCGATCTCCGCCGCAGCCGAACACGCACCACAGGCGGCCGCGGCAATGCTGGCGCGCGGCGCCGCAGTGCCTTGGCGAGCGCATCGGGCGAATGCGCGTAGTCCACTACGGCGACCGGGCTGGTCGCGCCGCCGCGAAACGTCTCCATGCGGCCGGCCGGCGGCACACGCACTGCCAGCGCCGCGACCGCTTCGGCCAGCGGCACTTCCCAGCACCAGCAGGACTGCCAGCACGGCAACGAGGTTCTCGGCGTTGAACTCGCCGACCAGCGCGCGAGCGCAGCCGCGCCGCGGCCCCAGCTCGAATCGACCTCGATCTGCGAGCCCGCGCGCGTCCCGCACGCGATGACGCGCGCGCTGCACGAAAGGGATCTGCGGCATCGGCGTACTCGCCCGACTCCGCTCCAGACCGCGGTCAGCGCAGCCGTCGGATGGCAGCTCGAGCGCCAGGCGACGCCCGAACGCATCGCCCATGTTGATGACCCGATGCTCGAGCCCCGGCATCGAAAACAGACTGCGCCTTGGCAGCGCCGTAGGCCTCCATGGTGCTTGTGATAGTCGAGATGATCGCGGGTGAGATTGGTGAACACCGCGGTGTCGAAGCGCACGCCATCGACCCGATCCTGGGCGAGCGCGTGCGAGGACACTTCCATGCCGAGCATGGCGCACACCCGCGGCGTGCAGGTCCGACAAGCTGGCGATGCACGGTGACGCAGTCCGGCGTGGTGTGCGTGGCCGGTGCGAGTCGCGTTGACCGGGCCGAAGCCCAGCGTGCCGGCATATGCGCGCGCGCTGGCCCGATGGCCTCCAGCGCCTGCGCGAGGAGCCAGGCGCTGGTGGTCTTGCCGTTGGTGCCGGTGATGCCGGCGATGCGGAGCGCGGCCGAGGGCGCACCGAAGAATCGATCGGCGATGCGGCCGAGGTGGCTGCCGAGCTCTGGAACTGCGCACGCCGACGACATGCGCCGGCACGATCGGTTCGGCCGATGCCGCGGCGCAGGTTCCCACAGCACGGCGCTGCACGCCGCGCGGCCAGCGCCGCATCGAGATACTGCAGGCCGTGACTCTTGATGCCGCGGCAGGGCGAGAAAAGCGCCGCCCGCGGTCGCGGCGCGGCTGTCGAGCGTGATATCGCTGACCGCGCACGTCGCGCGGCACCTGCGACAATGCCTTCGAGCAGGCTCAGCGAGGCTCATTCCGTTGCGCCGCCAGGTGCTGCGCCATCATGGCGCGGCCATCCGCCTGCGCGAGGGTCGCCTGCTGCGGCTGTGGCTGCGGCAGGTCGTCCGGTGCAATGGCCATGAGCCGCAGCGCGCCGGCCATGACGCTCGCGAACACCGGCGCCGCGACATCGCCCGCCGTAGTACTTGCGCGCCGCCGGCTCATCGATGCACGACGACCGCCGCGAGCCGCGGCCGCGTTGCCGGCACGAGGCCTGCAAAGACCGACATGTACTTGTCGGTCGAATAACCGCCGGCAGTTCGCCTTCCACGCGGTGCCGGTCTTGCCCGACAACGCGGTAGCCGGTGAGCGCAGCGCGTATCCCCGTGCCGTCTGGCGTGATCACCGACTCCAGCATGCGCCACCAGATCGTGCGCCACGTGCTCGGTCGAGCACGCGCTTGCCCGGCACGGGGCTCGATCGACTGCGCAGGAACGTCACGGGACGCTCGATGCCGCCGCGCGCCGAGCGTGGCGTAGGCATGCGCGAGCTGCAGCGGCGTGACCGACAAGCCGTAGCCGTACGCCAGCGTGGCGATGCCGATGCGGCGCCAGTGCGAATGATGGCTCGAGCAGCCCGGCGGATTCGCCGGGATAGCCGCTGCGTGCTGACCTGGCCGAATCCGAGCGCGTCGAGCGTGCTCCAGATCTGCTCGGGCTCGAGCGTGCAGCGCGATCTTCGCCATGCCGACGTTGCTGGACTTGGCGAGGATCGTGGACAGGTCGATCATGCCCAGGTTGTTCTTGTCCTCGATCACCTTGATGCCGACCTGCAGAATCCCGGCGCTCGTATCGACGACGCTGCGCCGGTCGTACTGCCCGGAGGCGAGCGCCGCCGCAATGATGAACGGCTTGATGCTCGAGCCCGGCTCGAAGATGTCGGTGGCGGCGCGATTGCGGTAGCGTCCCGACTGCGAGCTGCTCGCGATCGTTGGGATTGAACGCGGGCTGGTTGACCATCGCCAGCACCTCGCCGCTCGCGACGTCGAGCACCACCAGCGAGCCGGCGCGGGCGCGATTCTCGATGCATCGCACGCTTGAGCTCGCGATAGGCGAGGTACTGGATGCGCAGGTCGAGGCTCAGCACCAGGTCCTTGCCCGGGCCGCGCCGCGCGAATGCTCTCGACATCTTCGACGACGCGCCCGTAGCGCGTCCTGGATGACGCGCTTCGCGCCATCCTCGCCGGTGAGCCAGTGGTCGTAGGCGAGCTCCAGGCCTTCCTGGCCGCTGTCGTCGATGCTGGTGAAGCCGAGCACGTGCCCAGCCACTTCCCCGGCCGGGTAGTAGCGGCGGTATTCGCGCAGCAGGTAGCACGCCCGGAATGCCGAGCGCGCTTGCATGTCGCGCCGCCTGTTCGCGGCTCCAGGTGGCGCGCCGAGATAGAGAAACTCGCGATCGAGGTTGCTGGTGACGCGCCGCGCGAGCGCTTTGCGGTCGCGCTTCAGCGCACGCGCGAGCCGCGGCAATTGTCCGCCGATTGCGTCAGCTCCTGCGGATTGACCCACGACCGAATCGACCGGCGTGCTGACCGCCAGAGGCTCGCCGTAGCGATCGGTAATGGTGCCGCGATGCGCCGTGATGTTCACGCGACACGCAGGTAGCGCGCATCGCCCTGCCCGGCGAGAAAGCCGTGATCGACGAGCTGCAGATCCACGGCGCGTGCCGCGAGCGCCGAGCGCCGCGAGCACCAGCAGCCCCAGGACCAGCGCGAGCCGCAGCGGCAGCTGCCGGGCTTGCCGGCGTCGCGATCGCTGAGAGCCGAACTTCATGGCCGCACGATCTGCACGCCGGCCGGCGTGCGGGATGGACATCTTCAGGCGCGCATTGGCGACACGCTCGACGAAGCCGTGGGTCGACCACGCGCTCTGCTCGAGCTGCAGCTGCCCCCATTCCATCTCGAGCCGGTCGCGCTCGGCGAGTTGAGCGCCTCGAGCTCGACGAACAGCTCGCGCGCCGTGTGCTTGCAGTAGATCACGCCGCCGCGGAACCGAGCACGCCGCAGCCAGAGCAGCGGCAGTGCAGCAGCGGATCCAGCGCATGCGGCCGTTCAGCTGTACGCTTCATGCCGACGGCCTCATGCTGATGCTCAGCGAACGCGCTTCTCGGCGACGCGCAAACGTAGCGCTGCGTGCGCGCGGATTGGCGCGCGATTTCAGCTCGTCGTGCGGCTGCGCACGGCCTTGCCGACGAGGCGCAGCGTCGGGCGCGCCGCATCGCGGAATATTCGGCAGGCCGGCATACACCGGATCGACGCGTCGCGTGCCGGCGCATGAAACTGCTTGACGGTGCGGTCTTCGAGCGAATGGAAGGCGATGACGCACCAGCCGGCCGCCGGCGCCGAGCAGATCGCAGAGCCGCGGCAGAGACCGCGTTCGAGCTCCTCGAGCTCGCGGTTCACGTGCATGCGGATTGCCTGGAAGGTGCGCGTCGCCGGATGCTTGCCGGGCTCGCGCGTGCGCACCGCGGCCGCGACGATCGCGGCGAGATCGGCCGTGCGCTTCGATGGCGGCTCGTGCTCGGCGCTCGACGATGGCGCGTGCGATGCGCCGCGCGAAACGCTCCTCGCCGAGCTCGTGCAGCACGTCCGCGAGCTCGCGCTCCGGTGACCTGCGCCAGCCATTGCGCGGCGCTCGCGCCGCGGCTGCGGATCCATGCGCATGTCGAGGGGCCCGTCCTGCATGAAACTGAATCCGCGCGCGGCGTCGTCGAGCTGCGGCGAAGAGACGCCGAGATCGAAGAGCATGCCGTCGAAGCCCCGGGCCGACGCACTCGACGCGGAACCAGCGTCCGCAGAGTCGCCGAAGCTGCCGCGTGCGACGATGGCGACGCGCGCGTCGTTGACGAATGCCTGCTCGCGCCGCCGCACGACGGCTGCGGGGTCGCGATCGACGGCAAACAGCCGTCCCGATGCGCCCAGCTTCATCGAGAATCGCCCCCGCATGTCCCCCGCGACCGAACGTGGCGTCCAGGTAGTACCCGTCCGGCCCTTACTTCCAGACCCGCCAGTGCTTCGTCGAGAAGCACCGGCGTGTGTTCCTGCACCGTGCGCGACTCCGCGCGATCCTACAGCGACAGCGATTCGAGCTCGGCCGGCAGATCGCGTGCCGCCCTCTCCGCCTTTGAGCCACTCGTCGCGACGCTCGTTCCAGCGCGCCTCGTCCCACAATTCGAACCGGTTGCCCTGGCCGATCAGCATCGCGTGCGCGCGTCAGCGCCGCGAATTCGCGCAAATTCGGCGGCAGCAGCACGCGCCCATGACCGTCGAGTTCGAGATCCGTGGCGTGACCCGACCATCAGCCGCTGCAGGCGCCGCGCCTGCGCGTTGAAGGGTGGGCAGCGCGCATCAGCTTGCGTTCGATCTCTTCCCAATCCGGCAACGGGTACAGCAGCAGGCATTGGTCGCGGTCGACGGTGACGACCAGGCGGCCCTGGCTGCGCTCCTGGAATGCGGTCGCGATACCGGGTCGGCATGACCAGCCGCCCCTTGGCATCCAGCGTCAGCTTGTTGCGCACCCCGAAACATGGCTTCGCGAGCGCCCTTAATCCCATTTCCTCCCACTTTTTCCCACCGCGCGCCACTATAGGGAGCGCAAACCGACCGTCAACGCTTTTCTTAGGCTGGACAGTGACTTAGATCACACTTTGCAACAGCATGACTTATTCATGCGCTGCGAAACAACTGTTACGAGGGTTGCTCACTGAGCACTAATGAGTGAATCGAAGCTAGCGCGAGAATTCATGCCATTTCAAGCCTGCTCCGGCACGCGCTCCATCAGGTTCGCAATGATCTCCATGGACGGGGCTCGTTGACACTAATCCGGCAACGAGCGGTGCTCGCGCTTCTGGCCCTCTTCGCTAGAGCCTTCTCGGACGGGGTTCGCCAGGCGAACCCCGGTCGAAGTTCGCGCTCGCGCATGAGAAAGAGTCGGCCGATAAGCCGGGTTCTGTCGTGGACAGTCATTCATCTGGCGTACGCGTCGCCGCGCCGCTCAAGCGACCTACCCGGAAGCCGTGCGGGCCGCACGTGCGCCGCTTGCCGGCCTGCTTCCCTATTTGGTCTTGCTCCAGGTGGGGTTTGCCGTGCCGCCGCGTGTTACCACCGGCGCGGTGCGCTCTTACCGCACCATTTCACCCTTACCGGCACTCGCTGAAGAGCGCTTAGGCGGTATATTTTCTGTTGCACTTTCCGTAGGCTCGCGCCCCCCAGGCGTTACCTGGCACCCTGCCCTGTGGAGCCCGGACTTTCCTCCACACGCTTGACGCGTGCAGCGACTGTCTGGCCGACTCCGGCGCGGACGATAGGCGAAGGCGGGCTCCAACTCAACTGCGTCGCCGTGGTGCGCGCGCGGTTCAATCACCGCGCTTGAGCTGCAACGCCAGCTTGTAGGCCGCATTCGGTGCAGTTTGCGTGAGCTGTGCAGCCAGCTCCGCGGCCTGTCTGAGGGGAAGCTGCGCGAGCAGGAGCCGCAGCACGCGCTGTAATTCGGCCGTATCCGTAACTGCCGCAGCCGCGCCCGTCACCACGATGACGATCTCGCCGCGCTGCATGTCGGGCTCCTGCGCAGCGCGCGCCGCCAGCTCGCCGAGCGTTCCGCGGTACGCGGTCTCGAACACCTTGGTGATTTCGCGCGCCACCACGGTGCGGCGTTCGGCGCCGAGCACTTGCGCGAGGTCAGCTAGTGTCTCAGCCACGCGATGCGGCGCCTCGTAAAAAATCAGGGTGTGCGGGACTTGTGCCAGCTCCCCGAGACGGTTGCGCCGCGCCGCGGACTTCGAAGGGAGAAACCCTTCGAACACGAAACGATCGCTCGGCAAACCGGCAATGCTGAGTGCGGCAATCGCCGCACAAGGCCCGGGCACCGCGCGCACATCCAGCCCTGCATCCGCGACGGCCTGTACGATGCGGTATCCGGGATCGCTGACCAGCGGCGTGCCCGCATCGCTCACGAGGGCGACCTGCTCGCCGCGACGCAGTCGCTCCACAACCTCGGGAACTCGCTGCGCCTCGTTGTGCTCATGTACGGAGGCGAGCGGCGTCGAAATGCCACAGGCGGCCAGCAGCTGAGCGGTATGACGCGTGTCCTCGGCGAGTATCACCGCGGCACCGCAGAGGATCTCGCGCGCCCGGGCACTGAGGTCGGCGAGGTTGCCGATCGGCGTCGCGACGACGTACAGCGCCCCTGATTTCTGGACGCTTGCGGTCCTTTCGGCGGCTGACTGCGCACCGGCCGCGCGCGTACGCTGGTGTTTGGAGCCCACTATACTGGCATCCCCTGATCGCTTTGCCGCTGCGGCACGGCTGCCGGGTTCGGGCGCGCTTCGGCTGCGTCGCCCGAATGGATCGTGCATGGAGATCGACGGCCTATGCAACAAGGACTCTTCGGACTGACAGCCCGCGGCCTGGTGCTGCTCGTGCTCGCACTCGCGCTCAGCGGTTGCCCGGGTGTCGGCGTGCGGCCTCCCGCCGAGCGCGCGCCCGACGCGCAGAGCGCGGAGAAACTGGTTCGTGAAGGCGACCACCGAGCCGCCGCGCAGATGTTCGAGCGGCTGGCGGCGAAGGCCGTGCCGCCGGCACAGGCGCAGTATTCGCTGCGCGCCGTCGAAGAATGGCTGGCGGCGGGCGAGCGCGGCCAGGCCGAGCGCGTCCTCGGCACGCTCGCGTCGGCGCCCGCCCTGACACCAGAGCAGACCCGCAGCCGTTCCCTGCTCACGGCGGAGGTCGCTCTCGCCGCCAACGTGCCGAACCGCGCGTTGCAGATATTGAATGAGCTGTCTCCGGCTTCGACCCCTGAGGCGAGCGCGCGGCTGCTGGATCTGCAGGGCAGGATTCAATTCGCCCTCGGCAATGCGATCGAGGGGACACGCGCCTATCTCGCGCGCGAGCGTTGGCTGCATGGGGCACAGGCGATCAGCGCCAATCGCCAGGCGCTGGCGCAGAACCTGCGGGCGGCCGCCGGACGCGGCGTCGCCCTGAAGGCCCCGCCGGGCACGGATCTCCTGCTCACGGGCTGGCTGGAATTCGGCAAGGTGCTCAACGAGCTCGATCGCAATCCGCTCGGCGCTGCCGCGACGGTGCGCGAATGGCGCAAGCGTTACCCGCTGCATCCCGCCAACAGCTCGGTGCTGGACGAGGCGCTGCGCGCTTCCTCCGTGACGCTCGAGTATCCGGCGCAGATCGCGTTGCTGCTGCCGCTCAGCGGCCGGCAGCAGGCGGCCGGCATCGCGGTGCGCGACGGTTTCCTGTCCGCGTACTACCAGCACGATGCCGCGCAGCGGCCGCGAGTACGCGTGTACGACGTCGCGAGCGAGACGTTCGCGTCGGCCTATTGCGCGCGCTCGCCGAGGGCGCGCAGTTCATCGTCGGTCCGCTCACCAAGGACGAGGTCAGCGCCGCAGCGGACATGGGCGAGGGACGGGTACCGGTGTTGGCACTGAATTTCCTGGCCGAAGGCCACAGCGCACCGGCTGGGTTCTACCAGTTCGCCCTGTCGCCGGAGGACGAGGCGCGCCAGGTTGCCCGGCGCGTGATCGCCGATGGGCGCACCCGCGGCGTCGTGATGTTTCCCAACGGCGAGTGGGGCACGCGCGTCGCCACCGCTTTCGCCGACGAGCTCGGCGTGCTCGGCGGCGAGCTGATCGCACGCGGCAACTACAATCCCGAGGAAAGCGACCACACCGGCGTCATCCTGCAGTTGCTGCGCCTCTCCGACAGCCGCGAGCGGCACGCCCGCCTGAGCAACATCCTGGGCACCAAGCTCGAGTTCGAACCGCGCCGGCGCGGCGACGTGCAATTCATCTTCGTCGCGGCCCAGCCTTCGCAGGGGCGGCTGATCCGCCCGCAGCTGCGTTTCCACTACGCGGGCGACGTACCGATGTACTGCACTTCCGACGCCTTCGAGGCCGACGAAGCCGCCAACGTGGACCTCGATGGGATGATGTTCCCGGACATGCCGTGGATGATCAGCAGGGACGCGGTTTCCGAGGAGCTGCGCGAAGCCGTACGCCAGGCGTGGCCGGCGCGTGCCAACCGCCGCGGCCGCCTGTATGCCTTCGGCTTCGATGCCTACCGCCTCATTCCGGTCCTGCGCAGCGGCGTGCGCGGCAATGCGAGCGCCATCGGCGGTGTCACCGGTCGCCTGACCATCGATGCGGAAGGGCGGGTGCGGCGCGAGCTGGACTGGGCACAGATCCGCGACGGCCAGCCGCGCATGCTGGCGACCGCGCCGCCGGTTCCGGGTCCGGGCGGGTCCTCCGACTAGCGCGACGCCCGCGCCATGGATCGGCGCGCTGTCGGATCGCACGCGGAGGGTATCGCGCGCCGCTATCTCGGGGCGCAGGGTCTGGAGCTCATCTGCGAAAACTACCGCTGCCGGGTCGGCGAGCTCGATCTGGTCATGCGCCAGGGCGCCACCCTCGTGATCGTCGAGGTGCGCCTGCGCACTCATTCGCGGTTCGGCGGCGCGCGCGCCAGCGTCGATCGCGGCAAGCAGCGTCGCATCGTGCGCGCCGCGCAGCACCTGTTGCTCACCCAGCGCGCGCTGGCGCGCATGCCCGTGCGTTTCGACGTGGTGACGCTCGATGCGGGCGTCGGCGGCACAATCGATTGGATCCGCGCGGCGTTCGACACCGCGCCGTGAGACGCTTGCGCTACTTGACGACCTTGAGATGCGGCCGCCGGCTCTCTTCCGGCGTCGGCGTCGCCGGCGGCTTGCCGCCGGGCGGCTCGGGGGTGAGGTCGCTCTCGTTGAAGATCATTCCCTGCCCGGTTTCGCGCGCGTAGATGCCGAGCACGGCCCTGATCGGCACGCGCACGGTGCGCGTGATGCCGGCGAAACGCGCGCTGAACTCCAGCCACTCGTTGCCAATCTTGAGCGCGCTGGTCGCGGCGTGGCTGAGGTTGAGGATGATCTTCCCTTCCTTGACGTACTGGCGCGGCACCTCGACGTTCGGCTGCTCCGCGTCGACCACGACATGCGGCGTCTGCTCGTTGTCGCTGATCCACTCGTGCATCGCCCGCAGAAGATACGGACGGCGGGATGTCGGACGCGCGCTGGCCATGACCCTAGTGTGCACCACTCATGACCGGTTGCGGCGCGTGTTCGCGACCCTCGATCGCCCAGGGGTTTTCGCCGAGCGCCGTACACACGTTGCGCGGACGTTGGATCGTCGGGCGGTTTTCGGGAACGCCGTGAATCCATCCCTGGAGGCTCCGCGTCGGCATCCTGCCTCCGACGGTCCTGAAAACCGCCCGACGATCCAACGTCCGTGAGCTCACCGCGTGTTCTTGACGGTCCTGAAAACCCCTGGCCGACCGAAGATCGCCAAGACGCGCCGCGCGGTTCATGAGCTGTGCGGCCTACGGCCTCATGTCCTGCTCGGCTTCCGACAGGCTGTCGCGGAAGGAGGGGCGCGAGAACAGGTGATTGGCGTACTTCGCGATCGGACGGCGCCTGCGGCGGCAGGTCGATGCCGAAGTACGGCAGGCGCCACAGGATCGGCGCGATCTGGCATCGACGAGCGAAAACTCGTCGCTCAGGAAGAACGGCTTGGCCTTGAATACGTCGCTGCTCGCCAGGATGCTGTCGCGCAGGATCTTCTTGAGCCGCAGCGATCTGTTTCTTGTCGACTTCCTGCTCGATCTGCTGCGTGAGGCCGTACCAGTCGCGCTCGATGCGATACAGCGCCAGGCGGAACTGCGCGCGCGACACCGGATCCACCGGCATCAGCGGCGGATGCGGAAAGCGCTCGTCGAGGTACTCGATGATGACGCGCGAGTCGTAGAGCACCAGGTCGCGGTCCACGAGCGTCGGCACGCTGTGGTACGGATTCAGATCGAGCAGATCCTCGGGCAGCGCGCCCGGCTCGACGTTGACGACATCGATGTTGATGCCCTTCTCGGCCAGCACCAGCCGCGTACGATGGCTGAACGCATCGTGCGCCGAGGAGAACAGCGTCATCACGGAGCGGCGGCTCGACACCAAGTTCATCTCCCACGACTCGGCGGCGCTACCGCGTATCCGGCCGGGTTTCAGCGGACGTCCTTCCAGATTTCGAGCTTGAGCGCGTAGGCGAAACCGGTGAACAGCGAGCAGGAACGCGATCACCCAGATACCCAGGCGCTCGCGCTTGCAAACGCGACCGGCTCGCCGACGTAGTCGAGGAAGTTGACGGTATCACGCACGAACGCGTCGTATTCCTCCGGCGTCAGCCTGCCCGGCCTGGCCGCCTCGAAATGATCGAACACCTTGACCTGCGTCGCCACCTCCTTGCCCTCGCCCGTCTTCTCGACGCGGCGTCGACATGGAAGACCGCCTTCTGCAGCCCTTGCAGATCCGCGAGCACGTGGGGCATCGCCGCGCCTTCGAGCCTCAGGTTGTTCACGCCCGTGGTCGCGGCGCGGCTCTCATCGAGGTAGAAGGTCTTCAGGAACTGGAAGACCTAGTCCGGCCCCCTGGCGCGGGCGATCAGCGACAGATCCGGCGGCGCGCGGCCGAACCAGGCCTCAGCGTCCTTGCGCGGCATCGGCGCGAGCAGCGCGTCGAAAGTGCGTTCGCCAGTGAACATCAGATTCGCCTGCGCCTGCGCATCGGTCATGCCGAGGTCTTCGGCAATGCGGTTGTAGCGGATGTATTGCAGCGAATGGCAGCCGAGGCAGTAGTTGACGAAGTTGCGCGCGCCGCGCTGCAGGGACGCGGCACTGCCGATGTCGTTGTCCGCCTGCCAGTGCAGCCACGCCGCGCCGCCGCTTTCACTCGAAGCCGAAGCCGTGCCTGCCGCGAAAACCAGGGCGAGAACCAGCGTAGTACGCCCGGTGGTGCGCCTGGTGGTGCGCCTGGCAGTGCGCTCATGCATGGAAGGTCACCCGTTCCGGCACCGGTTTGGTTTTTTCGAATCTGCCCGTATAGAACGGCATCAGCAGGAAGAACGCGAAGTAGATGGCGGTGAAGATGCGCGCCAGCATCACGTACAGGCCCACGGCGGGCTGCAGTCCCAGCTATCCGAGCGCGACGAAGCTCACCGTGAACGCGCCGAGCGCTATCTTGTAGGTCCTGCCGCGGTAGCGGATCGACTTCACCTTGGTGCGATCGAGCCACGGCAGGAAAAAGAACAGGATCACCGCGAGCCCCATGAGCGCGGCGCCGGTGAGCTTGTCGGGAACGGCGCGCAGGATCGCGTAGTACGGCGTGAAGTACCAGACGGGCGCGATGTGCTCCGGGGTGTTGAGCGGATTGGCCGGCTCGAAGTTGGCGGGCTCGAGGAACAGGCCGCCGAAGGTCGGCGCGAAGAACACCACGATCGAGAACAGGATCAGGAAGATCCCCACGCCCACCAGGTCCTTGTAGGTGTAATAGGGATGGAACGGGATGCCGTCGAGCGGCTTGCCGCTCCTGTCGTTGAGTTTCTTGATCTCGATGCCGTCCGGGTTGTTGCTGCCCACTTCGCGCAGGGCCACCAGGTGGGCCACGACGAGCAGGATCAGCACCAGTGGCAACGCCGCCACGTGCAGCGCGAAAAAACGGTTGAGCGTGATGCCGGAGATGCTGTAGTCGCCGCGGATCCACTCCGCCAGCGACTCGCCGATGCCGGGAATGGCGCCGAACAACGACACGATCACCTGTGCGCCCCAGAACGACATGTTGCCCCACGGCAGCACGTAGCCGAAGAACGCTTCCGCCATCAGCGCGGCGTAGATCAGCATGCCGAAGATCCAGATCAGCTCGCGCGGCTGCTTGTACGAGCCGTACAGGAGCGCGCGGTACATGTGCAGGTAGATCACGATGAAAAATGCCGAGCCGCCGGTGGAGTGCAGGTAGCGGATCAGCCAGCCCCACTGCACGTCGCGCATGATGTACTCGACCGAGCCGAACGCCTCGATCTCGGAGGGCTCGTAGCTCATCGTGAGGAAGATGCCCGTCACGATCTGCAGGACGAGCACCACCAGCGCCAGCACGCCGAAGTAGTACCAGAAGTTGAAATTCTTCGGCGCGTAGTACTCCAGCAGCTGGGAGCGGACGAACTGGTCGACCGGGAAGCGCGCGTTGAGCCAGGCGTGGAAGGTGCCGCTGCTGCCGTCGGATCGGCTGCTGGAGGAAGAGGTGGCGCCGGCCATCAGGCTACTCCCTTCCTCGGAGCCGCGTCGGCGCCGATCAGGATCGTTTTTGCGTCGATGAAGTCGTACGGCGGAACCCTGAGGTTCTTGGCGGCCGGCGAGCCCGCGAACACCCGCCCGGCCAGGTCGAACTTCGAGCCGTGGCAGACGCAGAAAAAACCGCCCGGCCAGTCCGGGCCGCCCTCACCGACGCCGACCTGGAAGCGTTGCTTGGGCAGGCATCCCAGATGCGTGCAGGTACCGAGCAGGATCAGGTACTCGGGATTGCGCGAGCGCACTTCGTTGTGCGCGTAGGGCGGCTGCTCGGAATTCTCCGATTCCGGGTCCTTGAGCCGCGGGTCGTTGGCGGGGAGCCGTTCGAGCATGTCCTTGGTGCGGCGGACGACCCATACCGGTTGCCGGCGCCATTGCACGGTGGTGAGCATTCCCGGCTCGAGGTCGACAGATCGACCTCGACCGGCGCGCCCAAGGCCTTGGCGCGAGCGCTCGGCGCCCAGGAAGCCACAAAGGGGATGGCGGCGAAGGCGGCGCCGACCGTGCCAGTCGCTATTGTTGCCGCGGTCAGAAACTTGCGCCTGCCCTGATCAACGTCTTCGCTCATCCACTCTCCCCCGCGTGGCCCGCCAGGAACTCATGCGATCTGCAAATCCGCACGGCACGATATCCGCGCGAACGCGCCGACATTCGCGCCGCACCGTGTTTCGGATCCTCAGGAAGCGCGGCATTATACACAAAACCTCTTCGGCTCCCGGACTGTGGACCCGGCGAGGACGAGCCACCCCAACGCGTGCCAGCCTTGAAGAATCTGCTGCTGTTCATCCTGCGTTTCACCGTGGTGGGCCTGGCCCTCGCCTTTCTCGTATTGCTGGTGAGACCGGACCTGATGCGCGGGCGGGCGGCCGGTACCCCGCCGGCTCAGCCCAGCACGCCGGGCCCGGCTTCCTATGCCTCGGCGGTCTCGCGCAGCGCGCCCGCGGTCGTGAACGTCTACACGGCGCGGCGCGTGTACGACCCCACGCCGCGCGCGGCGATCGAGAGCCTGATGGGCGGCGACTGGCCGCTGGTCCGGGAGCGCATCGAGAGCAGCCTGGGTTCCGGTGTGATAGTGGATGCGAGCGGCCGGATCGTGACCAACAACCACGTGGTACCGGATGGGGCGGCGATCATGGTGCAGCTCTCCGACGGCCGCATCGCCCCGGCCAAGGTGACCGGCCGCGATCCCGACACCGACATCGCGTTGCTGCACATCGAGCTCGACGATCTGCCGACCATCCGCCTCGGCAGGTCCGACACGCTGCGCGTCGGCGACGTGGTGCTCGCCATCGGCAATCCGGTCGGATTGAGCCAGACCGTCACCCAGGGAATCGTCAGCGCCACCGGCCGTGGCCTGCGGCTCAACGCCTTCGAGGATTTCATCCAGACCGACGCCGCGATCAACGTCGGCAACTCGGGCGGCGCGCTGGTCAACGTCGAGGGCGAGCTGGTCGGCATCAATACCGCAGTGTTCGCGCGCACCGCCGGTATCGAGGGCATCGGCTTTGCCATTCCGGTGAACCTCGTACGCGGCGTCACCGACGAGATCGTGCGCAACGGCCGCGTGATCCGCGGCTGGCTCGGGGTGTGGCCGGGAGACCTGCCCGCGGCGCAGGCGCGAGCGCTCGGCCTGCCACCAAAGACAGGGGTCTTGATCGAGAACCTGTATGTGGACAGCCCGGCCTTGCGCGCCGGACTGCGGCCAGGCGACGTGCTGACGCATCTCGACGGCGAGGAACTGCGCAGCGGCGAGCAAGCGCTCGCCAGCGTGGCGGCGATGGCGCCCGGCCGCACCATCAAGCTACGCGGCCTGCGCAACGGCCGGTCGTTCGAGATCACGGCCCAGATCGTGGAACGGCCCCGCCCCTAGCAGCCCTTGGTCAGCGCGACTCGCTTGATCTGCGCGCCGAGTTGCTGCAGCTTCTCCTCGATGCACTCGTAGCCGCGATCGATGTGGTAGATGCGCTCGATGCTGCGTCGTGCCTTCGGCCACCAGACCCGCTAGCACCAGGCTCGCCGAAGCCCGCAGGTCGGTGGCCATCACCGGCGCGCCGGTGAGCTTCTGCACGCCGCTTGAATGATCGCGGTGTTGCCCTCGAGGCGGATCTCGGCGCCCATGCGGCGCATCTCGAGCATGTGCATGAAGCGGTTCTCGAAGATCGTCTCGGTGATCGTGCCGACGCCCTCGGCGACGGTGTTGAGCGCCGCGAACTGCGCCTGCATGTCGGTCGGGAACGCGGGGTACGGCGCGGTGCGCACGTCGACGGCTTGCGGCCGGCGGCCGCGCATGTCGAGCTCGATCCAGTTGTCGCCCACCGTAGCGATGCGCGCGCCCGCCTCCTGCAGCTTGGCGAGCACCGCGTCGAGATGCGCGGGCTGGGTGTTCTTCAGGCGCACGTGGCCTCCGGTGATCGCGCCCGCGACCAGGTACGTGCCGGCCTCGATGCGGTCGGGCAGGACCTCGTAGCTGGTACCCGCGAAGGCGCTCGACTCCCTCGATCTGCGATCGTGTCGGTGCCTGCGCCGCGAATGCGCGCCCCCATCGAGATGAGGAAATTCGCCAGGTCCACGACTTCGGGCTCGCGCGCGGCGTTCTCGATCACGGTCTCGCCGTCGCGCCAGCGTCGCGGCCATCATCAGGTTCTCGGTGCCGGTCACGGTGACGGTCTCGAGCACCAGGCGCGCGCCCTTCAGCCGCGCGGCGCGCGCGCGGATGTAGCCGTTCTCGATGTGGATGTCGGCGCCCATCGCCTGCAGACCGGCGACGTGGATGTTCACCGGCCGCGCGCCGATGGCGCAGCCGCCCGGCAGCGACACGTCCGCCGTGCCGAAGCGCGCCACCAGCGGCCCGAGCACCAGGATCGACGCGCGCATGGTCTTCACCAGCTCGTAGGGAGCGAAGTACTCGCGGATGGTGGTGGGATCGACCTCGACCCGCATGCGCTCGTCGATGGTGACGCTCACGCCCATGCGGCCCAGCAGCTCGATCGTGGTCGTCACGTCCTGCAGGTGCGGAACATTGCCGACCGTGACGGCGCCGTCGGCCAGCAGCGCGCCGGCAAGGATCGGCAGCGTGGCGTTCTTCGCGCCCGAGATGCGGATTTCGCCTTCGAGCGGGATGCCGCCGTCGATCTGCAGCTTGTCCACGGACGTCCTGCGCTAGTGCTGCGTGCTGCGTCCTGTGTCCTGGCGCTGCCCACTCTTCAGGCGTGAATGCCTTGATCGACAGGGCATGGATCTCGCGTCCCATGCGCGTCTCCGAGCGCTGCGTAGACCAGCTGGTGGCGCGCGAGGCTGCGCTTGCCGGCGAAGGCCTCGGCCACGATGAGCGCTTCGAAGTGCGTGTCGTCGTCGCTTGCAACGCGCACCTCGCGCTCGGGGCAGGCCGGCGCGGATCAGCGCGGCGACTTCGTTGGGGGTCATTGCGGATCTGTCGGTGCGGCGGGACGGTGGCGGGGACGCTGGAATATTAGCAGCAACGCGATGTATCATGATGAGCGCTATGACGGCCGACCCTGCCGCCTCCCCGGTCCTCAGCCAGCGCCGCTTTCCGACGCAGCCGTGCTCGAGCTGGGCCGCCAGGCCCTCGCGACCGAGGCCAAGGCGCGTCGAGGCGCTCGTGCCGCGTCTCGGCGATTCGTTCGTCCGCGCCTGTCGCTTGTGCCTGCAATGCAGGGGCCGCGTCATCGTCACCGGGATGGGCAAGTCCGGTCACATCGGCAGCAAGATCGCCGCGACGCTCGCCAGCACCGGCACGCCCGCCTTCTTTCTGCATCCGGCCGAGGCCAGCCACGGCGACATGGGCATGATCACGCGCGACGACGTGGTGCTCGCGATCTCCAATTCGGGCGAGACCGCGGAGATCGCGACGATCGTGCCGCACATCCGCCGCCTCGGCGTGCCGCTGATCACGTTCACCGGGCGCGCCGAATCGACCCTGGCGCGCGCCGCGACCGTCAATCGTCGACGTCAGCGTTCCCGCGGAGGCCTGCCCGCTCAATCTCGCGCCCACCTGCGAGCACCACCGCGACGCTCGCCATGGGCGATGCGATGGCGGTGGCGCTGCTCAAGTGGCGCGGCTTCACCGAAGAGGACTTTGCGCGCTCGCATCCCGGCGGCGCGCTCGGGCGACGCCTGCTGCTGCACGTCGAGGACGTGATGCGCACGGGCAGGGACGTGCCGATGGTCTGCGCCGGCACGCCGCTCGCCGCAGGGACTGATCGAGATGTCGCAGCAAGGGGCTGGGCATGACGGCGATCGTCGATGCCGGGCCAGCGCATGCTCGGGATCTTCACCGACGGCGATCTGCGCCGCACCCTCGATCGCCTGGTCGACGTGCATGCCACGCGCATGGACGAGGTGATGACCACGGGCTGCAAGACGATCGGCCCGAAGGAGCTGGCGGCCGAGGCCGTGCATCTGATGGAGACCCACCGCATCACCGCGCTGCCCGTGGTGGACGAGTCGGCATGCTCGTGGGTGCGCTCAACGTCCACGATCTGCTGCGCGCCGGAGTCGTGTGAACAAGCCGCCAGCGCGCACTGCGCTGCACGCGCATCGGCTGCGTGGTGCTGGATGTCGACGGCGTGCTCACGGACGGCCGGCTGTACTTCGGCGCCGCAGCGGCGAAGAGCTCAAGGTGTTCCATGTGCGGGACGGCCTGGGACTCAAGCAGGTGATGCGCGCGGCATCACGGTGGCCGTCGATCTCCGGACGCCGCACGCCGGCGGTGGACGCGCGTTGCAGCGAGCTCGGCATCACGCCTGGTCGAGCAGGGCTGCGAGGACAAGGTCGAGGCGCTCGAGCGCCTGTGCGCGCAGATCGGCGCCTCGCCGCACGAGGTGTTGTGCGTCATCGATGACACCCGGATCTGCCGTTGATGCGCGCCGTCGGCTTTTCGGTGGCGGTGGCCGACGCGCATGCGGCCGTACGCGAGCGTCACCGACCGCGTCACCATCACACCGGGCGGGGCTGCGGTGCGGTGCGCGAAGTCTGCGACTGGATCCTCGCCGCACACGGGCGCACGTGATCTGGCGCGGTTTCATCGTCCTCGTCTCTGCTGGTGGTCGCGGCATTGAGCCTGCTCATCGGCAAGCGCGACGAGGACGACGGTGCGAAGCAGGGCACGCGCGAGCCGCCGCAGCCAGGCTACTACATGAAGTCGATGCGGTGATCACCGAGATGGGGCCGGACGGGCGGGCGCGCTACCGCATCGCAGCCGAGCGCATCGTGCAGAACCCCGACAACCAGTCGATCGGGCTGACGAACATGCGCCTGACCTACCGGGCCACCCAGGATCGTGACTGGACGCTCACGGCCAGGAACGGCTACGTGCCGCCGGGGTCGAAGATCATCGACCTGGCGGGCGACGTCGAGATCGTCGGGCTGCCGGTGCAGAGCGCCGTCCCCGCCGTCGTGCGCACCGAGCGCCTGCAGCTCGATACGCAGAACAACCTCGCGACCTCGGCCGCACGCGTCGACATCCTGTGGGGCAACGCGGCGCATCAGCACGATGGGCCTCAAGGCCGATTTGAAGGCCGAGAAGCTGCAGCTAGAATCGTCCGTGCACGGCCGTTTCGTGCGCTGACCCGCGCGTGCCCAACCTCGTGACTGTCGCCGCCCGTATCGTCGCTTGCGCCCTCGCACTGGCCTGCTGCGCGTTCGCGCCGTCCGCGGCGCACGCCGCCGGACCGCGCCGCGGCGAGCTGCCGATCAACGTCGACGCCGCATCCTCGGATTTCGACTACCGCAACAACACCCTGCTGTTCCGCGAGGTGATCATCGCGCAGGGCGCCGTGCAGGTCGCGCCAACGAGGCCACCGCCACCGGGCTGGATTTCGAGAACAGCCGAGTGGGTGTTTCGCGGCAACGTGCGCATCACGGTCGAGGGCGGCTTGCTCAATTCCGACGAAGCGCGCGTCAGCTTCGTCGGACAATCAGCATCGCCCGCGCGGTCATCAGCGGATCGCCGGCTGCACTTCGAGCAGAAGCTCGAAGACACGAAGCCATGGCGCGCGGCCGCGCCGGAACGATCGAATACGACTTCACGATTCGCACGGTGCGGCTGCGCCGCGACGCCTATCTCACCGACGGCCACAACGACATCCGCGGCGAGACGCTGGTCTACAGCATCCGCGACCAGCGGGTGCTGGCGAACGCCGAGCGAACAGGGCGACGAGCGCGTGCACATCACGATCAATCCGCGCAGGGTGGAGCACAAAGCCGACGACCACGGATCGTCCCTGATGAGCACGTTGCGGGTCGACGGCCTCGCCAAGAGCTACAAATCGCGGCAGGTGGTGCGCCAGGATCTGTCGCTCGAAGTGACGAGCGGCGAAGTCGTGGGGCTGCTCGGCCCGAACGGCGCCGGCAAGACCACGGCCTTCTACATGATCGTGGGCCTGATCGCCTGCGAGCGCGGCCGCATCTTCCTCGACGACGACGGAGCTCACGCCGCCTGCCCATGCACCGCCGCGCCCAGCTCGGCCTCGGCTACCTGCCGCAGGAAGCCTCGGTGTTCCGCAAGCTGTCGGTCGAAGACAACATCATGGCGATCCTGGAGACCCGCGCAGGACCTGGACGCCGTCAGGACGGGAGGAGCGGCTCGAGTCGTTGCTCGAGGAGCTGCACATCGGGCACGTGCGCGCAAGCCTGGGGATGAGCCTGTCCGGCGGCGAGCGCCGCCGTGTGGAAATTGCGCGCGCGCTGGCCGCGGAACCCCGCTTCATCCTGCTGGACGAACCCTTCGCGGGCGTCGATCCGCTCTCGGTGATCGACATTCAGCGCATCATCCGCCACCTGAGCAGGCGCGGCATCGGCGTCCTCATAACCGACCACAACGTGCGGGAAACATTGGGAATTTGCGGCCGTGCATATATTGTCAACCAGGGAACCGTGATTGCGTCCGGTTCTGCCGAACAGATCCTTGCCAACCCGCAGGTTCGTGAGGTGTACTTGGGGCAAGACTTCAGACTCTGACCCGACGCACTTCCCCGACCGCGAATCGTTACCCACGAAATGTTGAAAGCGACGCTGCAGCTCAGGCTGGGTCAGCAACTGACGATGACCCCGCAGCTCCAGCAGGCCATCCGCCTTCTGCAGCTGCCCGCGCTCGACCTGCAAGCAGCACATCCGCGAAGCGCTCGAGAGCAACGTGATGCTCGAGTCGCTCGACGAACTCCGTGGACGCGACCGGTACGTTCGAGTCGCTCGACGCCCAGCCCGCCGCCGGTCGCGCCCGAAACCGCGGCGGAGCGCACCAGCGAGCCGGAGCGCACCGAGGTGGAGATCGCCGACGATGCGTGGGCCGAACAGTCGACCGGGCCGTCCGAGACCCCGTGGAGCGGCGACGACGACCGCACCCAGGAATTCTCCGACCAGCGCGGCCAGACCCTGCAGGAACACCTGCTCTGGCAGATCGAGCTGGCGCGGCTGGAACCGCGGGATCTCGCCATCGCGCGCGCCGTGATCGACGCGATCAACGACGATGGCTATCTGCACCGATTCAGCTGGAGGAGATCCGCCACAGCCTGATGCCGGAGGTGCGCTGCGAGCCCGCCGAGATCGAGCGCGTGCTCGGGCAGGTGCAGAGCCTCGATCCGGCCGGCGTCGGCGCGCGTTCCATCGGCGAGTGCATCGCGCTGCAGCTGCGAGCAGCTGGACCGGCAGACACCCGGGCTGGAGCTCGCGCTGAGCATCGCCGCGGGCCATCTCGATGCCAGTCGCCGAACAGCAGTTCGCCCTGCTCAAGCGCCACGCTGCGCGTCGAGCGACGAGGAGCTCGAGAACGCGCTGGCGCTGGTGCGCTCGTGCCATCCGCGCCCCGGCTCGGCGATCCACTCCGGCACCGCCGAGTACGTGGTGCCCGACGTATTCGTGCGCCGCACCGAGTCGGGCTGGTCGGTGGAGATCAATCCCGCGACGCTGCCGCGCATCCGCGTCAACCAGAGCTACGCCGGAATGCTGCGGCCGCTCCTCCGACCACGCCAACCTGCGCGCCCAGCTGCAGGAAGCGCGCTGGCTGCTGCGGAGCCTGGAGATCCGCAACGACACACTGCTCAAGGTCGCGCGCTGCATCGTGCAGCGCCAGATCGGCCTTCTTCGAGCACGGCGACGAGGCGCATGCAGCCGATGATCCTGCGGGACGTCGCCGAAGCGTGGAGATGCACGAGTCGACGATCTCGCGCGTCACCACCGCCAAGTACATGCACACGCCGCGCGGCGTGTTCGAGTTCCGGTACTTCTTCTCGAGCCAGGTCGCGGGCGAGGACGGCACGGGCACTTCGTCGACCGCGATCCGAGCCAAGATCCGCAAGCTCATCGCGCAGGAGGACCCAGCCAACCCGTTGAGTGACAGCCAGATCGCCGAGATTCTGTCGCAGGAGGGCATCCCGGTGGCGCGCCGCACGGTCGCGAAGTACCGCGAGGCGATGCAGCTCGCGCCGTCGAACGAGCGCAAGCGCGCCACGGCCCGCTGACGTTTCAAACGCCTGCAAAGGAGAGGCCATGCAGTTCAATCTCACCGGTCATCACGTGGACATCACCCCGTCGCTGCGCGGTTATGTCGTGAAGAAGCTGGAGCGCGTGTCGCGCCACTTCGATTCGCTGATCGACATCCACTGCATCCTGACCGTGGAGAAGCTGCGCCAGAAGGCCGAGGCGACCGTGCAGGTGAGCGGCGCGCAGGATCTACGCCGATGCGGTGGACGAGGACATGTATGCCGCGATCGACGCGCTGGCCGACAAGCTCGACCGCAGCGTGAAGAAACACAAGGAAAAGCTCACCGACCATCACGCGGGAGAAGCCCAGAAAGCGGGCCTGTCCTGATCCGGACCCGCGCGCGCCGCAGGGCGGCGTTCGAAACGGGGACTCGAAACGGGGACATTCTCCTAAAAAAAAGGGGACTGTGCGTCCTCAATCGGTCGACGCAACACTGCGACGAAGTTTATCTGCTGGAGTGTCGAATCCCAAGGTTTTTCGGGGCCGCTGATTCAGGCGCAGCGCGACCTGCGTCGAGCTGGCGTTGCGTAGCGGGGACAGATCGGTGCCCTTGGGCAAGTATTGCCGCAACAGCCCGTTGGTGTTTTCGTTCGAGCCGCGCTGCCAGGGACTCTGCGGATCGCAGAAGTAGACCTGCACATCCGTCGCCACGGTGAAGGCTTTGTGCTCGGCCATCTCCAGTCCGCGATCCCAGGTCAGCGAGCGACGCAGCGTCGCGGGGAGTTGGCGCACGTGCTGGCTCAGCGCGGCGACAACGTGGCTGTGTCTTTGCTCGCCACCTTCACCAGCATGCAGAAGCGCGAATGACGCTCCACCAGCGTGGCGATGTGAGCTGTTGCGCCCCGCGCAGCAGATCGCCTTCCCAATGGCCGGGAACGGCGCGATCTTCGACTTCGGCTGGCCGTTCGCGGATGGAGATGGCATCGACGATCTGGCCGCGAGTGTCCGTGAGCACTGGCGTGCGCGAGCGGCGGATCCGCCGCTGTCGAGCGCAGATGCGGCACCAGCTCCTTTTTCAGCGCTCCGCGGGCTTGAATGAACAGGCTGCGATAAATCGTTTCGTGCGACACGCGCAGGCTCTCGTCGTTCGGATACTCCGTCTTCAGCCATCCGGAAATCTGTTGCGGGCGACCAGTCCTGGATCAGTTTACTCGCAACCACGATCCTCTGCAAGCGCGGGTGCGTGGCCAGCAGGCACGGCTTGGGCCGCAGCGCCGACTCCCAGGCCTGCTGGTCGGCTTCGCTGGCTCGATACTGCGGCGCCCGCCATGGCGGCGCGATCTCCCGGCTGACCGTCGAGGGCGCGCTGCCCAGACCTGCCGCGATGCGCCGCAGGGACAGCCCCGCTGCGATTCCCCGAGAGATCTCTTCGCGCTCAGACAACTGCAAGCGCCAACCGCGAGCGTCGCCGTGGCGCGGGCGCAAAACCCCCATGCCGCAACAGCACCTGGTAAATGCTCACAGGCCGCTTGCCCTGTGCACGCGCAATGTCGCTTAACGATTGACCCTGCTTCCATCGCTCCCACAGCTGCGCACGCTGCTCATCCGTCAACCGATACCGCCGGATCGTCGCCATCGATGACACCCCTCCAGGCTCCTTCCCCTAAGATGGTGTTGCATCGACCCGTCGAACGCACCCTGTGCCCTTTTCATCTATGATGGCGGGAACGTCACTTCCGCCCCATTGCATGCGACTTCTGATCGTCAGCGGACTGTCCGGCTCCGGCAAGAGCGTGGCCCTGCACATGCTCGAGGACCTGGACTTCTATTGCATCGACAACATGCCGGCGGCGCTGCTCAAACCTTTCATCTCGCACACCGTGCGCACCCCCGAGCCGGCCTACGCACGCACCGCCGTCGGGCTGGACGCGCGCAACCGCCCGGCGGAGATCGCCACCGTGCCGATGCTGGTGCAGGAGCTGCGCCGCAGCGGCATCGCCTGCGAGGTGCTGTTCCTGCACGCCGACGACGATGCGCTGCTCAACCGCTACGGCGAGACGCGCCGCAAGCATCCGCTGGCCGGCGACGGCGTCAGCCTGCGCGAGGCCATCGACGCCGAGCGGCGCCTGCTCGAGCCCATCACGGACTCGGCCGACCTGGTGATCGATACCACGCGCATGAGCGTGCACGAGCTGCGCGAGCTGATCCGCAAACGCGTCGAACAGCGCCGCGAGGGCAAGCTGTCGATCATGTTCGAGTCGTTCGGCTTCAAGCACGGCATCCCGGGGGATGCGGATTTCGTCTTCGACTCGCGCGTCCTGCCCAATCCGTATTGGGAACCGGCCCTGCGCAAGCTGACGGGCCGGGATGCGGAGGTGGTGCGCTTTCTCGAGTCGCACGCCGAGGTCGCCATGCTCATCGAGGAGATCGCCGGTTTCGTCGACCGGCGCATTCCCGATTACCAACGCAACAACCGCAGCTATCTCACCGTCGCGATCGGCTGCACCGGCGGCCAGCACCGCTCCGTGTACATCGCCGAGCGTCTCGCCGAGCACTTCGGCCGCAAGTATCCGCACGTGATCGCACGCCACAACGCGCTGCCCGACAGCCTCAGTTCCCCAATCCTGACTGCCACGCAAACCGCCGTCTGAATTGACGTTCTGAACCAGCGTGCGAGGCTGCTAGACTGCGCCCGCTTTTGCAGCGGGCCGATGCAGTCACGCCATGAACGCGCAGATCAAGCCGGATAAAGAGAGCCGCCTCGCGGCCCTGCGCGCCGCGCTCGACCAGGGCACGATGCGCGCCGTGCAGCGCATGGTGAACGCGATGCACCCCGCCGAGATCGCCAGCCTGCTCGCGTCGCTGCCGCCCGCCAATCGCGAAGTGGTGTGGGATTTCGTCGATCCCGACAGCGAAGGCGAAGTACTGCTGGAGCTCAACGACGAGGCGCGCGCCGCCCTCATCGAATCGATGGATGCGGAGGAGCTGGTCGCGGCGGCGGAAGGACTCGAGGTCGACGACCTGGCCGACCTGCTCGCCGACCTTCCGGAAACCGTGACGCGGCAGGTGCTGCGCTCGATGGACCAGCAGGACCGCGAGCGGCTCAACATGGTGCGCAGCTTCCCGGAGGACAGTGCCGGCGGGCTGATGAACACCGACACCGTGAGTGTGCGCCCCGACGTGTCGCTCGAAGTCGTGCTGCGCTACCTGCGCATGCGCGGGGAACTGCCGGACAAGACCGACCGGCTGTTCGTGGTCGATCGCCACGACCGCTACCTCGGCGCCTTGCCGGTGACGCGCCTGCTCACCGAGGACCCCGATCGCCCGGTGGCCGAAGTGCTCGACAGCGACGCTCCGGGCATGGAGCCGACGCTCCCGGCCAGCGAGGTGGCCAAACTGTTCCAGGAACGCGACCTCGTGTCGGCGCCGGTGGTTTCCGCCGACGGCAACCTGCTCGGCCGCATCACCGTCGACGACGTCGTCGACGTGATCCGCGACGAGGCCGACCACTCGGTCCTGAGCATGGCCGGCCTGGACGAAGAAGAAGACCTGTTCGCCTCGGTTACCGGCAGCGCACGGCGCCGCGCCGTGTGGCTCGCGGTAAACCTGCTCACTTGCGTGATGGCGGCCAACGTCGTCGGCCTGTTCCAGGGAGCGATCGAGAAAGTCGTCGCGCTCGCCGCCCTCATGCCGATCGTAGCGAGCATGGGCGGCGTGGCGGGAACGCAGACCGTGACGCTGATGATCCGTGGCCTGGCGCTGGGTCAGGTGCAGAACACCAATGCGCGCTGGCTGCTGATTCGTGAAGTCTCGGTGGGTGCGCTCAACGGCGTTGCGCTCGCAACGCTGGTCGCGCTGGGCACGGCGTTGATATTTCGCACCTGGACGATCGCGGGCATCATCTTCGCCGCCCTGCTGATCAACCTCCTGGCGGCAGCGACCGTGGGCGTGCTCGTGCCGCTGGCGCTAAAGCGGCTGCGGATCGACCCGGCCCTCGCCAGCGGCGTGGTCCTCACCACGTTTACCGACGTCATCGGCTTCGCGGCGCTGCTGGGTCTTGGCAGCGTGTTTCTGCTCTGACAGCAAGTCGCGCACGGGAACCGGGCCTGCCGCCGGCAGGTGCGCGGGCTGCACGAAATCCAGCAGTTCCTGGCGGCGCGCCTGCGCATCGGCGTAGCCGAGCGCAATCAGCTCGCGCGTATAGGCGGATTCGAACATCAGGTAGCTCGCCAGCGAGCTGGCCGCCGGATTCTGCGCCCCGAGCACGCGCAGCAGCGCACGCAGGGCACGCGGCAACGAGGCAAGGTGGCGCGCGGCGATGGCGCGCAGGTCCACGGTCGGCGCGATCACCAGCGCCTTGATCGAGCGCACGCCGGCGAACGAGGCCGGCGCGTGCTGCACCAGGTGATTGAGCCGCTCGAGCTGCTCGAGGTCGGCGTAGATCTGGTCCATGAACAGCGTGTCGAGCATGTAGCCGAAGATCTGCGCCGGCGTCGGGGCCCGCGCCAGTTCCATGGGGCCGAAGGCGCTGCGGTAGCTCGACCCGCGCACGCCGACGATCAGCAGGCGGCTGGCGCCCAGGTTGATCGCCGGGCTCAGCGGCGCGGACTGGCGCATCGCGCCGTCGCCATAGTATTCGCCGTGCAGCGGCACGGGCGGAAACAGGAACGGAATCGACAGGCTCGCCATGAGGTGATCGAGCTCCAGCCGCACCGGCTGGCTGGTGCTGGTCATGCGCGACCAGGGCTCGATCCCGGGCACCCCCTCATAGAACGTCACCGAGCGGCCGCCGGTGAATCCGGTCGCACAGATTCCCAGCGCATGCACGCGACCCTGCGCGATCGAACGGCGGATGCCGCGGAACACCACCGTGCGTTCCAGGAGGGCGCGCAGCGGCGAGTTGTCGAGCAGGGAACGCGGCGGCGGCAACAGCAGGCCGCTCGAAACGAAGGCGAGCAGCCAGTGCAGGCCGGCGCGCAGCATGCTGAGGATGTCGGAACGGAACACGTCCGACACCTCGAAACCCGCCCAGACGTCTTCGAGCCCGGCCGCGGCGGCGCGCAAGTCGCCGGCGCGCGATGCCAGCACGATGGCGGAGACCGCCCCCGCCGAAGTTCCGGTCAAAACCTGGAAAGGGACCGGCGCTCCACGCGGCAGCCATTCCGAGAGCGCCTTGAGCACGCCGACCTGATAGGCGCAGCGCGCACCGCCGCCCGTCAGTACCAGTCCCAGTCTGTCGCTGTCGCCTTTTTCGCTCATCGTCGCCCGTTCAGTAGCCGTTCAGACCTTTCCTGCTTAAGATAGTGCTGTCGTGCGCCGCCGTCGCGCGCAATCTCAATGCGGAGACCTCCATGTTCGCTCGCTGTGCCCGCAGTTTCCTCGTCCCATGCACGCTTTTCGCAACTATTGCACTGGCGGCCCCGGCCGTGGGCACCGATGCGCCCGCGTTCCGCCTGCAGGACCAGAACGGCAAGTGGCACCAGCTCGCCGACTACAAGGGTCAGTGGGTCGTGCTCTATTTCTATCCAAAGGATGCCACGCCCGGCTGTACCACGCAGGCCTGCGAGCTGCGCGACAACATCTTCGCCTTCCGCGAGGCCGGCGCCGTGATCCTGGGCGTGAGCGTCGACGATGTCGAGTCGCATCGGAAATTCGCCGCCGAGCACGGCCTGCCGTTCTCGATCCTGGCCGATTCGACCAAGCAGACCGCGAAGGACTACGGCGTGCTGAAGAAGTACATGGGGACCATGGAGCTGGCGAGCCGCGAGACCTTCCTCATCGACCCGCAGGGCAAGATCGCGAGGCACTACGCGAGCGTCGATCCGAAGACTCACTCGCAGGCGGTGCTCAAAGACCTCAAGGAACTGACGAAGCCCAAGGCCTGAGCCTTCAGGGAGATCTGCGGAGCGCGCCCTCGCCGCTCACCAGCCGCACTTCGCGCTGCGGGAGCCGCACCGGCCACGCCGAGGCCCGCGATCAGCGGCAGCAGCTCCTGGGAACGGCTCGCGCGGGCGGGGGGCTGCGAGTGTAGCAATCGACGCGGCAGTGGCCGTGCTTTTGGCGCAGGCGTAACCTGCGTGCGGACTCCGAGGGGGAACGGTCATGCAAAGACGCAGTTTCGTGCAGGCCTCGCTTGGTGCACTGGCGCTGCTGCCCGCCCGCACCCTTCTCGCGAAGACATCCGCTGCGCCGTCACCGACCCCGGACCTTGCGGCTCGCACACTGGCAGGTTCGGAAATCGTGCTACCCGGCAGTGATGTCGCGGAGCTGGCCGCCCGCGTGCGGGGCGGCGTGCTGACGCCGGGCGTCGAGGGTTATGAGGCGGCGCGCAAAGTCTGGAACGGAGCATTCGACAAGCGTCCCGCACTGATCGCGCGCTGCACGGGTGCTGCGGACGTCATGGCGTCTGTCGATTTCGCGCGCGCCCACGGTTTGATCACCGCAGTGCGTGCCGGCGGCCACAGCTCGTCCGGCAAGTCCACGTGCAACGGCGGACTCATGATCGACCTGACACCCATGCAAGGCGTGACGGTCGATCCGCGCACGCGCACGGCGCGCGTTGCGAGCGGTACGCTGCTCGGCCAGCTCGATCACGAAACGGCGGCGTTCGGTCTGGTGACGACGGCTGGCACCGTTTCGGACACGGGCGCCGCGGGCCTGACTCTGGGCGGCGGCCTGGGGCGACTGGCGCGGCGCTACGGCCTGGCCTGCGACAACCTCTACGCGGCGGATGTCGTCACGGCGGATGGCAGGCTGGTGCGCGCCACCGAGAAGGAGAACGCGGATCTGTTCTGGGGCTTGCGCGGCGGCGGCGGCAACTTCGGCGTCGTCACCTCACTCGAGTACCGCCTGCATCCGATGAACCCGATCGTCTACGGCGGCGTGCTGCAGTGGCCGATCGCACAGGGCCGGGAAGTCATGCGGTTCCACGCGGACTTCTCGCGTTCGGCTCCCGATTCGCTGAGCGTGGACATCGTGGCGTATCGCGCTCCGGACGCGGAGCCCGCGGTTCTCGCCGACGTGTGCTGGTGCGCGGACCACACCCAGGGCGAAGCTGCGCTGCGCCCGCTGCGCGCGCAGGGCTCGCCGACAGTCGACGCCTTGGGACCGGTGCCTTACTTGAAGCTGCAGCAGAGCACGGACGGCTTCTTTCCGTACGGCATCCCGCGCTATATCAAGTCCGGTTTCACGCGCGAGATCAGCCCGCAACTCATCGACACGATGCTCGACATCGTCAATCGCACGCCGTTCCCCGTTTCCATCATCCTGGCGCACGGCGGTGGCGCCGTCGGCCGCGTCGCAGCCAACGCCACGGCGTTCCCCAATCGGGACTCGCGCTACTGGCTGATTGCGATCGCGAACTGGCGGGATCCGGCGCAAACCGCTGCGCGCGTGGCAGCGATGCGCACGCTGTGGCAAGAGCTCGAACCGTTCACGTACGGTTACTACGTCAATGCCATCACCGAGGACGAGGAGTCGAAGGAACGCGAGCTGTACGGCAACAACTATGCGCGCATGGTGACGCTGAAGAAGAAGTACGATCCGAACAACCTGTTCCGGCTCAATGCCAACGTGAAGCCCGGCTAGAGCTTTCGGTACGGCGTCGGGGCGTCGGGTCCCCGCACCTACTGTAATGCCCGCATCGCTCGATCGAGTCCTTCGGGCGTCAGCGCAAACATCTGCTGCTCGATCAGGTCCCGCGTGATCCGGATAGAGGCCGTGTAGTCCCAACGCTGCGGCGGCTCGGGGTTGAGCCAGACATGGTGCGGATAGTGAGCCCGCAGCCGCTGCATCCATGCCGCGCCCGCCTCGTCGTTCCAATGCTCCACGCTGCCGCCGGGCTGCGTGATCTCGTACGGACCCATGGTCGCGTCGCCGACGAAGATGAGCTTGTAGTCCGGCCCGTAGGTGCGCATCACCTCCAGCGTCGGCACGTGCTCGCGCAGGCGCCGGCGGTTGTCCTTCCACACGTACTCGTAGACGAAGTTGTGGAAGTAGAAGTGTTCCAGGTGCTTGAACTCGGTGCGCGCCGCCGAGAACAGCTCCTCGCAGACGCGCACGTGATCGTCCATCGAGCCGCCCACGTCGAGGAACAACAGCACCTTCACCGCGTTGTGGCGCTCCGGAATCATCTTCAGATCGAGGAGCCCGGCGTTGCGCGCGGTCGCGTCGATCGTGCCGTCGAGGTCGAGGTGCACGGGCGCACCCTCGCGCGCAAAACGGCGCAGGCGCCGCAGCGCGATCTTGATGTTGCGCGTGCCCAGCTCCTGGGAGTCGTCGAAGTTGCGGAACTCGCGCCGGTCCCAGACCTTGGCGGCGCGGCGGTGGCGCGATTCGCTCTGGCCGATGCGAATGCCCTCGGGGTTGTAGCCGTAAGCGCCGAACGGTGACGTTCCGGCGGTGCCGATCCATTTGCTGCCGCCCTCGTGCCGCGAGCTTTGCTCGGCGAGCCGCTCGCGCAGCGTCGCGAGGAGTTTCTCCCAGCCGCCGAGCGCCTCCACCTGTGCTTTCTCCTCTTCGGTCATCAGCCGTTCGGCGTATGCCTTGAGCCATTCCGCGGGCAGATCCGTCACCAACGCCGCGAATAGCCCTTCGGCGCCGCGGAAGTGCGCGGCGAATACGCGGTCGAAGCGATCGAAGTGCGCCTCGTCCTTCACCAGGCAGGTGCGCGCGAGGTGATAGAACGCATCGACGTCGCGCTCGATGACGCGAGCATCGAGCGCCTCGAGGAGCGCCAGGAACTCAGTCAGCGAAACCGGTACTCCGGCTTGCTTGAGCGTCAGGTAGAAGGGGACGAGCATCGCTTACGTCCGCTGACAGAGCACGCCCTTCAGCGCGCTTCGCGCCGGCCGAGGAACAGGAGTTGCTCGACCAGGTGCACGTCCTGCTCGTTCTTGAGCAACGCGCCGTAGAGCGGCGGCAACGACTTACGGTGATCGCGATCGCGCAACACCTCGGCGGGGATGTCCTCGGCGAGGAGCAGCTTGATCCAGTCGAGGAGCTCCGAGGTCGAGGGCTTCTTCTTCAGCCCCGGCGCCTCGCGCAACCTGAAGAAGGAGTCGAGCGCCTCGGCGAGCAGCTCGCGTTTCAGGCCCGGGAAATGCACATCGACGATGCGCGTCATCGTGGCCGCGTCCGGAAAGCGGATGTAGTGGAAGAAGCAGCGGCGCAGGAATGCATCCGGCAGCTCCTTCTCGTTGTTGCTGGTGATGACGATGATCGGCCGGTGGCGCGCGTGGATGGTCCGGCGCGTCTCGTAGACGTAGAATTCCATCCGGTCGAGCTCGCGCAGCAGGTCGTTGGGAAACTCGATGTCCGCCTTGTCGATCTCGTCGATCAGCAGCACCGGCTGGACTTCGCACTCGAACGCCTCCCACAGCTTGCCGCGCACGATGTAGTTGCCGATGTCGTGCACGCCTTCCAGGCCCAGCTGCGAGTCGCGCAGCCGCGAGACCGCGTCGTATTCGTAGAGCCCCTGCTGCGCGCGCGTGGTCGACTTGATGTGCCATTCGAACAGCGGCCGGCCGAGCGCCAGCGCGACCTCCTCGGCGAGCTGCGTCTTGCCGGTCCCCGGCTCACCCTTGATCAAGAGCGGGCGCGCGAGCGTCACCGCGGCGTTCACGGCGATCATCAGGTCGTCGGTGGCGATGTAGCGCTCGGTGCCTGAAAAACGTGACTGGCTCATGCGAAGATTCTAAGGACCCGGCGTCAGGACGTTGTTCGGATCGTACTGCCTTTTCGCCGTTTGACCCATGCGTCACTGGATGGACGCAACGTAATCCGCCGGCAAGCCTACCCGCAGGGCGACGGCGCGCAGCTTGGCCGCATATTCGGCATTGCGCTCATCTGGTGACGGAGACTCAGGGAGGTTGTAGCACAACGCAGCGATTGGACCGCCGTCGCGGACGGTCGCCAGTACTGGTTCGGCCCGATAGGCGCGTACGCTGGGCTCGGCATAGAGCTTTTCTATTTCGGCGTGTGAGAGCTTCATCACCACGCCATGCACTCGTCCTGCCGGACTGGGGACGAGCGCAGCGCGCGCGCCAATCCGGAGCATCAGGCCATGCACGACCGCCGGGCGGATGTCGGTGGGATGCACGCCCTTGGCGATGAGCAGCTCCTGATCCATGAACAGGCCGTAGAAGAAGACATCGAGGCGTCGTTCAGGCATGACTGTGTCCTTCGCGGAAGCGGCTGCGTTCGATCCGCGCCAGAGGGACATCGGGTTTGAAACGAAACCAGGCGATGTGGAGGAGTGACACGTTGGTTCCCCTCCTGCAGGGACCGACCGGCTTCATGACGTTGTCAGGAGTGAATGTCGCCACTTTCATGCGATGCATGTGCGCAGTGCTAGACGCCGGCCCACTTGAGCCATCCATACCCGCAGAGCGCAATGCTCACCAGCCCGGTTACCGGTACCGCCTTGTAGAAAAACGAATGCGTTGCGCGTGTCACCACGATTCCAACGAGAAGCAACATCGCAAAGGTCGCGACTATCGGAATCGACCAGGGATAGAGCAGGAAGCCCAAGCCGACAGTCGCGAACGTGGCCAGCAATGAAAGACCGCTGATCATGGAGAAGGCGACACTGCGATCCCTGACGCGCGCACGATCCATGATCGTTGTTGCACGGACCGTCGCGATGCCGCAGAAGAGCGCAAGAGCATAGAGGGAGATCGGCATGGCGCAACGCGTGAACGGCTGGGGGCTGACGTGTCTTCCTGCCGTCAAGTATTCCCGATATACGGACCCTTGACTTCTGGCATGGCGATGAGGCGTGGGTTGTCGTTCAACGCATGATCCTGTGAACGCGCCATGCCCACACGGCGAGCGCCGCAGCGACGACGGTAAGGAGAATGTAGAAAGGGTCCCTGGCCAACGAAGGTTCTTCCGCAATGGCGCGCCAGATGTGCCCTGCAACGATCAGGCCGAACAGCGTGCCCGTGGTCATGACATAAGCCTTCACGACGATACTCCTACTTGCCCGCTCGCCACAGCGCATCCGCGCGGAGCGCCACCGTACTCACCGAGAAGCGTTCTCAGGCTGAAACTCGAGCTTGTGCCGGGCATCGCCCGGCAGGAACGGTAGTGAACGACCCTCGGCCCACGCATCGAACCCCGCACGGTAGAACGGTGACAAGGGATGCCCGCTCTGCCCGCCCGGCATGTGGAAGTAGCCTTCCGCCTCGTGTCCCGGCGAGACAGCAAATCGCTCGGAAGCGCCAAAGCCGGTGCCCTGAACGCGCGGGGTCAGGACGTCGCCCGGCAGCTCCACAGTGGGCATGTCGAGCAGCCCGGCCAGGAACGGGATCGCGCGGCTCAACGGATGGCGCACTTCCACGCGATTGCGCTTGCCCCAGGTGCATGCCTGCAAGGAGCCGCACTCCTTGCGCAGATCGGCGATCAGCTCATCGAGCAGAGCGAGCTCCATCTCGCGCCAGCTGGCGAAGGCGGGATCGAGCAGGTGCGGCGGCTCGGCCTCGACCATGCGCCACAATGGCCCTTCGAACTGCGAACGCGGCGCCGCGAGCTTGAAGTCCGGGTAGCGCGCGCGCACTTCGCTGGTCAGCGCCGCAAAGACGCGGTCACGCACCCGGTCGCGCCAGCCGCGCAGGATGCGAAACCCGGCCGAATTCGTGGCCGCGTGGCCGAGCCAGCCTTCGACCAGCCGGCGCGCCTCGGCGCGCTGCGCACGCCCGTCCGTCGCGGATTCGTCGAGCAACTCGAGCAATCTTGCGCGCCAGCGGTCGTGAACGCGCGAGCGGTCGTCGAGCTGGATCGCGAGCATGTCCGCCTCGGCGAGCGACTCGCGCGCCATCAGGTCATCGCGAATCTGCGCCGCACGCGCGCCCAAGGCATAGCCGGAATCGCCCATTGCCTCGAAGGCTGCGCCATCCACGGTGCGTTGATTGGCAGTCCAGATGCGGCCCTGCGGCGGATTGACCAGCCGCGGGTAGGCGCTCGGCGCGAGCCAGCCTTGCCAACCCACGCCCGGAGTGCTCCAGCTCGCCGGCGCCGCTGCGTCGTAGCCCATCCGCACCGGGATGCGACCCATGATCGTCCAGCCGATGCTGCCCGAGCGGTCCGCTACCACGAAATTCTGCGGCGGGATCCCGCTGCGCACGGCCACGTCGAGCGCCGACACCACGTCGGTGGTGCGCTCGAGCTCCGAGCTCACGATGTTCGTGGCTTCGGGAAAGTGCGCGGTCCACACCGCCACGCGCCAGCGACCCTGCGGATCCTGATCCATCACCGGTCCCCACACGGTGCGGCGGACCTGCAGCGTTTCGTCGTCGCCGCCCTTGACGCGAATCGTTTCCTGCGCGAGCTCGAAGTTCCGCGGCCCATCGGGCGCCAGGTAGCGATCGGGCGAGTCGCGCTCCATGTCCAGCAGCACGAGATCGCACCAGTCGCCGTAGCTGTTCGTGAAGCCCCAGGCGATCGAACCATTGCTCCCGGCGACCACGAGCGGCGTGCCCGGGAGAGTCACGCCGGTGATGTCCAGCGCACGTGATGTTTCCTCGGGGCGCACGACCTGCAGGCGCGCGCGGTACCAGGTGCTCGGCACACGCAGCGTGAGATGCATGTCGTTGGCGATAAGCGCCGCGCCGGTGACCGTGTGCAGCCCCGCGACCGCCCAATTGTTGCTCCCCAACTCCGGCTCCTCGGCCGGCTCGGAGACTTGTGCCTGCACCGGCGCTGCGTCGGCCGGCAGCGCGAGTTTGCGCAAGTCATAGACCTCCGCGCCTGGAACCGGCGGCACCGCGAGAGCCGGTCCGATGAGCGGCGCGTCCCACTCCGAGCCTTCGGCGTAGATGAAGCGGTCCAGCTCCGCGGGCAGGACACTGCGGAGCGTGCCGCGCTGCGCCTCGGCGTCGAAGTTCTCCGTCAGGTCGATGTACATCGCGTACACCACGAGCAACGAGTCTTCCGGCAACCAGCGCGCGGGGCGTGCGCGCAGCAGCCAGTACTCGAACGGACGCCCGCCGAGGGAATCGAGGCCGGCGTTGACGCCGGCCGCGTAATGCTCCGCGAGCTCGCGCTCCTGCGACGATGCGCTGCGCAGAACTTCGCGTGCCACGTTGCGCAGTTGATGAATGCGCCGATGCTTGTCGGTATCCAGCGCAACTGCGCCGAACAGCTCGGCGAGCTCTCCGGCGGCGAGCCGGCGCGACAAATCCATCTGGAAGAATCGATCCTGCGCATGCGCGTAACCAGTCGCCCATGCCACGTCACTGCGGTTTGCGCCGCGGATGATCACCACACCCAGATCATCCCGCTCGATCGAGACAGGGGCGCCGAGACCGGGGACAGCCAGGTTCGCGTCGAGCGTTGGCAGGCTCGCACGCAGCATCAGGTAGGCGGACAGCAGGCCGGCTGCGATCAGCAGCGCGAGTGCCAGGAGCGTGATCCGCAGCTTGCGCACTGGCGGCGCGGCTCAGTCGCGCGTGACGCGCAGGATCTTCATCGAATTGGTGCCGCCCGACACGCCCGACATCTCGCCCTTGGTGAGGATCACCAGGTCGTTCTCGGCCGCCAGTCCCAGCTCGATCATCAGGTGGAAGATCGACTTGTACAGCGTCTGCGGATCGGTGTGCGTGATGTCGAACGGCACGGGATACACGCCGCGATACAGGGTCACGCGCCGGCGCGTCACTTCGTGCCGCGTGAAGGCATAGATCGGGATGTCGGAGCGGATGCGCGACATCCACAGCGGCGTGGAACCCGACTCGGTCAACGCCACGATGGCGCGCGTCTTCAGGTGGTTGGCCGTGTACATCACGGCCATCGCGATGGCCTCGTCGGTGCCCTGGAACTGGCCTTCGACGCGATGGCGCACGCGGCTGTGCGACAACTGGTACTTCTCCGCGCCGCGGATGATCTCCGCCATCGCCTCGACGGCCTTGACCGGATAGCTGCCCACCGCGCTCTCGCCGGAGAGCATCACCGCATCCGTGCCGTCCATCACCGCGTTGGACACGTCGGAGACTTCCGCGCGCGTCGGGATCGGGTTGCTGACCATCGACTCCATCATCTGTGTCGCGGTGATCACCACGCGGTTGCGGTTGCGGCTCTGGTGGATGATGGTCTTCTGCAGGCCGGTGAGCTCGGCGTAGCCCATTTCCACGCCCAGGTCGCCGCGCGCCACCATCACCACGTCGGTGGCATCGATGATCGCGAGTTGAGGTTCTGGATCGCCTCGCTGCGCTCGATCTTGGCGACGATGCGCGCCTCGCCGCCGGCCCTGGCGCCAGCAGCGCGCGCTTCGCGGATGTCGGCCGCGTCGCGCGCGAAGGACACCGCGATGTAGTCGACGCCCAGGCGCGCATGCGATGCCGATGTCCTCGCGATCCTTGTCGGTGAGCGCGCCTGCCGAGAGCCCGCCGCCCTGGCGATTGATGCCCTTCGCATTGGACAGCTCGCCGCCGATCTTGACGCGCGTGTGGATGCGCGGCCCCTCGACTTTCTCGACGTCGAGCACGATCTGCCCGTCGTTGAGCAGCAGCACGTCGCCGGCGTGCACGTCGCGCGGCAGCTCCTTGTAGGCGACTCCGACCGCTGTCTCGCTGCCGGCATCCGGATCGAGCGAGACGTCGAGCGTGAAAGGCGCGCCCTCGACCAGCAGCACCGGCCCCTTGGCGAAACGCTCGATGCGGATCTTCGGGCCCTGCCAGGTCGCCGAGGATGCCGACGTAGCGGCCGACGCCGGCCCGCGGCTTCGCGCACCAGCTCGATGCGGCGCGCGTGATCCTCGGCGCGACCGTGCGAGAAATTGACGCGCGCCGACGTCCGCGCCGGCGCGGATCATCGCTTCGAGCACGGCAGGATCGTCGGTCGCGGGGCCGAGCGTGGTGACGATCTTGGTGCGGCGAAGCATGTGCGGCTACATCCCCTTGGCGCGTTCTTCGAGGATCGTCACCGCCGGCAGCTTCTTGCCCTCGACGAACTCGAGGAAGGCGCCGCCGCCGGTGGAGATATAGGAGATGTCCTCCTCCAGCTGGTATTTCTCGATCGCCGCCAGCGTATCGCCGCCGCCGGCGAGCGAGAAAGCCGGGCTGCGCGCGATCGCCAGAGCCAGGGTGCGCGTCCCCTCGCCGAACTGGTCGAACTCGAACACGCCCACCGGGCCGTTCCAGACGATGGTCCCGGCGCGCTCGATGAGCCCCGCGAAGCGCTCGGCGGTGTCCGGACCGATGTCGAGGATCATCTCATCGGCGCCGACCTCCGCGACCGATTTTGACGTCGGCTTCGGCGCGCGGCGAGAACTCACTGCGCCACCACCACGTCGGTCGGCAGCGGGATCTCGGTGTCGCGGCGCTTCGATTCCTCCATCAGCCGGCGCGCGATGTCGACCATCTCCGCTTCGTACAGCGACTTGCCGACGGGGAAGCCGGCCGCAGCGAGGAAGGTGTTGGCGATGCCGCCGCCGACGATCAGCTGATCGACCTTGGCGAGCAGCGCCTCGAGCACCGTGAGCTTGGTCGAGACCTTCGAGCCACCGACGATCGCGATCATCGGGCCGCGCCGGGCTTTTCCAGCGCCGTCTCGAGCGCCACCAGCTCGTTGACCAGCAGCGGCCCGGCGCACGCGATCGGCGCGTAGCTGCGCGACGCCGTGCGTGCTCGCCTCGGCGCGATGCGCAGTGCCGAAAGCATCCATCACGAAGATGTCGCAGAGCGCCGCCATGCGCCGCGCCAGCTCGTCGCTGTTCTTCTTCTCGCCCTTGTTGAAGCGCACGTTCTCGCACAGCACGACTTCGCCGGGCTCGCATTTCACGCCGTCGAGCCAGTTGCGTCTCCAGCCGCACGTTGCGGCCCAGCAGCTCCGAGAGCCGCGCGGCGACCGGCGCGAGCGAGAACTCCTCGGCATACATGCCCTCTTCCGGGCGCCCGAGATGCGACAGCAGGATGACCCGCGCGCCGCGCCTTGAGCGCGTGCTCGATGGTCGGCAGCGACGGCGCGGATGCGCGCGTCGCTCGTGACGGCGCCGTCCTTGACCGGCACGTTGAGGTCTTCGCGGATCAGCACGCGCTTGCCCGCAGCTCGAGGTCGGCCATGCGCAGTACGGCAACGGCCATGGTGCCCATCGAGGTGCGCAACGTCAGCTCGCGTTCGCCCAGGCGACGGTGGTATCGAGCATGCGGTTCGAGAAACCCCACTCGTTGTCGTACCAGGCGCACACCTTGACCAGCGTGCCGTCGATCACCTTGGTCAGCGTCGCGTCGTAGGTCGACGAGTGCGGGATCGTGGTTGAAGTCGACCGAGACCAGCGGACCGTCGCTGTAGGCGAGCATGCCCTTGAGCGCGCCGCCGGCCGCGGCTTTCATCAGGCCGTGGATCTCCTCGGCGCTGGTCGCGCGCTTCGCGACTGAAGCGTCAGGTCCACCAGCGAGACGTTGATGGTCGGCACGCGCATGGCGAAGCCGTCGAGCTTGCCCTTGAGTTCCGGCAGCACCAGGCCGACGGCGGCCGCCGCGCCGGTCTTGGTCGGGATCATCGACATGGTGGCCGAGCGCGCGCGGCGCAGATCCGCGTGGTACACGTCGGTGAGCACCTGGTCGTTGGTGTACGAGTGCACCGTCGTCATGATGCCGCTCACCACGCCGATCTTGTCATGCAGCACCTTGACGACCGGCGCCAGGCAGTTGGTGGTGCACGAGGCGTTGGAGATCACGCGTGTGGACTGGACTTGAGCACCTGGTGGTTCACGCCGTAGACGATGGTGGCGTCGACGTCCTCGCCGCCCGGTGCGGAAATGACGACCTTCTTCGCGCCGCCCTTGAGGTGCGCGCTCGCCTTCGCCTTGCTGGTGAACAGGCCCGTGCACTCGAGCACGAACTCGACGCCGAGCTCGCCCCAGGGCAGCTTGGCGGGATCGCGTTCGGCGAGCACCTGGATGCGATCGCCGTTCACCACCATGGCATCGCCGTCGACCTTCACTTCGCCCGGGAAACTTGCCGTGCACCGTGTCGTAGCGCGTGAGGTGCGCGTTGGTGTTGGCGTCGCCCAGATCGTTGATGCGCGACGATCTGGATCTCGCTTCGGTGCGTCTGCGCCTCGTACAGCGCGCGCAGGATGTTGCGGCCGATGCGGCCGTAGCCATTGATGCCCACCTTGATCGCCATTGTCAGTCCTCTCTCTCGTGAAGGGACACGCACTTCAGCGTGCGCCCAGAAGCTCCTCGACGGCCTCGACCACGCGCTCGCGCGTGAAGCCGAAATGCTTGAACAGGTCGGCCGCCTTGCCCGAGGCGCCGAAACGATCGATGCCGATGATGCGCCCGCGTCCAGCCGACGTACTGCCACCAGAGCGCCCGTCGCACCGGCTTCGACCGCCACGCGCCGTTCGACGGCCGCCGGCAGCACGCGTTCGCGATACGCGGCGTCCTGCGCATCGAAGACTCGGTCGCAGGGCATCGACACCAGGCGCACGCGACGGCCGCTTGCCCTGCAGCTCGCGCACCGCCTCGGCGGCGATGCCGACCTCGGATCCCGTGGCGATCACGATGCATTCGGGCGCGCCGGCGCAGTCGATGAGAACGTAGCCGCCGCGGCTGGATGGCCTGCAATCTGGTCCGTCGTTGCGCGGCTGGTGCGGCAGGTCTGGCGCGTCAGCACCAGCGCGGTCGGGGCCGTCACGGCGCTCGATGGCCGCCGTCCAGGCGACCGCCGTCTCGACCGCATCGCAGGGCCGCCAGACGCGACAGTTGCGGAATGAAGCCGCAGACTCGGCCAGGTGCTCGATCGGCTGATGCGTGGGGCCGTCCTCGCCGAGCCCGATCGAATCGTGCGAGTAAACGAGGATCGTGCCCTGCTTCATCAGCGCAGCCATGCGCACGGCATTGCGCGCGTAGTCGGAAAACGTCAGGAACGTGCCGCCGTAGGGGATGAAGCCGCCGTGCAGCGCGATGCCGTTCATGATCGCCGACATGCCGAACTCGCGCACGCCGTAATGGATGTAGTTGCCCGCCGGCGTCGTCGGGCTTGACCGGTGTCGAATCCTTGCGCAGCGTGTTGTTCGAGCCGGTGAGATCCGCGGACCCGCCGATGAGCTCCGGCAGCAGCGGCCCCAGCGCGTTGAGCGCGTTCTGCGAGGCCTGGCGCGTGGCAACCGAGGGGCCCTGCTGCGCCGTCATCGTCAACGCAGCTCGCGGGCCGCCGCACGAAACTCCTGCCGGCAGCTCGCCGTTCATGCGGCGCTCGAACTCGGCGGCGAGCTGCTGGATGCGCTTTCGCGATAGCGCGCGAACAGCTCGCTGCCACGCGCCCTCGCGACCGGCACCGCGCTGCGCGTGCATCCCACGCGTCGCGAATGTCCTCCGGGATCGACGAAGGGCTGGATGCGTCCCAGCCGAGCTGTGCGGCGCGCGGCCGCGACTTCGTCGGCGCCGAGCGGCAGCGCCGTGCAGTCGGCTTCAGTGCCCTGCTTGTTGGGCGCGCCCCAGCCGATGATGGTCTTGGCAACAGATGAGCGACGGCCGATCAGTCACCGCGCGCGCGGCCTCGATCGCCTTGCGCACGGCGCTCGCATCGTGGCCGTCGACGTCCGGAACGACGTGCCAGCCGTAGGCTTCGAAACGCTTGGGCGTGTCGTCGGTGAACCAGCCCTCCACCTCGCCATCGATCGAGATGCCGTTGTCGTCGTAGACGCAGATGAGCTTGCCGAGCTCGAGCGTGCCGGCGAGCGAGCAGACCTCGTGCGAGATGCCCTCCATCAGGCAGCCGTCGCCGAGGAACACGTAGGTGTGGTGGTCGACGACCGAGAATCCCGGCCGGTTGAAGTTCGCCGCCAGCACTTTCTCGGCGAGCGCCATGCCGACGGCGTTGGCGAGCCCCTGGCCCAGCGGCCCGGTGGTGGTCTCGATGCCCACTTCGGGTTCGTGCTCGGGGTGCCCGGCGGTGCGCGAGCCGAGCTGGCGGAACTTGCGCAGCTCGTCGAGCTGTATCGGGATAGCCGGTGAGATGCAGGAGCGAGTACAGGAGCATCGAGGCGTGCCCGTTCGAGAGCACGAAGCGGTCGCGATCCCACCAGCGCGGGTTGGCCGGGTTGTGCTTGAGAAAGTCGCGCCACAGGACCTCGGCGATGTCCGCCATGCCCATCGGCGCGCCCGGGTGACCTGAATTTGCCTGCTGGACGGCATCCATCGCGAGAGCACGGATGGCGTTGGCAAGCTCGCGGCGGCTCGGCATCTCAGCGGTCCTTCACAAATCGAAAGCCGCGCATTGTCCAAGCATCGAACCGCGGAGCGGCAGTCGATATGCGATATCGGCAGACGTGCACCGGCACCAGAGCTGGCGGAGGGTTACTCACCGTCAGGGCTCGGCACGAGGTCGGGGCGAGGGGCGTTTTCGAGACCGCTGCCGCGGACACGACCGTTGCGCTCGGAGCCTCCAGGGATGGATTCACGGCGTTCTCGAAAACCCCCTCGCCCCAACCTCGTGCCGAGCGCCTGACAGCCCAGGTGACAATCCCCAGCCTCGTGCCGGTGAACTTCCCGCCGCGAGAACGGTATCTCGATATGACCATTGGTAACTGGCCTTTCCGCACGCACCGGCTATACTCCCCACCCCCTTGATTCCCGTTTGGACTTTTCCCCGATGTCCGGCAGTTATTTGTTCACCTCCGAATCCGTCTCCGAGGGCCACCCCGACAAGATGGCGGACCAGATCTCCGATGCGGTGCTCGACGCGATGCTCAAGCAGGACAAGCGCGCCCGCGTCGCGTGCGAGACGCTCGTCAAGACGGGCGTGGTGGTGGTTGCCGGCGAAGTCACGACGTCCGCCTGGGTCGACCTCGAAGAGCTCGTGCGGCGACACGGTGCTGCGACATCGGCTACAACAGCTCGGAGATGGGCTTCGACGGCGCCACCTGCGCCGTGCATGAACGCGATCGGCAAGCAGTCGCCCGACATCGCCATGGGCGTCGATCGCGAGCCGACGAGCGCCGCAGGGCGCGGGCGACCAGGGGCTGATGTTCGGCTACGCCACGCAACGAGACCGACGTGCTCATGCCCGCGCCGATCACCTCGCGCATCGGCTGGTCAAGCGGCAGGCCGACGTGCGCAAGCGCGGCAAGCTGCCGTGGCTGCGCCCGGACGCCAAGAGCCAGATCACGCTGCGCTACGAGGACGACAAGCCGGTCGGCATCGACGCCGTCGTGCTGTCGACCCAGCACCACCCCGACGTCTCCAGCGAGACGCTGCGCGAAGGCGTGATGGAAGAGATCATCAAGCCGACGTCTGCCCAAGGCCTGGTTCGACGAAGAACACGCGCGTCCACATCAACCCGACCGGGCGCTTCGTCATCGGCGGTCCGGTGGGCGACTGCGGCGTCACCGGCCGCAAGATCATCGTCGACACGTATGGCGGCATGGCGCGCCACGGCGGCGGCGCGTTCTCGGGCAAGGATCCCTCCAAGGTGGACCGCTCGGCCGCGTACGCCGCGCGCTACGTCGCGAAGAACATCGTCGCCGCCGGCCTCGCCGAGCGCTGCGAAATCCAGGTGTCCTACGCCATCGGCGTGGCCGAGCCGACCTCGATCAGCGTCGAGACCTTCGGCACCAGCAAGCTGTCGCGCGACCGGCTGACGCAGCTGGTGCGCGAGCACTTCGATCTCACGCCGTTCGGGATGCGCGAGATGCTCGACCTGGTGCGCCCGATCTACGAGAAGACGGCCGCCTACGGGCACTTCGGCCGCGAGGAGCCGGAATTCACGTGGGAGAAAACCGACCGGGCTGCAATCCTGGCGGACGGCTGCCGGACTGAACGGCGAAGGTGGCCTAGACCAGCGCGATAGAATCGACGAAAGCCTCGCCAGCCGAGGGGCGCTGCAGTGCCGACGTTAGCAGGCGTCGCGCGCAGGCTCGGTAGGAGCGGCGGTATTCATTCAACGGCGCCCGTTTCGATTCACCATCGAACGGAGACATCCAATGAGCGCTGTTCTGCAGTAACCGAAGATTCTGCTGACTTCAAAGTCGCCGACCTGGCGCTGGCCGACTGGGGCCGCAAGGAAATCGCCATCGCCGAGACCGAGATGCCCGGGTCTGATGGCGATCCGCGAGGAGTTCGCCGCGAGCCAGCCGCTGAAGGGGGCCCGCATCGCGGGGTCCCTGCACATGACGATCCAGACTGCGGTGCTGATCGAGACGCTCAGGCGCTCGGCGCGGAGGTGCGCTGGGCCTCCTGCAACATTTTCTCCACGCAGGACCATGCCGCGGCGGCGATCGCCGCGGGCGGCACGCCGGTGTTCGCCTACAAGGGCGAGATCGCTCGAGGAGTACTGGGAATACACGCACCGCATCTTCGAGTGGGCCGGACGGCGGCCACACCAACATGATCCTGGACGACGGCGGCGACGCGACGCTGCTCGTGCACCTGGGCGCGAGCGCGGAGCAGGACGCCTCGCTGATCAGCAAGCCACCGGCGAACGAGGAGGAAGCTCGCTGTTCGCGGCGATTCGCCAAGCTGCCATGGACACCAAGCCTGGCTACTCGACGCGCCTCAAGGCGAACATCCGCGGCGTCACCGAGGAGACCACCACCGGCGTGAAGCGCTTGTACCAGATGGCGCAAGGAAGGCGAGCTGGGCTTTCCCGCCATCAACGTCAACGACTCGGTGACCAAGTCCAAGTTCGACAACCTGTACGGTTGCCGCGAGTCGCTGGTGGACGGCATCAAGCGCGCCACCGACGTCATGATCGCCGGCAAGGTCGCGCCGTGGTGATCGGCTACGGCGACGTGGGCAAGGGCTCGGCGCAGGCCTGCGCGCGCTGTCGGCGCAGGTCTGGGTCACGGAGATCGATCCCATCTGTGCGCTGCAGGCGGCGATGGAAGGCTATCGCGTCGTGACCATGGACTACGCGGCCGACAAGGCCGACATCTTCGTCAGCCGCCACCGGCAACTGTCACGTGATCACGCACGACCACATGAAGCGCATGAAGCACAAGGCGATCGTGTGCAACATCGGCCACTTCGACAACGAGATCGACGTCGCGAGCCTGAAGCAGTACCAGTGGGAGAACATCAAGCCCCAGGTCGACCACGTCATCTTCCCGCCGGAACGGCAAACCAGCCAAGCGGATCATCCTGCTGGCCGAAGGCCGGCTGGTGAACCTGGGCTGCGGCACGGGCCACCCGAGCTACGTGATGTCCTCGTCCTTCGCCAACCAGGTGATGGCGCAGATCGAGCTGTGGAGCAACCACAGCAAGTACCCGATCGGCGTCCACGTGCTGCCCAAGCACCTCGACGAGAAAGTGGCGCGGCTGCAGCTGACGAAGCTCGGGCGCGCAAGCTCACCGAGCTGACGGACCGCAGGCGAAGTACATCGGCGTGGACAAGGAGGGTCCGTACAAGTCGGACCAGTATCGCTACTGACCGGCAACGTCATCGGTGTCGAATCGAAAGGCCGCGCACTGCGCGGCCTTTCTCTCATTGACAAAGACGTCTAAACGTCATACGGTCCCTACCCATGCGTTCACCTAAGAAAATGCGTCGGCGGCCCGGTGAGATTCGCGACGCAATTCTGTCGGTGATGCCCAGGCGTGGAAATTCTATTTCCATTGCGGCCATCCGGGACGGCGTCCGGGAACTTGTCGGCCCGATTGCTGAGTCGAGCGTTAGATCGTATCTCCGACTGAACTCGGCGACGCTATTTCGGCGCGACGAGCGCGGATCGTATTCAGTACGCGAGAATCAGCTGAGACCCGATGATGAGTCCAGCGCACACAGATACTCAACGCATACGTACGGCCGTTCGACGATAGTCCATGGCGACTGCTTCGATTGGTTGCGTGAGCAGCCTGCGAATTCCATCCATGCTGTTGTCACTGACCCGCCATACGGCTTGGTCGAGTACGCGCCGGACCAGCAAGAAAAGCTCAGAGCTGGGAGGGGTGGCATATGGCGGATTCCGCCATCGTTCGATGGCAATAAGCGCGCTCCACTTCCTCGGTTCACCGTTCTTTCGGCAAATGACCTCTCTCAGCTTTCGGAATTTTTCTTCGACTGGGGTCGCGCCCTGGTGAGAGTCTTGGTTCCTGGAGCAAACGTCGTTGTCGCTAGCAATCCCTTACTTTCGTACGTTGTGTCCGGAGCCTTGGCGCGCGCCGGCCTCGAGCGGCGCGGTGAAATAGTCAGGCTGGTCATGACCATGCGCGGCGGGGATCGACCCAAAGCGGCTCACGAGGAATTTTCTGGCGTCAGCGTCATGCCTCGATCAATGTGGGAACCGTGGCTCCTCTTTCGCAAACCGCTTGAAGGCCGCGTACAGGACAACCTGCGGAAGTGGCGCACAGGAGGTTTCCGTCGACCATCGGCAGACCGTCCGTTCGGGGACGTGATTCCTTCTGCGCCAACCAACAAAAAGGAACGCCAACTCGCGCCGCATCCAAGCCTAAAACCGCAGGCTTTCCTGCGTTCGCTAGTGCGCGGCGTACTGCCATTGGGTGTAGGGATGGTTTGTGACCCTTTCGCTGGCGCTGGATCGACGCTTGCGGCATGCGAAGCGGTCGGTTACGCGAGCGTAGGAATCGAAAAGGACGAGCGCTACTACAATCTTGCAGTCGAGGCGATTCCCTGCTTGACAAGGTTCAAGAATGGATCGAACTACCCCTTGAGTTTATAGATCCAGTTCTGCCGAAGTTTCTCGATCCCCTCTCGATGCAGAGTCGCGGTTCGGGTGCCAAGCTCGCTTCGAGGGTTGCGGCGAAAGTCGGCAATTGACACCTGACCCAAATACACTTCCGTGAATTGCATTGCGCCGCGGTCTCTGGCGGGCTCCGTTTCGTCATCGATCTTGTACACGAATACGCACATCCACTGATCGCGCGCACCGTGAGTATCCACTGCGCCACCACTCTTGCGTGTGGTCTTGATCTCTACACCTTCTGACCCGGCTTTCACGGAATCCTTGGGATACGCACCGCGGACGATAAGATCGGGATGACCGTTGAAGTAAGCATTTGCGATCAATGTACGAGAATGCTTCGCCATGCTTGAAGTGAGCATATCCGATAGCAATCCGGACATGATGGCAGGTTAA
>CAVSPB010000006.1:0-172243 GCA_963729745.1 uncultured Gammaproteobacteria bacterium
ACCAGTGCGTGAGGCGGTCGATCACGACATCGTAACGACAGGGCTGGCACAGGTTGAAAGGTTCGATAGTGACGCGGCTCACTTCGAAGCCCAGCGTGTCGCCGTGCCACGGAATATTGAGCTTCAGCCGGCGCATGATCGCCTCGAAGCAGATCGGCCAGCAGATATCAGCGCCGAGCGACAGGCCGATTTGGCGGGTGAGGTGGGCCATCAGCTATTCATACACCATCCACAACGGACCCGGAAACAGCCACGACAGCCCGGTGCGCAGCCGGTCGCGCCAGTTCTGCCAGTTGTGGCCATCGCGCACCTCCTCGTAGCGCACCTCGATGCCCTGCCCGTTGAGGAGCGGCACGATCGAGCGGTTCTCGTAAATCAGCGATTCATAGATGCCGCAGCTCAGGTACATCCGGTCCGCAGGCTCGCCCGGGGCGGCGCGAAACTCGTTGACGAAGCGTGCGACGGGGTCGAAGACCGGCCCGCGGCGATGATGGCCGATGTCGGCGAAGGCGAACGAGCCCGACTGCAACAGCAGGCGCCCGAACAAGCCGGGGTAGCGCCAGGCGGCGTGGAGCGACGCCACCGCGCCGAAGCTCGCCCCCATGAGGCCGCGGCCGGCGGCTTCATCGAGCAGCGGATAGCGCGAGCGCATCAGGGGCAGGACTTCCTCGGCGAGAAAACGCGCGTGCTCGATATCGCCCGCGTACTCCGCCAGGCGATCCGGTGACTGGGTAAGGCAGACGATCATCGGCGGGATCTCGAGGCGATGGATCAGGTTGTCGAGCACCGTCTTCAGGTGCGCGAAGCGCAGATAGTCTTCGCCGTCATGCGCGATCAGGAGCGGATAGCGGCGGCTGCGCCGGAAGCGTGCCGGAATGTAGGTGAGGATTTGACGTTTCGATCCGAGCGCTGCGCTGCTCAGGGTCATCTCTTCCAGCGCTCCGAGCCGTGCCTGCGGATCCGGGAAGGTCCATCGCGGGCGCTCGTAGCCATAGCCCTGGCAGACTGAATTGGCTCCGAACGGGTCCGCTGCCTTCACTGGATTGAGCGGATCGGTGATCCATTCACTGTCTGGGCCGCGAACGATCTCGAATTTGTATTCGATGCGTGAGTTGGGGGGCAGATCGATTCGCAACAGCCAGAGGTCGGTGTCCGGCATGCGCTCGAGCGGTTGCGCCGTCGGCAACCCGTATATCCAGCAACGCAGCAGCACTGTGTCTGCCACGCCGCGATACACGAAAGTCACTCCGGTCGGGTCGACGAGCGGAAAGCGATTCGTCGCGATGAACGCATCGACGGTCTCGGGGGCAGGTTGCCCGCTGCTGAGCAGATCACGCAGGCTGGCTGCCCTGCGATCATGCGGTGCGAATCTCGGCGAGCGCGCCGCTGCGACTCAGCTGCCAGGACGCGTAGGTGCTGGCCAGCCGGCCTTCGCGCCAGTGGACGAAGGAGCCTTCGTCGAGCGTGAGGCAACGCGCCGGCGCGAAGCGGCGCACGAACTGCGCCACGTTCTCGTACTCGTGCAGCGCGAGGCGAGTCTGTGCTGAGGGAAGCGGCACCACCCCGCGTGCCAGGCCAAGGCCCGCGTCGAATACCTCCGCTATGCCAGCGCCCTGCGGCGGGTGATCGTGAAACAGGACGATGCGCTCGCTCATCGCCATCGCGCCGGCCGACCAGGCAATTATTGTTTTTCCTGCGAGCAGCCGCTGCAGATCAAAGAGGCGCAGCCGATTCGCAAGTACCGCGACATGGCCGCCGGTAATCAGCACCGCGGCCGCCCCCTGAATCTGGCGGCGCAAGGCCTCGATGTGCGACACCACCGGTGCGCGCTGCTGCACCCGCAGCTTGCGGCGAAACGCGGCGTGTTCGCGTTCGATGCTGCAGAGATGCTCGCGATCGAGCGCACGCAACACATGCAGAGCGGAACGACGCGCCCGCCGCACCAGGTGTGGATCGCTCCTCGCGCTCGAGCAGCTCGCGGATCGCGGCAACCGCATGCGCGAGGCGCAGACGATACAGGTCCTGCATCTCGCGCAGACGAAACTGGCGCGCACGATATGCGCTTTGCAGCTCCGGATCGGCGCCCAGCACCTCTTCGGCGCGCGCATACAGCGCCAGGTCCGTGACCGGCACAGCCACGTGCGCACGCAGTTCGTCGATTTCCCCTTCCCGTTCCTGCCAGCCGGCCGAGATCGACGACCAGCGGCCCGGCGATTGACAGCTGGCGCAGCGCGAAAGCGAGGTTGGGCTCGCGAAACTGCGGGCCGAGGAAGATCACATCCGCCATGCGACGCATGATAGCGGACCTGAATTCCCTGTTGTCGTGAACGCGCGTTGGCCCGATCATTGCGCCTGTTTCAGTCGCAACCCGGGTGCCTACGTGACTGCACGCGCTCTTTTGTTCTTGGCCTGTTTACTTTCTGTCGACGTCGCGAGCTCTGCCAGCGATGCCTTCGGGCCGGACTCGTTGTTCAACTGGCAGTTTGTCGGCGATCCGCAGATTTCGCCCGACGGGCATCAGATCGTCTATGTGCACGCCAGTGTGAATCGGGATCGGGATGACTATAGCCGTGAGCTGTGGATTGCGACCGACGCGAGCGCCCCACACGTGCTCACATCCGGCAACAACGACGCCTCGCCTCGCTGGTCGCCGGATGGACGTCGCCTCGCCTTCATTTCCGGGCGCAGCGAAAAGCGCCAGATCTTCATCCTGGAACTCGCCGGAGGCGAAGCGTGGCAGCTGACGAGCGACGCGGATGGCGTGGGTGCATATGCCTGGTCGCCGGACGGCAAACGAATCGCCTTTACCTCGCGAACCGCGCTCGCCGGCGATCCGGGTTATGAAGATGAGAAACCAGCACCGAAGGACAAGGAACATCCGCCGGCGCGTCCACCGTTCGTGACCGAAGACCTCATCTATCGCAACGACGGAGTGCCCGGCTATCGCACCAGCAAGCGCGCCCAGATCTGGGTCGTGTCGACGCTGACGGGACCGAAGCAGGCCGGACAGCGCATCACCCGGACCACATTCAATGTTGGCGAGCCCGCATGGTCGGTCGATGGGCGCTCGATCCTCTTTAGCGCCAATGGTCGCCAGGATGCTGACTACGCCGCCGACGACAACGAGATCTTTGCGGTCGCGAGTGACGGCAGCGCGGCACCGCGCGCCCTTACCGACCGACGCGGGCCGGATGGGGACCCGTTGCCCTCGCCGGATGGCAAGTGGATCGCATTCACCGGCTTTGACGAGGCAGACCCGCCGCGCAGCAGCACCGTCACCAATCTTTATGTCATGCGTACCGATGGCTCCGCAGGTGCGCGAGCTTGCGGCCGACCTGGACCGCAGTGTCGGCGAGACGACAATCAACGATTCCACCGCGCCCGGCGTCAATGGCCGGCGCATCGCGTGGTCTGCCGATTCACGCACCTTGCTGTTGGGCGCGGCCGATCGCGGCCAGGGGCGCCTGTTCAGCGTCAATGTGGCGAGCGGCAAATACACCGAGCTCAGCCATTTGAAGCAGGGCGAGGTGCGCGACTTCAGCCTGAGCCGCAACGGTATCGTCGCCGCGGCGTTCAATTCGTCGGTGCAGCCGACCGAGATCTACCAGTTCACCGTCTCCGCTGTCGACAAGCCGTGGAAACAGGTCTCATCGCACAGCGCGGGACTTGCCCCTGCGGGTGGGTTCTCGGAGTACGAAGAAATCACTTACAAGTCTTTCGACGGCCGGCCGATCCAGGGGTGGATCATCAAGCCGCCGCAGTTCGATTCGAGCCGCAAGTACCCGATGATTCTCTATATCCATGGTGGTCCGCATGCGATGTACGGAACCAGCTTTTTCCACGAGTTCCAGGTGCTCGCGCAATCGGGCTTCGTGATCCTGATCACCAACCCGCGCGGCAGCACCGGCTACGGCGAGGAGTTCGCCAACATCATCCAGTATCACTATCCCGGGGATGACTATCGCGACTTGATGGCCGGAGTCGACCAGATGCTGGCGCGCGGCTACGTGGATGAGAAGCGCCTCGGTGTTGCGGGCGGCAGTGGGGGAGGGCTGCTCACCAGCTGGACCGTCGGGCAGACCGGGCGTTTCCGGGCTGCAGTCGTCGAGCGGGCGGTGACCAACTGGTTCAGTTTTGTCGGCACCTCCGATCTCAATTACTACTTCGTCACGCACTGGTTCCACGATTTTCCGTGGCGTGACAACGCCGACTACCTGGAGCGTTCACCACTGTCACACGTCGACCAGGTGACCACTCCGGTTCTCGTGATCCATAACGAGCAGGACTACCGCACGGCACTCGATCAGGGCCTGCAGTTCTACACCGCGCTCAAGATGTTGAAGAAGCCGGCGAAGCTCGCTGTGTTCCCGGACTCCTCGCACGGGATGAGCCGCGAGGGCCGGCCGAGTCAACGAGTCGCGCGGCTGACCCTGATCCGGGACTGGTTCGTCGAGAAGTTGAGCGCGCTGCCGCAGGATCGCGACCAGAAAGACGAGCAGACCGCGAAAGCCAACGTCGACTAGTCGCACGCTGCCGTTGGGCTTGCGGACCTCGCCGTCGCCCGCAGGCGCCGACTGCGTACCCTGCTCGCGCAGAAAACTTGCGACGCCTTCCTGCAGGCAGCAGGTCATGGCTTCGTGCTTCCCGTTGCCGTAAACCCGGATGATCGACTCGAGGAGTTGCGTGGACAGGATCGGCTGGCCGAACTGCTCCTGCTCGGCGATGACCTGCAACAGGATCAGACGCGTGATGTCAGCGCCGGTCTTGTCCTCGATGACGCGGATCTTCTCACCATCGACGATCAGGGCCCGGATGTCATCGAGGGTGACGTGCCGACTCACAGTCGAATCGTATAGCCGCCGATTCGCGTACTTCTTAATGGTACGTTCCGACCCCATGGACAGGCAGTGTACCTGATTGATGCGCCGAACTTGAGAAGTCGCTGTGAAGCCACGACCATAGCCAGCCCAGCCTCCCGCCCGGGGGTTCCGACCGCTAGGAGCCATGAATGATCTACGACAACATCCTCGACACCATCGGCAACACCCCCGTCGTGCGCCTCAACCGGCTCGCGCCCGAAGCACGTCGACGATGTACGTGAAGATCGAGGCGTTCAATCCGGCTGTCATCGGTCAAGGACCGCCTCGCGCTCGCGATCATCGACGATGCCGAGCGCCGCGGCACGATCAAGCCGGGCCAGACCGTGGTCGAAGCGACGTCCGGCAACACCGGCATCGCGCTCGCGATGGTGTGCGCCGCGCAAGGGCTATCCGTTCGTCGCGACGATGGTGGAGACGTTCTCGATCGAGCGGCGCAAGATCATGCGCGCGCTCGGCGCCAAGGTGATCCTCACGCCCGCCGCGGAACGCGGCACGGGCATGGTGCGCCGGGCCGAGGAGCTCGCGAAGAAGCACGGCTGGTTCCTCGCGCGGCAGTTCCAGAACCCGGCCAATCCGGCGTATCACCGCCAGACCACCGGCCCGGAAATCCTGAGCGACTTCGCCGGCAGGCGACTCGATTACTGGGTCACCGGCTGGGGCACCGGCGGCACGCTCACCGGCGCGGGCGAGGTGATCAGGCTGGCGCGGCCCGACGTGAAGATCATCGCCACCGAGCCGGCCGGCGCCTCGCTGCTCGGCGGCAGCGAATGGAAGCCGCACAAGATCCAGGGCTGGACGCCGGACTTCATGCCCGACGTGCTGAATCGCGAGTTGCCGACGAGATCGTCCCGGTGACCGACGACGAAGCGAGCGACACCGCGCGCGCGCTCGCGCAGGAGGAAGGCATCTTCGTCGGCATCTCCGCCGGCGGCACGCTCGCGGCGGCGCTCGAAGTTGCGGAGAAGGCCAAGCAGGGTGACGTGATGCTCGCCATGCTGCCGGACACGGCGAGCGCTATCTGACCACCGTCCTGTTTGAGGGCATCCCGGACGGAACGGACCCTGAGCCCTGACATCCAGCCGGATTAAGGACTCTTAAGAGTCCGCGAAGCGCTCCTCAAGCCGGGGTGGTGCAGGCTGTCCACCACTCCGGATCGCGGCGTTGCAATCCCTGCAAGGAGACAGCCTTCGAATGAGCAGGCTCAGCTCGGGCCCCGCTCGCGCGGTGCTCAGCATCGGCGCGCTGATGCTCGTCACCATTGCGCTCGAAAAATCCTTTCGCGGCCTGACTTGGGGGCACCTGCGCGCGGACATCCACGCACTCTCGTGGGACGCGCTGGCCGCAAGCGTCGCGGCGATGTTGGCGAGTTATGCGCTGCTGACGATTTTTGACTGGCAGGGACTGCATGCAGTCGGCCGCAAGGTCTCACGGATGCGCGTGGTCGGCACCGCGTTTATGGCCAATGCGCTCGGGCATTCGCTCGGCTTCGCATATCTGACCGGTGGTGCCATCCGCCTGAAGGGCTACGGCGACAGCGGATGTACCGCGGCTGAGGTCGGGCAGATCGTGTTTCACACCACGACCGGCTTTCTGCTGGGCGCGTGGGCTTTGGGGGCGATCACCGCGGTACTGGTGCCAGAGCAACTGGCCGCGGTGCTCTGGGGAGCGACGGCGCTGTGGCGCTCGGTCGGAATCGTCGCGCTCATCGCTCTGATCGCGCTCATGGTCTCACTGCGCGGTGCGCCCACAGCGATCCAGGTCCGCAAGTTTCGCCTGGTGCTTCCGGCGCGTCGCGATGCTTGCCTGGCGCTTGTGGTCAGCATCGTCGAGCTCGCCTGCGCCGCGGCGACGCTTTACTTCCTCTTGCCATCGACAGCCGCCATCAGCTTCCCGAACTTCCTCGGCCTTTATCTCGTTGCGATCCTGGCGGGACTCGTGTCCACGGTGCCAGCGGGGCTCGGGGTGTTCGAATGGGTGCTGCTGCGCCTGATGCCGCAGGTCAATAGCAGTGAACTCCTCGCATCGATCCTCGTGTACCGCGTTGTGTACTACGTACTGCCGCTCGTCATCGGAATCGCCGCGCCAGCCGCTGTCGTGTTCCGCAATCGTAGCCGCACGATCCGTCGATTGCTGGGCGATGTGACGCCCGCGTTGGCCGCGGTCGCTGTGTTCGGCGCGGGCGCCTGGTTGTTGCTCGCGGGCTCATTGCCGCTGCCGCGCGAGGCACGCGGCGCTGCACCGTTGGCGCTACTGGAGGTTTCGCATCTCACCGCGAGCCTGATCGGAGTCGCGCTGCTCGTGCTCGCGCGTGGTATCCAGCAGCGCAACCACGGCGCCTGGGTGCTGACTTTTGGCGCATTGGGAGTGGCCGCGCTGCTCTCGACCGTGCGCAGCGATCCGCCGCTGTTGATTGTCATGATGATCGTGCTGGCACTTGCGCTGTGGGTCGGCAGACGCCGCTTTTATCGTCCGGCAGCCCTGTTCGAGGCGCGCTTTTCCTGGATCTGGTGGCGCAACGTCATCGTCGTCGTCTTCGGCACCGCCTGGCTCATGCTCTTCGCATACCGGCACGTGCCCTATCAGCAGGAGCTGTTGTGGCAATTCGAAGCGGCTGGCGATGCGCCGCGTGCCCTGCGTGCGCTCGTCGTGGTCGTCGTGGTGCTCTCGGCACTGGCCTTGCGCGAGCTGCTGCGCCCGGCGCGCGGCACTGAGCCCACGCCGGAGGAACCGGTTCTGGATGCGCTCAAGCCGATTCTCGAGCGCGTGACCGAAACCCAGCCGCTGCTCGCTTACCTGGGCGACAAGGCGATTCTCAACAGCGCCGATCGACGCGGATTCATCATGTACCAGAGTGCCGGTGATTCGTTGATCGCAATGGGCGATCCGGTCGGCGACGTCGCGAGTCGCAACGAGTTGCGCTGGGCGTTTCGCGAGCTGGCAGATCGGCGCGGGCTCAATTGCGTTTTCTACCAGATCGGTAACGAGGACCTGGAGCGGTACCTGGATCTCGGGCTTTCGCTGGTAAAGCTGGGCGAGGAGGCGATCGTCGATCTGGACAGCTTCACTCTCGAAGGCAGCTCCCGCGCCAGCCTGCGGGGCGCGCGTAACCGTGCGCTGCGCGAAAGCCTGCGCTTCTGTGTCGTGCCAGCGGATGAACTCGAGGGGTGGCTCGATGAGCTCAGGCGCATTTCCGATGACTGGCTGCAGGACAAAGCCGGCGCGGAAAAGGGTTTCTCCCTGGGATACTTTGCGCCCGAGATACGTGCGGCGATTTCCGTGTGCGCTGGTTTTTCAGGGCAAGCAACCGGTGGCGTTTGCGAATCTCTGGCTGGCACCTGCGGGCCACGAGTTGTCGGTTGACCTGATGAGACAGACGCGCGACGCGCCCGCCGGGGTGATGGATTTCCTGCTCATCGAAACGATGCTGTGGGGAAAGGCGCAAGGCTATCGCTCCTTCAACCTCGGGATGGCGCCGCTTTCGGGAATGGCGCGCCATCGCCTTGCCTCGCGCTGGCAGCGGCTGCTCGACTTCATCGCTCGGCGCGGCCGACGCTTCTACAACTTCGAAGGCCTGCGTCGGTACAAGGCAAAATTCGGACCGTATTGGCGACCGCGCTATCTCGCTGCGCCGGGAGGGCTCGCGTTGCCGCGAGTCCTGCTCGATGTCACGCGCCTGATCGGCAGCGCAATGCGCTCGCCCGCTACGCGCCCCGCAGGAGCAGACGCGAATCACCTGGAAGCCGCGTGAGTTCATGAAACGCGGCCTGTTGCTTCTCAGCATGCTCTGTATGCTCACCGCGCGCGCCGCTCATCCCGCGGCCACGCCGGTGCCCGTCGCACCCGCCGCGTCGCTCGTTGCGACCTTTGACTTCGAGGAACTCGGCCCGATCACGGTGTACCAGCCGACCGGCACACCGCGGGGCGTGGCGCTATTTATTTCGGGTGACGGCGGCTGGAATCGCGGCGTCATCGACATGGCGCGCGCGCTCGCCGGACGCGGCGCTTTGGTAGCCGGGGTCGACATTCGCCGGGTGATGAAGCTCGCTCCCGTGCGCGATCGGGGCTGCACTTATCCGGCAACGCAGTTCGAGCAGCTCGCACACACCCTGGAGGCGCGCTTCGCTCTGCCCCAGTATCACTACCCGATACTCGTGGGTTATAGCTCCGGCGCCACTCTCGCGTACGCGCTGCTGTTGCAGGCGCCGGCCGGTACTTTCGCGGGTGCGCTGAGTCTCGGGTTCGGGCCGGACCTGGAGGCGCCGACCCCATTGTGCGAGGAGAACCTGCTGCGCACGCGTGGTCCGCCATTCACCACCCGCCGGTTTTGACATCCAGCCCGTGGCGAGCACGCCGGCACGCTGGATCGTTTTGCAGGGCGATCTCGACCAGGTGTGCGATCCGCAACGCAGCCACGATTTCGTGGCGCCGATCGGCAACGCGCAGCTCGTGATGCTGCCGAATGTCGGCCACGGATACTCGGTACCGAAGAATTGGATGCCGCAGTTCCTGGGCGCCTACGACTCGCTGATCGAGGCCGCCAGTCCGCGCGACGTCGCTTCGAGCGCTGAGCTCGGCAACCTGCCGCTCGTCGAAGTGCCGGCCGACAAGCCCGCTGGCGACAACCTGGCAGTGATCCTCACCGGTGACGGTGGGTGGGCGGGGCTTGATCGTGGCCTCGCCTCGGACCTTGCCTGGCGGGGCATCCCGGTTGTCGGGCTCTCCACACTGCAGTACTTCTGGAAAGCGCGCACTCCGGAAGAGACCGGTGCGGATCTCGACCGGGTGATTCGTTACTACCTGCAGCACTGGCACAAGACACGCGTGCCTCGTGATCGGCTACTCGATGGGCGCGCGACGTCCTGCCGTTCGCGCTCAACCGGCTCAGTGCGGAAACCATCGGTCGCGTGGCACTCGCCGCTGCTCTTGCCCCCGGCACCGAAGCGCAGTTTGAGTTTCATCTCACGGACTGGGTGGGGCGGCACCGCGCCGGCTTGCCGATCGTGCCCGAGGTGGAAAGACTCAAGAGCCCGTTCATCTGCGTCTACGCCCACGATGACTCCAGTACGCTCTGTCCACGGCTCGATCGTGAGCGCTTCAAGGTGATCGAGCTTCCGGGCGGACACCATTTCGAAGGCGACTACGCCCGCCTCGCCGCGACCCTGCTGGCGCAAATATGACCGGCGGGGGGAGTCTTGCCCCTCCCACACTCATTGCGAGCTAGACTCTACACATGCGAATACTGGTGGTGGAAGACGATCAGAGGTGGCGCGCTTCATCGTGCGGGGCCTGAAGGAAGCGGGCCACACGTGGAACTCGCCGACAACGGCCGCGATGGGCTGTTCCTGGCCACCAGCGAGACATACCGACGCGGTCGTCCTCGATCGCATGCTGCCCGCACTCGATGGCTCGCGATCCTGCGAGCGCTGCGCGGCTCGAGAACGACATGCCGGTGCTGATCCTGAGCGCGCTCGGCGATGTCGATGAGCGCGTGCGCGGCTTGAAGGCCGGCGGCGACGATTACCTCGTCAAGCCGTTCGCGTTCAGCCGAACTGCTCGCGCGGCTCGAGGCGCTGGAGCGCCGCGTCCGGCGAGCGACGCGGGCCGGTCACCGTGCTGCGCGTCGCGGATCTCGAGATGGACCTGCTGCGCGCAGGTGAAGCGCGCCGGCAGCAAGATCGACCTGCAGCCGCGCGAATTCCAGCTGCTCGAGTTCCTGATGCGCCACGCGGGCCAGGTGGTCACGCGCACGATGCTGCTCGAGGGCGTGTGGGACTATCACTTCGATCCGCAGACCAACGTGATCGACGTGCACATCTCGCCGCCTGCGCTCGAAGATCGATCGCGGGTTCACGCGGCCACTGCTGCATACCGTCCGCGGCTCGGGATACCGACTTGGCCTGGCGTCGGATTAGAAGCCCGGTCTACCTGCTCACGTGGTGTCTGCCGTTGGCCGCGGCGGCGGTGCTGGCACTCGCTTTGTGGCCGGTGTACCGCGAATCCGTCTACGATCTCGACAAGCAGGTGCGCGAAGCGATTGCCGAAGAGATCCAGGGGCTCGACGAGCACTACCACGAAAAGGGTGTCGAAGCCCTCGTCGAAACGATCGAGCTGCGCGTGCGCGCGCCGGCAGATCCGGATGCCGTCTATCTCCTCACCGATGCGGACGGCAAGGTGCTTGCGGGCAACCTCAAGTCCTGGCCCATCGGAGTGCCTCAGCGTGAGCACCCCTGGTTCAGCGTGCCGCAACCCGATGGCCTGGAGCTCGAAGGCCGTGTGTTCGAGCTCTATGACGACCGCGTGCTGCTCGTCGGCAGACGTTCGCCGCTGCGCCGGATCGATCAGCACCTCCGGGCCCAGCTGTGGAGCGCGACAATTCTTGGCCTGATCGCCTGTGGTGCCATCGGCACCGTCGCGATCCTGCTGTTCCGCTGGCGCATCTCGAAGATGGCTGCTCGCGTCGATGCGATCGAAAGTGGCGATTTGACCCAGCGTCTGCCACTGAGTGGTACGGGTGATGAGCTCGATCAGCTCGCGCGCCGTTTCAATTCCGCGTTCGATCGCATTGCGACGCTCGTCGACGGTACGCGCCACATCAGCAGCGCAATTGCTCATGACATGCGGCGACCGGTGGCGAGCCTGCGCAACGAACTCGACGAGCTGAGCCGCGATTCGCGTCTCGATGCGGCGAGCCGCGAGCGCGTCAACCAGGCGATTGAGCGCATCGATGAGATGCTCGCGACCTTCTCCGCCCTGCTGCGGCTCGCGCGGATCGAGGCAGGCAGTTTCGGGCCGCGTCACGACAGCGTCGACCTGTGCGCCCTGTGGCAGGACGCCGTCGACTTGTACGAAGCCGTAGCGGTCGAACGGGGCATGCACATCGTGGCGCAACTGCGGCCAGCGGTGGTGACGGGCGACCGGGATCTGTTGTTCCAGGTCGCGCAGAACCTGCTCGAAAATGCCGTGCGACATGGTAGCGGCCAGATCGACGTCGACCTGCACACGAACACCGGCGCGCGCGTCATCGTGCGCGATCACGGCCCCGGCGTCCCACCCGATGCTCTGCCGCATCTCTTCGAGCGCTTCTATCGCGTGGATATGGCCCGCACCAGCAGTGGTTTCGGTATTGGTCTGGCGCTCGTGAAGGCTATTGTGGAACTGCACGGGGGGCGCGTGAGAGCGCGCAATGCTGAACCGGGCCTGGCGATCGAGGTCGAATTGCCGCGTAGCGCCTGACATACTGTTGGGCGGGCAACAATGACATACTCCCGCGCTTCGCAGTGGCGCCCGTTTCGCATGAAGTTTCTTCGCACCTTCTCCTTCTCGATGCTCACAGCGCTCCTGCCCGGCCTCGTATGCGCCCTGGCCGGTTGCTCGGGTGACAAATCCAATGCGATGAACAACGCGGCTGCCTTCGCCGGCGGTCCGGACGCAGCCATCGGCGTCGTGACAGACGCGGCGCGACAGGAGGAATTCGCCTACGAGGTCGAAGCGCTCGGCACTGCTCACGCCAATGAAGCGGTCGAGATCACCGCCAAGGTTTCCAACCTGGTCACGGCGATTCGTTTCCGCGAAGGCGAGCAGGTGCGCCGCGGCGAAGTGCTGGTGGAACTCGATAGCGTGCAGGCGGGCGCCGACCTTGCAGCCGCGCGCGCAGCGCTGAGTGAAACCCGCAGCCAGTACAAGCGCAGCCAGGAGTTGTACGCGACCCAGGCGCTGTCGCAATCGCAGCTCGATCAGCTCGAGGCGACACTGCTCGCAAACCAGGCGCGTGTGACGGCTTCGGAATCCAAGCTCTCGGATACCGTGATTCGTGCGCCGTTCGATGGGCGCACCGGCTTGAGACGCGTCAGCGTCGGCAGCCTCATCAGTCCCGGAACCCTGATCACGACCCTGGATGACACGCGGATCATCAAGCTCGACTTCTCGGTGCCCGAGACCTTCATCGCCAGCATCAAGGAAGGCTTGCCGCTCACGGCGCGCAGCATCGCGTTTCCGAATCGCGACTTCAAAGGAACGATCGTCAGCATCGACTCACGCCTCGATCCGACGACGCGCGCCATCACGGTGCGCGCGGAATACCCAACCCCGAGGGCCTGCTCAAGCCCGGCATGTTCATGAACGTTCGCCTGCAGGAGGAGCGAGGGCAGGTGTTGATGATTCCCGAGCAGGCGCTCGTGCCTGAGGAAGGGCGCCAGTTCGTGTTCCTGGTGAGCGATGAGCACGCGCACAAACGCGAGGTGAGCATCGGTCGGCGCAAGCCCGGGAAGGTGGAAATCATTTCGGGGCTCGTCGCCGGCGACCAGATTGTTGTCGAGGGCACCCAGAAGGTCCGCGACGGCGCACGTGTGCGCGATGTCCGCGAGCAGCTCGAGACGGCCAGCCGCGACTGATTCTGGTCTCCTGTCAATCGCTTAAGGTTCCTTTAACTCATTGTTTTAGCTGCTTTTAGCGCCTGCACAGCCCGGTCCGACGGGCCCTGTCTGGTAAACTGCCGCGCCTTCCGCCCCCAAGGCTTCTGGCGCTTCTCTCGGCCGATCAATGGCTGACCCGTGCGCCCCCAATAATGCTGAAGGCGAGATGAGTCATGGCTGCATCACCGTATCAGCAATTGGAACAGGAATTCCGGCGCCTGCACGCCTTCCGCGGGGCGTTGTCGCTGTTGCGCTGGGACGCGGCGGTGATGATGCCGCGTGGCAGTGCCGATGTTCGGGGCGAGCAACTGGCCGCGCTCGAAACTGAATACCACGCGCTCCTGACGGCTCCCCGAGTGACGCGTCTCCTTGATCGTGCGCAGGCGAACTCGCAGGGGCTCGAGGACTGGCAGCTCGCCAACTTGCGCGAGATGCGCCGCCAGCGCGATCACGCGATCGCCACGCCGACGACCTTGATCTCACGCCTGGCGCGAGCGACCTCACGCGCGGAAGCGCAGTGGATAGAGGCGCGACAGAAGAACGATTTTTCAGTGTTTGCGCCTCACCTCGAGGAAGTCGTCGCGCTGGTGCGCGACAAGGCGGCGCTGCTCGGGCAGGCCCTCAACCTGCAGCCCTACGATGCACTCGTTGATGAGTTCACTTCAGGCATCACGACGCAGGATATCGATACGCTGTTCAAGGCGCTGTCGCGCAAACTGCCGTCGCTGATCAATGAGACCATCGAGCTGCAGGCGAAAAACCCCCCGCTGCCACTCAATGGCAAGTTCACGGCGTCGAAGCAGCGCCAGCTGGCGGTCGATGTCATGAAGGCGCTCGGCTTTCCATTCGATCGCGGTCGGCTCGATGAGAGCGAGCATCCCTTCACGGAAGGGGTGCCTGGCGACATTCGGGTCACCACGCGTTTCGACCCCAACGATCCGTTCAATGGCCTGCTCGGCGCGCTGCACGAGAGCGGTCATGCCATGTACGACCTCGGCCTGCCACTGGCCTGGCGCGACCAGCCGGTCGGGCGCGACCGGGGGATGGCGCTGGAGGAGAGCCAGTCGCTGCTCCTGGAAATGATCGTCGGGCGCAGCCGTCCGTTCGTGCGCTACCTGAAGCCGTTGCTCGAGAAGCATTACGGCGTCAGTGGCACCGAGTGGGATACCGACAATCTCTACCGGCACCTCAATCGCGTGCGCCGTAGCCTGATTCGTGTCGATGCGGATGAGCTCACTTATCCGCTGCACATCATGCTGCGCTATGACCTCGAGAAGAAAATCCTCGGCGGTGACCTCGCGATTCGTGACATTCCGGAAGCCTGGAATGCCTACATGGAACAACGGCTGTCAATCCGGCCGCAGAATGACGTCGAGGGATGTCTGCAGGACATTCACTGGGCGGTGGGATCGTTCGGTTATTTCCCCTCGTACGCTCTCGGCGCGATCATCGCGGCGCAGTTCTGGGATAGCCTTCATGCCCAGCGCCCTGGGATCGACGAGGAAATCGCCAGCGGCCAGTTCGGTGGCCTGTTTGAATGGCTGCGCGACAACGTGCACAGCTTGGGCGCCAAAGTCTCGATCCAGGACCTGATGAAGAGTGCGAGTGGCAAGCCATTGTCGGCCGCCGCATCGCTCAGGTATCTCGAGACCAAGTACCTGGAAGCTCCGACATGAGGCCCGTCGTGTTCGCAGCGTCGCGCCTGAGCTGGATGCTCCTCATCGCGGTGCCTTCGCTTGCAGCCGCCCACGACTGCTGGCTCCAGGCTGACGAGTACCAGCTCTCAGCCGGCGCCAAGCTGGTCGCGCATCTCAACATAGGTGAGGCAATGCAGCCGGAGGAGGAGAAGGCTTACGAGAAAGAGCACACCGAGCGTTTTGAGCTGCGCCTGCCCAACGACGTGCGCGACCTCTTGGCAGCAGCCAGCGAAGGCGCCAAGCCGGTGTTCGCCGACGCACTGCCCGGAACGGGCGCGTTCCTGGTGACGATGGTGCGCGGCTCGCCAGTTGTTGAGCTCGACCCGGTGAAGTTCGATGCGGAACTCGCCCACGAGGGCATTGCGCTGGCACACGGGCGTCCAATCGAGCGTGTGCGATCGTGGTGCTTCCTCAAGTTGCTGGGTCGCTCGGGCGAGGACACGGAGACCGATCTGAATCACCGCTTTACCGGCATGCAATACGAGATCGTGCTGCTGCAGAATCCGTTCACGATGCACGCGGGGGACGAGCAGATCGTGCAGCTTCTCTTCGAGACCAAACCACTGGCCAATGCGACGGTAAGCGCACTGCATCGCTCACCGGACGGCGCGCTGGTCGAGTTGCAGGGCGTGACCGATACAAGGGGCGTCGCGAGATTCACGCTCACTCAGCCCGGAGTCTGGTTGGTCCGCAGCGTGCACCTGCGTGCGTGCAAGGGTTGCAAGGACGCGGACTGGGAAGGCTTTCGCGCCTCGTACACCTTTGCCCTGGAATGACGACGCTGAGTGCCACCATGGACATGAAGAGCGCGCTGCCGGCGAATAATCTTTCCAACACCACGCGACGCTTGCAGGCGCGCCTGCGTGGCCTGGTGGGCAAAGCCATCGAGGACTACGCCATGATCGCCGCGGGCGATCGCGTCATGGTTTGTCTTTCCGGCGGCAAGGATTCCTACACGCTCCTCGATCTGCTGCTGAGCCTGCAACGCAGCGCACCGGTGCGCTTCGAGCTCATCGCAGTGAATCTCGATCAGAAGCAGCCGGGCTTTCCCGCACACGTGCTGCCCGAATACCTGACGGCGCTCGGCGTGCCCTTCCACATCATCGAGCAGGACACCTACCGCGTGGTGAAGCGCGTGGTGCCGGAAGGCAAGACGATGTGTGGGCTGTGCTCGCGTCTGAGGCGCGGAGCGCTCTACCGTTATGCACGGGAGCAGGGCATCACCAAGATCGCGCTCGGCCATCATCGCGATGACCTCATCGAGACGCTGTTCCTCAACATGTTCTTCGGCGGCAAGCTCAAGTCGATGCCACCGAAGCTGCGCTCCGAGGACGGTCATCACATCGTGATCCGTCCACTCGCCTACGTCGCGGAGCGCGACATCGAACGCTACGCGCGTGCCCGCGAATTTCCGATCATCCCGTGCAACCTGTGCGGATCGCAGCAGCACCTGCAGCGCGTCGCGATCAAGAAAATGCTCGCGGATTGGGAGAAGGAATATCCCGGACGGCTCGAAGCGATCGGCAGCGCACTGCGCAATGTCGTGAGCTCACACCTCGCCGATCCGCACGCCTTCGATTTCTCTCACCTCGCGCCCGAGCGGCGCGAATAGGATCCGCGTGGGCGAATCTGTCGCCTCGGAATTGCCAGCGCCGCCGCTGACGAATACCTACTGGGTCGAGCCGGGACGATTGCTGGCCGGGGAGTATCCGGCCACACCTTCGCGCGCTGATACGCTATTTCGCCTCAACAAGCTGATCGCAGCCGGCGTCACTTGTTTCGTCGATCTCACCCAACCTGACGAGCTCCCGCCGTACGAGGAGCTGCTGCCGAAGGTAAAAGCCGCGAGTGGCCTCTACGTGATGTACGTACGCAAGCCGATCCGCGACCATTCGATTCCGGAATCACGCGAGGCGATGAGGGAGATCCACGAGTACCTCGATCGCGCGTTTGCCGACGGGCACTGCGTCTATTTGCATTGCCACGCTGGCATCGGACGTACCGGCACCGTGCTCGGTTGCTACCTCGTGCATCGTGGAATGCTCCCCGACGCGGCGCTCGATCAGCTCAATTCCCTGTGGCGCGCGAATGCGCGTTCCAACGATTGGCCCCACACACCGGAAACCGACGAGCAGTACGAATACGTGCTCAACTGGCGCGCCCCGGAGCGTTCCGCGGTTGAATCACTTCCACGTCGCGAAGATCTCGACGCCGCCCGCGTCGTTCGTGATCGCTACCAGGGTGCGATGCTCGGACTCGCGGTCGGTGATGCACTCGGCGCCTCGGTTCAGTACCGTGCCCCCGGTTCCTTCACGCCGATCGGGGACATGCTCGGCGGCGGCCCGTTCGAAATGCCTCGCGGTGGCTGGACCGACGATACGGCGATGGCACTGTGCCTGGCGGAAAGCCTGGTCGAGTGCGCGGGCTTCGACCCTGCCGATCAGGCCACCCGTTATCGTCGCTGGCAGCGCGAAGGGCATCTTTCGAGTACCGGTCAGTGCGTTGGAATTACCGCGGTCGTGGCGCAGGCGCTCGCGACTTCGAAATGGTCCGGGAAGCCCTTCGCCGGATCTCATGATCCGGCGAGACTGGACAAGGACGCCTTGTCGCGCGTGGCGCCGGTGGTGCTGTTCTACCTCGCAGAGCCGCGTTCGGCGGTCGAGTTCGCCGCAGAGGCGGCGCGCACCACCGACCAGTCACCAATCCTCCTCGACGCCTGTCGCTACTTCGCCTCACTCCTGATCGGGGCCCTGCAGGGAGCAACTCGCCAGCAGCTCCTGAGTCCGGGGTTCGTCCCCGTTGAAGACCTTTGGCGGCAACGACCGCTCAAGTCTGCGATCGCCGCGGTGGCCGCAGGCTCCTACCGAAACAAGGCACCGTCCGATGTGCAGGGAGGAGGTGGGGTGGTGGAGGCGCTCGAGGCAGTCCTATGGGTACTTGGCCATAGCCAGAGTTTTCGCGAAGGCGCCCTCCTGGCAACCAATCTGGGCCTCGACTCGGACGTGACAGGTGCCCTGTTTGGCCAACTGGGCGGTGCGCTCTATGGCGTCGCGGCCATTCCACCGGGCTGGCGCAGCGCACTACTGAAGCGGGAACTGATCGAGCAACTCACCGACCGGTTGCTGGCGGCCTCGCTGGAAAAAATGGCGACCTGACGAGGTTTCCCTGCCCGGGGGCGCTGATGAGTTCTGCTAGTATTCCCATCGCAACCGGCACCCGCCGGCCGCGATCCAGGTTCCACGCAGCCATGGCGCACAGAGCGCCCATTCGTATTCGATTACCCGCCCGGCGCCGACGCAAGGCTGCGCCGCGCTGGACGCGGCTGTCCGATGAAGAGCTGCTCGACCTGCGTTTTTGCGATCTGGGCCTGCGCATCGAAGGAACCGCCGTTGCAGACCAGATCAAGCGCCTCTACGCTGAGCTCGATGCAGCCGGCCTGAAAGTGCGCCCGCATTGCTGGCTTGCCGAGGAATGGTTTTCTCCCGACGGCGTACCCGGCATCGCGATTCCCTTCTACCTGTCTCACCCGCGTCTGAGGCAGCTCGAGCGACGCATGATGCACGAGGTGGAAGGCGGCAATTCCAACTGGATGATGCGAATCCTGCGTCACGAAGCGGGTCACGCGGTCGACTCGGCGTTCCGCTTGCGACGTCGGCGGCGCTGGCGCGAAGTCTTCGGGCCAGCATCGCTGCCCTATCCTGACAGCTATCGCCCGCGGCCAGGGAGCCGGCGCTACGTGCAACATCTCGGACGTGGTATGCGCAGAGCCATCCGACGGAGGATTTCGCCGAGACTTTCGCGGTGTGGTTGAGGCCACGTTCCGCCTGGCGCCGCTCCTACGAGGGCTGGCGTGCACTGGAAAAACTCGCAGTACGTCGATGAACTCATGCAGGAGCTCGCGCATCGCACGCCGCCGGTTCGCAACCGCGACCTGATAGATCCGCTGTCGGCTGAAAAGCGCACGCTGCGCCAGCACTACCGCAACAAGCTCGCGCGTCACGCTGGGAGTCGCCGCTCGCTGGCCGAGACAATGGTCGAGCGCGCGTTTCGCGCCGAGCCTGAGAGCCGCGGAGCGATTCGCGCTTCTGCGTTGGTGCGCGCAGTCGCGCCTGCGTTCAGGCGTAAAATCGCAGCTGCGTCTCGACACCAGTGAATACCTGATTCACCAGGTGCTGCGCCTCGTCATCCAGCGCTCCGCGCAGCTCGACCTGTACGTGCAGGGACCGATGCGCGCCGCCCGGCGCCGCATCGAGGCACTCCTCATCCGCATCGCACGGCTGCATCTGAACGGGACCGCCGGACGCCACGTGCTATGAAGCCGCTGCGCACGCTCGTCGTGATGCACGAGAGTCTGGTGCCTCCGGAAAGCCTCAAGGGTCACAGCGACAAGGAAATAGAAGAGTGGCGGGCCGAGTACGACGTCATCACGCACCTGCGCAACGCGGGCCATGACGTGCAAGCCACTGGGCGTGCGCGACAGCATCACGGAGCTGCGCGCTGAAATCTCCGAATGGAAGCCGCAGATCGTATTCAACCTGCTCGAAGAGTTCGACGGCATCGTCACCTACGACCAGCACGTGGTCGCATTCCTGGAACTGCTGCGCCAGCCGTACACGGGCTGCAATCCGCGCGGCCTGCTGCTGTCGCGCGACAAGGTGCTGAGCAAGCAGCTGCTTGCCTACCACCGCATCCCGACGCCGCAGTTCGCGGTTTTTCCGCGCGGTGCGCGCATGCGCATGCCGAAGCGCCTGCGTTTTCCGCTGTTCGTCAAGTCGGCGACCGAGGATGCGTAGTCTGGGAATCGCCCAGGCCTCGGTGGTCGAGGACGTCGCAAAGCTGAAGGAACGCGTCGAGTTCATCCACGAACAGACCACGTCAGACGCGCTGGTGGAGGAATACATCGAAGGGCGCGAGTTCTACGTCGGCGTGCTCGGCAATCGGCGGCTGACGACGTTCCCCGTGTGGGAGATGAACTTCGGGTCTTTGCCGGAATCGCTGCCGGCGATCGCGACGCGCAAGGTGAAATGGGACAAGCGCTATCAGAAAAAGTACGGCATTACGACGGATCCGGCCAAGGACCTTCCGCAAGCGGTGGTCGACCAGATGACGAACATGGCGCGCCGCATTTACAAGGCGCTGCATCTTTCGGGGTATGCACGCATGGATTTTCGGCTGCGATCAGACGGGAGCCTGTTCGTTCTCGAGGCGAACGCGAACCCGAACCTGAGCAAAGAGGAAGATTTCGCCGATTCGGCGCGCTCAGTGGGAATGTCGTACGACGATCTGCTCAGCAAGATCCTCGCGCACGGTCTCGGCTACCAGGCGGCGTGGCGCTTGTACGAGTCCTGACACAAATCCTTTCGAGCTCAAGTCTTCCGAGATCTCTTACGCTTCGCTTCCGGCCGCGATTTCCTCCAGCCGCTGCACGGCCTTGCGTTTCTCGGCGGGGGAATAGCCTTCGTAGCAGCGATCGATCAGCCGGCGAACCAGCTCGACCTTGATCGGGGCAGCGTCAGGGGGAAGTTCGACGTCCGCGTGATCGAACACAAGGATCACTCTGAAGAAGCGTTCGAGGTCAGGTTCGGGCAATCCGCGATCCGTTTCCACCAGCGTTTTGATCGAGCCGAAAATCCTCGTACCGTAGGTCGATGCCAGGTTGCGCGCGATCGTGCGATGGGTCGACTCGCCGGCCGTGATCATTTCGTCGAGCAGCGCGAGGGCCTCCTCGAGATGAAAAAGCCCATCCTCGGACCGAAGCCCCGTCTCGGCCCGGGACAAGTGCTCGCGCGCGCGGCGCAGCGGTTCTGGCTCTGACAACTTCATCTGGCGTCTTCGTCACTTGACCGGTGTCTTGTTGGTGTTGTGGCTTGCACGGATTTTCCAGGCGTTGCCGTCCTTGACCGTAACCCAGGTGAACAAACCCTCTCTCGGCTCGCGCGCCGTACCATCATCGTCATGGTCGCCGCTGATTCCCCAGCTGACGTACACCAGGGCCACGTCCGGCTTCAGCGGCTCGACTTCGATGTCCTTTACTTTGAACACGCTGTCCTTGAATTTGCCGGCGTGCACACGTGCATGCCCTTCCACGACGGCCTCGATTCCCTTGCCGCGACCCGCGTTGACGTTGACCCAGTCGACGTCGTCGGTGAGCAATTTCCGAAACGCCCCTTCGATGTCATGACTGTTCCACGCTGACTGGAAGGCCCTGACCAGGGTGAGATTCCCTTCCTCCAGGCTCACCTCTTGTGCCCGTGCGGCAGAGAGATTCATCGCGATCGCGAGAGTGACGAGCGCGGACAGCAGTACGTGGGCGCGTTTCATGGCGGTCTCCTCGTAGGCCTGATGAGTCGGCGGCGGAATTGTACAGGGGGAAATTCCGCAGTGCGCTCACTGGCCCTGCGCCAGATTCAGTTGCGGAACAATCCTCTCCGCATGCGCTCCAAGGAACCGTCAGATCCCACCCCAAGTCGCCCATCGGCCAACACGGAGGTAAGTACGTCGTCGCCACGACCACTGCGACCGACGATAACGGCCCCAAGAAACCCGGCGCAATCAACGGTGGCTTTTACGCCAAGCAGGACGATCGGCCGGCGCAGTATCCATCAGTCGTCATTGCGGTGGATAGCATCAAGGACGCGGTGAAGAAGGTGAAGGAGGCCGGAGGCAACGTACTCGGCGAGCCAATGGAGATTCCTGGTATCGGCCAATACGTCGCGTTCACCGATACCGAAGGCAACCGCGTGAGCATGCTGCAGCCGCTCCCGCGCAAGACGCAGTCACCAAAGTCGCAGTAAATCAAACTTCGCGCGTGGGCGTGACTCTCCCGACAGGCACACAGTGCCCCGGGAGCGTCCGCTCACGCGGAGATGAGCCTGGCGCCAGCTACTTCAGGTCGTAAGCCACCACCGTGTTCTTGAAGAACGTCGGCACGTAAACGATACGATGCTTGGAGTCGTAGCCGATGTCGGCGGAATTGATCTTCTGCTCATGCGTGTCGAGGAGCACCTCGCGCGTTCCGTCACCCTTGACGTAGTGCACCGTGCCCTGCCAGCAGGAGACGATGAAGTCGTTCCCGGTGACGTTCTCCAGGCCATCGACGCCGCCCTTCATGCCGTCGCTCAAGAGTGTCAGGCTGCGATCCTTGCCCACGCGATACAGGCCCTCACCGTCCAGCAGGTAGAGCACACCATCGTGATGCAGCAATCCGTTTGGACCTTTGAGGTTGTCGAGGTACACCGACGACTTGCCGTCCGTGATCGTGAAGACTTTCTTTGTCTTGCTATCAGAAACGTACACCACGCCTGCGGAATCGATCGCGACGTCGTTGAGTCCCTCGGACCCGGCTACCGCAAGGCGTTCGACAATCGCGCCCTTGTCGATGTCGATCACGACCACATTCGTCAGGTCGCCGACGTAGAGGCGAGAGCCGCGCATCGCGATGCCCTTGGGTGCACTTAAACCGGTGACCCAATCCGCAGCGATGACCTTGCCGTCGAGGCCTACCTTGGAGATCGATCCCTTGCCATCGTCGGCCCACGGGTCGCCGTCGATGTTCGAGACGTAAAGCACCTGGTGCCCTGCGTCAAAAAACACCGACTCGGGGGTCTTGAGCTGCGCTTCGCTCTCCCATTTCTTGACCAGCCGATGTGATTCGGCGTGCGCGGAGGCAGCTGCGAATGTAAGTACGAAAAGGGCAAGAGTCATTCTCATGAGCCTGCTCCACCATTGTTAATAGGGCGTGCCATCTTTGTGCAGGAATTTCCACCCGCCGTCGACCAGCTGTGCTCGAAGATCATCGTCCGGGTAGCTGCCTTCGTCGCCCGGGGTGCGGTCGCCGACTTCCAGGTAGAGGACATCTTCCTCTGTTTCGTTGACGAGCCGGTGACCGTTGCCCGTCCCGGCCCTGAAACCGGCGCACATGCCTGGTGAGAGCCTGGTCCGTCCTTCATCAGTATGCAGCGTGGGATGACCCTGCAGGATGTACACGAACTCATCCTGCTTCGTGTGAGCATGACGCAGAGCTGAAGCTGCGGCAGGCGCGAGCCTGGTCAGATTCACACCGAAGTTGGTCAGGCCGAACAGGTCACCGAGCGAATGCTTGCGCCTTCCCACCATGCGGGAGGCGAAAGGCTCCGGATAGTTCGTGGGCTTGACTCTCGCGGGTGCCTGGGCAGCAACCATGGCAACTGGATATGCGTGATCGGTCATTTACGACAACCCTCATCGTTGGTCGCGACGAGCGAGCGCGGCTGCCTGTTCCAGGCTGATGCCGTGCGCGAGGGGATCGGCATGTCGGTGTACGAGCTGCCCGTCAGGTTTTAGCCTCATTGAGTTCCTCTCCGTGGTACGCAGGATGCTGGGAATTCAACCGACTTCTTTATGTGAGCGAAGTTCCGCGGACTCCAATGCGTGGTGGAATGTCATGGGTATTCAGTGTTTCACGTCGCAGCAACCACCTCGATCTCCAGCTTCCACTTTGACTCAAGTAGCTGGCAGCACACCACAGTAGACGCGGGCCTGTGACTGCCCATGTACTTGACTCTCATGCGAGCGTTCGGCTCGTCGTACTTGGGATCCGAAAGATAGGTCCGTAGCGATACGATGTTCCCGTACGTCATACCCGCAGAAGCCAGGATTGTTCCAATGTAACCCCAGATCAGTTCTGCCTGTTGGTCGAATGATTCGGGCATGGTGGTGCCGTCTTTCTCGTAGCCGTTGAGCCCGCTGATGAAGAGAAGGCGAGATTCGCCCCGAACCTCAGTGGCATGGCTGTAGGCGCGATACGGCGGAAACAGATCATCTGGATTGTGTTGACTGATGGGCATGATTCGCCTTCCTGCTGCACGCAACTGGCTGCGTTACCTCTGTACCGATCAACCGGGAACCCATGACATGACTACATCTCGATGTGCATGCTCGCCCGAGCCGACCTGATGGATGCCCCGCGCCTCAAAGCCATGCTTCCGATAGAAAGCCATGCCTCGCATATTTTGCTCCGAGACGCCGAGCCAGATCACATCATGCCGATGCCTTCGTGCATGGTTAAATGCTGCAGACATGAGTTGCGCAGCCACGCCTGTCCCATGAAACGCGGGGACCACGTACAACTGCCACAGCTGAATCGGATTGAGTCCTTCAATCGCCGAATGTGCTCCGCTCTGCAGCGCCAGATATCCAACAACAGATCCATGGACCTCTGCGACGTACACCTGGCCTGCGTGCTTTTCGATCAGATCGGCATAGTGCGCCGCGCCGAGCGCCGGTACGACCTGCACGTGCCCATCAGATGATGTTGGCACCGCAGCCGAGATCGCAGCCGTGACCGCTGCAAATGCCGCCGCGTCCGAAACGACGGCTGATCGAACTGTCTTCCCCGTCCCGAGGCACGCGAGTGCGAAGATTGAAGTGTGTGTGCATGTTCAACCAACTCGAAAAGGGGAAGTCATGAGCAACGTTACTACCGTCGGGATTGATCTGGCAAAGAACAGCTTTTCGGTGCACGGGATCGATGCGGCGGGCGCGGTGGTGCTGCGCAAGACGGTGTCGCGAGCTCGGCTGCTGGAGCTACTGATGTCGCAGCCGCCCTGCTTGGTCGGGCTGGAGGCGTGCTCGGGAGCGCACGAGTGGGCACGACGTCTGCAGCAGTTCGGGCACCAGGTTAAGTTGATGGCGCCGCGCTTCGTGGCGCCATACCGCAAGAACGCCAAGAACGACGGCAACGACGCCGAGGCGATCTGCGAGGCGGTGAGCCGCCCGAGCATGCGCTTTATTCCGATCAAGACCACCGAGCAGCAGGCGGTGCTGTGCCTGCATCGGGTCCGCCAGGGGTTCATCGAGGAGCGCACGGCGACGATCAACCGACTGCGTGGCCTGCTCGCCGAATTCGGCTTCGTGCTCGCGCAGAGCAGTGCCGTCGTGCGCCGCGAGGTCCAAACGGTGCTCGAGCGCTTGCCGCCGCACGCGGCCCGAGCGGCTCGAGACCTTCTCGATCACCTGCGCCTTCTCGACGTCCGAGTGCGCGAGTACGAACGCTCGATCGAAGCGCACGCTCGCGACAACCGGGCCGCGCAGCTCGCCCTGAAGCGCTCCGGTGTCGGCCCGATCACCGCCTCGGCGATCGCAGCCAGTGTCGGTGACCTGCGCGAGTTTAAGAACGGTCGGCAATTCGCCGCCTGGCTCGGCCTGGTCCCGCGCCAGCATTCCACCGGCGGCAAGCCGCGGCTCGGCCACATCACCGGTCGAGGCGATCCATACCTGCGAACGCTGCTCGTCATGGGCGCCAGAAGCGTCCTGCAACGAGGGGCCGGCAAGACCGATCCGCTTTCTCGCTGGGCACTCGCCGTGCGTGCTCGGCGCGGTTACCACCGCGCCTGCGTCGCCGTCGCCGCTAAGAACGCTCGCGTCGTCTGGGCGATGCTCAGCCAGGCCGCGTAATCACGGGAGATCTTCACCCACTCTGCGATCCATTGCCGAGACAGGTCAGACCGACGCTCGCAAAACCTGATGAACCGGTGCGCGGCAAACGCCGACTAACGATCGAGGAGCGAGCGTGCGGCTTACATCCGGGTCCGAGCTCGATGAGCTCAACAAAGACCGATTAGAGACTCGCCGCTTTCATTTTAGTTACGGCGAAGAGCGGACAGGCTTCCGTACGTCAATGGTCTCGCCCACCTCGATCACCATCAGATCCTCGCCAAGTTGCAACGGCCCCGCGTATGTCTTGCGCGTCGCCGGAAGCAGATCCTGCTCGGTGGCGGTCGGCATGCAGATGTGCGAATACACCGCCAGTTTCGGCTTCACCCGCGTAAACACTTCCCCCGCCTGCTCAGGCGTCGTGTGATAGTCAACGATGTGCTTCGCACGGCCCGGAGGGACGCCTGCCCGCTGGAGAGTTGCTGGCACGAGGACTTCGTGAACCAACACATCCACACCCTGGGCGTGCCGGATGAGGTTTTCAGAGACGCGTGTGTCGCCCGACAAAACAACCGAGCGTCCGGCATAGTCGATGCGGTAACCGAACGCGGGCTTTACCGGTGCGTGATCTACCTCGAACGCGGTGACCTTCACGCCACTCTTCTCATACACCACGCCTTCATTGATGTCCTTGACGACGAGCGCAACGCCCTCCGGTGACGCACTATCGTTTTGAATTCGGATTCGGATGTCGTACTCATATGCCTGCTTGAGATGGGACATCATGTCGGTGGTCCCACGCGGACCCCACACCTGGAGCGGCACAGTGCGGCCTGGAAAGATCAGCCAGCCTGTCAGCCACAGATCCGGAAAGCCGACTACGTGATCGGAGTGCAGGTGGGTGAGGAAGACTCCCTGAACATCCTGCCACCGCACCGCGAGTTGCGTCAGGCGTTGCAGCGCGCCTCGTCCGGCATCGAAGAGGAATTTCTGCTCACCGGCCTCCACCAAGGGTGCTTGGCCCGAAGCGGTTCATGACCGGTGGTGGACAACCGGTGCCTAGGAGAGTCACCCTGATCCGCTGTCCTTGCGCGGCCACCGGGACAACGGCCGCAAGAAATAGCGCCAAACCCACTGTACGACAAAGGCTGCTCACTGCATGACTTCGCATCAAAGATCAACGGCATCAAGGCATGCCGTTACTGACTACAGGCTCCGGACGGTTTCCAGTCAGAGGGTATGCCCCTCTCCTGAGCCGAATCATGGATGACCAGGGCGAACGCACGCCGGAGCGTCGTACCAGTGACGTTCAGTTCCATTGGAATATTCGGTCGCACCGTCATGGTTCCTCCGGCCCGAGCCCTGTTAGCGCCAGCCGGAGTCTCCAGACACTGCTCTCCCGCCAGCACGTACCAGCCTTCGGGGCCCGGGTGTGTATGCACCCTCGAACTGTCGCCGGGCCGCATGACAGCGTAAGAGAGAACCGCAGCGTAGCTCTTTGCTGCGGGAAGCTGCAGTGGTCCGACGACGGCGATAGCTTCACCTCCCCGCGGAGCAGTGTTTCGGGGCCCGAATTCGGAGAGCCACACTCGCCCGTCTTCCTCCACCACAATTCCGGTCGCACTCTTGGCCGCCTCCGCAGCCTTCCTGCTTGGAAACGCGCGCAAATGCCAGTAGACGGATGCTTGACTGAAATGAAGTCCGGTTACCGTGCCGATGTTGAAGCAGCCAAACTCCGGTCGCTTCTCGCCCGGCGGCACGTCCACGCAGGCCACTTCGGTCAAGTGCTCGTGTCCGGCGGTGCCGGGCACCTGAGCCCGCAGGTGGCCGATTGGCACGATTTGAAAGGCGACCAGGAACAGTACGAGTACCCCGATGAATGGAGTTCTGGCCATGTCCGATCCTCCGAGAAAGCTGTGCGGCGATCGAGAGCGCATCAGCCTTTCAACTGAGCGAGAAAGCCGGGGAAATCCATGCGATCCCAACGCTCAGCCATGCGTTCACCATCAAATAGTTAGACCGCCCTTCACCGAATCAGCAGATCGAGCGGGCGTGGATCCAGGCCGACCTGGCGATAGTGTTTCCGGCAGAGTTCGAGGGCACTGAATCCATCCTCATAGGCAGCCAGGGCGCCGTCGTCTGGCTTATCCAAGTAGATCAGAGCACCCTCGACCATGAACATGATCAGAGCTGGCTCGGGCGAGTCTTCGGTGACGACGAGCGTATGCGCTTCTCCAGCAGGTTCGTAAATGAACGTGCCAGGCTTCGCAATCCAGTCGTGTTCCAGGTATCTCCAGTGACCGCGTATCGTGTAACCGCGAACCGTACCGACGTGATAGTGAACACCGAGCTTCGCGCCAGGCAAAGCCCTTAGCAGCACGCTGAATCCCCCTGACGTTACGTTGAAGCAGCAAGGTTGAAACCATACGCCTTCCGCGTAAGGCACCCAGAGGCGTGGGTCGTCGACGTCAGTGTTTGCAATGAAATGGCCACGATGCCGTTGATCTGAATTGAGGCCATCGTCCACGCTGCGAAATGTAGTGATCGGCATGAAGTTCCCCCCTACTGTAGATAACCGGCTCGATGTCGGAATATGAGCGATGCTCTGCGGCGTGACCACCAAGGGTGGTCTAACGTCCGCGTTGAGCGACGCGCCGCTGTGTATGGGATGCCAGCACTCTATCCATTTCGTGTCTGCTCCAACGCGCTGTTAGGTGCCAGCCTTCGTCAACATCGAATAGTCCAGCAACCCAGTCTGCGCAATCATTTTCCACCCACGCCGCGTCAAGGTATAAAACTTACAGGCGCGGCCCAACCAATGACTCGAGACTCCATCATCGCGCTTCCACAAGGTGTCGACGTCGACCACCGCAAACGCCCCATCACGCTCGGCGGAAACAACGATTCGCTCAATGACGCGGCGATTGTGGACGAGCTGGTGTGTATCAAAAAGCTCCTGCCACCCGCGGCGCCAGCGATCGCGATTGTACCGGCCCCAAACTAGGACCCAATCCGCGGGATCATGAGCGGTGGAGTTGGGAGGCCAGGGCCAAACCATATCTTCGTGAAGCAATGAGAGGAGTAGATCAACGTCTTTCGTATCCCACGCGCGCGTCTCGGGGTCGATAACTTCACGGATCTGCGAGTCCACGTCCGCGGGGTCTTAGGACAGTTCATCAAGCAGCGACTTAGGTGTGAGGCGCGGTCTCTCGTGCTCTGGTAGTGCCGTGAGCAGGTTGAAATCGGAGTACTCAAAGCCCGGCCCCACAGAACACCCGACCAATGTGTAGGCACCGCTTGCTCGTGCGGCCTGCCAGTGGCCAGCAGGAACGACGAGTTGCGGCGAGGCAGTACCGGCGAGAGGACCAAGAAGAGAAGACCTAATGACGCCGGTATCGGAAGGCGCCGTAAAGAGCTCGAGTGGATAGCCCTCGTACCAGTGCCACGCCTCGTCCGAGGTGACCCGATGCCACCGACTCACCCCGCCTTGGACGAGGAGGAAGTAGATGACGGTGAGTGCTACGCGAGGACCTCTGGAATCCGATGGAGTAACCATGAGTTGGGAACGGTAGATCCGGCGGAAGAGCCCGCCTTCTGGATGTGGTTCGAGCCGCAGGAGGTTGATGAGTTCGTCGACTCTGGGATGCATGGATGCGGAAACGATGTTGTTAGACGTCACCGTAGCACCTTGAAGTCACTTATCCAGAGAGCGAACTGCGAGTCGTGCATATTACGTTGACGCGAAGCGATCTCGGTCGGAAAGCCAAATCTTGGGTCGACTTTGAGCACCGTATCGGCGCCAGGTCGGTACAGCACTTCTTCGGCTCTCGCGAAAAGATTCGGGATGGTCAACCACCACCCTGGTTCAGCCACAGGGCCTTCGCTCAGGTCCATAGACTCTTGCGACTCCCAGCGAAGCGACCCGTCGTGCGGGACGTCAAATCGCATGTAGTGCGCGGATATCACTCTGCCTTTTCGTACCACTATCTGAATCCCTGTGGTGCGCATCCAGGCGCCGCTCATCCGGAGCGTGAAGCTGTAACTTGCTATACGGAGCGCATCCCACTTCGCGCGGTTTTCCGTCAGTTCCCAGCGTGGCCCGATGAGGGATGGATATGCAGGGGAGGCGGGCTTCTCCCCAGGCTCGACGGGCAACGCCAGCGTCGACTCTTGCGCAGCAGCCCACTGGGCCAGCGCGGCACGGCCGGAACAGGTTGTGACACCAAGCGCCGCGCACGCGGCAAGCGGTATTAAAACGGCGAGATTAGGCATGGCGATCACCTCACCATGCATCAACGCATCTGCCCTCCGTCGCGGGTTTGCACAACGATCCTCATGACGTCGCCATCCACCATGGATTCCATTCAGTTACTCGCGAGATATCGGCGCGCGTTCTCCATTTCGGGACGGAGGTCGCCGGAGCCCGCCAATTCAATCAGCTTGGAGAAGTAGTGTCGCGCCTTGTCGCGGTTGCCGGATTGCGCCGCCGCCTGCCCCGCGCCGTACAGCCCGCGATAGCGGTTCGGTTCGCGCAGCTGCGACGCCTCGTATTCCTTCAGTGCCTCGACCGGGCGCTTGAGCTCGAGCAACATGTCGCCGAGCAGCTCGCGCGCGGGCAGCAGCCGCCCCGGCGTGACGATGTTTTTCTCGCTCCGGTCCTCGATGTCGGCCGCCTGGCGCATGAGGGCCAGCGCCTCGTTGCCCTTTTTCTGCGCGAGCGAGACCCAGGCGAGCGACGCGAGGCGCATCACCTCGACCTCGTTCGCCCAATACTCGTTCTTCGCCGCCTTAAGCTGGTCGCGCAGCGCCGCTATGCGCTCGACGTCGCTTTGCGCCGAAGCGGGATCGCCGCTCCTCGCCGCGCCGAGCGCGCGTGCGAAATGCGTCATCGCCTCGGTAAACGGATACTTCGTCGGCGTCGCCTCGAGCTTCGCCGCCTCGCTCCAGGCGCCGCGCTCGACGACGTAGCGCGCCGGCATTGCCGCGAGCGCGTACGGCCCCGTGGCGCGAGCCGGATTGAACCCAGTCAGCTGCGCGCGCCTCGTCCAGGATCTTGCGAGCGTCGCCGTCGCGGGCGAGTTGCAGGTCGGCGTAAGTCATGTAGTCCAGTGCGTGCAGCGCTTCGTCGGGCTCGTTGTTCTTCTCCGCGACCGTGGCCGAGCGGCGGTTGGTCGCCACAGAGTCGCTCCACGCGCCGACGCGGGTGAAGATGTGCGAGGGCATGTGCAGCGCGTGTGGCGCGTCCGGGGCGATGTCGGCGTAGCGGCGCGCCGCGGGCAGGCCCTGCTGCGCGAGCGGCGGCGCGTCGTAGCTGTGGATGAGATAGTGCGCGACGCCCGGATGGTCGGGGTGCTTGGCGAACTGCTTCTCGAGGATGCCGGCCGCCTTGAGGTACGCGGAATACGTCTGGTCGGACGCGGTCTGCGTCGCGGCGAGGTAGAGCGCGTAGAAGATCTGCGCTTCGTCGTCGTCCGGGTACTTCGCCGCGAGCGCCTCGTAGGCCTTCGCGCGCGCGAGCTGGCGCTCGCGCTCACTGCGGTTGGCGAAGTCCTCGTAGTAGGCGGCGACCGCCTCGAGGTAGTCGCGCTCGCGCTGGGTTTCGCGCCCATCTTGCGTCCCTTGTCGATCGCGTCCTGCGCCAGTTGCGCGTTCTTAGGTGAGGTGCCGATTCCCTGGAGCGGGTTCAGCATGAGGATCGAGGCGTAGCCCCAGGCGGCGATCGCGCAGGAATTGTCCTCGGCCGCCACTTCCTCGAAGGCCTTCTGCGCCGCGGAGTAGTAGAACGAGTGCAACATCGCCACTCCGCGCAGGAACTGGTCCTGCACCGCCGGGCTGCACGAGTTCGGAAACTCGACCTTGCCGACGTTATCGCCGTGGCTATGGTCGTGTTGGCCGAATGCGACGCTCGCCGCGGCCAGCGAAAGGGCGACCAACGGCACTGCGATGTGGATGCGCGTTCTCATCTGTCACCATCGTTATCCCTCACGGCTCGCTGCAACCGGTTGTTATGCGGTTCCAGTGTGCGTGACGACGATGATTCCAACCAACCACAGAAAGCAGACAAACTGCACGAAGAAAAACACGAACCGCACGGAAGCTACGGTGTTTGTATGGACGAAACATACGTGCACAAGCGATTGGAGAATCCGGGCGATTAGAACCGTCACTGCCAGCGCGTCTACCAACGTGCTCGCAACGTTACCAACGTAGAGTCCAAAGACAATCGCGCCGAAAACCGGAAGATTTTCGATGCAGTTCGCGTGAGCCCGCGTCGCGCGCCGATACCATTCCTCCCCCCAACGGCGTCAGCCGGGAAATTCCGGATCGGTACCCGTCCACTGAAGATGCGGCTCCAGCGATAAATCCCAATCGTAAAAAGCAGCAAGAGCGCCGTCCACGTTGCGAACCCGAGCAACATCCACACCGGCACTGTCATAGAAGACCCTCCCGAAACGGTTCAGCGCTCACTCAGGTAGCCCCGCTCCAGCTGTTGCTGTTGATTCTCGAAGATGGCCATCGCGGTTTTCATGCGCAGGAAGCCAAACCGCATGTAGAACGGCTCCTTGCCTGGAACTGCGTAGAGGATGATCTTCTTGTGGCCGCGAGAGCGCTCGACGAGATAGCTCACGATCTGTTTGCCGAGGCGGCGCCCTGATGGCTCGGCAGGACGGCGATGTCGCAGATATACGAACAGTCGAGACCATCAGCCAGCGCACGACCGGCGGCAACCAGGCGACCATCTTCGTACACGAAGCACCTGAACATGCTGTTGGAGAAGACCGTCTGGAGATGCAACGGCTTCTTGTCACCCAACGGAGCTACCCGATAGAGCGCCGAGAGCTCTTCCCAATCGACTCCGTCAGTGGAGTACTTCCATTCGAGCGGCACGAGTTTCCCCTTTGGGACGCATGACGGATCTTGCGAATAGAATACCGCCGGCGTGGTGAAACACGAGGTCCAGTCAAGCTACGGCCGCGACGGAAAGAGCTAGTTCAGCGCGGCACGCAGTGATGCGTCGTCATCGAACATGAGCCACTCGATCACCGAGAGCGGGAGGCTCCCGTAACTGATCAGCTCATCATGAAAGGCGCCGAGCTGGAAGTTGGCGCCCTGGGCGTCGCGATACCGCCCGAGGAGACGCATGATCTGCCATTTGCCGGTGATGTAGGAGATCTTCTGCGACGGGCTGGAGGCGGCTCCCGCCGCTTCGCCCTCGGCAGCTTCTCGGTCGAGGCCACCTCCCTCCATGAAATACGTCACTGCCTGCTCGAAGCGCCAGCGGCCGGTATGCAGGTTGACATCCACTCCGATGCGCGCGGCGCGATAACGCGAAAGACGCAGAATCTGGCCCTGAGCGGCGGAGTTCTCGGGGTAGAGCCCGGTGCGCATCAGCATTTCCTCACCGTACAGCGCCCAGCCCTCGCTGAAGACTGTGTCCGAATGCTGGCGTCGGATCTCATCGGAGAGATGATTTGCGATCGAGATCTGCAGGAAGTGCCCGGGAATGCCTTCGTGACCGAGAATCGGGCGCGGGTCCTCGATCGCGGCGCGTATATAGAAGTTCCCGCTCTTCGGGTTGTACGTGGGGATGAAGAAGAACCCGCCCGGGTCCTTGTCATAGATACCCGGCGGATTCATGAAGCCACCGGGGCTCGTTGGCTTGAAGGCCTCCGGAAGCTGGCGAATCTGGAACGGGCCGAGATAGGAGGGCAGCGTGATCAAATGGTTCGCCCGCATGAACTCGATCATCTCCTGCTGGCGTGACTCATAGGCCGACAGGAATTCCGCCTGGTCCTTCGGCACGTGCTTCGCGCGCGAGGGATCTGGGGATGCAAGGCTCGGATCCTTGAGCATTGCCTCGAGCGCGCGGTAGCGCGCCAATTCCACCTCGCCGAGTTCGGCCACCTGGCGCGCATCGAACGGCAGCAGCAACACCTGCTTCAGCAGTTCGTTGTAAGCAGCTTCCCCCATCGGCTTCCAGTCAGGCATCGTGCTCTCGCCCGCCTCGAGCCAGTCCGCGTATTCGTGCAGAGCTTTGAGCGCAGCATCGCGGGCCGCGGTGAAGCGCTTGCGCTCGGCGGCCGAAAGCTCCGCGGCGAGCGTCTCGAGGCTCGCTGTGTAGAGGTCGTCCCCGCCGCGCGCAGCCGGTATCGCGAGCTGCGCGTACAGCTTCACCGGTTGCGTGAGATTGGCGCGCGCCGTGCGTAGCAGAGCCGGCATCTGCTCCATGCGCGCGGTGGCGGCGAGGGCCCGCGTGCGCCGCGGTGCGTATTCCTTCTGCAGCAACGTGAAGATCGCGCCGCTGCACTCGTTGACGTAGAGCTGCGGATCCTGTTGCTCGGGATTGAGTCGGCGGCCGAAGAAATCCGCCCCCGCCAGCTGCGCACGGAACAGGATGTGATCGATGCGGTCATCCTTGCTCCAGCCGTCGGTGTTCATCGCGTCGACCTGCCCGAGCAGATCGCTCACGTGCTGGCGGCGTTTGAGCACCTCGGGCATCGTGTAGTCGGTGAGGCGCTCATCAAGCGATGATCGCCCGCGCCGCTCGTCGCAACCGGGTACGCAGCGTCGCGCCACGCGTAGTAGTCGTGCGCGAGCGCGCGCAGTGCCGTGGGCGACTCTTGCGCGTGGGCCGTGAGCACGAGCGAGGCTGCGAGTGAGACGGCAGCGATCGAAAGCTTTTTCATGAAGATGTTCTCCGCAGATCCTTCGGCCCGGTCCGCTGCAACCGGTTGTTAGGCGGCGGCACTACGCTGCAACAGGAAGAATTTATGTGACGCACGTGCGTAGAAGGCGACAAACACTAATCCAACACCGATTCCCATGCTTATCAGTCCTTCGTCGGCTCGGTCGCGCCCACCAATGAGTTCAGATATCGCAAAACGTATTTTTCATTCCTACCAGCGCAGCTGCACCAACGGCGCCAAATAAGACGATGGCAGTGTCCCAGCGATCGGGTTTCGCTTCCCATAGTGAGTGAACACCGAAAATCAGTGCGACGCTAGGTGCGAACGCGATTGCGAAGGCAACGTCGTTATGCATATGAGTCTTCAGCAAATCTGCTAGCACGAGCGGCCCACCACAAAACGAAAAAAGGGCGGCGAGTTTGAGCAAGAGGAGGCGCCAGGGGAACGTCGAAAACATGTCGCCTAATGTCCGCGTTGAGCGACGCGCCGTTGTGTAATGAATGCTGGACACTTTATCCATCACCGTCCGCTGCAACCGGTTGTCAGGCGACGCACAGGGAGCTATTCGTATGTTTCAAAGACTTCGTTTTCGAGACTGAACTTGGGCGTATGGACCAATACGAGCATCGCCGTTTCCGAACGATCATTTGAGTAGCTGAAGCGTTGGCCGCATCGCACGAAACAGAAGTCACCTGGACCCGAGGTCAAATTCGTTCCCCTCAAGCACAAATCGAACCTCTCCCTTCGTCACGAGGTAGTACTTGTCAGAGCGCTTAGAGAACGCTACCGCGTGTCGGGCGGTCGGAGGGACCTCAATGACCGCGAGGGAGGAGCTGAGGCTTTGCGTCGCTGTGTAGTCCAAGATGCGCAATCCATCAAAGGCGATCGGGCTGAGCGACTCACGTGTAACGATCACGATTCCTCCTGTCGCCTAACGCCTGCGTTGAGCGACGCGCTGCTGAGAATTGAAGAAGCACACCGCTTTATCCCTCCCGCGCTCGCTCCAACGCGTAGTTAGGGGGTATAGAGATGTCCCACGGAAAAAAAACAACATGACAGACCCCGCCTCTCGCCTGCAATCGGTTCCCGCCTGCAACACGACGGCTACGAAGAGAGAGCGTCATATTCAGATACCCAATCGAAGGGCCCCACCTGCGGTCGCAGCTTGCTGGCGACGAACATCATCGTATGCAACGCGACTCCCCGGAGGCGATTGCCGACGTTGTAGATGCGGCCCATCGAGCCACTGCGGCACCACACGCTTTACGCGATCCGCTCGCTTGGCCTGATAGGATGCAAATGCCCCGACGAGGTCTTGCGGATGCTCGGCGATCATCCTTGCCAGGACAATCGCGTCCTCAAGCGCCATTCCCGCTCCCTGACCCATGTGCGGCGGCATCGCGTGACACGCGTCGCCGAGGAGAGCGGTTCGGCCATTGAACCAGGCGACGAGAGGCGTCCGCTCGTATATCGCCTGCACAAAGCACTCGTCGGCCGCGTCGATGATCTCTCGGACGGTGGGATGGAACGTCGCGAAAAGGCGAGCAAAGTCCTCCTTCCTGCCCGGCTCGGTCCACGATTCGCTCCTCCACTCCTCTGACTCGACGAAGCCGCCGATGTTGAGGAGGTCGCCTCCGCGTACGAGGTACTGGAGGAAGTGGCGATCTGTACCAGACCAGATCGTCATGAATTCGGCACCGGATTCCGTTGGCAGCTGGGCGCGGCGCACGAGTCCGCGCCAAGACGACCTCACCCGAGAAGCGCGGCGCATCGGGCCCGGCAATCGTTCGGCGAACGACTGAGTGTATGCCGTCGGCACCGATCAGGCAGCGCCCTTCAGCCGCATGCCCTGCTCCGTCTCGACAGACACGCGGTTCGGTTCTTGCGCGACAGATGCGACGCGGTGACCCAGGTGGATCTTGATGTCGCCCAAGCGCGGGCGGCATCCATGAGTACTCGCCGGAGATCCCCGCGATGCAGGTTGTACGGTCGCGCGCCGAATCGAGCCTCGAAGGATGGGTCGAATCTCCGCTTGGATGATGGTCCGTCCACTCTGGCCGCGTCGCAGCCGCATGCCGCGCTGCGAGTGCTCCAGTGGGGCCAGAGCGGGGTCGATTCCCAGCGAGGTGAGAATCCTCGCGCCGTTCGGGCCGATCGCGATTCCCGCTCCCACCTCGCGCGGCTCGGCTTGCTGCTCGATGACCTCCACCTCGAACTGCCGCTGAGCCAGCGCGATGGCGACAGCCAGGCCACCAATGCCGCCTCCCGCTATGAGGATCTTCATCGAGCAGTAAGGTCTTTTTCAAAATCGACGTACAGCTCGGAGAATCCCGAGGTGTTGTCTAGGTGTCTTGCGCCTTCGTTTTCGGCGAGCACGCACACTCTCAGCCACGTTGCCCCTGCGTCACGAGCGTATGTCTCTGCTTTAGCTAATAGCTCCCGCCCGATTCCACGACGTCGATACGCCGCCCGCACTACGAGGTCAGTAAGGTACGCATACTCCAAATCACCATCCTCGAGCGCACCACTGCGCACTTTAGCCAGAACTGTTGCATATCCCGCAATCTCACCTTTTTCGTCAGCAACAAAAATCCTGCCGTGGCATTCGGCACACTTTGACAGCGCATCCGCAAAAATAAGCGTTCGCGACCCGTCGCCGGTCGGCCCTTCGGCGGTCGAATCGGCGCTCAAAATCCTGGAGTTCGATCAAGCAGGCTCGGATGCCATCGAAATCTGCATTGCGGTCATACTCTCTGACGATCATGACGAGACGCCTAACGTCCGCGTTGAGCAACGCGCTGCTGTGTGATGGATGCTGGCACTTTATCCCTCTCGCGTTTGCTCCAACGCGTTGTTAGCTGGCATGGGGATCATCGTCAGGCGGTGAGATAAAAGACAAGGGCTCCGAGACATAAGACACCAAGAGCAACGCCAAGCCCGCGAAACACCCAGCCAGTAGCCACGGCATATCTAGGCGTATGCGTTCCGTCTGGGTTGTTGAACCCGCCGGGCAGATCGTCCTCAAGCGTTGCGACCCAGCCATTGATTAAAGAGAGCGCCCGCCGCAATCAGAAACGCCCACCAAAACTTTAGACCGGAGAACGCGGACAAGCCCGCGCCAAGCAGTGCGACCACGAGCAACCAACACGGTCGGCCAGATTCAGACGCTTCATGCCAGCTAACTCTAAGTAGACCGACGAATATGTGCTTTTAAATGCGCAAACATTGCGTCTATCTTTCCGCGCGGTATCTGTCTATCAACGACATGCGCGAGAAATCGATAAAGCTCAGCGCAAAGGCGCAAATCTTCTGTCAATCTGTCGAGGTAATGGAATCAAGGCGATCGTTCTGAATTAGCCGTATGGCCGGCTATCGCTGGTCCCGGCTAACGGTTGCCCTTGCGGAACTCGAAGAACGGATCGTCGCGCCGACCGGATATGACGTTTCCGGCCGAGTCGAAGGCGCGCTCGGATAACTTCAGTTCAGTGGTCGTGAGTTCCATCTTGACCTCGGTGCGTGCGCCTGATCCGCCTACGCTGCGACAACTCGCGGCGGAGCTGTGCCCGATAAACTGGTCGTCCGCGAACTCCCATTTCAGCTCGCACCCGCTCGTACTGCTCAGGTCGTCGGGCACGATACTTTTGAAGATGTCGGGGCGATCGTGTCCGCGCACCCAACGGTCCGGCTCCTTGAAGTTGTAGATCGTCTGCGCGATCGCCTGCTCGTCGTAAGTCATCTCGAAACTGTAGAGCTGCTGACTCAGCACGTGCTGCGGATTCGTCGCGTCGGTTTGCTGACGTAGTACGTCTGCTTGCCGATGATGTTGGCCTCGACCGCCACGATGTCGAGTGCGATCGGTGCGTGCACGTCCGCGACGTTGTGAGCGAGATCGGCTGTCGACCTGCGCGCGGTTGTCATACGCGCCGGGCAGCCATTCCGCGATCCGGCCGAGATCCTCTTCCCGCGCAGCTTTGTTGTTGGCGCAACCCGAGGCCAGTAGCGCGGCGCCGATCAGCAGGACATAAGCTCTTTTCATGATGGCACTCCGTCGGCGAGTTTCTCGATCAGGAGCCCTTCAACCACTGGTCGAGCCAGGCGAGCACGTGCCGTGCCAGTGGATGCTGTTGTGCGGCTTCAGGACCCAGTGGTTCTCGTCCGGGAAGTAGCAGGAACTGGCTCGGGATGCCGCGCCGCTGCAGCGCCGTGAACGTGGCCAGACCCTGGGTGTACGGGCACGCGGAAGTCCTGCTCGCCGTGGATCACCAGCATCGGCGTCTTCCACTTCGCGACGTGGTCGACCGGGTTGTGCTTCTCGTAGCCTCCGGCGTTCTCCCAGGGCGTGCCGCCGTGCTCCCACTCCGGGAACCACAGCTCCTCGGTGTCGTAGTACATCATGCGCTCGTCGAAGTTGCCGTCGTGGTTGACGAGGCAGCGGAAGCGGTCGCGCCAGTTGCCCGCGATCCAGTTGATCATGTAGCCGCCGTACGAGGCGCCCGAGCGCGCACGCGCGCTCGCCGTCGAGCCACGGGTAGCTTCTGCGAGCGCGGCGTCGAGGCCCTTCTGCAGGTCCTCGAGCGGCTTGCCGCCCCAGTCGTCGCTGATCGCGTCGGTGAAGGCCTGGCCGTAGCCCGGTGAGCCGTGGAAGTCGACCATCACCGCGGCGTAGCCGGCGCCGGCGTAGGCCTGCGGGTTCCAGCGGTAGTGGAAGTGCGTTGCCGAAGATCCCTGCGGCCCGCCGTGGATCAGGAACGCGACCGGGTACTTGCTTGCCGGCGTCGAAGTCCGACCGGCTTCACGACGTAGCCGTAGACCGTCTCGCCGTTCCAGCCCGTGAAGGTGAACTGCTCGGGCTCGCCCATGCGTGCGCGCGGCGAGGCAGCGCCGCGTTGACGTGCGTGAGGCGCTGCGCGCGGCCGCCGCCGCGCGTTCACGCTGTACAGGTCGGCGGGCGCCGTCGAGTGATCGAGCGCGCGAACACGACGCGATCGCGCGTCCGACCGCGAAGTCCGTGACCTGCGCCTTGCGCCGACCAGGCTTGCGCGGCTTGCCGGTTGCGCACGTCGATGCGCGAACAGCGAGTGCTGGCCGAGGTCGTCGGCCGTGGCGTAGAGCGTGCTGGCCGTCGGCGCGACCACGCCAGGTCGTCGACCGAGCGGTCCCAGTCCGTCGGCGAGTGCGCGCACGCGCGCCGCTCGTCAGCGTCCTTCACGCACGAGGCGGAAGCGGTCCGCCTCGAAGCCCGGGCGCTCATCGCGAGCCACGCGAGCGTGCGGCCGTCGGCGGAGAAGCACCGGCTGCGTGTCCCACGCCTGGTTGTCGGCGGTGAGGTTGCGCGGCGCGCGCGCAGCCGTCGGCCGGCATCTCGTAGACAGGTCGAAGTTGGTCGACCAGGCTTCGGTCTCGCCCTGATGCGCGCGGTGAACACGACCCGCGTGCCGTCGGGGCTGAACGTGAACTCCTCGTCGCCGCCGAACGGCCTGGACGGGCACGTCGGCGTCGAGTCTCCCGCTCAGGCTGACGGGCGCACCGAACCTGCCGCCGGCATCGAGCTGGACGTATAGAGATGAGCCTGCGCGGCCGTCGTCCCACGTGTCCCAGTGGCGCACGAACAGCGATCGTGGACATGTCCGTGCTCCTTCGACTTGCCCGCTTCGTCGACCCGCTTCGCCGTGCAGTCGAGGTCGGCGCAGTCCGGGAACACATCCATGCTGACGGCGAGGCGATTGCCGCGCGGGGCGACCTTGAGCGCGTTCACGTCGATCGGCAGGCGCGTGACCTGCATCGCTTCGCCGCCGTCGAGCGACAGCCGCCACACCTGCGAGGTGCCGGAGCGCGTCGACAGGAAGTACAGGCTCCGGCTATCCGGCGACCAGCGTGGATTCGTGTCGTTGGCTGGATCGCGCGTCAGGCGACGCGGCTCGACCTTGTCGGAGTCGAAGTCGAGTAGCCACAAGTCCGCGCGCCGCTTGTCCGCATCCATGTCCGTTTCATGCACGGTGAAGGCGATATAGCGACCATCGGGAGACACCTGGGGATCGGAGACGCGATCGAGGCGCACCAGGTCATCGACGCTGAAAGGCTTCTGATCCGCGGCTGAAGCCGCTTGAAAGATGAGGCTGCCGAGAACGGCGGTAAACATGAAGGACTTGTGCATGTCGACTCTGACTCCTCGCAGGCAATTGGCGCGGAATTGTAAGAGGTCCCGCACCGATGTGCAGCGAAGCCTCAGGGTCGGGCGGCTTTCGCGCTGATCAAGGCGACCGCGCTGGTGTAGCCGTGAACCTGGGTGGAGCCCTGCACGGGCCCGATCTCGCCGCTACAAAAGAAGCCCGCAGATGGGCAGGTCGCCGAGGGAACGGCGCAGGGCGTTGCTGTCGTGATCGGGAGTACCGTAGAGGCCCGAGCCCCGGCCGACGCAGGAGAAGAGCAGCGCGCCCGCGGGCGTCGCGTAATGCTCGGCGCGATACCTGGAGAGTGCACGCTCGAGGTCCTCGGCGGACGACAACGCATCGCGGACGTGGAACTGCACAACACTGTTGGCTTCGAGCTTCGCGCCCACCCACAGCGAGCCGGTCTGCGGGTCCATGCCAAGGACATTGCGAATCAGGAAATCCCCTGCCTGCATGCTCGGGCCCTGGCCCGGCATTGCGAACCCGATAGAGAGCGTGTGACCAACCAGTTCGCGATCACGCGCACTCAGGTTATCGAACAATGCGGTCAGCACCTCGCGCGGCACGCGACCATCGACCTCGCGCAGCAGGTTCCCATGACAAGCGGTCACGAACATCGGGTCGCCGATCGGGCGGCATCCCTGGGCCACGATTGAATCGACGTGCACGTTGCCGCTGAGCGCGAGAAAGATTGCCCCGCTGCGATAGGTGTTGCGACCCAGGTACAGGAGATTGCTGCCGGGCTGCCGGCCACCGCTTGCGAGGCCGCCAATCTTGAGCGAGCCGGGGAACGCGCGGTCGAGACCGGGAAGGATTTCCTCGGTTGCGAACGTCAAAGGATCCGAAACCAGCAGAAAGTGCGGATGCTTGGCTGCCTTTACATGCAGAGCCGCTTCCCAGGGCGCGCGTTCGGCGAATTGCGGTGGAAGATCGCCGCTCTCGACATGGCTTGGCGCCAGCTCGACGCCCGGAAGAATCGCCGCTGTGATCGCCACCGCGGTTTCCTTCTCGATCTCACGTCCCGCACCGATGACCCCGCTCGCACAGCAACCGAACAGCAGCGCATCGCTCCAGCGTCCGTGCACCAGCCGACCGAGGCTCACCTGTTCGGCGCCGAACGCACTGGTCACGAAGGCAATGACGAGATCGGGGTCCCGCGAGTCGAGCTGACGGTCAATCTGGTCAAGGACATCCGCAACGGCGGCATCCAGCCGCGGGGCGGTGGAAATGGCGGACGCCCACAACATGGGCGCAAGTTTACGCCTGTGCTTTCGGAACCCCGAATGCCTCGGTGACCGGGTTGCGGAAGGTCTCTGCCGCAGCGGCGCGCGACCATTCTCCAAAGGCAGGATCGGCCAACGCGACCTGCATGTACTCGCGCGATTCCGGCGACACCTCGGCTCCGTAAGTAGTGAAGCGGCTGACTACGGGCAAGAACATGGCGTCGGCGATGCTGTAGTCGCCGAGGAGCCATGGACCTTCCCGGCCGAAACGCCGGCGCGAGTCACGCCAGATTTCATCGATCCGTCCGACATCGCGCAGCAGTTCCGGCGTCTGTTCGACGCGCCGTCCGGTAGCGCGGATGTTCATCGGGCATTGCGAACGTAGCGCCTGAAAAACCGGAGTGCATCTCGGCGCTTACGGAACGCGCCAAGGCGCGCGCAGCGCGATCCTCCGGCCAGCCGCGGCCGGTCTTCTCCGCCAGGTGCTCGACGATGGCGAGCGAGTCCCAGATATGAAGGTCGTCGTCGATCAGGACCGGTACCCGGCCTGCGGGGCTGTACTTCGCGATCTCGGTACGAAAATCGTCCCGATAGTGCGTCAACACCACCTCGGTAAACGGCTCATCGAGATGTTTGAGCAGGATCCAGGGGCGAAGGGACCAGGTTGAATAGTTCTTGAGGCCGATAATGAGCGTGAGAGACATGGGGTGCTGCAATCTAAGCGAGGGCGGAGAACCACCAAAGTAGGCGAAGGGGCAGGGGCAAGGCAAGAAGACAATTGACGCCCTCCATGGGCGTCTCTAGTCTGCCCGGCTCTATGCATCGCTTCGATCCGACCGACAAGGGTCTCGCAACGCTCGCGGTGCGCGCCGGACAAACCCGCGGCGCTGAAGGCGAGCACGCCGAGCCCATCTACACGACTTCGAGTTTCGTGTTTCGCGATGCTGCGCAGGCCGCGGCTCGCTTTGCGGAAACGGAACCCGGCAACATCTATTCGCGCTTCACCAATCCGACGGTGCGTTGTTTCGAGGAACGGCTTGCCGCGCTCGAGGGCGGCGCCGCCTGCGTCGCGACTGCGTCTGGAATGGGTGCGATCCTCTCCATGCTGATGGCGCTCCTCAAGAGTGGCGATCACATCGTGTGTTCGGACAGCGTATTCGGTTCGACCATTACGCTTCTCAATCGCTACTTTGCGAAGTTCGGCGTCTCAACGACGTACGTATCGCCGGATCCGGCCGAGAACTGGCGCAGCGCCATCCGCCCTAACACGCGCTTGCTGTATCTCGAGACGCCTTCAAATCCACTCGCGGGAATCGCTGACATTCGCGCCGTCGCCGCGATTGCACGTGAAGCTGGATGTCTGTTTGCAGTCGACAACTGCTTTTGCACCCCCGCGCTGCAGAAGCCGTTCGAGCTGGGCGCGCACCTCGTGATTCACTCCGCGACCAAGTATCTCGATGGCCAGGGTCGCTGCGTCGGCGGCGCGGTGCTCGGCGATCGCGAGCTCGTCGGGCGCGAGGTGTTCGGCTTCATGCGCAGTGCCGGTCCGAGCATGAGCCCGTTCAATGCCTGGGTATTTCTCAAAGGGCTCGAAACCCTGAGCCTGCGCATGCACGCGCACTCGCGCAGTGCGCTCGAGATCGCGACCTGGTTGGAAAAGCAGGCCGGCGTTCGCAAGGTGTTCTACGCGGGGCTGCCCTCGCATCCGCAGCACGCGCTCGCGCGCGCACAGCAATCGGCATTCGGCGGCATCGTGTCATTCGAAGTGGAGGGCGGCCAGGCAGCCGCCTGGCGCTTCATCGATGCCACGCGGCTCATGTCGATCACCGCGAATCTCGGCGATGCCAAGAGCACGATCACCCACCCGGCAACCACGACTCACGCGCGCATCAGCGCAGAGGAACGACAGCGCGCCGGGATCACGGCGGGTCTGCTCCGCATCTCGGTCGGGCTCGAGGATGTGGCCGATCTCAAAGCGGACATTGAGCGAGGCTTGTCTGCGCTGTAGCGGGCTTCTCTAGTCGGGCAGCGGCAGGCCGCGCGTCTCGACGATCCGATGGGTACCGATCAGTGCGACTACCGGAATCACGGCCACCCAAAGCAGGATCTGGAGCAACGCAGCCGTCGAGCCACCGGCGCGTGCTGACACGGCGCCGACCAGGAATGCGCCGCCTGCAGTGAGCAGTCGGCCCGAGTTGTAGCAGACGCCGCTGCCCAGGGCGCGCAACCGGGTTGGAAAGAGCTCGGGCAGGTAGAAGGTAAAGGCGGCGAAGACTCCGTAGACGCCGATTCCAAGTGCAAAGAACCCGCGCACTCGCGTATGCGGCTCGAGCTCGAGTCCAAATACGCCAACGATCGCGAGCAGGGTGACGAAGAAGTACATGGCAAACATCGTGCGCCGGCTGAATTTCTTGGCCAGTGGAATTGCGAGCAGCGCTCCGAGAATTCCGCCGATGTTGAACCAATTGGAAGCCTGAGCCTTCCATTGCTCGGTGAGCAACTTGGTCGTTGCCGCGTCAAATCCGTTCAACAACGCGTGATCGTGCGCGAGGCTTGCCGAGAGTAGAGGCGAGAAGGCGCCGATCGTCCACCACGTCAGCAGAGCCATGACCGCGGTGAACAAGCCGCTGATCGTTCGCGGCCGAAGCGCGTCCGAGAACAGTGCTCGGGGTCTGGGTGGCGCTTCACGCTTTGCGGCCTGCTGCCAGCGCTCCGATTCGCGCAGAAACCAACGCACCTGGATTGCGAGAGCGGCGGGTATCAGACCGCATAGAAGAACGTATCTCCATGACGTTTCCGGCGAGCCCGCGAGCCACACGCCCGCGATCTGGTAGTTAAGAAAGCCGGCCAAGGCGAACCCAAGCGGTGATGCAGTGAAGAGAATCGAGCCGGCCTCTACACGACGCGAGTCGGGCACTACTTCCGCAACCAGCGCCGCGCCCACAGCCCACTCACCGCCGATGCCAAGACTCGCCACGGCACGAAATGCGGCGAGTTGCCAGATGTCCTGCGACATCGCGCAGAGCGCACTGCCCACGCTGTAGACCAGGATCGTGATCAGCAGAGTGCGTTGCCGTCCGATCCGGTCCGCGACGAGACCGAACACAAATCCGCCGATCGCCCATCCCACGAGCAGGATTGCAGTGATGATGCCGGTCCAAAGAAAAGTTGCCGAGCGCGCATCCGCCGAGCCAGGCTCGAGCCCGAGCAGCACCGGTACGCAATTCGGCGCCACGAAATTGAAGAGGATCGCATCGAAAACATCGAATCCCCACCCGCACCAGGCGGTGAAGATCACCAGCCATTGATAACGCGTCAGGCCGAGCACGCGCGATGCATTCCAGCGAACGGCAGGCCTGCTAGCACTCGTGTCACGACGCTGCTAAAGGCGCGGTTTTGAGAACTGCGTAGCGAATCGCAATACGCAACGCACCCTGCAAGAAGTACGTCACAGTGTCCGGAGCGGCGCGGAGTAAGTTGCATTCCATGGCATCGAACTTTCAGATACTGCGGTGGGACATACAAGGTATGGCCGACAGATATGTTGTAGAGGTGCACGGCCCCGTGCGGAGGTGAGCGTTCGATGAGCGGCGATGGCTCCAGGCACAAGGTGATTGCGGTAGGCAATCTGCAGGAGTTTTTTCGTGACGCATTGAACGCTGCGATGTCACACCAGAAGCTTTCGGTTCGCGATCATACCGAACATTACATCGTGAACCTGCTGACATTGTTTGCGCGCACGGATGCGTTGTACGAAACGACACCTAAAGGCGCGAGACTCAAACCGCTGGTCGTGATGCTGGCGGAGGCGCTCGAGGCGCCCACTACCCCGGAGCGCAATCGCGGACTGCAACGCCTCGGCGACGTGTCGCTGTTCATTGCAGGTTTCTTTGCTGGCAGCTTCGCCCGCAAGCTGATCGATATCGACTATCACATCGCGATGGGCGGACGTGCCTACGGATCACTGGCGGATTCTCTCGGGCGCGGTCGTGAGCAGTCTCTCGCCGGCGTTTTCGCCGAACTTGCGCAGAAGTTCCAACGCCTGGTAGACGCACTCAATGAAGTGAGTGAACTGTCCCACACGCATACCGCCCGGGATATCCTGCGGCTCTACGAGATCTGGATGAAGACCGGCAGTCGGCGCGCACAGATGCTGTTGCGTCGGCTGGGGGTCGAGCCGACCGCAGCGGCAGTCACGAGCTTCCAGCACTGACTATGCTGCTCCGGGAGCTGCAAGCGCTGCTCGGCCGGATCTACGACATCCGCATTGAGCACGACATCTACGAGTTCCTGGTCACGGATCGGCGCCAGCTCGCCCCAGTCGCGCAGCGCGCTTCGAGCATCCAGCCTGACGAGGAACTGCTGGTGAGCGAGGTCGGCGGCGATGTTTGCATGTCGCTGTTCCTCGATCGGGCACTCCTCGAGCGGCTGAGCCACGCCAATCCGATGCGCGACCTCAACTCCGGAAATCTGGCGGATTATTGGACTGCGCTCGAGGGCGTGAGCCACTTCCAGTATCTGGCGTGGAACGCGGCACTTGATCGGGGCGTGGCTATTCACGAGCTTGAGATGCAGGCGGAGGTGGATAAGTACGCGACGACGCTCTTCCTGCTGGGCGAGCAACGTGACGGGCGCTTTCCACCTCTGCTGCACCACTGCCTGTTCGAGCGCGCACGGGTGGATCGAACACTCGCGAAGCCTGGCGCGGATCTGTATGCCTCAGCCAACCGGTATGCCGCGAAGTTCTGCAGAGGATTGGAGCGAAGATTCCTGAGACGAGGTCGGCTGCGGTGCGAGGCACTGATCCGCGAGCTCAGGCACTTCTATCGCCTGACGCACGGACACAAGATCCGTCATATCGAAGCGGCGCCGGCGAGCTAGGTAGGCCTCAGCTTTTGCAGCTGTTGGTCCCCTGAGCCCGTTCGGATTTGATTATGTAGACCATGCGCTGTCGTCCAGCGCGAACGGCGATGCTCCAGTTGCGATGATGGCTCGTTCGTGTCGGGCTGAGGGGACCAACAGCTGCAAAAGCTGAGGCCTTTACCCCCGGCGGCGCTTTTCCCGCTCGATCCACTTCGACAGCGCCCGCAGATCCTTCTTGCGGGGCTTGCGGCTCTTATCGATCATGCCGCTGTCGTACGGGTTGTAGCCGCACTTTGCAGCAAAGGCGTTAAGGCGAACGTTGGCACGTGGCTGGTTGACGACTTCGTCGAGCGCGAGGCCCGGATGGTCGAGCGCGTGGCTGCGCCAGGTATCCCAGACCGCATTGCCGCGATCGTCGAAACTGACCTGCCCGGATGGTTCTTCCTCAAATGGCATGGACTGCCCGTGGTTTTTGTCGTTATGCATCGCTCTTCTTCTGTTTGCTGGCGTCGCTGCTTCAGGCGATGCCATTCCCCTCGATGCGAGGCAGCCTAGCCAATCGATGTAAAACGCGTCGTGCGCCGTCTCACGAAAAGCCGGCGTTTAGCTTGACTTAATCGGCTCCAGAGAAAGATGGCGAGTTATTCAGCGTCCCAGGCGATTCGCCGCACGACATAGTCCGATCACCGTCTTCGCGTCGGTGATATCTCCCGCGAGGGCGCGAGCGAGCGCTTCCTGGAGCGGAACCCAACTGGTCTCGAACACTTCGGCGGCTTCAGGGGCGGCGGGCTGCTGGTGAAGGTTCTGGGCGAGGAACAGGTGCACGACTTCCGTGAACACGCCCGGGGAGCTCACGACGCTGCCGAGAGACTGCCATTCCGTCGCGCTCACGCCAGCTTCCTCGGCGAGCTCGCGCTGCGCGGCGCCGAGCGGCGGCTCACCACCGTCGAGCTTGCCTGCCGGCAGTTCCCAGAGCCAGCCGTTGCCCGCGTGTCGAAACTGACGCAGCAGGCACACTCTGCTTTCGGAATCGAGCGCAACCACCGCGGCGCCGCCCGGATGGTGGACGATCTCGAGTTCCTCGGTGACGCCGTTCGGAAGCGTTACGGTTTCCACGTTCACCGTAATCACTCGACCGCGAAACACGGTGCGCTGCTTGATTGTCATGTGCGCATGGGGCGAGGGCTGGGCAGGCGCATCCTGCCAATGCACGGACGCCGGGTCATCTGGATAAACGTACAGTCCCGCAGTAAAGTCTCGCCTTCATGCCAGCCAGCAGCTTTGAACGGCTCAACGAGATGCAGCGCCGTGCGGTCGAGTACGGCCATGCGCGAGCTGCTGCCAGCGGCTGGGAATCAGGCCCGCTGCTGATCATCGCCGGCGCGGGCACGGGCAAGACCAACACGCTCGCGCATCGCGTGGCGTATCTCGTGTCCGGGCGTCGAGCCGGAGCGCATCCTGCTGCTGACCTTCACGCGCCGAGCGGCGCAGGAGATGACGCGGCGCGCGCAGCGCATCGTCGACGCAGTTGCTGCGCGAGCGTGCGGGAGCGAGCAGGGCTTCGCAGCCCCATGGTCGGGGACATTTCACTCGATCGCCAACCGGCTGCTGCGCCAGTACGCGCGCAGACTCGGGCTCGACCCGGATTTCACGGTGCTCGATCGCGGCGATGCGGCCGACCTGATGGACGTCGTGCGTCACGAGCTCGGCTTTTCGAGGACGGACAAGCGCTTTCCCGCGCAAGGACACCTGCCTTGCGATCTATTCGCACCGCGTGAATACGCAAGCGACCGCTCGAAGACACGCTGGAGCGAGCAGTTTCCGTGGTGCCTCGATTGGGACAGCGAGCTCACGGGGCTGTACCGCGAGTACGTCGGTGCGCAAGCAGGCGCATCACGCTGCTCGACTACGACGACCTGCTGCTCTACTGGCACATCATGATGAGCGACGTGGCGCTGGCGCGCTGACGGCGGGCGAGCAGTTCGACCATGTACTGGTCGACGAGTACCAGGACACCAACATGCTGCAGGCGCGAGATCCTCATGCGCTGAAGCCCGACGGCAGCAGGGCTCGCGGTGGTGGGCGACGATGCGCAGGCGATCTATTCGTTTCGCGCGGCAACCGTCGAGAACATCCTGCGATTTCCCGCCAGTTCACGCTCGGCGGCGACGACCGTCACGCTCGAACGCAATTACCGCTCGACGCAGCCGATCCTCGATGCCGCGAATGCCCTGATCGGCGAAGCGCCGCGCCAGCACCGCAAGGTGCTGCACGCCGAGCGCGGCGGTCGGCGAGCAACCCGCGTTACGTCAGCGTCGCAGGACCTCAGGCGCAGGCGGAATACGTGGTCGCGCGGATCCTGGCGAATCGCGAAGCGGGGCTGCTGCTGCGACGCCAGGCGGTGCTGTTTCGCAGTTCGCACCACAGCGATCTGCTCGAAGTCGAGCTCACGCGGCGCAACATTCCCTTCGTGAAGTACGGCGGCCTCAAGTTTCTCGAAGCGGCCCACGTCAAGGATCTGCTGTCGATCCTGCGCTGGGCGGACAATCCGCGTAACCAGATCGCGGCGTTTCGCGTGCTGCAGCTCATGCCCGGCATGGGGCCAGCGAACGCGCGGCGCATGCCTCGATGCGCTGTCGCGAGCAGGATTCGAGATGCGTACGCCTGCGCGCGGTCGAGGTCCCGCCGCGGCAGCGCCGATGCAGTGGACGCGCTTGTGCGACCTGATCGAGTCGCTCGGCGATCCTGCGGCGCCGTGGCCCGGGCAGACGCGCCAGGCGCGCGAGTGGTAGACGCCCATCTTGAACGCATCTACGAATCGGCGACGCGTGCGCGCCGGCGGACCTCGAGCAACTCGAGCAGCTTCCGCGCAGTATCCTTCGCGCGAGCGCTTTCTCACCGAGCTGGCGCTCGATCCGCCGGCAGCGACCGGCGATCACGCCGGGCCGCCGCTCATGGACGAGGACTACCTGGTGCTCTCCACGGTGCATTCGGCCAAGGGCCAGGAATGGGATGCGGTGTACGTGCTCAATGTCACCGACGGAAGTTTCCCGTCGGAGTTTGCGGGCGGCAAGCCGGAACAGATCGAGGAGGAGCGCCGGCTTCTGTATGTCGCGATCACTCGCGCGCGCTCGCAGCTCGAGTTGATCCATCCCTTGCGCTTTCACATCACCCAGCAACCGCGCCTCGGCGACAAGCATGTGTACGGCGCCCGCAGTCGCTTTCTCTCGGAGCGCGTCCTCGGGTGTTTTCGCCAGGAAACGGCACAGACAGAGGAAGCAGGTGATGCGCGTCTGCCCGCGGCGACAGTGCGTCTCGATGCTGCTGCACGGCTGCGTGATCTCTGGTAGACGTTAAGCTACCGTTCAGCCGCAGAGACCCATCGTAGTTCCTATATCGCGACCGGAGCCGCTACTCCTATGACACACGCTGTTCGCAGAATTGGCCTCGTGCTTTGCGCACTGGTACTCATGCCGTTGCTCGTTTCGGCGACCGACAAGACCGATCCGAAGAAACGCACCACCTACAAGCAGGACGAAGTCATGACCGAAGCCGAGAACTTCTTCGGCAAGGGTGCAAAGGGAATCGCGGATGTGATCCAGAAGGCCTTCAAGGATCAGGGTGAACCGAATGCCTTCATCGCGGGCGAAGAGGCCGGTGGCGCGGTGGGCGTCGGTGTGCGCTATGGCAAGGGCACGCTCAAGACTTACGGCGGGGGTTCACGCGCCGTCTACTGGCAGGGACCGTCGATAGGTTTCGATATTGGCGGCAACGCAGCCAAGACCTTCATCCTGATTTACAACCTCAAGGATCAGGGCGCGCTGTTCCAACGCTTCCCGGGTGTCGAAGGAAGTCTCTATTTCGTCGGCGGCGCGGGCCTCAACTACGCGCGCACCGATGGCATCACCGTTGCGCCGGTACGGTTGGGCGTCGGCTGGCGCCAGGGCGCAAGCGTCAGCTACATCCACTTCACCCAGGAGAAGTCGCTGAATCCGTTTTAGCTACTGCGGCTTCACGAACTTCAGCGTCATCCGGTCGCTCTCGCCGATGGCCGCGTACTTGGCGCGATCCTTGTCGCCCTCGCGATACACCGGCGGCAGGGTCCACACGCCTTTCTCGTAGTCTTTCGTGTCTTTCGGGATTCGCGTTGATCTCGGACTTGTCGACGAGCTTGAATCCGGCGCTTTCGATCAGCTTGATCGCGAAGTCTTCGTTCACGTAGCCGCTCTTGGCCTTGGGATCCTGCGGTACGGCGGGATTGCCGCGATGCTCCACGACGCCGAGTACGCCGCCCGGCTTCAGCGCCGTGTACATGGCCTGGAACGCCTTGCCGGCGCCTAGTCGCGCCCCAGCCAGTTGTGGATGTTGCGGAACGTGAGGACCAGATCGGCGCTGACCCGGGCGGGCGCAATCTCAGATGTGTCCGGACCGAGGTCCGTCACGCGTCATCTTGCCGTAGATAGCCGGACTCGCGGCGATTTTCTTCTCGTAGGTCGCGCGAGTCGTCTGCGACGTTCGGGTTCGAGGCGTCCGGTGCGATCTGCGCCGCGTAGAGCTTGCCCGTGCCTTGCAGGATCGGTGCAAGCACTTCGGTGTACCAGCCACCGGCGCCTGGCCAGATCTCCACCACTGTCATGTCCTGCGCGCAGTCCGAAGAAAGTCAGCGTCTGCTTCGGATGCCGGTAAACGTCGCGCGCGCTGGTTCGCATCGCGAACGTTGCGGACCGGCGAGCGCCGCATCGATCGCTTTCGCGGTCGATGCATCGGTCTGTGGCAGCTTCGCCTGGGATCCGGATTGGGTTGCGCAGGCCATCAGCATCAGGCAGCCAGCAAGCCAGTGCGAAAGTGGTGTTCCTCATTCCTTGGGACATCGTTCGATCTCCTTCGCAAAAAAAGAACCCCGCGCGCGGCGGGGTTCCGAAGCTTGAAACTGTGTCAGTCGAGGCTGTTACCAGCGACCGCGTCCACCGCCGCCACCGCCGCCGGCGAACTTCGGACGCGCCGGACGTTCCTGAGCCTCGTTTACGCGCAGCGGCCGGCCACCCATCTGGAAGCCATTGAGCTGCTGAATCGCGTTTTGGGCCTCCCCGAGGCCATTTCCACGAAGCCGAAGCCGCGCGGACGCCCGGTCTCACGGTCATTGATCATCTTGACCGAGTCAACCTTGCCATGGCGCTCGAAAAGCCCACGAACTTCATCTTCCGTCGCCTGAAAGGAAGATTCCCTACATAAATCGTCGTCATTCGAGAATTCTCACTCTGCAACTGCGGCGGTCGGCTGGCCTCCCTGAGAGGACGCGATCGACAAATAGGCCGCATTTCAACATGCAGGTCAGGTTCGGGCGCGTGCATCGGAAGAGACACGGATGCACGGACCAAGGCCTGCGCCTTGGTCGTGCACAAATCAACTCGAGCTGGGTGAAGGGCGAGAAGCCACGAAGAAAGAACTCACTCGAGACGCCCGGCGGAAGCATGATGAGGGTACGAACCGGGGCGCGAGCTTACGTGAGCCCCTGTAGGTTGGCAAATCAGGAAAGGCCCCTAATGGCTACGAAATCATGGTTTTGCGACGCAAAACGCGTTTTCGCGGCGCTGGCCGGCCTCTTCTATATCGAGACTGGGGGAAGTCCCGGTCAGGCGCGCCAGAGCGTCCAGGCACCGATGAGGATGAAGCCGAACCCGGCGACTCGCGTCAGTAACCGGGTGTCGACGTGCTGGGCGACGAAGCTGCCGGCGAGCACGCCGATGGCGCATGCCAGCACCAGGCCGGACGCGGCGGCGAGCGAACACCAGCAGCTTTGACTGGGGGTTCTGGGCCGAGAACAGTACGGTTGCGAGCTGGGTCTTGTCGCCAAGTTCGGCGAGAAACACGGTGCCGAAAACCGCTGCCAGGCTCTTGAGGTCCATGCGTCAACCGCCGCCGTCAGGCTCGAGATAGGCGTAGCCGTTGAGCTCGCCTTCGTAGAAGCGCTTGAGCGCCTGGCTCTCGGTGAGCGTCAGGCGGCCCTCACGCACTGCGCGTTCGCAATCGCGCGAGAGTTTCGGGATGCAGCTCCGCCACGTCGTACTCCATGTACTCGAGAACTTTGTTGGCGGTATCGCCCTTGACGATTTCCTCGATCCACCAGCCGCCCTCGTCGTGCAGGCGGATGTGGACGACATGCGTGTCGCCGAAGAGGTTGTGCAGGTCGCCGAGCGTCTCCTGGTAAGCGCCGACCAGGAATGCGGCGAGGTAGTAGTCCTCTCCGGGCACGCAGCTCGTGCAGCTCGAGCGTGCGCTTCACGTCGCGCGGGCTCACGAAGCGGTCGATCTTGCCGTCCGAGTCGCAGGTGATATCCGCGAGCACGCCACTGCGCGTCGGGCGCTCATCCAGCCGATGGATCGGCATGATCGGGAACAGCTGACCGATCGCCCAGCTGTCGGGGAGGGACTGGAAGACCGAGAAGTTGCAGAAGTAGGTGTCGCTCAGGATGGACTCGAGGCCATCGAGCTCTTCGGGGACGACGCTCAGCTTGCGGCAGTAGTCGCGCACTTTGGCGCAGGTCGCCCAGTACAGCCGCTCGGCGAGCCCGCGAAATTCAAGGCTGAGATAGCCGAGATTGAACATCTGCAGTGCCTGCTCGCGCGCCTGCAGTGCGTCGTGGTAGCACTCGACCAGGCGCCGCTCGCTCACCGTGCGGTAGGCCTCGAACAGGTCGTGCACCGGCTGCGGGATGTCGTTGTCGCCGTTGTAGTCCTCGCTCACCTTGCCGGCGACACGGAACTGGTCGAGCGCCGAATAGCCGAGCGTATTGAAGATGAGCACGCTGTGGTGGGCGGCAATCGCGCGGCCGGACTCGCTGATGATCATCGGGATGCGGGATATCGCGCGCATCGCAGACGCTTCCGATGCGATACACCACGTCGCTCGCGTACTCGTTGAGCGTGTAGTTCATCGACGATTCGTAGTTGGTGCCGCTGCCGTCGTAGTCGACGCCCAGGCCGCCGCCGACATCGATGTATTGCAGCCCCGCGCCCATCAGCTTGAGCTCGGCATACACATGCGCCAGCTCGTTGATCGAATCCTTCACGCGGCGGATGTCCTGCAGCTGGCTACCCGGGTGGCAATGCACGAGCTGCAGGCAATCGAGCATGCCGCGCGCGCTTCAGGGTCTCGAAGAGCTCCAGGATCTCGGTGATGAAGAGGCCAAACTTCGACTTCTCGCCGGCGGACTCGCGCCAGCGTCCCGCGCCTTCGCTCGCCAGCTTCACGCGCACGCCCATCCGGGGCCGCACCTGGTAGCGCTCCGCGTGCTTGAGGATCAGTTGCAGCTCGGAGAAATTCTCGACCACGGGAATGATGATGCGGCCGAGCTTGGCCGCGAGGATCACGGCCTCGATGTAGCTGTCATCCTTGAAACCGTTGCAGATGATGACGCGCTCGGAATCGCCTTCGGTCATCGCCATCACGGCGAGCAGCTCCGGCTTCGAGCCGACTTCAAGACCAAAGCCGAATTGCGCGCCGTACCGATACACCTCTTCGACTACGAGGCGTTGCTGATTCACCTTGATCGGGAACACCGCCGCGTAGCGATTCTTGTAGTCGTTCTCCGCGATCGCATTCGCGAAGGCGTCGTGCAGGTGTCGTAGACGGTGGGCGAGGATGTCGGAGAAGCGCACTACCAGTGGCGTGCGCAGGTCGCGTGCCTGCAGCCCTTCGACCACTTCGAGCAGGTCGATCTCGCGTTCCGGGAGCGTGTCGGGCCGCACCACCACGTGGCCCGCCGCGTTGATGCCGAAGTATCCGGAGCCCCAGGCTTGCACCTGATACAACTCGAGCGAGTCCTCGACTTTCCAGCTCTGGCCTGGCGCGGGCTTCTTGACGGCGTTTTCCACGATTGTCGACTGCACCTCGGGGAGGCCCGGAAAAGTTGCGCGCACGATAGCAAAATGTGGTGAGAAGTAAATTACGAACCGGTATCAGTTCTCGCTTCCCGTCGCGGTCGGCCGCGTGTCATCGCGGATCCATTCGCTCCACGAACCCGGATACAGGCGCGCTCCGGCCAGCCCGGCGACCTGCAGTGCCAGCAGGTGATGGCACGCTGTGACCCCTGAGCCGCACATCGTCACCACTCGATCGGCGGACGCAGTTCCAAGCGTCTTCGACCAGCGTTCGCGCAAGACGTGCGCCGGGAGAAAGCGCCGCTCGGCGTCGAGATTGGACATGAACGGATGGCTGCGCGCGCCCGGCACGTGTCCGGCGACCGGGTCGATCGGTCTCATTCTGGCCCGCGAAGCGATCCGCGCTGCGCGCATCGACCAGCACGATGGACCGATCCGCCAGCGCGGAAACGACCTCATCCACCGTCAGAGCCTCCTCGGGGCGAGGGCGGGCCACGTAGGTCGCGGGTGTAACTCGCCGGTTCTTCGACGTCCAGCGGGAGCCCGGCGGCGAGCCAGGCCTTGAGGCCACCATTGACCACCGCAGCGGCTTCATGCCCGACCCAGCGCAGCATCCACCAGAGGCGGGCAGCGATCGCGCCGGCCGCGTCGTCGTACGCGACTACCTGCGAGCGCGCATCGATTCCCCAGGCTCCGAGACGCCGGGCGAATTCCTCGGGACGAGGCAGAGGATGCCGCCCGCTGCGCGGGGTGATCGGGCCGGACAGATCCTCGTTCAGATGCGCGTAGCGAGCACCGGGAATGTGTCCTGATCGGAACTGTTCGCGCCCGGCGTTCGGGTTCGCCAGGTCAAAGCGGCAATCGACGATCACCCAGCGCGGATCGCCGAGATGTCGCGCCAGCTCGGCCGGTTCGATGAGAGTGGTGAAGCTCATGCGGGGATTCTACAATCCTTGCGCTGCCGTGCTCGCGGCGCTCGAAAGCGGAAACTGGACTTGGCACTGGAGCTCTACTGGGGAAGCGGAAGTCCGTACTCCTGGCGCGTGATGCTCGCGCTCGAGCACAAGCGCCTGCCGTACGTGTCGCATCTGCTCGAAATGTCGCGCCAGGAGCACAAGGCGCCGCATATGCTCAAGCTCAACCCCCGTGGGCAGCTGCCCGGTGCTCAAGGACGGCGACTACGTGTGCTTCGAGTCGCTCGCCATTCTTTATTACCTCGATCTGAAGTATCCGGCCCCGCCGCTCTTCGGGCGCAGCCCTGAAGAGGCGGGCACGATCATGCGCGTGATCTGCGAGTACCAGACCAACGCGGAACCGCGACTGATGAAGTTCGTGCGTGACGTGTTCACCGGCAAGGTCAGGGAGCGCATCGAGGAGGTCACCGATGCGATGCATACCTTGGCAAATGAAGCGCGAGTCATCGAAGGGCGGCTGAGCAAGTCCGAATGGATCGTGGGCGAGCACGTGTCGGCGCTCGACTTCGTGGTGTTCCCGGGGATCCAGTTGCTGCTGCGAGCACTCAATCGCGACGAAGCGGCGGAGCTGCGCTCGCGTTTTCTGCCGATGGAATTCAACTATCCTGCGTTGGCGCGCTGGATATCGCGCGTCGAAGCGCTGCCGGGCTACGAACGCACCTACCCGCCACACTGGCGCAACGCCCCCGCTGCGTGAAGTCGCTGCGTCGTCGCGTGAGGACGCATTTGCGCGACGGCCATTCAACGGGCACGATGCGGGTACCTGCATACGATGCGGGTACCAGGTTTGGTTGCATAACTTGTTGCACAACTCAAATGCCGCAACCGAGTTATGCAACAAGTTATGCAACCAAACCTGGTACCTAACGGATTGGCAAACGGATGGCGATTCATCATGAGTGAACACCAGATCCATGTGGATTTCCCGGGACGAATCGTCCTCATCGGCTTCGGCAGCATTGGGCAGGGTGTACTGCCGCTGATCATGCGGCACATCGGCGGTGTGAAGCCGGAGCGAATCACGATCGTCACGGCGGACGATGAGGGTCGGCAGGAAGCCGAGCAATTCGGCATCAAGTTCGTGAACCAAGCCGTTGACGCGCGACAACTTCAAGCGCGTGCTCGATCCACTGGTCGGTCGCGGCGATTTCCTCCTCAACGTCTCGGTCGACGTCTCCACGATAGCGCTGATCAAATTGTGTGCGGAGAAGGGCGCACTCTACCTCGATACCTGCATCGAACCCTGGCCGGGCGGTTACACCGACCCGACGATCCCGGTGTCCCGGCGTACGAACTATGCGTTGCGCGAAGAGGCGTTGATGCTGCGCAAGAGCAATCCGCGCGCCCCGACCGCGGTGATCACGCATGGCGCAAATCCGGGCCTGGTCTCGCACTTCGTCAAGCAGGCGCTCATCAACATTGCAGCGGACACCGGCGTGAAGGTCGCAACGCCGTCCTCGCGCGAGGAATGGGGCAAACTTGCGCAGACGCTCGGCATCAAGGTGATTCACATTGCGGAGCGCGATACGCAGATCTCGAGCAAGCCCAAGCAGCCCGGTGAATTCGTCAATACCTGGTCGGTCGATGGATTCGTGAGCGAAGGCTCACAGCCCGCTGAGCTTGGTTGGGGCACGCACGAGCGCAATTTCCCGCGCGATGGCGCACGCCACGACTTCGGTTGCCAGTCGGCGATCTATCTCAACGTGCCGGGCGCCGCTACGCGCGTGCGCACCTGGACTCCCATCGCGGGCTATTTTCACGGCTTCCTGATCACCCACGGCGAATCGATCTCGATTGCCGACTATTTCACGGTGCATGACGGCATAAGCGTGGCGTATCGCCCCAGCGCGCATTACGCCTACCACCCGTGTGACAACGCGGTGCTCTCAGTGCACGAATTCGCCGGCCACAACTGGCGGGTGCAGGATCACAAACGCATCATGATGGGCGATATCGTTTCGGGCATCGACGAGCTCGGCGTGTTGCTCGCGGGGCATAAGAAGAACGCGTACTGGTATGGCTCACAGCTTTCGATCGACGAAGCGCGGCGACTTGCGCCATTCAACAATGCGACCAGCCTGCAGGTGACGGTCGGCGTGCCTCGCCGGCATGGTGTGGGCAATCGAGAATCCGAGTCGTGGCCTGGTCGAACCCGACGAGATGGACTTCAAGCGCAATCTCGAGGTCTGCATGCCGTACCTCGGACCCGTGGTAGGGCAGTACACCGACTGGAATCCGTTGCACGATCGCGGTCGGTTATTCGTCGAGGATGTCGACGCCACCGATCCGTGGCAATTCAAGAACGTTCGCGTCCTGTAGAAGGCACTCCGAGCCGGCCATTGGGTGGGGGGTTGTGAGCTGGCCGCTGCGGGTCGGGCCGCCTGATCCTTCCCACGGCCGACACGAACGAAACACCCTGCCGCAGTAGACCTTAGCTTTCGCGCCGCACGGCAACTTGATCTTTGGCCCAATCAAGCAAGAACGGGCCAGGGAAGGATCAGGCGGCCCAACCCACAGCGGCGGGGCGCGGATTGCTCTTACTCTGCCAGGAGTTTCGTGATCAGCGCCTCGACCTTGCGCGCCTGTGCATCCTCGGCATGGGTTTCGCCGACGAATCGCCCGCGCACGCGACCCTGCTTGTCGATGAGGTAGTAGGCCGGCCAGTACTGGTTGTCGAGCGCGTGCCAGTACGAAAAGTCATTGTCGAGCATCACCGGGTGTTTAAGGCCGAATTCCTTCACCTTGGCGATCACGTTGTCCCGCACACGCTCGTCCGGAAATTCGGGGCTGTGCACACCGAGCAGCGCCAGGCCCTGTGGGCCGAATTTCGCCTCGACACCCTTGAGCCAAGGGAACGAGTGGAAACAGTTCCAGCACTCGAACGCCCACACGTCGATGAGCAGTACCCGGCCGCTGAAGCTCTCGAGCTTGAGTGGTGGTGAATTGATCCAGTCCGTAGCGGCGGTGTGGGTGAACTGAGGTGCCCGCTCGGGAGGTGACGTCGCATTGGCTGCGCACAGCAGGGAGATCGCGAGCAGTGCGCCCGGCATTCGAGCCATGGCTCGGCGGATCGACTGATTCGGATGTGCGTTCATGAGCATCAAGACCCGCTAAGGGGCGACATTATTTCATGGGCCGCGTGCCGTACGTGACTTCGAGCACGATGAACGACCGGCTGCCTCCGGGCAGGTCCACGCTGACCTCATCGTCCACCGACTTGCGCAGCAGCGCCCTTCCGAGTGGCGAGTCCATGCTGATGTAGTCAGAGGCGAGGTCGAACTCGTCGGGGCCGACGATCCTGAGGCAGCGCTCGGCGCCGCTGTCCTCCTGCACCCGCACCCACGCACCGAAGAACACGCGGCGCGGGTCGCTCGGTGCCTGATCGACCACCACGATTCCGTCCAGGCGCTTGCGCAGGAAGCGCACGCGCCGATCGATCTCGCGCAATTGCCGTTTCCCGTAGATGTATTCGGCGTTTTCCGAGCGATCGCCCTGTGCAGCCGCAGCCGCCACGGCAGCGGTTACCTGCGGGCGCTGCACGCGCCACAGGTAATCCAACTCTTCACGCAGCCGTTTCGCACCCTCCGGCGTGATGTATTTCGAGCCCGCAGGTTGCGGTGCACGGTAACGTCCCATTTAGGTCTCAGCTCTGGTCCCGGCGCTCCCGCGACGCGGCAGGAGTGCACCAGGATCTCGATTCCGCGCTAGAAATTCCTGTATCGCCAATGATTTGTGCATCCGATCACAGTTTTGACTTAAGCGCGTCTCTAATCTCGCTCGCCATGGGCGTCAAGTACTACACACACTTCGTGATGAACGAGCAGCCCGAAAGGATGAATGAGTTCACCGGCGTGGTGGAGCTCAATCGGACACCGCGCGCCGCGCATGACCTCAAGGATATCGCTGCGATCCTGGCTCGCAGCCTCGATCTCGATACCGACGACATCCAGATCCTGCACTGGGCGCGCCTGCACTGAATCCCCTAGCGGACTTTCCTTCCCTTCATCAAAGTCCGCTTCTCTGAACCCCAGACCAAAAGTCTGGGGTTTTTTTTGAGCTACGCTTGGTTCCATGGCGAGCGGCTCTTTCAAGGACCATTTCTCCGGGCATTCGAACGCCTACGCTGCCTATCGACCTGGTTATCCGCCCGAGCTCTTTGCTCAACTCGCCGCCCTGAGTCCGCAGCGGCAGCGCGCATGGGATTGCGCGACCGGCAACGGACAAGCGGCGATCGGCCTCGCCGATCATTTCGCTCATATCGTCGCGACAGACGCTAGCGTCAAGCAGCTCGGCAGCCGGCGTCAACATGCGCGCATCGACTATTGCGCGGGATTGGCAGAGGCGGCGCCGCTCACTGACGCCTGCTGCGACCTGGTGACGGTGGCGCAATCGGTTCACTGGTTCCACTTCGAGAGCTTCTACGCGGAAGCCCGCCGCGTGCTGAGAGCTGGTGGAGCGGTCGCATTGTGGACCTACGAGACCTTTCGGGTGCATGCGGATATCGATCCGCCGCTCGATCACTTTTACAACCACGTTGTGGGTCCGTACTGGCCTCCGGAGCGGCACTACGTCGAGGCGGGCTATCGCACGATTCCGTTTCCGTTCGACGAACTCAAACTGCAGCCGATCGTTCTCGAGACGCACTGGAATCTGGATCAGGCCATGAACTACATCGGGACGTGGTCGGCCGTGCAGCGCTATCGCGACGCACACGGCTCGGATCCGCTGCCCGAACTGCGTGCGGCGCTGGAGCCTCTCTGGGGCCGCCCGGAGTCCCCTCGGCTCGTGAGCTGGCCCCTGCACCTGCGCGTCGGCCGTATCTGACCTTCAGCGTCAGTTCGCATATACTGCGCGCCCATTTTTATTACCCGGCCGGCGGCCGCTCAGGTCTCCGGCTTGAATCCCAGGCCCTCACCCAAATGAACCGACTCGCAATGACTATCCTCGCTGCCTCTTTGACCGCTTGTGCCGCCGCCCCGGAAACGCAGGCGCCCACCGCGTCCACCTCGCCGCCAACCCTCGGCTCCGGCCTCGAGCTGCAGGGATTCGATCGCACCGTGCGGCCCCAGGATGACCTGTTCCGCTACGTGAGTGGCGATTGGCTCAAGACCGCGGTGATTCCCGCCGACCGCGCCAACTACGGCGCTTTCACAATGCTCGACGATCAGGCGCAGGCCGATGTGCGCACACTGGTCGAGAAGGCCGCGAACTTGCCGAGCCGCGCGCCGGGTTCCGACGAACAGAAGATCGGTGACTTCTATCTCAGCTTCATGGACACCGCGCGCATCGAGGAGCTGGGCCTGAAGCCGCTGCAGGGTGAGCTAGGGCGCGTGGATGCCATCACCAGTCGCACCGACCTGGTCGGCTACCTGGGCTATGCGCAAAGCATCGGCGTGGTGCATCCCGTCTGGTACTTCGTCGCTCAGGACGAGAAGAACGCAACCGCGTACATCTCCAATATCTATCAACGCGGACTCACCCTTCCGGACCGCGACTACTATCTGAAGACCGACGAGAAGTACGTGGCGATTCGTGCCAAGTATCAGGCCTATGTTGCCAACCTTCTCAAGCTTGCCGGCTTCCCGGACGCTGATGACGGTGCGCGCCGGATCGCGGCACTCGAAAATCGCCTGGCGCAGGCTCACTGGACCCGGGTGGAGAATCGCGACGCCGAGAAGACCTACAACAAGTACGACATCAGTGCGGCGAACAAACTCACCCCGGGCCTGGATTGGGCACAGTTTCTCGCGGGTGCGAAGGCCGATGCGCACGAGCTGGTGATCGCTCAGCCGAGCTTTGTGACCGCGCTCGGCAAGGCCATCACGGAGATTCCGCTCGAGGACTGGAAGCTGTACATGAAGTACAAGCTGATCGACCAATACGCGCCCTACCTCAGCAGCGCGTACGCCGATCTGCACTTCGATCTGCACCTCAAGACCCTCAAGGGCGTCGAAGAAAACCAGCCGCGCTGGAAGCGCGCGGTCGATGCGCTCGATGAATCAATGGGTGACATCGCGGGACGACTATACGTCGCGGAGCATTTCACACCAGATGCCAAGCAGCGCATGGACGAGCTGGTCGCGAATCTTCTCAAGGCTTACAAGGTCTCGATCGATGGCCTGGAGTGGATGAGCCCGCAGACTCGGGCCGCCGCGCAGGCGAAGCTTGCCAAGTTCACCGTCAAGATCGGCTACCCGGACAAGTGGAAGGACTATTCGGCGCTCACCATCGACAGCGACGGATCTGGTGGGAAATCTGTCTGCGCTCCGCGCGGGTCGAGCACGAGCGCCTCACCGCCAGGCTCGGCAAGCCGGTGGATCGCACTGAGTGGTTGATGACGCCGCAGACGGTCAACGCGTATTACTACCCGCCGATGAACGACATCGTCTTCCCGGCAGCGATCCTGCAACCGCCGTTCTTCAATGTCGCCGCGGACGACGCCACGAACTACGGCGCAATCGGCGCCGTCATCGGGCACGAGATCAGTCACGGCTTCGATGACCAGGGTCGCAAGTACGATGGCGACGGGAACCTGCGCGACTGGTGGACGGACGAGGATGCGAAGCGCTTCAAGGAACGCGCGGCCCGCATCGTCGCGCAATACAGCGCCTACAATCCGATCGACGACATGAAAGTCAACGGCGAGCTCACGCTCGGTGAGAACATCGGCGACCTGTCTGGCCTGGCCATCGCGTACAAGGCCTATCGGATCGCCCTGGGTGACAGGACTGCGCCGGTGATCGACGGCTTCACGGGCGATCAGCGCTTTTTCCTCGGCTGGAGTCAGGTGTGGCGACGCAAGTATCGCGACGAGGACCTGCGCCAGCGCCTGGTGACCGATCCACACAGCCCGAGCGAATATCGCTGCAACGGTATCGTCACCAACATGACACCGTTCTACACTGCGTTCGGCCTCAAGGAGGGCGACAGGCTCTACCGGCCGCCTTCCGATCGCGTCCAGATCTGGTAGTAGCTCGAGTCGTGCACTCACCTGGAAAAGGAGCATTCATGCGCGCATTACTCCTGTTGACGCTCTTCGCAACTGCCCTGCTGTCCGGGTGTGGCTACAACACGCTGCAGAGCCAGGACGAGCAGGTCAAGGCGGCCTGGTCGCAAGTGTTGAACCAGTATCAACGCCGCGCGGACCTGGTGCCGAACCTGGTGAATGTTGTGAAGGGCGCTGCGGCTCAGGAGCGACAGGTGCTCGATGATGTCGTGCAGGCCCGCTCACGGGTCGGATCGATCCAGGCGACCCCTGAGTTGATCAACGACGAGGCAGCCTTCAAGAAATTCCAGGCAGCGCAGGCGGACCTGACGAGCGCGCTGTCGCGACTGCTCGCGGTCGCGGAGAACTACCCGGATCTCAAGTCGATTGAAGCCTTCCGCGATCTGCAGGCGCAGCTCGAGGGGGTCGAGAATCGCATTGCGGTGGAACGCAAGCGTTATATCGAAACCGTGCAGGCCTTCAACACGACGGTGCGATCGTTCCCGACCAACCTCACCGCGAAGCTGTTCGGTTTCAAGGTGAAGCCGAATTTCTCGGTCGAGAACGAGGACGTGATCTCGAAGCCGCCGACCGTGGACTTTGGCGCGCCCGCCCCAGCTCCCGCGCCCGCACCGGCCCCGCAAGGGTAACTGACCAGGGCGAGAGGCCCCGATGCGCCTCACCACGGGGTTCACTGTCGCGTGCGCGCTTCTCGGCGGCGCACTCGCGCTGGTTGCGCCCCTGCATGCCCCGTATGCGCAGGTTGCGGTTCCCGCACTTCATGGGCGCGTCACCGATCTGACCCACACGTTGAGCGCCGACCAGGTCGCGGCGCTCGAACAGAAATTGCAGGCATTCGAGGCGAGGAAGGGCAGCCAGATCGCCGTGCTGATCGTGCCCACCACGGAGCCGGAAGACATCGCTGCTTTTGGCATTCGCGTCGCTGAAGCGTGGAAGCTCGGGCGCAAGGGCGTCGATGACGGTGCAATCCTGATCGTCGCCAAGGATCAGCACCGCATGCGCATCGAGGTGGGCTACGGGCTCGAAGGCGTCATGCCTGATGCGATTGCCCGGCGCATCGTGGCCGAAACGATCGCACCGCATTTCAAGCAGGGCGATTACTACGGCGGCATCGATGCGGGCGTGGATCGGATCACGCGCCTCATCGACGGCGAACCCCTGCCGGAGCCGGATCGAAACTGGTCCCCCCCGCCGGGTGGCACCGAGTGGCTCACTACCGCGCTGGTGCTGACCATCATTGGCGGCACGATTCTGCGGCGCATCTTCGGTCGCACGGTCGGTGCGCTGGCCACTGGCGGTATCAGCGGATTCATTGCGTACGTGATCACGCACGTGATCCCAATTGCCGCGGGCGTCGCCGCCGTTGGCTTCTTCCTCGCGATGCTGTTTGGCGGTTTCGGCGGGCCGAGCGGCTGGTCGAGCCGCGGTCGCGGCGGCATGGGCAGCAGTTGGGGCGGTGGCTGGGGCGGCGGCGGGTTCGGCGGCGGCATGGGCGGGGGAGGAGGCTTCAGCGGTGGTGGCGGCGGATTCGGCGGTGGCGGAGCATCGGGAAGCTGGTGACATGAACTTCAAGCGACTGCTGCGGCACTGGTTCACGACCGACCTCACGCGCCGGCGTGCCTTTCCGACCCACGTCCTCAACGCGATCGAGGAACAGATCCGTGCGAGTGAAAAACAGCACGGCGGGGAGATTCGATTTGCGATCGAGACCGCACTGGACGGTCCCGCGCTGTGGCAGGAAATCCCCGCGCGCCACCACGCCATCGATGTGTTCGCACAGCTGCGCGTGTGGGACACACAGCACAACAACGGTGTGCTCATCCTGGTGCTGCTCGCGGACCGCGACGTGGAGATCGTCGCCGATCGGGGCTACCGCGGCCGGGTCAGCGATGCGGCGTGGGAAAGCGTTTGCCGTGCGATGGAAGCGGAATTTCGTGCCGGGCGCTTCGAAACCGGCGTGATCAAGGGCATTCAGGCCATCACCAGCATCATTGCCCCGCTTTTTCCGCCCCAGCCGCACGATCGCAATGAACTTCCCGATCGGCCGGCACTCCTTTAAAGCACGCGCGCAGGTCGCACACGGCGATGCCATAATCGCAGCATGCATCGGTTGAATCTGTCTGCACTCGCAGACAATCCCAGGGTGGTTCGGAGTTGGACGTTGCTGCTTGCGACGGCCAGCCTCTGCGGCTGTTCGCTGTTTTCCAATCCGTTCGGGCGTGCCGGAGCAGCAGCCTGCCGTGCAGCAGGGGCCTGCGAAACCGTCCGCGTTGCCGCCGATAGCGACACATCGATTCGAGATCGATCCGCTCAACGACGATGTGGTTGGCCTCATTCAGAGCACGATTGCCTCCAAGGAAGACACGCTTCCGGATATCGCGCGCCGCTTCGATCTCGGTTACGAGGAAATCGTGCGCGCCAATCCCGGCGTCGATCCGTGGCTGCCTGGCGAGGGGCGCGAGATCGTGGTGCCGACGCGCTTCATACTGCCCAATGCGCCCCGCGAAGGCATCGTCATCAACATTCCAGCGATGCGCCTCTTCTACTTCCCGGCGCACAAGAAGGATGAGCCGGCCGAAGTGATCACGTACCCGATCGGCATCGGGCGCGTGGGATGGCAGACGCCGGAGGGCACGACCAAGATCGTCAAGCGCACGCTGGATCCGGTGTGGACGGTCCCGGTGTCGATTCGCAAGGAACACGCGGAGAACGGCGATGAGCTTCCGCCCGTAGTCGGGCCGGGTCCGGACAACCCGCTCGGCCGCCATTCGTTCACGCTTCAGTGGCAAAGCTATCTCGTGCACGGCACGAACAAGCCTTACGGCGTGGGGATGCGTTCCAGTCACGGCTGTATCCGCCTGTATCCGGAGGACATCGAACAGCTCTTCGATACGGTTCCGCTGGGCACGCAAACTGCGCGTCGTGAACCAGCCGGTGCTGTTCGGGCGCGCCGGCGAGGATGTGCTGGTGCAGCCCTACGGCGCTCTCGAAGACGACAAGCGCGACTGGTCCGGAGGCGCTCGCAAGCTCATGGAAAAGTCGATGCCCGAAGCCACACGCAAGGTGATCAAGGAGGACAAGCTCACCATCGACTGGGATCGCATGCACGCATTGCTGACGGCACCGCGTGGTGTGCCAGTTTCCATCACCGTCCCGGAGGAGAGCCTGGACGCCGAGCTGCTGGCCGCGCGCAAGGTCGAGAACGCTGTGCCCGAGGGATCGAACTGGGACGGCAAGGTGGAAGTGGACGAGGCCAAGTTCGAGCAGCTGCTCTCGGAAACCGAGACCACTCCGCCGGCCGCCGCGCCAGACGGAACCACTCGCTGATCTACCAGAGCGTGTCCTGAGCGTTGCGATCCGCGGCAACCGCCACGATTCCCGTAGCCGTCGCGCACAGGCGACCATTGGAGAACAAGGCGCTCTCCGCGAACGCGAGGTTGTCAGTGCGCTTGACGCACGCGCCGAACACTTCCAGTGGCGCATCCAGTACCGCGCGCATGAACTTCATCGACAGCTCGCAGGTCCCGGAGCGCCGCGTGTCGAACTGCAGCGTGCCCGCAAGACCCAAGGCACAGTCGAACAGGCCCGCGAGCACTGCGCCGTTCACCGCGCGCGAACGCAATCCGCCACCGTGATACTCCGCGATCGTCGCCAGTGTCACGCGCACCAGCAGTGGGTCGGAGAGGTCGACGGTCAGCCCGAAATGCACGACGCTCGGCAGGCGATTGAACTGTTCCGCCCAGTTCGCGCGCGCGCCTGCATCGAGTGCAATGGGCTGTGCTCGTGCTCGCAAACCGGCGAGTTGGCTGTCATCGACGGGCATATGACTCTCGAGCGGGCCGATGGGTGCATGATACCCGCCCGGTGGCGTCACACGACTGTCATACCTGATCCCTAGCCTGCGCTGCGTTTGTTTGCCCGCGATTTACCCATGCGTATCCTGATGATCTCCGATGTGTACTTCCCCCGTATCAACGGAGTCTCGACTTCGATCCAGACCTTTCGACGTGATCTCGAGGATCTCGGGCACGCAGTGACGCTGATCGCACCGCGCTATCCGCAGTCCGGCGCCGAGGCCGAACCCGGAATCCTGCGCGTGAGGTCACACCAGGTTCCGCGCGATCCGGAGGATCGAATGATGCCGCGGGGCGAGATCCGTCGCTTGCTGCCGGAATTGCGCCGCTCGAACTTTGATCTGGTGCACATCCAGACGCCGTTTATCGCGCACTACGCCGGAATCGAGCTCGCCCGCGCACTCGATGTGCCGGTGGTCGAGACCTACCACACCTATTTCGAGGAATACCTGCATCACTACGTGCCGCTGATGCCGCGGCGCCTGATGCGCTTCGTGGCGCGTCGCTTCACGTGCAGGCAATGCAATCAGATCGATCACCTCATCGCGCCTTCGCGTGCGATGCGCGATGCGCTGGTCGAGTACGAGGTGCGCACACCAATCAGCATCATCCCCACCGGACTGGAGGCCGATCGCTTCGAGAAGGCGGATGGCGAGGCGTTTCGCCGCCGCTTCGGCATCGCCGCGCAACGACCGGTCGTGGTTCACGTCGGGCGTATCGCGCACGAAAAGAACATCGATTTCCTGCTGCACATGATGGTGAACGTGGCCAGGCAGGTGCCGGATGCACTGTTGCTCGTGGCTGGCGAAGGGCCTGCGCTCGCGCATTGCAAGCGCCTGGCGGTGGAACTCGGCCTGCAGGAGCACACGCTGTTCGTGGGTTATCTCGACCGCAAGCATGAGCTGCTCGAGTGCTATCGCGCCGGCGATCTGTTTGCGTTCGCATCGCGTACCGAGACCCAGGGGCTGGTGCTGCTGGAGGCGATGGCCCAGGGCGTGCCCGTTGTTTCCACCGCGCACATGGGAACTCTGGATATCCTCGGCCCAGGCCACGGCTGTGTCGTGGTCGATGAATCGGAGCCGGATTTTGCCGCGGCGGTCGTCGACCTGTTGCGCGATGGTGTGCGGCGTGAGGCGCTCGGTGGCGAGGCGCACGCCTATGCTGCGACCTGGTCCGCACGAGAGATGGCGACTCGCCTCATCGATCTCTACCGGACCACGCTGGCGGGCAGCGCAGATGCCGCGCTCGCACCCGCGGAACGTGAGAGCTGACGACACCCGGACCGCAGCGCATCCCTTCAGTAGATCGATTCCGGTATATTCGCCTCCCTCCCCGGCGACGAGACTCGATGCTCACCGATTGGCTCAAGATCATGATGGATGAGATCGCGCGCAAGCAGGTCGAGCTCGACAGTGCGCGCGCCGAGCAGCAGCTGCGCGAGAATGAGCGCAAGGCGGCTGAGGCGCAGCCGGACAAGAAGCACCGCGCCAGCAAGGGCGCCAAGGCACGACGCCCGTGATCCCGATAAAGGATGAGAATCCGTCGCGGCTCGTGCCGTACGTCACCTACGCGATCATCGTCCTTTGCGTCGCAGTGTTCCTGTGGCAGTTCTCACTGGGCCCGGCGCGCGGCCAGACCGCGGTGTACGCGTTGGGAGTCATTCCGGCCGTGCTGCTCGGCAGCACGCAGCTGCCGACCGATGTGGCGCTGATCCCGCCGTGGCTCAGCGTTGTGACTTCGATGTTCCTGCATGGCGGTTGGATGCATCTGATCGGGAACATGCTTTACCTGTGGATCTTCGGCGATAACGTCGAAGACAGCATGGGGCACGTGCGCTTTGCGATTTTCTACGTGGTATGCGGAGCCGCCGCAGTGTTCGCCCAGGCGCTGCCGGAGCCGATGTCACAAGTGCCGATGATCGGTGCGAGCGGAGCAATTTCTGGCGTGCTCGGCGCGTACCTGCTGCTGTTCCCGAGGGCGCGCATTCACGTGCTGATTCCACTCGGGATTGTCCTGCAGAGCGCACACGTGAAGGCCATGTGGGTGCTGTTGTTCTGGTTCGCCCTGCAGCTGGTGAGTACCGTGTTTCAGAGCGGAGAGGGCGCCGGCGTTGCGTTCCGGGCGCACATCGGTGGCTTCGTAGCCGGCATGGCGCTCATTCCACTCGTGAAGTACCGCGCAGTTCGATTGTTCGCACCCTAGTCGTTGAGTGAGTCAGGCGACCGGGTCCTTCCCTGAGCCAGTTCTTCCTTGATTACGCCAAGGATACGTTGGTGCGCAGCGCGAAAGGTGACAGCTGGGGTTGCACTATGGTTCATTCGTGTCGGCTGAGGGAAGGACCCGGTCGCCTGACTCACTCAACGACCAGGTCCGAGCCGGCCATTGGGTGGGGGGTTGTGCCAACTCCGGGCTGATCACGTTTGATACCGTGCTGACTGAAGATGCAAACCCGCGAACACTGCTCGCCCGGGTTGGCACAATCCCCCCGACCGCAATGTCCGTCTCGTCCTGCGCTGAGAAGCGCACTCACCCAGCGGACGGGTGACTGATCTTCAATCGATAGCGGGTTGGCACTCGACTTTCTCAGGAGCTTCCTGCTTGCCAGCCTGGCTGAGTGCGCACAGCGCGGAGCCGCCGACCACCAGCAGCGCTCCCGCGATACTCAGCGCGTTGAGACGCTCCGGCTCGAGCAGCCCGGGCACGAGGTTGGTCGTGAGCCACATGGCTGACAGGGTCACAAGTGGCGCGGTGGCGAGGATCGCGCTCACTCGCGACACCTCCCAGTGTTGCAGTGCCTCAGCAAACGCTCCGTAAGCGACGATCGTGTTGAGCGCACAAAACAGAAGCATGCAAAGCTGACCCGGCGACAGGGCGTGGATGGTGCCGGGGCTGGCTGTGGGCAGAAGCATGATCGTCGCGGCGACATAGAGCATCCACAACACTTGCTGGGAACTCAGCCACTTCAGCAGCTGTTTTTGTGCGAGTCCGTAGGTAGCCCAGACCACCGAGGACATGACAAGGAGCGCGACGCCGAGCCCAAGCCCGCCACTCAGGTCGAGAAGCTCGGGGAGGCGCCTGTTGAAGAACAGCAGCAACCCGATAAAGAGTGCGCCAAATCCGCACCACTGGAGGGGTGAAAATCGCTCGCGGACCACGAGCACGCCCCCCAACAACAGCAACATGGGTGCAAGCTGGATCACGGTCTGCGTCACTGACGGCGTCGTGTGCTTGAGCGCAAACGCATACAGCAAGTAGTTACCCGCCAGGCCCAGGAGCGCGACCACCATCAGGATCCAGCCGCGACGCGGCACGGATTTCCACTGTGGCAGCTGGCCCGTCGCGGCCAGCATCACGCCGACCACCAGCGCCGAGAGGGCGAAGCGGTACCAGCTGATCGTGTAGACGTCCATGCCTTCCAGGACAATCTTCAGCGCGATCGGCATGACGCCCCAGAGGACCGAGGTGATCAGCGCGAGGGATAGACCGAGTCGCCAGCGATCGGTCATGCGCAGCGTTCCGGCGCGCCGCTGTTGCGACGCGTGTCGTCATCCATCCAGCTCATCGGGAGGCGGCTCCGGATTCGGATCGTTCGAGGCCCTGCAACATTACACCAAAGCGTGCATTTCCCGGCGTTCGGCGAAGCGCGGACGTTGCGTGGGTGTGGTAGAGTCGCGCGCAACAAAGTGAGGGCGCCGGTGGCCGAACGGCTGACCACAGGGATTCAGGTCGCAGAACAAGCAGGTCCAGAACAGAATATCGCGCGTGCCCCGACCGCCGTCACGGCGTTCGTCGGCAGAACGCTCCGCGGTCCCGTCAACCGCCCCGTCTCGATTTCCAGTTTTGCCGACTACCATTCCATCTTCGGCGGCTTGTGGCAGCCGAGCACGCTGAGCTACGCCGTCGAGCATTTCTTCGAGAACGGCGGCCAGCAGGCGATCATCGTGCGCGTCGTGAACGGCGCGCGCCCGCCGACACTCGATCTGCGCGCCGGACCGGAAACACTGCGCCTCGAGGCGCTCGCCTGTGGAACGCGCGAATACCTGCGAGCCTCGGTCGACTACGACGGCATCGGCGAGAACGAGCACGAGTACTTCAACCTGGTGCTGCAACGGGTTCGTGCCCCGGGCTCGGAGCATGTCGAGGACCAGGAAATCTTTCGGCGCCTCTCGACTAAGGCCGATTCGGGCCGCTTCGTGCAGCCAGCGCTCAGTGAATCAGCTCTGGCACGCGTCGTCGGCGATGTGCCCGTGACACGGCCCGAGCGCACGCTGCGTCACGATGCGCGGGGTGGAGTTGGCTACGTGCACTCCAATCCGGACGGTGACGACGGCGGTCCGCTTACCGACTACGACCTGATCGGTTCTGCGGTTCACGGCACGGGCCTCTTTGCGCTCAAGGCGGCCGATCACTTCAACCTCTTGTGCGTTCCACCGCTGGCACGTGACGCCGATGTCGGCGCCAGCGTGCTGTTTGTCGCTGCGCGCTTCTGTCGTGAGCGGCACGCCATGCTGATCATCGATCCGCCGCACACCTGGAGCTCAGCGGACGCCGCCTTGCACGCGCTGCGCGACTGGCAATTCAGCAGCGAGAACGCACTGATGTACTTCCCGCGCGTACTGGGCTACGACCGCCTGCGCGGGCGTTTCGAACAGTTCGCGCCGTGTGGCGCGGTGGCCGGCATGCTGGCGAGGTCCGATGCGCTGTGGCCGCTGTGGGGCGCCTCTGCGGGCGAGGAAACGTTGCTGCGGCCGGGCTATCGCCCGACTTGCCCGGTGACGGAAGTGGAGCGCAGTCGCCTGGCGCAGGCCGGGATCAACATTTTGCAGGCGGTGCGCTCGCCGGTGCGTACGGATCCGAGCGTGCGCACGCTTGCGGGCGGTAGCAGCGGCTCCTCGGACTGGAAGTATCTGACAGCCCGGCGCCTGTCGCTCTTCATCGTCGACAGCATCGAGCGCGGCACGCGCTGGGTGGTGTTCGAGGCGAATGGGCCCGAACTGTGGCGACGCGCCGCGACGCAAGTGGAGACGTTCCTCGCGGAGCTCGATGCGGACGGCGCCTTCATCGGCCGGGCCGAGGATGAGGCTTACTTCGTGGTGTGCGATGAGCGCGTCAACAAGGCGAGCGATCTGCAGAACGGCACCGTGAACATACTGTTCGGTTTTGCCGCCCTGCGTGCGGGCGAATACCACGCGTACCTGCTCGCGCATCATCCAGCGGGCAGCCAGCTGCGTCCGGTCAGCGTCAATCGCCTCGAGACCGGCGGACGTCGGCTGATCGAAGAAATGGAACGAAACTTCGCCGGCAGCTAGCCAGACTTGCGGGCGCTCACGTACATCGTGATCACCGCACGCACGACTTCCGTCCCGGCCGCATCGGTCACCGTCAGGGGCACGCTGATGTTCTCCGGCGCGTGCCATTCCGTCTTGTCGAGTCGCGCCACGGCGGTCACGCCGCCCTCGGCCTTGCGCAGATATTCGATGGTCATGCCGCGGGGTATCCAGCGCATCGAGACCGGGATCGTGACTTCCATCAGCATGCCGCCGGCGAGCTCACAGAGATTGGCCATCGCGATTGCGTGCACGGTGCCGATGTGATTCTGCACCGCGCGGCGCTTGCGCATCGTCACCTGGCACAGGCCCGGCCGCAGCTCGACGAAGCGCGGCCGGATGCTGGCAAAGTACGGTGCCCGGAAACAGATCAAGCGCGCAAACAGCCACCGGCCGGCAGGCCACTTCGACATTCGCTCGAAGTGACGCAGCGCTGACGGCTGCTCAATTGCAGTTGTCACGGGGCGCCTCCTTCAATTGCCAGAACGCCCGAAACCGCCGCCTCCCGGCGTTTCGATCACAATCTCATCGCCGGGCCCGACCTCGACGCTCGCCGTCGCCGCCATCTCGAGCTCCGATCCATCCCGGCGTCGCAGGCGATTGACGCCGGCGCGACCCGGCTCGCCGCCCTCCAGGCCGAACGGTCGAATACGGCGGTGATTCGAAAGGATCGATGCGATCATCGCCTCGCGGAATTCGAGGCGTCGAATCGCACCGTTCCCGCCTCGATGGCGGCCCGCGCCGCCGGAGTCCGCGCGAATGCGAAACTCCCGCAGCAGCACCGGGTAACGCAGCTCCAGCACTTCCGGATCAGTAAGCCTTGAGTTGGTCATGTGCGTCTGGACCGCAGAGGTGCCGTCGAAGTCGGGCCCGGCGCCCGACCCGCCCGCGATGGTCTCGTAATACTGGTGCTGAGCGTTGCCGAAAGTGAAGTTGTTCATCGTGCCTTGTGCGGCCGCCATACCCAAGTGCACCGTAGAGCGCGTCGACAATGCATTGCGAAGTCTCAACGTTGCCGGCGACGACTGCAGCCGGGTAGTGCGGATTGAGCATCGACCCCTCAGGAATCACGATCTGCAGCGGCTTGAGGCAGCCAGCATTGAGCGGAATGTCCTCATCGATCAGCGTGCGGAAGACGTAAAGCACGGCCGCCGTGCACACCGAGCTCGGCGCGTTGAAATTGTTCTCGATCTGCGCGGATGTTCCGGTGAAGTCGATGACGGCGCTGCGCGTGTCACGATCGACCTCGACGCGGACCGCGATGCTCTGGCCATTGTCCATCTCGTAGCGAAACTCCCCGCTCCCGAGCCGTCCAATGACCCGGCGCACACATTCCTCCGCGTTGTCCTGCACGTGCTGCATGTAGGCGCGCACCAGCGCGCAGTCCGTGCTGTGCGATCACGCGCCTGAGCTCCGCGATGCCCTTCTCATTGGCGGCGATCTGCGCTTTGAGGTCGGCGAGGTTCTGAGCGGGGTTGCGTGAGGGGTAGGGTGCGCGAGTCAGCCGCTCGAGCAGTTCGCGCTCCGCAAACTGGCCCGCGCTTACGAGGCGGAAGTTGTCGAACAGCACACCCTCTTCGTCGACCGAATGACTGTCTGGCGGCATCGATCCGGGCGTAATGCCACCGATCTCCGCATGGTGGGCGCGCGAGGCGACGAAGAATGCGGCCTCGGCATCGCTCGCAATGAATACGGGCGTGATCACCGTGATGTCGGGCAGATGTGTGCCGCCCTGGTAGGGTGCATTCAGCATGAAGACGTCGCCCGGTCGCATCGCACCCTGGTTGGCTTCGAGGATGTGCTGCACGCTTGCGCCCATCGATCCCAGATGTACCGGCATGTGCGGGGCATTGGCGATCAGGCCCGCCTCGCCGTCAAACAGTGCGCAGGAAAAGTCGAGTCGCTCCTTGATGTTGACCGAGACAGACGTGTGTTCGAGCGCGGCACCCATCTGCTCTGCGATGTGCATGAAGAGCCCGTTGAACACTTCGAGCAGCACGGGATCTGCGGCCGTGGTCACGACGTCTGAATTGGCGACAGCCCCTGACTGGGCGCGTGACAAGAGCAGTTCGCTGCTCGGCAGCCCCTCGCAACGCCACTGCGATTCGAGCACCACGGTCGAGTGCGGTTCCACGATGAGAGCAGGTCCCTCGACGTGCTCGCCCGGCTCGAGGTCGTCGCGGGCAATCACCGGTACCTCTAGCCATTGGTCATCGAACCAGACGCGGGCGCGCTTCAGAGCCGCGACCGGACGGGCGCGAAAGTACCTTCGATGCCTGCGGTGCGATTCGCGAAGGCACGATCGCTTCGATGCCAATCGCTGCCACGATCAACTGCGCGGGGTTGGCACCGAAGCCGAACTGGCGCCGATGCAAAAGCTCGAACGTCGCACACATGGTCGGCGAGCAAAGCGAAGGGTACAGTGAGCGCCGTGTCGCTCCCGCTGGCACGCATGTCGACCGAGCGCTCGATGACGAGGTCAGCCGTCACGAAACCCTGCGCAGTGAGGGCCTTGCCCGCTGTCTCCTCGAGCTCGGCGAACTGCTTCTCCATCTCGGGCAAGATCGCTGCCTGAAGCGCATGCTCAATCGAGCGACGACGGATCTCGCGAATGTCCGCGAGGCCGATGCCGTAAGCGGACATGAGGCTCGCAAGGGGATGGACCAATACGCGGTCGATGCCGAGGGACTCGGCCACGCGACAGGCGTGCTGGCCCGCCGCGCCGCCGAAACAAAACAGCGCGAAACGCGTGCAGTCGTGACCCTGGCGAACCGAGACGTGCTTAATCGCGTTCGCCATGGTTTCGATAGCGAGGCGCAGAAACCCCGCCGCGATCGCTTCTGGCCCGCGCGCGTCCACACCTTCCTGCTCCAGCTCGCGGGCCAATTCGAGGAAGCCATGCCGCACCCCGGCGATATCAAGCGACTGATCGCCATTAGGGCCGAGCACTGCGGGAAACAGATCCGGCTGCAGGCGCCCGAGGAGCACATTGGCGTCTGTGACAGTGAGCGGCCCGCCGCGTCGATAGCACCTCGGCCCGGGATTGGCGCCGGCAGACTGTGGTCCGACCTGAAAGCGGCCGGAAGAAAATCGCAGGATCGAGCCGCCGCCGGCCGCGACCGTGTGCACGCTCATCATGGGAACGTTGAGCCGCACGCCGGCGACCAGGCTGTCGAAACGGCGCGGATAGCTGCCGTCGTAGAGCGATACATCGGTGGACGTCCCGCCCATGTCGAAGCCGATGAGGCGCTCGAATCCCGCCGCCGTGCCCACCTTCATCATGCCGACAAGTCCACCGGCGGGACCGGAGAGAATACTGTTCATGCCGCGAAACGAGCCTGCATCGGTGAGCCCGCCGTTGCTTTGCATGAAGTAGAGGCGCGGCGGCTCGCCGAACTCCTTGGCAAGCTCGGCGCGCAACCCGCCCACGTAGCGCGCCAGCAGCGGCGACAGGTAGGCGTCGACGACCGTCGTGTCGCCCCGCGAGATCAGGCGGATGAGTGGCGCGACTTCGTGAGAGACGGACACCTGGCGAAAGCCGATCTCGCGCGCGATCGCGGCGGCGGCTTGCTCGTGCTGCGGGTACCGGTAGCCATGCAGGAACGCGATCGCTGCACTGTCGAAGCCACGGCCGTGGGCTGCGCTAAGCTCAGTGCGCAATGCCTCTGCATCGAGGGGTTCGAGAACATCGCCCGCCGCGTCCAGGCGCTCGTGCGCTTCGATCACCTCGGAGTACAGCAACTCCGGAAGGCGGATGTGCCGGGCGAAGAGCTCCGGCCGATTCTGGTAGCCGATCCGTAGCGCATCGCGAAACCCGGCGGTGATGACGAGCACGGTGCGTTCGCCCTTGCGCTCGAGAAGCGCATTGGTCGCGAGCGTCGTGCCCATCCGCACGCTTTCGATCCATGCACGATGTTCGCGCGGTTGCGCTCGGAGAACGCGGCGAATCCCCTCCACGCCGGCGTCGCGGTAATGCGCGGGATCTTCCGAAAGGAGCTTCAACGTGACCAGCGAGCCCTCGGGCGATCTCGCAATGACGTCGGTGAAAGTACCGCCGCGATCGATCCAGAACTGCCAGCCTGAAGCAATGTTCACGCGCAACGAGATACACTGGCCCCGGCGACCTGACAACCCACAACTCCAGAAATCGCAGGTACACCCATGCCCTCATCGCAGGCTGTCTGGATAGTGATCGGCGCGAGCGCCGCAGTCCTTCTTGTGATTGCGCTATGGACGATGCGTCGTGCGCGGACGCTCGACGGATTTCACCTCGCGGACCGCGGGCTCGGCGCGTTTAGCGGCGGTTTGAGCGGCGTCGCGAGTGCGTATTCCTTCTGGGCGATGGTCGGTGTGACCGGCGCAGCCTTTACGCTCGGATGGTCGGCGATCTGGCTGGCGGTCGGGATGCTGCTGGGCGCTGCGTTCTCCTGGTTCGTGATCGGGCCCGCGGTGCGTCGCAGAGCGAGCGCCGTGAACGCGGGGAGCGCGCTCGAGCTGACGGGGACAGGATCCGCAACGCTTTCCGTGACGAGCATTGCGGCCGTGGCCGTGCTGTTCGGAATCGTGGCGCAACTTGGATTCGCAGGCGGTGCCGTGGCGCGCGGTCTCGGGTTGAGTACGGCAGCGGGTGTGATGCTGGTTGCAGCGCTCGCGCTCCTCGGTCCGGTGCTTGGCGGACTACGCGCGACTACCTCGGCAGGACTGCTGTGCGCCCTGGTGGTTATTCCGGCAGCCGTGCTGCTGCCACAGTTTGGCCTCGTCTTTCTTGGCGGGTTCGATCAACTGCGCAATGGACTGGCGACGACCGGGGAGGGTGCTGCGGCTCTCCTTGGTGGCCGCGGAGCACTGGATGCCACCGTATTGTTGCTGGCGGCGGCGGGTTTCGGAGTCAGCATTTGCGGGCAGCCGCAGGTGCTTGGTCAGTATCTCGCCGCACGCAGCGAGCGCTCGATCCGCTGGTCCGGCGTGATCGCCCTGCTGTGGCTGGTGATCGTGCTTGCCGGCGCGCTCGGACTTGGATGGGTAGCGCGCGTCGACTACGCCAGCATCGACAATCCGGATGAAGTGATGTTCGAGGTGCCGCGCCGGATCATGGCGCCATCGTACGTGGCACTGCCGATCCTTGCGGTGCTTGCACTGGTCGTGTGCAGCGTGGGCAATCAGCTCGTGACCACCTGCTACGCGATGCTGGCCGTGGCACGCAATCCGGACGCAGCGCCCGTGAGCGTGCAACGGTTGCGAGTCACGATCCTGCTCGCGGGGATCGCAGCTGCCGTCATCGCTGCGGTGAGCGGAGTCGGCAGCGCGCGCGGATACCTGCTGGCTTGGCTCGCGACGTCGGCGACGGTCGGACCGCTGGTGCTGCTCGCATGCGCCGGTGTACGGGTTCGAAACGGTTGGGCCGCAGCGGCGGCGCGCGTTGCCATCGCACTCGCGCTGGTACTTTTCCTTCTGCGCCGTGAACGCCTGATCGAAATCGCCATGTTCCTGCCCTTTTATGCTGCGTTGTTGGTGGCGCTGCTCGGACGTCAACGCGGATCCTAAACACCGCGCTCGAATCGATTTCACAAAAAGTTCGCGTTCTGTCAAAAGACGTGGATAATCCGCGCTCAGAAGTGGAATAAAAACAACCACCCGATTTACCTAGTGGAGGTTGCACATGAGCCTGATATTTCCCTCTCGCGTTGCGAGCCGTGCTTTTTACTGTTGCGTCGCTGCAACGTTGGGGTTAACAACACTCTCGGTATCCGCCCAGGAGGCGCCACTCACCGAGACGGTGGTCGTCACGGGCTCGCGCATTCGCCAGGATCCACTGAACCAGCCGGCACCGCTCGTCACGGTCGACGAGGCGGACATCGCGAAGACCGGTCAGACGTCGATCGGCGACATGTCTGCAGCGCATGCCGGTCTCGGGCGGCGGCCTCAACACCGAGTTCAATATCAGCGGCAACATGGGCTTTCCGCCGGACGGCGGCGGCGTCGGCGCCGGCGCGGCGACGGCCGACTGCGGCATCTCGGCCCGAAGCGCGTTCTGGTGCTGGTCGACGGCATCCGCTGGGTCAACGAGGCCTCCGCGTGCGGCGTTGCCGCGGCGACCGACCTCAACACGATTCCGACCAGCATCATCGATCACATCGAAGTGCTGCAGGACGGCGCATCGTCGATCTACGGCTCGGACGCGATCGCCGGCGTCGTCAACATCATCACCAAGAAGAACTTCAACGGCGTCGAGTTCTCAGGCTACGGCGGTCGCTACGACGAAGGCGATGGCAGACACCCAGCAGTGGAACATCTCCCTGGGCTCCTCGGGTGAGCAGCTCGAGCACTTCTTCGGCCTGAATTACATCGAACCAGGGCCGGGTCAGCTCGGCCGATCGCTCAATCTCGCAGTTTCCGACGCCCGGCGCTACGGTCGTGCACGAGCGGGGGTTGCAGCTCCGGCACGCCGCAAGGGCGGTTCATCTTCACGGATCCGAATACTGGCCAGGGCCTCAATCTCACGGTCAACGACGGCGTGACCGGCATTCCCGTCTACAATCCGGCCGATCCTGCCGCCGGGCCGCGCACCGATGACTTTCACAACTTTCACGACTGCCGATCGCTTCAACTTCCAGCCCTTCAACTTCATGCATGACGCCGAGCGAACGCATCGGTCTCTACGGCCAGAGCGAATATCAGCCTGACCGACAACGTCAGCTTCTACGTGAAGGGACTGTTCAACGAGCGCCATTCAACGAACCAGGCCGCGCCGGAGCCGATGTTCGTCGGACCGGAAGCCGGCAACGGCAATCTGCTCGACACGATCCAGGTCGATGTCGATCAATCCCTATAACCCGTTCGGCTTCACGCTCAATGTCAGCACCGACCGGCGACCGGCGGTACCGATTACTTCATCGGCCGTCGCCCGCTCGAAGGCGGCCCGCGCATCTTCCAGCAGAACGTGGACACCTGGTACCTGGGCAGCGGCTTTCGCGGCGACTTCAGTTCGCCGACCGCGACTTCTACTGGGACGTGAACGCCGTCTGGTCGCGCAACAGCGCCGATCAGACGACCCATGGCAGCTACAACTCGCGCCAAGCTGAAGGACGGCGCTCGGCCCGGGCGCCGTCGCCGGCATGAACGGCGCGACGACCACGGCCTGTGGCGCAGTCGATGGTCGCTGGCGTGCGTCGTGCCGAATCCGATTCCGGGCTGCGTGCCGTTCAATATCTTCGGCGGCCAGGGCGACGGCAGCGGCACGATCACGCAGGCGATGCTGGATTACATCCGCCCGGTGCTGCATGACACGAGCGAGCAGGAGCTCAAGGACTTCACCGCCAATCTCAGCGGTACGATCGTGTTCGATGCCTGCCGGCGGCCTCGATTTCGCGGTCGGTTACGAGCATCGCAAGTCAGAGCGGCTTCTACCAGCCGGATGCGATCTACACGGCCGGCGAGAGTGCGGGTGTGCCGTCGACACCGACCAGCGGTCAGTACGACGTCGAACGAGTTCTACGGCGAACTGCAGGTTCCGATTCTGAAGGATCTGCCCGGTGCGGACCTGCTGCAGGTGAGCGCGGCAGTGCGCAGTTCCGACTACTCGACGTTCGGCAGCGAGACGGCAGTCGAAGTTCGGCCTCAACTGGCGGCCGTGCAAGGACTTGTTGATTCGCGGCTCGTCGCGCGAAGGCATCCGCGCACCCGGCATCGGCGAGCTGTTCGGCTCGGCTGCGCGCTTCGACCAGACGCTGACCGATCCTTGCTCGGATTACGCCGGGATCAACGGCGGCGCGCCAGCGAGGCCGAATTCAGGCCAACTGCCAGGCGCTGGGTGTGCCGGCGACTTATGCGCAGTTCAATGCGCAGATCTCGGTCGACACCGGTGGCAATCCCGCGCTTGTGCCGGAGACTTCGGACAAGCTACACGGCTGGGTTCGTCTACAGCCCGCGCTGGGCGGAGGGTGCGTCGTGGTCAGACACGTCTGTCGCTTCGAATTCACGTACTACAACATCGAGCTCGACAAGGCGATCCCGGCGCTCGACGCGCAGGTGCAGATCAATCGCTGTGTCGCGACGCTCGATCCGGTGTTGTGCGGCGGGATCAGCCGCACGGCTGGCGGCGACATCAATGGCTTCGCCAATCAGCTGCTCAACATCGGCGCCACCGAGACGAAGGGCTGGGATCTCAACATCCGTTGGGTGATGCCAGAGACGGGTATCGGAAGATTCTCCGTGAACTGGCAGAACACCTGGCTCGACAAGTTCATCGAGAGCACCGAGACCGCGACAGGCTTCGTGGACACAGAGCGCAAGGGAACGGAGCGGGGAAGCCCTCACAAGCGTATCCGGAATGGAAGTCCGCGCTGTCGCTTGACTGGGGATTCCATGACTTCGGAGCCACGGCAACGGTCCGCTATACCGACTCGCTCAGCGAGCCGTGCCGCAACATCGGGGCGTTCGCCACGCTGTGTTCGCGACCCAGTCGGGCTGACCAATGAGATGGATGCCACGACCTACGTCGACCTGCAGGCCTCCTGGTCGCCATCGGGGCTCGCGGGCTGGACGTTCGCGGTCGGCGTCAACAACCTGTTTCGATGAAGATCCGCCAAACTGCTACAGCTGCGAGCTGAATGGCTTCGATGGATCCACCTACGACGTGCCGGGCATGTTCTGGTACGGGCGCGTGGTTGCGCACTTCGGCAAGCAGTAAGAGGCAATGACTGCAAGGCCGGCTCCGGAAACGGGGCCGGCCTTTTCTTTTAAGGAATCCTTCCCCAGCCCTCTTTTGAGGACGACACGCTGTTGAACGCGACGGCGGCGATCTTTTCGAGCCGCTCCATGGTGTATGTATAACCCACCTCGATCGCCTGATCGAAGGCCTGCCAGTTGAGCATGTCGACGCTCTCCAGCGGGGGCTGCAGCAGCAGGTCGGTCTGTTCGCGATTCGTCATGGTCGCCGCGGCGCTGTTGACCATGCCGGCGCGCCACAGGATCTGAAAGATGTTGACGCGCTTCTTCTTGGCGCGGAACCAGCTCATTGCCTTCCACAGCCCCGGCACGTCCACGTCGTCGAAGTCCGCGGTGAAGGCGCGATCCGCGGCCACGTCGATGCCGATCAGCGGTCCGCGCCCCACGTCGCGCATGACATCGACCGGGCAGATTGTTCATCGCGCCGCCATCGACGTGCACCTCGCCGTTGTGGAAGACCGGCGGCAGCACGCCGGGAATCGCCACGGACGCGCGCAGCCAGCGCCACAAGGCGCCGCTGCGGTGGACGGCGATGCGCCCGGTGGTACAGATTGGACGACACGCAGATAGAACGGCAGCGGAGGTCCTCGATCTCGATCTCCCCGAACTCCTGGCGCAGCAGGCGGGTGACCTTGCGGCCCGACACCAGGGAGAGGAGCGGCAGCGTGTAGTCGTTGAGCGGGTTGGTATCGACGAACGAACGCCGGAAGCGATCGACGAGCTCCTCGTGCGACCACTCGAGGCAACGCCGGCGCCGAGGATCGCGCCCATGCTGGTGCCGCCAACCGCATCGATCGGGAATACCTGCCTCGCGCAGCGCCTCACGGCGCCGATATGTGCGAATCCGCGCGCGCCGCCGCCGGCGAGCACGAGGCCGACGCCGCGGCCGGTGAGCAGGCGGGCCAGGCGACCGACGTCGGCGGCGTGGCGCACGTGGTGGTGCGCAAGTCCCGGCTGGCGCGCGAGCCAGCGATTGCGCGCGCAGCCATGCGAGAAGCCGTTGTCGTGCAGGAGCACGATCTCGGCCCGCTGCAGCGTCGGGCGCGACTCGCCGATCTCGAGCAGTGCGCCAGGGTGCGGGAGCGGCGCCGGCGCGCGCAAGCAGCAGCAGCGAATCCGCCTGGCGCATGCACAGCTTGCTCCACGGACGTCGGTTCCCGGATCGGCGACATAGACGACGAACTCGTTGGCGGATTCGACGTTGTGAAACCAGTGACTGGTATGCGTTGCGCCGCGCACGCTCCACACCAGCTCGGTGCGCGCGCAGTGGCCGAGCGCCTTGACCAGCTGCGTCGGCGAACGCGCGCACGTCGACTTCGATGTCCTGCGGAATGACGGTGAAGGTCTTCGGGCACGGAGCGCTTGCCGCGCTGCTGGCGCTGCGAGCTCTCGAGCCGCTGCACGGTGAGCTGCGCGATCCGGTAGCATCGCCTTGCGGATGATCGAGGAGCAGCGCATCGAAGGCCTGCTTGGAGAACCGGCCGATCTCGGTGTCGCGCAGGGCGATGACCGTCGCGCTGCGCGGCTTGCCGGAGATGATCGCCATCTCGCCGACGGTTTCGCCGGCCGCGACGCGGCCGACGAGCCGGGTATGACCGTCGGGCGTGCGCGCGAATGCGCCGAGACAGCCGCTGATCACGAAGTAGAGTGCGTCGGGTGGATCGCCGGCGTCGAACAGCTCACGCCGCCCGGCAGCGAGAACCATTCGATCTCGGAGGCGATCGCCGCAAGCGATCGGCGCGTCCAGTCCGCGGAACAGCTGCAACGTGCCGAGGAGCGAGAGCATATTGCGCCGTTCGATCGCGGTCTCGACGATGGTGTCCCGTTCCAGATCCATTCCGTGTCCTAGGTTCAGCCCCCTATTCTCAAAGCGCGGGCCCGCGCGAAGCGGGCCGGTCGTCACAAATCGGCCGGAATTCCTCGATTTGTGGCGTCGTCGTAGCGATTTGGCAACAATCCGATGCCCATGAGTGCACCCTCAGCCCAGGATTCGCCGGAGATTCGACTCGCGCGGCGCATGCACGCGGAGATTCCACTCACGCGTTCCATCGACGTGCAGGTGACTGCATATGACGGCACGGCGCTCACGCTGAGCGCACCGCTCGCGATGAATTCGAATCACAAGGGCACGGCGTTCGGTGGAAGCTTGTTTTCACTCGCGGTTCTCGCAGGTTGGGGCCTGCTGGTGCTCAAGCTCGGCGAGCGCCATCTGGACGCCGAGCTCGTCATTCAGGATTCGAGCGTCCAATACCTGTCGCCGGTCCGTGGCGATTTTAGCGCCGAGGCGAGGTTCCCTGATGCGGATGAGTTTGAGCGGTTCGTGCGCACTCTAGGCCGTCGCGGCAAGGCGAGGGCGCGAGTTGCGGTGCTCATTTCCCATGGTGGCCGCGACGCAGTGCGTTTCGAGGGTACCTTCGCTGCGATCAGGACGTAAGAGCATGTCCGAGCCGGCCATTGGGTGGGGGGTTGTGCCAACTCCGGGCTGATCACGTTTGATACCGTGCTGACTGAAGATGCAAACCCGCGAACACTGCTCGCCCGGGTTGGCACAATCCCCCCGACCGCAATGTCCGTCTCGTCTAGCGCTAAGTGTGAAGATTCAGCGGCTCCGCCTCCTTCTGGAGGGCAGCACGGCCTGCCTTGGGTGAGTCAGGTGAGCTGCTCTTCCCCAGGCCCGTTCTTCCTTGATTGCGTCCAGCGATACGGGGCCGTGCGGCGCGATAGATGATGCCTGTAATCGGATAGTGTTTCGTTCGTGTCGGCCGGGGGGAAGAGCAGCTCGCCTGACTCACCTATCGAGATATGTACTGCGATCGTGATTCGTCATGAAGAAGCAACCACGCCTGCCACCGGACGCTCTCGAACGTATCTATGCAGCCATTCGCGCCGTGCCTCGCGGGCGCGTCGCGACTTATGGGTGGATCGCCGAGCGCGCGGGACTGCCACGGCGCGCGCGACTCGTGGGCCATGCGCTGCGCCACGCGCCACGCCGCCTGCGCTTGCCGTGGCACCGGATCATCAATGCGCAGGGTCGCATCTCGTTTCCGCGTGGTAGTGAGCCCTACGCTGAGCAACGCAAACGCCTGGAAGCTGAAGGCGTGCCGTTCGTACGCGGGCGCGTGCGGCTCGTGCAATACGGCTGGCGGCTCACACTCGATGAGCTGCTCTGGAAGCCCAAGTAGCGGTTGTCGCCGCGTACAGCCATCTGCGCGCCTGTCGCTGGCCGTGATCGCTTGCTACCATCTGGGTCGGAGCAATGACCGGATAATCACGAATGCCAGATCGATACGTCGTCTTTTCTCACGGCAAGGACGGTGCGCCCTGGGGCGAGAAGGTCACGGCCATGGCGGAAATGGCCCGAAGCGAGGGCTTCGAAGCCGAATCGGTGGACTATCAGGGAATCGATGATCCGGGCGATCGCGTCACCCGGCTGTTGACCTTCTGCAAGGACCTGCGCGGATCACTCGTGCTGGTGGGTTCGAGTCTCGGCGGTCATGTGGCGACCGCTGCCTCTCGCCTGTTACAGGCGCGCGGATTGTTCCTGCTGGCGCCCGCGTTCTATGTGCCCGGGTTCGAACAGCAGACACCGAAGCCCGCGGAATGCCCGATGACCATCGTGCACGGCTGGCGCGACGATGTCATTCCGGTCGAGAACAGCGTGCGCTATGCGAAGCAGTACAACGCGACGCTGCACATCCTCGATGGCGATCATCGCCTGGTCGACAACATTCCGCAGATCAACTATCTGTTCGAGTACTTCCTGGTGACGCTGGAGCCCTACCTCTAGTCGTCCGATCCCCGTGATTATTCAGCCGCGGTGGCGGCCGGCGCCGGCGTCGCTTTCAATTGCGCCGGCACGAAGTCCTCCATCACGGCTTTGGCAAGCAGATCGAGCGGCAGCAATCCCTGGTTCGCGATGTAGTCGTGAAACGCCAGCTGATCGAATTGCTCGCCGAGCGCCATCTCCGCCTGGTGCGCAGCGCCTGCAGCTTCGAGTAGCCGTAGAAGTAGGCCGTCGCCTGGCCGGGCGCGCGGAACGTGTAGCGATCAACTTCCTGCTTCGCCATCGGCTCGGATAGCACGACTCTCCTGCATCAGGAATTGCTTGGCGGCGTCGGGCTCGATCATCCCGAGGTTGAGCATCGGATCGAGCATCGCGCGCGCAGCGCGCATCGAGCCGCATCTGCAGAGTGCAGATCTGGGCCTCCGGCGGCTCGTACTGCTTCATCTCCGCTTCCATGTAGAGCGCCCAGCCTTCGACGTTGGCGCTGTTGAACGCGTACACGACACGCGCGGTCGAAACGCCGTGCTCGAGCATCCGGGCGAACTGCAGCTCATGACCGGGACGCGCTTCGTGCGCGGTGAGCGTCCAGGTGATGGCGTCGTACTTGAAGTCGTCCATCTCGGCGCCTGAGGTCGCATTGGGATTGGAGACCGGCAGCACGAATGCGCGCGGGCTCTCCGGTGTTGCCGATCAGCCGCGGCGCGTCGACGTGCGGCGCGGGCTGTGCGGCCGATTCGGCCTCCGTCCCGAGCCGGATCACGGCCGCGCGGTTCGGGAGCGTCACGAGATGCTCGCGCCGGGTGATGTCCTCGATGCTGCCCGAGGACGTCGCGATACTTTGCTCAGCAGCTGATCGTTCGGCACCTGGTCTTTCTTCAGCGCGCGAATCACGTCGCGGTAGTCGCTCGAGGGGAAGCCTTTCGCCTTGCTCACCTGGCGCGCGAGCGAGTCGAGCTCATCACGCGTGGTCTGGTAGGAAACCTGCGCGCGATCCATCAATTCATGCGGGTCCATGTCGACGCCGAAATTCTTGAGATTGTCGGCGTAGATCTCCGGCGGCAGCCGATTGGTCTTGCGCGCGTGCGGCAGGACCGCCGTGCGGATCCAGTCCGAGTATTCGTGGATCTGTTTCGACAGCGTGGCGAAATCGCGTTGCCAGCCCTTCAGGCCGCTCTTTTCAAACAGCTCGCGGATGCCATCGAGGAAGCGGTCCGTATTCTTGAGATCCTGCTCGACTTCAACATTCCACGGAGGCGGTGAGGTTCGGAGTGTCGAGACTCTCCTGGATGCGGGCACGAGCCAGCGTCGTGATCGGCTCGTAGCCTTTCTCGGCACCCACGTAGCGGTGCAGGCGCTTCACGCCGCCGCCTGGCGTGCTTCGGCACGCGATCGTCGAGCAGCGTGTGAAAGCCAGTGAACATCGCCTTGGTCAGGTCCTGGTAGGCCATGCATCAGTCGCCGGTTGAGCACCGATGTGTTGAGCTGCTGTTGCGCCGAGGTGATGAGGATGTCGATGTCCTGCTTCACGCGCGGATCGGAAACCTCGCCACGCTCGGCTTTGAGCTTCGGCAGCCGCGGCGGCGAGATCCGCTTCCTGGCGCTCGTCGTACTGCGGCTTCAGATCGACGACCTCCGCTTCGTGCCCTTCAACGCCCAGCGACGTGGCGGATTCCGGGTTGTACTTGGCCAGCACTTCGAGCAGCACTTGGGCGTACTTATTGCTCTCCTCGATCCAGCCACGGTCATCAGCGCGGGCGAACGTAGCGAGGAGCAGCAACCCCGCGAGCAGGGCACTCAATCGTTGCAACATCAGGAGATCTCCGGTCGATCAGGTGGCGAGGGTGCGAATGCTTTCCTGCCGACAGCCCTGGAGTCAAGCACCCGGCCGTTGCTCAATGGCGTTCACGAATCGCACGGCGCGGCCATCCGATCGACGACTCCCGGGGCGATGAGTTTCAGCCAGCGGGCCAGGCGGCCACGGAACGATGTAATGAGCAGCCGTTGTCGCCGCTCGATCGCAGGCACGATCAGGCGTGCGCATTCCTCTGCAGTCATGATCCGTTCCACGCGCATCGGGCTTTCACCCAATGGCCGACCATCAGGCCCGATCGCGCGCTTGTGGATTTCTGAACGCACGAAGCCGGGCGCGATGATCGTGACGCTCACGCCGCTTCCCGCGAGTTCGATGCGCAAAGAGTCGAAGAAGCCAACCATCGCATGCTTGCTTGCCGAGTAGCCCGATCGCTCGGGAACCCCGGTGAGTCCTGCCACGCTCGCGATTGCGACGAGCCGGCCCTTTGACTGCTTGAGCCAGGGGAGCGCTGCGGCCGTGAGATGCACCGCGCCCAGGTAGTTCAACTTCATCAGGTGCTCGTACGTCGACAGGTCATCGAGCGCATCGAAGCGCGCCCACATCGTGCTGCCCGCGTTATTGATGAGTACGTCGAGCCGTCCAAAACGTGCTACGGCGGCGTCGATGAGAGCCCGGCACTGGGCCGGATCGAGCAGATCGGTGGGTACTGCGATCGCCACGCTGCCGCGCGCGGCACATTCTTCCGCGAGTTCCTCCAGGCGTTGCCGGTTGCGCGCCGCGAGCACCAGGTACAGGCCGCGATTGGAAAGCTCGAGTGCCAGGGCCCTGCCGATGCCTTCCGACGCACCGGTCAGCACCACCACCTGACCAGCGAGCGGACTTTGCATGCGTGCGCGCAGCGAGCCGTGGCTAACCGCAGCCTGATTCACGGTACACTCTCGCGCCGGTTGCGTTGGGAGGGCTCGACATGAGAACGCTGTCTGGATGCCTGCTGGGCGCGATGCTCCTCGGTGCTTGTGGGCAGGATACTCCATCGAAGCAGGAGCAACCGATGCCGGTCGAGGAGACTTTCGCCGGGGACATGATCAAGCAGAAGCAGAAAATTGAGCAGCAGGCGGAACAACAGGTGGAGAATCGCATGCCGGATCTCAACCGCCAGGTCGATGCTGCCGAAGGTGCTCAACCCGCCGAGCCTCAGGACTGACTCTCTCCTCATCGCATGAACGTGGGCCTGAGCCCGGAGCGGCCCGCGATCTGGCTGCTGAGAAAGATCATCGCGCTGTGGGTGCGCTCCACCGCGCGGCCGCCCGACGTCGCGCAGACGCTCGGCAGCCGCAATCGGCCGATCTGTTACGTCCTGGAGCGCGAGAGCCTTGCCGATCTGCTGGTCCTCCAGGACCTGTGCGTGCGTCCGGGGCTGCCGCGCCCGAGCCGGCGCCTGTCGTTCGGCGGCATCAGCGTGCGGCGCTCCTTGTTCGCGCTGGAGCGCAGCGGCGGCGTGTTTCGCCAGCGGGTCGATCGCCGCACGCCGCAGTTGCTTGCGCGGCTGGTGGCCGCAGCCAGGCTGCCGACCCGAACCTCGACATCGACCTGGTGCCGGTCGGAATCTTCTGGGGCCGCGCGCCGCAGAAGGAAGGCTCGTGGTTCCGCCTGCTGCTCTCCGAGAACTGGGCGCTGGTCGGCCGCTTCCGCAAGTTTCTCACGGTGCTGTTCAACGGCCGCAATACGCAGCTGCAGTTCGGCGAGCCGCTGTCGCTGCGCGTGTTCATCGACGCGGACCTCGGCCAGGCACGCACCGTGCGGCGCATCTCGCGCAGCCTGCGCACGCAGCTGCGCAATCAGCGCGCGGCCGCCATCGGCCCCGACCTGTCGCATCGGCGCACGGTGGTCGCGCAGGTGCTCGCAACGCGCGCCGTGCGCGCCGCCATTGCTCAGGAGCGGCGCGAGAAGAATCTCTCGCGGCGCGAGGCGCTGTGGATCGCCAAGGGTTACGCGGACGAGATCGCTGCCAACTACTCGCATCCCTTCGTCATCATCATGGAGCGGCTGCTCAGCCGCCTGTGGAACCGCCTCTACGACGGCGTCGAGCTGCACCACGAGGACACGCTGCACAAGGTGGCGGAGGGCAACGAAATCGTCTACGTGCCCTGCCATCGCAGCCACATGGACTACCTGCTGCTCTCTTACATCATCTACGTCAAGGGCTTCGCGGTTCCGCACATCGCCGCGGGCGTGAACCTCAAGATGCCGGTGATCGGCCGCTTCCTGCGCAAGGGCGGCGCGTTCTTCATCCGCCGCACCTTCCGCGGCGCCAGCCTGTATCCGATCGTCTTCATGAAGTACCTGGGCGTGATGCTGGCGCGCGGGCACTCGCTCGAATATTTCATCGAGGGCGGGCGCAGCCGCACCGGACGACTGCTCGAGCCGAAAACCGGCATGCTGTCGATGACCGTGCGCGGCTTCCTCACCAGCCCCAAGCGCCCGGTGATCTTCGTTCCCGTGTATTTCGGTTACGAGCGCCTGGTGGAAGGCGAGACCTACATCGGCGAGCTCTCGGGCCGCCCAAAGGAAAAGGAATCGATCTGGGGCCTGGCGCGCACGCTGCCGAAATTGCGGCGCAAGTTCGGCAAGGTGCACGTCAGTCTCGGCGAGCCCATCTCGCTCAACGAGCTGCTCGCGAGCCACGAGCCGCACTGGGCGCAATTGCCCTTCGACGACGACTCGCGCCCGCCCTGGTTCACCGCGGCGCTCGACGACCTCGCCCGCCGCATCATGGTGAACATCAACGCCGCCGCAGCCGTGACCCCGGTCAACCTGCTCGCGACCGTACTGCTCGCCACGCCGCGCCAGGCGATGCTGGAGGGCGACCTCGAACGCCAGCTCGACCTGTATCGCGACCTGCTGCGCGCCGTTCCGTATTCGAACCGCGTTTCCGTGACGCAGCTCGGCGCTGCCGAGATTCTCCGTCACGGCGAGGCCATGGGCATCCTGACCCGGCAGAAGCACCCGCTCGGCAACGTCATCGGGATGAGCGCGCAGAACGCAGTGCTGGCCACGTACTATCGCAACAACGTCCTGCATCTGTTCGCGCTGCCCTCCCTCATCGCCTGCTGTTTTCTCAACAACGCAGTGCTGCGCACGGCGGACGTGCAGCGGCTGGCGTGGCGCGTCTATCCTTATATCTCGGACGAGCTGTTCATCCGCTGGGGCGAAGGCGAGGTGGCGGCGGTGGTCGACGAAATCCTGACCACGTTCGCCGCCCGCGGGCTGCTCGAGGGGAGTCACGAAAGCGGCGAGTGGCGGCGCCGCCCCCCCACCTCATCCGAGGCCATGCAGCTATCGGTGCTGGCGCAGGGCACGATCCAGATCGTGGAGCGCTACTATCTCGCCATCGCACTGCTGGTTCGGGCGGGCAGCGGCACCATCAGCCAGGAGGCCCTGGAGAAACGCTGCCACCTCATGGCCCAGCGCATGTCGATGCTGTTCGAGCTCAATTCCCCCGAATTCTTCGATCGCACGCTGTTCGCGAGCTTCATCGAGTTGTTGCGCCGGCGCGGGGTCATCCAGATGCGCGCCGACAACCTGATCGTATTCAACGACGTCCTGCTGAACGTCGCCAACGACGCAACGCTGGTCCTGAGCGAACAGATCCGGCACAGCATTCTGCAGGTGGCGCATTCATAGACCCGCGTTCAGTTATGTACCGGACCCTTTTCAGTTAAGTGCCGGACACCTTCGCGGAGATTTGAAGTTAAGTGCCGGACACCGCCCCTTCTTTTGCACTGCAAAGCAAGCGGCCGGGCGCCTTCGGAAGTCTCCAAGCAGATTGTGCGCTGCTATACTCCAACGCCAATGCCTGTTGTATTACGTCTACCGGTTCGGTAATAAACCAACAACATACGGGCGCAATCGACAGCAAGCCGCACGCACACCGCTGGCGGTCCGAGAAGGAATCGGCGGGCCTGTCCGCCCACCCGCAAAACCTGTCTTGCATGGGGATGCACATGAAGAACACCTCAAAGAGCCGTGATGTCCAGACTCTGCGCGGCGCAGTCCGCGTCGCGCTGGCGGCGAGCGTCGTCCTGGCGTGCACGCCCGTACTGGCCGTGGATTTCTCCACTGAAGGCGGGCTGACCGGCAGCTGGGACACCACCCTCACGCTCGGCCAGGCCTGGCGGGTACAAGACACCGACTGCAATCTGATCGGCGTGGCCGACGGGGGCTGCGGGCGCTCACCGAACATCGACGACGGCAACATCAACTACGACACCGGCACCTACAGCCGCGCATTCAAGATCCTCACCGAGATCTCGCTGAGCGGTGAGAACTGGGGCGCGTTCGTGCGCGGCTCGGCGCTCTATGACGATGCGGTCGAGAACGACGAGACCGAGCGCACGCCGATTTCCGATACCGCCAAGCACCTGGTCGGCACTTATGCGCGCCTGCTCGATGCCTTCGCCTACTACAAGTTCGATATGGGCCAGCATCCGGCCGAGCTGCGCGCCGGCAAGCAGGTGGTGAGCTGGGGCGAGAGCACTTTCATCCAGGGCGGCATCAACGCGGTCAACCACTTCGACGTGTCCGCGCTGCGCGTACCCGGCGCGGAGCTGAAGGAAGCGTTCCTGCCGCAGGAAATGGTGTTCGCGAGCTTCGGACTCACCGAGAGCACCTCGCTGGAGGGGTTCTACCTGCTGGATTGGGACGACACCGAGCCCGAGCCGGTGGGTTCGTATTTCTCCAGCAACGATTTCGTGCCGGACGGCGGCACGCAGGTGTTTCTCGGTTTCGGCGGCTTCTCCGACCAGGGCGTGGACTTCCGTCCCCTCGGCGGCCCGTTCATCACGAACTTCCAGGCTGTGCAGCGTGGGCCGACCGACGAGCCGGATTCGCACGATCAGTTCGGCCTGGCGTTCCGCTACTACGCGTCCGAGCTCCTGAACGGCACCGAGTTCGGCGTGTATTTCACCCAGTACGCCAGCCGCGTGCCGCTGATCTCGGGCCGCACCGGCACGGCTCAGGGTATCGGCAGAGCGGCGGGTGCCGCAACCGCGGTCGGCGCAGCTCCGCAGCTGATCGTCTCGGGCCTGCCCCCGGCCGTGGCGATCGAAACCGCGGCGAACATTGCGGTGGCCCGAAGCGGCGGCAACCTCCCGATCGCCACCGCGCGCGAGTACGCCACCATCGGCGCCAACATGTTCCTCGGCGGCTCACCCTCGGGCGACATCAGCCGCAACGCCAGCAACATCGCGACGCACGAGTTCGCGCAGACGGCGCAGTACTTCACCGAGTTCCCGGAGCACATCAAGCTCTTCGGGGTGAGCTTCAACACGCAACTGCAGAGCGGCATCGCACTGCAGGGCGAGCTCTCCTATCGGCAGGACGTGCCGCTGCAGTTCGACGACGTCGAGGTGCTGTTCGCCGCATTGAGCCCGCTCGAAGTGGCGCTGTTCCCGGTCAGTGCGCCCGGCGTGCCGTTCCCGACGACCTGCAACGCGCAGATCCCGACGGTCTCGCGCTGCGGCCAGCTCGGGCAGTTCGGCGTGAACCAGCTCGTGCAGGGCTGGGCGCTGCACGACACCGTGCAGTTCCAGTTCACCGCCACCAAGACCTTCGCCAACATCCTGGCGGCCTCGCAGCTGGTGATGGTGCTGGAAGCCGGGATCACGAATATCAGGGACATGCCGGACAAGCAGACCGGCGGCCCGAACGGTCGCGGCCTGCGCTACAACGGACCGGGCACTTCGGTGAGCGGCAACGACGCGCTGATCGGCCGTCACTGCCCGGCCCTCCCGGCGGCGCAATGCGTCGCCCTCGGCCTGATCGAGCCGCAGAACCGTTTCGCCGATGCCACCTCGTGGGGCTACCGGTTCGCGGGACGCCTCGAGTATCCGAACCTGATCGGCCCCTGGAACGTGATCCCGCGCTACTCGTGGCAGCACGACGTGCAGGGCACCACGCCCGGACCGGGCGGTAATTTCGTCGAAGGCCGCTACGCGCTCTTGTTGGGCGTCGGCGGGAATCTGATGAACACCTGGGAAGTGGACCTGAGCTGGACGCGCTTCGGTGGGGCGGGGCGCTTCAATGACATCAACGACCGCGACTTCATCGCCGCGGCACTGAAGTACTCATTCTGACGCCCATCCTGATGCCCATAGCTAGGGGAAGACCAATGCTCAAGCAAGCAATCCTTTCCGCGGGCAGCGCCGTGGCGCTGTGCGCCTTCGCCGGCATCGCCTCGGCGGCGGTCACCGCACAGGAAGCCGCGCGTCTCGGCGCCGACCTCACCCCGCTCGGCGGAGAAAAGGCCGGTAATGCCGCGGGCACGATTCCGGCGTGGACCGGCGGCATCAAGTCGGCGGCCGAAGCGGGCTTCCCGAACCACAAGAGCGGCGACCACTACGGCGATCCGTTCGCCAGCGAAAAGCCGCTGTTCACCATCACCGCGCAGAACATGCAGCAGTACGCGCAGTACCTCACGGAAGGTCACAAGGCGCTGCTCAAGACGTACCCGACGTTCAAGATGAACGTCTACACGACGCACCGCACCGCCGCGGTTCCGCAGCGGATCTACGATGCGACCAGGCGCATCGCGACCACGGCGAACCTCGCGCCGGGCGGCAACGGCGTGACCGGTGCGGTGGAAGGCATTCCTTTCCCGATCCCGAAGCAGGGCGTCGAGGTGTTCTGGAACCACGTGCTGCGCTATCGCGCGGACGCGGCGCAGCGCCACATCGGCCAGGCCGCGCTCACCGCCAGCGGCTCGTACACGCCGGTGAAGTTCCGCGACGAATTCCTGTTCGCCTACGCGCTGCCGGGCGCCACCGAGCAGGGACTGGACAACGTCATCATCTATTTCATCCAGGAAACGCTGGCTCCGGCCCGCCTCGCGGGCGAGATCCTGCTGGTGCACGAGACGCTCGATCAATCCAAGGAGAACAGGCGCGCGTGGCTGTACAACCCGGGCCAGCGCCGCGTGCGCCGCGCACCCAACGTCGCCTTCGACAATCCGGGCACGGCGGCGGACAACCAGCGCACGTCCGACCAGTTCGACATGTACAACGGCAGTCCGGAACGCTACGACTGGAAGCTCGTCGGCAAGAAGGAGATGTACGTTCCGTACAACGCGTACCGGCTGCACAGCGACAAAGTGAAATATTCCGACGTTCTGAAGCCGCAGCACGCCAATCCCGATCTCGGCCGCTACGAGCTGCACCGCGTCTGGGTCATCGACTCGACGCTGAAATCGGGAACCGACCACGTCTACAAGCGCCGCACGCTGTACGTGGACGAGGACTCCTGGCAAATCCTCGCGGTGGATTGCTACGACAAGCGCGACCAGCTGTGGCGCGTCCAGGAAGGCCACGTCATCAACTACTACGATCTGCCGACGCTGTGGACGACCTTGGAGCTCGTGATGGACCTGCAGAACCGGCGCTACCTGGCGCTCGGCCTGCAAAACGAGGAGGCCAGGAGCTACGATTTCACGATCAAGCGCACGATCGCCGACTACCAGCCGAACGCGTTGCGTTCGCGCGGCACCCGCTAGTCTCGCCTGGCCCTCTCTCCGGCATGCGGGGAGAGGGCAGGGTGAGGGTGTCGTCTGAAGGCTTCTTGCGGATGTACTGTCGCGCCGCCTACGCGCTCGCAAGCCTGCTCATCGCAGGCGCCGTTCTCGCTGCCGACGAACCCCCTGCCGAACCCGAAAACACGTCGGGCACCGAAGCAAGCGCGCCGGCCTCCGGGGAAACCGCCACCGCTTCGACCGGGTCCGAATTCTCGATCCCGGCGCCACTCGCCGGGAAGTCCCTGCTCCTCGATGCGGCACGTGCCGGTGCGCGCATGGTCGTGGTGGGCGAGCGCGGCCATGTCCTGACGAGCGACGACCAGGGGCAGACCTGGAAGCAATCCAAGGTGCCCACGCGCGCAACGCTCACCGGCGTCTTTTTCCTCGACGACAAGTTGGGCTGGGCCGTTGGGCATGATGAAGTGATCCTGCGCACCGAGGACGGTGGCGCCACGTGGGAGCTCACGCATTCCGCGCCCGAGAAAGAACAGCCGCTGCTCGATGTCTGGTTCAAGGATGCGAACACGGGTCTCGCCATCGGCGCCTATGGCACGATGCTCGCGAGCTCCGACGGCGGCCGGACCTGGCAGCCGCGCAACTTCGATCCTCAGCCGCTCGTGCCCGAAACGCCGAAGAAGAAAGCGGCCGCCACCGCCGGCGAGGATGAGTTCGCGGACGCGACCTCGGCGAGCGATGCGCATTTGAATGCCATCGTGCGCGCGCCCGGCGGCAAGCTCTACATCGCGGGCGAAGCGGGCAAGGTGTTCCGTTCCGACGACGACGGCGAGACCTGGCTCACGCTGCCCTCGCCGTACGAAGGCTCCTTCTTCGGCATCCTGCCGCTCAGCGATTCCTCGCTCCTGGCGTTCGGCCTGCGCGGACACCTGTACCGTTCCGACGATAACGGGCGGACCTGGAACAAGATCGAGACGGGCACCGAGGCGATGCTCACCGACGGCGCGAAGATCGACGCTGCGCACGTGGTGATGAGCGGGCTCGCGGGCACGCTGCTGGTGAGCAGCGACGGCGGGACGACGTTCACGTTGTTGCAGCAACCCGATCGCAAGGGCAACTCCAGCGTACTGGCGGTCGACTCGAAACGGTTCGTCGTCGCCGGAGAGGGCGGCGTGAGGACGGTCACGCCATGAGGTACGCGGCGGACATCGCCGGCTGCGCCGCGGGAGCCGCGCCATGAGCGCTCCCAGCGGCAAGACCCCTGCGTTCGTCGAGGCGCTCGGCCGCATCGTCTTCGGGCACCGTGTGGTGGTCGTCGCGGCCTTCGCGATCGTGACTACCGTGCTCGGCGCGCTCGCGGTGAACGGCCTGCGCATCGATGCCTCGTTCACCAAGCAGCTGCCGCTCGGGCACGAATACATGCGGACCTACCTCGACCCCAAGGCCGAGGAGTTCCGTGGCGCCAATCGCATCCTGGTGGCTTTGATCGCGCGCGACGGCAACATGTTCACGCCGCAGTTCTTCCAGGCGCTGCGCCAGGCCACCGACGAAGTGTTCTTCATCCGCGGCGTGGATCGTTCGCGGATGCAATCGCTGTACACGCCGAACGTCCGCTACACCGAGGTGGTGGAAGACGGCATCCAGGCAGGTAACGTCATCCCGGCGGATTTCCAGCCGACGCCGGAAGGGCTCGCGCGGGTGCGCGAGAACATCCTCAAGGCGGGCATCGTCGGGCGCCTGGTGGCGAACGATTTCTCCGGTGCGATCGTCAGCGCCACGCTCCAGGACGTCGACCCGGAAACCGGCGCGGCGCTCGACTACATCCGCGTCGCGCACGATCTCGAAAAGAAGATCCGCGGACAGCTCCAGGGCGGCATCGACGTGAAGGTGGGCGCCGCGACGCCGGTCGACATCCACATGATCGGCTTCGCCAAGGTGATGGGCGACATCGCCGACGGCTCGCTGGCCGTGGCGATCTTCGCCGGCATCACGGTGTTGCTGACGTTCTTTTTCGTCTGGGTCTACATCCAGTCATCCCGCGTCGCCCTGGTGCCGGTGCTGTGCTCGATCGTCGCGGTCATCTGGCAGCTCGGCCTGCTGGTGCTGCTGGGTTTCGGCGTCGATCCGCTGGGCATCCTCGTGCCCTTCATCATCTTCGCCATCGGGGTCAGCCACGGAGTGCAGAAGATCAGCGCCGTGAGCGATGCGGTAGTGGACGGCGCCAACATGATGGAGGCTGCCAAGCGCACCTTCCGCGCGCTCTTCATTCCCGCGATCGTCGCGCTGCTCGCCGACCTGGTGGGTTTCGTCACGATCCTGCTGATCCCGGTGCGCGTGATCCAGGAAATGGCGATCACCGCCAGCCTGGGCGTCGGCGTGGTGATCCTGACGGACCTGATCCTGCTGCCGGTCCTGGTGTCGTTCGTGAAAGTGGACGAGGGCTACCGCGCACGCATCATGCGGCGCACCGCGCACCTGCGCAAGGTGTGGGCCAGGCTCGCGCGGATCGCCGACCGCGGCCCGGCAACGGTGATCGTCGTCCTGGCGGTGATCATCGGCGCTCTCGGCTAGTCAAGGGCAGGGAAACGCCGATCGGCGACACGCAGGCCGGCGTGCCGGAGCTGCGGCCCGACTCGCGCTACAACAAGGACACCGATGTCATCACCAGCAAGTTCTCCATCGGCGTGGACATTATCAACGTGATCGTCGAGACCGCGCCCGACGGCTGCATCGACTACGACGTGATGACCGCGATCGACAATTTCGCCTGGCACATGGCGAACGTCCAGGGCGTGCAGGACGTGGTGGCGCTGCCCGGCATCATGAAAATCGTCAGCGCCGGCTGGAACGAGGGGAGCCTCAAGTGGCGCAACATCCCGCGCAACTCGCAGCAGATGGTGCAGGCGCAGGCCTACCTGGAAACCAGCACGGGACTCTTCAACCGCGACTGCAGCGTCATGCCGGTGATGATGTTCACGACCGATCACCGCGCCGAGACGATCGAGCGGGTGGTCGTCGGAAGTGAAGAAATGGCGCGCTGCCAATCCGACGCCGAAGGCGAAGTTCCGCCTCGCCACCGGCAACGTCGGCGTGATGGCGGCGACGAACGAAGAGGTGAAGGCGAAGGAGTTTCCGATCCTCGCGGGCGTGTTCGCCGCCGTGATCCTGATGTGCCTGATCATGTTCCGCTCGGTTGCCGGAACGCTCTGCGTCATCCTGCCGCTGGCGCTGGTCTCGGTGCTGTCGTACACCGTCATGGCAATCGCCGGGATCGGCCTGAAGGTATCGACGTTGCCGATGATCGCGCTCGGCGTCGGCATCGGTGTCGACTACGGAATCTATCTCTTCAGCCGCATGCAGGAGTACCTGCGGCAGGGCCTGAGCGTGCGCGAGGCGTATCACGAGACGCTGCGCGTGACCGGAGCGAGCGTGATCTTCACCGGCATCACGCTGGCGATCGGCGTGGTGACGTGGGTGTTCTCGCCGCTCAAGTTCCAGGCCGATGTCGGCATCCTGTTGACCTTCCTGTTCCTCGTGAACATGCTCGGCGCGATCCTGCTGCTGCCGGCGCTGGCCGCGTGGCTGGTGAGGCCGAAAGACCAGGAGCAGCGCGCGGCGAGGATGGGAGTTCCGACGGGGGGTGTCCTTTCGAGAACGCCGTGAATACATCCCTGTAGGCTCCGTGCAAAACGTCCATGTTTTGCACGGTCTCGAAAGGACACCCCCATCATGAACTCCAAAGCCCCGCGCGTTGCTCGCTGGGACCGAATCATGACACCGGAAGAGTTCCGCCGGCGCGGCCACGAGCTGATCGATTGGCTTGCCGATGCCGCCAGCGCATCTACGCCGGGGATTGCCGGCCCTGGCGCAGGTTGCGCCCGGCGAGCTGCGCGCGGCGCTGCCGGCGCTCGCCGCCCGAGGCCGCCGAATCCTTCGACGCGATCCGCCGCGATCTCGAGCAGCTGATCTCCCGGCCTGCAGCCATTTCCAGCACCCGGGTTTTTTCGCCTATTTCCCCTCCAACAGCCTTGCTTGCCTCGGTGCTCGGGGACTACGTGAGCACCGGGCTCGGGCAACTGGGTCTCAACTGGGCATCGAGCCCGGCACTCACCGAGCTGGAAGAAGTGCGACCGACTGGTTCCGCCAGATGCTCGGGCTGTCGGACGCGTGGAGCGGTGTCATTCAGGACACGGCCTCGACCGCGAGCCTGGTGGCGCTGTTGTGCGCGCGTGAACGCGCATCAGGGCACTGCGCCGCGCACGGCGGCCTGCAGGGTCAGCCCGCGCCGCTGGTCGTCTATGCGTCCGCGCACGAACTCACAGCTCGATCGAGAAGGCGGCGCTGCTGGCGGGATTCGGCCGCGAGAATCTGCGCCTCATGCCAACCGACGCGGAGCACGCGCTGCGCGCCGATGCGCTGGCAGGCGGCGATCGAGCGCGATCGCTCGCGGCGGGCTCAGGCCCGCGGCGCATCGTCGCGACGGTCGGCACCACCGCCACTACCGCGGTCGATCCGCTGTCGAGCATTGCGCGAGATCGCGCGCGAGCACGGCATCTGGTTGCACGTCGATGCGGCGCTCGCCGGGTCGGCCATGATCCTTCCGGAATGCCGGCCGTCTGTGGGAGGGCATCGAAGCGGCCGACTCGCTGGTCGATCAATCCGCACAAGTGGCTCGGCGCCGCGTTCGATTGCACCGACCTACTTCGTGCGCGATCCGGACGCAGCTGGTGCGCGTCATGTCGACCAATCCCAGCTATCTGCGCACCGCGGCCGACAGCCGAGGCGAAGAACTACCGCGACTGGGGCATTCCGCTGGGCCGGCGCTTCCGCGCGCTCAAGCTGTGGTTCCTGATTCGCGAGCAGGGCGTCGAAGGGTTGCAGAGCGCGCCTGCGGCGCGACATCTGCCAACGCGCAGTGGCTCAAGGAGCAGGTCGACGCGACGCCCGGGCTGGAAGCGGCTCGCGCCGGTGCCGCTGCAGACCGTGTGCGTGCGCCACGAACCACGCGGGGCTCGAGGCGAGCGCGCTCGACCGCCACACGCTCGGCCTGGTGCAGCCGAATCAACGCTTCCGGCGCGCGCGTGGCTGACGCCCGCGCAGCTTGAGGTCGCTGGATGGTGCGCGTTTCGATCGGCGCAGAAGCGACGGAGCGTTCTCACGTGCAGGCCCTTTGGGATCTAATGCGCCGGGAAGCGGAATCAAATCACTAACGCAGGGGACCCGATGCCAGCCAACGGTTGGACGGCGCCGGCGGCATCACAACCACAATGAGCGGTCTGGGCGGCACATGGATGCTGTACGGTGCCAACGGCTATACGGGTGAGTTGATCGCGCGTGAAGCCTGCGCGCGGCAACGAGCGCCGATTCTTGCGGGCCGAAACGCGACGGCGATCGAGCGGCTGGCGAAGGAGCTTGGCTGCGAGTGGCGCCAGTTCGCTCTCGATGACGAAGCGGCCCTGGCCCAAGCGCTCGCAGGCGTTTCTGTGATGCTGCATTGTGCGGGGCCTTTCTCGTCGACCGCACATCCCATGATCAGGGGATGTATCGCATCGCGCGTGCATTACTTCGATATCACGGGCGAGATCGAGGTGTTCGAATGGGCGCGCGCTCTGGATGAGGAGGCACGGCGTGCGGGCGTGCTGCTATGCCCCGGCGCTGGGTTCGATGTCGTACCGAGCGATTGTCTCGCGGCGCAGATCAAACGCGCACTACCCGATGCGACTCACCTCGCACTCGGCTTCGACAGCCGTAGCGCGCCCAGTCGCGGCACCGCAAAAACGATGATCGAAAGGCTGCGTCATGGCAGTGCCGTTCGCGTGGACGGAACGATCATCAGCATTCCATTTGCGAGCCGCGTGCGGGGAGATCGATTTTGGCGAAGGACCGAAGAGCGCCATCGCCATTCCGTGGGGGGATGTGAGCACAGCGTTCCATACGACCGGCATACCGAACGTCGAGGTCTATGTCCCCGCATCGCCGCGCGCGATTCGCAGGTTACGTCTGCTCAGCCGTGGGCGCTTTCTGCTCGGCCTGCCTCCGGTTCGGGCCTGGCTCAAGCGCCGCGTCGATCGCGGCGCGCCCGGTCCTGACCAGGAGCAACGTGAGCGCACCCCCGTCCTGCTGTGGGGCGAGGGACGAAATGCCAATGATCGCACCGTTGTGGGGCGTGTTCGCGTGCCCAACGGCTACACGACGACCATGCACACGGCTCTCGCGCTCATCGAACGCAGCCTCTCTCAATCGGCACCGGCCGGGTTTCGAACGCCCTCGCAAGTGCTGGGGGCGGACTTCCTGAGTCGTCTGCCGGGCGCCACAGAAGTCTCCATGAGCGCTCGTTGAAGAGCCCGTCCGGCCCAAGCAACGAACCACCCGCGCCGACCTGCATCAAACGGGCACAGTTCGGTACGATAGCGACCTGAAGGCTCGCTCCCGCGAGTCGGCCGACCCCCAATCACCCCGTGTGTGCCACGGACGGAGCCCGGTGAAAGCCCCATGAAGTCACGTGCTGTGCGTTTCACTGTCGCCACGATATTGATTGCCACCCTGGCAGTCGCGTGCAAGAAATCGGCGCCACCGGCGTTTCCGGTACCCGAGGTCGAGGTCATCAAGGCGCAGGCGCAGACAGTCCCGCTCACGCGGGATCTCGTCGGCAGGCTCTCCGCCACGCGCTCGGCCGACGTGCGGGCGCGCGTTGCCGGCGTGCTTCTGAAGCGGCTGTATGTCGAAGGTTCGGACGTCAAGGAGGGCCAGCCGCTGTTCCAGATCGATCCGGCGCCGCTGCAGGCCGCGCTCGAGGGCGGAAGCCGCGCTCGCGCAGGCGGAGGCGAACGCGACCAACGCTCGCGCTCGTTCGCCCAGCGCACGCGCGAACTCAAAACCAGCGGCGCGGTGTCGAAATCGGACGTGGACACCGCGGAGGCCAACGAGCGTTCGACCGCGGCGGCCGTGCAGCAGGCGCGCGCCGAACCTGCAGACCGCGCGCATCAATCTCGGCTACGCACTGTGCCGGCGCCCATCTCCGGGCCGCGCGGGCCAGCAGCGGGTGACCGAGGGCGCGCTGGTCGGCCAGGGCGAAGCGACGCTGCTCACCACCGTCGAACAGATCGATCCGATCTACGTGAACTTCGATCGGCCGGCGTCCGAAGTCCAGGGGCTGCGTCGCGCGCAGGCCGCGGGCGACGTCACGCTGGTGGATGGCAACAAGGCCGCAGGTGCAACTGATCTTTACGGATGGCACACCGTACGGGCAGATCGGCACGCTCGACTTTTCCGACTTGAGCGTCGATCCGACCACGGGCGCGGTGGCGTTTCGCGGCATCATTCCGAATCCCGACCGCGCGCTTGCTGCCGGGCATGTTCGTGAACCTGCGCCTGACGATCGGTGAGCTCAACCACGGCATTCCTGGTGCCGCAGCTCGCGGTGCAGCGCGATGGCGCCGGTCCCTACGTGCTGGTCGCTCGGAGCCGACGGCAAGGTCGCGCAGAAGCGCGTGCAGATCGCGAGCGCACAGGACAATCGCTGGGTGATCACCGAGGGCTCGCGGACGGAGACCAGGTCATCGTCTCCGGCACTGCAGAAAGCGCGTCCCGGCGCGCCGGCGAAAGCCGTCGCCGCACAGGCACCGCAGCCGAACGCATCCCGGGCGGCTCCTGCGGCGGTCCGCTCCGGCGCGCACTGATCAGAAGGACCGACGATGCCGCAATTTTTCATCGATCGCCCGGTATTCGCCTGGGTGATCGCGATCCTGATCACCGCTCGGCGGCCTCCTCGCGATCTTCGCGGCTGCCGGCGGCGGCGTATCCGCGACATCGCGCCGCCGCAGAGTCAGCATCTCCGCGACCTACCCCGGCGCCAACGCCGAGACCGTCGAGCAGCACGGTGACCCAGGTCATCGAGCAGCAGCTCACCGGCATCGACAACCTGCTGTACTTCACCTCGTCCTCGAGCTCGAACGGCGCGGCCGCCATCACCCTGACCTTCGAGACCGGCACCGAACCCGGACATCGCCGCGGTGCAGACGCAGAACCGCGTCACGCTCGCCGAGCCGCGCCTGCCGACGGAAGTGACTCAGCAGGGCATCCGCAGTCGCGAAGGTGAACGCCGGCTTCCTGGTCGGCGATCGGCCTCGCGCTCCGAGGACGACGCCTGCAGCTCGGAGGAGCTCAACAACATCGTCGCCGCGCGGGTGCTCGACCCGATCCCGCGCATCCCGGGCGTGGGCTCGGCGAGTCAGTTCGGCTCCGAGTACGCGATGCGCATCTGGCTCGATCCGGACAAGCTGCGCGCCTATTCGACTGTCGCGCCGACGACGTGCTGGACGCAGGTGCGCGGCCAGAACGTGCAGTTCGCCTCCGGCGCGATCGGCTGCGCAGCCCGCGGCGCCGGGTCAGCAGTTCACCGCGCCGGTGACGCGCCGAAGGGCGCTTCAGCGCGCCCGAGCAGTTCGAGAACATCATCCTGCGCACCGAAGCCGAATGGCACGACGCGTGCGGCTGAAGGATGTGGCGCGGGTCGAGCTCGGCCTGCGGCGGCTATCGGCTTCGAGTGCGACGTCGACGACAAGCCGGTCGCGGCCTTCGGCGTGCAGCTGTCTGCCCGGCGCGAACGCGCTCGAGGTGGCAAGGCAGCGTCAAGGCCAAGATGGACGAAATGCAGCCGAGCTTCCCGGCGGGCGTCGAGTGGTTCATGCGCGTTCGATTCGACCACTTTCATCAACGCACGCGATCAAGCGAAGTGGTCATCACGCTGGTCGCGGCGGTGGTGCTGGTGTTCATCGTGATGCTGGTGTTCCTGCAGAGCTTCCGCGCCACCCTGATCCCGACGCTGGTGGTGCCGGCGGCGCTGCATGGGCGCGTTCATCGGCATGTATGCGCTCGGGTTCTCGATCAACCAGCTGACGTCTGTTCGGCATGGTGCTCGCGATCGGCATCGTGGTGGACGACGCGATCGTCGTCATCGAGGCCGTCGAACGCATCATGCGCGAGGAGGGCCTGTCGCCCAAGGAAGCCACGCGCAAGGCGATGGGGCAGATCACCGGCGCCGATCATCGCGATCACCGTGGTGCTCGCGGCGGTGTTCATTCCGAGCGCGCATGCAGAGCGGAAGCGTCGGCGTGATCTACCGGCAGTTCGCGCTCACCATCGCGATCTCGATGGGGTTCTCGGCGTTCCTGGCGCTCTGCTTCACGCCCGGCGCTGTGCGCCTCGCTCCTGCGGCCCGAGCATCTCAAGGCAACTTCATCTTCCGCTGGTTCAACCGTGCCTACGACCGTGCGCAGAGCCTCCTACATGCGACCGCGTGGTCCAGTCCGTGATCACGCGCCGCGCTGGATGGCGGCGTTCGCGGTGCTGGTCGTGGTCGCCGGCCTGCTGTTCGCACGCCTGCCGGGCAGCTTCGTGCCGGATGAGGACCAGGGCTACATGCTCGGTGATCGTGCAGCTGCCGCCGGCGCGACGATGCAGCGCACCAGCGAAGTGCATGCGGCGAGATCAGCGCGACGGCTCAGGCAGCACGAGGCCGTGAATCGATGTTCCAGGTCGCCGGTTTCAGCTTCATCGGGCAGGGCGAGAACGTCGGGCATTCTGTTCATCCGCTGAAGGACTGGGCGGATCGCAAGACCAACGGCGGCGGAGTTCGATCGGCTGGGCCAACGGGATGGCGTTCATGACGGTGAAGAACGCACAGGTGCTTCTTCGTCAACCTGCCGACGATCCGCGGCCTCGGGCGGTTTCGGCGGCTTCGATTTCTATCTGGAGGATCGCGCCGGCCAGGGCCACGAGGCGCTGCTCGCTGCGCAGGGGGCGCTCATGCAAAAGGCTCGCAGAGCAAGATCCCTGACCAACGTGCGGCCGAATTCGCTCGCGCCGGCGCCGCAGCTGCGCCTGACGCTCGATCGCGTGCAGGCGCAGTCCATGGGGCTGGCGGTGAGGATGTGTACACCGCGATGCAGCTGATGCTGGCGCCGGTATACGTCAACGACTTCTATCTTCGAGGGCCGCGTGCTGCGCGTGCTGATGCAGGCCGACGCGCCGTTCCGCATCGAGTCCCGATGCGCTGCGCCATTTCTATGTGCCGTCGACCGGCGGGAACGAAGGCTCGAGCGCCGGCACAACCATGACGCCAGCGCACTGCGCACAACGGCCGGGCCAACGTCCGACGATGGTTCCGCTGTCGACCGTGCTCAATCGGACTGGATCGTCGCTTCGCCGAGCCAGTCGCGCTACAACGGCTACGCCGCGGTCGAGATCACCGGCAGCAACGCGCCCGGCAAGAGCTCAGGCGAGGCCATGAAGGAGATGGAGCGCATCGTCGCGGAGGATCTGCCGCGCGGATTCGGCTACGACTGGGCCGGCCAGTCGTTGCAGGAGATCCTCTCGGGCGCGGAGGCGCCGCTGCTGTTCGCACTCTCGATCCTGGTCGTGTACCTGTGCCTGGCCGCGCTGTACGAGAGCTGGGCGATGCCGCTCGCGGTGCATGCTGGTCGTGCCGCTGGGCGTCCTCGGCTCGCTGCTGGCGGTCTCCTTGCGGTGCTTGCCCAACGATGTGTTACTTCAAGGTCGGCCTCATCACGATCATCGGTCTGGCGGCGAAGAACGCGATCCTGATCGTCGAGTTCGCGGTCGACGAACAAGCGAAGGGCAAGAGCCTGCACGAGGCGGTGGTCGAGGCGGCGCGACTGCGGCTGCGCCCGATCCTGATGACGTCGTTCGCCTTCATCCTCGGCGTGCTCGCCGCTGGTGGTCTCGACCGGCGCGGGCGCCAACGCGCGCCGCGCGATCGGCACCGGCGTCGTCGGCGGCATGTTGACCGCCGCGTTTCTCGGCGTGTTGTTCGTGCCGGTGTTCTACGTCGCCGTGCGCCGGCTGATGGGCGACAAGCTCGACGGGGAAGGCGAGAAGCCAGCGCGTTTGCCTGGGGCCTCACCGCCCTGATTTCACCTGCGCGCCGGGCTGGGTAGTCATCACCGAGCCGTTCGAATTGCCTGCGCGTCAAGGCTGGGTAGTTATCACAGAGCCCGTTCGGATTTGATGACATGGACGATGCGTTGCCGTACAGCGCGAACGGCAATGCACGTAGTTCTACGGTGTGCCGTTCGTGTCGGGCTCAGTGATAACTACCCAGCCTGGCGCGCGGATCCTGTCACTCGTCGAATCCCACACGCCCACGCAGGCGTTTGACCGATTTGCGCGTCCGCTTGCTCTCCAGGCGCCGCTCTCTCGAAGCCCGCGTCGGCCGCGTCGCGTGGCGAAGCTTCGGCTCGACTAGCGCGCGGCGAATGAGGTCGGCGAGCCGTTCATTGGCGTCACGCCGGTTCTGTTCCTGCGTGCGATGGCGGCGCGCGATGAGCAGGACGCTGCCATCGTCGTTGAGCCGCTGGCCCGCGAGCCTCGCAGGCGGGCTTTCACTGCCTCGTTCAGTGCCTGCGTGCCGGCGAGATCGAAGCGCAACTGCACCGCCGAGGCGACCTTGTTGACGTTCTGTCCGCCCGGCCCCGAAGCCCGTACGAAATGCAGTTCGAGATCGGATCAGGGATTTGAGGTCGGGGTTTGCAGATGGCCAGACCCACGTGCGGGCGGTTCTCAAACCCCGCACCCCGCCGTGATTCGTCCTTGGACTGCGCGGTCCGGAAAAACCCAGTCCTCCGCGTCCTCGCCGGCGAGCGCGTACGTAGACTTCGCGCTGCGCCACCGGGATGGTGATGCCGTTTTCCTTGAACAGCCGCCAGATGGCGCGGTTGACGTCGGAGCGCACGTTGTTGACGCCCTCCTGCGGATCGGCGATCCAGAAGCGCAGCTCCATGTCCATGCCGTGATCGGTGAATGCCATCATCCGCGACACCGGCGCGGGCTCGCGCAGGATGCGCCGGTGACCCTCCGCGGCCTTGATCAGTACGCGCAACGCGAGCTCGGGGTCGTCGCGGTAGCTGATGCGCACCGGCAGCTTGAGCCGCACCTTCGGGTCGGTGTAGCTCCAGTTGATCACGGAATTGGTGATCAGGTTCTGGTTCGGCACCAGCGTCTCTACCCCGTCGCGATCGCGCACCACGACATAGCGGCCCTGCAGCTCCTGCACCCAGCCGAAGCCTTCCGTCGTGGTGCCGCCCATGCCGGTAAAGCTGATCACATCGCCCGGCTTGATGGAGCGGTCCATCAGCAGCACGAAGCCGCTGACGAAATTGCTGGCGATCGCCTGCAGTCCGAAACCCAGGCCGATGCCGAGGCGCCGGTGAAGACCGTGAGCGTGTGAGATCGAGGCCGGAGCAGTCAGGCCGACCAGGATGCTGAAGACGATGAGGAAAGCGTGAGTGAACTTCGAGATGCCGATGCGCGTGCTGGCCGCGAGCGTCTGCATGCTCATCAGCCGCCGTTCCATCCAGCGCGCCAGCCAGCGCCCGCGAGCACGAACAGCGAGACGATGAACAGCGATTGAGCATCGACCAGACGGTGAGCGCTCGTTGGCCTTGCCCCAGCGGAATGCTGTTCAAGCCAGCCGATCACCGGGTCCAGCCAGCCCAGCATGTTGATCGCGACCACGAACCAGATCATCAGCGTGATGCGGTTTTCCCAGCCGCTGAGCCAGGTCTGCGGGCCGAGCGACAGGCGCAGCAGGAATACGGTGACGCGGATCGATACCAGCGCCGCCACGAGCCTGAGCATCAGCTCCATGAAGCCCGAGCTCAGGTGTACCGCATCGAGGATGCTGCGCGTAAGTACAGCAGCAGCGCGCGATGACGAACGGGCTCACCGTGACCGCGCCTTCCACGAGGCGCTCGCGCAGAGTCATGGCGACGCCCGGGTCGCGCCGCACTGCCGGCTGCGGATCAGGCGGCCCAGCAGCCAGGCGATGCCGAACGCCGCCAACGCGGCGGCGACTTCGGTGAGCGTTTCGCGGGTGAAGAGGCGGTCGATGAAGGCGCCGACCGCAGTGACGAGGCGGTCCATCAGGCGTTCAGATCCGGAATCAACTGGCTCTCGAGCTTGGCGATCTGGTCTTTGATCATCAGTTTGCGCTTCTTCAGCCGCTTCAGTTGCAGCTCGTCGACGTCGAAATCGAGCGACAGGCGCGTGATGACGTCATCGAGATCGCGGTGCTCGATCCGCAGCTGGCGCAGCCGCTCGATGTTCCTGAAGAGTTCAGTGTCGACGTTGTCCGTAGGCTGGCTCATGTCGGCAGCCGGAAGTGGCGCCAAACGGGATGGACCGAAGCCGGTAGCTTAGCCAACCGGCCCGGGGGATTCCACGGTAACTGCGGGTCGTGGAAGTCCGAGCCCACCGAGCCCGCGAGCCCGAACCGTTGCGCCAGCTGCGCGAGCCCTTCGATGTGGGCGCGTGCATTGCCGCAGACGACTTCCATGCCCGTCCCGCCGGCCGCGCTGAACTCCTGCAACATCTGGCGACGGGCCCCGGCGGACAGCGTGTAGCGCAACGGATGCGCCAGCACGGCGAGGCCCTTCGCTGCCCGCAGGCATTGGACGGCGGACTCCAGCGACGGAAAGTTCGAGGGCACGTGGCCGGGAGTGCCGCGGCCCAGCAATCGCTTGAATACCTCGGCCATGCTGCGCGCGGCGCCGCAGGCGACGAGCTCTCGCGCCAGGTGCGTGCGGGTCACGACGCCGTACGCGGATTCGATGCGCGCCACCAGCTCTGCCGCCGCTATGCGTTTGCGCTCCAGCCGGCGCGCGATTTCGCGCAACCGCACGCGCCGCAGGTCCTGCACCTGGGAGAGGCGTTCCTGCAGGGGCTGCGCCCCGGGATCGAAATCGAAGCCCAGCACGTGAATCGTCTGCCCGCGCCAGCTGGCCGACAGCTCGACACCGGTAATGCAGCGGATGCCACGCTCGGCACCGCGCCGGAGGGTCTCGTCCAGGCCCGCGACGGTGTCGTGATCGGTGAGCGCCAGCAGCGTCACGTGACCCGCCGCCGCGAGATCGACGACTTCGGCGGGCGCGAGCACGCCATCCGAATGGCGGGAATGCAGGTGCAGATCCACCCCGTCGGTGGTGGCGTCAGTGGACACGGCCAGTCTCCGGTGCCAGTCCCACGGCTTCGACAGCGTGCCCCAGCAGCACCACGAATCCCTGATGCCGGGTGACGCCGTCCTCGGTGTAGTCGAACACGTAGCTGCGCCGCCAGTAGAAATTGCCCTCCGCATCGCGCGTCGGACGCATCGCGCTGAAGGCCACGGTGCCGTCCAGGAACTGCACGTTCATGCGCTTGCAGGTCTCGATCGCCACCAGGTTGGCCTGCTCACGGGCGCGCAGCGCGCCGTGCCAGGTGGCCCCGACGATGACCAGGGCGCCGAGCACCAGAATGAAAGAGAACCACATCGGGTTGTCATGTACGCGTCACGCCTGCGCCGCGCCCACGAACCCGAGGGCCGAATCGATGCCGTATCCTGGAAATGGACGGAAGATCTGGACTGGGTTGGTCAGATCCTCGCGCGTGATTGTAGCCAGCGGCTCCGCCGCGCGTGTCGACACGTGGCCGCCAGGCGCACTCCAGCCCGGCGTGCGCCGCCAAGCCGAGCCCACTCCTGTATTCGTCGGGACCCGAGGCGCGAGATCGAAATCACGTCGACCCTTCCGCACGAGGCGCGCGAGCGAGCTGCCATGGTTCCGAAGCGGGGACTCGCCCGCAGCGGCAGGGCCTGTCGGCAATCGCCGCGGCGATTCGCTGACCAAGCGGTACGACGGCCACGGCACGCGACAAATCGGCACTGGACCGCCGCGGGCATCTCCGATAGGCTCCCAGTCCTCGCCGCATAGTAGTCGGCCGCCTAGGCGGGAACGCGCACGAGCCGGTACCGCCGATGGTCGCGAACCGGGCGATGTTGACCGTGAACTCGAGTGTTGCGTGGATACGAACGTCGCGCGTGCCGTCGAGCGGGTCGATCGGCCAGAGCGGACCCAGTCGCGACCGCCTGGCCGTAGGGCACCGTCGCGGACTCTTCCGCCAGATGGGAACGTCCGGCGTCAGGCGCTCGAGCCCGGCGATGATCTTCGCTGCGAACGCAGGTCGGCCTTGAGCGGCGAGCTGTCCGCCTTTTCCTCGGGGTCGAAGTCGCGCGCGTACCCTCCATGATCTCGCGCCCGGCGTCATGGGCGAGCGCCAGATCGGGAATCAAGGAGTTCAGATCGTGCGTGGGCCGGACGATACCGGCCCCATGCCGCGAGCGCTCCCGATTGGTCTCCATAGACACCTCGTGGATACGGATGCACCTTCTCGATCTCAAGTTCGACCCAGTTCTGTGCTGACGTGCGGCTCGCTAGCGCGGCCGAGATGTGCTGCAAGCCGCGCGGAGCACTGCGCGCCACTACCAGGCCGAGCAGGGAACGCTCGACTCATCGATTACTGGAGCAGGAGTTGCGTCGATCTCACCGCGCTGAAGCGATGCCATCGTGCCGCGCGGAAGCATTCGTGCTGCGCGTCCGTGCGATCGGCAAGCGCCTCGCACTCGTGACGAATGCCCATCCCGCGACGCTCGCGGTCAAGGATGAACAGCTCGACTTCCGCGGGCATTTCGATGCCCTGTATTCCTCGCATCGGTTCGGTGCTCCCAAGGAAGACGCGCAATTCTGGCGCGCGCTGCAGACCACCGAACGCTTCGATCCGCAGCGTACGCTGTTCATCGACGACAGCCTGCCGGTACTGCGCGCCGCTCGCGCCCACGGCTTGCGCTGGATCGTGGCCATTGCGCATCCGGATTCCAGCCAGCCGCGGCGGCGGATCGAGGACTTCCCCGCGGTGGACTCCATCCACGAGCTGATGCCCGCATGACGGCAGCGCAGCCGCTTCGGCAGCGCCTCCAAATCAACGCCTGCCGCCGCCCTGTCGCGGACCGCGGCCACCGCCGCCGCTGCCTGCGCTGCCTCCGCTGCGGCGCTGCCTGCGGCTGCGGTGATGGCGATGTGGCCGGCCGTGCTCGTCATCGCCGCTGGCCCGTCGGTGCTCGACAGCCTCGACCGCAACCAGCATTCCGGGGTTGATCGTTTCGACCGGGATCTTGTGGCCGATGTAGGTCCTCTATCTCCGGCAACGACATCACGTACTGCTCGCAGCCGAAGCTGATGGCGTCGCCCGCGGCGCCGGCGCGGGCGGTGCGGCCGATCCGGTGCACGTAGTCGGCGGCGTCCTGCGGCAGGTCGTAGTTGAAGATATGACTGACCTCCGGCACGTGCAGCCCGCGCGAGGCGACGTCGGTCGCGATCAGGATGGCGAGGTTGCCGCTGTGGAAGTCGCGCAGCATGCGCAGGCGCTTGCGCTGCGGCACGTCTCCGGACAGCGCTTCGGCGTGGAAACCGTTGGCCTTGAGCACCTGTTCGAGCTCGTCCGCGGTGCGGCGCATGTTGACGAAGATCATGGTCCGATGGGGGTCCATGTGCCGGAGCAGGTGCACCAGCAGCGGCACTTTCTCGCTGCTCGCCGGGAAGTACAGGACCTGCCGGACCGTGTCGACAGTGACCTTGTCCGGCTCGACCCGCACCAGCTCGGGCGTAGTTCATGTGCTCGTAGGCGAGCTCCAGCACGCGCTGCGACAGGGTGGCCGAGAACAGCATGGTCAGGCGCTGCTCCGGGCGCGGCAGGCGCCGCAGGATGTAGCGGATGTCCGCGATGAAGCCCAGGTCGAACATGCGGTCCGCCTCGTCGAGGACGGCCACCTGAACGTGCCGCAGGTCGAAGACCCGCTGCTTGAAGAAATCGATGATCCGGCCGGGGGTACCGATCAGCACGTCGACGCCCTGCTCGAGGTGCCGGCGCTGTTTCTCATAGTCCGTGCCGCCGAAGGCCAGGCCCAGGGTCAGGCCGGTGTGCTGGCCCAGCGATTCGGCATCGCTGTGGATTTGCACCGCCAGCTCGCGCGTAGGCGCAACGATAATAGCCGCGCGGGGCCGTGATCGGCCGGGTGGGCGAGGGCGCCCTGGTCAGCAGGTTATTGAACAGCGCGACCAGGAACGCGGCCGTCTTCCCCGTACCGGTCTGCGCCTGGCCGGCGACGTCGCGCCCCGCCAGGGCGATCGGCAGGGTTTCGGCCTGGATCGGCGTAGCGCGCTGGAACCCCGCATCCGCGATGCCGCGGGCAAGGGACTCGGCGAGTGGGAGGGACGAGAATTCAAGGAGTCGGAGAGATGTGTATCAGCCATTACTTGTGTTCGAAAAACAGCGTGTCAGACGGAGCAGGCTTGCAAATTGGCGGAAAGTTGGATTGAATACCGCCCAGCCGTAGCGGCTCCGTCCGCACCTTCCAGTCGATCCAACTACCCGGCTCCACTATTCGTTGCCCAATGTCAGGGTCATTGTAACCGTAAAAGCTATTCGCCGTGCCCGTCGGGCGCGCCGGCACGCCTCGAGGGGCCCTTTTCCACCCAATCCCCCAAATCCGAGACGATCCCTTTGTCACTGCACTTCCATTCCGGAGGTAACAACGAGTGGGCAACAACATTGTTCACACTTCAGATGCGACCTTTGATCAAGACATTCTCAAGGCTGACAGGCCGGTACTGCTCGATTTCTGGGCAGAATGGTGTGGCCCATGCAAGATGATCGCTCCGGTCCTGGACGAGATCGCGGCGGAGTACCAGGGACGCCTCACGATCGCCAAGATCAACATCGACGAGAACCCGCAGACTCCGCCGAAGTTCGGAATCCGCGGGAATTCCGACGCTAATCCTGTTCAAGAACGGGACCGTCGAGGCCCAGAAAGTGGGCGCCGTTTCGAAAAGCCAGCTCGCCGCTTTTCTGGACAGCAACCTGTGAGAGGCTATCTCGGCAATTCGGCGCGCGGCCGACCAGAAGGGGCAGGGCCGTCGGCAACCGCGGCAACGATCCCAACCGCGGTCCGCGGCAGGACGACTACCACCAGCAGCAGCAGCACCACCACCAGCACGATGACTTCGCCGACGGCGAAGGGCTGGACATCATCACGCCCTCCGAGCTGGCGGCCACGCGCAGCTCGATGAACCTGACCGAGCTGAAGACCAAGCCGGTCTCGGCGCTGGTGGACCTCGCGACCTCGATGAACCTGGAGAACGTCGCCCGCTCGCGCAAGCAGGACATCATCTTCGCGATCCTCAAGGCGCATGCCCGCAGCGGCGAGGACATCTACGGCGACGGCGTGCTCGAGATCCTGCAGGACGGCTTCGGCTTCCTGCGCTCGGCCGACGGCTCGTACCTGGCCGGCCCGGACGACATCTACGTCAGCCCGAGCCAGATCCGCCGCTTCAACCTGCGCACCGGGGACTCGATTTCCGGCCTGATCCGCCCGCCGAAGGACGGCGAGCGCTATTTCGCGCTGCTCAAGGTCGGCGAGATCAACTTCGATTCGCCCGAGAACTCGCGCAACAAGGTGCTGTTCGAGAACCTGACGCCGCTGTTCCCGAAGGAGCGCCTCAAGCTCGAGCGCGGCAACGGCAGCACCGAGGATCTGACGGCCCGCATCATCGACCTGGTGGCGCCGATCGGCAAGGGCCAGCGCGGCCTGATCGTCTCGCCGCCCAAGGCCGGCAAGACGATGCTGCTGCAGAACATCGCCACCTCGATCACCGCCAACCATCCCGAGGTGCTACCTCATCGTGCTGCTCATCGACGAGCGGCCCGAGGAAGTCACCGAGATGCAGCGCACCGTGAAGGGCGAGGTGGTGTCGAGCACGTTCGACGAGCCCGCGAGCCGCCACGTGCAGGTCGCCGAAATGGTGATCGAGAAGGCCAAGCGCCTGGTCGAGCACAAGCAGGACGTCGTGATCCTGCTCGATTCGATCACGCGGCTGGCGCGCGCCTACAACACCGTCGTGCCCTCCTCGGGCAAGGTGCTCACGGGCGGTGTCGACGCGAATGCGTTGCAGCGGCCCGAAGCGCTTCTTCGGCGCGGCGCGCAACATCGAGGAGGGCGGGAGCCTCACGATCCTCGCCACCGCGCTCATCGACACCGGCTCGAAGATGGACGACGTCATCTACGAGGAATTCAAGGGCACCGGCAACGCGGAGATCCACCTCGACCGGCGCATCTCCGAGAAGCGCGTGTTCCCGGCGATCAACATCAACCGCTCCGGCACGCGCAAGGAAGAGCTGATCACGGCGCCGGACGAGCTCGCCGAAGATCTGGATCCTGCGCAAGCTTCTGCACCCGATGGACGAGCTGGCGGCGATCGAGTTCCTGCTCGACAAGATGAAGGACACCAAGACCAACTCGGAATTCTTCGACGCCATGAAGCGCTGAGGCGTGCGCCCGCCGCCGGCGGGCGGCGCGGCGATGCGCTATCCGACAAGAACAACGAACGACCGGGAGGAACCTCTATGAACGCGAACACAGCGATGCTCCTCGCTGCGCTGGCGGTTGCCTCGACATTCACCAGCGGCTGCGTTACCGGCAGGCGCATGATCACGCTCGAGACTCCGACGCAGGCCACTGCTGCGCCCGCCGGCAAAGGCAGCATCGCCATCGCCTCCGTTACCGATCAGCGCCGCTTCGAGAACAAGCCCGCCTCGCCCTCGACACCGTCCATCGACGGCGACGTCGGCTCGGTATCGCGCGATGCGCTCAAGGTGATGATCGGGCGGCAGCGCAACGGCTATGGCGGAGCGATGGGCGACGTGGCCCTGGCGGGCGATGCCACGGTTGAATCGCAGATGCGCTCGCTGATCGAGGAGGGGCTCAAGCGCCGCGGCCATGCGGTCGGCGCCGGCTCGGGTGGCGATTCCATCGACGTGAGGATCGACGAGTTCTGGGCATGGTTCTCGCCGGGCTTCGCGACGGTTTCGTTCGAGGCGCAGATCAAGTCGCAAATCGCACTTTCAGTGGACGGCAAGCAGCACGATCTGATCGTACGCGGCTACGGGCTGAATCGCGGGCAGGTGGCGAGCGATGCCAACTGGCAGCTCGCCTATACGCGCGCCTTCGAGGACTTCCTCAAGAACCTGGACCGGGAGCTCGAGGCAGCCGGGCTCTGAGCCGGGTCGGCTGCGCCGACCTGCCCGCGCCTCGATACTGACGCGCCGCGGCCGCCCAGCCGTTGCGCCACCCCTCGTGCGCGCTTTCCCGCGACCCCACCGCGCAACCGACCGATCCGCAGACGGATGAGCCCGCCTGGGCATGGCCACGGGCTTACGCGCAGGCGCGTGCGTACTTTCCACGATCCGCCCATTCGCCCATCCCGACTAGCATGCAGCGACGAACCACACGCCCGCGGCAACCGCGGTGGGCGGAGACAAGCGCATGAATATCGATCGTTTGGTGCTCGCATTTGCCGGACTGATGGTGCTGGTGAGCCTGTCGCTGGCCGTCGCCTACAGCAGGTGGTGGCTGCTACTCGCCGCCTTCGTCGGGCTGAACCTGTTTCAGTCGGCATTCACCGGCTTCTGTCCGCTCGCTCTGGTGCTGCGCAAGCTCGGCGTCGCATCGGGCGCAGCGTTCCGCTGATTTCAGGGCGGGCGCTGGGGTGCGCGTGGCGTTTGCAGCCTGCGCGCTGATCCTCGCAGGGTGCCCTGAGGTCAGCGCACCGCCTGCCCCCGCGGGCGTCGCGGCTTTGCCCGGCGTAGTCGTGCGTCCAGAGCTCACGCCCATCGAACGCCAGCTTGATGGAACCATCGAAGCTGTCAACCAGGGAACGGTTTCGGCACAGACCGCCGGACGCGTGGCCGAGATCCTGTACGACGTGAACGATTTCGTCCCGGCCGGAGCTGTGATCCTGAGGCTGCGCTCCACCGAGCAGCGCGCCGGCCTCACGCAGGCCCAGGCGGCGCTGCGCGAAGCGCAGGCGCGCGAGTCCGAAGCGCAGACCCAGTATCAGCGCATCGCCGACATGTATCAGCGCAAGGTCGTGCCCCGGGCGAAGTTCGATGAAGCGACGGCGAACCGGGCGGCCGCGGAAGCACGCCTGGTTGCGGCGCGCGCCGCCTTGGCGGCGGCCCGCGAAGGTGTCGCGTACACCGAGGTACGCGCGCCGTACGCCGGCGTCGTCACTCGGCGTCATGTCGAGGTGGGCGAATCCGTAAGCTCCGGCACGCCGCTGATGAGCGGACTGTCGCTGCAATACCTGCGTGTCGCAGTCAACGTGCCGCAATCGATCGTGCCCAAGGTGCGAAGCATCAAGAAGGCCGCGGTGTACGTGGACGGGCGCCGCATCGAAGCGGAGCGCCTCACGGTGTTTCCAGTGGCGTCAGCCGCCGGGACGTTCCGGGCTCGGCTCGACCTGCCCGAGAACGCAGCCGATCTATATCCGGGGATGCTCGTGAAGGTGGGTTTCGTTGTCGGCGAAGCGCAGCGATTGCTGGTGCCGGTTGCTGCTGTGATCGAGCGCGGCGAGATTACGGCAGTCTACGTGATCGACGCCGATGGCCGGACTTCCATGCGCCAGGTGCGCACGGGCCGGCGCTTCGGCGAGCGCGTGGAAGTGCTGGCGGGGTTGGCTGCGGACGAAAAGGTAGCCCTCGATCCGCTCGCCGCACTGCGGCAGCTTGCCTCGGCGCCGCGCACTGCCGAGGTGGCCGATTGAGCGAGAAGCTCGGTCTCAGCGGACGCATCGCGCGGCGCTTTCTCGCCAATCAGATCACGCCGCTGCTCGCCATCGCAGCGCTCCTGATGGGCGTGTTCGCGGTCCTGGTGACGCCGCGCGAGGAAGAGCCGCAGATCAACGTCACGCTCGCGAACGTGTTCATCGCTGCGCCGGGTGCCTCCGCGAGCCAGATCGAAAACCTCGTCGCCTCACCCATGGAGCAGGTGCTCGGGGAGATCTCCGCCGTCGAGCACATCTACTCCGTCAGCAGCCCCGGATTGGCGGTGCTCACCGTGCAGTTCCAGGTCGGCGAGCCGCGCACCGAGGCCATAGTGCGGCTCTACAACGCGATCTATTCGAACCAGGACTGGCGCCCGGCGAACCTCGGCGTGCTGCCGCCGCTGGTCAAGCCCAAGAGCATCGACGACGTGCCGATCGTCACGCTCACGTTGTGGACCGAGGATCCGGCGCGCGGTGCCCACGAGCTGGGGCAGGTGGCGCGCTCCATCGAATCGGAGATCCAGCGCGTGCCGGGCACGCGCAACGTGTACACGATCGGCAGTCCGGACAGCACGGTCCACGTGCAGCTCGATCCGCAAGAGCTGTCCGCGCACGGGCTCACGATCGATGAGCTGATGCGTGCGCTCGAGGCGGCGAATGTCGTGCGGCACGCCGGCACGCTCGTCGGCGCCGACCGCGTCACTCCCGTGCAGGCGGGGCAGTTTCTCGGCAGCCGGGACGAGGTCGCGGGCCTGGTGGTCGGAGTGCGCGACGGCGATCCGGTTTTTCTTGAAGACGTCGCCGATGTGGCGGCGGCGCCCGATCAGGCCGAGTCCTACGTGTGGATGGGCACGGGACCTGCGGCGGCGGCGCGCGGCCTGAAGGAGATAGCACACGCACCCGCGGTCACGCTGGCCGTTTCCAAGAAGCCGGGCGAGAACGCGATCGACGTGGCCGATGACGTGATCCGCAGGATCGGGCAGTTGCGCGGCAGTTTCATCCCCGACGGCGTGCAGGTAACGGTCACGCGCAACTACGGCGTCACCGCCAATGACAAGGCGCGCAAGCTCATACAGAAGTTGCTGTTCGCCACGGCTTCGGTGGTGCTGCTGGTGGCACTGACGATGGGTCGCAGAGAAGCGGCGGTGGTCGGGGCGGCAGTGGTGGTCACGCTGGCCGCGACACTGTTCGCGTCCTGGGCCTGGGGATTCACGATCAATCGCGTCTCGCTGTTCGCGCTCATCTTCTCCATCGGCATCCTGGTGGACGACGCTATCGTCGTGGTCGAGAACATTCATCGCCATCTGCGTCCCGACGCGGGACCGCTCGCCGCAGTGATTCCGCGGGCCGTCGACGAGGTCGGCGGGCCGACTGTCCTTGCCACACTTGCCGTGATCGCGGCGCTGCTGCCGATGGCTTTCGTCTCCGGGCTCATGGGGCCGTACATGAGTCCGATCCCGATCAACTCGAGCATGGGCATGCTGATCTCGCTCGGTGTCGCTCTGGTGTTCACTCCGTGGCTGTGTCGCAAGCTGCTGGGCCGCGCACGGATGCCTCACGCAGAGGGCGCGGCGGGCGGCACGCGGCTGGATCGCATCTTCGAGCGCGTCGTCGGCCCGTTCCTGGTCAGCGAGGCGGGGCGCGCGCGGCGCCATCGGCTCTACTGGGGAATTCTCGGCGCGATCGTCATTGCCCTGGGCCTGGTCGCGGCGAAGCTCGTGGTCCTGAAGATGCTGCCGTTCGACGACAAGTCCGAGTTTCAGGTGGTCGTCAACCTGCCGGAAGGCACGACCGTGGAGAGCACGGCGCGAGTGCTCGACGAGCTCTCGCACGTCGTCGAGCGAGTCCCGGAGGTGACCGACTATCAGGCTTACGCCGGAACGGCGGCGCCGATCAACTTCAACGGCCTGGTACGCCAGTACTACCTGCGGCGCGCGCCCGAGCTCGGGGACATCCAGGTCAACCTCGTCGACAAGCACGCCCGCGATCGCAAGAGCCATGAGATCGCGCTCGCGGTCCGTCCGCTGCTGGCGGAAGTAGCCGCCCGCCATGGAGCCGTCGTACAGGTTGTCGAGGTGCCGCCCGGTCCGCCGGTGCAGGCGCCCCTGGTCGCCGAGCTCTATGGGCCGCAATACGAGGACCAGCGGCGCGTGGCCCGCGAGCTGCGCCGGCTGTTCGCGTCCACACCGGACATCGTGGATGTCGACGACAGCGTCGAGGACGACGCGCCGCGCCTCATCATCGAGGTCGACCGGCAGAAGGCCGCGGTGCTGGGTGTGTCGCAGCAGCAGGTCGCACAGGCCATCAACGTCGCTTTGCGCGGAGCGGACGCCACGTACGTGCACGCCGGCCGCGAGCGCTACCCGATCGCAGTCCGGCTGGAACTGCCGCCCGCCGCCAAGAACGACACCGAGTCTTTTCTGGCGCTGGAGGTCGGCGCTGCCAACGGCGTGCGCGTGCCGCTCTCGGAACTCGTGAATGTGCGCAAGGCCCCGTGGGACGGCACCATCTATCACAAGGATCTGCGTCCGGTGGTGTTCGTCACCGGCGACATGGCGGGCCCCCTGGACAGCCCGCTCTACGGAATGTTCGCGCTGGTGGGCCGGATCGCTGCGGCGCCGCCGGGCGTACTGCCCGTGCAGCAGCACTTCATCTCCACACCCGCAGACCCGAATGCCCTGGGTCTGAAATGGGACGGGGAATGGCGGATCACCTACGAGACCTTCCGTGACATGGGGATCGCGTACTCGGTCGGCCTGCTGCTGATCTACCTGCTCGTCGTCGCGCAGTTCGGCTCCTATGCGGTGCCGCTGATCATCATGGCGCCGATCCCGCTCACGCTCATCGGCGTCATGCCCGGACACGCGCTGCTCGGCGCGCAGTTCACCGCGACTTCGATGATCGGCATGATCGCGCTGGCGGGCATCATCGTGCGCAATTCGATCCTGCTCGTGGACTTCGTCAATGCGCAGCTCGCCGCCGGCGCGCCGCTGCGCGACGCCGTGGTGCGCGCCGGAGCTATCCGTGCGCGGCCCATCGCTCTGACCGCCCTGGCCGCCATGATCGGGGCGTTCTTCATCCTCGACGATCCGATCTTCAACGGTCTGGCGGTCTCGCTGATCTTCGGCATCCTGGTTTCGACTCTTCTCACGCTGCTCGTGATCCCCGTCCTGTACTTCGCCTATCTCGAACGGCGCAGCGCGCGCAGCGTGCGCATCGCCGCGACGGCGGCATCCGCCGCAACACCCTGAGGGCACGCAAATGGCACACATCGCGATCGTCGGCGCCGGCATCGGAGGTGTGCCATGAGACCGTTCCTCGTCCCCCTGGCTCTGCTCGCTGCCGGCGCGTGCCATGCCGCGGAAACACTCGAGGATGCGTGGCGCCGTGCCGCCGAGCACGATCGGCTCCTGGCGTCGGCACGGGCCACCTTGCAGGCCGCCACGGCCGAGGAGCGCGCGGCGCGCGCGGCCCGCTGGCCGCAGCTGGAGGCAAGCGCCGGCTACACGCGGTTTGCGGACGCACCGGCGCTGACGATAGACACGCCTGCGATGCAGTTTCGTTCGCCGCCCGTATTCGCGGACGACACGATGGTCGCGGGATCGGCGACGCTGCGGGTGGCCCTGTTCTCCGGAGGCCGCATTGCGGCGGGCATCGACGCGGCACGCCGCGGAGTGCTGGGCGCCAGCGCCGAGGAGCGCGTGGCGGAGTCGTCGCTCAAGCTGGACGTTGCCGAAGCGTACGTGGCCGTGCTTCGCGGGCGCAGGGCGCTGGCAGTGGCGGAGGCAAGCGTGCGCAGCCTTGCGGCGCACGTGGCTGATGTAAACGTCATGGTCGAGCGGGAGGCGGCGGCGAAGGCCGACTTGCTGGCGGCGCGCGTCGCGCTGGCCGATGCCGAGCAGTTTCGTGTGCGGGCGCAAAACTCCCTGTCACTCGCCCTGGCCGTCTACAACCGCCACCTCGGCGAGCCGCTGGATCGCATGGCGGAGCTCGACGCCGCAATTCCAGCCGACGAGGCGCTCGCCGGCCGATCGGTGGCCGAACTGACTGCGCAGGCATTGCAGCGACGTGCGGAGATCGAGAGCCTGGCCGCCACGGCCGCGGCGCTGCAGGCGCAGGCAATGGCGGAGCGCGGCTTGAGCCTGCCGCAGGTATCGCTCGAGGGCGGCCTTTCCTATCTGCGCAACGAAATTCTCGATCGGGACCGGTTCTCGACGGTCGGCATCGGAGTGAGCTGGAACGTCTTCGACGGCGGCGCGCGCAATCGCGCCGCCTCGTTGCGTGCGGCGAGCCGCGCGGCGCAGCATCGTGTGGCCGATTTGCGCTCCCTGATCGAGCTCGAGGTGCGGGCGAGCTGGCTCGCGGTCGGCGATGCGCGCGCCCGGGTGGCGGCAACACGCGAGGCCGTCGCGGAAGCGGACGAAAACCTGCGCATGGCGCGCGAGTTGTATGCCTCCGGCATCGGCACCAACACCCAGGTGCTCGATGCCGTGGCTTTGCAGGTACGCGCCGGAACGAACAGCGACGATGCCGCGCTCGATGCAACCGTCGCTCTGCTCAGGCTGGCGCGTGCCGTGGGCGAGCTCTGAGGCGCAGGTCCTTCCGGAGCCGTTCGCCAGCGGCGTCGGGTTCCGAGGACCTGCTCACCCCCGGCCGATCGCGCGGTGACCGATATCGCGCCGGAACTGCGCGCCCGGCCAGCGGATCGCGTCGACCAGGCGGTAGGCGTCGTCGCGCGCGGATTCGACAGAGTCACCGAGACCCACCGCGCACAGCACACGGCCGCCATTGGTGACGACCTCATTGCCCCGCAGCAATGTGCCGGCGTGAAACACCTTGCCCGGCAAAGCCGCCGCCCGATCGAGCCCCGAGATCACATCGCCCTTGGTGTACGCGTCCGGATATCCGCCGGCTGCCATGACCACGCCGAGGGCGGCGCGCGTGTCCCATTCGACGTCCACTTGATCGAGACGGCTGTCGAGGGCGGCATCGCACAGCACAGTGAGGTCCGAACGCAGCCGCGCCATGATCGGCTGCGTTTCCGGATCCCCGAAGCGGCAGTTGAACTCGAGCAAGTTGGGTGTGCCGTCGGGGGCGATCATCACGCCCGCGTACAGGAAGCCCGTGTAGGGCGTTCCTTCAGCCGCGAGCCCGAGAATCGTCGGCTCGATCACCTCGCGCATGATGCGCGCATGAATCGCTGGCGTGACCACCGGAGCCGGCGAATACGCGCCCATGCCGCCGGTATTGGGTCCCCGATCGCCGTCGTCGCGGCGCTTGTGATCCTGGGAAGTGGCCAGCGGCAGGATGTGACGGCCGTCCGCCATCACGATGAAACTCGCTTCCTCGCCCTCGAGGAACTGCTCGATCACGACCTCGCGCCCGGCATCGCCGAACTTTCCGGCAAACATTGCTTCCGCGCAGCCGATCGCCTCTGCCGCGTCGTCGGCGATCACCACGCCCTTGCCCGCCGCCAGGCCGCTGGCCTTGACGACGATCGGGGTGCGATGGCTCTGGACATAGGCGCGGTCGAAGCTCTCGCGGGTAAAGGTGCGCGACGCCGCGGTGGGAATGCGATGGCGGGCGAGGAACTCCTTGGCGTAGGCCTTCGAGCCCTCCAGGCGCGCCGCCGCCTGCGTGGGACCGAAGCAACGCAGCCCGGCCTCCTTGAAGCGATCGACGACGCCGAGCACCAGCGGCATTTCAGGACCGACGATGGTGAGATCGATGCGCTCGCCCTGGGCGAGGCGCACCAGCTCATCGACGTGCTCGGCGGGAATGTCGACATTGACAGTGCGTGGTTCGCGCGCGGTGCCCGCATTGCCCGGCGCGACGTAAACGCGTTCCACGCGCGGCGACTGAGCAGCCTTCCACGCAAGCGCATGCTCCCGCCCCCCGCCACCGATGATCAGCACTTTCGACACCAGACCCTCACTGCAGACACCAGACCCTCACTGCCGACACCAAACCCTCAGCGTTGCTCTTCGATTTGGCTTTTGCCTGGGCACGGGTTTTCAGGACCGTCGCGGACAGGATGTCCGCGTCGGAGCCCCCAGGGACGGGTTTACGGCGTTCCTGAAAACCCGTGCCCAGGCAAAAGCCAAATCGTCAGGGAAATGGCTGGGTCTAGTGTCGAAAGTGCCGAACACCGGTGAACACCATCGCCATGCCATGCTCGTCCGCCGCCGCGATGACCTCGGCATCGCGCCGGGAACCGCCGGGCTGGATCACCGCCGCGATGCCGTATTCGGCTGCAACGTCGATGCCGTCGCGAAACGGAAAGAACGCATCCGAGGCCATCGCCGCGCCGCGCACCGCGAGCTTCTCGTCGGCGGCCTTCATCGCCGCGATGCGGCTCGACACGACGCGGCTCATCTGTCCCGCGCCGATGCCGATGGTCATCTGCTCCCGGGCATAGACAATGGCATTGGACTTGACGAACTTGGCGACGCGCCAGGCAAACAGCAAGTCATCGAGCTCGGCCTGCGAGGGCTTGCGGCGACTGACGACGGTCAGGTCACCGGCGGCGAGCGCAGTGACGTCACGGGTCTGGACCAACAGACCGCCGTTCACGCTGCGCCACTCCCAGCCAGGGTTCGGCGCACCGTTCGCAGGCCCCAGGTCCGCGGTGCTCAGCACGCGCACGTTCTCCCTGGCCTCCAGCAATTCGAGCGCATCGGGCGCGATGCCGGGTGCGACGATCACCTCGACGAACTGCTGGCCGACGATCGCCTGCGCCGTGGCGCGATCCAGCGGCCGGTTGAAGGCGATGATGCCGCCGAAGGCCGAAGTGGCGTCGGTGCGGTAGGCGCGGGCGTAGGCGCCGGCGATGTCGCGATCCACCGCCACCCCGCACGGGTTGGCGTGCTTGACGATGACACAGGCGGGCTCGGCGAATTGGCGCACGCACTCCAGCGCGGTGTCGGCGTCGGCGATGTTGTTGAACGACAGTTCCTTGCCCTGCAGCTGCTGCGCCGTAGCAATGCTCGCGGCGCGCGCGCCCGGATCGGAATAGAACGCGGCGCGCTGCTGCGGATTCTCGCCGTAGCGCAGATCCGACTTCTTGTTGAAGACGGCGGTGAGCGTGCCGGGCCAGGACTCGTCCGCCACCGGCCACTTCTGCATCAGGTAGCCCGACACCATGGTGTCGTAGCTCGCGGCGTGGGCGAACGCCTTGGCGGCCAGCTGGGCGCGGAAAACCGTCGAGGTGCCGCCGTTGTGCGCCTCCATCTCGTCCATGAGGGCGCGATAGTCGGCCGGATCGACGATGACGGTGACGGACGCGTGATTCTTGGCGGCCGCCCGCAACATCGCCGGTCCGCCGACGTCGATGTTCTCCACCGCCTCTTCATAGCTGCATTCGGGACGCGCGATGGTCTGGGCGAAGGGGTAGAGATTGACGATCAACAGGTCTATGGGCTCGATGCCGTGCTCGCGCATCACGGCCTCGTCGGTGCCGCGCCGCCCCAGCAGGCCGCCGTGGATCTTCGGGTGCAGGGTCTTGACCCGGCCGTCCATGATCTCGGGGAAGCCGGTATGCGCGGAAACTTCCCGCACTGCGATCCCGTTCCCCGCGAGGAGCCTGGCGGTGCCGCCCGTTGACAGAATTTCGACGCCGCGGCCGGCCAGGGCTCGGGCCATCTCCACCAGTCCGGCCTTGTCGGACACGCTCAGCAGAGCGCGGCGGATGGTCGTCATCGTCTGCAGCGCGTGATCGTCATCTGCGGTGGATCAGCTGGGGCGGGATGGGCCACGCCCGCCGGAGGGGCGCGCCGTCAGCGCGCGAGCCCGAACTCCCGCAGCTTCTTGCGCAGCGTGCCGCGGTTGATGCCGAGGATGACCGCCGCGCGGCTCTGGTTGCCCTCGGCGTAGTCGAGCACCGCCTTGAACAGCGGCTCCTCGACTTCGCGCATGAAGAGCTCGTAGAGCTCGGCCGGCCGGTGGCCGTTGAGATTGGCGAAATAGGTTTGCAGAGCATCCTCTGCATGGTTGCGCAGGGTGCTATCCCTGCTGGCGGCGCGTGCGGCGGGCTCGCGCCGCGGTTTCTGCTTTTTCTTCACCATCTACCGTTCCCCGCTGTCGTCACGAAATCTTTTTTTCTTTTCGTTGCCGATCACGCCGCCTGATCCACCTGTGACGCCGGTCTGTCGCCCGTTGCCTGCCTGTCAACAATAGCCAGCCTGTCAAAATAGTCGCGGGCCGTCGAGAACTGAACAGCGGAGCTCGCCGCGGTCATCAGTTGCAACCGGAACTCTCCTGCGTCGGGGTGTAGCTGGCAATACCAGCTCAGGTGTTTGCGCGCCACGCGGACGCCCGTGTCCTCGCCGTAAAAAGAGTACAGGGCCTCCAGGTGGGCGAGGAGGATATCACGGACTTCCGAGCGCGCAACCGGCGCGCCGCGGCGTCCGCTCGCGAGGAAAAAGTTGACTTCGCGGAATATCCATGGCCGCCCCTGCGCCGCACGACCGATCATCACGCCGTCCGCGCCGGTGCGCGCGAGCACCTCGCGTGCCAGCTCGGGCGTGTCTATGTCGCCGTTCGCAATTACGGGAATTCGCACCTGCGACTTGATCTCGCGGATGGTGTCGTACTCCGCAGCGCCGCGATACATGCAGGCGCGCGTGCGGCCGTGGATCGCGAGCGCCTGGATGCCCGACTCCTGCGCGATTCTCGCGATGCGCACGCCGTTGCGCTGTTCCGGGCTCCATCCGGTGCGCGTCTTGAGGGTCACCGGCACGTCGACCGCGCGCGCCACCGCTTCGAGAATGCGTCCAACCAGCGCCTCGTCCCGCAGCAGCGCGGACCCGGCCAGCCTGTTGCAGACTTTCTTCGCCGGGCACCCCATGTTGATGTCGATGATCTGCGCGCCGGCCTCCACGTTGCGCAGCGCCGCCTCGACCATCATCGCGGGCTCGGCGGCCGCGATCTGCACGGCGCGCGGCTCGGGCTCGCCTTCGTGGTCCATGCGACGCCGCGACTTCTCCGTGTGCCAGAGCCTGACGTCGGCAGTCACCATTTCGGATGCGGCGAGGCCCGCGCCGAGGCGCCGGCACAGGATTCTGAACGGCCGATCGGTGACGCCGGCCATCGGCGCGAGCGCGAGGGAACTGGTCAGCTCATAGGGACCGATGCGCATGGCGTGCGTGCCCCTCAACCCGCGTTGCGCGGTGCGTCGTTGGCGCAGGCCAGGCGCCCGGCCGAGGCCGGCAGGCACACGTCGATCTCGAAACCGACGGCGTCCTTGCCTGGATCCACGATGGCGATGTCGGCGTCGATCCGCCGCCCTGCGCCGATCAGCGCGTTGCGCGCGGGCGCGGACTGCAGGTACTCGCGCGGCTGCAGATCGCGCAGGCCCACGCGGCCGCCGAATCGATCCTGCAGCGTGAGCCGCAGAACGGGATAGGGCTGCGCGTGAACGGCTCCGTTGAGGAGGCTCGCGCGGACCCGCAGCGTTCCTTCCGCGCCCGCGTCGGCCGCCGCACCAAATTGACGCAACTCGTAGGCGCGCACGTTCCATTCCGGGGACAGCTTGCTGCCGAACGCGGAATAGACGCCCGCGATCGTCGGGCCGACCAGGCTGTTGCGCGCCAGCGCCTGACGATTGTGGTGCACGAGCTGCATCAGCAGCATCAGCCCCAGGACCACGCTCGCCACCGCCCAGCCGAGCGCGATGCGACGCTCGCGCCGCCTTGCCGTTTCGAGCTGCGCTTCGGGCTCGCCCTCGTCCGCGTCGGCATCCACGGCGCGGCCGATCTCCAGGCGCCTCCCCGAGGGCAGCGTGAACTCGGCGCGCGTGCTGGGATCGGCGGCGAACGCCGCTTCGATCTCGCGCTGCACCTCGGCGTCGATCGCTTCCCTGGTTTGCGCAACCTTCTTCACCGGTGCGTCGGCGCGCGCTGCCACTTCCGGCGCTGCCGCGCCCGCGGCGGCGCGCGGTTCGTCCAGTGACCTACCTTCGTCCGGCGCTTCCTCCTCGATGAAGTACTGCGCGCTGACGCTCGGATCTTCCTCGCCGAGGATCACGCTGTCGCCCTCGAGCGTTATCACCTCCGGGGCTTCCGGCGTCTCCAGCTCGATATCGAGGATCTCGTGCTCCGCGGTGTCCTCGTCGTTCGCCGACGTTTGGGGCGGCTCCGGCCCCGGCCGGGAAGCGAGCGTGGGTGCCGGCGCGACGACGAAAACCTTGCTCAGATCGTCGGCGGTGAACTCGAGAGCGGATTCGGGAATCTCGCCGGAGTCGACCCCGGCATCGTCCAGCGGCCATTCACCCCCGGCAGGTTCCGCCGGCGTCGACGTCGGCGGCCGCTCAGCCGGGGCAGCGGGAGACGATGACCGCGACGGTTCGGCCGGCGCGGCGCCATTCTGCTCGATGAGGAACATCAGGGCGTTGAAGACGTGAGCGCAGCGCCCGCAGCGCACGCGTCCCTGGGCCGCCTTGAGCATCGCGGCGGTGACGCGAAATACGGTCTTGCATTGCGGACACTGCGTGAACACGTTTAGCGGCGCACTCCTTCCAGGCACACCCAGTCGTGCAGGGTGGCGAATGACCGCATATCAAACCACGGCGCATACGCGCTTGCTACGGCGACCGCCTGCGAGGACAGGATCCCGGAGAGGACCAGGACACCGCCGGGGCGGACCATGGACTTGAACCGGGGCGCCAGCTCCATCAGGGGTTGCGCCAGGATGTTGGCGAGCAGCACATCCGCAAGTGGCGCCGGGTCCGCGGTCGAGAGGATCTCGATGCGTTCCGCCACGCCGTTGCGTTGTGCATTGTCGCGCGTCGCGACGAGCGCCTGCGGGTCCAGGTCGACTGCGCTGGCGAGACGAGCCCCGAGCTTCACTGCGGCAATGGCGAGAATGCCCGAGCCGCATCCGTAGTCGGTGACTTCCAGCCCGCGCACGTCGGTGACGTCGAGCCAGGACAGGCACATGGCCGTGGTTTCGTGGCTGCCGGTGCCGAATGCGAGCCCGGGATCGAGCCACACGATCGTTGCATCGTCCTGCGCCGGGAACTGGCCGTGCGGACAGACCCACAGTCGCGCGCCGAAGCGCATCGGCCCGAAGTCCCTGAGCCATTCGCGTTCCCAGGGGCGATCGGCGATCAATTCGAAGTGCGCGTTCCCGGGCAGTCCCTGCCCCGTGGCGTCTTCGATGGCGCGGCCGATCGCTGCACGATCCGCCCGCTCCTCGAACAGGGCGACCAGGCGAACCAGCGGCCACAGCGGCGTCGCTCCCGGAGCGGGCTCGAGGATGGGTACATCCGCCGCATCGAGCAGCGTCACCGCCACTGCTCCCGCCTCGAAGCACGCGGCTTCGAGCGCTTCGGGATCGCGGGTCTCGATGCTGAGTTGCAAGGCTGGCACGTTGAGTGGGCGCTGGAGTTGCAAGCGTGCTGCGGTTGGGGCGGCCTGGGTGCGAAGCGAGCGCGCCGCCGGGCCGACTCGGCCGATCCGCCGCCGGCCTACTTCAACCCCAGCCGCCGCTCCAGATAGTGGATGTCCAGCCCGCCGGCCTTGAACGCGGCGTGGTTGAAGATTTCCTGATGCAGCGGGATCGTCGTCTTGATCCCCTCGACGACCATCTCCGCCAGCGCGTTCTTCATGCGCGCGATCGCGGCGTCGCGCGTCTCGCCGTGCGCGATCACCTTGCCGATCATCGAATCGTAGTACGGCGGGACGATGTAGCCGGAGTAGATGTGGCTGTCGACGCGGATGCCGGGACCGCCCGGCGCATGCCACAGCCGGATCGGCCCGGGCGAGGGCACGAAGCCCTTCGGATCCTCCGCGTTGATGCGGCACTCGATGGCGTGGCCCTGGATGTTGACGTCGCTCTGCTGGTAGGGGAGGGGCTCGCCGGCCGCGATCAGCAATTGCAGCTTCACGATGTCGATGCCGGTGACCATCTCGGTGACCGGGTGCTCCACCTGCACGCGCGTGTTCATCTCGATGAAATAGAACTCGCCGTCCTGGTAGAGGAATTCGAGCGTGCCGGCGCTGCGGTAGCCGACCTCGCGGCAGGCAGTCGCGCAGCGCTCGCCCATGGTGCGGCGCTGTTTTGCGGTGATGCCGGGCGCCGGCGCTTCCTCGATCAACTTCTGATGGCGCCGCTGCATCGAGCAGTCGCGCTCGCCCAGGCTCAGGACGTTGCCGTAGTTGTCGGCGACGATCTGGAACTCGATGTGGCGCGGCCGCTCGAGAAACTTCTCCATGTAGACCTGGTCGTTGCCGAACGCCGCCGCCGCTTCCGACTGCGTGACGTTGATGGCGCTGAGGAGCGTGGCCTCGCTGTGCACCACCCGCATGCCGCGCCCGCCGCCGCCGCCCGAGGCCTTGATGATCACCGGGTAGCCAATCTCTCTGGCGAAGCGGAAATTGTCGTCCGGATTGTTGCCCAGCGGGCCGTCCGAGCCCGGGACACAGGGTACGCCGGCCTTCTTCATGATCCTGATCGCCGAAACCTTGTCGCCCATCAGGCGGATCGTTTCGCTGCGCGGCCCGACGAAGATGAAGCCGCTCTTCTCGACGCGCTCGGCGAAGTCGGCGCTCTCGGAGAGAAACCCGTAGCCCGGATGGATCGCGACCGCGTCCGTGACCTCCGCCGCGCTGATGATGGCGGGCATGTTGAGGTAGCTGTCCCTGGACGGAGGCGGGCCGATGCAGACTGTTTCGTCCGCGAGCAGCACGTGCTTCTGGTTGTAGTCGGCCGTGGAGTGAACGGCCACCGTCTTGATGCCGAGCTCGCGGCACGCGCGCAGGATGCGCAGCGCGATCTCGCCGCGATTGGCAATGACGACCTTGTCGAGCATTTCCGGCCCGCTATTCGATGACGAACAGGGGCTGGCCGAATTCCACCGGCTCACCGTTCTTGACGAGGATGGCGCTGATGCGTCCCTCCTTGTCGGACTCGATCTGGTTCATCATCTTCATCGCCTCGATGATGCAGAGCGTCTGTCCGACCTTCACTTCGGTGCCGATATCGACGAAGGCCTTGGCACCCGGGGCCGCGGATGCGTAGAACGTGCCGACCATCGGCGCGGTGACGACGTTTTCCGCCACGGGGGCCCGGTCTGGCGCCATCGATGGGGCTGCCGCCGTGGCGGCGGCCGATGGGGTCATCGCGGACGGCGGGGCGGCGTGAGCGGGCATCTGCACCGGGGCGTGGTGGATGACCTGGGCCGCAGGCGGTCCACCGCCATAGCGGCTGATGCGCACCGACTCCTCGCCTTCGGTGATTTCGAGCTCGGCGATGCCCGACTCCTCGAGCAGCTCGATGAGCTTCTTGACCTTGCGGATATCCATCCTGGGCTCCTGTGGAATTCCCTATGGCTGAGTGGCGAGGCGCCGGACCGCGGCGGCGAGCGCCAACTCGTAGCCGTGCGCGCCGAGACCGACGATGCAGCCCACGGCGATGTCGGAGAAATACGAATGCCGGCGAAACGGCTCGCGAGCGAACACGTTGCTCAGATGCACTTCGATGAACGGCAGCTTGACGCCGAGCAGGGCATCGCGCAGCGCGATGCTGGTGTGGGTGAGCGCGCCCGGATTGATGATGAGGAAATCGATGCCATCGGCCGGCGCGCTCTGGATGCGGTCAATCAGTTCGTGCTCTGCGTTGCTCTGGAACGCGGCCAGGCTGTGCCCTGCCTTGCTGGCCTGGTCGATCAGCCGCTTCTCGATGGACGCGAGGCTGTCTGCGCCATAGAGCGCCGGTTCTCGCATACCCAACAAGTTCAGGTTGGGGCCATTCAATAAGAGTAGCCGCGCCATTCCCGTCCGGTTTTACTTATCGTGTTAGACGAAGAAGGCGGCAAGTTTAATCACAATCGCCGCCAGATGGGTACTTTTAGATGTAAATGGTGCGTGAAAGCCGGACGTTGCGGCGCTGGTGCGGGCCTTCCGGTCATCTGGGGCGCTCGAGTACGCAGGAGAACCCGCACCGGCACCAGCCCGAGCGGGGGGATCGAGTCTATTTGGGTCGCGTGAACAATGCACGCCGGGCGGGCGGCGTCCGATGCGGCCGCGACCTGCGCGGGGGCTCCATGAGACGATCCGCTTCCTCTGGTCTCACGCGGCGGTGGCCTGGGCGCCAAGCCGGAGACACCAGGGTGAGGGCAGATCGAAGGCACAGGGGGGGGGAGGGGTATGCGAATCGAGTCGCGCCTGAAGGCTTTGCAGATCGAGCTGCCGCACGCCAGCACACCCGGCGCGAATTACGTGCCTTTCATGCGCGCCGGCAATCTCGTGTTCCTCACGGGTCAGCTGTCGCAGTGGAACGGCGAGCGGCGCTTCATCGGCAAGCTTGGCCGGGAGTTCCAGCTGGCCGAAGGCCAACAGGCGGCTCGGCTGTGCGCGCTCAACCTGCTGGCGCACCTGCGCGTGGCGCTCGACGGCAACCTGGATCGTGTTCGGCGCACCGTACGTCTCTCGGGGTTCGTCAATTCCACGCCCGATTTCACTGCCCAGTCCCAGGTCATGAATGGCGCTTCCGATCTGTTCGTCGAGGTTCTCGGCGAGGCGGGGCGGCACACCCGCCTGGCCGTGGGTGTGAGCGCGTTGCCCTACGATGTGGCAGTGGAAGTCGAAGCCATCGTGGAAGTCGAATGATGCATGCCGTGGCGAACGTCCTGATTGCTCTCGTGGCGCTCAGCCACGTCGGTTTCCTGGTGCTGGAGATGTTCTTCTGGGATCACCCGGTCGGGCGGCGCACCTTCGGCATGACCGCGGAGCAGTCGGCGTTTTCGGCCGCTCTGGCCGCCAACCAGGGCCTGTACAACGGGTTTCTCGCTGCCGGGCTCGTGTGGGCGCTGTGGGCCGACCGGTTCGACCTCAAGGTGTTTTTCCTGTCCTGCGTAGTGGTCGCCGGCATCTACGGCGGTTTGACCGCCAAGAGGACGATCCTGCTGACGCAGGCACTGCCGGCCGTGCTGGCGCTGGCCAGCGTATTCTCCACGGCACGCCCATAGCGGGCGAGCGCTCGAGTACCGCGCGCGAAGCTGTGCGAGCTGTCTGCGGCTCAGCAGAAATAGTAGGCTGCGTGGGCATGGACCGGGAACCGACACTTCGCGAAGGCCTGATGGTCGCCGTGCGCCGCGCGCTGTGGGCGCCGATCGCCGTCGTGGTGCTGCACACCGTGCTCGCCGCGATTTTCGGTCACGAGCCCTACGTGGATCCGGCCATCCAGCTGTGCGGTGGCGTTGCCATCGCCTATTTCCTGCACCAGGCCTGCGTCGCGCTGCCGAACGTTCTCGGCCAGCCGAGCACCCTCGGACTGAACCTGATGGCCTTCGGGCTCACTGCTGCCGTGGCGATCCTCATGGAAGTCTTCGAGTTCTGCATGGACAATCTACTCGGCACGAGCTTCCAGGGCAACGTCGCCGAGACGGTCCGCGACCTGATCCTCGGCCTGCTCGGCGCAATGGTGTTCCTCATCGGCCACTGGCTGGGCGTGCGCGACGCCGAGCAGCACGAAAAAGACGTCGGCTGATCCGCTCTGGGATTTGATCCGCAACCGGGACGAGGATGCTGCGGCGTTTGTTGCGCAATGAGATCCGGATGTACTTGGGCGTGGCGCTGCTTGCGCTCCCGAGCCTCTCCTGCGTTCGGCAGGTCACACCGGTAGATGCCGCGGCCGGCTGCGCCGCGCCGACGACGACGGCGGAGATGAGCCGATGCGCTCTGGAAGAGGCGCAGCGCCTGGAGGCGCAGCTCCAGGAAGAGGAAGAGCGACTGATCCGCGTACTCCAGAAAATCGAGGGCGGCAACCCGGGCGACACCGGCACGGGCAGATCTCTGCTCGAGGAATTCAACCGTGCGCAGCAGGCGTGGCTGCAGTACAAAGAGGCTGAATGCTCCTATGCCTACGCCACGGCGTTTGGCGGCTCGATCCGCGGGCTCAGTGCCGCCAGTTGCCTGCGCGACCTGCTGAAGGAGCGCATCGGCCGCGTACGCAAGGCGCGCGAGGCCTGGGAGCGGAGTCAGACCGCGGAAGGCGCGAGCTCATGAGATGCGCCACGCAGCGCACGGCGTGCGTCCTGTGCTTGCTTTTGATCGCAGCCGCGCCCGCAGGCGCCGCCGAGTACCCGGCGCCGGTCGAGGGCGAGTGTCTCCTGCGCGCCTTTCGCTTCGCCTCGGGCGAGGTCCTGCCTGAGCTGAAAATCCACTTCCGCACCGTGGGCACGGTGCGGCGCGACGGCGACGGCAGGGCTCGCAACGCCGTGCTGATCCTGCACGGCACGGGCGGCGAGGGTGGCAGCTTCGTGCGCAAGGGGGGCTCGAGCGAGATCTTCGCGGAGGAACTGTTCGGCGCCGGCCAGCCGCTCGATGCCAACCGATACTTCATGGTCCTGCCTGACGGCATCGGCCACGGCAAATCGAGCAAGCCGAGCGATGGCCTGCGCGCGCGGTTTCCTCACTACGGCTACCGCGACATGATCGAGGCGCAACGCCGTTCGCTCATCGAGTGCCTCGGCGTGAACCACCTGCGCCTCGTCATGGGCACGTCGATGGGCGGCATGCACACGTGGCTGTGGGGTGAGTCGCACCCGCGGTTCATGGACGCCCTCCTGCCGCTCGCCAGCCTTCCGGCGCAGATTTCGGGGCGCAACCGCATGTGGCGGCGCCTCGCCATCGACGCCATTCGCGACGATCCACAGTGGCGCGAGGGCGAATACCTCGACCAGCCACGCGGGCTGCGTACCGCCGTGCAGATGCTGTACCTGATGGGCGCCAATCCCGTCATCCGCCAGAAGGCGGCGCCGACGCTGGCGGACGCGGATCGCGTGTTCGACGCGGCGATCGCTGAAACGGCGGCGCGAACCGACGCGAACGACCTGTTGTACGCGCTCGAAGCCTCGCGCGACTACGATCCGGCGCCCGGGCTCGGCAGCATCCGCGCACCGCTTCTTGCCATCAATTTCGCCGACGATCTGGTCAATCCACCGGAGCTCGGCATCCTCGAGCGTGAGATCCGGCGGGTGCCGCGCGGGCGGGCCCTCCTCGTCCCGTCGAGCGAGGCGACCGCCGGCCACGGCACGCACACCCGGGCCGCAGTCTGGAAAGGCGAATTGCAGCGTTTTCTCGACGAGCTGGAACGCGCCAAGGCCGGTGCCGCGGAGCCTGCAGCCCCGCCGGCGGCGAACAGGCGCAGGTTACGTCGTTCGTCACGTTCGACACAGGCGCCGGCCGGCAGAGCGTGTTCGATCGCGGCACGATCGCCGGCGCTACTCGCCCACTTTCGATTTTGCGGTGGCGGCGTCGATCCGCTCGAGCTCCGCTGAGATGCGTTGGCGTGCTGCGTCGAGCGACAGCTTGCCGGCGTTGATTGCGACCACCGCGTCGAGGATCGCGTCGGCCTCTGCGGCGTGCAGCTCGCCGAGGTGCGCGGTGACGATGCGGCCCTGGTTGTCCGTGAACACGGTCATCGGGAAGCCGCCGACGCCGACGCCGAACTGATCGAGGGCGTCGAGCCCGTCCTGTTCGCCGATCAACAGCGGGTAGTCGAGGCCGATTTCCCTGGCGTACTCGAGCACGCGCTCGCGAAAGTCCACCGCGACGCCGATGACTTCGATGTTGTCCCGGGCGCGTGCGGCGTGCAGCGTCCTGAGCATCGGGATCTCGCGCCTGCAGGGCGCGCACCAGGTCGCCCAGAAGTTGATCACGAGGGACTTGCCGTCCCATTCGGTGATCGAACGCAGCTTGCCGTCACGATCCTTGAGGGCAAACACCGGGCGCTTCTCCGGCAGGCCCCGCGACCGCTCCACCGCATCCGGCTTGTCGGTCGACAGATCGCTGAGCGGCGCCGGCGGCGGCGCCGTCAGCGCGACCGGGCTGGACTTCGGCGGCGCGAGCCAGCGATACGCGCCGAAACCGATTGCGCCGGCGGCGAGCACGAAGACCACCACCAGCACCTTCCGCAGAGAACCGTTCATGGCAGAGACGGCGCCGGTCATGGCGAATCGGCGGCGGCGAGCGTCGAGGCGGGCCCGGCAGCGGCGGTCGCGCGTATCACGTGATCGCGAAATTTTTCAGCCTCGACGTAACCCACCAGCCGGAATTCACGGCGTTCCGCGCCGTCGGGACCGAAAAAAGCGATGGTCGGCGGCCCGAAAATGCCGAAGCGCCTGAACAGTTCCTGATCGCGCTCGTTGTTCTCGCTGACGTCGGCGCGCAGCAGCACGACGCTTGCGAGCGCGGCTTTCACGCCTGCATCCGGAAAGGTGTACTTCTCCATCTCCTTGCAGGAGACGCACCAGTCGGCGGCGAAGTCCAGCATCGCGCTCTTGCCCGCCGCGCGCGCCGCAGCGATCTCGCGGTCCAGGTCCGCGACCGAGCGAACCGGCCGGAACTGCAGCGATTCCGCGGCCGTGGCGCCGCCGCCGGAAGCAAAACCCGCCAGCGGCGCGAGCGGATCGCGGTGGCCCATGGCGGCGCCGATGACGATGGCGAGTCCCCACGCGAGAGCAGGCAACGCCAGCGTCTTGCGCACCTTGGCCGCCCCTGTCGGCGCTGGCTCGAATGCACCGAGCAGCAAGGCAAGCGCGATGGCGAGCGCGCCCCAGCCGAGCATCACCACCCAGTCCGGGAGCAACGTGCGCGCGAACCAGAGCGCGACGCCGAGCAGCAGGATGCCGAAGAACTGCTTGACGACTTCCATCCAGCCGCCGGCGCGTGGCAGGAGCTTGCCGAGCGAAGTGCCGATGAGTAGCAGCGGCACGCCCATACCCATCGCCAGAGCGAACAGCGCCAGGCCGCCGCGCACCGGATCGCCGGTTTGCCCAATCACGATGAGCGCAGCGACCAGCGGTGCAGTAACGCAGGGACCCACGATCAGTGCCGACAGCACCCCCATGACGCCCACACCGAGAAAAGTGCCGCCCCGCTGGCGATTCGACAGGGTGGCGAGGCGTGCCTGGATCGAGGCGGGCATCTGCAGCTCGTAGAACCCGAACATCGAAAACGCGAGCGCGACGAATAGCAGGGCGAACGTGCCCAGCACCCACGGGTTCTGCAACGCGGCCTGCAGATTCTGGCCGAACGTGCCGGCGAGCACGCCGGCGACCGTGTACGTGAGCGCCATCGCCAGCACGTACGTGAGAGAGAGAGTGAAGGCACGAGCCGGAGTCGCTTGCGTTCCCTGCCCGGCGATGATGCCCGAGAGGATCGGCACCATGGGCAGCACGCAGGGAGTGAACGTCAGCGCAAGGCCCGCAAGGAAGAAGACGCCGAGGAGCGCCGCGATCGAGCCGCTACGGACGATGGCCGCGAGCCTGTCCTGCTCGGCCGCGGGCGGGCTGCCGAATGCCGCGCCCGCCTGCAGTGATGCAGCGTCGATCGCCGGCAGGTCCAGATCGATTGTCTTGGTGATGGGTGGGTAGCACAGGCCCGCTTCGGCGCAACCCTGATAGGTGACGCGCGCCTGCACTGTGCCGGCATCCGGATTCGCGCGCGAGAACGGCACGTCGGCTTCCAGCTCGCGGTGATAGACCTCCTGCGTGCCGAAGTACTCGTCGGTCTTGGTCTCGCCCTGCGGCAGATCGGGAGCCCCGAGCTGCACTAGCGGCGAATCGGTGCGGACCTGGATCTTGTTCTTGTAGAGGTAGTAGCCATCGGCAATCAGCCAGCGCAGATGCAGCTGGTTCGGGCCGGTGATGGCGCCCGAAAAGTCGAAAGCCTCGTCGGGCGGCAGGAATTCGTCATCGTTGCCCAGGAGCTTGGCGGATGCGAGCCGGACCCGTGGAGCAGGCAGGGACGCGAGACCCGGGGCCTCTGGTTGACCCTGGCCAACGCGCGTCTCGTATTTCGAGGCATTCTCGCGGGGCGGGAAGTCGCCGGCCGGCAGGGAGCGGGCCGTCATCAGGCCCAAGGCCAGGCAGACGAAAAAATACCGATGAGTCATACGCTTATGCAATCAGTGCCGTGCCCTGCAAAACGGGGCCGAAGCATACCGGTCGGGTGCTGCGCTGTCATGGACTCGTGTCCACTGCCTTGATTTCCAAAGTTTCGTCGCTATGATTAGCAGCCACCCTGGGGGAGTGCTAACAGGCTCCCCTTCCTTCGCTGCAACCCAAACCACCTTCATTTGAGGAGTAGACATCCATGAAGATTCGTCCGCTTCATGATCGCGTGATCGTCAAGCGTCTGGAGGAGGAACGTACCTCCCCCGGCGGCATCGTGATCCCTGATACCGCCGCCGAAAAGCCCATCCAGGGCAAGGTCATCGCGGTCGGCAAGGGCAAGATCCTCGAGGACGGCAACGTCCGCCCGCTCGACGTGAAGGTCGGCGACAAGATCCTGTTCGGCAAGTACAGCGGAACGGAGGTCAAGATGGATGGCGACGAGTTGCTCGTCATGCGTGAAGAAGACGTCATGGCCGTGATCGAAGGCAAGTAAGCCCTCGAGCCGCTCAACGATCCCACCAAACAGTTTCTTTAGAGGTTTACGGAAATGGCTGCGAAAGAAGTCAGATTCAGCGATGACGCGCGTCAACGCATGTTCAGGGGCGTGTCCATCCTGGCCAATGCGGTCAAGGTGACGCTCGGCCCGAAGGGCCGCAATGCCGTACTCGAGAAGAGCTTCGGCGCTCCGACGATCACCAAAGACGGCGTGTCCGTCGCGAAAGAGATCGAACTGAAAGACAAGTTCGAGAACATGGGCGCCCAGATGGTGAAGGAAGTCGCGTCCAACACCTCCGACGAGGCCGGTGATGGCACGACGACCGCCACGGTGCTGGCGCAGGCGATCATCCGCGAGGGCCTCAAGGCCGTCGCCGCAGGCATCAACCCGATGGACCTCAAACGCGGCATCGACAAGGCCGTGATCGTGGCGACCGAGGAGCTCAAGAAGCTCTCCAAGCCCTGCAAGGACCCGAAGGCGATCGCGCAGGTCGGCACCATCTCGGCGAACTCCGACGAGAGCATCGGCAAGACGATCGCCGACGCGATGGAAAAGGTCGGCAAGGAAGGCGTGATTACGGTCGAGGAAGGCTCGGCGCTCGAGAACGAGCTCGACGTGGTCGAAGGCATGCAGTTCGACCGCGGCTACCTCTCGCCGTACTTCATCAACAACCAGCAGAACCAGACCGCGGAGCTCGAGAATCCGTTCATCCTGCTGTACGACAAGAAGATCTCGAACATCCGCGAGATGCTGCCGTTGCTGGAAGGCGTCGCCAAGGCGGGCCGTCCGCTGCTCGTGATCGCCGAGGACGTCGAGGGCGAGGCGCTCGCGACGCTCGTGGTCAACACGATCCGCGGCATCATCAAGGTCGCCGCCGTCAAGGCGCCGGGCTTCGGTGACCGCCGCAAGGCCATGCTGCAGGACATCGCGGTCCTGACCGGCGGCCAGGTGATCTCCGACGAAGTCGGCCTGTCGCTGGAGAAGGCCACGCTCAACGACCTGGGCGAAGCCAAGAAGGTCGTCGTCGAAAAGGAGAACACCACGCTCATCGATGGCGCGGGCAAGAAACCCGACATCAAGGCGCGCGTCGCGCAGATCCGCCAGCAGGCCGAGGAAGCAACCTCGGACTACGACAAGGAGAAGCTGCAGGAGCGCGTGGCGAAGCTTTCGGGCGGTGTGGCCGTCATCAAGGTGGGCGCCGCGACCGAGATCGAGATGAAGGAGAAGAAGGCCCGCGTCGAGGACGCGCTGCATGCAACCCGTGCCGCAGTCGAAGAGGGCGTGGTGCCGGGCGGCGGCGTCGCCCTGATCCGCGTGCAGAAGGCCGTGGAGAAGATCGAAGGTGCCAATGAGGATCAGCAGGTCGGCATCAAGATCCTGTCGCGCGCCATCGAAGAGCCCCTGCGCCAGATCGTCGACAACGCCGGCGAAGATGCGGCGGTCGTTCTCAACAAGGTCAAGGAAGGCAAGGCCAACTTCGGCTACAACGCCCAGACTGGCGAGTATGGCGATCTGATCGAGATGGGCATTCTCGATCCGACCAAGGTCACGCGCCTCGCGCTGCAGAACGCAGCCTCGGTGGCGGGCCTGCTGCTGACTACCGAAGTGATGGTGGCCGAGGCTCCGAAGGACGAAGCCGAGCATGGGCACCCGGGTTCGGGCGGCATGGGCGGCATGGACATGTAAGTGGCACCCACGGAAAGGCACCCACGGAAGTTTCGCGAAGACGCGAATACTTCCGTGGGGCCCACCGAGAGTCAGGAAAGACAAGAAAAGCCCCGCTTCGGCGGGGCTTTTTTTTGGCGGCAGGACCGCCAGTCTACGGCAGGACCGCCGCATTGCCGCGGGGCCTGCCGCTTTAGCACGGGAGGGCCACTAGCCAGCCGGTAGAATGTCGTTCATGCAATCCATCGGCGTGGACCGCGTGCCCGCGGCGTTGCGGCCGCAGCTCGAGCGAACCCTCGAGACCCTTCGCGAGACAGAGGCCAGCCGCGCCGCCATCGAGGCGGCACCCGCGCAAGTCCGACAGAGCATCGCGCCGGTGCTCGCCGCGAGCGAGTTCGTCGCGAGCGCATGCACCCAGGCTGCAGGCCTTCTGCCTGCATTGCTCGCCGATCCCTGCCTGGAAAAGCCGCGCGCCGCAGGGTCCCTCGATGCCGATCTGCGCGCCGACCTGGATCCCTCACCCAGCGAGCAGGAGCTGGCGAGCGCCCTACGCCGGTGGCGCCGCCGCGAGCTGGTGCGAATCGCGTGGCGCGACCTCGCCGGCTGGTCGAGCAACGACGAGACGCTGCGCGACCTGAGCGCTTTCGCCGACGCGGCGATCGCGATCGCCTGCGAGTTCGCCGAGCGCGATCTGGCGCGTCGCTATGGCATCCCGCGCTCGGCGCAGGGCGAAGCGCAAGGCCTGGTGGTGCTCGGCATGGGCAAGCTCGGTGGCCGCGAGCTCAATTTCTCTTCCGATATCGACCTCATCTTCCTGTTCAGCGAGGCGGGCGAGACCGATGGCGCGCGTTCCATCAGCAACGAGGAGTTCTTCACGCGCGTGGCGCGCGCGCTGATACGGCTCCTCGATGCGGTGACGGCCGAGGGTTTCGTGTTCCGCGTCGACATGCGCCTGCGCCCATTCGGTGACAGCGGACCGCTGGTGGCGAGCTTCGGGTTCCTGGAGAGCTACCTGCAGCAGCATGGCCGCGACTGGGAGCGCTACGCCTACGTCAAGGCGCGCGCGCTCACCGGAGTCGCAGCCTACGAGCGCTTGTTCGCCGACGCCGTGCGCCCCTTCGTCTATCGCCGCTACCTGGATTTCGGCGTGTTCGAGTCGCTGCGCGCCATGAAGGAGCTGATCGCCCGCGACGTCGCACGCCGTGAGGTCCGGGACAACGTGAAGCTCGGTCCCGGCGGCATCCGCGAGATCGAGTTCATGGCGCAGGCGTTCCAGCTCCTGCGCGGCGGCAGCGACCGGCGGCTGCAGACGCAGTCGCTGCTGGCCGTCCTGCCGCTCCTCGCGGGCCAAAAGCTCCTGGCGGCGCCGACGGTGGCGGAGCTCGCTCAGGCCTATCAGTTCCTGCGCCGCCTCGAGAACCGCCTGCAGATGATGGCCGACGAACAAACGCACGATCTGCCGCACGATTCCCTGGCGCGCGCGCGGCTGGCGTTGGCAATGAACGAGCCCGGCTGGGACGCGTTGCTCGCGAACGTCGATCGGCACCGTGCGCTCGTCACGCGGCACTTCCAGTCGCTGTTGTTCGGCCCGGCCGGCAACGGATCGGTGTCGCCGGCATTCGATCTGGAGTCGCTCTGGGATGCCGGGCGACGCCGCCCGGCGCTGCGCGATGCCGTGGAGCGTCTCGGCATCACCGACGCCCAGTCCGCGGCCGCGCTCCTCGCCACGTGGCTGGAAAGCGCCGCCGTGCAACGGCTCGACGATGTCGGACGCAAGCGGCTGCAGACGCTGATACCGCGCCTGCTGGAAAGCGTGCGCGCGGCATCGGATCAGATCGCGGCGTTGGGCCGCGTCCTGCGCATCCTGGAAGCGGTCGGCGGGCGCAGCTCGTACCTGGCGCTGCTCAACGAAAACCGTCCGGCGCTGGCGCGGCTGGTCGCGATCTGCGAGCGCAGCGAATTCCTGACGCAACAGATCGCCGCTTTCCCGCTGCTGCTGGATGAGCTGATCGACGAGCGCATCTTCGACGAGCCGCCGACCCGCGAGCAGTTCGCGCGCGAGCTGGCGCTGCGACGCGAACGCGCGCCGGATGCGGATCCGGAGCGGCAGGTCGAATCGCTGCGCCATTTCCAGCGCGCCGCGGTGTTCCGCGTCGCGCTCGCGGATCTGACCGGCCGCCTCCCGCTGATGCGGGTCAGCGATCGGCTCACCGACATCGCCGAGCTGATCCTGCAACAGGCCTTCGACATGGCGTGGCAGCAGTTGACGCAGGCTCACGGCGCACCGATGTGCGGCGAAGCCGGCGCGCTGCGCCCGGCTTCGGTCGCCATCGTCGGCTACGGCAAGCTCGGCGGCATCGAGCTCGGCTACGCCTCGGATCTCGACATCGTCTTTCTGCACGATTCGGCGGGCGAGATCCAGCGCACCGACGGCGCCAGGCCACTCGACAACGCGGTGTTTTTCCTGCGGCTGGGACAGCGCATCGTGCACCTGCTGACCCTGCATTCGGCCGCTGGACGGCTCTACGACGTCGACATGCGTCTGCGCCCGAGCGGCAAGGGCGGCCTGATGATCACGCAGGTCCAGGCGTTCGAGCACTATCAGAAGAACGAAGCCTGGACCTGGGAGCACCAGGCGTTGCTGCGCGCTCGCGCGGTGGCGGGTGCGCCGGAATTGAGCCGGCAGTTCGAACAGATCCGGCTCGACGTCCTGTGCCGCCACGTGCGCCGCGATACCCTGAAGGAGGAGGTGCGCAAGATGCGCGAGCGCATGCGCGCCGAGCTCAGCAAGGCGAAGAGCGGGCAGTTCGACGTCAAGCAGGACCCCGGCGGGATCGCGGACATCGAGTTCCTGGCGCAGTTCTGGGCGCTCGCGTGGGCGGACCGGCATCCCCCGCTGGTGATGTTCTCCGACACCATCCGCCAGCTCGAATCCGTGGCGTCCGCCGATCTGGTGCCGCAAGCGACGGTCGACCGCTTGACGGACGCGTATCGCGCCTACCGCAGCGAAATCCACCACCGCTCGCTGGAGAATGCGCCCGCCGGTCTGGCCGGCGGCATCGCGCCGGCGACGTCCGGCACGGCAATCGTCGATGCTGGTCAGTTCGAAGTGCAGCGCGCTGCGGTCACGGCTGCCTGGAACGCGCTCATGAGCGAGGAACCCGGGGCTCGCAGCGACAAGTGAACGACCAAAGTCCAGTACCGCTTCCGCTATACTCCGCGCCCATGGCCGCCACCGAGAAATCGCGCACCCTGATCCAGCCGAACGCGCAGAACCAGTACCAGGTCACGCGCGAGGATCTGCCGCTGTCCTGCCCGATGCCCGAGATGTACCTGTGGAACTCTCATCCGCGCGTGTACCTGCCGGTCGAGCAGTCGGGGTGGGCGAAATGCCCCTACTGCGGCGCCGAATATACCTTGCTCAAGTAGACCGGTTTGGCCTGTAGACGGCTCGACCGCTTCCAGCCGCTGCCGGATCAGTTGCGCCGCGGGCGATCCTTCCCGCCGTAGTCCCTGTAGGATTTTTCTTCGACGATCTTCGAGCCGAGGCGCGTGTTGATGCGCTTCTTGATCGCGGCGCGTTCGTCGTTCTCGAAATAGACTGCGCGCGCCAGCTCGACGAAGCCGCGGTCGAATGCCTGCGCCGCCTCCTTCTCGCGGATGTCGTCCTCGATGACCCACAGCCGTGCATTCACATCCTCGAGTGCGCGCTCCTCGGCACTGACGTCGGCGCTGCCGATCGTCTCCTTCCAGGTCTTCTCCAGCAGTTCGAGCTCGTGACGCACGTTCGCGAGTTTGCCCTCATCCGTCATGCGCCGCGACTTGATGCGCAGGATGGTGATCTTGTCGAGCAGCTCGCCCGGAGAGATGGGCACGAGAATAGTTTCCATGACCCTCATGCTAAGGGAAGACTCCGCCGCCGTGCCAGCGACTCTTCTGCCGGGTCGAGGGTCACCTTCCGACTTATCCACATTTCCCCGTCCCTCTTGATTACGTGCAACGCACGCTGGCGTACCCCGCGAACTGCTCCGCCAGAGACTCGACTGACGGTCAGTTGCGTTTCGGGAAATGTGGGTAAGTCGGAAGGTGACCCTCGACCCGGCAGCAACGGGGTCAGGCCCACTGCCGCGGCCGTTTCCCACGCTGGCGCAGTACGGCGTCGAGCTTGCGGGTCACGTCCGGCGGCTGGATTAGATCCATCACGCCCGGTTTCTCGATCTTCGTGGTCCATGCAAGCGCGCTCGCAGGCTTGCCCAGGAAGTTGCGCGCCGCTTCGTCGTAGCGATTCACGCACGAGGAACGGCTGAAATACGGCCCGCTGCGCTCAGGATTGGTCGCGGCGTACAAGCCGACCACCGGTGTACCCACCGCACTGGCCATGTGCACCGGACCCGAGTCCGGACTGATCAGGGCGTCGGCGCGTTCGAGCAGCGCGAGGAACCGGGGCAGCGTGTCACGGCCGATCGTGTTGGTGATCGGCTGCCGCGCCGCCTTCAGGATGGCTTGGCCCATGGCCCGTTCCGCCGCACTCGGTCCGCCCGCCAGGATGATCTTCGCGCCATGCGTCTGCACTGCATGATCGGCGACTTCGGCATAATATTCGGCACGCCAGTTGCGCCGCGGATGGCTGGAACACGGGCTGATGACCACGGTGGGCGCGCGCGCGGCGACGAGCTCCGCAGCATAGACGCGCGCGTCCTGCGGTATCGGGATGTCCCAGCGCAGGATGCGGTCGTGGGCGCCGAGCGCCGCGGCGAAGCCGAAGAACGAATCCATCACGTGCTCGCGTTCGCGCGCGGCGATGCGATGCGTGGTGAACAGCCATTGCAGCTCGCGTGCGCGGGCGCGGTCGAAGCCGAGCTTGACGCGCGCCGGGATGGTCATGCTGAGCACGCTCGCGCGCAGCGCCAGCTGCATGTGCAACAACAGATCGAAGCGCCGGCCGCGCATCGCGGTGCGCACGCGGCGCAGCTCCGCCAGGCCGTGGCGCTTGTCGAAGGTGATAAACTCGATCCCCGGCACCTGGCCGAGCAGTTTCGCTTCGAGATTGCCGATCACCCACGTGAAACGCGCCTCGGGCCAGGCGTGTTGCAGGGTGCGGATCACGGGCAGCACCTGGCACGTGTCGCCGATGGCGGACAATCTCAGGATGCAGACTTCGCGCGGGGGCTGGTTGAGCACGGGATGGGAATGATCGCGAATTCCGTTTCGCCTCTGACTGAGCCGGCCGAGGTCCGCCGTGCGCCCACCGTGGGCGGCGCAATGCTATATGACGCCTCCCGCGCCGGCAACGCATCGGTCGATCTGTTCGATCCGGGCTACTGGCGTACCCGCCACGCCGCGAGCCATGCGCGCGCCGGCCGCGGCCAGGCCCTCTACGTCGACGATGGCGTGCGGCACTGGGTTTTGCGGCACTATCTGCGCGGCGGGCTGTTCGCCGCGCTGTTCGGTGACCGGTACTTCTGGAATGGGGAAGCGCGCACGCGCCCGTTCCGCGAATGGCGCCTGCTGCACGAACTGCGGGCTGAGGGTCTGCCCGTGCCCGTGCCCGTCGCCGCACGCTACCGAAAACGCGGACTCATCTATCGCGGCGACCTGATTACCGAACGCATCGTCGCCGCGCAGGCGCTCTCGGCATGGCTCGACCACGGCCCGGTTCCTGCGCAGATGTGGCGCGCCGTGGGGGCGTGCGTACGGCGCTTCCACGATCGCGGCGTGTGGCACGCAGATCTCAACGCGCACAACATCGTCGTCGACGCGCAGGGCGCCGTTTCGCTGGTCGACTTCGATCGCGGCCGGCGGCGCGCGCCAGGGGCGTGGCGCGCGGCGAACCTCGAGCGCCTGCGCCGTTCGCTCGACAAGATCGACCGCGGACTGCCGCGCGGGCGTTTCGGCGCGAGCGAGTGGCGCCTGCTCGTCGAAGCGTACGGTTCGACCTGACGATGCGCTTGATCTACATCGTCCTGGCCTACCTGCTCGTTCCAATCGCTCTCGGCCAGCTGCTGTGGCGCGGGCTGCGCGACCGGGACTACTGGCGCGGCCTGAGTGAGCGCTTCGGCCTGAACTATCCACCCGAGGATGCCCGCAGCATTTGGGTGCACGCCGTGTCGGTCGGCGAGGTGCAGGCTTCCGCGCCGCTGGTCCGCGCACTGCGCAGCCGTTATCCGCACATTCCGCTGGTATTGACGACCGTCACGCCCACCGGTGCGCAGCGTGCTCGCTCGCTCTTTGCCCCCGAGGTCCACGTGCGCTACCTGCCGTTCGACCTGCCGGGCTGCGTACGGCGCTTCTTCGATCGCGTGCGCCCGCAACTCGCCGTGGTAATGGAAACCGAGCTCTGGCCCAACCTGTTCCACGAGTGCGGCCAGCGCGCCGTGCCGCTGGTGCTGGCCAGCGCGCGCATCTCGCCGCGTTCGGTGAGCCGCTACCGGCTGCTGGTGCGGCTGTTTCGCGAAACTCTGTCGCACGGCATCGTGATCGCCGCGCAGAGCGAGAGCGATGCACAGCGTTTCATGTCGATCGGCGCGAGCCCGGGCCGCACGCACGTGACCGGCAACATCAAGTTCGACTTCGAGCTGCCCGAGGCGTTGGTGGCACGAGGACGCGCGCTGCGACAGCAGTACGCCGGGTCGCGCCCGGTGTGGATCGCCGGCAGCACGCACGACGGCGAGGAGGAAGCGATCCTGGACGCGCACGCCCAAGTGCGGCGCACGGTTGCCGATGCCCTGCTGGTCCTGGTGCCGCGCCACCGCAACCGGTTCGAAAACGTTGCCGCGCTCCTGCGCCGCCGCGGCGTCCCGTTCGTGGCGCGCAGCAGCCACGAGCCGGCCAACAGCGGCGCGCAAGTGCTGTTGCTCGACACGCTCGGCGAGCTGCAGACGTTCTACGCGGCTTCCGACGTCGCCTTCGTCGGCGGCAGCCTGGTTCCCGTTGGCGGGCACAATCTGCTCGAGCCGGCGGCGCTGGCGCTGCCGATTCTCACCGGTCCGCACAATTTCAACTGCGAGGACATCGCACGCCTGTTCGCGCAGGTCGGCGCGGCCAGGATCGTGAGCACCGGGCAGGAGCTCGCCGCGGGCGTAGTGCGTTTGCTCACGGACCCTTCCGCGCGCGAGCAAATGGGCGGCGCCGGTCGACGCGCTGTAGACGAGAATCGCGGCGCGCTGCGGCGCCTGCTCGCGCTGATCGATCCGCTGGTGAGGGAGGTACCGGGATAAGCAGAAAAAGGGGACAGTGGTGCGTTCGACGGGTCGATGCAACACCATCTTAGGGGAAGGAGCCTGGAGGGGTGTCATCGATGGCGACGATCCGGCGGTATCGGTTGACGGATGAGCAGCGTGCGCAGCTGTGGGAGCGATGGAAGCAGGGTCAATCGTTAAGCGACATTGCGCGTGCACAGGGCAAGCGGCCTGTGAGCATTTACCAGGTGCTGTTGCGGAATGGGGGTTTTGCGCCCGCGCCACGGCGACGCTCGCGGTTGGCGTTGCAGTTGTCTGAGCGCGAAGAGATCTCTCGGGGACTCGCAGCGGGGCTGTCCCTGCGGCGCATTGCGGCAGGGCTGGGCAGAGCGCCCTCGAGCGTCAGTCGTGAGATCCGCCGGCACGCAGGAGCGCCAGAGTATCGAGCGTGCGAGGCGAACCGGCAGGCGTGGGATCGGGCGTTGCGCCCCAAGCTTTGCAAGCTGGCCCAGCACCCGCGCTTGCAGAGGATCGTGGCTGCAAGACTGGCCCTGGACTGGTCGCCCCAGCAGATCTCAGGTTGGCTTGAGCGGCGCTATCGGCACGATGAGACTATGCGGGTGTCGCACGAAACGATCTACCGCAGCCTGTTCATCCAAGCCCGCGGTGTGCTCAAAAAGGAGCTCATCGCCCATCTGCGCTCACAGCGTGTGATGAGGCGTCCGAAGAAGGCCACCACGACAGGCGGACAGATCATCGATGCCCTCTGTATACGCGAGCGTCCCGCCGAGGTCGAAGATCGCGCCATACCCGGGCATTGGGAAGGGGATCTGCTGTGCGGGGCTCAGAGCTCTTACATCGCCACGCTGGTGGAGCGTCAATCGCGCTTTACCCTTTTGGTGAAGCTGGCGAGCAAGGACAGCACCCACGTTGTCCACGCGCTGGGCAAGCGCATGCGCAAACTCCCCGCGACGCTGCGTCGCTCGATCACCTGGGATCGAGGCACCGAACTGGCGGCTCACAAAGCCTTCAGCGTCGCCACCGATGTGCAGGTCTACTTTTGCGATCCGCACAGTCCCTGGCAGCGCGGCACCAACGAGAACACCAATGGGTTGTTGCGCCAGTATTTTCCCAAGGGCACCGATCTGTCCCCGCTGACGCAACGCCAGCTCGAGCAGGTGGCGCTACGCCTGAATCAGCGGCCCCGTAAGACCTTGGGATACGACACTCCAGCAGATACACTTCGTCGCAGTGTTGCGTCGACCGATTGAGGACGCAAGTCCCCTTTTTCTGCTTATCCCGGTACGGCTACGACGGCTGCGCGGGCTGCGACTCGATCGGCGTCGCGCTCGGCGTGATCGGGGCCGGCACTTCCAGCCAGTTGTTGATCTCGGCGATGTCCTCGGCCCGCAGCGTTCCGGCGGCCAGTTTTAGACGCACGATGTTGATCAGGTAATCGTAGCGGCTGCGCGCGTAGTTCGTTTCCGCCGCCGCCAGCGTGCGGCGCGCGTCCAGAACGTCCACGGTGGTGCGCGTGCCGACCTCGTAGCCGGCCTCCGTGGCCAGCAGCGCGGTGCGACTGGACTCGAGTGCCTGCTTCAACGCCTGCACGCGCGAGATCTCCGATATCACGCCCAGGTAGGCATCCCGCGTCTCGCGCTCCGTCTGGCGCGTTGTGCGCTCCAGTCGTTCCTTGGCCGCGCGGTACTGGTACGAGGCCTGCCGCACCTGCGAGGAGGTTGCGCCGCCGCTGAAGATTGGCACGGTCACCTGGAGTGAAATCTCCTTGTGCGTGTTGTCCCGGTCGCGGGGAAACGTGCCTGCGCCCGTGGTCTGATCGCCCGTCAGATCGAATTCCTGCTGGCTCAGCACGAGGTCGATCGACGGAAAGTGGCCGCCGCGGCGCGAGTTGACGTCGCTGCGGGCGATGTCGGCGGCGAGCCGGCTGGAAATCAGCGCCAGGTTCTGTTCCAGCGCGGTGGCGATCCACTGATCCGCGCTCTGCGGGGACGGCGTCATCAGCGGCATGGTGTCGCCGGGTGCTTCGAGCACGTCGGCGGAATCGCCGGTGATTTCGCGCAGCAACTCCTGCGCGGTCGCGAGATTGCGCTTGGCTTGAATGACAGCCGCCGTGGCGTTGTCGCGCGCCGCCTTGGCCTCCTGCACGTCGGTGATGGCGATCAGCCCGACCTCGAAGCGCTTGTCCGCCTGCTCTAGTTGGCGCGCGATCGCATCGCGCGCGGTCTCCAGTGATTGCACGGTATCGCGCCCGGCCAGCACGTCGAAATAGCGCTGCGCCACGCGCAGCATCAGGTCCTGCCGCGCCGCCTGGTAATCGGCTTCGGCCTGGGCGACCTGCTTGTCGCTGCGCCCGAGCGCAACCCAGTTCTCCCAACGAAAAACACTCTGCCGCACCTGGAGGGAAAGGGTATCGGACTCCGAATCCGCCACGAACACGCTGGGCTGCGTGTTGCCGCTGACGTCGGTAAACGTCGTCGTGCCGTCGTCCTTGTCCCGGGTCCACGTGCCCTGGCCATTGATTTGCGGCAGCAACGTGGCAATCGCTTGCGGGCGCGCCTCGCGATTGGCTAACCGGGTGGCCTCCGCCTCCCGCACCAGCGGGTCGTTCTGCTGGGCACGCTGGTAAATCTCAAGAAGATCAGCAGCTTGGGCGCCAGAAACGCAATACAGGGCTGTAGTGACACTCAAAGCGAGGCGAATTCGTCCGCGCATCCGACTTTCCTTCTGGAGGGCCCCGGCCAAGCGGGGACAGTTAGTGTTGTATAAGACTATATCACCCAGTGATTGCCGACAAGGCACTTGGGACCGCCGGGTAGCCAGTCTGTTCAGTACTCCGGGATCGACGGGTCGAGCTCCCGCGACCACGCGAGGATACCGCCGGTCAGGTTGGCGACCGACTTGAAGCCCGAGCGCTCCAGGAACCGCGCCACCTCGAGGCTGCGCCGTCCGGAACGGCACAGGACGACGATTTCACGTTCCGGATCCAGTTCGCCGAGCCGCCGGGCGATCTCGCCCATCGGCACGTGCACCACGTCCGGAACGGTGGCGATCGACAGCTCCCAGTCGTCGCGCACGTCGAGCAGGAGGGCGGCGCTGCCGGCCCTGCGGCGCGCATCGAACTCCGTCGGTGTGATCTCGCCAACCACGGTCAGAACACGAACCGCGAGGGCTGCGGCGCGTTTTCCAGCGGCGCCACGACGGTTTCGAACAGGGATTCGCGCAGCCATTCGGCCGGCGCAACGCGACGCACGAGCATCGCTTCCATCACGGGCTGCTGGCCGACCACCACGAACAGCCGTCCGCCGACCTTGAGCGCACGCTCGAAGCGCGCGTCGTACACGGGCAGAGAGCCGGTGACTGCGATGGCGTCATAACGATCGGTCTCCTCGAGCAGCATCGCGTCGAGTGTTTCGATGCGCACGCCGCCGATTCCCGATGCGCGCACGTTCTCTTGCGCGCGCGCGCTGAGGTCCGGAAAGATCTCCACCGAGCGCACGGCACCGGCGAGGCGCGCGAGACAAGCTGCGAGATACGCTGAACCGGTGCCGACATCGAGCACCGTTTCGCCTTCCTGCACGGCCAGCGCCTGCAGAATCCTGCCGTCTACCTTGGGCGCCAGCATCGATTGACCGTGTCCTAACGGAATTTCGACATCCGCGAAGGCGACGTCGCGAAACGCGGGCGGCACGAACAACTCGCGCCGAACTTGGGCAATCACTCCCAAAACACGGTCGTCGAGCACCTCCCACGCGCGCACTTGCTGCTCGACCATCTGGCGGCGGGCGATTTCGAGCTGCTGGCTGTTCATTGCGAGCACTGCTGAGGTAAGCCTCGAAAAAGGCAGCAGAGGTTACGGAGTTTCTTCGGGTGTCACAAGCTCGCAGGGGCCGGAAGTATTGGAAATTATGGTGAAAACACGTCGGCGCGGCCGGGCCCATGGGCTATCCTTCTGCTGACTCGCGGCGCGCCGAGAAACGCCATCAGCAGACCGCGTTCGCTCACCAACAACGAAGGAAGGTCAGCGCACTGGCCTCGCCCTGCCGAAGGATTTCGCGCCACCAATGCCACCACTCGGGTTCCTGTCCATCGCACTCGGTGTCCTGCTCGCCGGCGCGGCGGTTCTGTTTCTCGTCAAGCGGCGCGACCTGAAGGCATTGGAATCGTTCAGCGACCAGCTCAGCGGCATGACCGGCCAGAACCGCTCCGAGCAGCGCCTCCACGTGCAGAGCGACTTGCCGCGCGTGGCGAACGCGGCCGCTGCCGTCAATCAACTGCTCTCCAAGCTCGACTCCCGAGGCCAGAAACTGCAAGAGCGCGAGTTGCTGTTCCAGCGCCTGATCGAAGCGGTGCACGAGGCCGTCGTACTGCATCGCGACTCGATACTGTATGCCAACAGCCGGTTCGCGGCGCTCACGGGGTTGTCGCCGAAGGATCTCGTCGGGCGAAAGCTGCATGAGCTGGTGCCCGACGAGTACAAGGACCTGGTACGCGAGAACACGCGCAGGCGCCTCGCCTCCGAGACGGCGGCGGAACGCTACGAGATCGAGCTGGTCGGCGCGCAGGGACAGGTGAGTCGCCTCGAACTGGCCGGAGCACTGGTCGACCTGCAGGGCGATCCCATACTGTTGATCACGGCGGTCGAGATGTTGCCGCGCCGGCTCTCCGCCGCTCCCGATCAGGAGCGTTCGCGCGCGCTTGCGACGCTGCAATCGATCGGCGAGGGCGTCATCACCACCGACAAGCGCGGCCGCATCGATTACATGAACGAAGCCGCCGAGACTCTGACAGGCAGCACCTCGCTGCAAGCGGTCGGCAAGGCGCTGGAGGAAATCGTCACGCTGGTCGACGAGAGCGATCGCAAGCTCCTGGCCGATCCGGTGCGCCAAAGCCTGACCACCGGCGTGCGCGTGACCTTGGCACGCAAGGCGCTGCTGCTCGCACGCAGCTCCGGCGAGGAATACTCCGTCGAGCTCGGCGTGACTCCTCTGCGCAATCCGCATCACGAGTTGGTAGGCGCGGTAGTCGTACTGCGCGACGTGACCGAGCAGCGCGGGTTGGCGCGGCAGATGTCGTACCAGGCGAGTCACGACGCCCTCACCGGCCTGGTGAACCGGCGCGAGTTCGAGCGCCGGCTGCAGGAGGCGCTCGACGGCGCACGCACGGAAGAACACTCGCACGTGCTGTGTTATCTGGACCTGGACCGCTTCAAGGTCGTGAACGACAGCTGCGGCCACATTGCCGGCGACAACATGCTGCGCGAGGTGGCCGGCCTGCTGCGCGACGCGGTGCGCGATTCGGACACCGTGGCGCGCATCGGCGGCGACGAGTTCGGCATGCTGCTGGTGGGCTGCCCGCTGGAAAAGGCGCGGCAGATCGCCGACGACGTCTGCCGCTCGGTCAATGACTACCGTTTCGTCTGGAAGGACAAGATCTTCAACATCGGCGTGAGCATCGGCCTGGTGGAGATCGGGCGCGAGAGCGGCACGCTCGAGGAAGTGATGGGCGCCGCGGATTCCGCCGGCTACGTCGCCAAACAGCAGGGCAATCACGTGCACGTCTACTCGCTGCGCGACGAGGCGGTGGCGCGCCATCGCGGCGAGATCCAGTGGCTGCAGAAGCTGCAGCACGCGCTCAAGGAGAACCGCTTCGAGCTGTACTCGCAGTCCATCGTCCCGGCGAACTCGCACACATTGGACGGCCCGGCGTTCGAAGTGCTGGTGCGGCTGAAGGACGAGAGCGGGCAGGACGTGAGCCCCAGCGAGTTCCTGCGGGCCGCGGAGCGCTACCGGCTGATGTCGCTGGTCGATCGCTGGGTCGTGCAGACCACGTTCGCGGCGCTGGGCCGCGGCGCGATCAAGGTGCCTGCGCAGCGCAGCGTCGCCATCAACATCTCGGGCCAGACGCTGGGGGACGTGCAGTTCCTGGAGTTCGTGGTCGACTGCTTCGACCGCACCGGCGTGCAGCCGGCCCAGATCTGCTTCGAGGTCACCGAGAACTCCGTCATCACCAATATCGATCATGCGCGGCGCTTCATCGGCGTGCTGCACGGCATGGGCTGCAAGTTCGCGCTCGATGACTTCGGCAGAGGCCTGGGGAGCTTTTCCAACCTCAAGAACCTGACGATGGACTTCCTCAAGATCGACGGCTCGTTCATGCGCAACCTGGCGCGCGATTCAGTCAACCAGGCCATGGTCGCGGCGATGATCAAGCTCGCGCGCACGCTCGACTTCAAGGTGGTGGCCGAGCAGGTCGAGGACGAGGCGGCGCTGGAGACGGTGCGCAAGATGGGCGTGGATTTCATCCAGGGTTACGTGATCAGCCGCCCGCAGCCCCTGATGACCGTGTCCTGACTCGCCTGGCGCCGCGCTTCGGGGCATCATCTCCCGGGAGAGGGAGGCAACGATGACCGCGCCGATAACGCTCGAAGAATTCAAAGCCTACGCCGGGCGCCAGCTCGCCCCGTCGGCGTGGATCACCATCGACCAGCAGCGCGTCGATACCTTCGCCGCCTGCACCGACGATCACCAGTTCATCCACGTCGACCCGCAACGCGCGCTACGCGAGACGCCGTTCGGCGGCACCATCGCGCATGGCTTCCTCACGCTGGCGCTGATTTCGGCGCACCAGCCGGGGGACGTGCCGAAGATCCGCGGCCTCACCTTCGAGCTGAACTACGGCCTGGACCGCGTGCGCTTCATCGCGCCGGTGCGCGTCGGCGCCCGCGTGCGCCTCCACACCAGGGTGCTTTCCGTGACCCAGAAGGGCCCCGGGCGCGTGATCTTCAAGATGGAAAAGACCATGGAGATCGAGGGAGAGGACAAGCCCGCCTATGTCGCTGAGCAACTCGGAATGTTCGTCGCCGAAGCGGGGTGACGTTTCCTCCCTTCTCGCGGAGACATACCCCGCGAGAAGAGGAGGGCGCGCGCGCTTAGGTGTAGGTCAGTGCGTGCCGGCGTGCGGGTTCCTCGAGGTGAGGCACGGAGTTGAATGAGATCAGGCGCGTGGTGCGCGCGCCGACCAGGAGCTCCGTCACGCCGGTGTTGCGCGTCTGCAGATTCAGCTCTATCGTCATGTTGGGCCCGGCGCCGAGTGCATCCGCCACGGCGCGCGATATGACGCCGCCGGACGTCACCAGAAGAACGTCAGCCTCACGCGGCAGGTCGGCAACACACGCGCACAGCGCCCGCTCGATACGCGCGCCGAAATCAGCCCAGCTTTCCGTGACGCCACCGGCCAGCGTTCCGCTCGACCAAGCGAGCAGGGCAGCGCGCAATTGCTGAAAGTACTCCCGCGCCTGCGTCTGCCCGGCGCTGTAGCCGTGCGCGTGCAGGATTTCCCGGGCGCGATATTCGTCCAGGCACCCGTCGTGGATGGGGCTCGTGGCTTCGGTGCACGCTTCGAGCATCGCAGCGGCGGTTTGCTTCTGGCGCCGCAGGTTGCCCGTCATGACGCGCGCAAAACGCACGCCACGCTCGGCAAAGTATTCACCGAGCCAGCGGCTCTGCTCGTGGCCAAGCTCGGTCAGGCGGTCGTAGTCGCCCGTCCCGAAGGCTGCCTGTCCGTGTCGCACCAGGTGAACGATGGCCATGCGGGCCGCGAATCGGCCGCCTACAGCAGCGGCACCAGCAACAGCGCCACGATGTTGATGATCTTGATCAGAGGGTTGATCGCCGGACCCGCCGTGTCCTTGTAGGGGTCGCCGACCGTATCACCGGTGACTGCCGCCTTGTGCGTCTCCGAGCCCTTGCCGCCGTAGTTTCCTTCCTCGATGTACTTCTTGGCGTTGTCCCAGGCGCCGCCGCCGGTGCACATGGAAATGGCGACGAACAGACCCGTCACGATCGTGCCGATCAGCAGGCCGCCCAGCGCCCGGATGCCGGCACCCGGGCCCATCAGCCAGTTCATCACGATCGCGAGCACGATCGGCACCAGGATCGGCAGGAGCGAGGGAACGATCATTTCCCGGATCGCCGCGCGCGTCAGCAGGTCCACCGCCTTGGAGTAATCGGGCTTGGCGGTGCCTTGCATGATGCCCTTGATCTCACGGAACTGGCGTCGCACTTCCTCCACCACCGCACCGGCCGCACGGCCCACCGCTTCCAACGCCATTGCGCCGAAGAGATAGGGGACCAGGCCGCCGATGAACAGGCCGATGATCACGGCCGGATCGGAGAGCTCGAACTTCTCCAGTTTGCCGAGCGCGGCGAGGTTGTGCGTGTAGTCCGCGAACAGCACGAGCGCGGCCAGACCGGCCGAGCCGATCGCATATCCCTTGGTCACCGCCTTGGTGGTGTTGCCGACCGCATCGAGCGCGTCGGTGATCTTGCGCACTTCCTTGGGCAACCCGGCCATCTCCGCGATGCCTCCGCCGTTGTCGGTGATCGGGCCATAGGCGTCGAGTGCGACGATCATGCCGGTCATCGACAGCATCGCGGTGGCCGCAATGGCGATGCCGTAGAGGTCGCCGAGCTTGAAGGCGCCGAAAATCGCGAGCACCACTGCCAGCACGGGCAGCGCGGTGGACTTCATCGAGACCGCGAGGCCGGCGATGATGTTGGTGGCGTGGCCGGTCTTGGAGGCCTCGGCCACTCTGCGCACCGGGCCGTACTCGGTCGCGGTGTAGTACTCGGTGATGATGATCATCGCCGCCGTCAGCGCCAGGCCGATGAGCGCGCACCAGTAGAGATTGATGGACTGCTCGCCCATCATGTTCATCGTGATGGGATAGAACGCAATCGCCGCGATCACGCCGGAGACGATCACGCCGCGGTACAGCGCGTTCATGATCTTGCCGCCTTCGGAGGCGCTCACGAAGAACGTGCCGACGATGGAGGCGCCGATCGACACTGCGCCGAGCACCAGCGGGTAGAGGATCGCGTTGATGCCGGCAGCCTGCATGACCAGGCCCCCGAGCAGCATCGTCGCGACGATGGTGACCGCGTAGGTCTCGAACAGGTCCGCCGCCATGCCGGCGCAGTCGCCGACGTTGTCACCGACGTTGTCGGCGATGACGGCCGGGTTGCGCGGGTCGTCCTCGGGAATGCCGGCTTCCACTTTGCCCACCAGGTCCGCGCCGACGTCCGCGCCCTTGGTGAAGATACCGCCGCCGAGTCGCGCGAAGATCGAGATCAGCGAGCCGCCGAAGGCCAGGCCCACGAGCGAATGCAGGGCCGCGTCCTCGTTGCCGCCGCCGAGCCGCAATGCCAGCATGTAGTACCCGGCCACGCCGATCAGGCCGAGGCCGACTACGAGCATTCCGGTGATGGCGCCGCCGCGAAAAGCGATCTTCAGCGCCGGGTTCAGACCAAGGCTCGCCGCGTGGGCGGTGCGGACGTTGGCGCGCACCGAGATGTTCATGCCGATGTAGCCCGCGAGGCCCGAGAGAATCGCTCCGACCGCGAAGCCGCCCGCCGTCATCCAATGGTCCTTCAGGACCACGCCCAACACCAGGAACAGGACCACGCCGACGATCGCGATCGTCGAGTACTGGCGGTTGAGATAAGCGCGTGCACCAGCCTGGATGGCTGCGGCGATCTCTTGCATGCGGGCATTGCCGGCGGGCTGCGCGAGGATCCAGCGCACCGACAGCACGCCGTACAGGATCGCCGCCACGCCCGCGCCAATCGCGAGCCAGAGGGCCAGACTCGGGGTCATAAAACTCCTCCTGGAACAGGGACTTATAGTTTAGTTATTTCGGGGTCCAGGTGCGCCGGACCCCAAAAAAGGGGCGCGACTATACCACAAACGGTTTGTTCAACTTCCGGGGCACGGGCACGCCCTTGATCTGAACGTAGGCCGGAAGTCCGCTCTGGTACGGCGGGTAATCTTCACCCGCGATCAGCGGTTGCAGGTAGCCGCGACACGCCTCGGTGATGCCGAATCCGTCCTTGGTGATGTACTCCGGCGGCACCATCTTTTCCTGGTTCGCGACCTGCGCGAGCGGCACGTGGCCGATGCGCCACTTGTAGGGGCGCGCGGACTTGCGAACGATGGTCGGCATCACCGCGTCCATGCCCTTGAGCGCGAATTCCACCGCCGCCTTGCCCACGGCGTAGGCCTGCTGCACGTCGACTTTCGAAGCGATGTGGCGCGCCGATCGTTGCAGGTAGTCGGCGACCGCCCAGTGGTACTTGTAGCCGAGGGCGCGCTTCACGATCTCCGCGATCTCCGGGCCGACGCCGCCGAGCTGCGTGTGGCCGAAGGCGTCCTTGGTACCCGCTTCGGCGAGGAACTTGCCGTCCGGCGTGCGCGTGCCTTCGGAGACGACCACGACGCAATAGCCGTAGTCGTTCACGCACTGTTGCACCCGCTCCAGGAATTTCTGCTCTGCGAACGGCACTTCGGGAAACAGGATGATGTGCGGCGCATCGCCGGGCTTGCTGCCGGCGAGCCCGCCGGCCGCGGCGATCCAGCCCGCGTGACGGCCCATCACTTCGAGCACGAACACCTTGGTGGAAGTGCGCGCCATCGAGGCGACGTCGAGCGCGGCCTCGCGCGTCGACACGGCGACGTACTTGGCCACCGAGCCGAATCCCGGGCAGCAATCGGTGTGCGGCAGATCGTTGTCGACGGTCTTGGGCACGCCGATGCAGATCACCGGGTAGCCGAGACTCGCGCCGATCTGCGCGACCTTGTGCGCGGTGTCCATCGAGTCGTTGCCGCCGTTGTAGAAGAAATAGCCGATGTCGTGCGCGCGGAACACCTCGATGAGCCGCTCGTACTCCGCGCGGTTCTTGTCGAGCCCCTTGAGCTTGTAGCGCGCCGAGCCGAACGCGCCGCCGGGCGTGTACTTGAGCCCCGCGATGGTCCTGGCGCTCTCCTTGCTGGTGTCGATAAGATCCTCGGTGAGTGCGCCGATGATGCCGTGCCGCCCCGCGTACACGCTTGCCGATGCGGTTGCGATGCTTGCGCGCCGTCTCGATGACCCCGGCGGCCGAAGCGTTGATGACGGCGGAAACCCCGCCGGACTGGGCGTAGAAGGCGTTTCTTTTGCTGGAAGGCATGGCGACAGCTCGAGCGCAGGCAGGATGGAGGCGCAAAGAATAGCGGAATTCGGCGCGATCTCCATTTCCCTCGGGTGTGTCCTCCGGACTTACCCACATTTCCCGAAACGCAACCATCCCGCAGCGCATGTTCGGGCGTGGCAGTTCGCGGGGTACGCCATCGTGCGCCGCGTGTAATCAAGAGTGACGGGGAAATGTGGATAAGTCCGGAGGACACACCCGAGGGAAATGGAAATTGCCCCGAGTTTGACGGGTTCCGAAGCAATGGGTAGGTTAGCCGCCTTTCGCGCCAGCGATGGCCCAGGCGCCTTCCAAGCAACCGTCAGGTCGGGGAAACACCAGCATGAGAATCGTGCTTCTCGGAGCTCCCGGCTCCGGCAAGGGCACCCAGGCACAGCGGCTCACGGAGCTGCGAGGTGTGCCGCAGATTTCTTCCGGCGACCTGCTGCGCGATGCGGTCGCGCGCGGCACGGATCTGGGTATCAGGGCGAAGGCGGCGATGGACGCCGGCGAGCTGGTCTCCGACGACCTGGTGCTGGCGCTGATCCGCGAGCGGCTGAGCCGTCCCGACGCGCTGCACGGGTTCATCCTCGACGGCTTTCCGCGCAACATCACCCAGGCCGAGGCGCTGACGAAGATGCTCGGCTCGCTGGGTCAGCCGATCGACGCGGTGGTGCTGATGGACGTCGATGCCGGCAGCCTCATGAAGCGGCTCACCGGGCGGCGCAACTGCGCGCGCTGCGGGCGCGTGTTCAACCTCCACACTTCACCGCCGAATGCCGACACGCCGTGCGTGGACGGCACGCAAAACCATGATCTGCGCCAACGCCCCGACGACCGCGAAGAGACGATTCGCAACCGTCTCGAGGTGTACGCGGCGCAGACGCGCCCGCTCATCGACCACTATCGCAACCTGGGACTGCTGCGCGTGGTCGACGCGCAAGGCAACGTCGATACGGTGTTCGAGCGACTGGAGAGCGCCGTGAAACGTGCCGGCCCGGCGCGAAGCCAGCGCAGGGTGGCCACGCGCCGGCGCACTGCCGCGAAGCGCACGCGCAGCCCGCGCCGCCCGGCCAAGAAAACCGTACGGCGGCCGTTGCGGCGCAAGCCGGTGATGCAGAAGCGCGCGGTGAAGAAGACCCGGCGCGCGCGCGCCTCGGTGAAGAGGACCTCGAAGCGCGGCGTGAAGCGAGCGCGGCCGCGCCGGCCCAAGTAGGTAGCGCTGTCTCGCAAACTCGCCGCGGCGCACGCGACGATCAAACCGCCGCGAGCAGCGCCTCGCCCACGATTTCCCTGCGCCAGCCCTTGAGCGGTTCGACATCGCGCCGGCCGTTGAGCAGCCCCTGCAGGTCGCGCCGCGTCGCCAGCACTTCGGGGCTGATACCAACGTCCTCTGCCACTCGACGCACGATGGCCGACAACGATTTCAGCCGCCGCTCGCGCTCCGGGTCGGGCCGTTCGCGCCGGCGCGGCGCTTCGGCGCCCAGATGCGCCGAGGCTGCGATAGTCGCCAGCAGATCCACGCCACATTTCTCCAGCACGCCGCGCGGCACGGTGCGGACAGCGGCCAGCGATGCCATATCCGCCGGCAGCGAGCGCACGATGTCGTAGAGCGCGTCGTCGGCGAGGATCCAGCCGCGCGGCCGGTCGCGGCTCATGGCTCGATGCTCGCGCCAGCGCGCCAGCGCCTTCGCCACTTCCACGCGCCGCGCATCGAGCGCATCGAGCCCCTTGAGACGCCGCCAGGCGTCGTCGGGGACGGCGCGGTACAGCGCCGGATCGGTGATGCGTTGCATCTCGTATTCGAACCATTGCGCGCGCCCGCGCTGTTCCAGGTCCCGCCGCAGCGCCGCCGCCAGAGGCGGCAGGTGGCACACGTCTTCCGCGGCGTATTCGAGCTGCTCGGAGCTCAGCGGCCGCATCGCCCAGTCGGTGCGCGCGTGCGCCTTCTCCAGTTCCACGCCGAGCTCGCGCTTCACCAGGTCGCCGTAACCGATCTGCGGCGGCATGCCGAGGAGGGCGGCCGCGATCTGCGTGTCGAAGATGTTCACCGGCAGCTCGCGGCAGCGCGTGAGCAGGACTTCGATGTCCTGGCGCGCCGCGTGCACGATCTTGCGGCGCCCGGCATCGGCGAGCAGCGCATCGAGCGGCGCCAGGTCCGGCAGCGCCAGCGGATCGATGCAATACACCGCGCGCGGCGTCGCCAGCTGCACCAGGCAGAGCTTCGGATAGAAAGTGCGGTCGCGCATGAACTCGGTGTCGAGCGCCACTTCGCGCTCCCCGCCCAGCTGCGCCCCCACTTCCGCCAGGCGCTCGGCGTCGTCGATGAACTGGAAAGGGGTCATGAACGATTCGGGCCCGCGTGTACAATCCGGTGGCTCATTATCCACTGCCTGTGCGCTGTTGCCGCAAGTCACTCACCGATGCTGGCCCTGATCAAGGTATTCATCGACATCGCCTTGTGGCGCAAGGGCCCTCAGGACCTGCCCGCGTCCGGGCTGCTCCTCGCAGTGGCAACTGCGGCGTACCTGGCCGTGAGCCTCGCGCTCGCCGGCGTTCGACAGGCGGTGCTTCCGGATGTCCAGGCCGAGGACCAGGGGCGTGTGCTGGTGCGTGCGCTGATCGAGCTGGCGCTCGTGCTCGCCTGGATGTGGTTGCTGCTCGCCGTGTTTCAGCGCCCCGGCCGGTTTCGGCAGAGTGCCACCGCGCTCATGGGCATCGGCATGGTGATCTCGCCCGCCGTGATCGGCGCGAATCTCATCCTGGAGCGTGTCGGCGCGCACAGCCCCGTTTTCTGGCCGGTCTGGTTCGCATTCCTGGCCTCGAGCATCTGGTATCTGCTGGTGGTGGCGCACATCCTGCGCAGCGCGCTGGAGACACGGCTGTTCCCCGCGATCGTGCTCACGGTCCTCTTCGTGTTGTGCATGCTGCTCATCGAAATCAAGCTGTTTGGAATGCCCACCTGAATGCACCTTCATATTCTCGGCATCTGCGGCACATTCATGGGCGGCATCGCCGCGCTCGCCAAGGCGCGCGGCCACCGCGTCACGGGATCGGACCGCAACGTCTATCCGCCGATGAGCACGCAGCTCGCGGCGCTCGGTATCGAGGTCACCGAGGGTTACGACGTTGCGCAACTCGAACCCACGCCCGACGTGGTCGTGATCGGCAACGTGATGTCGCGCGGCAATCCGCTCATCGAGCACGTGCTGGATCGCGGCCTCGCCTATACCTCGGGGCCGCAGTGGCTCGCGGAACACGTGTTGCGCGACCGCTGGGTGCTGGCCGTGACCGGCACCCACGGCAAGACCACCACTTCGAGCATGCTGGCGTGGATGCTGCAGCACGCGGGGCTCGAACCCGGCTTCCTGATCGGTGGCGTGCCCGGCAACTTCGCCGCCACCGCGCGCCTGGGCCGTGAGCCGTTCTTCGTCATCGAGGCCGACGAGTACGACACGGCCTTCTTCGACAAGCGCTCCAAGTTCGTGCACCTGCGCCCGCGCACCGTGGTGATCAACAATCTCGAGTACGACCACGCCGACATCTTTCCCGACGTCGCGTCGATCCAGCGGCAGTTCCACCAGCTGATCCGCATCGTGCCGCGCGCCGGCCGGATCATCTGGAACGCGGCCGACCGCAACGTGCGGCAGACCCTCGAGATGGGTTGCTGGACGCCGCTGGAGGGATTTGCACGCACGCCGGCCGACGGTGCGAAATGGTCCGCGCGTTGCGAGGCCGGCTCCGACTATTCCAGCTTCGAAGTCCTGGAGGACGGCGTGCCGGCCGGCAGCGTGCAGTGGTCGATGCTCGGCGCGCACAACGTCGAGAACGCGTTGGCGGCGATCGCCGCCGCGCGACATGCCGGCCTTCCCGTGGCGGCTGCGCTCGCCGCGCTGCAGGAGTTCGCCGGCGTGAAGCGGCGGCTCGAAGTGCGCGGACGGGTCGACGACATCACGGTCTATGACGATTTCGCGCACCACCCGACCGCGATCGCCTCGACGCTCGACGGATTGCGCCGGCGCGTCGGCCGTCAGGCGCGGATCGTCGCGGTGCTCGAGCCGCGCTCCAACACCATGCGCATGGGCGTGCATCGCGACACGCTGGCGCGGTCCCTGGAGGGGGCGGATCAGACCTGGTTCTACAACCCGCCCGACCTGGAGTGGGACCTCGCCGCGACCATCGCGCCACTCGGCGCCCGGGCGCACGTTTCGCGCGAAATCGGCGACCTGGCCGCGCAACTCGCCCGCACGCTGCGACGCGGCGACCATGTGCTCATCATGAGCAACGGCGGCTTCGGCGGTTTGCACGGGCGGCTGCTGGAAGCACTCGCGGCGCGCACCCCGGCCGGAGCGCGCAGCGCGCCAACCAACCAATCGAGTGGAGCAGCGTCGTGAAGCAGGCAACGTCGCATTCCGGGCCGATCGCTTTGGCCATGACCGGCGCCTCGGGCGTTCAATACGGCCTGCGACTGCTCGAGTCGCTGCTCTCGGGCGGACGTCCCGTCTATCTGATGTTCTCCAAGACCGCGCAGGTCGTCATCGGCTCGGAAACCGATCTGGCGCTGCCGGCCCGCGCCGGCAACGTCGAGAGGCGCCTCAGCGAGCATTTCGGTGCGCCCGCGGGGCAGCTGCGGGTGTTCGGCCAGGAAGAATGGACCGCGCCGCTCGCCAGCGGCTCGAATGCCCCGGCGGCGATGGTCGTGTGCCCCTGTTCGATGGCCACGATCGCGAGTCTCGCGGCGGGCTCCAGCCGCACGCTGATCGAGCGCGCCGGCAACGTCATGCTCAAGGAGCGCCGGCCGCTGATCGTGGTGCCGCGTGAGACGCCGTTCTCGGTCATCCACCTGGAGAATCTGCTGCGCCTGGCGCGCGCCGGCGCGACCGTGCTGCCCGCCAACCCCGGTTTTTACAATCGGCCGCAGAAGATCGAGGAACTCGTCGACTTCGTCGTGGCCCGAATTCTCGACCACCTCGGCGTCGAACAGAACCTCGTCAAGCGCTGGGGGGGCGTCGAACCGGGCGAGGAGTGAAGCGGCGGCAGCCCGCCGCGCATCGAGACGGACTGCGACCATGGCCGGTGAAATCGCGCTCTTCCCGCTCAACACCGTGCTGTTTCCGGGCGGTCCGCTGCCCTTGCGGATCTTCGAGCCGCGCTACGTCGACATGGTGGGGCGTTGCATGCGCGACGGGCAGGGCTTCGGCGTGGTGCTGATCCGCGCGGGCGCCGAAACCGGGCCGGCTGATTTTCACGAAGTGGGCACGCTTGCGCGCGTGGTGGATTTCGCGCAGCTGCCGGAAGGCCTGCTCGGGCTAGCCACCATCGGACACGAGCGCTTCCGCGTGCGCGCGCATCACCGCCAGGGCGATGGTTTGAACGTGGGCGAAGTCGAATGGCTGGACGATGAGCCCAGTGCCGACCTGCCCGAGGAATTCGAGCATCTCGGGCAAGTGCTGGAAAAGCTGCTGCCGGAGCTCGGCGAGCAGTACAGCCACGTGGTGAGCAAGCCGCGCGATGCGAGCTGGGTAGGCTATCGCCTTGCCGAAATTCTGCCGCTGACCGCCGAATCGCGGCAGTTCTGCCTGGAGCTGGAGCGTCCGCTGGAGCGTTTGCGACTCCTCGATGCGCTGATCTCGCGGCAGGCGCCGTAGTGTTGTCCGGGAGATCACGGACAAGGAACTCGTCAGCGCGAGCGACGCGAGGGGGAGACTCGACTTATCCCCATTTCCGGACACGGACCAATGGCCTGCCAGGCGAAGGGGATAGCGATCGCGGAGTTCCTCAGCGTGATATCCGCGTACCGAAGAGGATGCCGGAAATGGGGATAAGTCGAGTCTCCCCCTCACGTCGCTCGCGAAGAGCCTGCCGCGCGGACTCTGAACGCTGATACGGCGTGACCTCGAGCAAAGGCGGGCGGCCTCTCGTCTACGTTCTGCTTGCCGTTGCCAAACCTCTTTGCGTTGCGCGAGGGACTGGGGCGATCGGCACGCCCATTCTTATTGGTGAGACGCCGTTGAGGGGAGCCGCCCGCGGCTCAGCCACCAGTAGACGGTGATGAGGACCAGCGTCCAGCCGAGCACCAGGTAGCCGATGACGCCGTCGTACGATCCCACGAGGAAACTCAGCGGCGCCTGCGGATTGCGCACCGTCAGCTCGCGCGCGATGGCGATGACCCACACCCAGCCGGCGTGCAGACCGATGCACGCGGCGATGTGGCCGAAGCGCTCGCGAACCAACCCGAGCAGGACGCCGACGGCGAGCAGGGCGAGAATCGAGTCGAGGATGCGCGCCGGATCGGCGAAGGCGCTGAAGGTGCGCGTGATCAGCGTGAACCAGGAGCTCCAGTCGACGCTCTCGTGCGCAATGCGCACGCGGTTGAGAAAGTGCACCGAGGCGTACACGAGCGATGTGAGCACGATGGCGGCGCGTGCACCGCTCTCACGCCTGATGGCCGTATGCAGCGCGCCGCGAAAGAAGGTTTCCTCGATCAGCGCCACCAGCACTCCGCTGATCAACCCCCGGACGGCGATCTTCGCTCCCAGCGCCAGGCTCAGGTCGGCCCGCGCCTCGCGCAGGTCGAGCGCGAGCAGCATGGCGATGATCGGCAGCATCGACAGCGTGCCGATCGCCAGGGACTTGAGCGCGACGACGATGAAACGGCGGCGCTCCAGGCCGTATCCGAGGTCGGCGCGGTTGTCGAGATGCATCCGGCGCAGCAGCCAGATCAGCCCGACGAGCAGTACCAGCGTCGCGAGCCGGTTGGCGACGCGGTGAAAGGGCCAGTCCGCGCCCAGCTCGTGCGCCAGGGAGTAGACCGGATAGGCGAGCAGCGCGCCGCCGATGACGGCAGCGGCCATGAGAGCGATGAATGCGGCGAAGGCGCGCATACCGGGCTGCCTTTCCAGGGGACGCTGAGTCTAGCAGAGCAGAAATTGCACGAACGCACGCGATTCGCGCGCTGCAATCCACAGCCAGGGGATATCTACTGTGGCGGCAGCACCCACCGTGCCTGGGCACAAGGAGAACCCATGGACGAAGTCACCGCCCTCAAGCTCATCGACACTCTGGCGAACGGCGTGAATCCGGCCACCGGCGAGTTGCTGGCGGCCGACAATCCGTGTCAGCAGCCCGACGTGCTGCGTGCGCTGTGGCTCGCCTCGCGTGCCCTGCAGGAACAGAGGTTGCGCACGTTGCGCCAGAGCACGCTGCCGGCAAACGTGGGCAAGCCCTGGTCGGAGGACGAGAACAATGCGCTCATCGCGGAGTTCCATGCCGGCCGCGCCATGGCCGACATAGCCACCATGCACCGGCGCACCCCGGCGGGAATTCAGGCGCGTCTCGAGAAGCTCGGGTTGCTGCAACCCACGGGCCCGTCGGCAAACGGATCGAACACGCGCCCGGGAATCAGCTGAGGGCGCGCTGCGCAGCGCGTTTGCGTCATCGCCACATCCCGAGCGCGCGCAGCGCGCGGCGCGAGAGGTCCTTGGCGCGCAGCGATCGCCCGCGCCAGCGCAGAACATCGGCACGCTGCGCGGCCGCGGACGCGGTGTCCGCGAGCAGCGCGCGCCAGCGCGCTGCAATCGCCTGCGTGGTGAATTCGCGCGCCCGTTCCCGGCCGTTCGCCACGATCGCGGCGTAGAGCTGCGGGTCCGCGCGCAGCCGTGCGATGGCTTCGCGCGCTTCGCTCGGGCTCGCCACTTCGATGTAGTCGAGCCGCGAGCGGCGCAGCTCCCGGTACGCGACCTCCGGGCCGAGCAGCGCAGGGACGCCAGCGTGCCACGCATTGTAAAGTTTGGTGGCCGGCTTGCGCGGGTGCAGCCGCGGATCCGGCGCGCGCACCGCGAGGATCAGATCGACCTCGCGGAAGTCGTTCCATTCCAGCCCCGCGGCATCGACGGCGTTGCGCTTGTACGGGGCCGCGTCGGCGAGCCAGCGCAAGCCGTTGGCCGCAAGAAAGCCCTGCCAGGACGTGTCGCGGAATCCCGGATGCAGGTTGCCGAGGTAGCCCTTGAAGGCGATGGTCTCGATGCGCGTGCCGCGCAAGGGGTCACGCGCCAGCAGACCCGGCTGCGGCCAGAACGGGATGAAGAACCGGCGCCGGCCGTCGGCCTGCCGGCGGTTCTGAACCACTTCCAGGTCCGCGATCAGGGCTTCGCCGACATCTTCGCGAACCCCGATCAGCAGAGCCCGTGTGGCTCGCGCGCGCTGTCGCAGCAGCAAGCGACGCTGCTTGGAGCTGAATACCACGATGCCATCATCGGGCAGCTCGCCGGCGAGCCGCCCCTCGCAGCCCGACGCACGCAGGCGCAGGTAGGTCTGCAGGATCCAGGCGCGCTCGCCGGTGACGAACTCGCGCCAGTCGCGGTCGGGATCGAGCTGTGCGAGCTCCGCAAGACGGGGCTCGCCATGGAGAAAGAACGTGAGCGTCATGCCTGCGCGCCTCGAGCGCGGACCTTACAACCGACGACTGAGGTAGAGCGTGGCGCTCAAGATATCGAAGAAACTGTCGGGGCGCGGGCCCTGGGGCTCGCCGGGCAGCAGCCTGTCGCGGGCGAGCTTGTCGCCGTAGCGCAAGTCCGCGCACAGATCCCAGCCGCGCATCACGTCGCGCCATTGGCCGCCGACGCCCGCGTAGTACCCATAGGCCGCCGTGCCGAGGTCGTAACGCGCCGCGCCCAGGAACGCGGTGAGCGCGAAGGAATCGCCGGCAAAACGATACCGGTAATCGAGCGCGCGCACGGCGAGGAACGGCTCGCCGTCGAATTCGTCCAGCTCGAGCCGCGCACCGAAGTCGTTGTGGCGCGACACGCCGCGTCGCACGCCGATCCCGAGATGCGGAGAGAGGGCTACTCCGGTCGTGACAACGTCGCTGCTGTCCAGGATGTCCTTGCGCACGCGGCCGGCGTTGATTCCGGCATCGACGAACAGGTCGGCGGGCGCGTCGCTCGGGGATGGTTCGGGGATGCTCGCGGCCAGAGTGCGCACGCCGGTATCGGCGAAGCGCACGAATGCACTGAGCCGCCCGAAATCATCGCCGAACACATCGCGGCCGATATCGAGCTCGGTGCCGACGAAAAGCGCCTGCCACGGGTGCGAATAGCCGAGCGTGAGTTCGTGGGCGCGCTGGTAGTCCACCGTGGAGTAGGTTTCGTTGGCGAGCGTGCGATAGCGCACCTCGAGCAGGCCGCCGGTCTGAGGCTCGAAGCCCACGCGCAGCATGTGGCTCTGCCCGCCGACACCGTCGTCCGGCAGCCGCGCATCGCCGCCCCAATGTCCGAGCGCACGGCCGCTGTTGCGCAGGCCGTCGAGATAGATGCCGTTGACGTACCAGGCGTTCTGCCAGTCCGATACTTCGTACGTGAGATCCACGCCGCGCCACAAGCGCGGGAAGTGCACGCCGAGCGACAGCGCGGCGTTGCCCAGGCGCGTGCTGTCGCTCTTGGAGGTGTCCTCGCCGGCGTATTCGAAATACACCGCGAACGGGATCGTGCCGGGAAACAGGAAGCTGCTGGTGAACGAGGCCAGCTGGTTGCCGAATTCCGCGTCAACGTCGAGGTTCGCGTCCTGGTTGTCGAATCGCGACGGCCGGAAGAAGGCGTCGAACACGTCGCCCAGCGATTGTCCACCGCGCTCACCGCCGCCGTATTGCATGAGACGGTTCACGCCCAGCGACCAGCCGTTCACCGGCTCGATCGACGCGTGCAATCCGGCGAGCCGCGGGTGACCCAACGTCGGGCCGTCGCCGGTCTGGATATGGTCCGCGCGGGACATTTCCGCGAGGAACGCTTCATAGTGGATGCCCCAGCCGGTAATCGGCGTGTAGTTGGACAGCGTGACCGAGGCCATGCTCGGAGCATTGCTGCTGATCAGCATGCTGCTATCGGTCATCGGCGACAGCCAGTGATCCCGCCAGCCAACGTCGAGCTGCGCGTATTCGAATCCGGCGCTCAGCAGCGAGCCGGTCGGTTGCGTATCGCCGTCGTACGCGATGCCGCCCAGGCTCAGCAGCGCGTAGCTGCTCGGCTGGAAAAACGCACCTGCCGCGACCTGCCAGGGGCTGTCCGTGGCGAGCCCGCGCCGGTTCGGGATGCTCTTCGTTACGTCTTTCGTCAGCGCACCCTCGGCGCTGCCGTGCGTGATCACGAAGCTGTGCATGTAGGTGCTCAGGTAGCGTCTGACCCTTTCGCAAAGGACCGGATCGACCTTGCACGCCTTGGGTAGCGCATCGAGCACGGTGGCCGCGGCGATCGGCCGAGTCATCACCGGCTTGTCCGCCAGGATCAGCACGCGTTCGATGTTGCGCTCGACTTCCGGCGACAGGTTCAACGGCAGATACGGGCTGACACCGCGGGCCAGCGCGGCGCCGTCCGGCAGAGTGCTCAACAGTGCGCCCGCCACCAGCGACAGAGCAGTGCGTGCAATTCCATTGGCTATCCGTTGCATCATCGAACCTTCCGCCGGTGGTGTGTCACGGCGCCGGATCTTCTCACAGTCCGTGGTCCTGTTTGGTCTCGCTGTGGCTCGCAGGGTTCGGTACAGTCGCAGGATAGCGACGCCCCCATGCAGTTCGTCTACCTCATCATGACCCACCAGAATCCCGCACAGATTTCGCGGCTGGTGCATGCCGTGCTTTCGACCAGCCGCGACGGCTGGGTACTGCTGCTGCACGATCGCAAGGGCTGCTCGTTGCAGGCCATGCCGTGGCGCCACGATCCGCGCGTGTCCGTCGTCGCCTCGCCGGTGGATGTCGTCCGCGGCGAATTTTCCCAGGTCGAAGCGTATCTGCACGCCCTGAAATTTCTGCAGACCGCTCCGCGCCCCTGGGACTGGATGGTGTGCCTGTCCGGGCAGGACTATCCGGTGCGGCCGACCCGCGAGACGGAGGAGTTTCTCGCTTCGGCGCCGTACGCAGCTTTCCTCCACTACTGGCCGGTTGGCGGCGCCGGCGATGTGTGGCGCCCGCGCCAGGGCAGGATCCGGTATCACTACCGCTATTACGCTTTGCCGGGTTGGGCCGCGCCGTTGCTGCGGCTCATGAAATGGACACACAGCCTGCAGGGTCTGTGGCGCGTGTTCCTGACCTACGCGCCGAAGATCGGCGTACGGGTGCGCCGGCTGCCGTTCGGCGACGACCTGCGTCTGCATGGGGGTTTTGCCTGGCACTATCTGCGCCGCGAGTGCGTCGACTACATCATCGACTTCTGCCGCAGGCGCCCCGATGTCGTCGAGCACTATCGCCACTGTATCGCTCCGGACGAGAGTTTCGTGCCGACGGTGCTCGCCAACGCTGCGGCGATCCGCATCTGCAACGACAACCGCCGTTACGTCGACTGGAGTGAGTCGCAGGATGGCCGCCCGCGCGTGCTCACGAGCCGTGACCTGCCGGCGATGTGTCGCGAGGCGTACGATTTCGCGCGCAAGTTCGATCCGCAGGTCGACGCGGCGGTGCTCGATGCGCTCGACCGGCGCATCGCGCCCGGCGCATCAGGCGGCTGAGCCGTTGCGCATCGTTCACATCATCCTGTCGCGCGGCTTCGCCGGCTCGGAGCGTGCCACGGCGGAAATGTGCAATGCCCACTGCGGCGCGCACGAGGTGATGCTGATCATCAAGCGCAGTCACACAAACTCGGCGGGCGTGAGCATCCGCCAGTGGCTGGATGCGCGCGTGCGCGTGGTGGCGGTCGGCGACTGGCTCCCGCGCCGCGGCATCGCCAGCGCTCTCGAGCAGTTCCAGCCCAACGTCATCCACGCGCATCTGCGCCGCTCGACGCGCATGCTGGCGCGGATCGAGCCCGCGGCGCCGACCGTCGCCACGCTGCACCTGAGCGTCAACGGACCGCACTTCGCGGCGATGGACGGCATCATCTGCATCGCGCGCTGGCAGGCGCGTGACATTCCCGCGGACTACCGCGGGCGCGTCTTCCACATCAACGAGTCGCTGATCCCGAATCGGCGGCTCGGCGCCGAGGAGATCGCGCGCCTGCGCGCCGAGCTCGGCGCCCAGCCCGGCGAGTACCTGGTGGGCGGCGTCGGCCGTCTCGCGCACAGCAAGGGTTTCGACGTGCTGATCGAGGCGTTCAAGCGCGCCCGCCTGCCCGACGCGCGGCTCGTCATCCTGGGAGAGGGGCGCGAACGCAAGCGGCTGGAGGGCCTCCTGACTCCCGCGATCTCGCTGCCGGGGTTTCGCAACGACGTGAAGGATTGCTATCAGGCGTTCGATCTGTTCGTCAGCCCCTCGCGCAGCGAGCCGCTGGGGCGCGTCCTGTTCGAAGCGCTCGACGCAGGCGCGCCGGTGGTTGCAGCCGCGGCGCTGGGGCCGAGCGAGATCCTCGAGCAGTATCCGGGCGACCTGTTTCCCATCGACGACGTCGATGCGCTCGCGGCGCTCCTGACTGGTCATCGTGCCGCGCGCACGCCGCACGCGCGGCACGACCTGAGCCCGTACTTCATCGACAACGTCGCGCGCGAGACCGAGGCGGCGTATCGCGAGCTGGTCGAGCGCAAGCGCGCGGTCCGCGGGAGCAGTGCCGGTGCCGCGGGTTGAAGTCGTGCAGGCGGACATCACGACGCTGGGAGTCGACGCGATCGTGAATGCGGCGAACTCGCGGCTCGCGGGCGGCGGCGGCGTCGACGGCGCAATCCATCGGGCGGCGGGGCCGGAGCTGCTCGCGGCCTGCCGCTTGCTCGGCGGTTGTGTCACCGGCGATGCGAAGATCACACCAGGTTTCCGGTTGCCAGCGCGTCACGTGATCCATGCAGTCGGTCCCGTCTGGCAGGGCGGCACCGCAAACGAGCCGCAGCTCCTCGCCTCCTGCTATCGCCGGGCGCTCGAGCTGGCGCGCGAGCATCGCCTGCGCAGCATCGCATTCTCCGCGATCAGCTGCGGTGTCTATGGCTACCCGGTGGAGGAAGCGGCGCAGATCGCCGTCGGCGAGGTGCTGAGAGGCCTTACGTCGATCCCCTCGCTCGGGCTCGTACAATTCTGCTGCTTCGGCGATGCGGTGGCGCGAGCCTACGAGTCCGCGCTGCGCCGCCATCGCGATCCCCAGGGTCAGTGAACGCCGCGCCGCGTCTGCTGTTCGTGCCGGCCAGCGGCGCACAAGGGGCGGGCGAATACTACCGCTGCGTCGCGATTGCGCGCGCCGCCCAGTCACGCTGGCCCGCAGCGCAGATTCACTTCGTCGTCAACGCCGCGGCCGGTTACGCGAAGTCCGCGCCGTTCGCGACCACTGTGGTGCGGGGCTCGCCGACCTACAACACGCCGGCCGTCAATGCCGCGATCAGCGGGTTCGAGCCTGATATCGTCGTGTTCGACAGTGCCGGGCGATTGCAGCAGCTCAGGCACGCGCGCAGCGCGGGTGCGGCCACGGTGTACATCAGCTCGCGCTTCAAGACGCGGTGGAAGGGTTTCCGGTTGCGGCGCATGCATTCGCTGGACCAGCACTGGCTGGCATGGCCCAGGCTCGTCGGGGGCGAGCTCACGCGGTGGGAGCGTCTCAAGCTCCGCGTGGTGGGTCGTCCGGAGGTGCTGTTCCTCGATCCCGTGCATGAACGCCCGGATGCCGCGCGGGCGCGGGCGCTGCGCCAGGAGCTCGGCATTGGCGAGGCTCCGTATGCGCTCTTCAGCGCCGGCGGCGGGGGCTACCAGCGCACCGGCGTGCCAGCCCCGGAAATTTTTGCCCGCGCGGCACTCGAGGTGAAACGCGCCAGCGGACTGCAGGCGGTGTGGGTCAAGGGGCCGAACTACGAGGGTACGGCGTTCGACTCCGCCGACATCGTTGCGCTAGGCTCGCTCGCTTCGGAGCAGATGACCGATCTGCTCGCGGGAGCGCAGGTCGCGGTGATCAGCGGCGGCAGCCTGCTGTTACAGGCGATTGCGTTGCGTATCCCGGCGGTCGCGGCGCCGGTGGCTGCCGACCAGCCGGCTCGCATCGCCGCCAGCGAGGGCCAGAGTGCGGCCGTGAGTACCGCGCTGGATGCTCGGTCGTTGTCGAACGCCACGCTGGCTCTGCTCGGTGATACGGCGCGGCTTGCGCGGCTGCAGGCGCGGCTACGGGAACTGAATCTCGGCAACGGCGCCGAACAGGCGGCCGACGCGATCACGCGCCTGTTGGCCGATGGCTCGGTTGCGAAGCGACGGAAGCGAGCATGAAAGCCTGGATGTGCGTGATCTGCGGATTCGTCTACGAGGAAGAGAAGGGTGATCCGCTGCGGGGCATTCCGCCCAGGACGCGCTGGGAAGACGTGCCGCTGTCGTGGCGCTGCCCGGACTGCGGCGCGGGCAAGGAAGACTTCGAGATGATCGAGATCTGATCGGCCGGAGCGGAGTCGCGCGTTTCTCCTCGGGACTTGGCCACATTTCCCCGTCATTCCTGGTTACGCCGAAGGTCCGCTAGCGCTCACTGCGAACTGCTGCGCCGGATCGCTCGATGCGGGCGGTTGCGTTTCGGGAAATGTGGGTAAGTCCCGAGGAGAAACGCGCGACTCCGCTCCGGCCGATCAGCGCTGCCGTGCACGAACGCCGCGTGCATTGAGCATTTCGATCACGCTGTCCTTGCCGACCAGGTGCAGGGCGCCCATGACGACCAGGTAGTCGTCCTTGTCGTCGAGCAGCTGCACGATCTGTCCGGTCCAATTGCGATTGCGCGCGACGATGAGGGGCGTGTACAGATCCGGAAAATCGGCGAACTCCTCGCTCAATGTCGCGGCGAGCCGGGCCACGTCGCCGCCGCGCCACGCGGCAATCATCTCGTCGAGCTGCTCGCTCTTCGCCTCGGCATCCTCCAGGGACATCAGCAGGAACTTGCCCTGGCGATCCAGCGCGAGACTGTCCAGCACGCCGAGCTGGTCGGCGAGCGTCTCCAGCCCGCGCACCTCCTTGTGGTCCTGCTGCGTGAGCCGCAGCAGGTACTGCTCCACGCCGTTCTCGGGTTCCAGTCCGAGACTGGCGACCTGTGCCTGCACCACGGCGAGCGCTGCGACCCACGGTTCGAAGCGCGCGAACAGCCCCAGGTCGATGCCGATCGCGTTGGCCTTCATGTCGGCGACCGTGAAGTCCTCCAGCCCGAGGACGTCGCGCAGCGAACGATCCGGCGGCAGGCTGCCGTTGTTGAGCGTGTACTGCAGCGCTTCGCCCGCATCCAGGTCGTCCAGGTCCACTTCCATGAAGAGGATTTCGGCGTCGCGGTAGGCATCGAGGATCGCCGCAGGCAGCGGGTAGTCGCTGGCGCGCAGCACGTGCACCGAGCCGAGCAGGTAGACGTTGTTGGTCTTGCCCTTGATCACCCACAGCGGACTGGTACCGGCCGCGTGCGCGGCCGCGCCCAGCAGCGTGAGCGCCAGGCCGGCGAGGACCGGGCGGAGCAACCTGCGCATCAGGGGATTTCCTTCAGGCGATGCCGTTCAGCCGTGCTGCGGCGCGTGACCGTCGACCCAGACCACGTCGGTGTGGATTGTGCCGTCGTCCTGAAGTTCCAGCCAGCGGTATCCGGGCGGCCGCCGGTCGATGGCGAATCCGTCGCTGCGCGGCAGGAACTGCGCGCAGGTCGAAGGTGTGCTCATCAGGCGCACGCCGTTGCGCTCACTCTCGAAGTGCTGGTGCACGTGGCCCCACAGCGCGGCGCGCACGTTGCGATGCCCGTCCAGCACGGAAAAGAATTCAGCGGCGTTTTCCAGACCGACCTGGTCGAGCCAGCGGCTTTGCATCGGCACCGGGTGATGGTGCAGGCAGACGAGTGCGTGTGCGCCCGGGTTGTTGCGCAGGGCTTCGTCCAGCAATCGCAGGTTGGCAGCGTCCAGCCGTCCCTGCGCCTTACCGGCGAGGTAGGTGTCGAGCATCACTGCGATCCACTTCTGCCAGCGCACCACACCACCCAGCTGGAAGGGCGCACCGGCGAGCACGCGCGCCATGGCATCCGGCTCGTCGTGGTTGCCGGTGATGCAGTAGACGGGCACGCCGAGCTTGGCGAACACTTCGCGGAAGCGCGCGTAGCCCGAAGGGTCGTCCTGCACCAGATCGCCGGTGGCGAGGATGCCGTCGCACGGCCAGAAGCGGCCGCGCGCATGCTCGATCGCGGCGAGCAGCGCGGGATAAGTGATCACGCCGCGCAGCTTGCCGTCGGCCGCACCATAGAGGTGCGGATCCGTGAACTGCAGTAGCCGGACGGTCATGAGTCCTGTCCGTCCCTGGCGGCGGGGAGCGCATGTCGCGGGTGCATCGATCCGTTCACACTATGTGAAAAATCCGCGGCATCATATCAGAGGGTTTTCGGCTCAAGGGTGACCCAAGTCGCGCGGGTCGGGCCCTTTCCAGGCGCGAGAATGCGCCGAAAGGAGAGAAACATGACTGGCCGCACGTTGTCGGTGACGGACGACATCCATCGCTATCTGATCGAACATTCCGTGCGCGAGCCCGCAATTCTCGCGCGCCTGCGCGAAGTCACGGCCGCGATGCCGAACGCGCAGATGCAGATCGGGCCCGAGCAGGGACAGTTCATGGCGCTGCTCGCGAAACTCATGGGCGCCCGACGCTGCATCGAGGTCGGCGTGTTCACCGGCTATTCGAGCCTGGCGATCGCGCTGGCATTGCCCGAGGACGCGCGCATCCTCGCGTGCGACGTGAGCGAGGAATGGACCTCGATCGCCCGCCGGTTCTGGCGCGAGGCGGGCGTGGACCACAAGATCGAGCTCAAGCTCCAGCCCGCGGCGCGCACGCTCGAGGAGCGCATCGCCGCCGGAGAGGCCGGCCGCCACGACTTCGCTTTCATCGACGCCGACAAGGAAGCGTACGGGGTGTACTACGAGTTGCTGCTGAAGCTGTTGCGGCCCGGCGGCCTGATCGCCGTGGACAACACCTTGTGGTCGGGCAAAGTGGCGGACCCCGGCACGACTGACGTCAATGCCAGAGCGCTGCGCGCATTCAACGACAAGCTCCACCGCGACGAGCGCATCGACCTGAGTCTGGTGACGATCGGCGACGGCCTTACTTTGGCGCGCAAGAGATAACTGGTGACGCCCGATTCGCTGCTGCTATCGTGCGAAGTGCTGCAGATTGACGCGTTGCAGCCGTTGCTGACACGATACGAAGCGCATGCCCGTCACTAAACAGACCGTCAATCAGTCGGCTCTCAATAAGAGCGCAATCCTGCCATTTCAGTTGCGTCTCGATGATTTCGCGCTCGCGATGCAGGATATCTACGATTTCTTCTACGATGTAAACACAGGGTTGGTGGGTAAGGGTCTTGAGCGCCTTGATGACATGTTGCGACCT
>CAVSPB010000007.1:0-51113 GCA_963729745.1 uncultured Gammaproteobacteria bacterium
TTCGGTGCCGCAGGCACGTACAGTTTTTATCCAGGCAAGAATCTCGGCGCGTATGGCGACGCGGGGGCGATCGTGTCGGACGACGTTCAGCTCGCGACGCGCTGCCGGATGTTTGCAAATCACGGTGCGCTGGTGAAAACACGAGCACCTCATCGAGGGTGTCAACAGTCGACTCGACGGAATGCAAGCCTCGCTCCTGTCCGCGAAGCTGCCACATCTCGGCGGATGGACGGAGCCAACGTCAAGGAGATCGCCGCAGAATACTCGCGATTGCTGCTGGGCGTACGCGGCATCAGGACTCCCGGGACGCGCGCGCGTGCAACACATGTCTATCATCTCTACGTCGTCGCGGCACAGGATCGCGATGCGTTGCGACGGCATCTGAGCGGCAAAGAGATCGACACGCAGATTCACTATCCGACGCCGCTGCCGCTGCTGCCTGCCTACGACTACCTCGGCGCCAAGCCGGAGGAGTTTCCGATCGCGAGCCGGTATGGGAAGGAGATTCTGTCTCTGCCCATCTATCCGGAGATGACCCGGCAGATGATCGAGTATGTCTGCGAGCAGATCGCAGCGTTCTATCGATAGAACGTTCCTTCGATGAACGCAACGACCGCGATTATTCATTCGTGGATGGCGCTCGCTACGCCGCCATGGTGAGGGTGCGACCTTGCGCATCTGGCTGGTAACGACTGGCGAGCCGCTGCCTGTCGACGGCAGCCACGTGCGGCTGTTTCGCACAGGTCTGCTCGCCGAGGCGCTGGCGCAGCGCGGGCACGCCGTAACCTGGTGGACGGCCGCATTCAATCACTCGCAGAAGAAGCACCGGACCGGGGCAGATCGGTCCCACCAGGCAGCGGCCGGCTATGCATTGGAGCTGATCTGGTCGCCCGGATATCGCCGCGCAATCTCGCTGAGCCGAATCCTCGATCATCGCTACATGGGGCGGGCTTTCCAGCGGCGCATCGAAAGCGTCGGGGAGCGGCCGGACGTGATCGTGAGCTCCTGGCCGCTGATCGAGTTGTGCCGAGTCAGCGTCGATGCGGCCGAGCGCTGGAAATTCCGGTCGTGCTCGACGTCCGCGATCTCTGGCCGGATATTTTCGTCGACGTGGCGCCCAGGGGATTGCGAGGTCTGTCGCGGCTCCTATTGACGCCGATGTTTCGCCAAACGCGCCGCATCTTCGGTAAGGCGACCGCGGTGACCGGCATCAACGACGATTTCGTACGCTGGGGCATGGACCGTGGCCGGCTTTCGCCTGCACACGCGCTGCGATCCTTCGCGCTGGGCTATCCCAGACTCAGTTTGCGGCAGCCCGAACAGGTGGGCGCGCGCGAGTTCTGGGCGAGTATGGGCGTGGGTGTGCGTCCCGATCACTTCATCGTCTGTTTCTTCGGCGTGTTCGGGCGCACCCTGGATCTGGCCCCGGTGTTTGACGCAGCCCGCGCGCTCGCCGCCGAACCAGTGCAGTTCGTGCTCTGCGGAGTAGGCGATGAGTTATCGTACGTGCAGCGGCAATCGGCCGATCTTCCTAACGTAGTGCTGCCCGGTTGGATCGATGCCAGCCGGATTCACGCGCTGATGAGCATCACGAGCGTCGGGCTCGCGCCTTACCGCAATACGCCGGATTTCCAGGTCTTCGATTCCCAACAAAGCCGTCGAGTACATGGCCGGCGGGCTGCCGGTCCTGACCTGTCGGCAAGGGCGGCTCGGCACCTTGGCGGCCGAGCGCGACTGCGGCAGGCGCTACCGTCCGGGCGACGGCGGGTCACTTGCCGAGGCGATCCGGACGCTGCGCGCGAATCTGCCGCGCCCGCAGCAAATGGCGCGAAACGCTGGTGAAATCTTCGAAGAACGCTTCGAGGCGCAGCGGGTGTATCAGGCTTACGCTGACTCGATCGAAAAGCTGGTCCACGACTTCACGACGGAGTTCACGCTGACGGCGGCTGACAGCATCCCGACGCAGCCCGGCGCCCGCGGGGCTATGCGCCGCTCGCGCGAGTAGCTAAACTTCGCTAGTTTTGTCTTGGCAAGGATGAGGTTCTGGAAGGATCGTGGCAGCCGAATTCGCCGAGGTTACCGAGCTTGCCGGGACCGAGATCAGCACAGAACAACTCGACCGCATGGCCCACCGGTACCACTGGGCGCTGCAGTACTGTCGCGACAAGGACATCGTCGAGGCCGGCTGCGGCTCGGGCCAGGGACTTGGCATTCTGGGCAGCGTCGCGCGGACTCTCGAGGGCGGAGACTACTCGAGCCGGATTCTGAGCATTCCGCAAGCTCACTACGGTGAGCGCGTGAAACTATCGGTATTCGACGCGCAGCGGCTGCCTTTTGCGAATGCCTCGAAGGACGTTGTAATTCTCTTCGAGGCGATCTACTACGTTCCCGATGCAGCGGGCTTTGCGCGCGAGTGTCGCCGGGTGCTGCGGCCGGGAGGGCGGGTGCTCATCGCTACGGCCAACAAGGATCTCGCCGACTTCAATCCAAGCCCGTTGAGCCATCGCTACTACGGAGCCGTGGAGCTGGCTGAGCTGTTTCACGGCACGGGTTTCGACGTTCGAGCTGTTCGGGTATCTGCCAGTCGGCGCGGTGTCTTTGCGGCAAAGGGTGTTGCAGCCTGTGAAGAGGCTCGCCGTTGCGCTCGGTATTATGCCGAAGACGATGCACGGCAAACGCCTGCTCAAGCGATTCGTGTTCGGCAAGCTGGTGCCGATGCCGGCGGAATTTCCGGCGAACGAGGGCGAGCCGGCGCGGCCGGTTGTGCTGTCGCAGCAGGAGCCCGACCGCGTCCACAAGGTTTTGTACTGCTGCGCGACCCTACGCGCCTGAACGCTGCGCAACGTTGAACTGAGGAGGGTCCTGATCCCATGCTGACTCGACGACAGATTCCATTCTTCAACTATCCGGCGCTGTTCGCCGGGCAAGAGCAAGAGTTGATGGCGATGTTGCGCGACGTCCTGGGCCGCGGGGCGTACATCCTGCAGCGGGACCTTGTGGAGTTCGAGAGTGCTCTGCGCACCTACCTGGGAGTCAAGCATGCCCTGGGCGTTGCTGACGGCACGAATGCGCTCAATCTTGCCCTGCTCGCGAACGGTGTCGGTCCCGGCGACGAGGTCATCGTCCCTGCACACACCTATATCGCGAGTGCCGCGTCGATCCATTTCGCGGGCGCGACGCCCGTGCTGTGCGAATGCGGACCCGACCACATGATCGATGTGAGCTCCGCCGAATGTGCGATCACGGAGCGGACCAAGGCGATCATGCCAGTGCAGCTCAACGGGCGCACGGCCGATATGGATGCGCTGATGCGTCTGGCGACGTCCCGCAACCTCGCCGTGGTCGAGGACGCCGCGCAAGCGCTCGGATCTAAGTTCCGCGGCCGCTTCGCCGGCACGTTCGGCGCCGCCGGCACGTTCAGCTTCTATCCGGCCAAAGTGCTCGGCTGTTTCGGTGATGGAGGGGCGGTCGTCACAAACGATGATGCGATCGCGCAGCGCCTCGCGTTGCTGCGTGATCATGGACGCAATTCCGAAGGTGAAGTCGTCGCATGGGGCACTAATTCCCGGCTGGACAACGTGCAGGCCGCGGTCCTCGGATTCAAGCTCAAGAGCTTCGACCGGGATCTCGAGCGGCGGCGCGCGATTGCGCGGCGCTACGATGCGGGGCTGCGTGACCTGAAGACCCTGCAGCTCCCGCCGGCACCGGACAGCGATCCGCGGCATCACGACATTTTCCAGAACTACGAGATCGAAGCGGAGCGCCGCGACCAGCTCAAGGCGTTTCTCGACGAGCAGGGTGTCCGCACCATCGTGCAGTTCGGCGGTAAGGCGGTGCATCAGTTCAGCGGCCTCGGCTTCGACGGCGTCAAGCTGCCGGTCACCGAGCGGATGTACACGCGCTTTCTCCTCCTGCCCATGAACACGACCTTGAGCGATGACGACATCGACTATGTCGTCGCGCGCGTCCGCGAGTTCTATGGCCGGTGAAGGTCCGAATCCCGCGGACGGATGGAAATCCGAGCTCCGCGGACTGGCTGATCCGCAGCAGTTCACCGGCCCGCTCGACATCGCTGGTTGCTCCGCGGAGCGTCTGCAGCGATTCCTGCGGGACATGCTGCTCATCCGGGCGGTGGAAGAGCAGGTCGCGGATTTCGTGGAACGCGGGCTCACGCGCGCGCCCTGTCATCTCGGCATCGGCCAGGAGGCAATCGCGGTGGGCGTGTCGGCTCACCTGAACAGCAACGATCGAGTCTTCGGCGGACACCGGTCCCATTCGCACTACCTGGCACTCGGCGGCGACCCCTATTCGCTGCTCGCGGAAGTTCTTGGCCGGCAGGACGGCGCATCCCGGGGCATGGGCGGATCGATGCACCTGTTCGGCGGCGGGGTCGGCTTTCATGGCAGCGTGCCGCTCGTGGGCGCCACGATCCCGATCGCGGTCGGCGCCGGGCTGGCAGCGCAATTCGACGCCCGGGGCGCGGTGAGCGTGGCCTATTTCGGCGACGGTGCGACCGAGGAGGGAGTCTTCCACGAGTCGCTCAATCTCGCCGCCACGTTCAAACTCCCGGTCCTGTTCGTCTGCGAGAACAATCTCTTTTCCAGTCACCTGGACATCAGTCTGCGGCAGCCGAGCGATCGCGTGGCGCGCTACGCCGAGGCGCACTGCGTGCGCGCGGTGACTCTCGACGGCAACGACGTAGTGACGGTCGCGAACGCGGCAAGGGAGCTCATCGAGCAGGCGAGGGGCGGAAACGGGCCCGCGATGCTCGAAGCCGTTACCTATCGTCACCGCGGTCACGTCGGTCCCAATGAGGACATCGACGTGGGTGTGCACAGGAGTCTGGAGAATCTGCGGGCATGGAAGAAACGCGATCCGGTCACGCGACTGGCGTCGGCACTGCAAGGCGCGGGGCTCGCGACGGAACCTGAGCTGAAAGCAATGAACGAGTCGGTGTGGGCCCAAGTGCGCGAGGCCGCCGAGCGGGCCGAAGCCGCGCCCTATCCGCCGGAGTCACAACTGCTGGGGTGCGTCTACGCGGAGAGCCGCCGGTGAGCCCGACCGCGGCGGTGAACTACGGTGAGGCGATCCGCCTGGGTTTCGAGTACCTGCTTGAGCGATACCCCAGTGTGTTCGCCATAGGACAGGGCCTCTGGAGCCCCTGGTACGTCGGCAATTCGATGACCGCCCTCGACAAGCGCTTTGGCCGTCACCGAGTCATAGATACACCGGTTTCGGAACTCGCCTGCACCGGAGCTGCGGTTGGCGCATCGATCTGTGGATATCGTCCCATCGTGATCCATCCGCGCATGGACTTCATGCTGCTGGCGGTCGACCAGATAGTAAATCAGGCTGCCAAGTGGTCCCACATGCTCGGAGGGCAGGTGTCGCCTGCGGTGACCGTTCGCGCCATCATCAATCGCGGCGGAGAGCAGGGAGCGCAGCATTCGCAGGCACTGCACTCGTGGTTTGCCCACATTCCGGGCCTGCGCGTGGTCATGCCTTCGACCCCGCAGGATGCCCGCGACCTGCTCATCGACAGCGTCCTGTGCGACGACCCGGTGATGTACATCGACGATCGCTGGCTCTACGAGCGCACCGCCGAACTCGGCGCGGTGACCGAACGCGATTTGCGCAAGCAAGGTTGCGAGATTCGCCGCAAGGGCGGCGACATCACGCTGGTGGGCGCCGGCTATTCCGCCTATTTGTGCGAACAGGCCGCGGAAAAGCTCGCCCGGCGTGGCATCGACTGCGAAGTGATCGACCTGCGTGTAATCAACCCGCTCGATGAGGCGACGATTCTGACCTCCTGTAGCCGAACGCGCGCTCTGTGCGTCGTCGACGGTGGCTGGAGAAATTCCGGCCTGGCTGGGGAAATAGTCGCCATCGCCGCCGAACGGCTCGGGCCAGGAGCACTGCGGGTATCGCCAGTGCGAATCACCTTGCCGGATGCGCCGGCGCCGACCAGCAAGCCGCTGGAGCAGCTCTACTACCCGACGGTCGATACGGTGGTTGCCGCCGTCGAGTCGCAACTGATCTGAAGGTATTCTTGCATGAAGCGTTGTGTCGACACATTGCTTTCGTTGCTCGGTCTGCTTCTGCTGTCGCCTCTCTTGCTCCCGGTGATGTTCCTCATCTGGGCGCAGGATCGACACTCGCCGTTCTATGTCGCCGCGCGCACCGGGCTCGACGAGCGGTCATTTCGCATGGTCAAGCTGCGCTCCATGCGCATGAACGCCGACAAGTCCGGAGTGGACTCGACCGCCGCCAACGATCGGCGCATTACGCCCGTCGGTGCGTTTGTGCGGCGTTACAAGCTGGATGAGATCATGCAACTCTGGAACGTGCTCAAAGGAGACATGAGCCTGGTCGGGCCGCGTCCCAACGTGGAGCGTGAGACGCGCATGTACACAGCTGAAGAAAAACACCTGCTGAGCGTTCGGCCGGGGATCACCGACTTCGCGTCAATAGTATTCGCCGACGAGGGGGAAATCCTGCAGGGACACTCCGACCCGGATCTGGCATACAACCAATTGATCCGGCCTTGGAAGAGCCGGCTCGGTCTTCTATACGTCGACAAGTCGAGCCTGCTACTGGACTTGCGGCTCATCGGACTGACGGGCCTTGCCGTGGTCTCACGATCTGCAGCATTGCGACGCGTTGCTCAACTGCTGCAACGGCTTGGGGCGTCGGCGGAACTTGTCAGCGTTGCCGCGCGCCGCGAAGACTTGCGACCGGCGCCGCCACCGGGTTCGGATCAGATCGTCATGGCACGATCCTAGCGGCCCTCGCATAGAGTTCCGTTCAGCGGGTAGCGGTCGTGTAGAGGAATCCCCTACCGTCCAAACCGCATCGACGCTCCGAGAGGCGGATCGCTAGCCGTTCAGATTTCCGATCTAACTTATGTATCGAGAGTGTTTGTACTCTGTATAAATGCTGTTATCGGAGCGTCGCAATTTGGCGAAACGAATATTGTTGTTTACCAATGGCTTAATGCTGGTGCTATGATGCGCGCCGATGATGAGGCTCGGAGCGTCAGAATCACCAAGGATCGGGTGTACGAACAAATTCTTGGAAAGATGAACACCGCGAATTAATGCCGCATGCGCCCCCGCGAGGGCAACAGGAAACAACAACATAGGATGTCACGGGCATGCGAAGTGATCGCACGGCATACACCAGCCGGTTCCTGAAATTCATTCTCGAGCTGCCGCGCAGCACCAAGCGCGCGATCATGGTCTCGGCCGACGTGATCTTGATGCCGCTCGCACTTTATTCCGCGATCACGCTGCGACTTGGCACCATCGAGCATCACATCGGCGGTGGCGGCTGGCTCTACGTGGCCGTCGTCGTAATGACGGTGCCGGTATTTACGAGACTCGGGCTGTATCGCGCCGTGATCCGCTACATGGGCGCCAAGGCCATGGCTACGGTCCTGGTCGGTGTAACCCTTTCCGTCGGAATGCTGCTGCTGCTCAATCTCACGGTCACGCACAAGGCCGTGCCGTCCGGCGCATTCGTCATCTACTGGGCGCTCGCCCTGCTGTACGTTGCCGGTAGCCGCTACGTCGTGCGCGCTGCGCTGCAGGAGTCGAGCGGCGGCTCGGAGGTCGTCGCCATTTACGGTGCGGGCGAGGCTGGTGTGCGCCTGTCGATGGGACTGCTGGCGGGAAAGGAATTCAACCCGGTGGTCTTCGTCGACGACAACCGCAGCCTGCAGGGCAGCATCATCAACGGCATCGAGGTCTTCAGCCCCAACGAGCTTCCCGATCTGATCAAGGAATACAACATCGCCGGAGTGCTGCTGGCGGTACCTTCCGAGACGCGCCGCCGGCGCCGCGAGATCCTCACCAAGCTCGAGGCGCTCGGCATTCATGTGCAGACCATCCCCGACATGAGCGACATCGCCGCGGGCCGCGCCCGCGTGGACGAAGTCCACGAAGTCGACGTCGGGGATCTTCTCGGCCGCGATTCGGTGCTACCCAATCACGCGCTTTTCAGTGCCTGCATCAAGGACAAGGTGGTCCTCGTCACCGGTGCCGGCGGCTCGATCGGCTCCGAGCTCTGTCGCCAGATACTCCGGCTCGCGCCGGCGCGCTTGTTGCTGCTCGAGGTTTCGGAGCTGGCGCTATACAACATCGACAAGGAGCTGCGCCTGATCGCCGCGCGCGAGTCGCTGTCCTTCGAGATCGTTTCGCTCCTCGGCAACGCGTATCACAAGTACCGGATGCGCGAAATCACGCAGAGCTACGGCGTGCAGACCGTCTATCACGCGGCGGCCTACAAGCACGTGCCGATCGTCGAGCAGAACATGATCGAGGGCATCCACAACAACGTGTATGCCACCTGGCATGCGGCCGAGGCGTCGCTTGAGACTCACGTCGAGACCTTCGTGCTCGTCTCCACGGACAAGGCAGTCAACCCGACGAATGTCATGGGCGCGACCAAGCGCTTCGCCGAGCTCGTGCTGCAGGGCTTGCAGCGCCGCGGTGCGACCACGCGCTTCTGCATGGTGCGGTTCGGCAACGTGCTGGCGTCCTCAGGCTCAGTCGTGCCCCTGTTCCACGAGCAGATCAAGCGCGGCGGTCCGGTCACCGTGACGCACCCGGACGTGATCCGCTACTTCATGACCATCACCGAGGCGGCGCAGCTGGTCATTCAGGCCGGCTCGATGGCCAATGGCGGCGACGTGTTCGTGCTGGACATGGGCAAACCGGTGCGCATCGACGATCTGGCGCGTCGCATGGTGAACCTGATGGGCCTCACGGTGCGAGACGAGAAGAACCCCGACGGGGATATAGAGATCGAGTACACCGGACTGCGGCCGGCCGAGAAGCTCTTCGAAGAGCTGCTGATCGGCGACAACGTCACCGGTACCGAGCACCCGATGATCCTGCGCGCCATGGAGCATTCGATGCCCTGGGAGCGGGTTCAGGCGATGCTCGACGAACTACTCGTGGTCATGCGCAAGTTCGATTGCCGGCGCGCGCGCGAGATGCTCCTTGACGCGATTGCCGAGTACAAGCCGAACACGCCGATCGATGACCTGGTGTGGCGCCAGCATGCCGCCACGGCCCCGCAGCACGTGGCCGCCGTCGCCTCCAGCGAAGACGGCAAGGTGACCGAGCTGGCCACGCGGCGCGTGGCGAAGCTTCCCGCCACTCCGGCGGCGCCCTGACGGGTTAGCGTTCGCCGCGAACGGGCGAGGATGCACGACCGTCAGGGCTTGGCGGCGTATCCGTCGCAGTCGCCTCGATCGCCCACCTCATTCGCCTCAAGGAGCTTGCAGGGCGCCCACAGGATCTGCAGGATATCGAGCGACTGCGAGCGCTTCAGCATCCAGGGACCCCACCATGACGGAATTCAGAGGCGATCGTGAACCCCACGCGTGGGGCACCTGGCAGGATGCAGAAGCCCTGCGACGCTGGTCGTTTCGCCGCCGCACGCCCGCTCAGCGCTTGGCATGGCTGATCGAAACGCTCGAGATTGCTTATGCGCGCGGCGCGCTCGAGCCGCGACGACAACCCGAGGCGCTTCCGGCGCAATCGTCGAGGGACGCATCTCGCTGAAGTGGGATCCGGAAAGCCGGCGGACTCTCCATGCACGGGCCGACGAATCCGAACTGCGGCCATGAATCGTTCATGCATCGTAATGTTCGAGATCAGCACGCATCGTCGCCATGCCGGGACCTCACTTGCCGAGTGGCAGGTACAGCGTGTGGGGTTGGTCCACGCAGGGCATGAAGCCATAGTGCTCGTAGAAGGCCTTCGCCGTGTCGTCCTTGGCATCGACGATGAGAGCGTAAGAGGCAACCTCCTCACGCGCTTTCAAGCAGCGCTCAACGGCACAGCCGATAAGCAGCCGACCGAGACCATGGCCTTGCTGGTCCTTTCGACAGGCGAGCCGGCCCATCCGGAAACAGGGGATCGGATAGCGCGGGAGCCGTTTGCCATCGGCGTCGGAAAGCTGCGTCACGTCGATCTGCGCCGCGCTCAGCGTGTAGTAACCGAGCACCACGGACGGCGCCGCCGGATCTACCAGTACGTACGTTTGAGAAATGCCGCGCCGCCGATGCTGCGTCGCGAACTTGGCCAGGTAGTCGTTGAGGGCAGGAACGCCGCACTCGAACCCCGCACAGTCGTGGATGGCGGGGTCGAGCCGCTGTTCCTCAAGCACGGCGCACGGTCTCGCGGGCGCGCTTCATCGCCGCTCGCAAGGCCTTATTCGGCGCGAAGGCGTGGTCCAACGCAGCCCCGACAGCGGCGAAGTCCCGCGGCGAGAGCGTGATGCGCCTCTCCTGCTCAAGCAGCGCCCGGGCCTTCTCCTTTGCCGCCGTACGGACGAACCCTGCCATGGTCGTGCCCATAAGGGCCGCGGCCTGGGAAAAGAGTTCTTTCTCGCGCTTGTCGAGCTTCAGATCGAACCTTGCGGGACTCGCCATGGTGTTCTTCCGGGGTGGGATCAATCAGGCTTCTCCAGAGGTGCGGTATTTTACCGTACCCCACTCGACGGTCAACCCCTGGGGTCACGCCGCTGCGGTCGACTCGGTTCTTTTCCATGCACGGGCCGACGAGTCCGAACTGTGGCCATGAATCGTTCATGCATCGTATTTCCGCATGGGACGCGTAGATGAACTCACCTTTGTGAGCGCGCGTGCGGTAGCGGGCCATACCTTGGCGTCACCCCTTTCGAACCACGGGCAGGTGGCGAATTCGAATCGCGGCATCGGTTATCGTGATCAAGGCGCCCGATTCCAGGCGGCGATCGCTGAGGGCGGAAGAGCAAGCAGGAGATTTGCGAGTTCAGGCCCACGAAGGCTTTCGCGTCGAACGCGAATAACGGAGGGGCGCGTTCACCCGAGACGGCCAAGATAGCGTGGAAATCGGCGTCGAGCGCGCAGACCGTGCGGCGGTGTGCCCGCGCGAATGCGAGCACCTCGATATCCGGTGACCGGCTCATACCCTGCTCTGCAGTGTGAATGACATCCCAGCCCGACGCTCGCAGCATCGTGGCCGTGCTTCGAGGCAGCCCTTGGTCGAGCAGCAGTCGCATCAGGCCGCTTTAACGGGTATCACTTCATCGGCGAGATTAAAGGCTGCAAATTGCAGAGCCTGGGTGATGTCCTCATCTTCGAGTTCGGGATACTCGGCCTTGAGTTCACCCCGGTCGGGATACGAGGCCATCGCTTGGAGGACCCGGTGCACGGTCAGGCGCATTCCGCGGATGCACGGTTGGCCGTTCATGATTTCCGGATCGACCGTGATTCGGTCCCATTTGAGGTCCATGCCAGCACCTTTTCAGTCATTGCTGACTGCATTCAAGTAGTAGTCTACTCGGTGCGACGAGGACCGCCAGCCAGCGAAAATGGTGTGATGACCCGCTCCGCCGCACGCCGTGCCTTTACTTGAGCGCTTCGCTCCGCTACAGTCCGCGCCTCATTTTTCCCACCGAATCAGGGCATTACGGATGCGCGTCACCATTTTCGGGTCGGGCTATGTCGGTCTCGTCACCGGGGCCTGCCTCGCCGATGCCGGCAATCACGTGATCTGTGTCGATGTCGACCAGCGCAAGATCGACCGCCTCAATGCCGGCGAGGTGCCGATCCACGAGCCGGGGCTCGATGCCCTCATCAAGCGCGGCAAGGAGGCCGGCCGGATCGAGTTCACCATCGACTCGGTCAAGGGCGTCAAGCACGGTCTCTTCCAGCTCATCGCGGTCGGCACGCCGCCCGACGAGGACGGCTCGGCCGATTTGCGCCACGTGCTGGCGGTGGCCAGGACCATTGGCGCCAACATCGATGAGTACCGCATCGTCATCACCAAGTCGACGGTGCCGGTGGGCACCGCGGACAAGGTTCGCACCGCACTCACGGAGGTGCTGAACCAGCGCGGCGCGAGTGTCGAGTTCGACGTCGTCTCCAATCCCGAATTCCTCAAGGAAGGCGCGGCGATCGCGGACTTCATGAAGCCCGACCGCATCATCGTCGGCACCGACAATCCGCGCACCACCGAGCTCCTGCGCCTGCTCTACGAGCCCTTCACGCGCAACCACGACCGGCTCATCGTGATGGACGTGCGCTCGGCGGAGCTGACCAAGTACGCGGCCAACGCCATGCTTGCCACCAAGATCAGCTTCATGAACGAGCTGGCCAATCTCGCCGAGCGCTTCGGCGCGGACATCGAGAAGGTGCGCATCGGCATCGGTTCGGACCCGCGCATCGGCTACAGCTTCATCTATCCGGGCTGCGGCTACGGCGGCTCGTGCTTCCCGAAGGACGTGCAGGCCCTGGCGCGCTCGGCGCACGACATGCAGTACGACGCGCGCATCCTCAACGCGGTGGAGAACGTCAACCGCGACCAGAAACGCTCCGTGTTCGAGAAGCTGCAGCGGCATTTCGACGGCAAGCTCAAGGGCAAGACCATCGCGCTGTGGGGCCTCGCATTCAAGCCGAACACCGACGACATGCGCGAGGCGCCGGCGCGCACCCTCATCGACGAGCTGCTGGAGCAGGGCGCGCGCGTGCAGGCGTACGATCCGGTGGCGATGGACGAAGCGCGGCGCATCTATCCCGATCAGACCAAAGGCGCTCGGCCCGGCTTGGTGCTGTGCAAGAGCACGGAGGCGGCGCTCGAGGGTGCGGACGCCCTGGCGATCGTCACCGAATGGCAGGAGTTCCGCAGCCCGGACTTCGACCTCATCAAGGCCAAGCTCCGGCAGCCGGTGATCGTCGACGGCCGCAACCTGTACGATCCGGGCTATCTCGCGCGCATCGGCCTCACGTATTACGGTATCGGGCGAGGCAAGTCGATAAGGGCCTGAGTAATGCTCATACCCGTCATCCTCTCTGGCGGCGCCGGCACGCGGCTCTGGCCCCTGTCGCGCGAGCTCTATCCGAAGCAACTCCTACCGCTCGTCACCGGGCGCACAATGTTGCAGGAGACGGCGGCGAGGGTGAACGGGCTGAAGGAAGTCGCTGAACCCATCGTCGTCTGCAACGACGCGCATCGATTCATGGTGGCCGAGCAACTGCGCCTCCTCGGCGCAAAGCCGCAGGCGATCATTCTTGAGCCCGTGGGCCGGAACACGGCGCCCGCGGTCGCTATTGCCGCGCTTGCCGCGCTTGGGGCGCAGCCGGCTAGTGCGCCAAAGGGCGCGACCTCGATTTCGACCTCGACCTCGACCTCGACCTCGACCTCGAGCGCGGGCGCGCGGGCGGGCAAGGCCGCCGCGACGAATGATCCGATCCTGCTGGTGCTGCCCGCCGACCACGTGATTGAAGACGTCAACGTCTTTCATGCCGCGATAGCCGTCGCGCTCAAGGAAGCCGCGGCCGGCAAGCTCGTCACCTTCGGCATCGCGCCCACCAAGCCGGAGACGGGCTACGGCTACATCCGCCGCGCCAAGGGATCTGGCCAGGCATTCCCGGTCGCCGAATTCGTCGAAAAGCCCGACGAGAAGCGCGCGCAAGCCTTCGTCGCCTCGGGCGAGTACTACTGGAACAGCGGCATGTTCATGTTCCGCGCCAGCCGCTATCTCGACGAGCTCGAGAAGTTCGCGCCCGACATCCACGCGGCGTGCAAGGCGGCTTTCGCCGGTGCGGCCAAGGATCTGGAGTTTCTGCGCCTCGCCGCCGACGCGTTCGCGGCCTGCCGCAGCGATTCGATCGACTACGCCGTGATGGAAAAGACCCACGATGCGGTCGTGGTGCCGCTCGATGCGGGCTGGAGCGACGTCGGTTCCTGGTCGGCGCTGCACGCAGCCTCGCGCGCCGATGCGGCGGGCAACGTCACGCACGGCGATGTGATCGCCGAGGACACGAAGAACTGCTACGTCTATTCGTCCGATCGGCTGGTGGCGACCGTCGGTCTGGAGGATCACGTGGTGGTCGAGACCAAGGACGCGGTCCTCGTGGCGCCGCGCTCGCGCGTCCAGGACGTCAAGCTTCTCGTCAACCGGCTCAAGGCCGACAAGCGATACGAGTCTTCGCTCCATCGGCAGGTGTACCGGCCCTGGGGGAGCTATGACAGCATCGATTCGGGCCACCGCTTCCAGGTGAAGCGCCTGATCGTGAAACCCGGCGCGGTTCTCTCGCTCCAACTGCATCATCACCGCGCCGAGCACTGGGTGGTGGTCTCCGGCACTGCGCGCATCACGCGCGGCGAGGAGGAGTTCCTGCTCGAGGAGAATCAGTCGACGTACATCCCGATCGGCGTGCGCCACCGCATCGAGAACCCGGGAATGATCGAGCTGCACATCATCGAGGTCCAGTCCGGCTCCTACCTCGGCGAGGATGACATCGTGCGCCTGGAGGACAAGTACGGCAGACAGGGGACCACGAAATGAAGATCAGCGGCTTCAAGGCGTACGACGTCCGCGGGCGCATTCCCGACGAGCTCAACGAGGACGTGGCTTACGCGATCGGGCGCGGGTACGCGGCGTTTCTAAAGCCGAAACGCGTGGCCGTGGGCCGCGACATCCGCAAGTCGAGCCTCGACCTGCTCGGCGCGTTGACGCGCGGGCTCACCGATTCGGGTGTGGACGTCATCGACATCGGGCTGTGCGGCACGGAGGGCGTGTACTTCGCCACCTTCCACGAGAAGCTCGATGGCGGAGTCATGGTGACGGCCAGCCACAATCCGCCGGACTACAACGGCATGAAGTTCGTGCGCGAGCAGTCCAGGCCTATCAGCGGCGACAACGGCCTGCAGGATATCCGCAAGCTGGCCGAGGAGGGCAAGTGGGCGCCGCCGCTGCGCAAGGGCGTACGCAGGCAACTCGACACCAGCGCCGCGTATCTGAAGCACCTGCTCGGTTACGTCGAGCCGGCGAAGCTCAAGAAACTGCGCATCGTCGTGAACGCGGGCAACGGCGGCGCGGGGCCTGTTGTCGATGCGCTCGAGCCGCACCTGCCGTTCGAGTTCATCAAGATCTTCCACGAGCCGGACGGCAGCTTTCCGAACGGCGTGCCCAATCCCCTGCTCGAGGAGAATCGTGCGCCGACCATCGCGGCGATCCGCAAGCACGAGGCGGACCTCGGCATCGCCTGGGACGGCGACTACGACCGCTGTTTCTTCTTCGACGAGAGCGGCAACTTCGTCGACGGCTACTACATCGTCGGGCTCCTCGCTTCCGTGTTCCTCAAGCGCTACCCGGGCGCGAAGATCGTGCACGACCCGCGCGTCATCTGGAACACGCTCGACATCGTCAACTCGCTCGGCGGGGTGCCGGTGCTGTGCAAGTCCGGTCACGCCTTCATCAAGGAGAAGATGCGCGAAGTGGATGCGGTGTACGGCGGGGAGATGAGCGCGCATCATTATTTCCGCGACTTCTCCTACGCGGACAGCGGCATGATTCCGTGGCTCCTGCTCACGCAGGTGGTGTGCGAGACCGGCAAGCCGCTCTCGGCGCTGGTCGGCGAGCGCATCCGCATGTTCCCCTCGAGCGGCGAGATCAATCGCAAGCTCAAGGACGGCAAGGCCGCGATCGATTCCATCCTGGGACTCTTTCGCGACAAGGCGAAGGACATCGATTTCACCGACGGGCTGTCGATGGAGTTCGATCAGTGGCGCTTCAACCTGCGCAGCTCGAACACCGAGCCGCTGGTGCGGCTCAACGTCGAGACCCGCGGCGACGAAGCCCTGCTGCGCGCCAGGACACAGGAGCTGCTCAAGGCGCTGGACGAGATGAAGTAGTTTTTCACTTAAGTACCGGACTCCAAATTTAAGTTATTGGCTGAGGGCCGGTACTGAATGATCCGCACTGCGCTCATCGGTTTTGGTCTGGGCGGTGAGTCGTTTCATGCGCCGCTGATCGCCTGTACGCCCGGCCTCACGCTCGCGACCATCGTCACCTCCAACCCCACCCGGCGCGAACGCGCGAAGCGCGAGCATCCGCAGGCGCGGCTCGAAGATTCGGCGGAAGGCGTGTGGAGGAGGGCGCGCGAGCATGATCTCGCCGTCGTCACGACGAGCAATCCATCGCACGTACCGTTGGCACTCGCCGCGCTGGCGGTCGGACTGCCAGTCGTGGTCGACAAACCCTTTGCTCCGACCGCCGTGCAGGCGCAAGAAGTCATCGCCGAAGCGCAACGCCGGAAATTGCTCGCGATCCCGTACCACAACCGCCGCTGGGACAGCGAGTTGCTGACCGTCAAGCGGCTGCTGGCGGAGGGCAGTCTCGGCGACGTGCTGCGATTCGAATCGCGCCTCGAGCGCTGGCGCCCCGTGCCGAAAGGCGGTTGGCGCGAGCTCGGGTCACCAGAAGAAGCGGGCGGGCTGCTGTATGACTTGGGCAGCCACCTCATCGACCAGGCGTTGCACGTCTTCGGGCCAGTGACGCAGGTCTACGCGGAGCTGGATCGGCGCCGGGCTGGCGTCGAAGTCGATGACGATATGTTCCTCGCGTTGACCCACGCCAGCGGCGTGCGCTCGCACCTGACGGCGAGCGTGATGGCGGCCATTCCCGCCGCGCGTATGCGCGTCCTGGGGTCGAAGGCCGCGTACAAGAAGATGCACGCGGACATTCAGGAGGAAGCTCTGCGCTCGGGCAAGACTCCGCGTGAGCCTGGCTGGGGCGAGGAACCGCCCGAGAACTGGGGGTTGCTCGGTGTCGGCGACCAAGCACGGCCGGTGTGCAGTGAGCCGGGCGCGTATCAGCGATTCTACGAGGGCGTCGTGGCGGCGCTGCGAGACGGCGCGCCGCCGCCGGTGGATCCGGAAGATGCAGTGAAGGGACTGGAAATCATCGAAGCGGCGCAACGCTCCGCCTCACAACGACAGGTGATCACGCTATGACAGGGCGAATCGGCATGGTGGAAGGTAACGCGGTGTCTGCAGGAATCGGCTCGTTGGGCGCTCGGCGCCTTGCTACTCATGGGCCGGCGCTGTGCGCGGTGATCGCATTGAGCGCATGTGCCGGCGCAGACCGCGCAGCCTCGAGCTCAGATTCTGCTGCGAGTCCAGTCACGACAGCGGCGCCGACATTGTTCGACGACTTCAGCTATTCCTCGCCGGGCGCCATGGAGCGCAACGGCTGGATTCTGCGCACGGCCCAAGGTTGGCCGGGCGTACCAGGCGCGATCTGGACGGGGAACGTCGCGGTCGGAATGGCCGACCCCGATCAAGCCGGCAATCGCCTGATGCGCATGACGGCGTCGACCGATGGCACGACCACGCGCCAGGCGCAGTTCTGCCATCAACGAAAGTACTTCGAAGGTACGTACGGCGCGCGCGTGCGCTGGAGCGACGCGCCAGTGTCCGGGCCGAATGGCGACCAAGTCGTGCAGACTCTGTATACGATCGCGCCGCTCAAGGCGCCGCTCGACACCGACTACAGCGAGATGGACTTCGAATACCTGCCCAACGGCGGGTGGGGAAGTGGCGAGCTGACCCTCTTCGTCACCACGTGGGAAACATTCAACCCCGAACCGCAATGGCTGCAGATCAACACCAGCACGCAGTCGCAGGGCAGCCGCGCGGGATGGCACACGCTCGTGATGCAGGTGGCCGACGGCAACGTGACCTATTACATCGACGACGAGAAGCTGGCGACCCACGGCGGGCCGTACTACCCCGAAGAGCCGATGTCGATCAACTTCAACCTCTGGTTCGTCCGCGATCAGCTCGTCAAGTCCTCCGAGCCGCGCAGCTACCAGGAGGACGTCGACTGGGTTTTCCACGAGGTCGGCAGCACGCTGACGCCGGCGCAGGTCCGTCAGAAAGTGGCCGACCTGCGGGCGGCCCGCGTGGGGTTCAGGGACACGGTGCGGCCCCTTGATCCGCCTCTCAATTCGCCCTGCAATTTCTAGTACACTACGCGCCCCTTCGATCGGCCTTGGTCGATCGACCCGGTTGACAAACGGGCGGTTAGCTCAGCGGTAGAGCACTGCTTTCACACGGCAGGGGTCGCTGGTTCGATCCCAGCACCGCCCACCAGAATTCAACTGGTTAGTTCGTTCCGCCTCGCTCCGTACGGAAAAAATACGGAAAATGAGCGGTGAGGCGTGATCCCGTCTGACGGCGAAACCTGGGCCGCACCTTCAACGCCTCGGCGGAGCGTTCCCAGACCACCCAAATCGGAAGCCGTGACGTGTCAAAGACAGCGGCGGTCGCCGCTATCCTTCCTGGCCGTCCTCAGACGGCGTTGGCAGGGGTACTAAGGAGGCTCATCAACATCGGCGGTGAAGCCGATACCGCGACGCCTCCGTGCGTGCGGCTTCATCAGTTCGCGGATGGTGTTGAGTAGCCCGGCGATTGCCCGGTCGTCGGTGGCGAGTTTCTGGGCGAGGCGCGCTTCAAGTTCGTCGAGGCGCCTAGCCAGTTCCTTGTTAGAGGCGAGGAACTCGCGCAGCTTCACGAACGCGCGCACCACGTAGACACCCATCGCCACGGCGCGAGGGGAGTTTAGGATGTTGGCGGCCTGGATGGCTCCGTGCTCGGTGAAGGCGTACGGCAGGTGCTTGATGTTCTGCCCGCGGCCAGGCTTCAAGATCACAGACTGTGATCTTGAAGCCGCCGCCTCTGCCGGGGCCAGGCGAAACATGAAGTCTTTGGGGAAACGCTCGGCGTTGCGCTTGACCGCTTGATTGAGCGTGCGGGTCTCCACGCCGTAGATCGCGGCCAGCTCGCGATCGAGGATCACGCGCTGACCGCGCAGGATCAAGATCATGTGGGTGATGTGCTCGACGGGTACGAGCGCCGCGCGCTGGGCCTTCGCCACGGGAGATCCTTTAGCGGCCCTGCTGGCAGAGAACGCATTCGAGCATGTGAATGGCGGTGCGGCGCTGTGCCTTCGGCAGGTACGTGATTCCTCGTGATCCGCTAGACAATGTGCACCTTGGCAAGCCGTTCGCGCGCAGTGTCGTTGACTAAGTGCCCGTAATGCTTCTCGATCATAGCGAGTGACGTGCCCACGATCCGCGTGACTTCGAGCGTGCTCATGCCGTCGAGCAACGTCCCTGCAGCGCTTGGTGTCGATCCGCACCTTCGGAAAACATTCCGTACGGAAAATATACGGAAAAACCTAGCACGGACGACGGCAGACGAACATATACAAAAGTGGCCTGTTTGCAGCTATTTCAGAGACATGCTGCGATGGAGAAGGATGCTGACGTTACACTGAAATTGCGTTCACAAGGCAAGGGATCCTGGTTCGATCCCAGCACCGCCCACCAATCAAGTGCGGCATCGGGCATACCTGCAAGTGCCCGCGTGCGCACGCCCGCCCGGAGTGATCCAACCGAGCTCTTCCGCGTCCAGGACTGCCGTCGGGAGATCATGTTGCAGCCCGCGTTTGCCGTCTCTGTGCCATTCCCTTACAAGTCCTCTGTCAGTAAGGACGTAAGGATAAAGGCAATGTCATTTGCAACGGTTACCAGCAAGGGTCAGACGACAATCCCCAAAGAGGTGCGCGACGCGGCAGGTCTGAACGCCGGCGACACGATCCATTTCACCGTGCTCGAGGACGGAACTATTATCGTTCGCGTCAAGAATCGGAGTATTCGAAATCTCACGTTCACACCGAAAAAACGCCGGCGTGTCAGCGTCGAGCAGATGAATCGATAGGAGCGCCGCACATTGCTCGGGATCGACACGAAAATCCTCGTGCGCCTGTTGGTGGCCGACGACGCCGATCAGACTCGGCGCGCGCGGCGGATCGGGGTTCGTGGTCCAGTGAAACGCGATCTGCTGCGGCTGCACGGCAGGGGTCGCTGGTTCGATCCCGGCACCGCCCACCAGTTCAAGGTGACTATCGATTTGAATCGACCAGGCCCGCGAAGATCGAGGAGCGTCGCACCGTCAATTCGCAGAGCTACGCGCCTTGGACGCCAATTTCTTGAGCGTCTCCCGCTTCTCGCCAACGTCCGCCACGATCTGCGGCCAGCGCACCTTGTGTAGCGCCGATGTGGTGCGGAAATCCTCGAGCGGAATGGCTTCCAGTGGATCGATGCCATAAAGCAGAAAGACTCGCACAGCGGCGATATCGCTGGCGATCTCTGCAACGCGCTCGAGGAGCTTCAGCCCTGCCCTCTCGCTGCGGGCCACCACCTCCTGCCGAATGAATGCGCGCGCGAGATCCACTGCGAGTCTTGCCTGTGCGATTCCCGCGTCAGTGCGCTTCTCGGGCAGCAAGTGGAGATTCTGGATGCGGCTATCCAACACGTCGATGGGATGAATCACCCGCAGGTGACCGATACCCGGCACCTCCATCTCAACTGCGCGGCGGACGAGATCCTTCGTCGTGAGCCCGGCCACTCCGGAAAGAAAATCCACCTGCTTCACGCCGCCATTCTTGAGGCGGTGACTCACCTTTCCGGTCTGCGGAGTCGCATCATCGAGCGCGGGTATCCATGTCTCCCAGCCGAGGCGCTTCCCCAGGTTCTTCGCGAGAACAGCATCGCCGATGAAGTCGGCATCTGCCGTGACTCCGGAAACGAGATTTGCAGGTCGTCTGACCTCGAGATGATCCGCCCAGAAAGCAAGGGCCTGCCCGCCGACAAGCAGGCCGCGCGGCGAGCAGATGCTCAGGATCTTCTTGACTTCCTCGGGAGTGAGCGGCGCCTCGGTGCCGCGCTTACTCTTCACCGAAATCGCTCGGAGCCTTCAGCATCCGCGCAGCGCGTGCGCGATCCGGCGGGATCATGTGCTTCTCGCCCCACGGCCCACCCTGCGCCACAGCAACGCCCTCGGCCAGAGCCGAGTTGAGCGCGCGCGGCGAAAACACCACGGCGACGAGCCGCCCGTGCTTCACGATCTCGACGCGTCCCAAGGCCGCGACGTCCTCGAGGAGTCCGCCGAAATTGTTCTTCGCGTCGCTGGCCGATACCTGTTTTGACATTTGGCTATTTTAGCCAAAACTACGCATGGCGGGCAAGCCCGAAAGCCGGGTAGCGAACGGCGGGCATCGCAGGCGCCACTGCCAGGTGCTGTCATGCGACGGGATCGCATTTCGCGCACCATGCCCCCAGGTCGCCGAGCGCGCTTTGTTCGTCGAGCAGGCGGGCTTGGGCAGAAAGCTCTCGTGAGACCCAGCCGGGAAAGGCGACCTCCTCACTGACGTGTCGGCCGGAGGCGGTGTGCCTCTCGTGAACCTTCGCCAGATGCTTGCGGGGAAATCGCTCGGAAACACGGACCAGAGCGGGCCACAGGCGTCGATGTACATAAGTGATTTTGCCGTCAACGAGCCGGCAGACCAGCACATCGGGGCAGTCCCTGACAGTGCGGGTCAGAGCGAAGATTTCATGATTTTGTGGGTGCGCCCACCAGCTCCCGCGGATGGGGCCGCCAGCGATGGCGCTGGCGAGCGATGGTACAGAACCGGCCGCCGCCTCCAGCACTACGCCGTGCGTGCGCACAAATGCCAAGGCCTCGGCTATTGTCACGACAAGCCACCATCCGACGTCGCTGAAACCGGATTTCTCACCGATAGAGCACAGTTTCTACAGTGCCGACCCGTTCGGCAACAACTGAATCGCCGCAAACACTTGCGCCGACGCAGCTTGTGATTCACCCGACGGGGGGTTAGGGTCGCCTCATGGACGAGAGCCCCGCCGCGACGCGATTGCTCCATGGCCTGGTGAGGCATCTACGCGAGCGCCGGCAAGCGATCCTGCGGAGCTGGCAGCAGCTCGTGGATGGGGACCCTCAGCTCACGACCGCCTCCTCGCTGCCGAAGATTCAGTTCAACGACCACATTCCCGAAGTGCTCGGTGCTTTCGAGCGGCGCCTGTTGGCGGGCGATTCTTCTTGGGCGAAGCTCGAAGCGATCGAGGACCAAAAGGAGGGCGCGGCACGGCACGGTTTGCTGCGCTGGCAGCAAGGCTACAACCAGCGCGAGACCGCGCGCGAATGGGGCCACTTGCAACTGGCGCTCCTCGAGGAGCTCGAGACGTTTGGCGAGGCGATCAGGGGTTCGGGCGGCGTCGAGGCCATGCGCATGGCGCGCCGCGCGCTGGCCCGGCTCATCGGCAATGGCGTAAGCGAAAGCGCGACACAGTACGCTGAGCTGCGGCAGTCCGACGCAGCGGTGCGCGCGGCCGAGCTCGAACGCGCGCTGGAATCGCTCAGCTTCCTGGAGCAGCAACGAGCGCAGGCGTGGCGCGAAGCCGCGCACGATCTTCGCGGCAACGTCGGCGTGCTGGAGACTGCGGTCGCCGTTCTGGATCACGACGCTGCGCCGCAGGCAATGCGCGCGCAGTCCATGGAGGTGCTGCGCCGAACCGTGCAGTCGCTTCACGCGCTGCTCGTCGATCTCATGAATCTGTCCCGACTCGAAGCCGGCCAGGAGAAAGCCAGGCTCGAAACCATCGACGTGGCGAGGACGCTGCGCGAACTGTGCGATTCACTGCGGCCCCTGGCCAAGAAGCGCAACCTCTTCCTGCGCGCAGCGGGTCCCGGGACGCTGGAGGTCGAAGGGGACTCCGTCAAGATCGTCCGCATCGCGCAGAACCTGTTGCTCAATGCGCTGCGATATACGAAGCACGGCGGCGTGCTCGCGGCATGGGAGGCGTGCGGCAGCGAGGCGAGACCTCAATGGCAGCTGACGATTTCGGACTCCGGCCCCGGCATCACGGCGTCCACGACGGCGCCGATGGCGCACAAGTTGGAGGAAGCGACGCGGGAAGGGCAACCGGTCGCGTCGGACGCGGCCGAATCGATTGGCGAGACACCGAGCGAGCCTGAGCCCCTGGCTGAGTCCGCGGGCGACCCGACTCATGGGGAAGGCATCGGGCTCACGATCGTCAAGCGCCTGTGCGAGCTGCTGGATGCGTCGCTCGAGCTGGAGAGCAGCCCCGAGCAGGGGACGACCTTTCGCGTGACTTTTCCTCGGGGTTACGCTCAGCGGACGTGAGCGGCGAGGCGGGCGCCGGCAAGAGTGCGCTGGTCGAGCAATTCGCACAGCAGGCATCGCGTGCAACACGCGTGTCATGGGGTCACTCCGATGCCCTGCAGACCTCGCGCGTGCTGGGGCCGGTCCACGAGATAGTCGCCGGTCTCTCGCTGCCGACCGGTACAACTCGAGAGTCCAACCTTTCGCTCTCCCCGTGGGGGCAGGGACGATCACCACGCCCTGAATGGAATCGCGCTGCCGGCAATCTCGACTTCCTTGTGCTCGTTGGCGTCGAGCACCATCCTGATGGAATCTGCCGCCAGGGCGGGATAGGGGCACGGGCCCACGATCACCGAGCGGACCTTGACTTCGGGGTCCTTCGGCTCGGACGAGCGCAGGTCGAGCTCGACGTAGGGGGTGATCATCGACTTCCCCGCGCGGAATCGGAGATTGCTCGTGCCCGATGCTTGCGCGAACAGCCGCCACTCGCGCTCTTCGGAATAGGAAGGGTCTTTGAAACTGAGCGCCAGAATCTGGGCGGAAACCTGGAACTCGAACGTGGGTCCGAAAAGGCCGTCCCAGAATCCCACCTTTTCCGGCGCCGCGGTCGCTTCCTCCCACTTGCTGACCGACTCACCGACCAGCCTGTCTGCCAGCTCCCGTTGGCGCGCCGGATCGTACTCGCATCGCGTCAGGACCCAGTCACCATCGATTTCGGACCGCACGGACAGGGCCTGCGCGTCGAAGCCCACGCAGAATCCGTTGCCGTTCTCGGTGTACCCGCGCCACTGGCTCAACAGATCGCCTGCCTCGGTCAACGAGGTCAGGAAAAAATCGCGAGCCCTGCGTTCGAAGGCGGCCTTGGTTTCCTCGATGAACCTCTGGAGATTTTCCGGCGTTCCGGTGTGTTGCCGCGCGATCGCCGCAAGCATCACATTGCGGCCGTACTCGTACTCCGAGACGTTGTTCATGTAGGCCATGTTGGTCGCCCAAAGCATGCGCTTGGCGACGATGCCGAGGACCCCGGCCTGCGATGTGTAGTGGTACAGGATCGGCTGCGCGGGGACCCGGAGGACCGCGGCAAGCACGGAATCGCGGTCGACGCCTTGCACCTCTCAACGCTCCGCGCGACCCGTTGCGGTGACGCCGATCCGCCCAGCCGGTGGTGCTGACATGACGCCTCTCTGTTTCTCGTTCGTATCGCTCGCGTGGATTTGCGGGCGCCGACCTCGTGCATTTCGATACAGTAGCGCTAACGACAGCCAAAACAAAGGCCTGTGCGCGGCGCTGGAAGCTGAATATCCGTCACTGGCACCGCGAGCGGAGGGAGCCTATACTCTCGTCAACTCCCGCCGAGAGTTTTCGGGAGGAAATCGACATCGCTGGCCAGGCGAAGGGTGCCACGATGAGCCAGTCAGCGAAGCTCCAGCTCCCAGCGAGAGCGTACGAAAAGGCAGTCAAGCGTCTGCTGTTGAACGAGCCTTTGTGCGCGAGCTCCGCAGGCGCCGTCGACGCTCGCAAGCTCCTGTCGGCCGGCGAGAACGAGGCGCTCGAATCCGTCGGACTTTCCACGAAGGCCTGGCGTGGCGAGGGCAAATCGGACCCGCTGGCGCAGTCGATTGCGGACTACATGGCGTTGATCGAAACGAGCCTGACCACCAACCAGGCGGCACGGCATCTCAAGGTCGATCCCAGTCGCATACGTCAGCGTCTGAAGGCACGGACGCTGTATGGCGTGGATTACGACGGCGAGAAACGCCTCCCGCTCTTTCAGTTCGCGCGGCGGATGATCATTCCGGGCCTCGGTGAAGTGCTCGCGGAGCTTCCAGCGGACCTCAGCCCACTCGACGTCGCGGAGTGGTTTCTGTCCCCCCATCCGGATCTGGAGCTGGACGATCAGGATGCACCATTGAGTCCGCGCGAGTGGTTGGTGCGCGGTCAGCCGGTCGCTGCCGTCGTCGCCCTGGCGCGCATCCTCGAATAGCCATCGTCGCGTGGCGAAGTTCCCCAACTCGCCAGGCGTCGCCGCGCTGCGGCGAATCGAGGCGTCGACGACCACTCTCGATACCGGGCAGCGACTGGCCCGGATCTACTACTCGCGGGGCGAATACCCGGTTCGCTGGAATGAATTCCGGCACTACGGGCCCGTCAACGCACGCTGGGATCACCATCTGCCCGACGCGAAGGGCGTGCCGGAGGTCCAGAGCCGCGGCATCTACTATGCGGCGAGTGACGCCAAGACCTGCCTCGCCGAGTTCTTCCAGAGTACGCGGCGCATCGATCGGGCGCGTCAAGCGCCGTGGCTGGTGGTATTCGAGCTGGCGCGCCCACTCGAATTACTCAACGTCACCGGCGACTTCGCCACGCGCATGGGCGCGTCCATGGCGATCCACTCCGGCAGCCGCACCCGCGCACGCGGCTGGGCGCGCGATCTGTACCTTGCCTTTCCCGACGCTCATGGCGTTCTGTATTGTTCGTCGATGAATGCGGGCAAGCCGGCGATCGCGCTGAATGACCGTGCGGAGAAGGTCGGCCCCTTTCCCCGGCATCCGCTGTTCAACAGGGCGCTTGCCGATGATGTGCTGCTCGATCCGCTCAAGCATGCCGCCGCGAAATTGGGTTATGCGCTCAGGTAGCCGCGCGCCGAGCTGCACGTGAGCAGTTCGAGATCACTACCCTGCGACGAAGTCGCGATCCGGGCGACGCGGACCGCCCCCGGCTGCGCGCAGAGCCAGAAAGCCTGGGTGCTCGCGGCCGCGGTGCTGGCATCGACCATCGCGTACATCGACGAGTCGGTCGTCAGCGTGGCGTTGCCGGCCATTCAGCGCGACCTCGAGACGACGCTGGCGCCGATGCAATGGGTGGTCAATGCCTACATCCTCTGCCTCTCGGCGCTGCTGCTGATCGGCGGCGCTGCCGCAGACCAGCTCGGACGCCGCCGCATGTTCCTCACCGGGCTCATCATCTTTGCGATCGCATCGATCGGCTGCGGCGTCGCGCCCAGCGTCGCTGTGCTGATCGGCGCGCGAGCTCTGCAAGGGATGGGCGCGGCGTTGCTCATTCCCTGTTCGCTCGCGATCATCGGCGCGGCCTTCGATGAAGGCGAGCGCGGAGCCGCGATCGGCATCTGGTCGGGGTTTTCGGCGATCGCGGCGGGACTCGGTCCGTTGCTCGGCGGCTGGCTGGTCGATCATTGGTCGTGGCGCGCGATCTTTCTCATCAATCCGCTCCTCGCCCTGCCGACGATCTGGATCGCCTTGCGCCATGTTCCCGAGAGCCGCGACGCCGACGCAAGACAAAAGCTCGACTGGCTTGGGGCGATGCTCGTGTTCGCCGGCCTTGGCAGCTTTGTCTATGGACTGATAGCGGCGTCGCGCCTCGGGTGGCAGCACATGGCGGTGACGACCTCGCTGATCGCGGGAATACTCCTGCTCGCGCTGTTCATCGTGCAGGAGCGACGCAGCGCGGCGCCGATGATGCCGCTCGACTTGTTCCGTTCGCCCACCTTCGCCGGCGTCAATCTGCTGACACTGCTGCTCTACGGCGCTCTCGGCGGCGCGCTCTTCTTCCTGCCGTTCCTGGTGACCAGCGCTTACGGCTTGTCGGCGACGGCGGCGGGTGCACTGTTTCTGCCGTTCACGATTGTGCTTGGCATCCTGTCCCGCTGGTCGGGGCGCCTGATCGACAGGTTCGGCGCGCGCTGGCCGCTCATCATTGGCCCCGTCATCTGCGCCATCGCGTTTGCGTTGCTCGCTGGCGCGAGCGGCAGGGGACATTACTGGGCGCTGTTCGGCCCGATGGCCTTGCTCGGGTTCGGCATGGCCGTCACGGTCGCGCCGCTCACTACCGCGGTCATCAACGCCGTTCCCGCGCAGCAAACGGGCGTGGCCTCCGGGATCAACAACGCAGTGGCCTCCGTAGCGAGCCTGCTCGCGATCGCGGTGTTCGGCACTTTGGCGGCAGGTGACTTCGACCGGTCGCTCGATCGCCATCTCGCGCAAGCCGACATCAGCCAGGAGGAGCGGGGAGCCATCGAGAGCGCACGCGGCACGTTTGCAGCGACATCGGCGACCGGGGACCTCACGGAGGAGGGCGGGCGAGAGGTTCGATCGGTCATCCGCGAAGCGCTCACGGCAGCAATCGGCAGGATGGTCTTCGTCGCAGCGGCGCTCGCGTTTCTGAGCGCGCTGTGCTCCGCATTCATGATCCGCTCGGATCGTCAGTCCCGAAGGAAGGGCAATGGCTGATTCGCATGACTGGATTCGCCGGCTGCCCAAGGCCGAGCTGCATCTGCACCTGGAAGGCACGCTGGAGCCTGAGATGATGCTCGCGCTCGCGACGCGCAACCGAATTGATCTCCCTTTCAGCACGGTGGAGGAGATTCGCGCCGCCTATCGGTTTCGACGCCTGGATGATTTTCTGGCCATCTACTATCAGGGGATGGCGGTCCTCAGGACGGATCAGGATTTCCACGACCTGACCCTGGCTTACCTGAAGCGGGCCCATGCGGACGGTGTCCGGCACGCCGAAGTGTTCTTCGATCCCCAGGGCCATACGCGAAGAGGCGTCGAGCTGGGAACCGTCATTGCGGGAATCGTCGGCGCACTCCGGGATGCAAGCGCCTCCCTGGGCGTGACCACGCGGCTGATCATGTGTTTTCTGCGCGATCTGCCCGAAGCCGACGCACTGCAGACGCTGGAGCGTGCGGAACCGTACCTCGAACACATCGCAGCCGTGGGGCTCGATTCAACCGAGCTCGGCAATCCACCCGCAAAGTTCCAGCGTGCCTTCGATGCGGCTCGCGCAAGAGGCCTGCGCCTCGTCGCGCATGCAGGTGAAGAAGGCCCGCCCGAGTATGTGCGTGAAGCGCTCGATGTTCTGCGAATTGACCGGCTGGACCACGGGAACCGGGCGCTCGAGGATGCAGCGCTCATCGCCCGGCTTCGGTCGTTGCAGATGGCGCTGACGGTGTGCCCGCTCTCGAACCTGAGGCTCGGCTCCGTTGCCGACATGCGCAGGCATCCGCTCAGGAAGATGCTCGAGTGTGGGTTGCGGGCGACGGTCAACTCCGACGATCCCGCCTACTTTGGCGGCTACGTTCACGAAAATTTCGTTGCCGCGGTCGAAAGCCTGCGGCTGACGGGGGATGAAGTAGTCACGCTCGCCAGGAACAGCTTCCGCGGTTCGTTTCTCGACCCGGCCAGCGTTGCAGGGCACTTGCAGGATATCGATCGTCATTGCGCGGCGGCTGGGCGCGATGAGGCGTAGCTCGCAAGCGAACGGTTCAGTGCGCAGGTCCGTCAAGTCGCTCCCGTGACGGGCTCGAGCTCGTAAGTGCCGCCATCCGCCATCCGCCATCAACGCCAGGAACAGGTGGCCGTCCTTGAAGACGTACGATCGGACGTAGCCCCACTGCTTGACGATCTGATCGTGCAGCGAGCCGGGAGGGCACATCACGCGAGTGAGCGCGAGCGGACCGAGCTCGAGCTGGTTCGGCGCGGATGACTTCCAGGTGCCGCGTCCGCGATTGCAGTCGATGCGCGCGGTGAGCTGGCCATCGTTGCCGAACTGAATCGTGTACTTCTTCGGATCGTCCGGTGTCAGGGTCGTATCGTCGCCGCCCTGAAATCGGACGAGCTGCGAGGACGTGCCCTCGAGCTGCGGCGCAGCGTCGTTGCGCGCGTCGTTGGATGCTACACAGGTGGCGAGCGAGAGCGCCGCCAACGCTGTCATTGTGCGACAAATGATATTCATGGCCCCTCCAGGTGTCAGAGCTGCGCGTCGAAATGCAGTGCCCAGGCCGCGGCTGGGACCAAAGTCCAATGGCGGTGCACCAGGGTTGGGCACTCAATGGAAAGGCCGCCAGCGCGGGCCGGCTCCTGATCGGAATCTGCTATACAGAGTCGAATCGAATCGTGCGCTGGATTGGCCACCGATGAGCGTCACCGAGGAAGCTGTGGTCGGCAAGCCCGGGGAAGGACCTGTACCGGGGCTTGCGCATGTGCTCCTTCTTATCTGGTTCGGCGTGGGCGTTGCCCTGGTGGCGGCATACGCGGCCGCCGGATTCTTCCTGGTGCCGTACCTCCTGCGTTCGAGCCTTACGGACTTCGCGGCCGAGCACTACGGGCGCAGCGTTGCGATCGGGGAGATCCGCTTCAACCCCTTCACGCTGACGCTCGAGATGACGGATTTCAGCTTCCCCGATGCCGATTCGCAGCCGATGTTCGGCTTTGGGCGCCTGCTGGTAGATGGCGACGTGGCGACGCTCTGGCGGCGGGGCCTGAGCCTGCGCGAGATCGATCTCGAACGGCCTGTTGCGCGCGTGCTCGTCAAGAGCGACGGAGCGCTCAATCTGTCCGCGCTGGCGGCGCCGTTCGCGGAGCCGGAGTCGGCGCCCGTGCCAGCCGCAGCGAGCGAAGATGCGAAACCGATGCGGCTCTTCATCGACCGGTTGCGCGTGCTCGAAGGCCGCGTGAGCCTGGAAGACCGCACGCACTCCGAGCCGTTCCGCGCGGAGGTCCGGCCGATCACGTTCGCGCTGCGCGACTTCAGCACGATCGGCTCGACCGGGAACGCCTATGCCCTGGCCGGCACCTCGGCGGCAGGCGAGGAGTTCCACTGGACCGGCACCGTCGGCGTGGCGCCACTCGCATCACAAGGGAGCTTCGAGGTCGCCCACCTCCGGGCGACCACTATTGCGGACTATCTGCGCGAATCGCTGCCGTTCGAAACTGCATCGGGCATCGTCGAGCTCGACGGCGACTACGAGTTCACGTCCGCAACCCAGCCGTTCACGCTTCGAGTCAACGTGCACGAGGTGGCCGCGGAGGATCTCGGTGTGCGGCCGCGCGGCGGCGAGTCCGATTACGTGCATCTCGCCCGTTGCGAGATCGATGCCACGCGGCTCGATGTGGCGAAACGCTCCGTGGAGATCGGTCCGGTTCGACTCACGGGAGGCGAAGTACGCGCATGGATCGACGAGCAGGGCGGGATCAACCTGCTCCAGTTGTTGGCGCGTTCCTCGACCGAAGCCGCCGGTGCGGGTGTGCCGGCCAGCGACGGCGCGGCGACGAGTACCCCACAAACGACGAACCAGCCAGAACCGGCTTCCGCCGCGTGGACCCTCGCCGCGCCGGATATCGCGATGGACGGCATCAAGGTATCTGTGGAAGACAGGCGAGTCGACATCGGGCTGCCGGTGACGGGCAGTCTCGACGATCCGAAGTTCCGGCTCGGCCCGATCATCTGGAAGGCCGTGGTCGGGCTTCTCACCAAGATCGTAACGGCGCCGTTCGCGTTGCTGGGAAGGCTCTTCGGCGGCGGCGAGGAGATGAACCTCATCGACTTCGAGCCCGGCAACGAAAGTCTCGACCCGGCCGGACAGGAGAAACTGGCCGGTGTCGTGAAGGCCCTTCAGGAACGTCCCCAGCTACAGCTCGACGTGCCGATCACGTTCGCCGCGGATCTGGATCGCCCGGTGCTTGAGGCGCGGGCGCTGGAGACGAAACTGCTCGCGCTCAAAGCGGGCGAGGTCGCGAAGGGCAAACGATCCGATGAACCGATGGATGCGACGCTCCTGGCGGATCCGGCCGAGCACTTTCGGCTGCTCGTAAAGCAGTTTCGTGCTGAGCTTGGCAAGGACGCGGAGCTGCCTCCCGCCGCGCTCGCCATCGAGTCGACGAGGAAGAAGCCGGAGGATCCCGCAGGCTACGAGGCCGGCATCCACGAGCTCGAAGCGGCGCTCACGGCGCGCAGCCCGGTGCAGGAAGCGGACCTCGATGCGCTCGGAAAAGCGCGCGCACGGGCAATCCAGGATGTTCTCCTGGGTGGCGGTGCGATCGAGCCTTCGCGCGTGTTCATCATCGGGGCCACGTCGAAAGCCGGTGTGGACGGCAAGGTACGCGTCGAAATGAGCCTGAAGTGAGCGGCGCGTCAACTGCAGGAAGCACATGGGCATTTCTTGCCGCCCTGTCGCTCCTGTCGTGCCTCGCGCACAGTGGAAGCGCCGCGGCGGATGCCCGGGAAATCGCCCCGACTGAATCGACGCCGCGGAGCGCCGTCGCTCCGCCGCCGATGGATGAAACGACTGTAATCACGCTCGAGCGGGGACCGTGCTTCGGAATGTGTCCGGACTATTCGGTCACGTTGTACGGCTCGGGCCGCGTCGAGTTCGAAGGCCGGCACTATGTCTGCGCGAAGGGTCGACGCACGGAAAGGGTCGAGGCAGGGGCCGTGAGAAGTCTCGTGGCGAGACTCCTCGCCGCCGGATACTTCGATCTGTCCTGGAAGGAAGGGCCGTTCGCGACCGATGCGCGCATCGTTACGACTTCACTGCGCCACGCGGGCAAGGCCCGGACGATTCGCCACTATCATGGCGACAGCGGTGCGCCGCAGATACTCTTCAGGCTGGAGGATCAGATCGATGACGTCGCCCGCACAGCGCGCTGGCTGCCGGAGCGCAAGGATCATCGTCCTGTGTGTCATCTCGAGGATGGGACCGTGGAGACGGTGGAGCCCTAGCTAGGCGCCGAGCGCGGCGGTCGATGGGTCGCGCTAATAATCAACGGCCCGTGCGCAACAATATGCCGCGTCGGCCGGTCTGGTGGGATATGAAGCGACGCGAATTTCTGATCATCGCCGGGTCGGCGGCTGGCTCGGTTCTGCTCCTGCGTGGCGGCATCGTGGGTGCCGGGGCCCCCGGGGCCTCACCCGATCCATCGATTACGAGGCTCGAAAAGCCCCTCGAGGCGTGGCGCAAGCTGCTGCCTCCGGCAGCTTTCGACGTGTTGTTCGAGGAAGACACCGAGCGGCCATTTTCGAGCCCCCTCAACGACGAGAAACGGCCGGGCAAGTTCCTGTGCGCAGCCTGCTTCCTGCCGCTCTTCGATGCAAAGGCGAAGTACGACAGCGGCACGGGCTGGCCGAGCTTCTATCAGCCAATCACCGGGCGCGTCGGCACGCGACAGGACCGGCAGTTGATTTTCACGCGTACCGAGTACCACTGCGCGCGCTGCGGCGGACATCAAGGTCACGTGTTCGACGATGGACCCAAGCCGACCGGACAGCGCTGGTGTAACAACGGTGTCGCTCTCGTGTTCGTTCCCACCGGGCAGGCGCTGCCGCCGCTGAGAACCTGAAGGAGAATCGCATGGAGCAAGTACGATGAGGTTTTCCTCGATGCGGCGCGGATTGCTTGCGCTCGCGGTGGCGATGGTTGCCTGCGCGGGCTGGCGGGTCCTGTCCGCGGATCCGCAGCCGCCGGCGCAACAGGTCGCAGGATCCGGGCGAGTTGCCGTGGCGACATTCGCGGGCGGATGTTTCTGGTGCATGGAGCCGCCGTTCGATGCGCTGCCCGGCGTCATCTCGACGACTTCGGGATACGCGGGCGGCACGGCGGCTCACCCGACGTACGAGCAGGTCTCAGACGGCGGCAGCGGCCACGCGGAGTCGGTGCAGGTCCGCTACGATCCGGCGCGGATCAGCTACCAGCAGTTGCTCGACGTGTTCTGGCGAAATATCGATCCCCTGACGGCCAATCGTCAGTTCTGCGACGCCGGCTCGCAGTATCGCAGCGCCATCTTCTATCACGACGCCGAGCAGCGCAGGCTGGCGGAGCAATCCAAGGCGGCGCTGGAAAAATCCGGCCGCTTCCATTCACCCATCGTCACTGAGATCGCGGCCGCTACGGCGTTCTATCCGGCGGAGGAGTATCACCAGGACTATTACAAGAAGAATCCCCTGCGCTACAAGTTCTACCGATCGGGCTGCGGTCGCGATGTGCGGCTCAAAGAAGTCTGGGGATAAAAGCGTGTGGACACGAATCGGGATGGGCTGGTTGAGTAGTCAGCGCTGCAGCCCCAGCGCGCGCTTGTCGACGACATAGATATCCCGCAGGCCGTTGCCCGGCGAGCGCAGGCGCTTCTGCAGTTCCGCGAACTCCAGGCGCCGCTCTTGGGGCTGTGAGCCGAAGCCGCGATTGCTGGTGAACGTGAAGTAGCCGCCATCGGGTGTCATGCGTGGCGAGAAGTCCCAGCCGGTCGAGTTGATCGGCGCACCTGCGTTGCGCGGCACGCTCCACACCTTGCCGTGCCGCTCGCTCACATAGATGTCGTACGAGCCCAGCGAATCGGGGCGGCCCTTCGCCGCGAACACGATGTAGCTCTCGTCCGGCGCGATGTAGGCCTCGATTTCCTCCGCTGCAGAATTGAGCGGCGTCCCCAGATTCTCGGGTGCCTGGAATCGTCCGTTCACCCACTTCGAGCGCCACAAGTCGCAGCCGCCCTGGCCGCCCGGGCGCGTCGAGCCGAAGTACACGGAACCATCCGTCGTGAGCGTCGGGAACCACTCATCGCCCGGACTGGAGAGCTCGGTTACGTGCCGGGGTTCGGTCCAGCCGGTCGCGGTGCGCTCGATCGCCCAGATTTCGGTATCGCTGCGCGGCTTGCCGTTCACCGGTCGCGCGGACACGAAGAACGCATGGCGGCCGTCGCGCGCAAAGACCAGGTCGCCGTCCGGATACTGGCCGGAGAACGGCACGGTGCGTATCGGGCCCCAGGCATCGCCCTGCCAGTCCGACTCGACGATGGTCCAGAAGTCGAACGTCGGGGTGTTCTTGAGGAAATAGAGGGTTCGACCGTCGGGCGACAGCGTCGGATGCGAGTCGTCGTCCATCGTGGAGACGAACCCGGGGGCGAGGAGCGACGGCGTCGTGCCGACGACGCCATGCGCGATCGGCGGAGCTTCCGCCATCGCGGCGCTCGCCGCGAGCGGCAGGAGGAGGAGAATCGCCATCGCGGCGACCGGCGCGAACGGGACCAGTTTGCGTGCTTGCATCGACCTAGCGTGACAGCTCGAGCCCTGCGGCGCTTCCAGAATCTTTCGACCGCAGTCGGGCGGCTCCGGAGCTCAGCCCGCGCGGTACGAGGCCACCATACGCCGCATGGGCCGGTCGCGAAACTCCGACGGCGTGATGCCGTACAGCGACTTGAAGGCGGCGCTGAAATGTCCGTGACTGGAGAAACCCAGATCGAGGGCCAGCGTTGCGAGATTCTCGGTGCGCGGAGGCTCGTACAAGGCGCGCGCCAGCCGGATGCGCCGGTGGTACACGGCGAGCGGCACTCCTTCCACGCGTCGGAAGGTATGCGTCAGATGCGCTGCAGTGACGTTGACGGCACGCGCGATCTCACCGAGCGAGGCGCGGCTGTCCATCGTCTGGAGCCGCTCCTTGACGGTGCGCACCAGCTGCCTCACACGGGGTGACACGGCCGCTGCATGGGCCTTGCCAGACGACCGGAGCCTACGCAACAGGCCGAGCATCGCCTCTTCAAGCACGAGCGGCTCGCGCCTGGCGGGATCGCTTGCGCCGGCGACGAACGCGCTCGCCGCGAGTTGAAACCGCGGCGAGGCGTGAATCGTATGCGCGCGAAACTCGCCGGAGGAGGCCGTCGAGCCTCCGTCCCAGCGAAACAGCTCGGCGATCAGTTCAGACGCGGGAGTCACGAGGAGCGCGTGCACCTCACCGCTCTCAGAAGGGTGGCTGTCCTGCGAGCTCTCGCCCGCGTGGATGAGCACGCAGCGATTCGCATCGACCAGGTGCCGAGAGGCGCCGACGTGCCAGAGGAAGCAGCCGCGTAGCGTCACGAGCAGCTGCGGATCCGGCGAGAAAATTTCCGGCGTCGGCGTACGCCCCAGGCCGGTGCAGGCCAGGAGCTCCGCACGACCCAGCTCCGAATCGAGAAGCAGGCTTCGGGCTTCGCGATAGTCGTGCGGCACCGCGGGGGCGGCGCGACGAGCATTTCCTGTCGTTTTGGAGTTCATGAGCGGCGGTCAGGCGGCGGCACCCGCCATCCTAAACGCCGGATCGCGAAGGTCCAAGAAAAACAGCGGATCGAAGCGCCTCCCTATCGAGTCCGATTTCAACCGGAAACCGCAACATGACTGACATAGCGTAGGCCGCGTTCGCAGTCCATTGGGAGGTCGAATATGGAGGAGGATCGGAGAATCGTCGCGGCGCTCGATACTGCATTCCAGGCTGCGGTGAAGAGCAATGACGTGGATACGATGGCGCAAAACTGAACGCGACCCGCCACCACCGCGATAACCAGGCCACATGCGTGGCGTAACGCGGCGGTCGGAAAAAAACGGCGGGCCGAAGCCCGCCGTTTCGTCAGAGCGACGATGTGTGAAGTTGCTTTGTCTTAGAAGTCCACCGTGACCGAGGCGAACCACTGGCGTCCGAGCGTATCGTAGACCTGCGCGAACGTGTTGCCGTTGCACGGACCCGCCGGGCAATTGGCCTGGCCGACCAGAGGGGGATTCTGGTCGAGCAGGTTGTTTGCGCCCAGGCGGAACGTGTAGTTCTCGGCAAACGTGATCGCAGCGGTCATATCGACGTAGCTCCGGGCGCTGAAATGCGCGTCCGTCCGCTGCGGATCGGGAATGCCGTCCGGGAGCAGCGGTCCGTTCACCCCGTCCGGATCGATGTCGCGGATCAACTGCGAGTCGGTGCTGGAGCGGTCCAGATCCACGCCGTCGAAGTATCGCCAGGCCATCGAGATGTCGAGGCCCGCCCATGGCGTTGCCCAGTCAGCGCGCAGCGAGTGCCGCCACACAGGAGCCGGAACGCCGCAAATGGTGCCGTACAGGCCAGTGCAGTCGTAGAAGTCGCCATCCGGCAGCGGTGCGTTCTTGGCGCTCAGCAGGTAGGTGCCCACGAGGCTCAGGCCCACGCGGTGCTCACCGAACTTCATGGAGTACGTCGATTGCAGATCGACGCCTTCGGTCTTCAGGCCACCGAGATTCAGACTCGTGTCCGTGACGAAACCGGTGAGCCACAGGGTGCCGTTCGCATCGCGATGGATCAGGTCGCAGAATGCCGGGCTGCCCGTGTCGATGCACTTGTTGATGTACACGTCGGCATTGCCGCCATTGACGCTGCTGATGGCCTGGTCCACTTTGATGTCGAAGTAGTCGACCGCCATCGTCAGGTTCGCGAACTCCGGGCGCCACACCACGCCGAAGGAGACCGTGTCGGCCTCTTCCGGATTCAGAAGCGGGTTACCGCCGAGCTTGCCGTTGTACTGGGCAGCCGGATTCTCCGGCACGTTGCCGTACTGCGCGGCCGTCATGCCCGTGAGCAAGCACTGCGCCAGCGTGGCAGTCGGACCGTCGTCCAGACCGTCGCCCGGTGTGCCGTCGCACGGATCGGTGGAGCCGTCGAGCGCCACTGACTGCACGGAGAACAGCTCGCCGACGTTCGGCGCGCGCACCGCACGCTGGTAGCTGCCACGGAAGCGCAGCGAGTCGATCGGTGCCCAGTCGAGGCCGGCCTTGTACGTGTCGGTCGTGAAGCCGGTGCTGTACTCCGAATAGCGGTAGCCGGTTTCGAACGTCAGCGCCTGGATGCCGGTCTTGCCCTCGACGAGGGGGATGCGGCCTTCCATGAACGCCTCTTTGACGTTGTAGCCACCTTCCGTGCTTATCGTGGCGCCGCCCTGACCCGCGAGATCGCCGGTCGAGAAGGCGGTATCGGTACGGAACTGGGTGTCCTCGTCGCGGTATTCCGCGCCGACGTTGATCGCCAGGCCCGACTCTGCGGACGGCAGCTTGACCCAGTTGGTCAGGTCGCCCGTGAAGTCGGTGTGGAAGATCTGCTGCTTGGCTTGCGCGCGGATGAAGCCCGGGGTCTGCAGGTAGGCCAGAGCCTCCGGGGTAACTCCGTTGCCCTGGAAGATGTTCCAGGGGACGCAGGCCGGGTCGGTGCCGTTGATGAACGACTCGCATTGCGGCGTGCCGAAGGTCGGCACCGGATTGCCGCTGGAGTCCAGCCGCGTGTCGGTCCGCACGTCCATTGCTCTGCCCAGCCGCGTGATCGAGAAGTCGTTCAGGTAAGTGCTGTTGCGCTTGGTGGTGCCGTGCTGGAAGTACGCATCGTACGACCAGGCCGGGGAGATCTCGCCGCGAAAGCCGGCGACTCCACGGATCGACTCGTGACCGATGTCGTCCTGGCGTCCGCCGCCCTCGATGTTGCGCCGGGCGACGAAGATGCTCGTTTCGTCGGCGCCCGACAGGCCGAAGCGTCCGCACCAGCTCTGCACCATCGACGGGTCCAGCAGCGGGTTGTCGCAGTTGATGGTCGGCGATACGCCGAACGCGCCGCTGGGCGCGATCTGCGCGACCGAACGGTCGTCCATGAACATCACTTCGCCGTAGGCCTGCGCCTTCTCGCTGACGTCGTAGTGCGCGAACGCACCGAACGTGTAGCGTTCATCGGGACGCTGGTAGTAGTTCAGCGGACCGAAGTTGTACAAGTCAGTCGCGGAGGAGAACGGACGCAACACGTTGCCCGCTCCGACGGTCTCGTTGACGGTGGCGAGGAGCAAGCCCGTGGTGGGGTCGATCGGCTGGAAGCGCGCCGGGAAGGACGTGCTGGAGCCGCCGCAACCGAACGCGTTGCCCGAAGACAGCGCGCAGGCGCTGTAGTCGTACTGCGACTGAAGCACCGCGTCGACCTTGCGATACGTCGCGTAGAACGTCGCATGGCCGGTGTCGTCGGAGCCCCCCAGGCCCAGCGCGAAGGTGAAGTCGCGCGCGTAGCCATTGGTGGTGCTGTCCGGAGCCGCGACGAAGTTGCGCGAAGCGACCAGGTCCTGCAGATTCTGGTTGTCGTTCTTGTGATCGTAGAACGTGTAGTTGGCATCCAGCCTCACGCCTTCGAATTCGTTGTCCATGATGAAGTTCACGACACCGGCCACGGCGTCGGCGCCGTACACCGAGGAGGCGCCGCCCGTGAGCACGTCGACGCGCTTCACGAGAGCGAGCGGGATCTGGTTCAGGTCAGCAGCGCTGCCGCCATCCGGATCGCCCGCCATGACGCGGCGGCCATTGACGAGGACCAGCGTGCGGTTCACGCCGAGACCGCGAAGGTTGACGCTCGCGGTGCCGTCAGAACCGTTCGAGATGCTCGAGCCCTGCGCAGCGAAGGCCTGCGGGAGCTGGTTGATGATGTCCTCGATGCGGACCTTGCCTGTGAGGCTCAGATCGTCCGCGGTGATCGCCGTGACCGGGCTGATCGACTCGAGGTTTGGCGAAGAAATTCTCGATCCCGTAACGACGACGGTGCCGAGTGTGTCGTCGGACGGTTGATCCTGATCCTGCGCCTGCACAGGCAGGCTTGCACCGGCGGCCAGCGCGCTCATCAGCAGCGTGCGTCGCACCGCTCGTGCGAGTTGACTGTTCTGGGTCATTGCGATCTCTCCTGGAATTCTTCGAACCGCTTCAAACCGCTCTCGAGCCATCCCGCCGCCGGCAGTGCGTCCCTGCCGTGGTGTTTTTGCGACGACTGCGCTCGAGAGCGGCACCCTGTGTTGCGCACTAAAGGCAACGCTGCGGTCAGGAAAGATATGCCTCAGCGGATTGCGGCGAGTCGCGATGTGAGGAAGCACTGTGGAGTGGGATGAAGTGCAACACGTCGGGATGAAACAGTGGAGATCGCAATGCGCTACGAAATTCAAGCCCTTGCAGCGCCGTCGCGCGTGCGCAGCAGGACGCGCACCCGCCACTGTTGCGAATTAGTCTGCCCGGGGGGCGTCGACGACTCTGGGGTGCAATGCAGATCCTGGCCAGGACACGGCGATCACCCACGCTCCTCCACAGAAAGCGATGGCCAGGAACATGAACGTCCATTCGGCCGGGTTGACCGGATCCGCCGCTACGCGCGGTACGTGCAGGATCAACACCCACGTGCCGTACATGAGCGCGAGCAGCATGGCTGCGAGGCGAGCCTTCACGCGCGTCACGATGCTCACGCCGGCGGCGACGCGCGCCGTGCCGATGAGGTAGGACCAGGCCAGTGAGCCGGGAATCCAGGCGGGGATCATGCTCGCGAGGAATTTCGCATAGATGACGTGCACGGTGCCGAATACCGCCGATGACAGGCCAAAGCACGTGAGCCCTGGAATCGCCAGCCCGTCGATGAAGCCGTTCCATCGTCTTTCGAAGCGCGGTTCATGTGGCGATTCCGCGGCGATGACGAGAGCTGCGCCGGCCAGCGCGATCAGCTCGAACGCACTCACCCACGCGCCGCCGTCGCCCGGAGCGGCGATCAGTTTGGGCAGGTGAAGCAACGCGACGCCGACAAAGAACAGCACCGCCATGACGATGGCCGCCAGGCGCGATCTCCAGTTCGCGGCGATACCCGCGCTCGCCATGAGCAGGACGAGTCCCGTGAGGCTCGCCCATATCGCGCGCCCGGCGAGCCAATCCGGCATCGGCTGCAGGTCGGGCAGGAAGTCCCCGAGGAGCAGGTTCAGCAACCCGAGACCCGCCACACCGAGAGCGAAGGAGGCTCGTCCGAGCGCCATCTGCCCGAACGTGCCGCCGCTACTCATGGCACGTCGCGGCGGTGTGGTCGGCAAAGACGGTCATCGTTCCTCCTCGGATCACTGCGGGCCTCGCGCACGAATTGGGGCTGCGCAAGAATTGGGGCTGCGCAAGATATGCCGTGGCCTTGCGCGAGAGACCTGCGATGTGAAGAGGGCCGGCGGAGTTGGGATGAAACGGGAGACCGCCGGGATCGGGGTTGATGCCCCCTGTTGCCGCGCGGGCTGCGCCCCCGGCTCATCGGGTTGCACCTCGGATTCAAGTCCGAAAACGGCTAGTCGCGGGGTCGGCGCCCGCGTATCTTGGCGTGCATGGAAGGAATTCTCGGCCTCGATCGAGGTGCGCTGGACCGCGCGCGCATCAGTCGCGATCCGCGCTTCGACGGCAAGTTCTTCATAGCCGTGACGTCCACGGGCATCTATTGCCGGCCGATCTGCCCGTCGCCGACGTCGAAGAATGTGAACGTGCGCTACTACGCCACCGCCGCCGCTGCCGCCGAGGCGGGTTTTCGGCCGTGCCTGCGCTGCCGGCCCGAGGCTGCACCCGGCACGCCCGCGTGGATCGGCACGTCGGCAGTCGTGCGCCGGGCGCTGCGGCTCATCCACGAGGGAGCGCTGGACGAGGCATCCGTGAATTCACTGGCGGCGCGAATCGGCGTCGGCGCGAGGCACCTGCACCGCCTGTTCCTGCAGCACGTCGGCGCCTCGCCGATGGCGGTCGCGCAGACGCGCCGGCTGCATTTCGCCAAGCGCCTGCTCGATGAGACGGATCTGCCGATCACGCAGATCGCCCTGGCTGCTGGCTTCGGCAGCTTGCGGCGTTTCAACGATGCGTTTCACAAGACTTACCGGCGGCCGCCGCGCGAATTGCGCAAGCGGCGCGGCGGCAGCCTGCCCACCGAAGGCGGCGACGAAGTGGTGCTGCGGCTGGCATTTCGCCCACCCTACGACTGGCCGCACGTGCACGACTTCCTGGCGACGCGCGCGATACCGGGCGTGGAGCGCGTCGATGTACGAGGCTATGCGCGCACCGTGGTGTCCGACGAGGGGCACGCGATCGTCTGCGTGCGGGAACTGGAAGGCGAGGATGCCCTCGAGCTGCGCGTGCGCGGCGCGGCGCCATCCGCGCTGTTTCAGCATTCCTCGGCGGCGCGCCGCGCATTCGATCTCGCCGCGGATCCCGCACGCATTGCGATCGCATTCCAGGCCGACCCGCTCATCGGGCCACTCGTGAAGCGCCGGCCGGGACTGCGCATCCCGGGCGCCTGGGACGCATTCGAATGCGCGGTGCGCGCCGTCCTGGGCCAGCAGGTCAGCGTCGCCGCGGGCTGCACGCTCGCCGCTCGCCTGGTCGCGCGCGTCGGCCGCCCCATCGAGGGTGGTGCGGACGGTCTGACACACTTGTTCCCATCACCTGCGGCGCTCGCCGTAGCCAATCTCGACGGACTGGGTATCACCGGCGCACGCATTGGCGCGCTGCATGCGCTCGCGCGTGCCATGAGCGAAGGCAAGCTCGACTTCGGCGCGCCGCTCGAGGAAGTGACGGCCGCCCTGGTCGCGCTGCCGGGATTCGGTCTCTGGACCGCGCAATACGTCGCGCTGCGCGCGCTGGGGGAGCCCGACGCGTTTCCATCGGCGGATCTGGTGTTGCGGCGCATGGCCGCGGAGGGCGGTGCGCCGCTCACCGCGCGCGCGCTCGAAGAACGCGCCGAACCGTGGCGGCCATGGCGCGGTTACGCGGTCATGCACCTGTGGCGCGCGGCCGGCGATGTGCCGGCCGTGGTTCCGGTCGAGCGGGATCAGCCCCTCGAGCGAGATCAGGGCGTGCGCGTCCGGGTCCAGCGCACGTCCTCGCCCTCGCGCCGGTCGACGAATCCGACGATCGCGCCGGAGGCATCGCGCGAGAAGATGCGCCGCGTGCGGGGCTGACCCGGCAGGTAGAAGACGTCGAGCACTTCGGCGACGTACTTCACGGGCGGACGGCCGGCGCGCTCTACGGTCAAGCCACCCTCGGTGCAGCGCACATTCGCCGTGATCTTGTCGGTCAGCGAGTACGCGCCGTTGTAGCCGCAGAGCTGCTCGCTGCTGAGCGCGATGGACGGGGGATCCTTCAGCACCGCTGCCGTCTGCTCACCGATGAGCCGCCAGCCTTCCGTGGTTCTCAGCCACGTGTCGACCGAGCGGAACCTGCTGCGCAGCACCTGGCCGAAGTAGTCCAGGTGTTCCTGGTCTTCATGCGCCACGATTGCGACGTCGCCGTGGACCGTGGCCCTGAAGTGGTCAATCTCGATGCGGCCGACGAGACCGGGCGGCAGCGGTGTGAGCTCGGCCAGGAGCTGTGCCTTGTCGCGCACCACGCCCGTTTCGTCGACGTGAATCAGCCGCTCGTGCAGGTAACGTTGCCATACCTCGGTGCGACCGGGCGCGACGGCGTCGAGCAGCTCCTGGGTGATGCGGCGCAATTCGGCCTCGTCGCCGCCGGCGGCAGGCGCGGCATCCGCCAGGCATTCCCAGGTCGTGAGAACGCAGGCGAGAAGAACGACGACAGCTGCGGTTTTCGGGTGACGCATCCTGATCCTCCGCGAGTCCCGTGACAGCCGAGCCTAGGGCCGAGGGACGTGCGCGCTCAAGCTCGCGGTGCCGGTGGTCGGCGTCGCCGCGCAGACCGCTACAGCAACGGGATGAACGGCTCGCGCGGCACATCGCGAGCGACTCGCGGAAAAAAAAACCGCGCTGCGGGAACTAGTCGCTCGCGTCCGAAAGTAGCCAGTCGGCGCGGGACGGGAGGGGTAGAGTTCGTACATCGCGGGCATTTCCTGTCGTCCGGCGGGATAAACTGCCGAAAGTTTGCAACCGGCGTGACGCAAATGGACACGATGTACTGGCACCAGATGGACACACCAATCGGACCGTTGCTGCTTGCGGGTGACGGCGAGCGCCTGAAGCACGTGCATTTTCAGGCCGGCAGGCGTCCGCGGAAGCCGGACGCGAACTGGATCGCGGACGCCGCTCCGTTTCGAACTGCCGCAACACAGCTCGCCGAGTACTTCCGCGGCGTGCGCCGCGTGTTCGATCTTCCCCTGGCCCCCGAGGGCACGGAGTTTCAGCTTGCCGTGTGGCGAATTCTCAGTGCAATTCCCTACGGCGCGACGATTTCCTACCTCGAGCTGGCGCGACGAATCGGCAATGCGCGCGCCTCGCGCGCGGTCGGGCTCGCGAACGGCGCCAACCCGCTGCCCGTGATAGTGCCGTGTCATCGCGTCATCGGGAGCGATGGCTCGCTCACGGGTTTCGGCGGCGGGCTGGCGATGAAGCGCAAGCTGCTCGCGCACGAGGGCGCGGCCTGCGTACAGGATCTGTTCGATGTTGGCCGCTAAACTCATGCCGCCAGTCGCGGCCGCGCTGGCCAAGGCCTTCGAACGGAAATTACCCGGGGGCGCGCCCTCTGGCAGCGCTGCACCTGTCGAAGCGATCATGCTGGCTCGATCGCAGTCCGGCGCGCAGCAGCCGCGCGCACACTTGCCCGCTGCCAGGCGCTCCGCAGCGAAGGACCTGATGCTGACGGTTACGCCCATCTGGGCGGTGCTCGTGCTGAGCCGGGTGCTCTTCTATGGGCTCGAGCGCCTGCGCTACCCCGAGCTCATCCCGCCTGTCGTCGCCGACGCGATTCAAGGCGCCCTGTTGTGGCCGTTGGTCGTGGCGGGCTGCTATCTCACGTTTCGCGCCTGGCGGCGCAAGGGTACGCAGCGCGGCTGGTGGGGCGGCAGCGCCGTGCGGGTTACGGGCGTTGCGTTCGCCACTGCGCTCGTCGTAGGCGCTGCGGCGCGCCCCCTCTACGCAGTTGCCTTGGTGCTCAATCTGGGCAGAGAGGCTGCGCGCGCGTGGATCGATACGTTTCTCACCTTCTCGCCCGGATACTTGTATCCATGGCTGTCGAACGCAGTCGAGTACGGCGTGCTCTACCTGTCGTGCGTCGGCGCAGCGGTCGGATTCCTCAGTTTCCGCAGCCTGATGGACGAGCGCCTCTTGCGCGTGCGAGTGGAGGCGTCCGCGGCCCAGGAGCGCCTGCGAGCGCTGCGCGCGCAGCTCAATCCGCATTTTCTCTTCAATGCGCTCAACAGCATGGTCAGCCTGAGCGAACCGCAGTCCGGCGCGGCACAGCAATTCATCACTCAGTTGAGCGACCTGCTGCGCCGGACGCTGCGCGCGAGCGAGCGCGAGGAGCACGAGCTCTCCGAAGAGCTGGCGTACGTCGAATCCTACCTGCGGATCCAGCAGGCGCGTCAGCCTTCGCGCGTCGATTGGCGCGCCTGCATCGATGTCCAGTGCAGCAGCGCACTGGTGCCCTCGCTGATCCTGTTGCCGCTGGTCGAGAATGCGCTGACGCATGGATTGCGCGGCGGCGCGGAGGTCGTCGAAGTACACATCGTTGCCGGCTGCGACGCTGACGAGCTGTTCATCCAAGTGACCAACAGCTGCGGCGCGTCGGCGACAGTGCTCGACGCGAACCGCGGCCTGGGCCTGCGCAATATTCGCGAGCGCCTCGCCGTCCTGCATGGCGACAAGGCGGCGCTCGAGGCTCATCGCTCGAGCCTGGATCGATTCGAGGCGCGAATCAGACTGCCGCGATGCGAAAAATCCGTGACACCGATTTCGGAGGAGAAGCAGTAGTGCGAATCATGATCGTGGACGACGAGCCGCTGGCGCGTTCGCGCCTGGCGTGGCTCTGTCAGCAGGAGAGCGATCTCGACGTGGTGGCGCAGGCCGAGTCCGGCACCGCGGCGATCGATGCCATCCGGGCACTTCACCCGGACGTCGTGCTGCTCGACGTCGAGCTGCGCGACATGACCGGGTTCGACGTCCTGCACTCGCTCGATGCGCAGGAGGAGCCGCTGGCGATCATGGTGACTGCGCACCCGGAGCACGCCGTGAAGGCTTTCGACGGCGAAGCGGTCGACTTCCTGACCAAGCCGGTCGACGTGCAGCGATTCGGCGCGGCGATCGACCGCGCACGGCAGCGGCACGCGCGAAGCGCGGTCGCCAGCCTGCGCGAGGAGATCGTCGCCGAGGTACGCGCGAGCCTGGGAGAGCGCGGGCAGACAGACAGCGCGCCGCATCAACTCGTCGGGGAGAGGGCGCGGCGGCTGTACTTCATCGAGACGCAGAGCGTCGACTTCATCGAATCGGACGGCAACTACGTGACCATCCACGTCGGCGAGGACCACTACATCGCGCGCAACAGCGTCAAGTACCTTGCCATTGGGTTGGCGGCCCTGGGGTTCATTCGCATCGAGCGATCACTCCTGGTGAACCTGCGGCGCGTCGCCTTTGCGGAGCGACTGGGGAATGGCGCGTTCGCGTTCACCTTGCGCAGCGGCCGGCGCCTGGTATCGAGCAGGACGTACCGCCGTGGAATTCTCAACGAGATCCGGTTCGGCCAGCTCGCCAGCCTGCAGGAATCGCACTGAGCGCTTCCGCCGGCGATTAGGGAGCAAGAAACGGATAGATCGCGGTCCGCGAAAAAGCCAAAGTCACCGCCCAGTCAATCGCGCTTGGGAGCCCGCCATGAGTTTCCGGATCGTCGGCCTGTCGCCCGAACCCCGTATCGGGCGAGCCATGCCATCTTCGTTCGAGAGGGGGCGGGCGCTGCTTACGACCGCGTGAACGAGATACCCGAGGTCATGCGCCTGCGGCCGATGTCGCTGCGCGCCTTCGACGCCGACGATCTCATGATCGACGCCGACCTGGTCGATGGCCGGGAGATGGAAAGCGTGGTCGAGCGCTTCTTTGACGATCCGCGCGTCGCCTACATACACGCGCACTATGCGAAGCGCGGCTGTTACGCTGCCCGTATCGAACGGTGCCTGACCGTGAGGACCTCGGCCCTCTACACTCCTTCTTTGGGCCAGATCGATCGACTGGTGGCAGCGTATCCCCTGGCCACCCTCATATCGTCCGCGAATCACGCGCTGAGTGCGACGCCGCTGCCATTGATGCTCGAAAGAGATGCCCGGGGCGCGGCGACTCTCGTCGGTCACTTCGCTCGCAGCAACCCGCACTTGCAAGTCGTGGAACGTTGGCCGGAGGCCCTCGCCGTCTTCATGGGCCCGCATGGCTACATTTCGCCCTCCTGGTTCGCCGATCGGACCCAGGCACCGACGTGGAACTTTGCGACCGTCCACATGAAGGTCCACGTGCAGCTCGATCATTCGCTCGAAGCGGCGCGCCGCGCCGTGGAGCTCCTGACCGAGAAAATGGAGTCGGGACGACCCAACGCCTGGGCGCCTTCCGACATGGGCGAGCGATACCATCGGCTGCTTCCGGGCATCGTGGCGTTTCGCGCGTCCATTCTCGGCGTCGCGGCGAAGTTCAAGCTCGGTCAGAACGAGCGACTCGACGTGTTGGAGGAGACTTTGGCCGGACTTGCGCAGGAGGCCGCGCCGGAGCTGCATGCAATGATGCGGCTGGCCAACGCCGAGCGCCTCGGGCAACTTCCTTCGTGATTGCGGAACCGAACGGAACGACGCGATTCCGTGCTCGATACCGTGTCCATCCACGGTAACATTCTGCCCCTGAGCGGCCCGAGAGCACGAGGGGATTTTCCATAGACGTCAGCGTGACCCAGCCTGCGTTACGAAGCGATCCGTTGACGGTGCCCGGGCTGACCCGGAGCGGCGTGCGGCGGCTCGAATCAATCGACATGCTGCGCGGGCTCGTGATCGTGCTCATGGTGCTCGATCACGTGCGCGACTTCTTCCATGCGAGCGCGTTCGCGTTCGACCCGACGGACCCGGCCAGGACCCATGCCGTGCTGTACGCGACGCGATGGATCACTCATCTGTGCGCACCCACCTTTGTCTTTCTTGCCGGCGTCTCCGTGTACCTGCAGCGCGTCAATGGCAAGAGCATCGGGACCCTGTCGAGATTCTTGCTGACTCGTGGCTCGTGGCTGATCGTGCTCGAGCTCACGGTGGTCGCATTCGGGTTCAATTTCGCGCTGCCGTTTCTGTTCATGCAGGTGATCTGGGCGATCGGGATCGGATTGATCCTGCTGGCTGGGCTCGTTTGGCTGCCACGAGGCGTGGCGCTCGGTAGCGGCGTGCTGCTCGTTGCGGGGCACGAGCTGCTGGGGACGATCGCCGCCTCCGACGTCGGCGCGCTCGCACCCCTGTGGCGGCTGGCACTGGAACCCGGCCGTATCGATTTCGCGCCTGGCTTCGTTGCCTATCCGGCGCTCCCCTGGTTCGGTGTGATGTGCCTGGGTTACGCGCTCGGACCGATCTTTACTCGAGAGGAAGCAGGCCGGCGGCGTGCTGCGCTCGCAATCGGTCTCGGTGCACTCGCCTTGTTTGCCCTGCTGCGCGCCCTCGACGGCTACGGTGACCCCTCACACTGGGTGAGGCTCGACAGCCCGCTCGCGACGGTGCTGTCCTTTTTCAACGTCTCGAAGTACCCACCGTCGCTGGCATACGTGCTCGTCACCCTCGGATTGGCACTCACGCTGATGCCCTTACTGGAACGCCTGAGGGGGGTCATTGCAAGGGCGCTGCTCGTCTTTGGCCGAACGCCCTTGTTTACGTACCTGGTACATATCTATACGGTGCATGGCGCCGCTTTGCTGGTCGGCGTGACGCTGGGCATTCCGGCCGGATATTTCTTCAACTTCCTGGGCGATCCGACCCGCCTGGTTGCGGCTGGTTGGGGGTTCAATCTGCTCACGGTCTATGTCATCTGGCTGCTCGTGCTCGTCGCCCTCTACCCTGTTTCGCGCCGGTTTGCCGACATCAAGATTCGTCGACGGGACTCGTGGCTGAGCTATCTGTAGATCGCGCAACACGTCGCGAGTGGATCGGCCTCGCCGTGATCGCGCTACCGTGCGTGCTCTACTCCATGGACCTGACCGTGCTGAACCTGGCGGTGCCCGCTCTGAGCGCCGACCTCCAGCCCAGCAGCTCACAGCTGCTTTGGATCATCGATATCTACGGATTCCTGGTCGCGGGATCGCTGATCACGATGGGTACGCTCGGCGACCGCTTCGGTCGCCGCCGCCTGCTGCTGATCGGCGCCGCCGCGTTCGGCATCGGCTCGGTGCTCGCGGCGTTTTCCACCAGCGCCGAGATGCTGATCGTGACTCGCGCGCTGCTGGGGGTAGCCGGAGCGACCCTGGCGCCGTCGACGCTCTCCCTGATCCGCAGCATGTTCCGTGATCCCGCGCAGCGCACGGTCGCCATCGGGATATGGGTTTCCAGCTACTCTGCAGGCGCCGCGATCGGTCCGCTGGTGGGCGGCATGCTGCTGGAGCACTTCTGGTGGGGCTCGGTATTCCTGCTGAGCGTGCCGGTAATGGTGCTGTTGTTGGTGCTGGGCCCGAAGCTGCTTCCGGAGTTCCGAGATCCCGAGGCAGGTCGCCTGGATCTGATCAGTGCAGGCCTGTCGCTCGCCAGCGTCCTGCCGGTGATCTACGGTCTCAAGCAGATGGCGCAGGACGGCCTGGAGTGGCGCCCTGTGCTGTTCATCGCGGTGGGGATCCTGGCCGGCATCGTGTTCGTAAGAAGGCAACGAACGCTGATCATGCCGCTGCTCGACCTGCAGCTTTTCCGGGCGCCCGCTTTCTGCGCGGCCTTGGCCACGTACACGCTCGGTACGTTCGTCACGTTCGGAGCCTTCGTGTTCATTGCCCAGTACCTGCAATTGGTGCTCGGGTTGTCGCCGTTACAGGCTGGTCTGTGGACCGTGCCTTTCGCAGTCGCGTTCATCGTCGGCTCCACGCTGACGCCCCCGATCGCCCGTCGGGTTCGTCCGGCGTTCGTGCTGGCTGCGGGCCTGGCGCTCGCGGCCGTCGGATTCGGTATGCTCACACAAGTCGAGGGCACGTCCCGGCCTTGCGCTCCTCGTGACGGGTTTCGTCGTTTTTTCGCTCGGTCTCGCGCCGGTGTTCACCCTGGCGACTGACTTGATCGTCGGTAGCGCCCCGCCGGAGCGGGCGGGTGCGGCATCAGCGCTTTCGGAGACCGGCTCGGAATTCGGCGGAGCGCTCGGCATCGCAGTCCTCGGCAGCATCGGCACGGCGGTTTATCGAAGCGAGATGACCAGCGCCGCGCCGAGCGGAATTCCGCCCGACGCAATAGAGGCCGCACGCGATACGCTCGGAGCCGCCCTGGCAGTGGCCGAACAGCTGCCCGGGCGACTCGGCGCCGGGTTGGCAGACACGGCTCGCGAGGCGTTCGCCATGTCCCTGCAGATCACTTCCGCGATCGCTGCAGTGCTGGCGATCGTGACCGCATTCGGGGCTGTCTTGCTGCTGCGACGCGCCGGTGCGCGCGCGGGTTCGTCCTGATCGGCGAGGATCGATGCGCCGCACGCGGAAGTCCACCGTTACAAGATGCAAATGAAACACAGGTGATCTAATGAGAGCAGTGAGAGTCGCGCTGATAGTCATCGCTGTGCTGTTCGTCGGCGGTTTCGGGTGGGTCCACGCGGGGCTCTTCAACGTCGCAGCGGACGCACCGCACTGGGGCTTCACGAGCCGCTTGATGGAAACGATCCGCGAGCGGTCGATCGCGGTTCGTGCCGACGACATCCGCGTGCCCGATCTCGATGAGCCGGGGCTCATTGCGGTGGGGGCCGAACACTACTCGGAGATGTGCACCGGCTGCCATCTGGCGCCCGGAATGAGCGACACGGAATTGCGGGCCGGGCTTTATCCGAAGCCGCCGAATCTGACGCAGCGCGCCGCGCCGCGCAGCCCCGAAGAGACCTTCTGGATCATCAAGCACGGGCTGAAGCTGACTGGAATGCCGGCGTGGGGAGTGACGCACGCCGACGAGAGCATCTGGGGCCTGGTGGCGTTCGTGAAGAAATTGCCTGATCTCTCGCCCGAGGCCTATCGTGATCTCACCGAGCAAGGTCACGATCCCGGTGCGCACTCACACGACGCGCCGACGAAGCAATCCGGATCCGCAGTGCCGACATTGCCCGCAGGCACCCTGGAACCGGTGGCCGTCGTCGATCGGTTCTTTGGCGCGCTGGCCAGCGGCGACACGCGCAGCGCCGGCAATCTTCTCGATCCGGGGGTGCTCATTTACGAAAGTGGCGGTGCCGAACGCTCGCGCAAGGAGTACGCGGCCCATCATCTGGGAAGCGATGCGGCGTTTCTGCAGAAAGCGCGGCACCGGTTGCTGTCGCGTACTGGCGATGCCGTCGGCGATCTCGCCTGGGTGGCGACCGAAGCTGCGCTTGCCGCTCCAGGCAAGGGTGGCAAGGAGATCAGTATCGTCAGCACCGAAACGATGGTGCTGCGCCGGACCGACGCCGGCTGGCGAATCGTCCACATCCACTGGTCGAGTCGCTCCGATCAGAGCTAGTGCGGTGAACGCACACCACTCGCATCACCGGCATTCGCATCGCGACTCCGCGCAGCCGGCGATCGTTGCGCCCCCGGGCACGATCTATACCTGCCCGATGCATCCGCAGATTCGCCAGATCGGGCCCGGGACATGCCCGATCTGCGGCATGGCGCTCGAGCCCGTCCTGCCGACCGAAACCGAGGATGACAGCCATATCCGCAGCGTGCGGCGCCGTTTCCTGGTTGCAATCGCGCTTGCCGTCCCGGTCGTCGTCATTGCGATGGCCCCCCATGTGCTCGGATTGACGCCGACCCATGGCGCGGCCCGCACGCTGCGCATGCTCGAGCTGCTGCTCACGGCTCCCGTCGTTCTGTGGACAGCGTTCGACTACTACCGCCGCGGGTGGCAGGGCGTCGTCAATCGCGCACCGAACATGTACACGCTCATCGGCCTGGGCGTCATCGTGGCATTCCTCTACAGCGTCGTCGCCACGTTCGCGCCGCAGCTGTTTCCGCCGCAGATGCGCGATGAGCACGCAATGGTCGGGGTGTACTTCGAGGTCGCTGCCGTCATCGTGGCGCTCGTGCTGCTCGGGGAGTGGCTGGAGCTCCTCGCGCGCGGACGCACCAGCGCCGCGATCCGGCAGTTGCTGGGCCTGGCTCCCAGGACCGCGCGGCTGATACAGGTCGCGACCCCGAGCAGGGAGCGGGTCGAGCACTGACCAGACGCTTCGGACACGGGTCGAGCGCGAGGTGGGCCGGATCAACGGCGACTTCAGCCGGGTCGGCATACCGGCAGTGCACTACCTCCACCAGTCCTACAGCAGACCAGAGCTCGCGGCGTTGTACTGTGCCGCCGACGTGATGATGGTGACGCCGTTGCGGGACGGAATGATCTTGTCGCAAAGGAGTACGTGGCGGCACGAATCGACCACGGTGGCGCGCTGGTGTTGAGCGAGTTCGCAGGCGCAGCCAATGAGCTTCGGGATGCATTTCTCTGCAACCCTCACGATCCTGACGCCGTGAAGGTAGCTCTCATGCGAGCAATCGAGATCGACCCGGCAGAGGGCGTCGCCGCATGCAGATCATGCAGCGATACCTGCGCGCACACGACGTCGATCGCTGGGCTTGCTCCTTCCTCTCCGTCCTGCAGGCGCCGGAGACGAACGAGTGAACGAGGCAGCGCCCAGCGGAGATCGCACTGGCCTCGATGCCGACCTGCGCGTGGCGCTCGGTCGCGTAGCCCGCGTGCCGCAGCTTCTCATCGGCTGCGACGACACGGGCAACGCTCGCCCCCCTCGTCGACGATCCGGCGAAGGCGGAGCCGCTCACTGAGGCGGTAGCTGCTGTTCGCTCTCTCGTGTCACTGCCCCAGACCACCGTGGCCGTGGTGTCCGGTTGGGTCGCTGCGCGATCTGGAACACTCTCGCGACTCCCGAGCGGAGATTCACCTCATCGGCAGTCACGGATCCGAATTCGATCTCGGGTTCGTCCACCGACTCACACCGGAGCTCGTCGAATTCTAGTGCAGCAATACGCAACTGAGGCGAAGGTGTCACACA